>CAWKJE010000035.1:0-46329 GCA_963849735.1 uncultured delta proteobacterium
AACCGGCCCGAATTTCCCGGAGGCACAAACTCTTGAGAGGATGTGCCCATGGGAAGAAAATCCAAGTATCCAGTGGAAGTGCAAGAACGAGCGGTCCGGCTCGTCTTGGAGCAGCAAGCGTCGTATCCTTCGCAGTGGGCCGCGATCGTTGCGATCGCAGCCAAGATGGGTTGCAAGGCGGAGACGCTGAGGCTGTGGACTCGGCGCATGGAGCGTGACACGGGGAAGCGCCCGGGACTGACCACCAGCGAGCGGGAGCGGCTCAAAGATCTGGAGCGGGAGGTGCGAGAGCTTAAGCGGGCGAACGAGATCCTACGGAAAGCGTCCGCGTATTTCGCACAGGCGGAGCTCGACCGCCGAGCGAAGTGATGGTGTCGTTCATCGACGAGCACCGAGCGTTGTATGGGGTCGAGCCGATTTGCGCTGTTCTGCCGATCGCCCCAGCGACGTACTATGCTCGCAAAGCCTGGGCACGGGATCCGGAGCTGCGCTCAGCACGGGCGAAACGTGACGAGGAGTTGCGGTCGAAGATCCGGCTGGTGCACGAGGAGAACTTTGGCGTATACGGAGCCGAGAAGGTCTGGCGGCAGCTGAAGCGGGAGGGTGTGAAGGTGGCCCGCTGCACGGTGGAGCGTCTGATGCGCAGGATGGGCCTGCGCGGCGCGGTCCGGGGACGGGCCTACAAGGTCACCACCGTCGCAGACGAGTCGGCGTTGCGCCCACAGGATCTCGTTAAGCGCGAGTTCGTGGCGACCAAGCCGAATCAGCTCTGGGTCGCGGACTTCACGTACGTCGCCACCTGGTTGGGCTTCGTCTACGTCGCCTTCATCATCGACGTGTTCTCCCGGGCCATCGTCGGTTGGCGGGTGGCGCGCTCCATGCGCACCGACCTCGTGCTCGACGCCCTGGAGCAGGCGCTGCACGCCAGGCCGCTCACGGGTGACCTGGTTCACCACAGCGACCATGGCTCGCAGTATGTATCTATTCGCTACACCGAGCGCCTCGCCGAGGCTGGCATCGAGCGATCGGTAGGAACCATCGGCGACGCCTACGACAACGCCCTGGCCGAGACCATCATCGGCCTCTTCAAGACCGAGGTGATCGAGTGCCGAGGTCCCTGGCGCAGCTTCGACCCTGTCGAGTACGCCACGCTGCAGTGGGTGGACTGGTTCAACCGGCGCCGCCTCCTTGAGCCCCTCGGCTATTTGCCCCCGTTCGAGTTCGAGCAGATGTACTATCGTCACGAGCACCCGGTCGCGGTGGCCGGACTCACGTAAACAAGCCTCCGGAAATCCCGGGCCGGTTCAAAAGCGGTTTTAGCCGCGCCATGCAGCTGAACATTGTCGCCAGGAACGAATCCCCCAAGCAAGAACAGAAGGCCCCGATGTCGGTCGCCAAACTGCGAGCGATTCTTGGAAGATGCGGGGATGCGAAAGAAGGGGCCCGAAGAGACTTTCGAGAAGTTCGAGAAGCGTTTGCACGAGCAGCTACAGGAGGTCGAGCGCGATTTGTTGGCCGAGGAATTGGAGCGCGCGGACGTGGACGCAGATGCCATCGTGGTCGAGGGGATTGGATACCGGCGGGTCTTGCGGGCGGCCCAAACCTATATGACTAGCGCCGGACCAGTCGTCGTCGAGCGGGCGCTATTCAAGGATAGAAGCAACGACCACGAACCCGCCATCGTACCTTTGGATCTGAAGGTAGGGATGGTCGAGGGCTTCTGGACGCCGATGGCGGCGCGACAGGCGACCTGGGTGGTATCGCAAATGACCCCACAAACTGGCGAGGAGCTTTTCAAGAGGATGGGAAACATGGCGCCCTCGAAGAGCAGCTTGGATCGGCTACCCAAGCAACTGGCCGGCCGGTGGAACGATGATCGGAGACAGTTCGAGACGGTCCTGCGGGAGAGTATGACCATCCCCGAGGAGGCGGTGACGGTGATGGCGAGTCTCGACGGAGTTTTGGCGCCCATGAAGGATGGAGGCGCGGCGGAAAAGCGCGCGGATACCGCCGCGCGTGGACACATCGCAAAAGGTCCCGCTGGCTATCGCGAGGTCGGATGCGCGACGCTTGGTTTCTGCGACCGGAATGGAAAACTCCTCGCCGCGGTGCGCATGGCGAAAATGCCCGAACCACACAAGGCATCGCTGAAGGAAGCCCTGAAGGCGGAATTGGACATGGCGTTGTCGCTACGACCCGACCTGCAGCTGGTCAAGGCCGCCGACGGGGCAAACGACAATTGGACATACTTGCACAAGGACTTGCCGAAGGGAGCGGAGGTGGTGGATTTCTTCCATGCCGCGGAACACCTGAGCACGGCCTTGGCCTCTGCCTATGGCGATGGCACGGTCGAAACGCAACGGCGATTCAACGACCTTCGCCATGTGCTTCTGGAAGAGGAAGGCGGGGTGAAGAAGGTGATCCGGTCATTGATCTACCTTCGGGAAAAGCACCCGCACAGCAGGCACATTCCAACCGAATTGGCGTACTTCAGGAAGTACCAGAAGCGCATGCGCTACGCGGAAATGAAGGCACAAGGCCTGCCCATCGGAACCGGGGTCATGGAGGCCGCATGCAAGACCTTGGTGACGCAGAGAATGAAACAAAGCGGAATGCGCTGGGGCAAGGAAGGTGGCCAAGCCATCTTGAATCTACGGGGCTGGGCACAAAGCGAACGATTCGACCAAGCCTGGGCTTTGCTCGCTGCTACCTACCAAGTCGCCATTACCGTCCTCAATGACGTCGTCTCCATTCGCTCGGCGCGCCGGTGAAAACCACGGATTCTCACGTCAGAATGAGAGCTACACCGAAACGTCTGCCTGCGCTCGATGGGCAATCGGTCAGTATAGGGGAACCATGTCGTCCGCATCCATCCCTTCAGCTGGTCTGGACCATCGTGTCGCATGTCCTTGGTAACAAGCTCTATCCTCACCGGCCTGAAACCACACTGGGGAAGCCAGGTCTGGTAGTCCTCGACGCCGTAGAAGTGCCAGGGGGGCTCGAATCCCACAAAGGCGTCGCGCCAGGACGGAGAACGAATCACATCTTGCGCGACGGAGAACATCTCCTCGGCGTTTCCTCTTCCTCCCATCTGGAACAGGATTCTTCCGCCCGTCCGAAGACAGCGCCGCACTCCTTGGAGCATGGGCCGATGGTCCCGAACCCAATGTAGCACTGACGTCGAGAACGCGATGTCGAAATCCTTGGGTAGTTCCAAATGCGCAGCGTCCATCTCCCGGAAGGAGAGGTTGGGATGCTGCTCTTGAGGAAATCTCGCCTGGGAAGTGGCAATCATGGCCGGTGAGGCGTCGATCCCGACTACCAATCCTCGTGGGAGGTGCCGGGCCAGCTCCGCCGCGATTTTTCCGTCCCCGCAGCCTATGTCCAGGAGCGATTCGTTGCCCTTCAGGGCAAGCTTGGTCATCAGCTCGGTGGCCCATTCGAGCTGGGCGGAGGAATTCCGGGCGTAGTCCTCCGCGTCCCAGTTCTGTCGGTTAGGTTCCATCACGTATCCCGGTGAATGGTATACCAAACGTCGACCTTGGTACCCAAGTGGCCTTCGCTGCATACTCGCACCATGCCGCTCGTTTACATCGACATCCGCAAGGGGCATTCGCCCGAATACAAGCGCGCCATTCTCGATGGCCTGCACGGGGCGCTGGTCGAGGCGTTCAAGATTCCGGACCACGACCGACAACAGATCCTACGTGAGCATGCCCACGAGGATTTCGAGGGGCGCGGTGCCGCCCCCACCATCGTCTCCATCACCGCGTTTTCCGGGCGCAGCCGGGAAGCTAAGCGTGCCTTGTTCGCGGCCATCGCACGCAATCTGGCGGCGTCACCGGGTATCGACGGGAACGATCTGCTCATTACGGTAAACGACCTCCCCCTCGACAACTGGGGCATTCGCGGTGGCAAGCAGGCCTCGGATCTAGATCTTGGCTTCAAGATCGATGTGTGAACCCTCCGTGCGCACACGCCGCGATCTGGTGAAGATGGGAGGTTAGACTACCGAGCATGCACCCTTTGGTATTCTTCCCCGGAGCGGGTGGCCGAGCCAGCTTCTGGCAGCCCGTGGCGGATCGGTTGGGTGATCTCGGACCGACGCAGCTGCTGGCTTGGCCGGGATTCGGCGATTTCCCGACGGATTCGTCCATTGAGTCACTTGACGGTCTTTACCGATGGATGCTGGGGAGACTTCCATCGACCTCGATTCATTTGGTAGCGCAGTCGATGGGTGACTTTGCGTTGAACAGTGCCGAGCACGTCGCTGAAATCATACGAGGCCATGTCCTGGCGGAGCTGCACCAGATCCCGTAGCCTGGGTGGCCTGTCGCCGTGATTCGTTTCTCCCTCGACCACGCAACGCTGAGACTGGCTGCCGTCTTAGCTGGCCGTGTGCGCTCCGATGAGCTGCCGAGACCGGCAGACTCGACGGCTTCGCCAAGCAGGCCCGCTTGACCGATGAAGCTACCTTGTCGTCAGAGGCCGCACTTGCCGTTTCGCGCCACAACGACATGCGTTTGCTGCTGTTATGGGTGTCATCGGCAACTATGATGGAGATGCAGTTGCCAACACGCTCCGTAACAGCTATATTATAGTGCCGTTGGGGGATGAAACGGCAACAGCCATGAAGCCGCTCGACTACTTCGCCTCGCATCCAGTCTTCCGCCTCGAGGAGTTCGCTGCCGCGCACCAGGCGGGGCAGACACTCAAGCCGGAGTCCAGCTTGGCGGCAGTGAAGCAGCATGTCCGCGCGGGAAACCTCCTGCGTGTGCGCCGAGGACTGTACGCGGTAGTGCCTCGCGGTCAGACCCCGGACGACGCGGTGGTCGACCCTTACCTCCTGGCAAGCAACGCCGCCCCAGATGCCGTGGTCGCACACCACGGCGCGCTCCAGTTTCACGGCAAGGCGCACTCCCTCACCCGCGAGGTTCCGTTTCTGACCGCGACGAGAGCGAAGCCGTTCGCCTTCCGCGGGGGCGAGTTCGTTCCTGTTGCGGTACCGCCACCACTTCGTCCCCTGCCAGCCTGGGGCGGCGGCGTGGTCGAGAAACCGCGCGCCGGTGGCACGGTGCGCGCGACCACCCTTGAGCGAACCTTGGTCGATGTCCTCGATGCGCCCCGTCACGGCGGCGGCTGGGAGGAGATTCTGGCGTTCGCTCGAGTCCGTTGAGTTCTTCGACCTCGACGCGCTCATCGACTATGCGTTCAAGCTGAGCTCGGCGGTGACGGTGGCGCGGGTGGGCTTCTACCTCGAGCAGCATCGCGAGGAGTTGATGGTCGAAGACCATCACCTGGATCGCTTGCGCGCGCGCACACCTCGACAGCCCATGTACCTTGAGCGCGGCAAGCGCGAGTCGGGCAAGCTGCTCTCCCGCTGGAATCTGGTGGTCCCCACGCGCATCCTCAATCGCAGCTGGGCAGAGGTCACATGAACCTGACGTCGCAGGCGATCGCACGAGAAGTTGTGGCGACCGGCTTTGGCGCTGAGCCACTCGAGAAGGTCTTCCGACTGATGGGGCTCCTCGACGCCCTCCACAGCCACCCGTTTCTGAAGACGCGCATGGCGCTCAAGGGCGGCACGGCGCTCAACCTCTTTCACTTCGATGTGCCACGTCTCTCGGTAGACATCGATCTGAACTACATCGGAGCGGCCGACCGGGACACGCTGCTCGCCGAGCGCCCCAAGGTGGAGCAGGCCGTGCAGGCCGTGTGCTCGCGCGAAGGACTGACCGTCAAGCGTGCGCCCTCCGACCACGCGGGCGGCAAGTGGCGGCTCAGCTTGTGCCGGTGTTGTCGGCCAGAGGAAGCATCGATCGGTGACACTCCGCACAGGGCGGCGAAAGGACCCGCAAGGACTCGAAATGACGCGAAAAGCACTCCAAGATTGCCTCATTCCTGCCTCATGCTGGCGGCGATTACCTCATTCCGATGCCGCGTAGCTTCATCAAACGGCCGTCCTGCAGGTGGCCGTTGGAGGGAGCGCTCTTCTTCAGGCACACAGACGGTTATCGGCTAGAGGCAGGTTTTCTCCTCGGCCGTCGCCCAGGGTAGATCTGCTCCGCTGATGACGAGCGGGCGAAGGAGAGTTAGAATCACGACGTGTTTCCACACGAAGCGATCAGCGAGGCAGCGCGAGGGACCGGCATAAAGATGCTGGTTCTCTTCGGTTCGCGTGTGAGCGGCCGCGTGCATCCGCATTCGGACTGGGACTTCGGCTACTTGTCCGGCGAACGCGGCAACATCGAGCTCCTGCGCACTCGGATGGCTCAACTCCTGGCCACGGACGGGATTGATCTGGTGAACCTCGCAAGGGGCAGTGCGCTACTTCGAATGCAGGTTGGCACCGAGGGCAGGCTCATCTTCGAGAGCGAGCCGGGACTATTCGTGCGCTTCCAGGATGAGGTCGCGCTGTTCTGGTGCGATGTTGAGCCGGTGCTGAGTCACGCGTACGCGCACATCCTGGAGGAAGCGAGATCCGCGTGAGCCCGCGAGCCGCAGTGCTGGCCGAGAAGATCACCACAGTCGAGCGGCACCTACGCCGAGTGGCAGAACGCCTTCCCCAAGGGCCAAACGGGCTCCAGCCTATGACCGACACCTCGGATGCTGTAATCCTGCACCTGTGGCAAGCGGTCCAGGTGGTCATCGATCTTGCGGTTTCAAGTTGCGTGCAAATGGGGCTGGGAGCGCCTGCGAACTACGGTGACGCTTTTGGGAAACTCGCCGACGCACAAGTGATTGAAGGCGCACTCGCGGAGCGCCTGACTCGCGCAGCAGGTTTTCGCAACGTTGTTGCGCATGCCTACGAGGCGCTCGACATGGGCCGCGTGTTTGCGGCCGCAGTCGAAGGGCCGACCGATCTGCGAGCCTTCCTCGGTGCCCTCGCCCGGATTGCCGGGAAAGCCTGACCTGCGTGAATCGCGTGCGGAGCAAGCCCGTGCTCGGTGGGCTCCACCACGAATACGCCGTCGGCGCCTGAGCTGAGCGCGAGACCGGGCGCTCCTGTTCCATCGGTGGCAGCAACGGTCATGTCGGTACAGTCATATCGGTCCCTGCGGGACTATGTTCTGAGCGTGCTGCGCGCCTCGCCTGCCGTCGCCGCTCTCCGGGGCTCTTCGCGCTACGGTAGGTTGTCTGAGCCGAAATCCAAGGGGTCTACTACTCACGAGGGAACATCGAAATGGCTCAGCCGGCGCATCGAACTGCCAGGCAACTATGGTACGATGTTGTCGGCCAGGTGAGAAAGTCGAACACCTGTCGCATACGCTGTGCGTGGCCCCTACCAGGCACATATGGCCAGCAACTTCGTCAACTCGGTGGCAGGTTAGCCCACCGCCAAGATGGAAGATCCATTCATGTTCTGCGGCCTCTTCTGGTCTCCCTCTTCTTGATTGTATTGGAGCAATGCGCGCCCGCCACCTCTAACCGGGGCGGAACGGGCGGCGCTCCCTCCACGGGCGGGATCGCTAGCGCGGGCGGTGGAGGCGTGAGCATCTTCTCTGGTGGCGTGCTCTCGGGTGGTACGCGAGCTGACATGCCGGCGGGTGGTGTGAAAGAGGAGGGCAGCGTGTCCTCGGGGGGATCGAGCTCCGGCGAAGCGGGCGCACCCTCGGGGGGAACAACGCAGGCGGCGGCGGCTCCGCCGCCTCTGCGGGCGAATCGAGCGCGGATGGCAACGCCGACAGTCCCGGGACCACCATGGACGTGAACACGGAAGGCGGCTCAGCCTCAACCGACGTAGGCGGCGATGCAACATCGGTAGATGCGGGCGCGGCGGGTGTGGATGGATCGGCGGCATCGACTGGGATCCAACCAGACGGTGCCTTCGCTACCATTTGCCCCAGCCTGTTCGAAACCAATACCGGGGCGCCACCGGGCGTGGCACCCCTTCCCAGTCCCGAGCAGGCGTCCTATCAGCACACCGAGCTGACCGCCATGCTCACCTTCTCTCTGGCCACCTTCAATGGATCGGAGCCGGGCGCTCCCGTGGAAGAAGAGGCCACGGCTTTCGCGCCGACTAACCTCACCCAGGACACGGTCAACGCGTGGGTCAGCGAGCTCAAGACGGCCGGTTTTCGTCAGGCTATGTTGACCGTCAAGCAGTACGTCGGATTCTGCCTGTGGCCGTCTAAGCTGACCAACGACTGCAACCAGTTCTCGGTTGCCGAATCGGGCTGGGCCGAGGGCCGCAGCGGCGGCGACCTGGTGAAGATGTGGACCGACGCTATGCGCTACGCCGATATGCGAGTCGGCATCTATCTCTCTCCGTGGGACCAGCACTATCCGAGCTCCAGCAACGGCTACCAGACCTACATGGAGAACCAGCTGATCGAGCTTCTGACCGATTATGGCCCAGTATATCAGGTCGAGCTCGACGGGGCAAATGCAACAGAGGCCACCGTCGATTGGTCTGGCTTCTTCACCCTGGCCAGGAAGCTTCAGCCCCATGTTCTTATATGGGCCGGACCCGAGGTGTCGCAAATGGCTGCCGCGGCAAATCCGCCCAATTTCCCAGACCTACAGTGGATCGGCAACCAAGTAGGGCAAGCGAGCCGGA
This sequence comes from uncultured delta proteobacterium, assembly GCA_963849735.1. Lineage (GTDB taxonomy): Bacteria > Myxococcota_A > Polyangia > Fen-1088 > Fen-1088 > Fen-1118. The sequence goes on from CAWKJE010000035.1 coordinate 8,561, forward strand.
CCACTTCGAGCCTGAATCTCTCGAACTGCGCCGCAACGTCGGACGGTACCATCGTAGGCGAGGACTTGTGGTGTCCCTACGAAGCCCCCGTCTCGGATCGTCTGACTGAGTGGTTCTGGACCCCCGAGGCAACGCCGATGACACTGAGAGAGATGCAGTCAATCTACTTCACGTCGGTCGGTATGAACTCCACCCTCCTCTTCGGCGTGCCGCCCTCCACCACAGGGGCATTCGATCCGAAGGATGCCACGCTGCTTCAGGAGTTCGGAACCTGGTATGCCTCACTCTACGCCAACAATACCCTCAAGGGTCAACCGGCCGTTGCCGACTCGACATGGGAGACTGCCGGCTTCGATGGGAGCAAGGCGGTTGACGAAGACATCTGCACCTACTGGGCGGCGGCGGGCGGCAAGACCACCGGGCGGCTGGAAGTGGATCCGCCATCGTCAATCACATTCAGCGTCATCAGCATACGCGAGCCGATCGAGCTAGGCGAACGCTCCACAGGATACCATGTTGAAATCAAACAAAATGGGGCCTGGAGCACTCCCAAGGACAGCTCCGGCAACGAGGTCAGGGGTACCGTCATCGGACAGCGCCAACTCTGGCAGCTCAGCACAACGACCGCTGACGCAATTGCGCTAGTCGTAGATTCAGCCCGTGGCGTTCCCGCCATTTCCGAGTTCGGCGCATACCACCCGTGATTCATTGCTGACGAGGCAGCGGATCGTCCTGCTGGTCCTCTGGCTACCAGGTCTCGCCTGGATGGGCTTCGGCGTGATGCGCGATGTGGCTCCTCGATGAGGCGATGAGACCCACATACCTCTAATCAATGCGTCATCTGTCCAGCTCGGTAGCCGCGTAGCGTCGCCAAGGGAACATCAGGGACACGGATGAGTAGTTGGCGAGGCACAGGGGCCGAAACTCGGAACTGGTTCGACCTGGTACGGAGTCGGCGGTACATTCGCGTCAATTGCGCGCTTGTGCGGTGCTCGGATTGCGTCTAGCCTCCCAACCAGAGGGGGAAGGAGCCCTAGCGCATGATTAAGTGGAGACCTCCAGGGGCTGTATACGTCATTCCGGGGCCAATCGGAGGACAGCCCCGGCGTGACGAGTTCGATGATCCCAACGATCTCTACGGGCATCACCATCCCCACGATCCGTATGGGTATGGGCACCGCCCCAACCACCCGTATGGAATTGAACGCCTGTTCGCGAAAGACGAACAGCCGCCCCTCGTGGGTTGGGGCTATGTCGGTGTCTTCGACCAGAAGCCAGAGCGAGGGGAGATGATTGCCGACCGCATCCGGCAGGAGCTCGACCGCCCACTGGCCCGTCGCATAAAGGACTTCTTCAGGATCAGGGTGGTTCCGCGAGAAGCAACCGTTTCTGACGTTCGGTCGCTTCGTGAGCACGATGCCGTCGTCGCGGTGCTCGGCAAAGGGGGCGAGGTGACGGCCATGCAGCTTTTTGAGGCAACCGTCGAGCACTTCCAGAAGAGTATCAATGGTGCCGCGGTGAAAGCGGAAACACAGAGGAGGTTCTCCGTTCTCGGGGGAGGGATCACCGTCGCGAAAGTGGCAGTTGTGCCAGTCGCTGCGGCTTCGCCGCTGGGTGGGGATGAGACGCTGATAGGCAACATAGCCGTCCATGAGTTCGGTCACGCGATTTCTACACTCGGCTACGACAGGGACCACCGGACCGGCGGCGTAATGCGGCCCGTTACACCGAGCAATCTGCTTTGCATTTCACCGCAGAATTCCTGAAGCAGTTTTGATGTTTCGCCCGGGGACCACCGTGGCCGGCTTTCTCGTGGTGATCGTGGCATCGTGCCTTTGTGGGTGCGCGACCGCATATCAGCATCGCGACGTTCGTTTTGTGAAGTGCCTCGGCATGGACAGATGTCGTGCTCCCGAGAAAGTGCTTGCAGCATGGTCGGCACAACATGAGGCCCTTTACTGGACCGCGGTTGAGAGCCTCGCAAGAGAGGATGCCTGTACTGGTGACTTGTCCACAGAAGGAACGGCCTTCCAATCTGAGCGCCGACTGACGCTGTCCTGCGAAAAGGCCCGGGCGGCGATTCCCTGGCTGGAGAAGAACGAGAGAATCGAGCGTGCGTTCGCGGGCAAATGGATCGATCACGTCACTGTCTTCAAGAAGGAGCATGGCCTGCGGACGAGCAAGGGTATCGGGGTGCAGCTGACCGCGAGCTACTACGTGAAATCGGACAGGTCGGCCGACCCTATCGCCGAGGGGATCGATTACTACGAGGTCGTGGAAATGGGCAATGTTATTGAGATCCAGTGGGTCCTTAAGGTGGCGTTCTGACGACGAAGACACGCTCCCCATCGAACGCCCGACGGCAAACCACGTAGGCTCGGAACTCTACTCCCGATCATGGCAGTTTAGGCGCGCAAATGCGCGTGCGCCGGCGGTGACAGTGAGAAAGCGGGCTAACAATCAGATGAAGCGGGACGGGGTTCCGCCCGCCCTTGAGCAGCTTAGAACGTCGGCGGACGACCACCTGGCGAACCGCAGGCGCCGAACGCGGCCATGGGTGGCCTTTCCGGCCCACCTTAATGAGCTACTCGTCGCCAAAGAGGTACCGGGACCGTCATTCTGGGTCGTGCGTAGTAGGGGGTGGTGGAGGTGGCCCGAGAAGGACCAACGGGACCAAGGTGTGTTCCATCACCAGTGCCCTGAGCACAACTTGGGGTGGGGCCAGCACCACTAACTCGGTGTTTTTGGGGCAATTCGGGGTGGGTCCTCTGCTCGCATCTCTGGTCGGGGCCGCGGTGCCCAACCCAAACAATAGGATGGCTCTATGTACCCAGATGACCAAGTGCGGCGTCGTCGCGTCCCGAGGAGAAGAATCGATGTGTCATGCCTCACAGCACCGTGGCAAGCGAAGAGGTAGGGCCGGCTTGGATGGGCTTGGAGGTCATAACTCGATTCTCGCTTCACCAGGGACCACCAGGGCAAGAATCGGAGTAAGAGTGGTGATCAAGGCGGTGATCGAAAGCGAAATCGCGGTAGCGGACGAGCGAAGAAAATCGCGTGATTTCGGGAGGTTAGCTTTGGAGCGGGCGAAGGGACCTGAACCCTCGACGTTCACCTTGGCAAGGTGAACGGTGGGCGTGTGATTTCAATGAGTTAGCGGACTTAGAGTGCGCGAAAGGACCTGAAAGGACTCGCAAGGACCTAAGAAGCACTCCGGGATTACCTCTTACTACCTCATGCTGGCGGCGATTACCTCGTGCTGGGCAGAGGGCATGCGCTATCATTCGTTTCATGTCAGTCGTCCTGAATTGGAACGGCAAGGATGTTCCGCAGGAGTTGCGTGTGCTTCCCGAGGGGCGTTACGTGCTCGACGCCGTCGACGTCTCGCCCGAACTGTCGAGTGATGAGGAAGCGGGGCTGGAGGTAGGCCTCGAATCCCTGCGTCAGGGCCGTGGTGTCGACGGTAGCGCGGTGTTTCATCGAATCGAAGAGAACCTGCGGCGTTGAAGGTCATCTTCGCTCCCGAAGCCGAGCAGGATCTCTCGGCTGCCTTGGAGTTCCTGGGCGCTCGAGCCCCTGCTGCGGCAGTGCGCATGTACACCAACGTCAGCGACATCGTTTTCCGGCTGGCGGAGGGTGACTTCGAGGGACCGGAGCATCGACTACGTCGTGGCGCTATCGTCAGGAGCTGGCCCGTCCCTCCGTACCGAATCTATTACCAGCGCGACGAAGATGCGCTCCGAATTGTCCGCATCTACCACCAGGCACGGCGGCCGATCACACGTTGATTGAGCGCAGCGCTGCTGTGAGCGAGGACATTCTTCACTTCATGTTCGCAACTGCGTGTCGGTTCTCACATTATTCCGCCGCGCAATCATCTCCTGCGGGTAGGTTGGGACTTGTCGGGCAGGGTGTGCTGGGCACAGGCGTGGCCGGCCCCGGCGACGCGACGTGGCAGTTTGGCGGCGTAAGCTAGAGCGCCACCCGAACGCAGCCTGGCGAGGGCTATAGGTGCGGTAAGTAGCCAATCCCTTGCAGTTTCCTGCGTGCTGCATTTGCGCGCGAGGTGGTCTGGAAGGCTATGGTTCACAGCTGGGCTCGTAGGTGGGGCTAGCAGGCAACCCAGGAGCACCACATTTGCAGTCATGAGGGATTCGAGTTTGTCGGGCTTGTCATGTACCTACAAAGTAGGTATGGTTGTACATGTTTGAAGCGACTTGGGTCCGAATGGGACGAACGGAAAGCGGTGGGCAAGCGTCGAAAGCACGGCGTGTCGTTCGACGAGGCCCGGACAGTGTTCTTCGACGAGGAGGCGCTCCTGCGTCCGGACGAAGACCATTCGGAAGAGGAGGAAAGGTTCGTCCTGCTCGGGCTCAGCGTCCAGTTGCGCACCTTGGTCGTCTGTAATTGCTATCGGGAGGAGGCCGAGGTCATTCGCGTCATCTCAGCGCGAAAAGCGAATGCATTCGAGCGGCGACAGTATGAAGACCGGAGAATGAGATGAAGAAGAACTACGACTTTTCGAACTCCATCCGAAATCCATACGCCAGACGCCTGAAGCGCCAGCTAACCATTCGGCTGGACGAGGACACGATCGCGTACTTCCACGGGCTGTCCCGCGAGATGTCGCTGCCGTACCAGACGCTGATGAACATGTATCTTCGAGACTGCGCAGAGACGCAGAAGCGTCCCCACTGGTCAGCGTCTTCGCCGAGAAAGCGGGCTAACGATCAGATGAAGCGGACGGGCTTCGCCCGCCCTTGAGCAGCTCAGAACGTCGGCGGACACGATGTGGCGCTGGCCACGGCGAATCCGGCTGGTGCGGCCGTGGCGCGCGCGCCCGGGGGCGTCCTCCTCGACCTGATGGCTCCCAACAGCCTCTAGGAGCGATTGTGACGTATTCGAGGTTCGGTCGCTTGCGTCGGCATGTGGGCTCAAGCCGTACTTGGCGCCGGCGTTTGCGAGATAGGCGACCAGCGGTAGGAGATCCTGACGCTAGACTGACGTATCCATAAATCAGTGCGGCATTTTGGCCACGCGTCATCACGCGTCATCACGCGTGAGCAGCCAAGCTCAGCGCACAAATAATTCATGGCACAAGTTACAGCCAGGCGGCGTTTTCTGTCCGGAAGTGACGCTTTGATCCAGCGGACCGTGCTCGAGTGCGAATTTCGGACCATCGTGAACGCGAAGATCGGACCATCGTGAACGGCTAGATCGGCCATCGTGAACGGGAAGATCGGACCATCGTGAACGGCTAGATCGGTCATCGTGAACGCGAAGATCGGTCATCGTGAACGGCGATGACAGCGAGGAGGAAGTGGGGGAGAAGGTGTGGCGGCGGGCGGGCAGGGTCGGAACGACGTGAAGCTGGATGTTCTTGCTGGCCACCTGGTCTCCGTAAGGAGAACCGATGGCTACGGAAAGACTGTCCATGCGAAAAACACGAGAGATCCTGCGGCACAAATGGGTGCTGGGGCTTGGGTACCGGGAGATATCCAACAGCGTCGAGGTGAGTCTGGGCGGGGTGTGGCTGGTGGTGGATCGGGCAAAGAAGGCTGGTCTGGACTGGGCAGCCGTGGAGGCGCTCGACGACGACGCTCTGGAGTCCAGGGTGCATCCCCGCGACCTGGAGGCAGGGATGACGCGGCCGATTCCAGACTGTGCGCGAATTGACCTGGAGCGGCGGCGGGTAGGCGTAACCCTGGAGTTGCTGCACCTGGAATACGTGGAGCAAAATCCCGACGGTTACGGCTACACGCAGTTCTGCGAGTACTACCGACGGTGGCTGGCGGGGCACCGACGGTCGATGCGGCAGGTCTACCGGGCTGGGGAGAAGGGGTTCGTGGACTACTCGGGCAAGCGGCCATGGACGACGGACGCAAAAACGGGGGAGAAGACACCGGTGGAGCTGTTCGTGGCGGTGCTGGGGGCGTCGAATTACACGTACGCGGAGGCGATGCTGACCCAGAAGAGTCATGACTTTATCGCCAGCCACGTGCGTGCCATCGAGTACTGGGGCGGCGTACCGATGCTCTTGGTGCCCGACCAGCTCCGTTCTGGGGTGACCGGCCCGCATCGCTACGAACCCGAGATCCAAAGGACCTACGAGGAAATGGGCGAGCACTACGGGGTGGCGGTGCTGCCGGCACGGCCGCGGTCACCGCGGGACAAGGCCAAGGTCGAGGTTGGGGTGCAAATCGCCCAGCGCTGGCTTATCGCTCGCATGCGCAACGAGACCTTCTTCTCGCTGGCGGAGCTGAACGAGCGGATCGCGGAGCTGCTGGAAGAGCTGAACGACCGGGTGATGCGCCGGTACGGCAAGAGCCGACGGCAGCTCTTCGAGGAGTTGGACCGGCCGGCGCTGCGCGCGCTGCCCGCGCAACGCTTCGTGTGGGGCACCTGGAAGAGCGCTGGCGTGAACATCGACTACCACGTCGATGTCGAGCACCACTACTACTCGTTGCCACACACGCTGGTGCACGAGCGGGTGCCCTTCTGGCGCAGGACCCTCGTTTGGCCGAGTGCATGGACTCCACGCCCTACGACCACGTGGCAGCCGATGTCATCACCTGCGCCCGCGCCTTGTCCCGGGCGATTGCCGAGCTCGACTCCCCTACATAGCTCGCTCCCGCGCACGCTCACCTCCACCCGCACTCGGTAGCCCGGGGGGAGTAGCTGGCTCGCCTGGTCGCAGCCCCTAGCCCTGCACTCCTGCGCTCACCCTTCGCGGCACCGCTCAAGGGGACCGCGCCTCGGGCCGGCGTGGCCTCTCCCAGGTCGGCAGCCTCGGTAGCCGTCCCAGAACTCCCCTCATCTGCCCTTTCAGCCTCAGGAGCAGATTCCCTTCCCACCCCCTATTCAGATCCAGATCCTCAATTCATGATCCGGAGGTGGGTCAATTCTGATGAGCACAGGTGGGTCAATATTGGTGAGCGGCGAAGGATTTGCCGGCTCGCCGGCTTGCCCGAGCAGGGATGGCACACGCTGCGGCATACGTTCGGGACTCACGCCGCACTGTTCGGCGTGAACCCGTGGCGGCTGATGACCTGGTTGGGGCACAAGCGCATGGACGAGACCCTTCGCTATGTCCATGTTGCCGATGATCACCGGAGGGAACCACCACGGGAAGTGGTCGAGGCGGCGGCCGGGGAATTCGACCTCGACCGGCGCATCCTGAAGCAACTTGGTGCTCGAAGGGCTGCAAGTCTGCGGCACTCTGACGGCACCACGGGCGAAACGCAGAGCGACAAATGCATCCTAAAAATAGCCTAAATAGAAGAAACCCCTCCGGAATTATCCGAAGGGGCTTCAGCGGGGTGGACGGGACTTGAACCCGCGGCCTCCGGCGTGACAGGAGAGTTGAGATGTCCTGGCGTGTCCACGTCCAATGGACATCCCCTGAAAAATCAGGTGGTTACGCCGTCTTCGTCCTGTGGTGGGAAGACCCAATGGACACCAGACGCCGCCGCTGACGGTACGGGGACGGTACGAATTTTCCGGAGATAGCCTGAACTCGGGCCGGACGCCGATATATCAGGCTTGCTGGATATATCACTTTCATGGTGATATATAGATGATCCATAGGTTATGGATGCGTCACATGCGGATGAGTGACGAACCAGTTTTCAAGCGAGCCGAAGCAGCGCTCCGCGCGGTACTACCCCGCGGCGCCACTGTTCGCGCGGCGGTGGCCCCTCACGACCTGATGGTGAACGGCGTCGCTATCCGGGCCAAATGGATCGGGGAAGGTGGACTGCGACAAGCCCGGGAAGTGCTCAAGCGGAAACGCGACCGCCCCGATGTCGTGGTTGCGCGATTTCTTTCGCCCGGAGCGCGCGAGGTCCTGTCGCAGGCGGCTTTGGGGTGGATCGACGAGACCGGCGCGGCCGAGATCTCAATCGGATCGATCGTCGTCTCCAAGAGCGGCCGCCCCGCGCCGCCCCAAGAACAGTCCACCCGCTGGACGCCCGCATCTCTTGCCGTGGCAGAGGCGCTTCTGTGCGGCCGGAGGGCGGCCGTTCATGCCATGCGTGCCGCGACTGGTCTCTCCATTGGTGCCTGCACCAACGCCCTGCACCTCTTGAGCAAGCTCGGCCTGCTCACGTCCAATGCCGCGCGGGGGCGGAAATCGGCCCGCATGATTCTCGACACTAATCAGTTCCTCGACGCCTACGCGACGGCTGCGAACGCAGCAAAGGCCGCGCCAGCCATCAAAGTCGGCGTGACATGGCAGGATGTCACTGTCGGCCTGCGCGAGGTTGGCAACGCGTGGAAGAAGCAGCGGATCGACTGGGTGGCAACGGGCGCCGCGGCCGCATCGGTGATGGCCCCCTACCTCACGTCCGTGGGCACGGCTGACGTCTATGTCGCCGCCCACACCATAGCCGAGCTAGCGGCGGCTGCCGCCGCAGCCTCGCTGCGACCGATCGACGGCGGCAGACTAACTCTTCGTGCCTGCCCGACCGTCACGACACTTGGGCTCGCCGAAGAGGTCTCTGGTCTTCGCGTAGCACCGTGGCCACGGGTCTATGCCGATCTTCGCCACACCGGCGTGCGGGGCGAGGAAGCAGCCGAGCATCTGCGGGAGATCGTTCGTGGACGATGAAGAGCCTCGCTCTCGCGTGGCCCGTTCTGCGGTGGAGCGCGCTCTCGTCCGGATCGCCCACCACTATGGCGCCGAGCCGGAGTTCGTGCTGCTCGGTGGCCTCGTCCCGGATCTGCTCTGTGTGACAACCCGCGTCTCAAGGGCGTCCGCACCCTCGCCAGACCAAGCAGTTCCGGGTGACATGGCTCACCGAGAACGAATGGCGACAGAAGTGTTCGCGCGAATGCTGCGGAGGCTTCGGATCGAAAAGCAAATCCTTCCTTCCCTGGTCCAACGATGGGAACGGGTGGACAACTTCACCACCACCATTAGGCTCATGGCAGTATTCAAGAATCTCTCCGCTATCCCGGATGCGCTCCTGGGTAGGTTGGAGAAAGCCTACCAAACGAACGACCAGCTCTACGGCTCGGGATTTGTCACGCGGGAGTTGCCAGTCTTCGTTGGGCGCATGAAAGCCACCAGGGCCAAGGACAGCGCACCAATGAGGACTGCATGATTTCGATCGCGGAAATCGAATCCTGGGTGCGTAGCGGGGAGTCTGAGAACATCGAGTTCAAGCGGACGACTGGAGAGCGTCGAGAGGCGGCGCGCACCGTCTGCGCGATGCTGAACCATCGAGGTGGGCGAGTGATTTTTGGGGTGGAGCCGGACGGACGGATTCTCGGGCAGATGGTCTCAGACCGGACGGTGGAGGAGGTGGCGCAGGAGTTGGGCGATATCGAGCCGCCGGTCTTTCCCAGCATCGAGCGGGTGGATTTGGCCGAAGGGCGGCAGCTGCTGGTGATAGCGGTACAGATGGGCAACGCGCAGCCCTACACCTACCGTGGGCAAGCCTATCGGCGCGTGGGGAACACCAGCCGCCAACTTGCGCGGGAGGAATATAACCGCATCCTGCTTGAGCGGCTGCATGGCGACGAGCGATGGGAGAATCGGCATGCGACAGCTTGGTCGGTGGCCGACTTGGATGCAGAGGAAGTTCTCCGCACACTGGAAGAAGCCATTCGGCGTGGACGAGCTGACGACCCCGGCACCCGCGACCCGGCGGAGGTGCTGCGCGGTTTAGGATTGATGAAGGATGGGCAGCTCCTCCGCGCTGCCGTCGTGCTCTTCGGACGTGCGGAGCGGATTGAGGCGGAGCTTCCGCAGGGGCTGCTTCGTGTGGCCCGCTTTCGCGGCAAGGACAGGACCGAGTTTCTCGACAACCGGCAGTTCCACGGGAATGCGTTCGACCTACTGCTTAAGGCAGAACGATTCCTGCGTGAGAATCTGCCAGTGGCGGGGCGGATTCAGCCGAACCTTTTCGAGCGGGTGGATGACCCACTCTATCCCCCGCTGGCCCTGCGCGAGGCGTTGGCTAATGCCTTTTGCCATCGTGACTACAGCGTCGGTGGCGGGTCCATCGCGCTCGGCATCTATGACGACAGGTTGGAAATCACGTCCACGGGCACGCTGCATTTTGGGCTGACCCCGGAAGCTCTCTTCCTGCCGCATGAGTCGCTGCCGTGGAATCCGCTGATGGCGCGGGTGTTCTACCGCCGTGGCATCATCGAGGCGTGGGGACGCGGAACCATCAAGATGGAAGAGCTAACGGTTCGCGCTGGTCTGGCGCGGCCAGAAATCTTGGAGCAGGGTGGCTGCGTGACGGTTCGATTCGCCCCCAGCAGCTACGTGCCGCCACAGCGGGTGGCCCAAGATGTGACAGAGCGGCAACAGCGGGTCTTGGCCTTTCTTGCCAGGCACCCCGGCGGGGCTCCGGTCAGGGATATTGCCGCTGGGCTGGGCTACTCTGGGACGCCTCGGTCGCTTCGAGAGGACCTAACCGCTCTCAAACACCTGGGGCTTGTCACCGGCGAAGGCTGGGGACGGGGCGCGCGATGGCGGCTCGCATGAACAATGAGACCGCCCTATTCCGCCTTATTCCGCCCTATTCCGCCTCTATCGCGCCGAGTCTAACAGCTGAACCTGCCTCGCCGGGGCGTCGAGGGCACGGAAGCGGCCCTCTCATCGGGCCATCGTGGCCCGATTCGGCGAAGCTGGGTACCCCACGACCGCCAGTTGCAACGAATCCACCGTCGAAGATGCTGCCCTGACCTGGTTTGGGGAGCCGGGCTACGCGGTGACGCATGGGCCAGAACTTGCGCCGGGTGGAGATCGTCTTCGACACGGTGGTTGGGTCGCGCAAGGTACAGAACCTGCAGCGCGATCCGCGGGTTGGGGTGGTTATAGGTTGGGACCGGGAGGTTACCGTCCAAATCGACGGCGTGGCCGACATGCCCTCAGGCGATGAGTTGGAGCGAATGCGCGCGTGCTATTTCGTGGCCTATCCGGACGGACGCGACCGATTGATCTGGCCCGGTATCACGCACGTTCGTGTGCATCCGCTCTGGCTGCGACTGAGCGATTTCAATAGCGATCCGCCCCGCATCGTCGAGCTACGTGGACCCGAGCTGGAGCAGGAGTCGTAGTCTTCGCGCGGTAGGTACGTGGCGGCCTTCGCTTTGGCACCCGTCTTCCTGGCGTGGCGGCACAGGGTGATGGCGGCGTGGCGTGGTCTTGCTCGCGTCGCGCAGCGCTGGCAGTGACCTGGACCACATCTCTGGCACAAGGTGAGACTCGTGAGATCCGAAAAAGCGCGGACCGGAGCGCGAGGCGAAGCTGAGCATGGGCCATTGCCACCATCACCTCGCCTCGCGCGAGGACCGCATCGCGCGGCCGCAGATCGAGGAGGGTGCGGGGATCGTTGATCCGCGCGAAGCGGAACAGGTCGGCGTGGTTGGTTGCGCTCGACCGCTTGACCGTGGCGTTGGCGCGCGGGGCCATGCCTCAGGAGGTCAAAGTAAGACGTGCAGCAAGCGGCGCCGGGGGGTCGGCGAAACGAGGGACGGCGGCGATGGCGATCATTACTAAGTGGAGCAGGGGCAGAAGGTGGAGCTCATGACGGCCTGCCGCTTCGTTCGATCAATCGGTTTCTGAGCTACCGCTCGAGCTGCTTGCCATGGGCGAGATCCCGGTTCATGTCGAGGGCCAGCTTGTGTGCAGCCGCCCCTTTGAGCGTCCAGCCTGGTTCTTCATCGAGAAGACCGGCAGCCGCTGCGACGGCCGCTCGATGCTGGCCGAAGCCAACCAAGGGGACGCGCCCGCCCTCGAGGTTGGTCTTCCAGCCCGGGTCCATGCGCGCGATGTAGTGCAGCTCGGCGTCGGAGTAGCTCGAGTCGCGCGGGGCATCATGGCCGTCGGTGATGTAGTTGAGGGCCTGGCGTGGTGATACGGTCTTGGGCGAGCCGCGCGTGGCCACGCGCACGTAGTAGGTCACGGGAACAGGCCCCGCTCGCTGTTGGCTGCGTTGCGGTAGGCGCGTAGCTCGTCATGGTGGTAGCTCCGGGACCCGGCGAGCGGCTGTGCCGCCGCGGGGTGTACAGACCTTTGGCCCCGCGTCGCGGGGGCAAAGGTCTGATGTCCATGGAGGGTGGCTTTCTTGGCGGTGCTGGCGCCGAAGGGACTGGGAGGTCGGGGTATTTGAAGCAGAGCGTTTCTTCTGCAGGAGCGGACCGGGAAGCGCCCCAAGATGGGGCAAACTCCGGCTGGTGGCTTGCCTCGTGAGCGTCGCCGCGTCCGCTCGTTCGGCCGCCCGTGAGCCTGCGGCAGAGAAGACTGGCAGGAGGGTGGTGAAGCCTCGGTCAGTCACGTCGGGGTTACCGTGTCCGCGGGCGGCTCGGCTCCACGGCTGTCAGTTGCGCCAGCGCGATGGCGAAGCCTGGGTGGGCTTACGAGGGCACGACGTGGAAGACCTGGAGGCGGAGCCTGGAGCGCCGAGTTTAGCGGATCGGACGTGGATGCGCGCAGACGCGTTCCTCCTAAGGGCGTGCAGGCCGACCTCTGCTCGACTAGGCTGGCAGTGCGGAGTCGCGTGACTCCTGAAGTTGGCATGCCAGCCAAGACTGGGGAAGACCTCTCCCCCGAACATGAAATGGCGGCACGACGTGGTCGGCACCCACCATGACGAGGCCGCATGACCAAGGTTTCGGGGAGCAGACCCTGAGGGAGCTCTCTTGGTGCGTGACCGCATGTTAGGGCGCGGGTGCGCGGGAAGAAAGCGGGCGAAGCAAAGAAACAGCGCGGCTCTCGGCGGGGAGGAAGCTGGCGCTGGTAGCGGCGCCGCGGGGAGACGGTGTCCGTGCCAACGCACCTGCGGGTGGCGCTGGCAGCTCGCTTCCGGCGGGCGACGCACTCAAGGCTAATCAGGCGCGCCTCCTGGTCGGGTGGATGCAAGCGCTTGCCAGTCTTTGCGCGACGGTCTTGCACCGAGCCAGTTCTCCGGGTGGTGGACAAAGTCGGGCATGAACTGAACCGCGCCAGGTCGCGGGGCGCGGCTTGACGAGCCCATTGAAGATGGGCTGGACGGAGGGGACCGTGCCGTTGTTTCAAGGCCCCGGCATTATGAGCAAGGCGATCGAATCTCGATCACCGGGTCCAGATCAAGGCTACCCAGACCGCCGCCATCAACCCCATATCGGCCGGCCCCCTAGCGCGCGCAGGCCGTGTCAAGGGCGGCGTTGCGCCGGCGCGCGAGCTTGCGAGAGCGCGAACCCTTGACGCGGACGAGCACGCTGGGACAATGGCGGTTGGGGTTGGTCGCCGCAACCTGTACTCCCCGCGGATGATGGCGCTCTTCCCGCATGCCCTCCAATGTCCGGACGCGCCGTCCATGAGCAGCCTGGGTGGGCCACCGGCAGTCTCACGGGCGATATTCCAGCTGGCGCAGTGTCTCATACGAGCAGTGACTACAAGAACGCTGCGCTGACGAGATCGCACCGGCGAGAGTCCCGTTGCCCACCTGATAGTGCTGCCGGAGAGCGCGAAGCGAGCCCATCCAGCGAGCTCGCAGTGAGCCGGCCCACCGACGGTCGGTAACACCCCACTCTTGTGCCAAAATGTCCGACCATGCGCGCGATGTGGTCTTGCTGTTCAGCCACCGCGCCATGCGGGCAGCCGCCGGTATGCGCTCCGACCCCGATTGGCCTGTGCTGTTCGCTGGCTGTGCCTATGCAACTCGTGGCGCGATCTGTTCGCGTATCGCGTGGAAGAGCCAGCCCACCGCCCTCGTAGGGCAGAAACCGGGCGGTCAGCCCCGACAGCTCGATCGAAAGCACCGCTCGGCCCCCCCCCAGGAAGGGTGCGGCTACTCAGGCCAGGTTTGGGGTTGCAGGTGGGAGCTCGGGCCACAGTACCAGACATCTTGGCTGACCGAGGCCAGTGGGTGGGATGGCGACCCAGAGCAAAGCTAGTGTGTGCACTCTAACAATAAATCGTCGAATAGAATGCTGACTACTGAGACACCAGCCCTTTCAAGGTGGCCAAAGACTAAGGATTACCGCTGCGTACACGTGGCTTCTCCTTCGCCTGGAACGGCATTCAGCTGGTACTACCGGTTCGACACCAGTCAGCCACGGCCCGCTGACGGAGAATCGTCGTGGCCTTCGTGGCGTCCTTGCCACGGGATCGATGCACAGGTGAAGGCGAACCCAACAGTGGCCGATGTCGTAAATGTCAATAGGTGATAACCTTGCGATGGTGGGCTTCAACGTTCCCGGCGGCACGCACGCAGAATAGTGTCAACAGTGCGAACGGTCAGCTAGAACCAATAGTCATGACACAATCCCAATTCATGGCGAAGTGGAACGCGGCGTGGCCGATCATAGTTGTCAAATAGGGCACACATGAAGAAGAGTCGTCTTACGGTCGCTACCATTGTTGCGCCAATCGCCTTCGTAAGCATGGCGTCTTGTGTGAGGACGGGAGCTCCGCCTCGGGATAGTGCGTTTGACAGGGAGGGTGGTGGGGAAGGGGCGAAGGTGAACGAGCGACGGGGAGCCGAGATGGCGAAGGACGAGGCCGAAATGGATCTGGTAGCTAAACTGTTCCTCACCGGGCCAAGGGGACCCCGAGATGTCCGGGATCATACGGCTTCATATAGTTGGGTTTCCACGGGCAGGGTATATTGGGTCTTGGACCGAAAGCAGAATCGCCGGCTCGTTGTGGCAACCTTACCCGACTGGCAGGCGCCCGTGTGCCTCAGTTACGCGGAGAGCACGCATGCCATTTCTGCTTTTCTCTCCAGCCAGTTCAAGGGAAAGTTTCCTGGGGCTGGCCGAGTGAAGGAGATCGCGAGGTTTTTGAAGGACGCCAAAGTTGCTCCCGCGGCGAGCGTTGCGAGTCCGGAGCTCCTGGAAAGAGAGAAGTTCGACGGGTTTGCATCGTGGTTGCGAGGTCGAGAAAAGGATCGGGCGGTGTTTGTGGCGCTCTGCAGCGGTGTTCAGGAGTATGAAATAGGAAACGAGTGGAGAATCGAATTTAACGTCTTCAACCAACTTGGGGGAGTGAACTCTGTCAAGGCGTCGGGAACAGTGTTGCCGTTCACGGTACAGCGAATTGAGGTGGCTGAGACGAGGCCGCCAGGAGAATTTAGCTATCCGATAACCGGTAACTAATCGCCGGTGTCGTGGTCCATGGGCTGTTCTGGGCGGGTCCAGGCGCGCCCGTCGTACGAACACTCAGCTCTGCCAACAGTCGACAAAACTGGACGCTGGCTCGACCCGGACAGGTTTCAACTGACGGCCGACGGACGAACAGCTTCATGGTTCGCGGACGGCCGCCTACGGCCGCCGGCTTGCCTCTAGGTCCCCGCCGGGGTAGCATCCTTCTTATGGGATGCCTCCACGGACAACGCTCGGAATCCTCAAGGGCCCCCACCAAGGTCAGAGGAGCTCCTACCACTGCTACCTCACTGTACCGCTGTCTCGCGCGGTGCGGCTGCGCCATGACGTTGATAAGTTTTGTCTCCCCCGCTTGCAGCGGTGGCAACGGTACGAAGACCGCTGACGGTGCGACGATAGCCGAGACGATGGGCAAAGGCGAGTCGCCGGGTGCGGGTGGTGCGACAACATTGGAGGGCACGACGAGCGCAGATGATGCGCCGAGTGGGGGCGGGATACCGGGCACAGGTGGAATGGCGGTAGTTGATACTTCTGGCACGGGTGGTGCGACGAGCGCTGGCGGGGCGCACGGCACGGGTGGGACGCCGCGCACAGGTGGGACGGGGGATGGCGCGACCGATGGCTCGGTAGGGGACGCGACAGAGGAAGCCGCGGCATGTGTCCCACTGTACTACATATTGGGCTGCGTTGGAGATGGACGTGATCCCTCCGCAGCCACCTGCGCGTATGCTGACTATACCTACTTCAAAGTGGAGATGTCGTTTTCCCAGAGCAGTTCGTCCTCTCGATCGCAAGTGGCCGTTTGCTATTTAGAGATAGCCGACAGCTTAGGGAATTTGTTTGCGAAGTATTTGTTGCCTTCGGGGCAAAACTACGGCTGTGCCGCTGGGCTTACGCCAGCAGATATCGGATTTCTCAGCTACAGTAGCTGCTGTGCTGTGAATGAGTCGCTGCAATTCACACTTCTTGCGACGTCAGCCGATAATGTTGTTTTGGAGACGGGGACCTCGACCGGATCCTGCTCGGAAAAGGGTGGCTCAAACGAGGTTGAGGTCAATCTGGTGGCGAATTAGCACTAGTGCATCAGATCGAGGCTAGCGGCCCGTCGCTTTAGTGATGTGAATGGCTTCGTTCATCCCGTCCGGCAAAAAGATGGGATCGTCGAAAAGCGAAGGGAGTCCAAGAGGTTGGCGGATGTAACCGAGGGGCTTGTACCAGGCGGGAGAAGGTGTAAGGGGCGGCCTTAGTAGCGGGAAGGCAGCGAGAAGCCGAGTGCGTACGCACGAGGCTGGCCAGGGTCGCGCCTGATCACCGCAAGCCGTCGATCCCCGGGGAGTGGCCGGCCCTGCCATTGCCCCTGCGCTTGCCCGAGATGTCCGTGAGATGCGCGCGTCATCTGGTAATTTGGAAAAGACCTGGAGGAGGACCGACACTTGAGCGGGGGTAGAGACCGACACTTAGTCTGGCCAGCAAGCGGGCTTCACCCGGGCTTCACCCCGGGGAGGGGAGGGCCGCTCAGCTCCCGAGGAGCGGAGCCAGACGCGCCGAGGGGTGCGTCTTCGCGCATCCGCGCTCGCCGGAGCCGGGTGGTTTGTCCGGGACGGGGTGGCACCCTCTACGAGAGCAAGGCTTTGTCGGCAGCGGCCCTGATCTGGTCCGCCGGCCAATCCGGGTGCTCCTCGCGCAGCTTGACCGCGAGGCCAATCCAGCGCCGCTGGCGCTCCATGTCCCGTTCGGGCTGGGCGCGCTGCGGGCGGTTGATGATGCCGTGACCAGGCTGGAGAATGCCCGCCGTCAGGTTGCGCACGGCAAACTGGAAGCTCTCCTGCTGGGCCGCTGGCTGGGCCGAGTCCGGGCGAGGAGGTGAGACCTGGGCTTTGCGGTCGGCCAGCCGCTTCTGCGCCTTGGTCCGCTCGAGCTTGAGCGCTACCGGCAGGCCGAGCGCGGAGAACAGGGCAGGGGAGATGCGCTTGATCCCCGCCACGGAGCGAAATCCCCCCTCGGGACTGCTGATGCGCTGCTCGACTATGAGGATGAAGCCGGCGGTGGCGAGGTCTCTAAGCGCGCGCTCGGCTCTGCGCAGATCAAGATCAGCGTGATCGGCCAGGGTGGCAATGGTGATGTTGTGGAGAGCCTTATCGGTGTCACGCACCGCGACGGTGAGGGTCACTAGGTCGAGGAACTTGAAGATGGCCTTGAGGAGCCGGATCAGCGCTTCTCGGCGTTCGGAGCGCGTCTGGCTGGAGTTGGAGCTCAGCGCCAGGGAGGGAAGGGATTCCGGCTCGGAATAGAAGCCTTCGATACGCTCGGCCGCGACGGCAAGGATGCGGGGATAGCCCCCGGGGCCGACCGGGATGGGACGGGTGATCTCCAGGGTCGGATCCGCAGGGTTGTGGCCGCAGCGATTGCCGAAAGCTGCGTGCATCGGTGCTTACCGGGCGGGCATGTTCGAGAGGACGAGGTCGGCCGGTTGGTCAGCGGGCCAGCGGGAGAGCGCCCTACTGGCGCTCGGCCCCGGATGTGCGGGCGGAGGTTACGGGGCTGGTGGGAAGGCGCGACTCGGCCACGCGAAGGGCGATCCACTCGTCGATCTCGTGCGAGAGCCAGCCGACCGCCCTCTGACCAAGATGGACGGCCTTGGGGAACCGCCCCTCGGCAATGGCAGCGCAGAGGGTGGTCTTCTTGAAACCACACCGCCGGAGTACGTCGTCGCGGCGGATGATCTGCAGTGGCACTTGGTGGCCTGCAACGTGCCTCGGTGGACCACCAGATCCGAGGGCTAGCGATTGGCCGTCATCCTCCACGGCAAACAGGCCCGGGCTTGCTGGATCTAGGAGCGATCTCCGCGAGGAGAGAGGGCCAACTTCGCTGCGGGGCTTTGACGACGCCGATGCTGATGGCACGGTTGGGAGTCCTTTCTGGCCGACGTTGGCGGCGGCCGAGGGATCCCCATGAGCAACGGGTATGCCGGCCGTTTAGCAGCGGAAAACGGCGGAATTGCTCGAGCATGCGACGCGCTAGAAGTGTAGCGCCGCTCTGGCGGATGTGTAGCGCGACACTTGGGCTACAGATCCTGAAGGGGCGCAGCATGGCGAGACCAGACCGCAGCGGGCTCGTTGTTGTTCCCTTCGTGGGCTTGCTGGGGAGGGCTACTGGATTTGCGAGAGATTGGAGCAGGCGTGTGGGGCCGGCCTTTGAGGGCTATGGGCTGAGGTTGGCGATGGCCTTACGCGGTCCAGTAGCCCCTCCGTGTGGGCAGGCCTGAGATTGTCTTGGCCAGAATGGAGAGGAAGGGGAAAGCGCGCAAAGTGCCGGCAGACGGATGGAAATCTTAGAGGACGGTCGGAACGGAGGTGGAGGTAACTCCCGATAACAGGGAAGGAAATGTAGGAGTAGGGCGGAACCGACAAGCGGCTCGGCTGGATAAGGGATGACGAATAGGAGGTGGCCATGAACAGGGGGAGAACGGCTGACCCGAACGAGGACCGAGTCGACGCGACCGCTCCGGACGAGGAATGTCTTTGGGCATCGCCATCGATGATTGATTGCCCAACGCGGGATGTGCCGTGATGAGTTTAACCTTGGACATCGCTGGCGACGTGCGTGCGGCCGTGGCGTCCGTGGTGCCGGACCTCCGGGCGGCCGTGGTGGAGGCTGTGCGGGCGGCCATGGCTGACCGCTTGATTACCGTCAAGGAGGCCGCGGGGGTTGCCGGTTGTTCAACCGAGGCCATTCGCAAGAGGATCGCGCGCGGCGCATTGCCGGCAATTCGCAATGGCCGCACGGTTCGTGTTCGCATGTCTGACCTGCTGGGCAATGCGGGATGAGCCGTGCCTGTTCGGTAGATCGAGCCTGAGCGAGCCTGAGAGCTACGGGACCCGTGGCTTCGCCGCATAACCTTGGCGAAGGGTTTCTGGACACGACGGGATCGATCGCATCACACCCAGGTCAGCGACGTGCGTCGGTGGTTCCGCAAATCAGCGCACACAACGCCGGTTGGTCCAACCTGGGCTTCGCCAAGCTGTCTACTGGCAGCAATGCGCCGTGTTGCGCAGCCTAGGTCTTGTGCGCCTTCTTCGTCTCCGGCTGGCGCAAGGCTGCCGCCATCGCTGCGGAGTACCCTTTCCGGACGTGGTGGTCATAGTACCGCTTGGTGACGACCGGGCTGGAGTGCCCGACTGCCTCGCTGACTTCATCGAGCGTGATGCCGGCTTCGAGAAGACGTGTCACGAAGGTGTGGCGGGTGGCTTGATACCAGGTCATCTCGACGCCGCACTTCTTCGCCGCTTCTTCCCAGATGGCCTCGACCTGCTCCTTGCGATACCCACGCCACGGTAGCCTGCGTGGGTTCTGCTTCGAAGGTGGGGCAGGGAATACCAGATCCTCGGGACCGGCGCCTTGAGCTTTTCTACGCTCCGTCCAGGGCCGGAGAAACTGCTCGGCGTCTGGCGCCGCGGGCGGCCACTTGATCTTGCCCGTGCAATGCTTGTCCTCTTTCAGGAAGGTTCCGTAGGAGTAGCGGGCACGCACGAGACCATCCTTGAGGTATTCCAGGTCGGCCATCCGGAGCCCTGCGATCTCGCCGGTGCGAAGTCCGGAGCGATTGCCGAGGTAGAACATCAGGTTGATGGGTTCGGGCAACGTATTCATTAGCGTCGGAACGATGCTGTCGTCTCGAAGCCATGGGGCATCACGCCTTTGTGACTCTTGCGGACGCTTGCCCGTCGGAATGATCCGTACTGGGTTTACCGTCGCATGCCCGTGCGAGATCGCCCACGAGAAGAAGCGAGAGACGAGATTCAAGTTGTGGCGGATTGACGCTTCGGATAGCCCGTCGACTTTGCCGTCGGGACCCGGCTGGCGGGCACGGCGCTGGTCATCGATCCACGTCATGATGGTGCCCAGCTCCAACGCAGTGGCCAGGCTCTTGCCTTCGAACGCTGGCCGCACATGACGCTTGAAGCGCGAACGATCGTCAGGTGCGTTCCGGTTGGTAAGGGTCTCGATCCACTGGTCCATGAGGGGAACCACCTGGGTGGCCGGCGCCTTGGGCTCCAGGCCGAGGCGCCCCTCTATAAGGCGGGTCTCGATCTCATGGAGAAACCGCTCGGCCTGTTCCTTGGTCCGCGCAGCCTTGATACGTCGAGTCTTCTCGCCCCCGTCGATGTCGACGTACCGGGCGTAATACTTGGGCTTGTCCCGCGTGCCACGTCGAATGACGAATCCCATACGCCACCTCCGGTCAAATATACCACTCTGGCGGTACGGAGACGGTACGCAAGTTAGGCGTCATGGCCGTCTGGCCTGTAGTCAACGCGCGCAATTTGCTCTAAATAAGCGAAACCCCTAAGGATTTCTCCTTAGGGGTCTTGCGGGGTGGACGGGACTTGAACCCGCGGCCTCCGGCGTGACAGGCCGGCGTTATAACCAACTTAACTACCACCCCATGTCCGAAGCGCGGCTGCCCGCGTTTCAGGCCGCACGGATCTACTCGTATGGACGGCAGGTGTCAACCACCTGGGTAACGGAGAGAGTGCTTGCCCTCACTCTTCCTGGGGAGAGCCGAGGGCCACGATGCTGCAGGCCTCGACCGTGTGCAGGCCGAGGGCGTTGGCCCGTGCCAGCAGCTCCGGGCTGCCGGAACCGGGGTTGACCCAGAGCTCTCCGACCTGATGGGCGGCAATTGCCTCGAGGAGCCCGATCCCGACCGCGGGTGGAACGTAGAGCGATGCCCGGTCGAGGGGGTGGGGGACGGCCGCTATGGTCTTGAAGGCCGGGATATTCTCGATGAGGTCCTCGTTGGGATTGACGGGATAGACGGTCCAGCCCTGCGCCTGATAGGCACGTACGGCGCGATTGCCGAACTTGCGCGGGTCATTCGAAGCACCAATGACGGCAATGGTTGGCACGATGAATCCTTTCCGAGTGGCGGACGATAGATCTTTCGCGATCGAGGATGACAGGCTGGTGACCCGGGCGCTAGAACATCGAGCCGGCTTGGGACGGCGGTCAAACCGTTCGATGATCGGCTGCCACTTCTTCCCGCATGAGACTCAACTCGACCAAGACCGTCGTCGCCGTGGCTCTCACCCTTTTGTCGGCGCTAAGCTCGGCTTGCACCCGCCAGCGGCAGGTGCCCGGAGCGTCCTCCCCCGCGGCCGATAAGGAGACGTCGCCCGGGCCACCCGCCGGAACGGCAGGCGGTGGGATGGCTGCGCCTTGGCCCCCGCCCGTGCCATGGGACCGGCAGGGGCCTCTGGCGTCTGGCGAAACTTACGCTGTCGGAGATGGCGAGCGGCGGCGCATGACTGTCGACGAAGCGCGTCGTCAGGGCCTGCTCGATGTAGACCTCTCCGATGGCTGGACGCCATTCATTTTCAGCGAGTCCGACCTCGGTAGCGAGGCCGTCAAGCCCAACCCCTACCGAGCCACTTACCTGGCGTTAGCCAACGATCGCGCGAGCCCGGACGAGTTGCTCATGGACACGCCGCAGGGGGAGCTGGCCGCGCTGGCGGCGGCGGGGCTGTCGGCGGCCAAGGGCGTGGCGAGCACCCCCGAAGGCCAGCGGGCCATAGCCGAGGCCAAGCGGGTGGCTCACGCTCAGCACGAGCGCAACTACCTCGAGGCATACGGCATTCCCCCTACGCTTTCGGTCCTGCTGGCGCGTATCGAGGACGACCACGCCAGACCGTGCCTTCCGCTGCGCTGGGCCGGGGGGGAGCCGCCCGTGGTGACCTTCCAGAGCCGTGAGCAGGCCAAGCACGAATACGCCGAGGCCATGGCTGACGCGAGCTGGGCCAATAGGCTCATCGCCGAGCAAGACTCCGCAGCCGATGCTACCACCGGACGAGTGCAGCACGAGGTGGCTGACGGCCAGAGGCCGGAGCTAACGCGCGATGCCCGGCTGGCCGAGCTTGGGGCGGGAGACCACGCCATTGCCGCGCGCATCGAGCGCTATCGCCGCGGCCAGGCCCGGCTGGGCGCCGTGCGTGCGGTCCAGCAACGTCTGATCTGCGAGGGACTGCTGGCGCCGCGGACCAAGCTCATCCCTGGCCTTTTCGATCTCGCGACCAATGAAGCCCTGGCCGCCTGGGAGCGCAAGAACGACATCTTCGGCTGGGGGTTTCTGAGTGGGGAGACCGCGGCCGCGCTGGAGCAGCCGTTGCTGGATCTTCACTTCGCCACCTTCCTCCGCATCGTCAGCGAGCGCGTCGCTGACGCGGCCGCCATCCTGGAAGACGGATCCGCTCCGGGGACCTACACGGACGCCGAGGGCAGCCAGCGCAAGGTGCCCGATCTGCTCGGCGACTATGGCAAGGCCTTGCTGGCCGCCCTCAAGATCGAGACACCGGCGGACTTGATCAGCTTCTTGCGCAACGTCGGCAAGGAGGGGCTAGCCACCCTGCACGTCGCCTTTCGCCCGCCGCCGTTGCCGCCCTACTATGCCGAGCCGCTCGACTTGTTCGTCGAGATCGACCGTGGCGATGTCTGGTACGACTTTCCCTGGGATGAGGCGGGCAAGCCGATCGAGCAAGCTCGCACCAGGTATCCCTCCCTGACGGTGCTGGTGCGCTGGCACGGTCAGAGCATTCCCTTGGTCCACTGGCGCACCACCATCGGCTCTTGGCGCAGCGAGCTGGCGGATGGCAAGGTGTACTACCGCTACAAGAACTCGGACGTCGGGCCGCGAGTGTGGCGAGATATCGTTGCCGCCCCGGTTTGGATCCCACCCGAGAGCACACCGCCCAAGGATCTTCTGACGCGCAAGGTCTTCGACCGCAATGTTGGTCCGGTCACGGTGGTCAACACCGATGTCATGGGTCCAGGTTTTCAGTCTGCCTACGGCCTGGTCATGGCGATTCACCATCGCAGCGATCCCCACGCCCTGTTCGACAACCAGATCCGCACCCACGGCTCGGTGGACTACACCTCGATCGCCCGCCGCTTTTCCCACGGTTGCCACCGGCTGGTGAACAGTCGAGCCGTTCGCCTGTTCGATTTCCTCCTGCGTCGGCGCCCCTTCACTCGTGTCGGCAATCAGGTCATTCACCTGCGCCGCACATTTACCGTCGATGACCAGCGCTACCAATATCTGCTTGACACGCGCGGCTACTACTACCAGCTACGGCAACCGGTGCCGGTCATGGTCACCGAGGGTCGCGTCATGGGTAGGCGCAAGCGGCCATACGAAGGGCTGGTCCGCAAGCCCGGTATAGACTACGGCAGCACCGGCGATGAGGGCGCGTCGCTCCTGCCCTAGCCTTGCCCGCTCCTATCCCCCCTTGCCCGGTCCTGCCCTGGCCTTGCCGTGGCGGCCTTTGTGCCTCTGGCTGGCGAAATGCGGTAAGCTCGCGCGATTCTCGATGGCATACGATCATCGCAACGTTGAGCCGAAGTGGCAAGCGCGCTGGCGCGACTCAGGTCTGCACCGGACCACCTACGACGCGAACAAGCCCAAGTTCTACGCCCTGGACATGTTCCCCTACCCCTCGGGGGCTGGGCTCCACGTCGGCCACTGCGAGGGTTATACCGCCACCGATATCGTGACGCGTTGGAAGCGCATGCAGGGCTTCAATGTCCTGCACCCGATGGGCTGGGACGCCTTCGGGCTGCCGGCCGAGAACTACGCGATAAAGACCGGCATTCACCCTCGGGTGACCACGGAAAAGGCCATAGCCAACTTTCGTCGCCAGATCGACTCCACAGGGTTCGCCTACGACTGGGAACGTGAGGTGAACACGACCGATCCGACCTATTTCAGGTGGACGCAGTGGATTTTTCTCCAGCTCTACAAGATGGGCTTGGCCTACGAGGGCACCGTGCCCATCAACTGGTGTCCGTCCTGCAAGACGGGGCTTGCCAACGAAGAGGTGACCGGGGGTCGTTGCGAGCGCTGTGGCACCGCTGTCCTGCGTAAGGACATGCGCCAGTGGCTTCTGCGCATCACCCGCTACGCGGATAGGTTGCTCGATGATCTCGCGCTTTGCGATTGGCCGGAATCGACCTTGGCCATGCAGCGTAACTGGATTGGCCGATCCGAGGGCGCGGAGGCTATCTTTTGCGTCGCCGGTCCGGATGGCAAGGCGACCGCGGACAAGATCACCGTTTTCACTACCCGTCCGGACACCCTCTTCGGGGCCACCTACGTCGTGCTGTCGCCCGAGCACGTCCTCGTGGATCGCATTGTGACCAGCGACCAGTTGGAGGCGGTGAGGGGCTATCAGGCCGCGGCGCGCCGGAAGAGCGATCTGGAGCGTACCGACCTGGGCAAGGAAAAGTCCGGGGCCTTTACCGGTGCCTTTGCGGTCAATCCCGTGAGCGGGGCAAGGACGCCAATCTGGATCGCCGACTACGTGCTGGCCAGTTACGGCACGGGCGCCATCATGGCGGTGCCCGCGCACGACCAACGCGACTTCGAGTTTGCCACCAAGTTCGGCCTCCCCATCAGGCGCGTGGTCCGCCCCGCTGATGGCAGCCCATCCGATCCGACCAGGCCGTTTTGTGATGAAGGGGTCAACGTGGACTCTGGCATGCTCGACGGGCTGGCCACCGCCGAGGCGAAGCGCAAGATCGCCGCCTACCTCGAGGCTCAGGGGCGCGGCCGTCCCGCCATCAGCTATCGCCTGCGCGACTGGGTCTTCTCGCGCCAGCGCTACTGGGGCGAGCCGATTCCTATCGTGCACTGCCCGGCGCACGGGCCGGTGCCGGTGCCCGAGTCCGCCTTGCCGGTCCTGTTACCCGAGGTCGAGGGGTATGAGCCCACCGGAACCGGTGAGTCCCCCCTGGCCGGCATCCCTTCCTGGGTCGCCACCACTTGCCCGCAATGCGGAGGCCCGGCCAAGCGCGAGACCAACACCATGCCCCAGTGGGCCGGCTCGTGCTGGTACTATCTGCGTTATCTCGACCCTGGTAACGAGGAGAGGGCGTGGTCGGCCGAGTCGGAAAAGCGGTGGCAGCCCGTCGACCTGTACGTGGGCGGCGCCGAGCACGCGGTCTTGCACCTGCTCTATGCCCGCTTCTGGCACAAGGTCCTCTTCGATCTGGGCCACGTGTCCACGCCCGAGCCCTTCAAGAAGCTACGCCACCAGGGCACCGTGCTGGCCTTCTCTTACAAGGACGGCATGGGGCGCTATCACGAGCCAGCCAAGGTCGACCTGCGCGGCGACGACGCCTTTCTCAAGGCGACCGGCGAGAAGCTCGCGGTGTCGGTGGAAAAGATGGCCAAGTCGATGATGAACGGGGTCAATCCCGACGACGTGGTGGCCAGGTACGGCGCCGACGTGTTGCGCCTTTACGAGATGTTCATGGGCGAGTTCGAGCTGCCCAAGCCATGGGATCCGCGCGCCATTGAAGGTTGCGCGCGCTTTCTCAAGCGGGTGTGGCGCCTGATCGAGGAATTCGACCCGGCTTCGCAACCACGGGACGATCCGCACCTGCGCCTGCGCCACAAGACCATCAAGAAGGTATCGGGTGATCTGGAGCGCATGGCGTTCAACACTGCCATCGCTGCTCTGATGGAATACGTCAACGAGCTGAACGTCCACGGTGCGGGCCGCGAGGATTCTGATGACCCTGGTCAAGCTGCTCGGCCCCTATGCCCCCCACCTCGGCGACGAGGCCTGGGAGAAGCTAGGAGAGAAGGGCTTCCTGGTCGAGGCGGCTTGGCCTACCTTCGATCCAGCGCTGACCGTCGATGCGGTGATAACCCTAGGTGTTCAAGTGAACGGCAAGATGCGCGGCAACCTGGAGATCGGGCGCGAAGTCGGCGAGGACGAGGTTCGTCGGCGGGCGCTGGCCCTGGCCAACGTAACCAAGCACCTCGAGGGCAAGACCGTACGCAAAGTGATCGTGGTACCCGGCCGCATCGTCAATATCGTGGTCGGCTGACTCATGTCGCCGGTGAGCGAAAAGGATGGGGCAGTGACCATCGACATCCAGGTCAAGCCACGTTCGTCGCGCGCCGGCGTCGGCCCCCTGCAGGCCGACCGCCTGGTGGTAGCCGTGAACGCGCCACCCAGCGACGGCAAGGCCAACGAGGCGGTGGCGCGGCTACTGGCCGAAACCTTCGCCGTCCCGCGCTCGGCGGTGACCATCGTGCGCGGCGCAACCGGCAGGAAGAAGACGGTGCGCATCGTGGGCCTCACGGCGGCCCAGGTCCGGTGCGTCGTCCCGCTCGACGGCTAGAGCAGATCGAGCTCTTTCACATCCAGAGCGCAAGCGTGATCTGCAGTCCTCCGTTGCGTAGAGTTGTCGTCTTGCCGGGCTTGCGTCGCATGCCCGCCGCTACCGCGGCCACGAACGCTGCATCGGGGCAAAGCACGGCCGCACGCCAGCCCTGGTAGCGCATGGCCAGGGTCTGCCCGATTGAACGGGCAAGGCTGAGCGAGCGCCCCCGCTGCCCCAAGCGATGGCCATAAGGAGGATTGAGGATGAGAAGCCCGGGCGGGCTCGGGATTTCGCCGTCGCCGAACTTGGCGACTGCGAAGCGTATGTGGTCCTCCACCCGCGCGCGAGCAGCGTTGCGACAGGCCATAGCCACCGCGCTAGCGTCGCGGTCAGAGGCGATAATGGTACCCGGCGAGTAGGCGCGGCCAGCTTCGGGGCCACGCAGGTTTTCCCAAGCCGCCTGATCGAACATCGGCCAGCGCTCGAAGGCGAACGCCCGGCCCGACCCCGGTGCTAGCCCAAGCGCTTTGGCCGCTGCTTCGATGACGATGGTGCCCGATCCACACATGGGATCCACGAGCGGTAGAGTCGGATCGTATGCGCACAGGTCGAGGATGCCGGCGGCCAGGGTTTCCCGCAAAGGCGCGCGCCCGGCTTCCAGGCGCCAGCCGCGCCGGTGCAGAAGCGCGCCCGATGAGTCCACGCTGGCCACGAAGCGGTCGTCCTGTCCGCGCAACAAGACCCGCGTCGACGAGTCGTCTGGGCTCGCATCCCCACTCTGATCACGAGCAGGCAGCTTGCCCACGCAGTCCTCGATGGCCAGGCTGAGGGTGTCGGCCAGGGCGCCGGTGTGATAGAGGCGGCAATGACTGGTGGAAACGTCGACGCGCAAAGCGCGGCCGGTGGGAATGAAGCTGGGCCACGGTAGTCGCGCGAGCCCACGACGAAGCTGCGCAAACTCGCGCGCCTTCACTTCGCCCGCACGGGCGACGATGCGCGTGGCGATGCGACTGCCGAGGTTCGCGGCCATGCCGGATGCCAGCGGCCCCGCAAACTCGACCCCACCTGCTACCTCGCGGGCAAGGGTGATGCCAGGCATGGCCGCCAACTCCTCGCGCAGTGGCCTTTCTAAACCTGGCGATGCCACCGCGAACCAAGAGAGAGAGCCTATCCTTGGCCGTGCCCTCTTCTCGCTGACTCTGCCGGGCTTGCGCTCTCCTGGCCGCGGCAGGCTGTCCGGCCGGCCCCTAAAGCGCAGGTGAGCCAGAATCTCGATAGTTCCACTGCCTCCTGCTACCGGCGAATCGCAGGTGGATAGCACCTCGAAGCCCAAGCGCTGCGCCTTGGCGGTGTAGACGTCGAGGGCTCGTTTGCGCAACTCCGGCGCCTCGACATTGCCGCCGCGGACGAGATGGCGCGGCAGCTCGAACTGCGGTTTGATCAGAACCACCCCTTCGGCGCCGGGATTGAGCCGAAAGGCCAGACCGCGCAGCATGCTGCGACCAGCCACGAAGCTAACGTCGACGGTAAAGAAGTCGAATGGCCCCGGCGCGACAGAGAGCGGCATGGTCTTGAAATCCATGCGCTCGAGGTTGGTCACCCGCCCGTCGCGCGCAATCTCCGGCACCAGCTGTCCGTGTCCCACGTCGATGGCCGTCACATGGGAGGCCCCCCTGGCGAGTAGCACTGATACGAATCCACCCGTGGATGCTCCCACGTCGATGGCATTGGCGGCGCGAGCGCGGATGGACAGCCCAAAAGCAGCCAAGGCAGATTCCAGCTTGCGCCCGCCGCGCGTCAGTTCCGACTTCATGACTGAGTGCTGGACCACAATGGGCTGCCCCGCCTGATCTGACCTCATTCGCGGCCCGCCGATCTATGACGGCGGCTGCGCTGAAGTCAAGCTAATGCCGCGGGCGGCTACCGACCGGTCTGCGGCGAGGTCGCTGGCCAATAATGGAAGCGCCCGGATGCCGCGGGAGGGTCTCTTCCAGTGCCCCGGGATTTTCGCTTGGGCTGGCGTAAACTGCGCCCGATGGGTGGGGCCGTCCTTTGATTCAGACCCAGCATCTCGTGCGCGCGGTGATGGTTGCGCTCGCCGTCCTTATCGCGCTGCATTCTCGTGCAGCACGCGCGGTCGATCCGTTCGAAATCGAAGTCTACGATGGCACCGCGAATGAACCCGGCGCGCCTGGACTTGAGTTGCACGCGAACTACGTCGCGAGTGGCCTGCGTCAGGCGGTCTTGCCTGAGCTGCCCGTGAACCACCAAACCCACGTCACTCTCGAACCGTCGTTGGGGCTCCTGCCATGGTGGGAGCTCGGTGGCTACCTGGAAAGCACGGTGCTCGGCGACGGAACCTTCGAATATGCTGGCGTGAAGCTGCGCTCGAAGTTCGTCACGCCACCTTCGTTCGGCGATCGCGTTCGGTTCGGCGTTAACCTGGAGATTTCGCTTCTGCCGGAGCACTACGACCGCAACCGCTGGGGCATGGAGGTGCGACCCATTGCGGCCTATGAGGACAGGCGCTGGCTCTTCGCCTTCAACCCCATCGTTGATAGCGCGCTCGCCGGCCCCGACGCCCACGCAGGTCCGTCGTTTGAGCCGGCCGCGATGGCGGCTCTCAAGCTCTTCGAGGCTGTTTCCGTCGGCGTCGAGTATTACGGAAATCTCGGCCCCTTCTCAGGTTTCGCACCTTGGCGCCAGCAGGAGCACTATCTGTTCGAGGTCGCGAACATGCTCTCATTGCCACACGTGGAGATCAATGCCGGCATCGGCGAGGGACTCACGGCGAACAGCAACTCGCTCGTCGTGAAGATGATCGTAGACTACACTTGTGGCCGATAGGTGACGAGATTTGGCGTGTGGAGCCGCCGCACGGACGGAGGCTACTCGCATATATGCTATCCTCGGCGGCGAGGAGGAAATTCCACATGTCTTGTAATAGGTTCGCAGTCATGGTCGGTATGGTCGGTGTGGTCGGCTTGCTGGCCTTCCCTCGCGTTGCTCGGGCCGCCCAGGAACAGGTGGGGCCATGGACCATGATCACCGACGACAGTGGCCGGATTGTCTCCATGTCGTACCCCAATCCTCCGACCGCCCTGCACCTGGCGCGGATGTTCGATTTCCGCCTGGGTGCCAATGCCGAGGCAACGCAAGGGCGTATCGAGTACAAGGACGGCGCCAAGCGCGACATGACCAAGGAAGAGATCTATTACTACTACCATCAGCTATTGGAGGGACCAAAGGCAGCCTGGGACTATCTCGCCGCCAAGAACCGGGTCACCAGATATTTTCCTGCCGCTCGGCCCCTGCCGATGAATATCGCTGACAGCTTCGTCCGAGTGATTCTTCGGAATGGAGCTAACTTTTTTGGAGCGCTCGTGCTCGAATCCGGTAGGCAAACAGGATTCAGTGTCGCAGTGGGGAGTAAGGGCCCAACCTGGTTCGGAAACGAGAGCGTCAAGGAGGTCCAGGTGGCCAAGTAAATGACCGCGCACTTGCGTGGGGCGTGACCGGTGCCGAGCCTCAGGAAGTGAGCAGGAGCGAGGCGTCTAGGGTGCCACGTGGGTGGCATGAGCGGCGGTCGAGGCGACCTCGATGTGCGCGCTGCACTCGCCAGCCACGCCAGCCGCCTTCACTCGGACGTTTGCAAGCGGTAACCAAGGCCCGCATCGTTGATCAGGTATCGAGGACGGGTCGGATCGGGCTCGATCTTCTGGCGTAGCAAATGCATGTAGACGCGGAGGTACCCGGTCTTTCGAGCGTGAGCTGGGCAGCTCGGGCCGCGAGAGAGGGAAGGCGGGAGTGCGCCATAACATGCTGGCCGCCAGCAAGCCCAGCCCGGCCCGGACCCACGCCCTACTCATTTTCCCGCAAGCGAAAGCGAACCTTGTACGAGCGTATGCGCACCGGCACCGGTTTGCCGTCGCGCTCGCCCGGCGAGAAGGTACAACCTTGGAGAGCGCGCTTGGCCGCCTCGGTCAGGCCGCTGCCCAGTCCCTGCACGACCGTGAGATCGCGCACCCGTCCGCGATCGTCGACCACGACGTCGAAGATCACCACGCCCTCGAGCCCGGCCTGGCGGGCCTCGTCGGTGTACTTGCCCACGCATTCGCCCTTGGGCAGCGGCATCTTGGTGACCTCGTAGGCCGGCACGGGGACCGCCACCGCTCGCACCGCCGCCTCGCCCGCTCCGGGATGGTCATGGGGTTGGACGCGCAGGGTGTTGCCCACCGGCATGCTCGGGCCGGCACCCGCGGACGAGGTCGATTCCATCGAGATGCCGAATACCGGGGTGGCATCGCTGTCCGAGGTCGCCGGCCTCTCGCTGGGGGTAGCGTGCTCGGGCGCCTTGCTCGGGGGCTGGTCGCTCGGCTTATGGGAACGGCGCACCGGGGCTTCGTGGGTGAGCTTGGGCTCGTTGTGCTCGGGCGAGGTGCTGGCTGGCTCGGGCTCTGGTTCCGGCGCGGGCGTTTCGTGCAATTCGACGCGTAGAACGACGGCGGGCGCCGCCTCGACTCGCGCTGGTAGGCGAGCCGAGCCACGGGCTAGCAACAGGTGTGCGGCCAGCGAGGCCACGCCACAGATTGCCAGCCGTCCCGTATAGCTCATTGCCTTTCCGGTGGCGCAACCAATCCGGCCGGATCGATTTGGATCGCGAACGACGTCACGCCAAGCGACTTCACCAGGTCGAGCACCCACACTACCCGGCCGTGGGAGACGTTCTTGTCACCGGCGATGATGGCCTGGGTCTTGGGATCCTTGGTGATGGCCTCCTTGACGGCACCGCGCAGCTCGGCCGGCGAAACCTCGCGGCTGTTCAGGTATAAGTGGCCCTCCCGAGTCAGGGTGATCGCGAGCGTGGTAGGCGGAGTGCTCGAAGACTGCGACGCCTTGGGCAGTTGGATCTCGATGCCCTGCTTGGCGATTAGGTGTGCCGTCAGCATGAAGATGATGAGCAGCACCAGCATGATGTCGACCAGCGGGGTGACGTTGATCTCGGTGATGAGGCCGCGCTGGCGGGTAGCAGCCATCACTGCCCTCCGGCCGGCCTGGTCTCGCTGGTGGGCTGGCCCTTGGCCGGCTGGGCCTTGGGCGCGGGCGGCAGGGTCGCGGGCTGGGCCTTGATGTGAGCCAAGATCTGGTGGCTCACGGCGTTCGCCGCCACTACCGCCGTTTCCACGTGGCGCATGAGAATGTTATAGGCCGCCACCGCGGGCAGAGCGACCAGGAGCCCTATGGCCGTGGCCACCAGAGCCTCGGCGATACCCGCCATCACCGCCTGCGACCCCAGGGCCACGCTGGTGGCCAAGTCGTGAAACGCCCGCACTATGCCCAGCACGGTGCCGAAGAGCCCTATGAAGGGGGCGTTGCTGCCCAGCGTGCCGAGAAAGGCCAGCCCGCGCTCATAGTGGACGCGATCAGTATCGATGGCGGCGGTCACGTATTCCTGCACCGCTTCCGCGCCCTCGCTCAAGTGGGCGAAGCACACCTGGGCCACCGTGCTCTCGAGCGAGCGCGCCGTACCCAGGGCCTTCTGGGCCTCGACCGGGCCGGCCCGGCGTAGCGCGGCCAGAGCGGCCTCCACCCGCCCCCGCTGCCTGCGCGCCCGGGCAAAAAACCACAGCCGCTCGATCGCCACGGCGACCGCGGCGACGCTGAGGCAGATGAGCAGCCAGAGCACCCAGCGCGATCCGGCGCGTAGCATGAGGTCGAGGGCTCGGGCATCGATGGAATGGTTCATGGAGGCTCCTCACAATCGGGCGCGTATGCCCGCGGTGGGTAGGACGTAGCGGATGAAGGTTCCGGGTGTGACTTCTTCGGGCAATAACGCCGCGTTGAGCAGGTCGACGTAAAAATCGAGCATCCACTTTTGCCATACCGCACGTTTGTCGACCCGCAAGTCGACTCGGTAGTAGCCGCTCTCGCGCCCGGTATTGTATCCGGCGGTGGTGGTCTCGGGCAGGCCGCTTTGATACTGGAAGCGCACGCCGAGATCCCAGTTGCGCGGCAGGCGTAGACCGGCTACCAGGTTCACCAGGTTGGTGCGGTCGAAATCATAGGGAACCCACGATCCGTCGCGGTAGCGCTCGGAGCGCGACAACGAATAGGACAGCCAGCCGAAAAGGCCGCTCTTGGCATCGCGTCGGATCATGACCTCCATGCCATAAGCGCGGCCGGTGTTAGCCTGGGCCAGGCGGTTCACGATGTCCTGGGCGGTGGTTTGCGGCGGCGCCGTGGTGAGCGGGAGGAGGGTGGTGTTGCCGGTGGTGTTTACGTTCTGCGAGTTGAACGACAGGTCGAACAGGGTCGGATTCATATAATCGAAGTAACCCTCCAGGCTGAGGGTGAAATGCTCCCGCAGCGGCGCCTCGAGGCCCAGGCTCGACTGGACGGACTCCTCCAGGCCGTACTTGAGCGGCAGAAAGTCGAACCCGGGCAAGGGCAAGACGAAGCGCGGTGGCTCGTGGTAGATGCCCACCGCACTCTTGAGCCAGATGGCGCTGTCATCGCTGCCCGCGGCGATGCCCGGCAGGTTGCGCTCGGCCAGCTTGTAGCGCACGGTGAGGCGCGGATCGAAGCCCGCGTGCTCGATGGTGCCGTCGTCGTAGACGTCCTCTCGCACCCCGGGACGGATGAGCCAGCGCGGGGTAGGTCGCCACAGAGCCTCGGCCAGCGCCGAGCCTTGGTAAAGCACGGTGAGACCTTGGGTGAAGGTGCCCAGGTTGAAGCCATTGGCTGCGATGGTGGACGACTGGCCCTGGACGAAATCGTGGAAGCCGCCCTCCAGACCCGCGACCAGGGTCAAGCGCTGGCCGAAGCGATAGCTGAGGCGCAGGGAAGGTGACACCGACCAGTCCTCGACGTTGCTGCCCGAGCTGTCGGTGTGATCGTAGCCGAGCACCACCCGGGCCAGGCCATCGAAGCCGCCCTTGCCATAGTAGGCGCGCAGATCAGCGCGATCGAACTCGAGGATCAGCGCGGGCGCCAGGGGGGGATTGCTGCTGCCCGCCGGGGCGGTGGACGAGGGGGTCTCGAGCTCGTCCTTGGCGCCGAAAATGAGCGCGGTCCAGCCGGTGCGCGCGTTGCCGCCGTCGAGACGGAATTGATAGTCCCAGTAGGAGAGGGAGATCTTGTTGGTGGCCAGGCCCAGGAGCAAGCCGGGGTAGCCATAACGAGCGGCGGCCGAGACGGTCACGCCCGTGCCGGGGATGGGCTCGCGCACGAACCCGCCTGCTTCGGTCAGGTTGGCATCGAGGTCGATGAGGTGCTCGTCGGCGCCCGCGCGGTGGGTCCGGCCGTCGATGACGCCGCCGGTATAGCCACCGTAGAGGACGGGGGCTCCCCCGGGATAGAACTGGATCTCTTCGATGAACTCGGGATGGACCACGCTCGACCCGACCAGCAGGTGGTAGAGCAGGGGGATGCTGGTGCCGTCGAGCAGGTAGCCGCTCGAGCTGGGGCTGGCGCCCCGGATCACGGGGTAGGGCAAGAGCGAGACCACCGACGCCGTGCCCGGCAGGGTCTGGATCACGCGAAAGGGATCGCCGAAGGTACCCGGGATCTCCTGAATCTCGGGCCCGCGCAACGTGATGCGGGAAACCTCTTGGCGTTGCTGGTCGCCCACCACCACGATCTCGTACGGATCGTAGCGATCCCGCTCGAGATAGTAGGTCACCACTAGCTCTTGGCGGGCGGCCACTTGCTCGTGCTGCAGGAAGGCGTTGTAGTTGGGCGCGCTCACCATGACCCGCGCGGTGCCAGCCGGCAGGGGGAGGCGGAAGTGGCCTTTCTGGTCGGCATCGGCGGAATAGTGCCGATCCCCGATCTGTGCGCTTACGATCGCTCCCGTGACCGGGAGGCGAGTGCCCATCTCCACCAGGCGCCCGCGCAGCGCCGACACCAAAGGTGGCCCTTGCTCGGCTGCGGGCGGTGGCGGAGGGGGAGGCTGGAAGGTCTGGGTGAAGTTGATCTCGACCGGGACGGGCTTGCCGCCATAGCGGCCCGGCTGGAACTTGAAGGCGCGAACCGCCGCCACGACCGCATCGTCGAAGACCGGCAAGGAGTGGGTGACGAGCTCTACCTTCTGCACCAATCCGTCGCTGCCCACCAGCATCTTGACTCGCACCACGATGGGTTGGTCGTGGGGCGGAGCGTCCTTGGGATAGGGGACCGTGGTGGGTGAGATGGGCTGCGGCGGTTCGAGAGCCGGGGCGTCCGGGCCTGAAGTTGCGGGCGAGCTACCCGCCCCAGCGTCGCCGGCCGGGCCGGGGTGGCCGCCCTCGCCGCCGCCCCCGCCACCACCATCAGCGTGGGCTGCCTCCTCGGCCGGCGCGGCCGCCCCCCCGTCAGCGCCGTCTCCCGCCTCCGCCGCGTGCGCCAATCGTCCCGTCCCCAGGCCTAGCCCGAGGCCGAGCAAGGCTGCGATGACTGCTCTCACCGCCATAAGATCTCCCAGGTGAGCGAGCCGCCCAGGTGGCCCCACCACTGGCGGCGCGTGATGGGCTGGGCGGTGTCGGGGTCGACCGAGCCCGTGTCTTCCACGCAGCCGGTCCATTGGCTGTCCATCTGCAGGAACAAGCCGGTGGCGGAGCGGGGACCCATCACCACCGTCCATTCCGCCCGGGCCAGCGCCGCCAGGCCTAGTCCGCTGCAGCTGGGCAGGGGATGCTCGGCATTGGGGAAGGTATACGACGACGTGAGAGTGCTGGGCTGGGGGTCGGGATTGGGCCGCGAGGTCGAGGTCTCGACAATGCCGCCAAAGCCTAACCCGACCGCCAAGGAAAGATGCTCGGTGGCGTGCCAGGTCGGCTCGATGGTGCCGGTGTAGCGCAGGCCCTGCATGACCGTCCCCGTGCCCCTGGCGTACTGGTAGGACAGCGTGCTCATGATGGACCAACGCTCGTCCAGGCGTACCCCGCCCCGCACCACCGGTCCGATGAGGCTACCCTGGGGCGGCCCGTCGATGCCGTAAAGACGGCCGTAACCCAGGCCGAGGCCGAAGCGGAAGCCGGGCTTTTTCCACAGGGCGCGGTCGCTCTCGGTGGGCAAGGAGAAGCGCGGGGGAGCGTCCTCGTCGAAGACCGGCGTGGCCGTGGGCAACCCGGCGGGGACTCCCGCGGCGGCAGGCCCGCCGAGGGGGGAAGCCTCGGCCGCGGTGGCGGGCGCGGCCAAGGGCGAGGCCGCATACGCCGGCGCCGCCAGGGCGAGCGCGAGCACGAGGTTGGCCAGGCCTGGGCGTAAGCTCATGGCGATTCCGAGCACGGCCACCAGGCGGGCGGCGAAGCGCTGACGTCCCAAGTCGGGGAGGAACAGGAGGGGTTGGTGTTGCACCCGCGCAGGGTGTAGTGCAAGGTGCCCAGGCAGGTCTGGCCGGGCGGGCCGGCCACCACCAACTGCTGGCCGGGCGGTACCCCGCCGTCGTCACCACTCAGGTAAGGAAAGTTAGTGCAGGCCCAGGCCGCGCTTATCGTGGCACCGCCGGCGTTGCCGACCGTTCGGGGATCGGCTGCCGGCGGCTTCCTGTAATAGGTTACGCCGCTGGCGTCGTTGACCGTGCAGGCCAGCTCCGCCAGCGTGCCGGGAGCTTGCAAGGCGACGGTGACTGACGCGCTGATGGGGGCGCTGCCGCAGCTCGTCTCGGGCGGAAACTGTCCGGTGGCGTTGCTGAGTAGACCCTCGCTTACGGAGAATCCTCCCGCCGACAGGATCGAGAACGAGGGCGGTGGAGCGGCGCAGCCGGCCCGGGGATAAAAGGCCACGCTGGGATCGAAGCTGCCCTCGCGGTAGGCGACCCGCTGATCGGGTTGCGTCATCGAGATGAAGCTGGCGCCGTACACGGTATCGGGCGAGTTGGTGGCATCGTTGGAGTTGGAGTTACTCTGGCCTCGTTGCTGCTGGTCTGCGGGATGAGCCAAGTCGAGGATGCCGTCGCCGTTGCCATCCTGGTATATGATGAGGCTGGCGTAGGCGACGCGCGCCGCGGGATCGCCCACCATCTCGGCGGCCGATGGCAAGCTGATGACGGGAATCGCAGTGGTCCCGTTTGCCTCGAGCGGCACGTCTGCTCCCACTTGCAGGGGCACGAAGCCGAAGTTGTCGCGGCAGCCGGCCTGGGCCACGCCCTCGACCGCCCCGAGCTGGGTAGGGTCGGTGGCCAGGGTCGCGGGCGCGGCTTGCGCCAGCAGGCAAAACGGCTCCGGCCACCATTGTTGCCCCCACACCAGGGCGACCCGCAGCGGGGGTAGCCCCGCTCCGCCCGCGAGACCGACCAGTGCATCACTGCCGTCGAGCAGGCTGGACCCTCCGTCTCCGCCCAAGGCTAACCCCCCGGCGTCAGACCCAGCGGCGCTGGCGCCCGATACCTGCGATATCTGCACGTTGACCTCGACCAGCGGCGTGACCGTGGCGCCCAGGCCGACTGGTTTGCCGCAAGCGGCGGCGAAGCTGCCCGCGCACAGCAGGAGCGATAAACGCGCTAAGGCTCCCATGCCACCCCCAGTCCCGTGCTCCAGCCGGCGCGGACGGAGCCGTCGATCAGGTGGAGGGTTGGGCCGCCCGAGAGGCTCATGCCCCATCCGTTCCATACCCGGATCAGAACTACCCCGTCCAGGTCGGCGGCGGGGTAAAGGTACCAGTTAGTGGCCTCGAGGGCGCTCCCGGTGAGGCCGACCCGCGCCCCTTGGTCGCGGGTGCGCGCTTCGTAGACCGTGGTGGCGCCTAGCCCTAGACGCAAGCCGAACCCACCTCGTCCGACGAGGTGTTGCGCGAGAGCGCACAAGCGCAGCCGGATGTCGTCGTTGCGCACGGTATCTACCAGGGAATACTCGGTCGCCGTCGACCAGGAGGCGCGCCCCCCCCAGGCGAAGACCGGACTGCCCAGGATCGGCCGCAGGTAGCTGAGGCCGACGCCTTCGCTGAGACCCGTGGTCAGAGCGGCCGGGGTAGCTAGGAAGAGCTGGGCATCCACGATGTGGCTCGGCGGCGACCACTGCGCCGCCGTCACCACTTGGGCGCTCGCGCTTGCCGGCCGCCCGGCGAGCACGCCCGAGCTGATCAGCAGGGCGAGCCCCAGGCGCGGCCATGCGGCGCGCGAACAAGAGCTGGAGAGGCGAGCCGTGGATGGCGCCTCGCGCAAGACAGCCCACCCTAGCAACCCTCTCCCATCGGGCGCAATCACATCGTGCTGCGGTTTTTGCAAAGCCGTACCGCCTACGCCAAGCTACGCCGCGCCTACTTGAACGGCCAGGTAAAGTCCGCTTCACTCGCGCGGTCGACCCCTTCGGCGTGGGCGTGGCTGCGACAGTCGAGCTGACGGTTGCGGAAACGCTCGCGGGCGTGGGCCCCTATGGCACGCAGACGGGGGACGCGATACGAATCACGTCGATGGCCAGGCTGAAGCGGTCCAGCCCGTTCCGTATGGCGAGACCGAGGGGCGTGTTGATGTTGCCCTTCTCCTTGTAGCCGCGGATGTGCAGGTTGCGATGGTTGGCGCGGCG
>CAWKJE010000036.1:0-44822 GCA_963849735.1 uncultured delta proteobacterium
GTGCGTCTGAGGCTGCCATCGACAAGGTCGGGGCAGAAATCATGGTCAGCCATACCCCCCCCTCGACAGATCCGGACAGGCGGCATTACCGCATCCCGCTCTTGCCTCGGGCGGTGACGGCAAATCGCACGAGGGGATAGGGATGGCAGACGCGGGGGCATGGCAGCCAGGGCGACTTCTTCATTCCTTTTCAACTTGCCGGTTTGACCGGCGCACGGAGAACCCATGAATCGCGTATTTCCTCTAGTGGTGACAGTAGGGCTGCTGTTCAATTGCAGCCAGAGCAGCACGACGGTGCCACAGAGCGGTGGAACGACCGCCAGCGGCGGGAGCACCAGTGGCGGTCATGGTGGAGGAACGGAAGGACCGGGGGCGGGAGGATTCGAGCGTCTTGTCCGCCGGGGGAGCCGGCAGTCGTGCTCAGTCCGAGGGAGGTACTCTGGCACGCGGTGGAGTCTTGGCAGCGGGCGGCAATGGGAGCGGCGGGGCAGGCGGTGTGGTCGCCGCGGGCGGTCGCGGGGGGAGCGGCGGTTCTGCGGGCGGCAGTGGTGCCGGGGTAGCTCCCGACAGTGGCGGACAGATAGGCTCTGACGGAGGTACGAGCAGCCCCGATGGCGGACAGGCCATTGCTCCCCGCCTTATCCAAAACTTCAACCAGTCGTGGAAGTTCCAGCGAGCCGATGTCTCGGGGGCAGAGGCGACCACCTTCGACGATTCCTCGTGGGGCAGCGTCGGCCTGCCACACTCGTTCGGTCTGCCGTACTTCATGTCGTCTTCGTTCTACGTGGGCTACGGCTGGTACAGGAAACACTTCACCGTCCCGTCGTCCTGGACGGGCAAGAGCGTGTCTCTCGAGTTCCAGGCAGCGTTCGATCAAGCGCAGATCTACGTCAATGGCACGCAGGTCGGCCAACACATCGGCGGCTACAACGGATTCTCGATCGACATCACCTCCGCCATCAACACGGGCGACAACGTGGTGGCGGTTCGGTTGAACAACAACTGGAATGCGCAAATCCCACCCCTAACGGGCGATTACACCTTCCAGGGTGGGCTGTATCGAGACGTGAATCTCGTCGTCATCGACCCGCTGCACGTCACCTGGTACGGCACCTGGGTCACGACGCCGACACTCGCGACGAATTCCGGCTCGTCCAGCGCCGTGGAGATCAAGACCGAGGTGCAGAACAATCGCTCGGCCGCCGTCAACGCTACGCTGAAGACCGACATCGTGGACAACGGCGGCACGGTAGTCGCTACCGTTTCGTCCGAGCAGCAGATCGCCGCGGGGGCGACAGTGACGTTCGACCAGACGACACCCGCAGTCAGCAACCCATCGCTTTGGCACCCCGACCATCCGACCATGTACCAGGCGCTTTCCTACCTTTCCGACGACACCGGGATCGTGGACAACTTCACTACGCCATTCGGTTTCCGCTGGTTCACCTGGTCGGCGGAGCAAGGCTTCTCGCTGAACGGCTCGCACTACTGGATCCAAGGCGGGAACGTCCACCAGGATCACGCGGGCTGGGCGAACGGCGTGGCCGATTCGGCGCTTTATCGCGACGTCAAGATGGTCAAAGACGCGGGGCTCAACTTCATCCGCGGCTCGCACTATCCGAAAGCGCCGGCGTTCGCGGATGCCTGCGACCAGCTCGGAGTCCTGCTCTGGTCGGAGAATTGCTTCTGGGGTGGGGACGGCGGTTCGGGGGGATGGCCCTATAACGGCGCCTACCCGAGCACTTCTGCCGACTATGACGCGTTCGACACCAACGTTCTCGCCAGCCTCACGGACATGATCCGCATCCATCGCAATCACCCGAGCATCATCGCGTGGAGCATGGGCAACGAGGACTTCTTCACCGGGGGCCCGGCGGACAGGGTGATTGCGCTGCTCAAGAGCGAGGTCGCCTTGACCCACCAGCTCGATCCTGCGCCGACGGGACGGCCGGCGGCCATCGGCGGTGCGCAGTCGGCTATCGGCGGCACGCAACCAGACACGCTTGGGGATGTGGCCGGCTTCAACGGTGACGGCACGGGGTACAATGACCCCGGCATGCCCAATCTGGTGTCGGAATACGGCAGCACGGTGAGCGCGACTCGGCCGGGCGCCTATGATCCG
This sequence comes from uncultured delta proteobacterium, assembly GCA_963849735.1. Lineage (GTDB taxonomy): Bacteria > Myxococcota_A > Polyangia > Fen-1088 > Fen-1088 > Fen-1118. Next base: position 2,123 of record CAWKJE010000036.1, read on the forward strand.
GGCTGGGGGAATCTCGCGGTTACGAACAACATGCCCACCCAATACGCGTGGCGTAGCGGAGCCTCCAAATGGTGCATCTTCGATTACGCCAGCCAAATGGGCGGCACGTACGAGACCACGGGTATCGTCGACTTCTTCCGCATACCGAAGCGCGCATACTACTGGTATCGCAACACGTATGGGAAAGTGGCGCCGCCGACCTGGCCGACATCGGGTACGCCGGCGGGGCTGCAGCTCACGTCGAGCACCACGACGCTCTCGGAGGTGGACGGCACGCAGGACGCGTGGCTACTGGTCACCGTCGTGGACTCGAGCGGAAACCCGATCAGCAACAACGTTACGGTGACGCTGACGGTCACCTCCGGGCCGGGCGAGTTCCCGACCGGGCCGAGCATCACGTTCACCCCGCCGGGCAGCGGTTCGGCATCGGACATTGCGATCCTAGACGGCCAGGCAGCGACCGAATTCCGAACCTACTACTCGGGCACCAGCGTCATCACGGCCACCTCGACGGGGCTTACCTCCGCCGGCGTGACCATAACCTCGCAGGGCAGCCCTGCCTGGGTCGAAGGAGTTACGCCTGCGGTGAAGCCGCGCCCCTACAATCCTACTCCCTGATCTAATACGGTAACGGGTCGCACTCTGCTAGCGGTGCCAGCAACGGCTCGTGGCCGGTTCCCACTCCGGCTCCTGGGAATAGCAATCCCTATCCCGATCCGCGTGCGGGAAACAATCGCGATCCGGGCACAGGCAGCAACGGGCGCAAAGCCGAGTTCGAGCTACCGGCATCAACAATTGGGCAGTTGGTCGCTAATGCCCTCGCCGTCAAAGTCGCCACTGACAGGACCCTGGCCGTGGTGCATGACCATGGGCGGTCTCGACGCAGCTGTGTGCGCAGACATTCCGCACTTTCGTGTACGCACCATCGACGCCCCTAATATCATTGGGCTTTCGGCTGGCCTGGTGAGTCAGGGCGGGTGATCCTTTGGTGATGCTGGACACCCCCACGGCCACGCCCTGGACACGCTGCACATATGACCATCGCCTTCGCGCCAGGTGGTCAGGTCAGGCACCAGTTGCCTGCCCAAGGACATCAGGATCCCGCGCTCCACCGTTTCCACTTGGCGGCGCCGTGGTTCTCGTCCGGTCGTCACCATGGAGCCCTTGGAGCTGGACCGCCAGCAGCTGGTCGATACCATCGCGAAGCTTGAACTGCAAAAGCGCATCCTCGCGGCCGTTGTCCGAGTTCTCCTGGCCATGCTCCGCGCCTCCGGTTTCACCCTCGCTGGCGAGCGCCTCCCCGAAGGTGACGCGAAGTCCGGGAGCCTCCGCGCCATCACCAGTGCCACACTCTACCCTCCGCTCGCCGTGATCTTGCGGATCGTCCGCCTCGAACCCGGGCGATACCACGCATGGAACAGCCGCGCCTCCAGCCTCGCCTGCGGTTTGGACGACCGGTCCTCCTGCCCGCGAACAAGCCCGAGTCAACTAACACCGACCGAGGTAGCCGACATGAAAGACATGGTGCTCTCGCCCGAGAAGCGCCACATGTCTCTGCGCATCCTGGCCATGCACGCCCAGCGCATCGGCAAGGTCTTCGCCTCGGCCACCACCTGGGGCAAGCTCGTCCGCGAGCGCGGTTGGCCGCGACCGCGCAAGCGCATTCATCCGTTCATCCGCGCAAACCTACCGTCGGCGTGCGTGCATCGGCAGCCAACGAGATATGGCATATCGATGTGAGTGTACTGAAATTGCTCGACGGCACGAAGGCAAACGTGCTCGCCATTATCGACAACTATTCGAGGAAGATTCTCGCGTGGACGGTGGCCGAGCGGCTCGATCCCACCGCAACCTGCCAGCTGCTTCTCGCCGCTGGCAAGCACATGGTATTCGCAGGGTTGCCGCGTCTGTTCGCTGACTCCGGCATCGAGAACATCAACGGCGCGGTGGACGACACCCTGTTCAGCGCCTGCCTGGAGCGCGTCCTCGCACAGGTCGAGGTTGCCTATTCCAACTCAATGATCGAGGCATTCTGGCGATCCCTGAAGCACCAATGGCTTTACCTCAACGCCCTCGACTCGATTGAGAGGCTCCGATCTCTCGTAAAGTTCTTCGTCGAGGAGTACAACACCCGGATGCCACATTCGGCCTTCGCCGGCCAGACCCCCGACGAGATGTACTTCGGCACGGGGGTCGACCTGCCGGCGCAACTGGCGGCGGCCCGGAGCAAGGCACGAGGGGAGCGCCTTGCAGCGAACAGGGCGATGTGGCTACGCTCTCCCATGGTGTAAGGGTGGAATGAAATCGCCCTTGCTCACACGCGTCGCAGATTGGATTCGAGATGTCGCTCGACGAACCTTCACGCAGCACTTGGCCAAGGTCGCGAGCGATGGAACCGTTCAGCACATTGTCTACTTCCTCTATCCGGAGCTTCAGACCATCCCTGGTGTGGCCGCCTTGCGGCCGGGCGTGCAGCAAGCGTGCAAGGATAGCCTTACCCCGTGCGACTTTCTCGATCTCCAGCCCCTGTGGGCCCCCGAATACACCGCCGCCGATGGCATCGATGCCTCGGACGCTGGCGCCAGCCTGATAGCGAACCAGATCTGGACCATCATGCAACGGAACTGCATCGCCCAGTGAGGGCCGCTCGAATCCGCGCGCGACCAGGCCGCGACCAGGGTGGATACGACGTTCAAGAGCCATTTTTCCTTCAGTTAAGCGAATGGGAACCGCACCAGACGTCCGATAAGCCTCATTACGTTAACTAGACGAGCCACAGCCCCGTGATCCGCGAAAACCCCATACACACGGGGAATCCTGAGCATTCTGGCCGGCGGAGTAGGATAGCGGACCCACGCGCCCTCTCTCGTGTCCCTTCTGGTCTGATTCCTCCGGGCGGCCATCACGTCGCGTCGTTCTCTAGCCCTCGAGAACCTCGCTGGCAACAGCTCGCAGCCTACATCCGAGCCGGAAGCGAGCCGGCGGCCATGCGCCCGACGTGGCCGCTCTCGCCCGCGATAATGGCCTTGGTCGTGCGCATCCACCCGGGATCGACATCCCTAGGGCGCACGGATGTGAGGTTGGCAAAGGGCCGAGGCCCACGTCAGGCCTTCCAATTTTCGACGGTGAGACCAGGGATCGTGCCGTCGAGCAAGGAGCCGTCATTCGTCACCAGCGTGGCGGCTAGGTCCAGTGCTGTAGCGGCGATCATGAGGTCAAGGTCCGTCTTGTTGATGCCCTTGGCACGCAGGCCAGCCTTCAGGCGCCCGAATTGCCCGGCACCTCCCAGGCTCAGAGGCACTACCCCGATCTGTTCAAGCTCCTTTTCCAGGTGACGACGATTCGCCTCTGGCCGCGAGGACCTCTCCACTCCATAGAGAAGCTCTGCCACGGCCACGATGCTTGTCACCACACGCCCGGAGCGGCCCGCCTCATTGGCCCGTGCACGAACACTAGGCTCACCGTTTAAGATGTAGACCAGCGTGTTAGTATCGAGCAGCCAGGTCACAGACCCTCTGGCGGCTCGGCGCTGCCACCTGCATCCCGACCTTCACGCAGAATTCGGATCAGCTCCTCCGTGGTCTCGCCTTCCCAGGGTCCCGCCGCCGCCATGCGATCACCTAAACCAGGCGTTGGTTCCTCGGGGTGAGCACTGACCACCCGCAGCTCCACGTCCAGCTCATCCAGACGGGCGCGCACCGGGAGCGACGGATCGTGCCTCAGCTTCACCAGCGCTTCTTCGAGCGCCTTTGGAATTTGCATTTGTGCTGTGGCCATCCGAACCTTCGTCGAGCCTAGCACGAAGACACCCCCTTCTGCGGGGATGCTAATCAGGAAGGCTCCTAACATAGCGCTGCGATGCGCTGAAATGCCCGGCCACCCGGCCAACACCCATCCTGGAATGGAGTTCCTCTTGGGTAGCGTGGAGGCTGCGCCGCAGGTGCTGCGCCTCGACTGACCGACTATCACTAGGGGAGATGACATGATTCCAAGCAACCGACAGCAACCCATCCAGGGTAGGTTATGCGCGATGAGCTCCTTGCAGAACTGGGCATCCCCGAGACCGAACGCGCCGCCAAGCTGGGTATTCCTGTACCGCGTATTAAGGAGGTCGCAAACGGCAAACGCGGCATCACGCCCGCCACGGCATGGCTCTTCGCAGGCGCCTTTGTGACCACCCCAGAGTTCTGGATGAACCTGCAAACCGTCCACGATCTGTCACGGAACCGGCCTGACCGGACTGCTGCTCGGCTCAGAGGCGGCCGGCCACAAGCACACGCAAGCTGGCCAAGCTGCCGCGCCACCGACGTGCTTCCGCAGCATGATGGACGCTAGTTTGCCCGCTTGACCACACGCCCGAGCATTCAAGAATGGCACCTGATCGCGGGGCTGCACGGCTTCTACGGTGCCCGTCGCATTTTCGCGGATCACGCTGCGCCATCCTGCGCCATCGACCCAAAATCCAATGATTTCAAGCCGCAGCCGACCGCGGCTGCATCACGCTACCGTTCGAACACGTCAAGTTCCTTTCTCACGTCGTCTATCCCTTCGAGGCAGAGGCGGTCGATAAGGTCGAGCGCCCGCCGCGTCCACGCGTCCTCGTCCTCCCGGTGCTGGTGGTACGTCCGGAACACGAGCCGCGTGACCGTGTACGCATCGCCCATGCGGCTCGTTCGCACGTCACGAGCCCCATCGCTGAATCGGTCGAGGAACTTCTCGCACACGACACGTGTCCGCCTGGTAGCGGCATGGAGGCATCTTCGCGGATCTTGGCGGTTTTGCGAGGATCTCCCCTTCCCGTAAGAGTGCTCTGGGCAGGCGACGAACCAGACGACTAGTCGCAGCATGCGGTGGTAGTCGGCTAGCTGGGACGGAGACCCTATCAATGGCGGTCCAGGGCAACCACGTTCGGCTCCTCGCTACCCCCGCCCTGCCCCTCCCCAGCCTCCCGAATCTCCGCCAGCAACTCTAACGCCCTGTGCATATCCCCGTTCCGTACGGCATTCGCCGCGAGAATCGCGAGTTTTGCTACTTTGCTACCATCTCGCTTCGTGAAAGCTTGCTTCGGTTCCGCCGCTGGTGAATTCTCCGTCGGAGACTCGGAATCTTCGTGATCTTTCGTGCGCTTTGATACCGATTCGAATCCCGTTGGAGTCGCCAGTTTTCCCCAACGATTTCGCGCGGTTTGCTGGTTGGTAGCAAACTTGGTAGCAAACCCCCGAATTCGCCCTCGAGCAGGATGCCCTCGCGCAGGCTGATCTTCAGCTTCGCAACCTCTTCGCACAGCGCCGGCCAAGGGAACGTGGTTCCATGCCGCAGAGCGCGCAGTCGCGTTGCGCGTGGGCGTTACGAAGTCATCAGGCGTGGGCGCCCGTCCGTAGGTGCGTTTTGGCGTTCCCCCGGTCTGACGCATGTGCTTTCCCTGGTGCTCGCTCCGCCCAGTCGGGATCCACAAGCCGGGACCTTCATGCGCAGCCCCAACAGAAAAGCAGTCCGAGCGGGCACCCTCACGGAGGACAGCATGGGTACTGCGTGCACTCCCAGCGGGTGTCCTGCACGTCGTAGGCGCAAGATGCGAACACTGGACAGGACCCCATCCCAGCGTCGGGCTGACCGCAGTCCGAGTCATTAATGCACAGGTCAGCCGCGGTGTGACAGAAATATGGGCTGGGGCCGCTTGACCCCTCCGCTTCGAAATTGAGGTCGGGATTTGTAGAGTAGCAGGAATCCGTCGAGGGCGAGCAGTACCCCCCGAGGCCGCAATCGGAGTCCACGGCGCAGTTACCTCCGACGTCACAGATATTTGCGCTGTTGTCCGTGGACGAGCCGCGGCAAGTGCAAGGCGTCTTCGCTCCACAGTCTGAGTCGTAGTAGCACTCATCGTACGAACATCCGCCAGGTCCGACCAAACCTTCAAAGGGGAAGCAACGGCCGTCGACGCCGTCTATGCACTGGGAGTCGGCGGAACAGCTGGAGGAGCACCAAAACGAACTCTCGCAACCCGGTCCTGGACCGCGCTGCGATGGGCAGCTTGCAGCCGCGCTGCGGTGGTTGAGGGGCATCCTTGCGTCACTCCCTCCACACCCGACCAGTGCCAACGCGACCAAGGCTGACATGGCTAGGATGTACAGCTCATTCCTCATGAAATGTTCCTTTCGCTAGCCGCGCGGCTTGGTAGTAGCCGGCCTATTTCGTCTCCATTTTTCCGGCTCCCCAAGGTTACCCCCATGAGCATACCATCACTGCAATGCCACCAATCCGGCATCACGACTCTACGCGATGTCCCTTTGGCGACCACGTCGCCGCAACGGCATGTACGGCGGTGCTCCGAGAGAGGGATCTTCTCGTAGTCCAGTGGATCTGTCCGAGAACGAATGCAGAACCTGCGTACACGGCACAAATGAATACCAAGACGTAGGCCGCCTTCCGTGAGCGACGCACGATTGTCATCCAAAGTGCCGGCATGGTCGCCGTCGCGCTGACGGCTTCGGCGAAGGCTGTCCAAGCGTAGACGTTGGGATTTGAGTACTTCCACCCTCCGTGACCCATCATCGACTTGGAGCCGAAGTGGTAGCTGGCGATGTGGGCCACGTTTCGCCTGACGATGATCGGCCACCATTCGGTGAGCATCAAAACGGCAAATAGCGCTGCGACCATCATGAGGGCAACCGCGAGAGCTACCCTTGAAAATGCAGCCTTGTCCGCTGATGACATCGTCGTCCGCCGCGTGTGAGGCGACTCTAGCCCCGGTGTCCCGGTCAGTCTATTGCCCTACGGCCAAAGGTCATCTTCGGTCGGTGCACACCGGGAACGTGGCACGTAGCTTCAATAAGCTTAGCAACCCCGGAAACGCCGCGGAGAGATATCCGGTATCGCACGCACACGAGGGCTAAATCTCGGCGGCGAAAATGGGCTGGCGGTGGTAGGGCCCGTCCCAGCCCGAATGTCTGTTGGTCTCCCGGGAGCCCGTCGCTACGCTATGGCGTCCTTGGCTGCCTTGACTGGGCGGCCCTTGATGACCTTACGAGCTGGCTTGGCCTTGAAAACCGTGGGCTCCTTCGTGAAGGGGTTGATACCTTTGCGCGCCTTGGTGGCAGGCTTCTTGACCACGACCATGCGAATCAGGCCAGGAACGACGAACAGCCCGTTCTTCTTCAGCTCGGCATGCCCGATGGTGCCGACCGCTTCGATGACGCCTTTGACATCCTTGCGGGTGAGCTTGCCATCGAACTGGTCGGCGATCTTCTGGATTAGGTTGGACTTGGACAGGGGGCCTTTGGGCATCTTGATTTCCTCTCGTTGGTGATTCTTGGGTAACTCGGCCGGGAAATGCCGGTGGAGGGACGAGCATACTCGAAGCCTGGCGGGACGAAGAGGGTGATCTTGACTGCCGGTCTTTCCCACATTCCACCTACATTCTCCTACGCCTATCGCCGTCTGGATAGCTAGAGCGTGTCGGGAAATTCCGGGCCCCGGGCAGCCGGAACGCGCAAGGCAGAGCCGTAGACGCCAGGTCCTCGCGCAGGTGGCCAACCGCACTCACCTTGCTGCTTGCAGCGGCCAGTATTTTCGAGGCCGAAATTCGCGCCTTCTTCGTCGATTAGGGATCGACAACAGTAACGGAGTGTGGCTATTGGGAGGGGTGACCAAGGAGGCCCGCAATGTCTGCACGACGCCGAGGCGGCAACAGCCAGCCCGACCTGTTTCCTCGTTCGAAGCGGCCAGCGATTTCATTGCCAGACAATCATCCGATGGTGGTTCTAACCGACACAGTGGATTGGACGGAGATGGAGTCGCAGGCCGAGAAGGTCCGGGCCAAGAAGCTCAAGAATGCAGCAGGACGGCCGCCGAACCTGCGCGCCACGCTCGGAGCGCTGACGCTTATGGCGATTCGAAGGGTGACCTACCGCGAGGCGGAGGAGCAAATCCGGTACTACGCGCCGGCGCGATACCTGTGTGGGTTGACCGAGACGGACTGGACGCCGGACTTCACGACGATTCAGGATTTCGCGCAGCTTCTGGGCGAAGACGGATGCAGGCTGATCAACGAGGCAGTGGTGAAACAGGCGGTGGCGCTTGGGCTTGCCGACCCGAAGGTTGCAGTGGCCGATATGACAGCGCAGGAAGCGGGGATTCCGCATCCCAACGAGATGGGATTACTCGGAGGATTCGTGAAATCCGTGGCAGCGGCGGCGAAGAGGGCGGGACAGGGATTTCAGAGTTTTCTGGACAAGGTGCACGGAAAGCTTCGAGCGGCCAAGCAGCACATACGGAAGTATCGCCTGTTTGGCAAAGACAAGGCCAAGGCTGCGAAAGACCGGATGGTTGCGCAGATGACCAAAGTCATCGAAGGGGTAAATCAGGACCTCGGCAAGGCGATCGCATTTGTCGGGACACAGAGGCAGAAGCTTCGCGGTCATGCCGTGGCCGCACAGCGCAAATTGGTCGAGCTACATGCGACGATGGAGAAGCTGATTCCGCAGATCCGACACTGGTTGCGCACCGGCTTTGTCGCGGCCGGCAAGATCATCAACTTGCACATTCCCGAGGTCTACTCGATCGTGCGGGGCAAGGTGGGCAAGACGGTCGAGTTCGGTCTGTCGTGGGGAGTCACACGCCTGCGCGGTGGCTTCGTACTTGCGACCATGGCCGGAACAAAAACCGATCTCACGGATTCCCACTATGCGGTACGTGCGGTCGAAGATCTCATAGCTCTGTTCGGGAAGGCGCCTGGTGCCTACGCCTACGACCGGGGCGGGTACAGCACGGAGAACGTGGAACGACTCCGCGAGCTTGGCGTCCGCGATATTGGATTGGCACCGCGTGGCCGCACGCCGTGGGAAGTGGATGGCAAGGCGAAAGATCGCCTCGTGAGAGAGCGGGCGATGGTGGAAGGCTCGATAGGCACGATCAAGTGCCTGAAGTATGGATTCAACCGACCAGCGGCACGCTCAGCTGCAATGATGGGCCTGTGTGGCCAACGGGCCGTGCTTGGACTGAATCTCACCAAGCTGTCTCGGGGAGTTGCCGGAAAGAAGGGGATTGCCCTGGCGGTATGAGGCGAAGCAAGGGGACCACGAGCCCCTACGGGGTGAAGTTGGCAAGTTGGTCACGCCGGACAGCCTTTGGCGGCCGGACCTCCCGTTTTGCTTGCCGAATTTCCCGACACGCTCTAGCTAGCGCCACCAAGGGTGCAGCTAGTCCGCACCGGCTTGTGGAGCCCTTCCGTGGTTTCGGGTTGTCGAAGAACGAACACGTTCCACCACTCGCACGTGCCTCTTCCCGGGGAAACCTGCCCGACTACACAGGCATGCAGATTGCCTCTCAGCGCTACATGCAACGGAGCTGGAAGTGCATTTTCGTAGCTCGCGTGGTGGCCATGCTCGTGATCTCGGGCGAAGCGCAGGCGGCGGACATCGAGCCTGGCGATGGACGCTTTACGCCCTACACTCCAGCAGCCACAGTTTCACCCCAGCCACCCGCGCCCGTTCCCGGGTCGCAAGCGTGGCCGCAGCGCTCGCCCGCACTCAAGCTAGACGATAGCGAACCCCAGTTCCACTGGTACGGCTACCAAATCCTGATCTCTGATGCCGTTACGTCAGCCCTTTTGCTCGTCGCACTCAAGGAAGGCAGTGTCAAGCCACTCTACCCTGCCGCCGTTACGTGGCTGCTGGTTCCACCCATCATCCACTCTGTGAACGGCCAGACCCGGAACATGCCCAAGAGCTTCCTGATCCGACTTTTGCTGCCTTCCTTCGCTGGTTTCCTTGGCTTCGTGATTGGCATCACAGCGCAAAGCTACGGCTCCAGTGGAGAGCCTTCCGTGATACCTGCCGAATTCATATTCGGCGGACTCGGCGTAGTTCTTGGTGCCATCGCGGCCTCCGTCATCGACACCAGCCACTATGCCTATGAGCCGATCAAATCGCCAGCCCCCATTTCCATGGCCGTTCTTCCCAACCAACACGGCGCAACGCTCTCGCTGGCGGCAACGTTTTAGTTCTCTGTCCTCGCTGCAATTACATCCAGTAGTCTGGGCTTGCCGACCAGAGCATCGGTGCACGGACAGCAGCCACACGATTTTCTAGCACAACAGTGCAAGCCCACCCAGTGTTTCGCTCGACGGCGACCTTGCAGATGATTCCCGGCACAGCGCAGTCGTAATACCGGCCGATACGGAGGGCGAGCGTACTCAAGGCCTGGGAATGCAAGGAGTGCAATCGGCAAGCCCCACGCCCACCCAAGCGCCTCCATCAGGGGAGCCGGCTATACCGGAAGCCCGTCCCCTTCGCCATCTTCACCGCCGCAGCCACGCCCTTCTCCTTGGCGACCGCCTTGAGCTTCGCCTTGTCCGCGGCAGACAGCGCTCGCAGCGCTCCCAGGTACTGGCCTTGGAGCTTCCGTGCCCGCATAACCTTCGGCGTCACCCTCCGCACCTTCTTTGCTGCCGCCTTTGGTGCCGCCACGGGTGCCACAGGTGCCGCAGCCTGCTTGGCCGGCCTACCTGGTCTGCCCTTTCGGGGCGCTCCGAAGGCACCTGCGATGGCAGCTTGGAGACGCTGGGCTACTGCCGATTCCGCGGCGGCGGTGATTTGGTTGACGAAGGTATCGACGATGGCGGTGATGTTCAGCTCGGACATGTGTTCTCCTGGGTTGTTGCCCGCGCATGCTATGGGGGATGGCCGCAATGGGCAACAAGATCGAGGCACAAGATCGAGGCTGGTCAGTCCCAGTAGCCCGTCGTCACCCCCGTCTTCATCAGCAGGGTAACCAGCGGAGCCGAGATTGGTCGGGCCAGGGCTACATCCGTGTCAGGCTGCTATGCGGGTAGCCCGTTTCGGATGATCCGGCGTAGCTCTTCGACGGCGACGGGACCGTCCGCGGAAAGCACCAATGAAATCATGGCGTCGGACGTCGCTGTGGTCAGGTCCGAGGCTGGCATCGAGCGATCGGTCGGAACCATCGGCGACGCCGATGCCAGACCGCCTTGCCGATGAGCGGCCCACTTGTCCGTCAGGCAATGAAGATGGCGGCATAAGCAACGAAGTTTGCAGTGTCAGCCCCTCGATGCCCGAAAAGATGGGAATTTCCCTCGGTCTTCCTTTGGCTCATCGTTTGCTGGTCCACCGACGGAAGAGAGCTGCTCCATCAATCTCCCGCTCTCCGACCAGGAGGACTCCCATGACTCGTAGCTCCTCATCCAAGATTCACTTTTTGAGCTGGCGAACTATCCGTTGGGTTGTACTGCTGCCCGCGATACCCCTAGTCTGGTGGGCGTGCATCTCGCACCCTCTCACCCAGCCCACCCCTAATCCGCAGCTGCAGAGCAACGCTTACATCTCGGTTTCGCCAACCAGAAAGCTCGATCTGGTCTTCATGATCGATAACTCGCCTTCCATGGCGCCCAAGCAGCAAAAGCTGCAGGCCCAGTTCCCCAACCTCATCAACGCCCTCGAGGATCCCAACAACAACAACGCGCTTCCCGACCTTCAAGTCGCAATCATCGACAGCGACCTGGGTACCGACAATCAATGGACCCCCGGCGGCAGCAACTGCTCGCCCAACGCCGCCAATGGCCAGTCTGGCCTCGGTGATCAGGGTAAGTTTCGCATGATAGACCCGAGTGTGTGCGGCGTGACCGATTCGACCAATTCATGGCTCATAGCCCCGACTGGTGGCACGCCGAACTTCACCGGCCATATCGCTGACGTCTTCGCGTGCCTGGCGGGGCAGCTTGGCACCGATGGCTGCGGCGAGGAGCACCAGTTGCAGGCCTTCGAGTTTGCCCTAGCGCCCAACATTGCCATCAACCAAGCCCAGAAAACCATGATCCGGAACGATGCACTGCTCGGCCTGGTGTTCCTGACCGATGAGGACGACTGCTCGGCCTATCCCAACGACGGGATGTTCGGCCAGGTCGTATCCGGCGGCTCTACTTTGCCTAACGAGACGGCCAGCTTGCGGTGCTCGACGCGGGCCTACCAGTGCAACGGGAACAACCTGAGCGACGAAACCACTCCCGACTACCCCACGCAAAATGACTTCGAAACCCCCAATTTCACCGACTGCCTGCCCAGGACCGACTATTGCACGAGCTACTTGGACAACCCCTTGTTGGGCGCCAAATATCAATACGACACGTCAAAACCGACGACTTGCAATCCGCTCACCGACTACCGCCGGATTGCCAAGGAGCTAAAGAGCATCAAAGGTGGAAACGAAGATCAGATCCTGGTGGCTGGCATCTTCGGTTATCCGATGAGCGATGGTAGCCACGACACCATCAAGTTCGCGAAACATGCGAATGAACCGACATCAGCCGATCCCAATCCAACTCCTGCGCAGGTCTTCGACTACTGGTCTTTCTGCTATGACCCCAATCATCGGCCAGCGGCAACAACGGACGATCCAACGGGTTTCGACATCAATGCCTGGGGCTGGGGCGCCGGTCCGGGCATCCGCGAGTCTGCCTTCGTCGACCAGTTCAAGAATGGCCTCAAATTCAGCATCTGCGAGACCGACTATTCGGCTGCGATGAGCCAAATTGGTAATGCCATAGCGCCCCTGTTGCAGAATCTCTGCGTGCCTTACAAGCTGTGGAACCTCAAGCCGGGTACGACTCCGGCGGTACCGGATTGCAAGGTGAACTATCTCTTTCCGAGTGGCGAGACATCTCCTCCTCTAGTTGCATGTCCTGCCGGGGTAACGACTCAGAGCGGCAGCATCACGCAGGACTGTTGGTTCCTGGTGCAGAACTCGCCCCTGTGCCCAACGGCCCCGCTAGGTCAGTTGATCCGGACCCTCCGCACGAACGCCGAAGCCGACGCCGGGCCGCTCCCAAGCGGCACCCTGGTACAAATGGAGTGCCTATCCTGTCCTAGCGACTACAATGCCCCTGCGGATTCCCAGACGGCTATACACTGCAGCTATGACGTAGACGGTGGCGCTGGCCCGTAGATCTGAGCGCTGCCCCAGTGGCCGCACGAGGCAAGGCACCGCGATAAGCGGTGGAACCGCGTTGTGCTGTCGGGGGCGAACCGATAGGCACTTCGCCGGCTGCAGAGATAGGAGGGCGGCGGATGAGGGCGCCGAACAACCCAACGCCGTGGCTGCTCTGCACGCGGCTGGTCAGTGGGTCGAGCGATACGGTGGCAGTGAAACAGCCAGAAGGCTAGAGTTCCGCCATGTTCATCGGCCATTGCGCGGTCGGGTTTGCCTGCAAGCGGCTAGCGCCGCGGGCCTCGCTAGGTGCGCTCATGGCGGCGCCGTTGTTCCTAGACCTCCTGTGGCCGCTATTCCTTATCGCAGGCCTCGAGAGCGTGCGCATCGATCCCGGCAACACAGCCTTCACCCCACTCGACCTACACGACTACCCGTACACCCACAGCCTGGCGGGCGCTCTCGTCTGGTCAGCGCTGTTCGCAGGCGCGTTCTTCGCGGTCACGAGGTACCACCGTGGTGCACTGGTGGTTGGGGCCGGCGTGTTCAGCCACTGGCTGCTCGATTTCGTCTCCCACGGTCCCGACATGCCGCTTTACCCAGGCGGCGTGACCTTGGTCGGCCTGGGCTTGTGGAACTCGCGCGTCGGGACGGTGCTCGTCGAGGTCTCGCTCTTCGCGGCCGGCCTCTGGCTCTACCTCGCCACCACGCATGCCCGTAGGCTGCGCGGCTCCATCGCCTTATGGGCGCTGGTGGCTTTGCTTGCGGCCATCTATTCGACCACCGTTTTCGGTCCGCCACCACCGAGTGTTGAAGCAATCAAGTATGTCGGCGTCACGTCGTGGCTGTTCGTGCCCTGGGCGTGGTGGATCGACCGAAACCGTACTGTCTCCATGGCTGTAGCCGACGCCGGCTCGTGACTCTACTCGTCATCCGTCCTCTGCTGATTCAGGGGACTGCCGCAACGGTGAGGCGGTGCAAGAGCGGGGAGCTGGTGGCATCATGATCAGTCGTCGAAGAAGATCGTCGAAAGCCCTGAGGCTACCAACCAGGGGCATCTGGTCGACTACTGATCGATCCGGCAACTAGCGCCACGCGATGCGACATTGGGTGCTCATAACGCATGTAGCCGGCGGCCAATGGCGGGCACGATGGCCGTGTGAAGGCCAGCCCAGCCAAAGTCACGCGGTTTTCTGCAGCTCCGCGATACTCTGGCTTAGATTACTGACGATGATTTCGATGTCGTCCCTGGATTCGAAGAGCAACTCGTACGCCCCGAGCACGTACTGCACCGGATAATCGTCGGCGGTCTGCGCAAGCATGGCGAGCTGAGTCCGATACTCCGCCAGCTGGTCATCACTCTTAGCCTCGTGTCCCTCGATTGCTTCGTGCGGCCCCGCCATGGTGTCAGCTCCGTAATGGGTATCGGCACGCTCCCCGGCAATTTAAGGGCCAACAGCGACTGGTCCACGCGGCCAGCAGAGTCCCGTGGGCAGCGGCCGAAACCCACCTTGCGCCGGTCGGCGTACAACGCGAAATCGACATGGCAAGGAAGCGTGACCAGCAGCTGAGCTTCAGCGTGGAAGGCGAACCAGACACCGCACAAATGCGCTCCCCATCTTACTGCCCTCTACGTCGTCGAGGGGGACAATCATTCGTCAGCGGGTTGAGCCAGCGCAATCCCGGGAAACGCATGAAATCCGCATCTGCCGTGTGCAGAACCGCACCGTTGCTGATGGCCGTGGCTGCGATCTGTGCATCGGTGACCAAGTTGCCCGCCGTGCCCAGCTGTTCGAGGAGGGAGAGAACGCGTTCGCAATGGTCGGGCATCGCCTCCGGAGCACGCACGACCGGCTGGCCCAGCCAAGAACGCACGTGTGAAGCTGCTTCGGCTGGGGTCAAAGGGTGGTGAAAGGCGCGAGCATTGGTACCCACGCGGACGAAGCCGAAGACCACCACCTCGGGCAGCAAAACGACTTCGTGTCCGTCGAGGCATTCCCGCCACCATCTCTTCGCCGCTACGTGGAAGGGCGAAGCGCCGTCGTAGGCATAGAGCAGAAGGTTGACGTCGGGAAGGATCATCGGCCGGATGCCGTTGGCACCTTGGCAAGGGTAGTGTCCACCTCGAGCTCGTCGGCCAACTTGTTTAGGCTTGTCGGGTCGATGCCCGCCCGCAACCCCATCGGCCGTGCCTTTACCTCAAACCGTACCCTCCTTGTGGCCACCTGTTTTTCGCCAAGAGCGGTGCGAATCGCGTCGTTCAGCGTGCGCTTGAAAGACGTGCGACGGCGGTGCATCGCGCTGCGCAGCAGCCGCTCAGCGTCGGCGTCAAGTGTTACGGTAGTTCTCATGTTGACAGCTTGATGCGGTCAAACTGTGCTGTCAATATGCTGAGCTACGCGGCTGCAGCTCTTGGCAAAGTCCTAATCGAACCTGGAACCCCGATCGAGCTCGCATCATGGAGTGTGCCGAGCAAGCCCAGCATCGGGCAGGGGCCTTGCGCCTACCGCGGCGGCATCAGGCGCGTTGGGGAAGAAATGCAAATCCGACCGCGACGACGATCAGCCCCAAAGCCACGAGGTAGTTCCAGCGTGGCGTTTCCCCGAGCCATAGGGCAGAGAAGGCCATGAACACCAGCACGGTGATGATTTCTTGTATGATTTTGAGCTGGTACGCGCTGAATTGGCCGTACCCCCAACGATTCGCCGGCACCTGCAGGCAATACTCGAAGAAGGCGATACACCAGCTGACAAGCACGGCCTTCCAGAGCGGAACACCCTTGAAGCGCAAGTGACCATACCAGGCCGTGGTCATGAAAATGTTGCTCGCCAGAAGGAGGCCTATCGTTCGCATGCTTGGGTCCTAGCAGGCATGCAGAGGGCAAGGCAAAGGCGCCCTGCTCCGCTGAAGTTTTGGAGCCTAGCCCAGCACCGGTGACGCCGTCTCTCGCGCTTGGCCAACTGGGCCGCTGCTACCTCCACCGCCGCAGACCGTGATCACGGGCGGCTGAATGCGCTCCCCTTTACCGGCAGCTGCCGCTTCGCCGAAGCCGCGCCTGCCTCCATGGCGCGCATCTGTTGCTCCAACTCGTCGAGCCGCCAGCGCAGGATGGCTACTTCGGCCGTGAGCCGCTCGTGAGCCAGCGCAAGTTTCGCGAGGTCGTATCCCTCCTGCCCGGCATCTACGCCTGCGTCCACCTTGGCCTTGTCGGATGCATAATCGGCGAAGGGATCCGCCTGGCTATCCGACACTCCGCACAACTCCAACGCGGCGTTGCGGCGGGCGTGGGCGGCGTTGAGCAGGAGACGACCGATGGCGGCCTCCTCGGCGTCGGCAGACTGGATAATGCGTCTCGCGGCTTCGGCATCGCGCTGGGCTTGGCCTAGCTCGGCGGCACCGCAGTCTGGTGGGGGCGTCGCCGACTGGGCATGAGCACCTCCGGTGGCATGGACGAGGATACCTGCACTTAGTACGACGATAGTAGTAATGCGAGTCACGTGTCTTTTCCGCCACGCCACCGTCCCGGCGCAAGTGGAGTAGCTAGTAGTCGAGGAGAAGCCAGGATATTGGGGTCTTCTCGCCACTCTATCGGTCGGCATCCTACCTGGGCTGAGCTGGAGCAGCCGTTGGGGCGGGCAGAAAAGACGAACCTAGGAACGCCGCCCCGACCGTCTCCCTCTCGATACCCCGGGCGGCGTCCCTCTGTCGTCTGGCTATGAGATGAGGCGCACGACCGGGCGATACCTGCCGATTTCGCAAATCGACCGCCACGGCGCGAGACGTACCCACGCTGCGCATCATATAGCTGTACCGCAGCTTAGGAGCCGCTCGAAGATAACCTTTTGTGGATGACGTTCAAGTTTTTTGCCTTTCGGAGGCGATCATGTTCTGTGATCGAGGATGGCGAGGACCGATGACGTCAAGCGGGTCCAACAGAAGTACGAGATGCTGAGTCCGCTGCTCAACGAGCGGACGCGCAGGCTCTGGGCCGCCACGGAAGCACAGGGGCTCGGCTGGGGTGGGATCAGCCGTGTGGTGGAAGCGACAGGGCTGAGCGAGCCGACCATCGTGCGGGGGCTGCGCGAGTTGGCCGCGCAGCGGGCGCGCGGCCCGGCATTGCCGCCAGAGCGTATTCGTCGTCCCGGCGGTGGCGACAAGCGACTGAAAGCGAAGGATCCGACGCTGGTGGTTGACCTTGACGCCTTGGTCGACCCTGCGACGCGGGGTGATCCGGAGTCGCCGCTGCGCTGGACCTGCAAGAGTACGAGGAAGCTGGCGAGCGAGTTGCAGAGCCAGGGGCACCAGGTCAGCGCGCAGACCGTGGCAGAGCTGCTCAAGGAGCAGGGCTACAGCCTGCAGGGGAACCGGAAGAACAAGGAGGGCAGGTCGCATCCCGATCGCAACGCTCAATTCGAGCACATCAACCGGGTGGCGAAGGCCTTCGCCAAGCGGGGACAACCGGTGATCTCCGTCGACACGAAGAAGAAAGAACTCGTCGGCGACTACAAGAACGGCGGGAAGGAGTGGCAGCCGGCAGGAATGCCCGAGCAGGTTCAGGTGCACGACTTCCCGGACCCATGCGTCGGCAAGGCCATCCCGTACGGTGTGTACGACATCAACCGCAACGAGGGCTGGGTCACAGTCGGCGTCGACCACGACACGGCGGATTTCGCGGTCGCCGCCATTCACGCGTGGTGGCAGCACATGGGGGCGCGCCGCTACCCCGACGCGACAGACCTGCTGATCACAGCGGACAGCGGTGGCAGCAACGCTGCCCGATCGAAGAACTGGAAGGTTGCGTTGCAACAACTCGCGGATGCAATCGGTGTCCGCATCTCGGTCTCGCACTTTCCTCCAGGCACCAGCAAGTGGAACAAGATCGAGCACCGCATGTTCTGTCACATCTCGCAGAACTGGCGTGGTCGCCCCCTCCTCACCCACGACGTCGTCGTTGACCTCATTGCGAACACGACGACCCGGACCGGACTCACCATCCGCGCCAAGCTCGACAAACGGTCCTACCCCACCGGCCTCTCAGTCACGGACGAGCAACTCGCCGACCTCAACCTTGAGCGGGGCACCTTTCACGGCGACTGGAACTACGCGGTTGCGCCCCATGTCTGACTTTCAAACAACTATCTTCGAGCGGCTCCTTACAGATCGTCGATCGCCCGCCCAGCGACCTCAAGACGGGGCCAATTGTTGGCGATAGGTCATGGCGGAGGATCATCCATGGCTGCCACCACCATCATGAAGAACGAATCAGCGACCTTGCACTACCACCCCCTGGCAAAGATCGTTCACCATGAGTTCCACAAAGCGGTCAAAGGGGCCGACTTCCAGGCGGTGCTCACCGCGGGCTTGGAGCTAGTGAAGAAGCACAAGGCCCAGAAGTGGCTGTCCGACGACCGCAAGAACAACACCATCGCCAAGGACGACGAGACGTGGGTGTTCACAAGCTGGCTGCCGCAAGTGGTCGCTGCCGGCTGGCGCTTCTGGGCCATCGTGCTGCCCGAGAACGTGTTCGGGCAGCTCAACATGAAGCGCTTGTCCGCGGCAATGAAGGAGAAGGGTGTGACGGTGCAGTTCTTCACCGCCCCCGACGAGGCGCTCAAGTGGCTGGAGGCAGCCAAGTAGCGAAGCTAGCGCGCCTGTGCCGCTGGCCGGCGCCGGTCTTTACCCCGACAGGCCGTTACGGATGATGCCGCGCAGCCCTTCGGCGGGCAGACGAGGACCGGACTTCTCCTCCTCGAAGATGATCTGGGCAATGGTCGCGGTGGTGATGTCCTTCTGGTTGGCGTGGTCGATGACCTGAATGTCTTCGCCAGCGCGAATCAACTCCGCCACTTTGGCGAGAGTCACGTAGTGGGACTCGTGGGTGTCGTAGAGCTTTCGGTTGACGTACCGCCTGATGATGCGTGCCATAACTGCCCATGTTTGCGCCGCAATGCGGTTTGGTCAAGAGCTAGCTCGTGCGAGATTTGCAGTCGGCAACCTCGGCGGGGACTAGCCGCTGATCGAGGAGCGTCTGCCGCGTCTGCCACCTCAAGGGACAGTGCCCAGCGGTACCAGGTGCCGCACGGCCTTGGCGTTGCCGTGTACGTCGCCTTCGAGCACCTTCACCGGCACGGGGGGCGTCAACCGGAAGCGGTAGCCCTTGCTGTCACTCTGGAGGGCGATGTCCTGTCCTTGGTATTGCAGGTGACGCACGTAATCCTCGGGGACCAGTCCGTCACGGACATTGGCGTGGTGTCTCACCAAGAAGCCCGCCAGACGCAAAGCCTCGAAGTTGTGCAGCCTATGGCAGCCATTGCTCTCGCCCCGCTTCACCGACCGGTAGCCCGGCGTGCCGTGGGTGCGGATGCGCAGATCCTCGAGGTCCACTTGGCCCTTTTCGTTGGTGCCAATGATCTGGTGGTGCACGATCGCCACCAACCCGTAGGCGGCGTGGTAGCCCGGACCAATGATTTCGGTCTTGGGTACGAAGGTGTCCCCCTGCTTGATCAGCAATCTCCGCGTTGGCATGCCTGGCGCAGGGTGCCAGGTCGGGGTGGCCAGTACTTCGGGCCACAGCGCATCGCCGGTCACCGACTCCTTGTACTTGAGCGCCATGGTGCCGTCGGACTTTTCGAACGTCTTCCAGCCCCCGATGGTGGTCGGCCAGCGGCACAAGGCGACCTCGTGGTCACCGGTGCGCGCGTAGAGCGTCAGGGTGGGGCGATCCGCCACCGGAGGCCTCCACTTCTTGTGTCCATCCTTGTCAAGCTTGGGCCGCTCGAAGACCACCTCGCCGCGATCGATCTCCGCGCGCAGCTCCATGTTGGGGGAGTGATAGGAGGGTGGCGGGGGCAAGCGGAGGGCGACGGCTGCGGGCAGCGGGGCCGGAACCTTGCGGGTCGACTTGCGCGGGGCCGGCCGGCGCTCTGGATCGGGCGCGGCGGTGAGCGGGCTCGACAGCACGGCCTCCGGCGATGTCCAACCCAGCGCCTGGCTGGCGGCTTGAGTGGCCGCGGCGATCAGGTCGGGCGCCGCGACGATCTTGGCCGTCGGGGCTGCCGGGGCTTTGGTGGTCGCGACCGCGGGAGGGGCCACAGGGAGGGCCACCGAGGCAACTGGGCTGGTGGCCAAAGCCGGCGCAGGCGATGAGCTAGCGGCAGGGGACGGGGCGACCGGCAATGGGCTGAACTCGGCGGTGTCGAGCTGGCGTCCCTGCACTTCGCCCAGGACGCCCAGAGCCGAGCCATCCTCGATAAGGCCGGTCGCGTCCGCCACCCGTTCGCGCAGCACGCGCAACAGGGCCCGGAAATCCTGTTCGCGGCTGTCGCCCAGAAGGGCGCTGCGGGTCTCAAGGTCGATATTGCCATTGTCGGCCAGCATCTGTAAGTGCTGGTAGGCCTTGAGCCCCTCCACCGTGCGCCGGTCCATCCGGCCCGCTGTCGCTCTGCCGGACAGCACCTCCTCGCAGCGCAGATGGGCCTGCATGGCGATGACGGCCCGCTTCTCCGTCGGGGTAAGGGGCCGCGGCGAGACCGTCCGACCGGTGGGGATCATGGCCGGTGCCTCGCCGGCGGCCACGGCCGCCGCATTGGGATTGGGCACCTTCTCGGCTTCCTCGGCCGGGATGACATTCTTGGGCGGCAAGTCCTTTAACACCGCATCCTTCACCCGTGCGTGACAGGCGTGGCGCTTGCCGTCCGCGAGCCGCCTCCGTAGCAGGCTCGGACTGGGAAAGATCCCGAAAGCCTCGAAAAAGTGGTCCTCGCGCGCACGAGCATAGGCTCTGCCGGGGCGCAGCCGTCCGTTGGCCAAATCGATGAGATAGGGCCGCAGCGGCTGCGGCTTGCCCGGCTCCTCGGAGAAGACGTAAGGGAGCCAGTCGTCCCCCAGGTCCACCACGGTCAGGCCATCGCGGCGCGCCTGCTCAGGCGTGGTCTGGCTCACGATCCGTCCGCCTTCCACGATCGCCACCAGCGCCGCCGCGGCCGACTTCGCTGGCCTCTCTGCGGCGGCCATGGCTGCCGCCTTAGGTTCACCGGTCGCGACGACAGCAACAACGACGACGGTCGCCGCGTGACGTGAGAGCTTCATGCGCCACCTTTCCCCGAGCGTAAGGTGATGCTCTCCGCAATTCAAGGCGGGAATCAAGGACGCACCAAGGCATCAGCTCACCCACGCCCAGTCAGCACCACCGCTACCCGCCGAGGAGCCGTCTGGCAAGAAGAGTTTGCATATCCCGCCGGCCATCGACGACCAGGTAAACGTGGACGCAGTGGCCAACGGTCCGATAGATGACTCGGTAGGGTTTGAAAAAGACCTGGCGAAAATCGCGCATGCCCAGCAGCTGCAATTCCCGCGGGAACGTCCCTCGTCCCGGGAACCTGGCCAGGCTATCCGCCAACTGCATCAGCTTGTCGAGCACTCGGTCCGCTTGGGCAGGCGAATCCGACTCTGCAACGTAGGCGTGGATGTCCTCGATGTCCTGCTGCGCATCTTCGGTCAGCAGGACCTCGTAGCGCATCAGCGGCGCGCCTTCTTGGCACGCAGCCTCTCCACCACCTGGGCCACAGGCGCGACGCGCCCCTCATCGACCTGCCGACTGCCAAGAGCGAGAATCTTCAGCAGGGCCAGAGTATCCTGCGTCGCCTCGAAGGAAGCGACATCCTCGAGGACTGCCTTGGCCACGCCATTCTGAGTGATCAGCAGTGGCTCGCGTTGTTCGCCGAGCTGGCGGACAACCTCGGCAGCGTTTGCCTTCAGGTAGCTGATGGGTCTGACTTGGGTTGAGTAGCGCATGGTCGTTCCACGATGGGTGATGTTGGACCAAATATAGTCCTTTAATGGTCGCTCGACAATGTCTGAGCTGGCGTCGCTGGCGTCGAACGCAAAGACATTGGTAGGGACGCCCTCGAAAGCCCTGCACAGCACATGGGTTAGGTGACCGGGTGTGGTGTCCATCCCCGCTGGCCGAAACGATGGTCAAGGCCCAAATACCGCTTGCCTATGGCCGAGCTTGTCAGCAAACTATGCCGCCATGGGCTGTTCCTTCAGGCGTGTGGCATATTCAGCTATCTTCGGCATCACGGTCGCTATCCTGTCTTCGCTGCTTGCGGCATCGCCCGCTACGGCGGAGAGCAGGCAGAGCCAGGAGCGAGAAGCTCGCAAAGCCTGCCTGGCTGGAGACTACGCGAAAGGGGTCGCCATTCTGTCGTCCCTGTTCGTCGATACCAAGAACCCAACGTACGTCTTCAACCAGGGACGATGCTTCGAGCAGAACCGCCGGTACGAGGATGCAATCGCCCGGTTTGACGAGTACCTCCAAACCGGGTCCATGAACCTGACTCCCGACGATAAGCGCGCAGCCGAGCAGCACATGGCACACAGCAAAGAAATGCTCGACCGAGAGCGTGCCACTTCGCCGGAGCCCGTGGTCGCCCGACCCACACCCGCTGCTACTACGACCGACGCCCCAGCCGCGGAGTCTTCCCCGCCAGAAGTCGTCCGCACCGAAGCCCGACCAACATCTGCCGCGACGGGATCGGGTCTGCGGATCGCAGGGATCGTGACGACATCCGCGGGGGTTGCGGTCGTGGCGGCAGGCGTCGCTTTCAGTCTCGAAGCCAATAGCCTTCTGACCGACATGTACAACAAAGTCGATGGGTATTCGAGTGGCAAGGAGTCTGATGCAAAGCTCTGCAAAACACTGGGGTGGGTCGGCTACGGAGCTGGTGCTGCACTCATCGCCACTGGAGCGATCCTTTATGGCGTCGGGCTCAAAGCCAGAGGCGACGCGTCGACCACCGTTGCTGTCCTGCCGGCAGTCGGCGCCAATCAGGTAGGCGCCATCCTCTCTGGAGCATTCTGATGAAGATTAGTATCGGTACCGAACCATCTGGCAACATCACCCTCTGTAGCGCGATGCTACTCCTCGTCGTTGCCGGCTGCGCCCGCAGCTTCGACGTAGGTAGTCTGCAATGCAACAACGGCGTTGGCTGCCCCACGGGGTACGTCTGCTCCTCCAGCACGACCAAGCCGGGAACGTGCCAGCCCGCACACACTGAAGGCAGCGCGGACTCGGGGATCGAGGGAGGGCGAGGAGCCGGCTCGGGCGGCGGCCCTGGCGGCAGTCTCGACGGTGCTGGTGCCGGTGGAAAGCCGGGGGATGCCGGCCCGAGTGGCGCCGGTGGCGCGCCGGTAGACGCGAACCCGCTCGGCGCAGGTGGCAGCCCGATCGGCGCAGGCGGCAGCCTGATTGCGGCGGGTGGCAGCCTGATCGGCGCAGGTGGCAGCCTGATTGCGGCGGGTGGCAGCCTGATCGGCGCAGGTGGCAGCCAGCTCCCGCCTGGCAGCGGAGGGACCGCCTCTCCCGATGCGCCCATCAACTCAGGTCCGGACGCCCCGACCACGCTTGCCAATGGGGCAAGCTGTACCAGCGCCGCCCAGTGCACGAGCGCTAACTGTGTCGACGGCGTTTGCTGCGACTCTGCCTGCGACGGACAGTGTCAGTCGTGCAACCAAACCGGGTCGGCTGGTCAATGCGAGGCGGTCAAGGGCACTCCTATCAGCCCCCGCGCCCCCTGCGCCGGCGCGGCGGGTGTGTGCCAGGGGCAGTGCAACGGGAGCAACAAAGACTGTACCTTCGATAACGCGACGGTCTGTGCGTCCCAGAGCTGCTCCGGCGGCGTGCGCACCAACAAGTCAATATGCGATGGCAAGGGCGATTGTCCGACCCAAACCACGACTACCTGCGCCGACAACCAATGCACGGCCGACGGCACCGACTGCTCGACCTGCACCGACAATCCCTCGGCTACGACTTGCTCTGCTGGCCACTGCGGACCGACTGTTGATAACTGCGGCAATACAATCCAGTGCCCGCAAACCTGCTCAGGGACTGGCCAAACCTGTGGCGGTGGCGGCACATCTGGCATGTGCGGCTGCACCTCCGCTAAATGACTGATCGCGATATGAGGACAAGCAGTTGCAAAAGGGCTGTAGATCGTGGGGTCTCCATGACGTCTCCTTCATGCGGCAATGCGGCGCGGCGGACGTGCGGCATTGGCTGCAGCGGTCCACGGGGAGGCATAGTCGAGATACTGGGCCACATCGCAGCAGAGGGCAGTTAGGTTAGTGTGCTTGTGATTGCGGGTGACATTGGCGTGCAAGTCGAGCCACAGGCGCTCAATCCTGTTTTCGTCCGGGCAGTAGGGCGGCAGGAAGTGCAGTCTGATACGCGGCAGCCGTCGGAGTGCCTTTATAACCTCCTGACTCTTATGGATGCCGTAATTGTCGAGAATCACGTGGATGCGCTTTGCCGACGTATAGTGCAAATCGAGCTTCTCCAGCATGGCGACGAACAGACCGCTGTTCTTGGTCACCCCACCCACCCAGAGCAGCGTGCCGTCCCGAGCATCGAGACTGCCCGCCACATAGGCCTTGGCATTCTTTCCGGGTGTCATAACGAACTTCTGGGTTCCGTAGTTCATCCAGTCGCTCCCGATCTTGGGGTTGAGATGGATGTCGATCTCATCCTCAAAGACCCCGACTTCGCTCGCTGGCAACTCGGCGACCAGCTTGTGAATTGCAGCCAACCTGCGTCGTTCCTGCCGGTCGGAAAGCGGGCATTCAACCACGGGTTTCGGACGACCGCGCCGAGCCCCAATCGCACGCAACGCCCGTCCCATGACGCATACACTGACCCGAACACCCGTCTGCTCCTCGGCTACCCGCGACAGCAATTCGCGCGTCCAGGTTGGCCTCGCGAATCCGTAATCCTGCGGGCATTGGTCCACAAGGCCGCGCAGTACTCTCCGGAACTCTGCATCCGCCTTGAGCGGGCCGTTCGTGCACCGTTGGTCCACCAGTGCAAGCCACCCATCCCTCTCGAAAGCTGCCAAGGTATCGTAGACGTGCGACCTCGCGCAGCCAATAGCCTCCGCCGTGTCTTGCGCGCTGCGACCTGCCGCCGCGTTCGCGATGATCTGGGCTCGACGGATCGCGCCCACGTCTCCGCTTTTCATCACCACACGCAGCATTCGTCTTCGCACTCGTCGCGGGATATGCGGTATCTTCGTCATGCGGGGGTCTCCTGTTGTGTTTTTGTGCAAACTCACAATCCAGGATGTACCCCCGCGATTTCAACTTCTTTCTACGGTCCTCGTGTCCTCGAATCGCGACCGGTCATTTAGTCCAAGCCAAACCTGCGGAACCTCAAACTGCGGCACGATACCCGACAACTGCGGAAAGTCCGTAAGCTGCGGGAATTGCACCTCTCCGAACACCTGCGGGGGTGGCGGAACAGCAAACGTGTGCGGGTGCACGGATTCGTCAGCGTGCTCAGGCAAGTGTGGAACCGTCACCAATGCCTGCGGGGTCCAGGTCACCTGCCCAGGCTGCACCTCTCCGAACACCTGCGGGGGTGGTGGGACAGCAAACGTGTGCGGGTGCACGGATTCGTCAGCGTGCTCAGGCAAGTGTGGAACCGTCACCAATGCCTGCGGGGTCCAAGTCACCTGCCCAGGCTGCACCTCTCCGAACACCTGCGGGGGTGGTGGGACAGCAAACGTGTGCGGGTGCACGGATTCATCAGCATGCTCCGGCAAGTGTGGAACCGTCACCAACGCCTGCGGGGTACAGGTCACGTGCCCAGGCTGCACCTCTCCGAGCACGTGCGGAGGTGGCGGAACGCCCAACGTGTGCGGGTGCGCGGATTCGTCCGCGTGCTCGGGCAAGTGCGGAACCGTCACCAATGCCTGCGGGGTTCAGGTCACGTGCCCAGGCTGCACCTCTCCGAACACGTGCGGAGGTGGCGGAACGCCCAACGTATGCGGGTGCGCGGATTCGTCCGCGTGCTCGGGCAAGTGCGGAACCGTCACCAATGCCTGCGGGGTTCAGGTCACGTGCTCAGGCTGCACCTCTCCGAACACATGCGGAGGTGGCGGAACGCCCAACGTGTGCGGGTGCACACCGAATACAACGGGCTGCAACAGCCGAGCCTGTGGCTCGGTGTCCAACGGATGCGGCGGCACGGTCACCTGCGGGACGAACGGTGGCAACTGCCCACCCGGATCCGGACAAACGTGTAATGGGAGCGGGGCTTGCGTGTGCTCACTCGGCACGTATCTCTGTAATACGTGCCTGGGCTGGAATTTTCAATCCGGCATCGGCTCGTGGACATCCTCGGACCTGATACTCGCACAGTCCTCGGTTCATCCGACAGATGCTACCAACTCCATGACCTTTTACGTTTCTTCGACTACCGACACCGTCATTTCGTCTCCACTGTGCTCAAGCGGTGGCACCGCAATAAGCATTGATGGGTTGACGTTGAGCCTTGAGATCATGGTTAGTACCACTGTTAGCTTTCCCGGATCGCTAGGCGAAGTCGAATGGGTAGCTTATGAGGGGGGCGGGATGGTAAGTGGAGGCTTCTTTTCGGGCAGCTCCACTTTGAACGGGGGTACGTGGTACACGTTAACCACCACCCTTAGCGGCGACCTCGGCGGCCCTCTGAATGTGGATACGATTGGCCTTGAGTTTCTTTTTGACTTCACCAGCGTTTACATCACCAACATACAGCTACATTAGGACGCCCAGCGTTCGCTTGCCGACAGCGATCTGGCTCTCTCTCTGCGCGAGGCGGCCTTCGGAGCTTGACCATCGTTTCGGCTTTAGTCGAGGGATGGGGTGGGCCGCGTGAGACTGCCGACGATTGGAGATCCACCACGGTCGGGCCAGCGCGGCGCGCCTGGGCGGTGTTGTCCGCACGGCCCGGCCCCGTACCACGCTTCCACGACGACGACCTCGGCCTCAGCCGGCGGCGCAGGGACGGCTTGGACAACCGGGGCCGGTGGGGCGGCCTCGGTGCTTCGCGCGCGACCAGCCGAGGGGCGAGTAGGAGAAGGGCCGCGCGGTAGGACGTGAGACCGGCATGGCGCCGCCTACAGCGTCGCCCGGGCGACCAGACGGGCTTCCGCCGTGGTCTCGGTTTCGACGACCAGGTAGGTGTCGATGCCCTCCAGCCGGGCATCCGCGCCGGCCCGGCCCGCCCTGCCATAGTAGCTCGCCGAGAGCGGAACCTCTATCCCGCCCCTCACCAGGGACGCCTTGGCCTTGTCGAACTCCACCACGAAGTCGACGCGTCCCGCGCCGAGCAGCCGGTTGCCGGCCTCCCGGTCCTTCACGCGACGAATTTGCACGTGGCTGCCGGCACAGGATACCGACAAGTCGCGCTCGGCAACATAGGCCAGCCGCTGACCCCGGCTGGGCATCCGCCCGCACGCCATCGCCATCAGGATTGACCTCACCCCTCGCTGGTACAGGCCTTCGTGCCTGGGCGACCAAGCGGGAGCCGGCCGCTCGTCGAGCACGCCGCAGTAGTCGCCCTGGGTGCAATCGATGACCCGCACCGGTCGCGCGGTGGTGGCGGCACAGGCCGCGAGCCCGAGCCCGGTGGCAAAGGCGAGCCAGCGCGCTCGAAGCTCAACGACGGTTCGCAGCATGACGACTGGCCGATGCGCCAATGGCTCGCAGGTCATAGCGCGGTCAGTCCGCGCGCCGTCGACGGACAAGGCCCAGTAGGGCGAGCCCCAAAATGCCGAGACCCACCCACGGGCGCACGTGCACCGACGAACCGACAGCGCAGCTACAGCCGCTCGACGTGCCAGCGGGCATGAGGGGAGGGTTGCCACCCGCACCCGCATTGCTCCCACTTCCCGCGCTTGACGAACCTCCGCTGCCGCTACTGCTGCCGCCATGGGCCAAGGATCCACCCGACCCAGCGCCGCCCGAGCCCTGCGTGCTCGTGATTCCGCCGCTTCCCTGGCTCCCCCCGCTCCCTTGCCCTCCGCCCTTGCCGCTGCTGCCTCCTGCGGCATTACCGCCCTCCCCCAAGCTGCCCCCGCTTGCGGTTCCTCCGCTCGTCCCCGCGGTTCCTCCGCTCGTTCCTGCGGCTCCACCCTTGCCACCCGCCCCCGTGCTCGTGCTCCCGCCGGCCCCGCTGCCACCCGTGCCGGTGCCGCCGTCGGCCGAGCCGCTTCCGTCGCCGCACTGGGCAATCTCCGGATCCACGGCGCCGGTGTTGTTGAGCCCGAGGAACGGGACGACATACGTCGGATCGAACAAATCGTCAGACGGGCCGTGATCGCCGTTGATCGAGTCGAAGGCATCGAGCACCAGATACCCGCACGAGTTGTTCCACTGCTGCTCCGTGCCTTGATGTTGCCCCAAGGTCAATCCCGTGACCGTCTTGGTGGGGGTCGCGGAGAGGTTCAGGAGGTTTTCGTACTGTTCGCACGACCACGACATGTTCACAAAGTTGATAGTCGGATCTGCGGAGCCGTGGAAGAGCTGCAGCCGGGGCCTATGTCCCGTGTATCCGGGATACATGGCACGTACAAAATCTCCCCATTGCTGCGCGGTGTAGGTGATCGGAGGATTGTTCCCGGCACACGAATAGTTATACCCCGTCGCGCTGCTATTGTTGTC
The DNA here is from genome assembly GCA_963849735.1 of uncultured delta proteobacterium. GTDB lineage: Bacteria > Myxococcota_A > Polyangia > Fen-1088 > Fen-1088 > Fen-1118. Next base: position 30,545 of record CAWKJE010000036.1, read on the forward strand.
GTTAGGCCCGTGGCACCCGGCCGGCATGCCGGCAAACGACGAGCCCGCCTTGAAGATGTCAGGGTAGAGCCCCAGCAGGAGCTCCGTCATCATCGCTCCCGACGAGCAACCGGACGCGTAGACACGATCCGCGTTGGCCTTATACGTGGAGAGCGCGTACACCACCATTTGCTTGATGGCGTTACTGTCGCCGCCGGCGTCGCGTGTCCACACCTGGGTGGAATCGGTCGTCCAGCAGCGCCCGCCGCTGAGCTCGCTTTGCGGAAGCACAATGATGAACCCGTACTGATCAGCCGCGCTCTTAAGACCAGGTGCCTGACCAAGAACAACGCTGGCGTTGCTGCCGCAGGAGTGGATCAGGGTCAGGAGGGGCGGATTGGTAGCCACCTTGTCGGGCACGTAGACGTACATCAGCACGTCCGAGGGCAGGTTAGCCACCCCGCCGGTCCAGTTGCTCACTTGCTGCATCGACGCCGCCATGGCCGGGGCGGCACTTAGGAGCGCTAGAGCTAGGAGCAACGAGCCGAGAGCACAAAACTTCCGCGTCATAGGGAGGATCCTCTACTTCTCCCCGTATGGATGTCAATGAGCCAGTCCATCCGTGCCATCCATAAGACATCGAGACCGTCGCAACGGACTCGGACTCGAACCGAGGGTACGGCGTACCAACATGCCACGGCCCTAGTCAGCGCCATGGCGCGTTCCGGCATGATGGTGGCAGCAGTAGCGACGGCCCCTAGGGCGCGTCGACTTGGCTTGCGTCGAGCGGGCCGGTGAGCAGGCCGGCATCGACGGACGGACGGGCGCTGTCCAGCGCGCCGGCGTCGACTTCATGCGACGCGCCGCCATCCGCGTGGGATGGAGCGCTGTCGATGGGGCCGCCATCCACAGCTGGAGCTTTGCCGGCATCCACGCCCGAGGCGGCGGGGAGGCAGGCGGAGAGACAGGGTTGATCGGCGCAAAGCGTGTCTAGCCGACCGCTCAGGTCCAAGTCGGCGAGCACCTCGGTGGTGCTCCAGCTCGCGATGCGCAGGCTCGCGGCTCCCGGCACCAAGGTGACGGCGAAGTCGAGCTGGCTCGTGCTCTCGCTGCCCCTGGTGTCGCCGGAGCCCCGGTTGCCCCAAGAACTGCCGTAGCCCCAGGCATGCCCGCCATCGACCATCCCTCCGGGAAGATAGACCACCGTGGTAGCCAACGTGGTGCCAGCGCTGCCCAGCAAGGTGGCCACCCAGTAGTCGTTGGCGCTTGCGGCACCCGCCGCGGGCGGGGTCGCCGATGCGGTGGGGCTGGTTTGGCTGGCGGGTACGAGATCGCTCTGCAAGTTGGCCAGGCCGCCGCTGCTGCCAACGGTCATCTCGACCGCCACCACGTAGGGTCGGTCGATGCACGTGCAGGCGTAGCTGCCGCCGCGGCCCGAGCCGCAGGCTCCTCCGTCGGTGACGGGCTCCCTGCTCCGGTAGCCCACGAAACCGTTTGGCAGGTTCCCGCAGCCCAGCGCAAATAGGGCGACGAGCAGAGAGAGCGATAACCTCGGAGTGAACTTTCCCTTGAGCTCGAACGTCGATCTCATGGGCGAGAGGCTACCACTATCCGCCCGTTCTGCATCCCAGGCCGATGCGCGAAACCTGCACGATGCGGCTCCACCGTGGCCTGGGAAGGCCCGTGGCAAGAGCCAAGCAGCGCAAAACGACACCGCAAGGCACCAAGGCCGGCCAGATCAGGCGCTGACCAAACGATCGCGGCCCGCCTCTTTGGCCGCGTAGAGGCAACGGTCGGTGCGGTCAAACCATGTCTTACCGTCGTCACCGCCGGCGATGGCGGCCAAACCGATCGACACGGTCACGCCCCGCTCGCCCTCCTGGGTCGAGACCGCAACCGAATGCACCCGGGCCAGGACACGTTCGGCGAGAACACGCGCATCGCCAAGCTTGGTCTCGCGCAGGATCACGGCGAGCTCGTCGCCGCCGATGCGCGCGACGAAATCGTTCTTGCGCAGAAAGACCTTCACCACGGCATCGGCCACTTGCTGCAAGACTTGGTCGCCGGCGATGTGCCCACAGGTGTCGTTGATGGACTTGAAGTGGTCGACGTCCACGATGAGCAGGGACATGGCATCGCCGAAGGCCTGGTGAATCTCCACGCTGCGGGCCAGGTACTCGTCGAAGGCCTTGCGATTGGCAATGCGGGTCAGCGGATCGGTCTCGCTCTCGCGCCGGGCCGATTCGAGCTCGTGCCCGAGCGAGCGGACCTGCGCTCCGAGTGCCTGGATCTGCTTCTCGTGGTGCTCCTTACGCTGCTCCAGAATGCCCCTCAGCATGGTCACCGCGTCGAGCACCTCGCGCTTGAGATCCGCGGTCTGGCTGGCATGGACGAGCTGTTCGAGACGCTCCATCTGTACCTGGAGGCGGCCATCCACCTGGCTGTCCTCGTCGAGCGCCTGGCGCAGGTTGCGGATGAACACCCATATCACCTGCCGCAGATCGGTGGCGACCTCGGTCACCCGCTTCGTGCTGGCGCGGCAGTAATCGCGCACGAAACGCCTGACCCCTTCCCACTCCCGCCGCCCGCCCCGCCCCTTGGCTTCCTCCTCGGGCCGGCCGGGCGGCGAGGTGGCCAGCACCACGTGCTGGGCCCATGCCTCGGCAACAGCACGGAAGGTCGAAAGGTCCACACCGTCCTGCTCCAAAGCAAACTCTGCCATGCTGCGCAAGACAGCCGCCAGGGTGTCGAGGGCCATGTCACCGGGGCTATCCCCGCCGGCTCGCGCCAAGTCTTCGCCTTCGGGCTTTTCTGGAGAGCGTCCGAACATCTCTGCCGTCCGCCCGATCATCGACGGATCCGGCTACGACATTGAGCGATGGACCGGCGGCTTCCGTGTCGCCGAGCCAGCTCAGGCTGCATTCAGAGAAGGAAGAGGAGGCCGAGAGCAGCGGATTTTCACGCCTTTTGGGCCTCCACCCCTCCGATGTGATGGGCAGGGAGGAACGGAAACGAAGAACTGGAGCAGCGGGTCCGCTAATCGGCTTTGCCGCCTCGGCTCCTCTGTTCCTCCCTGTGCCCTCCCCTAGCCCTTGACCTGGTCTTGGGGAATCCGCATGCCGTAGAACGAACGGTACACGAAGATGAAGGCGACCATGAGGAAGCCGGCGGCCAGGGCGCCCTTGAGACCGCCGCTCTCGATCTTGACCGCCAGCTCGACGGCGAGCAGGCCGAAGAGGGTGGTGAACTTGATGATGGGATTCATGGCCACCGAGGAGGTGTCCTTGAAGGGGTCGCCCACGGTATCGCCGATGACAGTGGCGGCGTGCAGCTCGGTGCCCTTCTCGTTGAGCTCGGTCTCGACCAGCTTCTTGGCATTGTCCCAGGCGCCCCCGGCGTTGGCCATGAAGATGGCCTGATAGAGACCGAAGAGGGCGATGGAGATGAGGTAGCCGATGAAGAAGTAGGGCTCCACGAAGGCAAAAGCCAAGGTGCTGAAGAAGACCACCAGGAAGATGTTGAACATGCCCTTCTGCGCATAGATGGTGCAGATATCGACCACCTTCTTGCTGTCGGTCAGGGAAGCCCTGTCCACGCCTTCGAGCTTGATGTTCCTCTTGATGAACTCCACCGCGCGATAGGCGCCGGTCGAAACCGCCTGGGTGGAAGCGCCCGAGAACCAGTAGATGACCGCGCCGCCGGAGATGAGGCCGAGCAGGAAGGGCGCGTGCAGGATGGAGAGGTTCTCGATACCCGAAGTCAGCTTGCCGGTGAGGAGAACGATGATGGAGAAGATCATGGTGGTGGCGCCTACCACCGCGGTGCCGATGAGCACGGGCTTGGCGGTGGCCTTGAAGGTGTTGCCGGCTCCGTCGTTCTCTTCCAAGAGGCGCTTGCCCTTTTCGAAGTCGGGCTCGAAGCCGAAGTCCTTCTTGATCTCCTGCTTCACGTTGGGCACGTTCTCGATGAGCGACAGCTCGTAGATCGACTGGGCGTTGTCGGTGACCGGACCATAGGAATCCACGGCAATGGTGACCGGCCCCATGCCGAGGAAGCCGAAGGCCACCAGACCGAAGGCAAACACGGTTTGCGCAATCATGAGCTGGTCGAGGCCCTGGGTGCTGAAGAGATAGGCCACGGACATGAGCGCCACGATCACGGCGCCCATCCAATAGGCCGAGAAGTCGCCGGCAATGAGGCCGGAGAGCACGTTGAGCGAAGGTCCGCCCTCGCGCGAGGCCGTCACCACCTCCTTGACGTGGCGCGACTCGGTCGAAGTGAAGATCTTGATCATCTCGGGGATGAGGGCGCCGGCCAGGGTGCCGCAGGTGATGATGCAGGAGAGCTTCCACCACAGGGTACCGTCACCGATGTCCTTGATGAGCAGGTACGAGGCCACGAAGGTCGAGACGATGGAAACGATCGAGGTGATCCAGACGAGCTGGGTGAGCGGCTTCTCGAAGTTCATCTTGTCGGAGGTGCCGCTCGCGGCTTTGACGATGGACTCGTTGATGAAGTAGGAGAGCGCGGAGGCGATGACCATGACGACGCGCATAGCGAAGATCCACACCAGCAGCTTGGCCTGGTCCTGGGGCTTGCCCACCGCGAGCAAGATGAACGAGATGAGCGCGACCCCGGTCACGCCGTAGGTCTCGAACCCGTCTGCGGAAGGGCCGACCGAATCGCCGGCGTTGTCACCGGTGCAGTCGGCGATGACGCCCGGGTTGCGCGCATCGTCTTCCTTGATCTTGAAGACGATCTTCATGAGGTCGGAACCGATGTCGGCGATCTTGGTGAAGATGCCGCCCGCGATGCGGAGAGCGGCGGCGGCCAGCGACTCGCCGATGGCGAAGCCGATGAAGCACGGGCCGGCCCAGTCAGCGGGAATGAAGAGCAGAATGCCGAGCATGATGAGCAGCTCCACGGAAATGAGGAGCATGCCGATGCTCATGCCGGCGCGCAGCGGGATGGCATAACAGTTGTAAGGCTTGCCCTTGAGGCTGGCGAAAGCCGTGCGTGAATTGGCGAAGGTGTTGACGCGGATGCCGAACCAAGCCACGCCGTAGCTGCCCGCGATGCCCACCAAGCTGAAGAGGAGAATGACCACGACCCGAGGAACCGGCATCTGCTGGAGGTAACCGAAGTAGGCCAAAATTATGAGCCCGATGAATATCTCGAGGATCAGAATGAACTTGCCCTGGCGGAGCAGGTAGGTCTTGCACGTCTCGTAGATGAGCTCGGAAACGTCCTTCATCGACTTGTGCACCGGCAGCCCTTTGAGCTGCTTGTAAATGACCAGACCGAAGAGCCAGCCGAGGGCGCTGATGAGCAAGCCGATCATCAGCAAGGTCCGTCCTGGCATGCCTTGGAATTTGACCGCGGCTAGATCCGGGAGAATGAGGTCACTCTCGGAGGCCAGGGCCGAAGAAGAGAACAGGGGCAAGAGCATTGCGCCGCCCAGCGCGCCGAACAAGTAGCGTAGGGGTTTCATGGGTCTCCTTCTGATTTGGCGCGCAACCTATAGACTAGCTGAGCTGGACCCGTCAAGGATGAGCGCGCTAGAGCATATCGCGCACCGCGGCTCCGGAGGGCTGCGGCCGATGGCGCACCAAAATGCCGGCCTCGGCCACGTTTACCGCCGCTACCACGTTTAGGGAGACCGCCACGTTGACCGCCATCGCCATGGTTACACCGCCACCTTTAGGGAGACGGCCACGTTGACCGCCACGGCCACTTACCTCCACGGCCCCGCTTACTGCCAGGACCACGCTTACCGCCGCGGCCAAAGCGGCCGCGAGAATAGGCGGATGCCTTCCAACCGGCTGGGGCTGGCCGGTGACGGCGATTACGATACACTTGGCCGACATGTACCGTTCTTCCGTTTGGCCAGTCGTGCTGGGCCTTTGTGCGTCCCTGCCCTCCGCCCGCGCCCTGGCGACGAGCACAACGCCGGAGATGGCTTGCGAGCGCTATAGGTTGGCCAACGGGTTGGAGGTGATCCTGCACGTCGACCATCGCGTTCCCATCGTGCACACCGAGGTCTGGTACAAGGTGGGCTCGAAGGACGAAGCCCCGGGTAAAACCGGCTTGGCCCATCTCTTCGAGCACATGATGTTCGAAGGGTCGCGGCACATACCCGAAGACGCATTCTTCAGGTATCTCGCCCAGGCGGGGGCGTCGGCCCGCAACGGCTCCACCACGACGGATGTAACGAGCTACTACGAAACCCTGCCGGCCGCCCAGCTCGAGCTGGCGCTCTGGCTGGAAAGCTCGCGCATGGGTTTCCTCCTCGACCGCCCGTCCTTGCAGCAAACTTTCACCAATCAGCGAGAGGTGGTCAAGAACGAGCGTCGCCAGCGCGTGGAAAACGTCCCCTTGGGTGGGATGGCAGCCATCGAGCTGCTAGCCCTCTATCCCCCCGGGCACCCATATCGCCACGAAGTGGTCGGCTCGATGGCCGACCTGGATACCGCCTCCGAGACTGACCTCGGTGACTTCTATGACCGGTACTACGCGCCGGGAAATGCGGTGCTCGCGATAGCGGGCGACCTCGACCCCGCCCAAGTCAAGGAGCTCGTCGCCAAGTACTTCGGCCCCCTGGCCGCAGGCCACTCCTTCCCGCCATCGCCCTCCCCGTCCCTGCCGGCTTGGCCCGCGCCACGGAGCGAGCACCGGATCGAGATGGAGGCCAAGATCAACCTGCCGCGGGGGCGCATGGCGTGGAGCACGGTGCCGGTGTTCACCCCGGGCGATGCCGAGCTCGACATGATCGCCAATATCCTGGGCGCGGGCAAGGGCTCGCGCCTCTACCAGCGTCTGGTGCTGGACGCGAAGATCGCCCAGTCGGTCACAGTGAGCCACGCCAGCCAGCTGCTGGGCGGCAAGCTCGAGATTGCCTATGCCGCCATGCCCGGCCACTCCCTGGCCGAGATCGAAAAGGTCGTCGACGAAGAGGTCGCCAAGCTTAGGACGCAGCCACCCCGCGCGGATGAAGTCACGCGCGCCAAGAACCAAATCCGCACCGACCTGCTGCAGAGCATGGCGACGCTCGCGGGCAAAGCCACCCGGCTGCTGTACTACGATGTTTTTGCCGGCGACCCCGATTATCTACGCCGCGACCTCGAACGTTACGAGCTAGCGACGACCCAGTCGCTGATGAGCTGGGCCCGCAAGGTTCTTGGCCAGAGCGACCGCGTCGTCATCGCGGTTGCACCCAACCCCCGGGCTCCCATCATGGGCCGCACCACCGGTAGCCGCGCGGACTGGCTCGATGCCAGAACGCAGGGCTCGCGACCGGGCGGTGGCACCGGGGCCAGGCTCGCTCAGCAAGCTGGCGAGCCCACGGGTCAGCCCGTCCTGACCTCGAGCCGCGCGCCCACTGCCTTGGTCGCGGGGCCGCCTGAGCCCGCCCCCCTGGCGCGCCACACTCCCGATGCCCCCTTCCGCAACCAGCTGCCGGCTCCGGCCAGGCAAGCTCCCTTCAAGCCACCCAAGGTCACCCGGCTGCGCCTGCGTAACGGCGTCTCGGTCATTCTGGCCGAAGCCCACGAGCTGCCGCTGGTGAACATCGCCGTGGTAGTCAAGACGGGCAGCAGCGCCAACCCCAAGGATAAGGCCGGGCTGGCCAGCCTCACCGCCAGCCTGCTCGACGAGGGGACGCGTTCCCACAGCGCCAAGGAGATCGCGGACCAGATTGCGCAGCTGGGGGCAGCGCTGTCCGCCTACGCCACCTGGGACTCGTCGACTCTGGCCCTGCGGGTCATGTCGGAGAACCTCGATGGCGCTCTGCCCATCTGGGCCGACGTTCTGCTGAATCCCGCCTTCCGTGACGACGACGTCCGGCGGGTCAGCGACAACACCCTGTCGGCACTGGCTCTGCGCAAGGACCACCCGCCCGCGGTCGCCAGCCAGGTTTTCGCGCGCGCCCTGTGGGGCGATGACCACCCCTTCGCCTGGCCCGACGCGGGCACCCCGACCTCGCTACCCACCCTCACCCCCGCCGACGTTAGCCACTTCCACTCCGCCTACTACGCGCCCAACAACGCTGTCCTGGTGGTATCCGGCGATATCACGGCAGCGCAGATCCGGCACCAGATCGAGCCGCTCTTGGCCGGCTGGAAGGCCAAGCGCATCCCACCCATCCGGCTGCCCAGGGTTGCCGCGCCGGAGAAGCAGAGTATCGTGCTGGTCGACAAGGCGGGCGCACCCCAGTCGTCGGTACGCATCGGATTGCCGGCCATCGAGCGCCGGGACCCTGACTACTACCGTGCCCTGGTAGCCAACCAGATCCTGGGCGGCACATTCCGCCGGCTGGCCATGAATCTGCGCGAAACCAAGGGTTGGACCTACGGCATCAGCTCGCAGCTCGACGCCCGCAAGCTGGCCGGGGCCTGGCTGGTGACCAGCGAGCTGGTCGCTGGCCATACCAGCGATGGGGTGGCCGAGATCGTCAAGGAGATCGAGAAGCTGGGCAGCGAAGACGTCACCGACAAGGAGCTCGCCGAGGTCAAGAGCGAGCTCATAGGCGCCTTTCCCGCCCGCTTCGCCACGCCCGAGCTGCTGGCCGCGCAGATGGCGGGACTGGCGGTGTACGATCTGCCGCCCGGCGAGCTCGACAGCTTCACCTCGAAGATCGCCGCGGTCGACAAGACCCAGGTGCGCAAGATGGCGCGCAAGCTCTTCCGGCCGGACAATCTGCTGGTCGTGGTGGTGGGCGATCGGGCCAGCACCGAGTCGCCCTTGCGCAGGATTGCCGAAGTTTCACTGCGCGACCTCGAGGGCGCCCGCAGCGAGCCAGGTAGGTGACGAGCTTTCGCGAGCTACGCCAGGCGCGGCTGGCGGCCGAAAGGGGAACGATCTACCGCCAAGGGGATCTGGCGCTGGCCCTGTGCTACCCGAGCCCCTATCACGTGGCCATGTCTTCGCTGGGGTTTCAGACCATCTACCGCGAGCTCAACGCCCTGCCCGGGGTGGTAGCCGAGCGCGCCTTCTTGCCCGATGACGTCGCCGCCGCTCGCTTGCAGCACGAGGTCCTGCGCACCTACGAGTCTGACCGTCCGGTGGCCGACTTCCACGTGGTGGCCTTCTCTCTTGCCTACGAGCTCGAGATCGCCGGTCTGGTCCACTGCCTCGATCTGGCCGGCCTGCCTGTCCTGGCGGCGGAACGCGAGGCCAGCGCGCGACGCTGGCCGCTGGTCGTGGTGGGTGGCCCGCTCACCTTCTCCAACCCCGTGCCCGCTGGGCCCATGGCCGACGTCATCATCATGGGCGAGGCCGAGGACGCCTTGCCCATCCTCATCGAGCTGGTGCGCGGAAGCTCGAGCAAAGACCGCTTGCTGGCCGAGCTCGATCGGCGGGCTGGCTTCTTCGTACCCGCTTTGCGCGGCGACAAGCCAGCTGCCATCCTGGCCGCGAGCAACACTCGGCTGCCGGCCCATTCCCAGATCGTCACCCCCCACACCGAGCTGGCCGACATGTTCCTCATCGAGGCGGCGCGGGGCTGCAGCCGAACCTGCACCTACTGTGTAATGCGCCGATCGACCAATGGGGGCATGCGCAAGGTCGAGCCCGACCAGATTCTGGCCCGCATTCCCGACCACGCCCGCCGGGTAGGTCTGGTAGGAGCCGCGGTGACCGACCACCCTCGCCTACCGGTCATCCTGCGCGCGCTGGTCGACTCGGGCCGCCAGATCGGGGTCTCCAGCCTACGCGCCGATCGACTGAACGACGAGCTGGTCGGTCTGCTGGCCGCGGGTGGCTACCGGACCCTGACCACGGCGTCCGACGGGGCTTCCCAGCAGATGCGCGATCGCATCCGGCGCGGTACCAGCGAGGAGAACCTGCGCAACGCCGCGCGCTTGTGCCAGGCGCACGGCATGAGCGCGCTCAAGCTCTACATGTTGCTGGGGCTACCGGGCGAGACCACCACCGACGTCGACGAGCTCATCCGCTTTGCCCTGGAGCTTTCCGCCCTGGCGCCCCGCCTGGTCATCACGGTGGCCCCTTTCGTGGCCAAGCGCAACACTCCCCTCGACGGCGCACCTTTCGAGGACATCCCCACCCTGGACGACAAGCTGGCCCGCCTGCGCGCCGGCCTACGCGGCCGGGTGAAGCTGATGGGCGAATCGCCCAAGTGGGCCTGGATCGAATACCGGCTGGCCCAAGGCGGCCCGGCCGAGGGCCGCGCGGCCATCACCGCCGCCCGGGCTGGTGGCAGCTTTGCCGCCTGGAAGGCGGCGCTCGGGCCGCACGATCAGGCAGGCCCGGGCGAATCGTAACCGCCCAGGGGCGCTTGCGCCCCCGGCCAGTCCCGATGCCAGCGCCGATGATCAGTGCACGTGATCAGTGCGCGCACGCCAGCCCGCTATCGTAGTGAACAACGGCCGAGCCGTTCATGGTGATCTGGCCCCCGACCACCGCTCCGGTCACGTGATAGTCGAGGTTGATGCTGGCGGCGGGGGCGAAGAGCACGCCGGTGAAATCGTTGCCGGAGTTGTTGTTGATCTGTCCGGTGCCGTCGTATATCAGCCAGAAATCGGCGGGGTTTCCGCTCTTGACGGCCACGACGCTGTTCGGGCTCAAGCCACTGGTGACCCACAGATACACCGGACCGTTACTGTCGTCGATGTAGAGTGTTCCCGAATTGAGGTTGAGGCTGTCCACCACGTAGCTGCCGGAGAGGAGGGTGAGAGTGCCCCCGTTGAGGTAGATGCTCGAGTAATAGCCTGGCCCCAGAGTGGTATCCGGCGGCACCGTCACGCTATTGCCGCTCGAGGCGTGGGCGGGCACGGGCAGGGTGCTCGCGTTGAGGTTCTGCACCACGCCGTAGTCGATCGATCCGGTAACGCAGCCGTGGGGGCAGTTGTTGGGGCAACCGTCGCTCCCCTGCGAGCACGTCATCGCTATGTCGGCCGACTGCAGGTTGGGGCCGCCGTAGGAACCTTGGCCGGGATCGTATCCATCGACCACCACGCCACTATTGAGAGTGATGCATCCGGTCGGGCAGGCCGCCACGGCTGACACCGCGTAGTCCAGGCAGGGATGGGCCCCACTGCTGCCACCGCTGGCGCTGCCACCTGTACCCGAGCCGCCACTACCCCCAGCCCCGCTACCGCCCGCTGCTCCTCCAGCCGCCGTCCCCCCGGCGGCCAGCCCTCCGCCTGGCATGACGGTATAGCCGGGACCGGACGTCCCCCCACTGCCCGGCACGCCGCCCGCCCCGGGAGCTCCCCCAACGGCCAGCACGGGCGGGGACGGCGGCGCCTGTGGCGCCGCGCTGTTGACCACGATGCCGGTCTGCGTCGACGAGTTGTCGTCGCAACCATTCGCTCCCGAGGCGCACAGCTGCGAGAACGGGTTATTGAGGGCGGCGGTGGCACCTTGGTTGGGCCACATCGTCACTTCGAGCGCCACCATGGTCCGCCCGTCCGCGGCCAGCCCCTCCGAACGCACCACCACTGCCCCATTGGGCATGGGAGCTCCGCTGGGCGGAAGGCAGGTCGGCCCGGCAAAGTCAGCCGCATTGTCGCAAGTGAAGTTGCCCATGCGGCAATCGCGCAGGTCCTGGCGGAGGTAGACAGTGTAGGTCCCCATGGTGGTGGCCGGCACCAAGCCGCTGCCGCTGGGCAGATCGCCGTTGCGATTGATGGACGGATAGGCCACGTTGAGGAGCGGACAGTTGGTGCAGGTCACGGTATCGACCAGAACCGCCCCGCGGGCCTGGGTGCACTGGTCGGCCGTGGCGGGGACCTGATCCGCGGCGCCACTAGAGCCCGCGAGCAGGACTGCGAGGTTGGGCGAGGAGAGGCTGTTCAGGATCGCGCGCGCCCGCTCGATACCGGCTTCGGCCACCACCATGGCCTGGCTGCGCAGATTGATGTTGGCATTCATGTGCACATCGGTGCTGGTCAGGAAAAGTCCGGTCATGCCGAGCCCGAGCAGGCAGACCATCATCAAGAGCACGACCACCAGCACCGCGCCCTGCTGCCCGCGCCGCGGTGTCGGCGCGCTCCTGGCATGGCCGCTGCCACTGACAACCTTGGCCACGCCCTCGTTCCCTGCCGCATATCCAGCGCCGGAACGCAACCGGGTGCCGCACACCTCGTCCCAAACTGACCTGAACGTCACGCTTTATTTTATCACGATCGACCGACATTAGAACATCGAGAAGCGCCGAGCCCGACGAATATTCCGCACGAGAAGCAGCGGCGGTAGTCCATTGTGGGCCATGGTAGGCGCTGTTCGCAGCTCTGTTCGCAGCTCCGTTCGCAGCTTCGTTCGCAGCTCCGTTCGCAGCTTCGTCCGCAGCTCCGTTCCCGGCCCATTCCCAGCTCAGTTCCCTTCTCCTCTACCTCCTCTCCTCCACCGCCTCGCCTCCGCCTTCCTCCACCCAACCCCTGGTGACCTCCCGCAGCCCGCACGTGACCTGCCCCAGCAAACGACGAGCACCATCGATTGTGAGGTTCGCTAGAGCACCAAACAGTTTGAAAGGCCAATGATCACGCGGCCCTGCGGAAGTCCATTATCTCGAGGTTCTGCACAGCGGCGGCCCGCCTGACATCGAACAGGTTCTTGCGGGTGCCACGGTAGCGTGCGCGTCGGCCCTGTCGGCGGCTCAAGTGAGCCAGGCTGTGCTCGACCGCAACGCGCTTGCGTAAGCGCTCCCGGCCTTTGGGGCTGGACATGAGTTTGCGCAACCTGTGCTGTAACAATTCATCGTCGGCGATAGTAACCGTGCGTCCGTTGCCGAGCCCCGCGGTGGTGCAGTGCTGACGCAATTTGCATCGCCCGCAGACAGACGGATCGAATTCCACGTCCGCGCCGAGGTCGATCGGTTCGACCTCACCGGCTGGGCAGGTGATGGTCCGGTCGCGCATATTGATTTCAAAGTCACCCTTGGTGAAGAGCCCTCCGTTGCGGGGAACCCATGGCTTGCAGATGACCTCGCCGCCATCATCAAGGACGTTGCCGACGACCGGGCTCGCTATGTAGCCACGATCGATGTTCATCTCCATGATCCGTCGCCTTTGGTGTTCGATGTCGTCCTTCAGACAGGGCGCTGCTTCCTCCTCGGGCCGATTGGCCGGCGTTACCGCGCAAGCCAGGATCAGGTTGGTATCGAGGTCCGTGGCGATATGTCGCTTGTAACCGTTGAATCGCTTGCTCTTACTCTTCCGTCCATGGCGCATGTCGGCGTCCTCTATGGAAATCCGGCGGTCACCGGCCACACCCTCACGGATGCGCGTACTACCATCGCCACCTCCCTCGGGATCTGGTTCGAGGTCTTGGTTGCGAATCTGGGCCAGCGTGTCCAGGTACTCTTTAAGTGGGGGCTTGCCCAGTTCCTCGGGCAGTTTGCGCTTTAGCCAAGCATCCAGAGAATCCAGCTGCTGCACGAGCGTGTTGAGAGCACCCGCCTTGGCACTGGGGTCGCTCCACTCGATATCGAGCCCTCGTTTCACGCTGGTTGCCAGCAGAGCCGGAATGCCTGCCTCACTCGCCACCCGTTCGGCCTTCCAGCCCAGCAGGTCGGCAGCACATTCAACGACTTTCCGGGCGGCGTGGCCCAAGAGGTTGACCGTGTCCTCCACTCGGCCAGCACCCTCCAGTGGGCTCGAGTCGATAGCGATGCGCAGATCCTTCGGCAGCTTCTTCCAGTCGAAGGCCTTGCTCTGTCGGGCCAGCTCTACGGTTCGCTCCAGCAGCCGTCGATCCATGTCGGTGCGAATTAGCCGCTCACGAAAGCCCGCCAGCGTGCCTTGAGCGCAAGCAGGCTCTGTAGCGCCAAGCCTACCCAGCACCATCTGCCAGCGCAGGTCCACCACGGTCAACTCGATCGCCTCGGCGTCGGATATGCCGTGGTAGCTTTGCAACAACACGATCATGGCGAGAAGCGCTGGCGGCACGGGCTCCCGGCCCGCACCAGTGTCCCGGTACATCGACTCCAACTCGGCTTGAAATGCCTCATCGAACAATGCCAGCCGCTGATCGCGTAGGAAGGCGAAGAGCTTCCGCGTGCGACGCAGCCTATTCAGAAGCCGATCTTCCTGCTTGGTGGTGTCTTGTCGCGGTGTCCAGCGGTCGAATGTCATGGGCTCCTCCGCCGGCCACGAGGTGTGCCGGCGGAGTTCATGAACACCACGATGTGACCTTCAGCGCTAATTTCTTGAGGTTTCCTGGGGCGTGACCCAGTCCGTCCCAATCAAGCGCAGGTCAGTCTCTCTGCCGACTACTGCTACGCCCCGGCGCCCGGTGTGCTGCAATGCCGCGATTTTATTATGGTTTCAAACTGTTCGGTGCT
>CAWKJE010000037.1:0-291802 GCA_963849735.1 uncultured delta proteobacterium
TATGAGGTAGCCGGTGCGTAGTCCGGATCGCGCCGCCGAAGAGCCCGGCCTTCCAGCGAAACCGTGGGTTTGCCTTCGATTGAGCGCACCAGCAGTCCGGGGTCACCGACGCCGGTGCCGACCTCGATGACCTCGGTGGCCGGTCGGGCGCTGCCCATCGGGGGTGGGGAAGGAGCGTCGTCGGGTATCTCGCCCGGACCGTGCACTTCCAGGTGCGATTGGCCGAGCGTTCCCAGCATCTCGTTGATCGTCCGGTAGAAGGTGGCCTCGTCCGGACCAGCCAGCGCGATCGCGTGGTAACGGGCGCGCGCGGCCTCCCAATCCTGGCCCACCAGGGTCTTGTCGAAGTCCTTATCACGCACTGCCGTCCAGGCCGCGGCAAAGATCTCCTCGCGCAGCTGGAGCTGCGCGCGTCCCGGACCCATGGCGGCCGGCGCCTCGGCGCTTTGGCCCGCCAAAGGGGTGAAGGGCGGTGGCTCGGTCGGGCGAGTGGAATCTTGTTGCGGTATCCTGGCCTGCGCGGCCTGCGGCAACGCTGATTGACCAGTGCCTGCGCAGGCAGCGACGGACAATATCGCGAAGGCGAGCCCAAGCCGGGCGGGAAGTCTCATGATGGGATCATTGTAACAGGCTTGGCGCTGAGTTCGCCCGCAGCCCCAAACGACCAAGATGGTTACCGATCATCGATCTTAGTAATCACGATGGGGGAGCTGGCGGTAGAGGTCGAAGGGCGCTTCAGCGCCGGTACAGGCCACCCGTTCGACCACGAGCGGCAGAGCCTGGTCTCCCTGCATGGCGCGGTAGAAGGCTGCGTCGTCGAATCCAGCCCCTTCGGCCGCGCTCCGAGCTGCTGCGTAGTAGACGGCACGTGGTCGGGCCCATAGGATCGCGCCCATACACATGGGGCACGGCTCACAGCTGGCGTAGAGGTCGCAGTTGTCGAGGCGGAAGGAAGCGAGTGCTCGGCAGGCGGCGCGGATGGCTTGGATCTCGGCATGAGCGGTCGGGTCGTTTTGGGCGACCACGGCGTTGGCTGCGCAGGCGATCACCAGGCCATCTTTGACCACCAGGGCTCCGAAGGGGCCGCCCTGGCCCGCTCGTGCTCCACGCTCGGCCTCGGCGATGGCCAACCCGAGAAAACGTTGCCTCTCCGAGAGAGAGGGGGAGATAGGGGATGGCGGGGTGAGGGAGGGCGGGCCGATCATGTTCGCTCACCGAAGATGGCAGTGCCCACCCGTACGATGGTGGCGCCTTCCGAGATGGCAATCTCCAGGTCGTGGCTCATCCCCATGGAGAGCTCGATCAGATCGACGTTGGGTCGGACCTTGGCGCGCTCGCGTTCTTGCAGGTGTCGTAGCGCCGCGAAGGCAGGACGCGAAGCCTCGGCGTCCTCCTGATAGGGCGGGATGAGCATCAATCCTCGACAGCGCAGGTGGACCAGGCTGGCCATGCCATCGAGCAGCGCCGGCAGATCCGCCGGAGCTACACCGCTCTTTTGCGCCTCGCCGGCCACATTGACCTGGACCAGGCACTCCTGTGGCGAACCCTGCGCGGCGGCCTTGCTGTCGATGGCGCGCGCCAGGTCGAGCGAAGCAACCGAGTGGACCAAGGCCACCTTTCCAGCCACGTACTTCACCTTGTTGTTTTGCAAAGGACCGATGAAATGCCAGCGCGGCCGCGCGCTGGCGCCGGTGGCGCGCAGGATCTCGTCCACGGCCGCGTGCTTGGCGCGGAGCTCCTGCCCGTAGCTCTCGCCGAAGTCTTGCTGGCCTGCCGCCAGGGCGGCCGTGACGTCCGCGGGCGGCGTGGTTTTGCTGACCGCCAGCAGAGTTACGCTGTTCGCGGCTCGCTGGCTGGCTTGTAAGGCGCGCGCTAGGCGAGCGCGCACGACCTCCAGGTTGGCGGCGATTTGCTCGGCGCGACTCATCGGTTGTCCGAACAGATGGCCGGTGGGCCGAGCTCCAAGCCTGCCCCGAAGGCTGGAGGCGGATAGCGCGGAAGTGCTTCGAGCGCTCGTAGGTCCGCTAGCACTTCGGCCAAGGGGAGCCCGATCACGTTGGTGACAGAGCCTCGCACCTCCGTGACGAAGCTGCCGGCGATGCCTTGGATGGCGTACCCTCCTGCCTTGCCCCGCCATTCGCCCGCCGCCAGGTAGGCGGTGAGCTCATGTGCGTCGAGGGAACGGACGTGCACGCGGGTGCCGACCAAGCGTCCCAGCCTCCGCTCGCCGAATTGAATGCGATAGGCGGTCAGCACCTCGTGCTGGTGACCGGAAAGCTGCCGCAGCATGGCCGCGGCCGCGGCTGCGTCGGCGGGTTTGCCCAGGATCATGTCGCCGAGCGCCACCACGGTGTCCGCGGCTAAGACCGCCAGCTCGGGTCGGCCGAGACGAGCCAGGGCGGCAGCGCTTTTTTCCTCCGCCATCCGGGCGACATAGTCGCGCACCCCCTCGCCCGCGGCCACGCTTTCGTCGATATCGACGGGCTCGACGGCGGGAACCAGTCCAACGGACAGCAAGAGCTCGCGCCGGCGCGGTGATGCCGAGGCCAGCACTAAGTCGGGTTGGTGTGACACGTCAGGGAGTATAGCCGAGCGGGCTGGCCAAGAGCGGCAGACCATGGCAAAAACTACCCGAGGCCCTATGACCGAGCTCGACCGGACTACGATTTTGCGCTGGCTATCTTGCGATGATCAGGTCGCGTTGGACGATCTGTGGCGACAGGCGGACCAGGTACGCAAGCAGCACGTGGGCGACGATGTCCACCTGCGCGGGCTCATCGAGATCTCGAACCATTGCTTGCGCCAGTGCCACTATTGCGGGCTACGCATCGGCAACCGCAGCCTGTCGCGTTATCGCATGAGCCCCGACGAGATCTTGGTGGCGGCTAAGAAGGCGCGCGATCTCGGCTACGGCACGGTCGTGCTGCAGGCGGGGGAGGACGACGAGCTGACCGTCGATCTGGTATGCGACGTGGTGAGACGGATCAAGCGCGAGGTTGCTCTGGCCGTCACTTTGAGTTTGGGCGAGCGTAGCCTGGACGAGCTGGCGGCGTGGCGGAAGGCCGGTGCCGACCGTTACCTGTTGCGCTTCGAAACCTCGAACCAGGAGCTGTTCGCGCGCATACACCCGCCCCGCGGCCAGAGCCGATCTCCGCGCTTGGACATCTTGCGCGCGCTTGCTGCGCTGGGCTATGAGGTCGGCAGTGGGGTCATGCTGGGTATCCCCGGGCAGACATACGAGGATGTCGCTCGCGACCTTGAGCTCTTCCGTGCGCTGGATCTCGACATGATCGGGGTAGGGCCATTCATCGCCCATCCCGAGACGCCCCTGGGCCGGGAAACGCCAGAGCCTGCGCCGGGCCAGGTCCCCGCCACCGAGCTTATGACCTACAAGGTGATAGCGCTAGCGCGGCTGCTCTGTCCTGATACCAACATTCCCAGCACCACGGCGCTGGCGACCTTGAACCTTGCCGAAGGACGTGAGCTGGCGCTCCAGCGCGGAGCCAACGTGGTCATGCCCAACCTGACCCCGCCCGAATATCGGGTGCATTACGAGATTTACCCGGCCAAGGCATGCATACGCGAGACCGCCGATATCTGCAATCGCTGCCTTTCCGGCCGTATCACGAAGTTGGGGCGCCCCATAGGCAAGGGCGCCGGCGCCTCGCCCAAACGCCTCGCCCGCTAGGCCTACCGCCGGCGTCCCCCGGGAACCCATCCGGTAGCCGTCCTTGGGGGCGAGCTTCGCCCAGCTTAGCTCATCCGGCCGGGGTCCCTGGGGGCGAGCTTCGCCCAGCCTAGCTCATCCGGCCGGGGTCCCTGGGGGCGAGCTTCGCCCGGCTTAGCCGGGCAAAGCGAGGGGGGACCGGGGGACTGCGAGCGAGAGCGAGCCAGTCCCCCGTGAAATAGTCAGGTTAGGGCTAGCGCCTGGTCGAGCGCATCTATCAGGTCGTCGGGATGCTCGAGGCCGATCGACAGGCGCACCAGATCCGGCGTCAAGCCTCCCTCGCGCTGCTGGGCTTCGGAAAGCTGCGAGTGCGAGGTGCTGGCCGGGTGCAGGATCAGACTCTTGGCGTCGCCCACGTTGGCAAGGTGGGAGAACAGCTTGATGTTGTCGATCAGCTTTACTGCTCCCGGATACCCGGCCTTGATCCCGAATACCACCATGCCACCGAAGCCGCGCTTGAGGTACTTGCTGGCGTTATCGTAGGTCGGGTCGTCCTTGAGGCCGGGATAGCGGACCCAGGAGACCTTGGGGTGCTGTTTGAGGTGTTGCGCGATCAGTAGGGCGTTGCTCGAGTGTCGCTCCATGCGAACGGGGAGGGTCTCGATGCCTTGGAGAAAAAGGAAGGAATTGTCAGGGGCAATCGCCGCGCCCAGGTTGCGCAGTGGAACGGTGCGCAGGCGCAGCGCGAAGGCGATCGGGGCCAGGGGCTCGGGCAAGTCGTGGGCCCAGCGCAGCCCGTGGTAATTGTTGTCGGGCTGGTTGAACAGGGGGAAACGGGGATTGTTCTTCCACCGGAAGCGCCCCGCGTCGGTCACGATGCCACCGATGGCCGAGCCGTGCCCGCCCAACCACTTGGTGAGCGAGTTCACCACGATGTCGGCACCGTAGTCTATGGTGCGCAGCAGATATGGGGTGGTGAAGGTAGCGTCCACGATCAAGGGCAGGCCGTGGCTGTGAGCCACCTCGGCGACCGCGGCGACGTCGGTGAATTCGAGCACCGGGTTGCCGATGGTCTCTATGAAGATAGCGCGGGTCTTGTCGGTGATGGCCTGGGCGAAATTCCTCGCGCTCCGGGCGTCCACGAACTTGGTCTTGATGCCGAACTGGGGCAAGATGGCGTCGAACTGGGTGTAGGTTCCACCGTATAGGTTGCTGGCGGAGACGATCTCGTCTCCGGCCTGGGCCAAAGTGATGATGGCGTAGAAGACGGCGGAGGTGCCCGAGGCCAGGGCCACCGAGGCCAGGCCACCCTCGAGCTGCGCGATCCTTTGCTCGAGAATGTCGGTGGTCGGGTTCATGAGCCGGGTGTAGATGTTGCCCAGCTCCTTGAGGGCGAACAGGTTGGCGGCATGCTCGGTATTCTTGAAGACATAGGAGCTGGTGCGGTAGACCGGCACCCCCCGGGAGAGAGTTGCGTCGGGCGTTTGTCCGGCGTGGAGGGCCAAGGTCTCGAAATGGTATGGCTTCTCGCTCATGATGAAGTCCGCTTCCTTTCCTTTGAGGCTTGTCACTCTGGCACGGCCAGGTTTCCGTGTCAAACATAAGGGACGCATGTCTCTTAAAGCGGATGTGAGCGGCGCGAGTGCGGGCAGGGGGAGCGTTGCACCCCCCGGTTCTCTCGCGCGATACCAACCCTATCCCTTGCCCTAACGCGAGTAGATGATGAGATCGTGGTAGCGCGCTTCGGAGGGGCCGGGATTCTCGTAGGAGTGGGGCTCGTCGGCGCGGAACGTCAGAGAGTCGCCCGGACCCAGCTCGTGCGTCTGTCCCGCCACGTGCAGGCGAAGGCCGCCGCTCAGAACCACTATGATCTCGCGGGTCCCCGTGGCGTGCGGGTCTGACGCATGCGCGGCGCGGGCGCTCAGACGCAGCTCGTAGAGCTCCACCCAGGGGTCGGCTCCGGCTGGGGAGAGGGGACGACTCTCCATCTTGCCGTCGGCCGAGCGCAAAACCTGCGCGTCGCTTCGCCTGAGCACGGAGGCCGACCGATCCTGGCCGCCGATCAACTCAGAGAAGGTAATGCCGAGCCCTACGGCGATTTTCCACAAGACGCCCAGCGACGGATTGCTCTTGCAGAGCTCGATCTGGGAAAGCGCGGCCCGGCTGACGCCCGATGCCGCGGCCAGCTCGTCGAGGGAAAAGCCTCGGGCGCGCCTGCGCTCGCGCAAGCGCAGCCCGACCTGTCGGGCTAGATTGGCAGCTCCGACGTCATCGCCGGGCGGCAGGGGAGTTTTGCGCAGGCTAGCGGCCGAGGCACTCTTGCGCCTCGACGTGGTGGAGGTACGAGGCTTTTTCATGCAGCGGGACAACGATAGCAAAAGCGGAGCTGACTGGGGACACGACTTTCGGCCATGGGCGCGACTTTTTTTGCACGGGAGTAGCGTTGCTCGAACCACGGCCGTGCCGTGTTGTTAGGGCTGAATTGCCAAAACTGCTGGATTTCCTTAGTCCCGCCCCCCTCACCCTCACTTTCCACCCAGGATCCAGGAGCTCAATGATGCGGCTAGTCCCGGCGCTCAGCGTCACATTCGTCTTTGCGGTTGCCTTTGCTGCCTGTGCGGGCAGCTCGCCCATAAAGGGGACAGCGACCGGGCAGGGCGGCGCCAACGGCGGCGCCTCATCCGGGGGCAGCGGCGGTAGCGCGGGGGCCAATAGCTCCAGGCCGGCGGGCGGCTCGTCGACCACGGGAGGCTCCACCGGACAGGCCAGCGGGGGCTCGGCGGGTGGTCAAAACGCGGGGGGCGCTGCTGCTGGCGGTGCCGGAGGCCACCCGGGCGGCGGCGCTTCGGGCGGCGTGTCGGGTGGCTCGGGCGGCTCGGGAGCGGCGGGTGGCGGGAGCGTGGGGGCTAGCGGGACGCCGGGCAATTGCTCCGATGAGCCGCCACCCAATCAGACGCCAACCTGCGCGGAGTGGGTGCAATACAACGAATGCGGTCAGTCCTGGTTCGCGACCTACTGCGACCAAAGTTGCGGGCGCTGCTCGGGCGGCAACAGCTCGGGGGGAGGCGGGAGCGGCCCAGGTGGTGCTGCCGGCTCGCCGGCCAGCGGGGGGCAAGGAACCGGCGGAAGTGGGGCGGGGAGCGGGGGAGTGGCCGGCCAGGCTGGGAGCTCGGGAGGCGGGGGCGGGGCGGCCAGCCCGGGGAGCACCAACCCAGGAATCACCGGCAATACCAGCAGTGGCTGGGCATCGCGCTACTGGGACTGCTGCAAGCCCTCTTGCGCCTGGACGACCAACCTGCGGGCCTGCCAAGAGGATGGCGCCACCCAGATCACGGACCAGAGCACCCAAAGTGCTTGCTCCGGGGGCTCGGCCTACGAGTGTTATGACCTAGCGCCCTGGTACGACGCCAGCACCAACATGTCGTATGGCTTCGTTGCCCACAACGGCAGCTGTGGCACGTGCTACCTCTTCCAGTTCACCGGATCGTCCGACAATGCCGCGAACAACCCTGGTGCGGCCGCGCTAAAGGGGCAGCAGATGATCGTACAGGCCATCAACATCGGCAACATCGCCGCCAACCAGTTCGACTTGCTCGTTCCCGGCGGTGGCGTGGGCGCGAACAACGCGTGCAGCGCGGAGTGGGGCGGGTCGGCCGACCTCGGTTCCACCTATGGAGGGTTGCTCTCGGAGTGCAACGACGATCCCTCCTGCATGAAAGGGAAGTGCCAATCGGTCTTCGGGAGCAAGCCGGCGCTGCTCGCGGGCTGCAACTGGTTCACCGGCTGGTATAGCTCGGCTGACAATCCTGCGCTGATCTACGAGCAGGTGAGCTGCCCTTCCCAGATCACATCGAAGAGCGGGATAGGCGGCTAGCCTCCCCCCCCACTAGTCCAATAGTCCAATAGTCGAGGTGCCTTTGGCGCTCCCGGCGCACTTGGCGCAAGGTGCTCTGGCGAGCGGAGGGCAAGTCGTCGTACACTCCATCCCTCCATGCTCGACATCCGACTAGTGCGTGAAAACCCGGAAGACGTGCGCGCTGGCTTGCGCAGCCTTGGCGCGGCCGTAGATTTGCAAGCGGTGATTGTCCTCGATGAGGGGGTCCGCAAGCTCAAGAATGATTCGCAAGCCATCCAGGCGGAGCAGAACCGCTTGTCGAAGGAGATCGCCAAGGCGTCCCCGTCGGTGCGCGAGGAGATCAAGGCCAAAGGGGCGGAGCTCAAGGAGCGCAACCAGCGGCTGCTCGAGGATCTGGCGGCACAGGAGGCGGATCTGGAACAAAAGCTGCTCGAGTTGCCTAACCTTCCTCACCCGTCGGTTCCGGTGGGCAAGGACGAGAGCGAGAATCGGGTGGTGCGCAAAGAGGGGCGCGAGCGCAGCTTCGCTTTTGCTCCGCAGCCGCACTGGGATCTCGGGCCGCGCTGGGGCGTGATCGATTTCGAGCGCGGGGTCAAGATCGCGGGCAGCCGCTTTTATGTGCTGCGCGACTGGGGGGCCAGGCTCCAGCGGGCTTTGATCTCGTTCATGCTGGATCTGCACACCACCAAGCACGGCTACATCGAGGTGTTGCCACCCTACCTGGTGCGGCGCGAGTGCCTGGTGGGCACCGGCAACTTGCCCAAATTCGGCGACAACCTCTACCGGGACATCAGCGAGGATTTCTGGCTCATACCCACGGCCGAGGTACCGGTCACCAACCTTTATCGCGATGAGATTCTGGAGGGCTCTGCTTTGCCGGTGAAGCACGTGGCGTTCACCGCTTGTTTCCGGCGCGAACAGATGGCGGCGGGCCGCGATACCCGCGGGATCAAGCGGGGCCACCAATTCGACAAGGTCGAGTTGGTCAAGTTCGTGCGTCCGGAGAGCTCCATGGCCGAGTTGGCCAGCTTGCTGGCGGATGCGGAGGACGTGCTGCGCGCGCTCGATCTCCCTTACCGCGTGGTGGAGATGTGTACCGGTGATCTGTCATTTTCCGCCATGGTCAAGTTCGACCTCGAGCTGTGGGCGCCCGGCTGTGCCGAGTGGCTGGAAGTCAGCTCGTGCTCTAATTTCGGTGATTTCCAGGCGCGCCGAGCGAAGATCAGGTTCAAGGACGGCAAGGAGAAGGCTCGCTTCGTCCACACCTTGAACGGCTCGGCGCTAGCGTTGCCGCGGACCTTGATCGGGGTGCTAGAAAACTATCAACGCTCCGATGGCAAGCTGGACGTGCCGGCCGTGCTCCAGCCCTACCTGGGTGGGGTCGCGATTCTCGGGTGACCGGACGTGGAAGGCAAGCCGCTCGCCCTGGCCGTGCTGCTGACGGGAGCGTCCACCATCGCGCTTGGCGTCTGGATTTTGCACGTCGCTAGCACCCCCTCGCCTTCCCCCAAGCAGCCCGACCCGGCGCCCCCCTTATCGGTGATGATCAATTCCGAGCAGCGCTTCTCCGTGCTCTACTACAAAGCTCTCATAGAAGATGACGCCAGGGCCTTCGCGATCGATGCGCCAAGCTATGAAGAACTGGCGCAACCCAATCCGTACTTCGACGAGCTGCGCACCAGGCAGCGTCTGCGGCTCAAGGCCCCGATCGAGACGCGGCACTTGCGCATATCGCTGGAGGTGAGCAAGGAAACTTCCACCTTCGAATCGCACACCATCGCCGTCGATAATTTAGTGCTGCGCATCGAGAACCTCACGCCGCTCTTCTTGGCCTATCGCATTGAGACCTCGATCAGGGGCCAGTCCCAATGCGCCCTCAAAGCCAATCTGCCCCATAATGCGATTGCGCTCGAGCCAGGGCAAACCATCCTGCGCACCGAGTGTGTTTATCGCAAGGACCCCTACCTCGATCTCGACCGTATCGAAGTGATCGAATTGCCTGCATTGTCAGCCTACTATGTATCCCGCGTGCCGCCTAACGCGACGCTGTACGATCCGCGCACCGCGGCGGGTCATGTTCCGCCGAAGGGCAGCTTGTGTCCGCAAACTTTCTCGTGGCGGGACATCAAAGACGGTATCGACAAGGGAGAGCTGGGCTGGCGTGACGTCATCGACTTCTACGCGCGGCACAACTGCGTCGAGTACTCGTTTTTTCGCTCCTACCGCTATCGCAGCGATCCTGCGGCGCCCCTGCCAGCTCGTGCTCTCGACTAAATCCTTGATTTTCGCTACATTGCGAGGACTAACGCATGACCAAGGCTGATCTTATCGCGGTGGTCGCCGACAAGCTCAAGTTTCCCTGGGCTCGTGCGGAGCTGTTGGTCGATCAGATTTTTGCCTGCATGGCGCAAGCGCTTGCGCAGGGCGATGGGATCGAGATTCGGGGCTTCGGCAGCTTCACGGTGCGCAGTTACAAGGCTTACGAAGGACGGAATCCGCGCACGGGCGACATGGTGCATGTCAAGCCCAAGCGCTTGGCCTTCTTCAAGGTTGGCAAGGAGCTGCGCGAGCGTGTCAACAAAGGTCGAGCCAGAGCAGCGGCGCAGAAGCTGGCGGGGCCGACCGTGCCGTCGAGCCCCGCTCTGGCCGCGCGCTCGCTTACCCACGGTCGAGCCTGACCACTAGCCCGCGGTCGCCATCGACTAGTACCAGATCCCCGGCGCAAAACACCGTCAATGCTCCTGCCGCTCCGATCACCGCCGGAATCCCGCGCTCGCGTGCCTGGGCCGCAACGTGGTCGAGCGGTCCGCCCGTCTCGGTCACCAGGCCCGCTGCCGCGATGAGTGGCAGCTCGGTTGGGAGCAGGGTGCGAGCTAGGACGATCGATCTCTCGGTCATGGGCGCATAGCCCGACGGAGGCGGGCAGCCCGGGGTCCCGGCACGGCCCGACGGAACCGGCTGGCCCGGCCAGCCAGGGTAGCCTGACTGGCCCGGGCCCCCTTGATGACGCCAGATCCGGCCCACCGCTCTTCCTCCCGTGCCGTAACCGCGCACGGCGCCTTCCCATGCCATAGCGCCAGGCTCGGGCGGCGGCGGCTCTCTCTGGGCCGCCTGCCAAGCCGCTCGTCCGGCAGCCGCCGCTTGGCGCAGGTCGACCGTCTGCGGCGGCCCGTGCTCCAGTTGGCGCGCCAGGTCAAGTGGCAGAAAGAAGATGTCGTCCGCGCTCGCCAGGTCGCCCGAGCTGCGCAGGCGCTGGCCGGTGGCCAGGAGGGCTTTGCGGACAACGGCTTGTGCCTTGGCGTAGAGCCAGTCGTCAGCTTCGGCTAGAGCGGCTGCCGTGCGGGCGTCGGTAAGTGCCCGGCGCCAAGTGGCTCGTTCGGTTTCGGCCAGCTGATATTCCACAGCGGCGCTGGCGGCGCGCCAGGCCGCGGTCCGGCTTGCTGGCTGAGCAGGCAGGTCCATTCCTACCTGAACGCCCGAGGTCGCTGGGAGAGCGGGTGAGGTCGTCCGGGATGGCGGCCACGCGGACGATCGTCCGGCTAGCTCTAGCTGTGCGGGCTCTTCTTCGTAGGTGGGACAGCACAGGTCCCAAACCGGAGCTTCGTCCCCGAAGCGGGCCAGATATGCGGCCCGGGCTGCCATGCGCTCCTCATCGCTAGCAGCTTGAAAAATCGCCTCGGCGCGCTCACGACGCTCCCTGGCGATCGAGGCCACGTCCGCGGTCAGGGCTGGCAAGAGCGCGAGCTGCCCGGGGGCACGGCGTTCGAGGAAGCTCGCCAGGGCCGCGCGCGAGCGCTGGAGAGCAGGCCTGAGCACACCCAGTATGCGCTCGTACACCATGGCGAAGAGCTCAAGTGCCTCGTCGATCTGGGGGCCAGGTGCAAGCCCCGCCCGGCGGCTCTCGAAATCGCTTTGCGCCGCCGCAAAATACTCGGCCGCCGCCGTCGGCTCGATGCCCGCGGGCAGCGGACGGTGGTCGGGGGCGTAGCAGAGGTAGCCGCCCAGGACGCGTTGGCGTATTCCGATGAGGCAGCGCTCGTCCACCAGCTTGACCAGCCCGGACTGGGCAGGGGAAAGCGGGAGAGGATTATGGGCAGCATCCCAGCGCCATAGCCCGCGCTCTTGTCCTTCGGGCAGATCGTGCCAGCCCGGCCAGTCGATGGGCGCGGGTGGGGGCGCGAAGGGCCTGGCCTGCAGATAGACCAGTCCGCGTCGCTCGAGCACCCACTCGACCTCGAGCGCGCCCATGGTCTGGGTCAGCTTGCGCACGCTGTTCTGCAGATCTACCCGCGCGTCGGCAGGCAAGTAGCCCCGACGCAGCATGACCGTGGGCTCCGCCATCGCGCCGGGGGCGAAGGCCGAGCTACCTTCAGCCCGGCCGCGCATGAAAACGTGGATCAGTACCGAGCGCGGGCCCTCGCCTGGGCTCTGTCCATGGGCTCTTGCATAGGCCGCCGCGCCCGGGGAAAAGGCCGAGCTGAGCACGTCGCGGATGGCTGCCTCGACCTCGTTCGCGCCTACGCCGACGCGCGAAGCGTACACGCCGGCGGCCAGCGCGCCCGCCGTGTCTTCACCCGCGAACGAAGAGCGAACCGAGAAGCGGTTGGCCGCAAGGCAGGCAAGTCGGGAGCGCAGCTCGGCGACGAAGCCAGCCGGCCAGGCCGCGCGCTCGATTTCCTCTCGCCGTCGATCTAATGACGCGAGTGACACGAGCTCGGTCTGTTCTGGGGCCGCCAGCTCACTTGCGCTCGGGCAGATTGCACGAAAGAGGGTGTCGGTGACCACGAAGGCCGCGGGCGTGGCGAGCCCGGCGGCGTCTAGTCGGGCCAGTGAGCGGGCTTTCCCACCCAGGCTTGCATCACTGGCATCGAGCGTCGTTAGAAAGGCCATCCCGGCAAATCTAGCAAGACCCCATACATAGGGGTGGCTGATTAGCAATTGCCGCTGCTTGCGCCGGAACCTATAGTGCGCGCCATGCGCGGTCCGTTGCTCTCGGGGACGTTAGGCAGCCAGGCGACGCTCGCCCAAGTCTGTGCTCTGGTGCGGGAGCATGCGCCGGTCTTGGTGTTGTCTAGCCTTTGGTTGGCGGAAACTCTGGCGTCAGAAATGCCGGTCTTGGCCCTGGTCGAAGAGAACAGGCGCGCTTCAGCGCTGCGAGCCAAGAAGCGAGCCGGCAAGCTCGGCCTCCCGCTCAACCTCGCCCTGGCCGCCGCCGACCTGCCGCTGGCGCCGGCTTCCATAGGAGCCGCGCTGCTTGACAGCCTGATCGATATCGAAGACGAGAACGCGGCCGCGGATCTGCTGCTCGGCCTTCTTCCCGCGCTGCAGCCGGGCGGCATGGTCATTGCCCTCGATGCGACCAAGAAACCTGATCTGGAGTCGCGAATCGCGAAGATCTTCCTGGCCGCCAGCCTGACCGCGATAGCGCAGAAGCGTCCGCGCGATGGAGCGCTCGTCACGGTTGGGTGTGCCCCTCACCCAACCGTCATCGCAGCGCGACTGCGAGCTTTGGCCCGGTAGCGTCAGCCCTTGGCGTTCATGTTTCACGGCCGGCGTCTGAGCACGAACCTCCGCCGTACCCTCTTGGCCACGGCCATATCCTTGGCCGCGCACGCGGCGGTCGCCTCGCTCGTGGCTGTGGCCAGCTGGCAGTCGCTCGAGCTGCTGCCCCGTTTACGGGTGCAGCTCG
This sequence comes from uncultured delta proteobacterium, assembly GCA_963849735.1. Taxonomy (GTDB): domain Bacteria; phylum Myxococcota_A; class Polyangia; order Fen-1088; family Fen-1088; genus Fen-1118. Next base: position 13,213 of record CAWKJE010000037.1, read on the forward strand.
TGTCGGTGGATCTGGTCAAGGATCTGCCCCTGGGAGCTCGCCCTGGCCCAGCGCAATCACCCGCGTCTGCCCGCTCTTTGCCCAAGCCCGCCAGGCCTCGGCACCAATCTATGGCGCATGGTGGCTCGCGGGAGGTGAAGGTGGCAGTCCTGGACGGGGGCGTGTCCTGGCCGCCGGATGCTGGCGGGTACGGCCATGCCGGCGATGCCAGCGCGGACGGGGGACGACGTCGGCCGGGCGACCTGCGTCCCAACGGACCCGAGGGATCGCGGCTGGTGGCGCTCCTGCACCTCGATCGGATCAGAGCCTCACCCGAAAGCGACAAGATATTCGCTGCTCTGGACCAATTGTTGATGCTCCTGCCCGACCGGCGTCGACTGATCGACGGGTCGGGTTTCGACCTCTATCGGGATTTCGACAGCCTCCTCGTCGCCACGCCCGATCCGGCCGATGCCAGGGTCACCTTCTTGGCCGCCCGTCACCATCTGGGCGACGCTGGCCTGCAGGCTGGCTTCGATCGTGCGGCGCGCGCGGGACACGGCTCGATCACCTGGCGCACTATCGACGGGCGCCCGGTCGGCATCCGCCACGATGTGGGGAACCGGGCAGACGGGGCAGGCCAGGGTTGGGACCAGGACGACCGCATCTTGGTGCTGCCGTCGCCCGACCTTGCCCTCATGGCAACTCCTGCCTATGCCGGACAACTGCTGGGTGTCGACCCCAAGCGGGGGCCGAGCTCTCCGGTGCGCTGGCGTGAAATCATAGACCGCATCACGGCCGAGGATGAGGCTATGCCCGAGGACGCCGCATTCATGATGTGTGCGACAAAGCTCTTGGGCGGGGCCGCGCCACCTGCCGCCCTGGTGCTACCCGGGACGCGAGGCGTGCAAGAGGATAGGCCGAGGGCGACGGTGGAGAGCGTCGCTCCCGAGCTGCTCACCCTTCTGGTGGGCATCTCCCCCGCCTATATACAGTTGATCGTCGAGTTCAAAACCGACGCCGACGCGAAAGCTTGGCAGGCCGAGGTGCCGGTCTGGCAGCGCAAGTTGCTCGCCAATCCGCTCGTTCTCATAGGCGGTTTTTCCGCCCTGGTCAGCCGGGCCGAAGTCTCGTGTGCCGAGAGCACTCTCGAGCTGCGGGTCGAGGCGAGCGGGGACGAAATTTTGCGTCTGCTTGGCCTGGCCGCCAATCTGACCCGCGCTTTGACGAAATAGCGCCTCAGATGCAAGTGAGCTGAGATGACGCAGCGCCGGTCAGTGCCGCCTGGCGTGCTTGAGCTTGTGCGAATCGGCCAAGGGAGGCTCGAAGGCGAGCGCCATCGGGAAAGTGGCACGTAGCACCACTCCGGAGTGAGCGGTGTGAGCGTCGTCGATGCGAATCCTACTCATAAGCGCCACTGCGCACACGGCCGCCGTTGGGTCTAGCGTGCTCTGCGACGCGAAGCCCACGGAGCCTATGGCGCCGCCCGGCTCCACGTAGGCGACTACGTCTACGTCCGAGGGCGCAAGCTGGCCGCAATCGGCTAGCTCGGTCGATATGGCATACAGATAGGGCGCCATTTCCCTTGCGCTCCACGGGACTACCGATCGCTCGCCCGTGGAGGTGAAGCTCATGGAATATTCGAAATCGGTTGCCGAGCGACCCTCGGGAACGGGGAAGACGATTTGCTTGCCCTGGAGGACGAGGCAATTTTCCACCGGATAGCTGCCGAGGTCGTTTCTGATGACCTGGACATCGGAAACCTCTCCGCTGGCAGCTACCACGAAGCGCATGACGATTTGCCCCGAGAGATAAGTGCGAGCTTTCCCAGCCCGCGCGAAGCAGGCCGCCATGGCGCGCTCATGGGGCTCTATTGCGCTGTCGACGGCACGCTCGTCGAGATAGCCGACCGACATCTTGATAGCCATGGCTTCGTCGCCGCCCACCCGGGGGGCGGCCCGGGCGCTGCCACTACGGTGCTTGGGTGGCGGCCGGATGGCCTGGGCGGGAACAACCTCCGGCTCCGAAGCACAGGCCGAAACAGTGGCTGTCAGGAGAACGAGCGAGAAAATACTTCGCCTCATGTCCTGTAACGGATTATACACTTTTTCAGCTAGCGAACAATAGCGGACTTGCCCGAAAAATGATCAGACTCCTTCCGATAGGTGCTGATGTCGGCCGGGGTGGCCAGCCGACCTACCGCTCGCGATCCGGCCCGTGGACGCAGCTCTCCCTCAGCCGGGCGCCCAACCACACGAGCGCACAGCGCCTGACTTCTGTTCTCGTACGGACTCGTACGGCGCTCCAGCGCGACCCTAGCCGCTAGTACTGCGGCTCGAAGGTGTATTCGTACTGGAGGTCACCCGCCCGCTCGAGCTTGGGAAACTCGAACTCCTTCACCGTCTGGACCAGGCAATCTTCCACTTCCTTGTTGCCCAGTGTTCCCCCCATGATACGCACCGCCTTGGCCGTTCCGTCGGTGTTCAGCGAAAGCATGAGCTTGACCGTGCCCTTGAATTCGCGGGTGTGCTTCTCGTTGAGCACGTCTTGGTAGCACTTGCGCGCCGAGGCATCGCGCTCCTGCAGCACCAGATAGATGTCAGCCTGCTTGTCCGGGGGAATACCTCCCGTGGCTAGCGAGGGTTGGGTGCCGTCACGGACCACGACCGGCAGGGGTTCGTCACCGCCTGAGCCGCTGGTCGAGGCGCACGCACCCAGCGCAAGACAGCTTCCCATGGCGAACAAGATCGCGTTCATCCTCATCGGTTGGCCTCCGGATTGGTGGATTGGGGAAAGAACCACCAGCGGTCTTAGTCCTTTGGCGACACGGATGCAATTGGTCTTATGCTGGATTTCGTTGCAATCTCTCCCTTTGCCAATCTGCGTTGCCGGTTATCCATGAGCACATCGAGCACATCGAGCACATCGAGCACGAGCACATCGAGTACGTCGAGCGCGTCAGCCCACGGGCGCATCCACACCTTCTTCGCTGCGGCCTTCGTCGAGAATTTTCCCCTCAAGGAGCTGGCGGCGGCCTACCCGGAGGCCAAGCGCTCGCCACGCGAGCTCTGGTTCCAGCCCCCCACCGGGGGGACGATCTTCTTCTACCACTTTGGCGCCGTGGTCTTTTGCGACGTGGCTTCGGAAGTACGGGCGGCCGAGTTGGCGCGTCTAGCGGGCGCCCGGCCGGGTCTGACCAAGGCGCAGGTCGCCAACGAGGAGCTGACCGTGCGCGAGGTGCAGGGCGCCCGCACCGAGATGGATGGTGGTGGCTTGCTGGTCGACCGGTTGACTTTCGAGCGGACCACGGTCGTGGCCTTGATCGTGGGGCAAAGCGCAGCCATGGACTACTACGAGAGCATTGTTGACCAGATGTTCGTTGACACCGACAAGCTGGGTAACGAGCTGGAGAAGGCGGGCACCATGCCAATGCGCACTCGCCATTTGCTCAAATTCATAGGAGCTGCGATCGGCACGCGCAGCGAAGTGCTCTCGGTATTGCACTTGCTAGACAAGCCGGATGCCATTTGGGACGACGCGGGCGCCGATCGAATCTACCAGATGTTGCGGGTGGAATTCGATCTGGTCGACCGCTACCAATCGCTCGAGCTCAAGCTGAAGAGCGTGCAGGACGTTCTCGAGGTCATCACCGACGTGGCGCGCGACCGGCGCCTGTTTTTCCTCGAGGCCACGGTAGTGCTGCTCATTGTGCTCGAGATCGTCCTCGGCCTGCTCCGCCATTGACAACCTTGGCCCAACCCTGGTGCGGCATCGCGATCTCGACCATGGAGATCGCGATCGATGCCCTGGTATGAGCATAGCTACCTTCTTCGGTTGGCGGTTGAGGACAAGGACCAAGGAAGGTCGGGGCAGGGAGGCGGGCCCGGCTGACGCGAGAGTCGCGAGAGCAGTCCCCCGGCCAAAATCGCTCCTCCCGTGCTAGCATGCGCGCTATGGCAAAACTACCCTGCCCCATTTCGAAGACGCACTTCCTGGAAAAGGCCGAGCCGATCAAGATCACCATCGGCGGTGCCGAGCTACTGGCCGACAAACGCGAGTTCTCGACCGGGTCGTTCGGCTGGTACCACAACGGGAAGACCACGGTGATGGTGGACGGCAAGCCGCTGGCAGTCCAGATTGGCATGAACCTTACCGTGGTGGGCAGCAAGGACGCTGAGCGGTAACGCTGGCGGCCTGCCGAGGAAGCGGTGACCGGCACGGGCTGGGCAAATTGGTCGGGCGGCTCAGCCTTTCTTGTGCCCCCTCTTGACCAGATCCGCGTCGGCCTTCACTTCATCCATCGTGGTGCGCAGGTTTCCCCCGGTGTCGTTGGCTCTGACTCCCGGGGGGCGCTGCCAGGGGATCTCTTTGAGGGGTTGGCCCGCGGTGACCTCGGACAGGTAGCGGGCGGTCATGGGGACGGTCAGCATGAAGGCGGCATCCTTGAAACCCAAAGGACGTTCGCGGTGGTCATCACCGATCCATGCGGTGGTCATCCAGCGCGAGGTGTAGCCGACAAACCAAGTGTCCATGGTGGCGCTCGACGTCCCGGTCTTGCCACCTACTAGCAGACCGGCGCTGCGCAACGAGGGCGCGTGCCCCTTGGTTACCACCCGTCGGAGAAGCTGTGAGGTCAGCCAAGCCGTGCGCGGCGGGATAACGTCCTTGCGGTATTGGCCGGCCAGGGCCACCATGCGGTCGAGTCGCTCGTCGGGCGACGACATAGGATCGGTGGCGCTGCTGTTGTCCTCGATCACGCGCCCGGAGCGATCGCGCACTCGGCGCACGTAGACGGGGTCTGCCAGAGAGCCGTTGCGCGCAAAGGCCGAAAATGCTCGGGTGAGCTCGTCGATGCGGGTACAGGAAGCGCCGAGGGCCAACGCTTGATCGGGAATGATGGGCGTTGTCATGCCCAGCCCGCGTGCCCATGCGGCCACGTCCTTGCCGCCCAGCAGCTTGAAGAGTTGGACCGAGGGAACGTTCTTCGACCAGATGAGAGCGTATTCGAGGTTGACCTGGTACTCGACGGTGTTGTTGAGATTCTTAGGAGTCCAGACCTCGCCGGTGATCGGATCCACTTCGGCGCGGGGGGTATCGTTGAGCAGCGAGGTGTAGCCGTAGCCGCGGTCGAGGGCGAGCGAGTAGTAGATGGGCTTGTACGTAGATCCGGGTTGCCGGCACGCCTGCACGACGCGATTGAACTCCGAGCGGTCGAAGTCGAAACCGCCGACCATCGCGATGACGTAGCCGGTCTGGTGGTCGTACGAAAACAGCGATCCTTGCACCCGGGGCGTCTGCTCGAGCGCTAGCGCGGTCGGGCCGCGCGGAGGCGGGCGATCGGAAAACGCGGGCAGCCATTCGACCTCACCCGCGCTGTTGTAGGTCCAATCGGAGAAGCGTCGCCGCCGAGATCGGTGGAGCGGCGTCACCCAAACCAGGTCGCCAGGGTGCAGGACAGCGTTGGTGCTGGACAGGGTCTTGCCGTTGGTCGAATCGACGCTGCTGTAGGCGAACGCCCAATCCATGCCCGAGGCAGGCAGAGGGTAGACCCTTTCGCCCACGCGAACCTCGGCGCTGCCCCCCCCGGTATGCTCTACCAAGCCGAGATAGAGCTGTCCCTCTTTGAGGGGCGACGAGCCGTAGCGGGCCGCTGAGCGTTGCCTTAGCTCTTGGGCGGCCGTACCGGTCAAGTGCGCCAGCGGGCCTCGCCAACCTTGCCGCTTGTCGAGCTTGCGCAGGGAGAAGTCGACGTTTTCTTGGGCGGCTTCATCTACCCACGGCAATAAGGTGGTCTCGATCTCCAACCCGCCTTGCCACAAGGTCTTGTCACCGTAGCGCCGAGCTATGTCGCGACGGACATGCTCGGCGAAGTAGGGCGAGCGCTCGCGGAAGACGTCGGGCGGCTGGTGCACCCGGATGGGCTGCGCCCTTAGGCTGTGGGCGACGTTTTCGTCGATCACCCCCGCCGTCGCCATGGCCGCCAGTACCTGATCTCGGCGCGCCCGCGTCAGCTCGGGCGCGAGCAGGGGCGAATACCGACTAGGAGCTTGGGCAATCCCCGCGATGGTTGCCATCTCGGCCAAGTCGAGCTCGCTCACTTGCTTGTTGAAGTACCGGCGCGCGGCCGCGGCCACGCCATAGGACTGATGGCCGAGGAAAATCTGATTCAGGTAGAGGGTGAGGATTTGGTCCTTGCGGTAGCGCGCTTCCAAGCGGCGCGCCAATATCGCCTCCCGAATCTTGCGCTCGAGTGTCTGCTCGGAGGAGCGCAAGAAGGATCGCGCAACCTGCTGGGTTATGGTGGAGCCGCCTTGCACGACGTGCCCCGCGCGCACATTCGCGAGCAAGGCGCGCAGCATGCCCCGATAGTCGAGGCCACCGTGCTCGTAGAATCTGCGGTCTTCTATGGCCACGAAAGCCTGCAAGAGCTTTCGCGGGAAAGCCTCCAGGGGCAGAATCTGGCGGTGCTCGGCGGCCAGATCGGCCAGCTCGGTGCCATCCCAGGCCCGCAGGCGCGTGGTTTCGGGAGCCTCCAGGCGGTAGCGGTCGAAGTCGGGCAGGGCGGGCAGGGTGCTGGCGAGGTACGCGTAGAGGCCAATGATCGAGAGCGTGCTTAGGCCCAGAGCGCACAGGCCGGCGAAGGCATAAAGCTTGAAGAGCCAGAACCAGAAGCCGCCGTCGGAAGGGTTGGTGATTGCGACTTCGTCAGCCGCTGGTCGCTTGGCTCGTCGCCTATGGTTAGACGCGGTAGACACGGTAAACGAGGCTCGAATCTACCGGGTTCCCGGCTCCATGGCTCTCCCTTTCTTGCGGGGGCTGCTCGAACGTACGTATAGTTAGGAGCTAACTGACGACTTCCAGGCCGGAGGGCACCATGGGAATCGACATCTGCGTAGAAACCGAATCAGGCGAAGTCCAGGACGAGGTCCTGGACGCCGGCAACCTGACCGAGAAGCTGCTCCCCGATCGCGAAGATCTTGGCTCACCCTGTCTGCGCTTCGTGGACCCCTTCGGCGACACGTTGTTTAACCAGCTCCAGATCCCCTTGGTGGTCAAGGAGCTGGAGGGCCGATTGCGCGGACCGGCGCGGCCCGAGGTGAAGACGCATTGCGAGGCCATCCTCAAGGTCCTGCGGGCGGCTACCGGCGAGGAGCACACCTATGTGCGCTTTTCCGCCAGCTGACCTTGGGGAGCGTATCGTCCCGTCAACGCCGAAGCGCGGGAAAGCCAGAACGCAAGCTCGCCCGCGTCCGCGACGGATGCAGTTTCCGATATCACTGGAGCCCGCCGTTCGCCGAACACCGGCGCGGTAGCTCAGGTCTTGTTGCGCAGCGCTTTGACCAAAATCCTGAGTGCGAGACGCTGCGGGTGAACCTTGTAGGCCCCCTCCGCCACTTGTCGCCGCAGTTCTTGCACTCTCATCTGGCGCGCGAGCCCCTCCACGTCTCCGCTAAGGGGCGAGCCATGGGGGCCTTTGCGAGCTTCACGATCGGTCTGTCCTGCCATGTATTCCCACATCGGCCCGGGTGAGCAAACCTTGAGCAGATTCTTGCACGAGGTACAAGGCCAATGATCCCAGCTTGTTACACGTCGGCGACGGCCGGTGGCCTGCGACCGACCTGGTCGTTGCCCATCCCGTCAAGCCGCGACCGCGTCTTCGATATTCGACAGCGAGGCTCGCAGGCGGCGGGTGGCTTCGCCGTGGATCTGGCACACGCGCGACTCGGTGACGCCAAGGATCTCGCCAATCTCCTTGAGGTTCATGTTCTCGCAGTAGTAGAGCGACAGCACCTGCTGCATCTTCTCGGGCAGATCATCGATACCCGATACCAAGTGGGCCAAGGCTTCGCGATGGGCGGTAATCTCGAACGGATCAGGGGAATTCGCATCGGTGGTGCGTTCGAGAAAATCCGGGCCCGCATCGTCGATGCCCACCACCGAAGAGCCCGAGAGCTTCTGTTGCCGAGTATAGAGCTCGTCCACCTTCAGCCCGAGGGTGTCGGCCAACTCGCCCTGGTCGGGCGCGCGGCCCAGCTGCGATTCCAGTCTGCGCGTCGCCTCGCGTAGCTCGTTGTACAGACGGCGCATGTCGCGTGAAAGGGTGTCGCGCGCCCGCAGATCGTCCAGCATGGCGCCGCGGATGCGGAACTCGGCAAAGGCTTCGAAGCGGTCGACGCGCTTGGGGTCGAAACGCTCGGCGGCCTCCATGAGGCCGATGACCCCGGCCGAGACCAAGTCGTCGATTTCGACGTGGGCCGGAAGCCGACGGGCGAGCCGGCGCGCTACCTTCTCGATGTAGGGGAAGAACTTGGCAGCGTATTCACTTCGTCGCGCCGCCAGCTTGGCCGGGAGCTTGAGGGGAGGTGTGCGCTTTTTCGCGGGAGTGTGGTTTGGCGCGCGCCGGTCACTGGCAACCCTAGCTCTCTTCCCTTTGGGCATGGCGGGAGCGGTGTGCAGACGCTGTGCCAGGACCTGAGCTCGCCTAAGTGGGCCAACTTCCTGGCACTCGCATCTCGCTCGCCCGCGGATCGTCAGCCGAATGACGTCAGAAGAGGAATCGAACCGTCAAGCCACTGACGACGAGGCCAATGCGCGTGAGCCCCGATGAGCAGCCGTTGTGCAAGACTCGGCTAGCGACGGTGTCGGCGCGCGCGCATGAGCCGCCCTCAAGCCACGGTTCGCCGGCGCAGTTTCTCGACCAGAGTCGTGCGATTGAGCCCCAAGAGCTCGGCGGCACGGTTCTTGTTGCCGCCGGTGCGCTCGAGGGCCTGTCCAATTAGGCGCTGCTCGAGCTGGGTGAGCAGTAGGCGGAGATCGACCCCATGGGCAGGCAAGTCGACGATGCCGGGTCCGAGTGACTTGACGTCTGTGCGTAGACTTGCGGGCAAGTCGTACACCGTGACCGGACAATCTCGGGCCGCGGTGACCAGATCGGCGACCACGCTCTCCAGCTGGCGCACGTTACCCGGCCAAGGCAGCTCGCCTAGCCGCACCAGCACTTCGGGCGGAAAGGGTGGGGCCTCGCGGCCGCGGAAGGCGTTGGCGGATAGCCGGAAATGCTCGACCAGGATGGGGATGTCCTCGACCCGTTCGCGCAGGGGAGGAATTTCGATAGGGATGATGTTGAGACGGTAGTAGAGATCCTCGATTAGCTCGCCGTCTCGCACGGCGCGCTCGAGGTTCTCGCGGGTGGCGGCGACGACGCGCACGTCAGCGTCTTCCCGTCGGGCCGGATCGCGCAGCAGCCGGAGAAGGGCGACCTGGAGCTCGCTCGACAGATGGGCGATCTCATCGATGAACAGGGTCCCGTGCCGTGCCTCTTGCAGCTTGCCGCCTGGGCCAGGTCCGGGCCCGTCCGATGAGCTCGCGCTGCCGAGCAGGCTGGCCGAAGTGACCTTGCTGGCCCCGGTGGTTAGCCGCAGGGTCACGAAGGGGCCGCTGCGGCGGGCGCCCGAGGCATGTAGTAGGCGGGCTACCACCTCTTTGCCCGTACCATCCTCGCCGCGTATGACGACACTGGCACCCGAGTCGGCAACCTGCGTCACGCGTTCGAGCACCACTTGCATGGCGGGATGTTCGCCAATCAAGGTGGCCCCGCTGGTGCGCAAGGGTGCCACCCCGCGACCGCGCTCGGCCAACCCACGCTCGATCGCCTCGGCGCACAGCGCTGGGTGGCAGCTGGGGACGACGAAGTCAACCGCGCCCATGCGGAAGGCAGATACGATTTCCTCGACCGTGCCCTGGCCGGTGCGAACGACGATGGGGATCGCCGCCTTGCGTGCATGGGCCGACGCTAGCACGTTGCGGATTGCGTCAAGAGGGAGGCCAAGCGAGAGCACGCATAGATCGAACGAGTGCGAAGCCAGCGCGTCCAGGGCGCGGGCGCCGTTCTCGGCCGCTACGCAGTCGTACCCCAGCGACGCGATCACGCGTGAGACTGCGTCCCGGCTGGCTTGGTCTTCCTCGACCAGGAGAATCCTGACATGCATTCTCCTCCACCGCATCGGCGGATGACGGTACGGCCTAAAATGAGCGCCCGCGGGGTGCGATTTGGGCCGCTGGAGCACCATCGGGCGCCCTGGCTGCCGAATCTTGTGTCTGTGGGAGTTGACGTTAGGCTTTTCCCCACCCAAAGTGCAGAGCTTGCCGATGGCCATCGATCTTTCGCCGCAAACGGTCCAGTCGATAAGCCGGGTTCGCGAAGGGTACCCCGACGCGGAGGCGGCTTTAATTCCCGTGCTACACCTCGTCCAGGACGAGATCGGTCACCTTTCGGACGAGGCGCTCGAGCACGTCGCGAGGCTGCTCGGCCTGGCGATGGCGCACGTTTTCGGAGTAGTGACCTTTTACACGATGTTCCGGCGGACGCCGCCCGCGCGCCATCGTTTGCAGGTGTGTGCCAGCCTGGGGTGCGTGGCGCGCGCGGGTTTTGATGCGCTCGACCATTTGCACCAGCGCCTTGGCATCGGACCCGGACAGAGCACTTCCGACGGCCTTTTTCGCTTGGACGAGGATGACGACATGATCGGATGCGACCACGGTGCTTCGGTGGTCGCAGGCGGCGCTCGTCATCGCAATCTGGGTGCGCGCGAGCTTGACGCGTTGCTGGCAGAGTTGAGAGAGCAGCCGGGCACCCCCCAGCCCTGCGGGGGGGAGTTCTCACCCATCGATGCACGCCGGGTTTTCCGTCCCACCCCTGGCGAGAAGGTGGTGACACGCAATCTGGAGGTGCCCAATATTCGCACTTTGTCGGTGTACCGGGCACACGGTGGTTGGCAGGCTTTCGCGCGGGCGCTCAACATGTCGCGCCAGGCTATCGTCGACGAGGTGAAAGCGTCTAACCTGCGTGGTCGCGGTGGTGCGGGCTTCGCGACCGGGCTCAAGTGGGGATTTTTGCCCAAGGGTGCCGCGCAGGTTTACCTGGTCTGCAACGCGGACGAGTCCGAGCCCGGCACCTTCAAGGACCGCGTGTTGATGTCAGGCGATCCCCATTTGCTCATTGAGGGCATCGCCACCTCGGCCTATGCCCTGGGCTGCAGCCGCGCTTACCTGTATCTGCGCGGAGAGCTAGGCAGCGAGGCCAAGATTCTCGAGACCGCCTTGGACGAAGCCTACGCCGCCGGCTTGCTCGGCCGGCAACAGGAGAGCGTGAGCGGGCCGGTCAAGATAGACATCACGCTGCACCGGGGCGCCGGGGCCTATATTTGCGGCGAGGAGACCTCGCTTTTGAACTCGCTCGAGGGCAAACGCGGCTGGCCGCGTATGAAGCCGCCCTTTCCGGCCGTGCGTGGTCTCTTCGGCCAACCGACCATCGTGAACAACGTCGAAACCCTGATGAATGTCCCCGCCATCGTGGCTCGGGGGGGAGCTTGGTTCGCCCAACTCGGTATGGGCAAGTCGGGAGGAACTCGGGTGCTCAGCGTTTCCGGTCACGTGAATCGACCGGGGGTGTACGAGTTGCCCATGGGGATCACGTTCCGCAAACTGATCGAGGTGTGCGGCGGTATGGTGGGCGGGCGCCAGCTCAAGGGCATCGTGCCGGGGGGCAGCTCCATGCCCGTGGTCGATGCCAGCGAGATCGACGTGCCTATCGAATTCGACGCCTTGATGACCGATTCGCGTATCAAAGACGTGGAGGCGAAGCCCGGCGTTCCCTTTGACATGGGCGGAGGCAAACGACTCAAGACCATGGCTGGTTCGGGCGGCATCGTGGTCTTCGACGAGACCACCGACGTGGTCGCTTTCTGCGCGACCATCATGCGCTTCTACGGGCACGAATCGTGCGGACAGTGCACCCCCTGCCGCGAAGGAACCCATTGGTTGGCCCGCGTTATGACCAGGCTTGCACAAGGGGCGGGGCAGCCGGGCGACGTCGACCTGCTCGCCAGCATAGCGGTGGGCATCGCCGGCAACACCATTTGCCCCTTGGGCGAGGCCGCGGCGTGGCCTATGCTCGCATTTTTGACCAAGTATCGGCCCGACTTCGAGGCCAAGCTTAGCGGGAGGAAAGCTCCGTGAACCTCGTGCAAGCGGCACCCACGCTCCTCGGGAAGATTGCCTTCATGGTCCTTGCCGCCGGCGCGGTCGCCGGCGCCTTGCTCACCATAACGCGCAAGAGCGCGGTGGTGGCCTTGATGTCGCTCATCGGGACCTTCTGTGCTACGGCGGGGCTCTACGCCACGCTCTCGGCGCACTTCCTCGCCGTGTTGCAGGTGTTGGTCTACGCGGGAGCCATCATGGTGCTCTTCATCTTCGCCGTCATGATAGTGAGCCGCGACGAAGAGCACCCCATAGCGCTAAGGGGCGTCTTCGTGCGCAGCGCGGCGGTGCTGGCCATCGGGTATCTGTTCTATCGCATAGCCTGGCTTGTGGCGCGCGAGCGCACGAGCTACGTGCTGGCGGTGGCGTCCACACCGCCCATTCCGGACTTTGGCAACGCCGGCTCGATCGGTCGCTTGCTGTTCAGCGATTTCCTCTTTCCCTTCGAGGCCATCTCGCTCCTGCTCCTGACCGCGGTGGTTGGGGGGGTGCTGCTCGCTCGGCCACCCCGCGGCCACGGCCAGGGAGGTCCGGCCTGATGCCTAGCTACGCCTACATTCTGGTCTCTCTCGTCCTGTTCTTTCTCGGCACCACCGGCGTCCTCATGCGCCGAAATGCTCTTTTCGTGCTCATGAGCATCGAGCTGCAGCTGGGCGCCGGGAGTCTGGCGCTCTTGGCGTTCGCCCGCGCTCTCGGCGATCAGCGCGGTCACGTGGTGGCATTCTTCATCATGGCGATGGCTGCCGCCGAAGCCGCCATTGGCCTAGCCATCGTGGTGGCGGTTTATCGCACGCGCAAGAAGATCGATCTGGCCACCATCGACGAGCTACGAGGCTGACCATGTTCGCCCAGCTCAGATCGATTCCGCTGTTGCCCCTCTTGGGAGCAGCTTACCTGATATTCTTCGGGCGGCGGCACTCGCGCAAGGTGGTACACGCCGTCGCCATCTTTGCGGTGGCGGCGTCCTGCCTGATCACCCTGGATGCGTTCTTCTTCGGGCTCATGCCCGCGTCGCGCACGGGCGGGGGCGTGATCGTCGATGCGGTCTTCCCCTGGATTGCGGCGGCGGGTGGCGATCTGGTGGTGGATTTCAGTCTGCGCATGGACGCTCTGTCGGGGCTTCTCTGTCTGGTCGTCACCTTCATTGGCACCCTTATCCACGTCTATTCCATAGGCTACATGGCCCATGAGAAGGACTACTCTCGTTTCTTCGCCTATCTGAATCTGTTCTGCGCCGCGATGCTGCTTCTGGTGCTGGGTGATAGCTTGCCCGTGGTCTTTATCGGCTGGGAGGGCGTGGGGCTGGCCAGCTATCTGCTGATCGGATTTTGGTATCAGGACAATGCCAACGCCAGCGCGGGCAAGAAGGCCTTTATCACCAATCGCATAGGCGACTTCGGGTTCTTGCTCGGCATGTTCTTGCTCTTCCGCACGACCGGTACGCTGAGCATTCCCGATATTCTCGATGTGGCCACGCACGGCCAGGTGCTCACCGCCCCCTTGTGGCTGGGGCAGAGCGTGGCATTTTGGGTCGGACTCTTGCTCTTTCTGGCCGCGGCGGGTAAGTCGGCCCAGATTCCGCTCTATGTCTGGCTCCCTGATGCCATGGCAGGTCCTACCCCGGTTTCCGCGCTGATTCACGCCGCCACCATGGTGACGGCCGGTGTGTACCTGGTGGCGCGCATGCAGGCGGTCTACCTGCTGGCCCCGGCCGCTCTGGCTGTGGTGGCGATCGTGGGCGCGCTCACCGCTCTCTTGGCCGCGCTAATCGGCTTCGCCCAGAACGATTTCAAGAAGGTCCTGGCCTATTCGACCGTGAGCCAGCTTGGGTTCATGTTCGTGGGCGTGGGTACCGCCAATTTCTCCGCCGGCATCTTCCACCTCTTCACCCACGCCTTCTTCAAGGCCGGGCTATTCTTGTGTGCGGGCTCGGTCATGCACGCCATGGGCGGCTCAGGCGACATCACCAGGATGGGTGGGCTGGCCAAGCGCCTGCCGGTGACTACTCGGGTTTTCCAGGTGTGCTGGCTGGCTATCGCGGGCGTGCCAATCTTCTCGGGTTTTTTCAGCAAGGACGCCATAGTGGAGGGTACCTTCGCCACCCGGGCTTTCGGGCAGGGCCTGGCCTGGGTAGGGCCGCTAGTCGGGGTCATCTTGCTGGTGGCCGCCTTGGGCACGGCCTTCTACATGTCTAGACTTTACTTTCTGGTGTTCACCGGCCCCTGTCGGGCCAGTGCCGCCGTGCAAGAGCATATCCACGAAGCGCCGGCGGCGATGACCCTGCCGCTCGCGATCTTGGCGGTCGGGGCTGCCCTGGCTGGGCTAGTGGGCCTTCCTCCCGGGCTGCGCGAGCTCTGGGGCGGGCACGGCGCAAGCCCGCTGGTGGCCTGGTTGGCTCCTGCGGTGGGCGAGCCCATGCCGGTCTCGCTCGCCGCGGAGTGGACGACCATGGCCGTGTCGACCGTGATCGCTTTGCTCGGCATCGGCGCCGGTTACGCCTTTTTCGGGGGCGGTTACCGGCGACCCGCAGCCGCCTGGGTGGCTCGGGCTCCGGGCCTGGTCGCCTTAGTGCGCGATAAGTTTCGCGTGGACGAGCTCTACCATGCCATCTTGTTGCGCCCTTTCCGCGTCCTTTGCGACCTCACTTTCAAGGTGGTGGACCGGATCCTCATCGACAAGATCTTGGTGGGAAGCTGGGGCTTCTTCGTCGATACCGCCGGAGGCATGCTGCGCTTTTGCCAGACCGGCGATGTCCAGCGCTACCTGGCTGCCTTTGCCATCGGGCTTGCCGCCGTGGTCTGGGTTGCGGCTCATCCCCAATCGCCCGACGAGGTGCAGGTGAAGGTAACCGGGCATACCGTGAAAGTTGATGTGGTCGAGCCGGGGCCGCGCGACGGGGCTCTTGGCTATGGCTTCGATTTCGATGGCGATGGCGTGCCTGATCGATCCGGGAAATCCCCCTCCGCGCTATGGACCTACGCCGCCCCCAATCGCTATACCATCACCATAACCATCGCGGATGCGAGCTGGCACACGCAACGTGTTGTCAAACGGACGGTAGACGTCAGGTAAGCCATGACCAGTCTGGCCCTAACCACTCTTCTGCCATTGCTGGGCGGCGCGGCGGCCCTGCTCTTGCCCGCGGGTCGACCTCGTTTGGCGCGCCGGTACGGTATTGTCGTCGCTCTGGCTACCCTGGCACAGTCGGTCGGGGTGCTATTCGCCTTTCGTGCCGCCGGCAGTGGTTTCCAGCTGCGCACGAATTGGCCCTGGGTGCTTGCACTAGGCATCCGCTTTCACCTGGGGGTGGACGGCGTGTCGTTGTGGTTGGTGCTGCTCTCGACCCTGATGGTCGTGCTGACCTTGCTGTCGCCGCAGGCTACCGGCTTCGTGCGCGACCGAGATCGTGGCTTCGTGGCGGCCATGCTCATCCTCGAAGCGGGGATGATCGGGGCGTTCTTGGCGCTCGACATGTTCACCTTCTACGTCTTCTGGGAGCTCATGCTGGTGCCGATGTATTTCATCATCGGTATATGGGGCGGCGAGCGGCGTATCTACGCGGCGGTGAAGTTCATCATCTTCACTCTGTCAGGATCCTTGCTGATGTTGGCCGCTATCCTTTACCTGGCGGTGGTGGTCCACCGCCTGACCGGACAGTGGAGCTTCGACTACGAAACCTGGTCGCGTTTGATCCTGCCGCGGGCGACTCAGTTTTGGTGCTTCGCCGCCTTCGCCCTCGCGTTTCTCATCAAGGTGCCGCTATTCCCCCTCCACACTTGGCTGCCTGACGCGCACGTCGAGGCGCCCACCGGAGGCTCGGTCATACTGGCCGCGGTTCTTCTCAAGCTGGGCGCGTATGGGTTCCTGCGCTTTGCCTTACCCTTTTTCCCGTTGGCCGCGCAAGCGAGTGCGCCGTGGATCGGCTGGTTGGCGGTCATCGGCATCGTGTACGGAGCTGTGGTGGCCTACGCCCAGGACGACATCAAGAAGCTAGTCGCATATTCGTCGGTGTCGCACCTCGGCTTCGTGGTGCTGGGCATCCTGACCGTGACGGCCACAGGAATCCAGGGCGGCATATACCAGATGCTCGCGCACGGAATTTCCACCGGGGGCTTGTTCCTGGCGGTGGGCATCCTTTACGAAAGGCTGCACACGCGCAAGCTGTCCGAGCTCGGGGGCTTGTGGGCCCGCATGCCGATTTTCGCCGCGTTCTTTCTGGTCATCGTGCTTGCGTCGGCCGGTCTGCCCGGACTGTGCGGCTTCGTTGGCGAGCTCCTGGTTCTCCTGGGTACCTTCAACGCGGGGCGGACCTGGCACATGCTCGACCAGGTGGCGAGCTTCCCCCATCCTGCCCTGATGGCGGCGATCTCGGCTAGCGCGGTGATCTTGGCCGCGGTCTACCTCTTGACCATGTATCAAAAGGCGATGTTCGGGCCGCCGAGCGCGCTGGTCGACCGGGGCCCGCAGGTACGCGATCTCAGCCGGGTCGAGAAGGTGGTATTTGCTACCGTGGTCGCTTGTGCCCTTGCCATGGGTGTAGCACCCAGGCCCATTCTCGCGCGCAGCGCTGGCTCGGTCGATGCCTTGCTGGCGAGCTACCGGATGCGGCTGGCGGAGTCGCGTCGTGCCCCGGCCGCGCCGGCCCACATGACCCCCTCGGCCGGATCATGGCAGCTTTACGCCGGGCTAGCCAAGGGCGAAAGTAACGGAGAGCGACCGTGAGCGGCAGGGTCTGGCTCGATCTGGTACCGCTCTTGCTCTCGGGTGGCGTCGCCTGTGCGGTCCTGCTGCTCGGGGTACTCCTGGGCACCCGCCTGCGTCCATCAAGTAAAGGACCCTGGGGGGGTCATTTAGATCCCCCGCGGGCCAGCGCAGGCGGGCAAAGCCCGCCTGCGCTCACGCGACTACTGACCACCTCGCTCGGGGTAGTGGCCATGGTCCTGGTCGTGGTATTCGCGGTGACGGGCCTCACCGGCGCGAACGAGGCCAGGCCCGTCCTGGCGGACATGTGGATTGCAGATCGCTTGGCCCTGTTCATCGACTCTCTGATCGCGATCGTGACTGCCGCGACTCTGGTCGTCTTTCACCACTTCGCGCGCGAGCACGCCTTCGAGCGGGACGAGTTTCCCGCCCTGGTGCTATTCCTCGCGTCGGGCATGGTCATGGTGGTCCATGCCGCGCACCTCTTGTCGTTGCTCATTGGCATCGAGACCATGTCGCTCGCGGCCTACGTCTTGGTGGCCAGCCACTATCGGTCGAGCGCCGGTGCCGAGGGCGCGCTCAAATACTTCCTGATGGGTGCCATGGCGACGGGCTTTTTCGTGTATGGAATGGCGCTGGTCTATGGCACGACCGGCGGGCAGCTGTCGTTTGCCGGCATTGCGGCAGTGGCGGGAACGGCCGGGGCCAATCCCCTCTTCATCGTGGGCGGCTATCTCGTTTTGGTGGCGCTGCTCTTCAAGGTTGCCGCCGTGCCCTTTCATATGTGGTTACCCGACGCCTACGAGGGAGCGCCCACGCCCATCACTGGGTTGATGGCGACCGGGATAAAGGCAGCGGCGTTCGTCGGCCTGGTGCGCCTGTTTGGGACCGCCTTTGCCCACCCCGCGGTTGCCCAGGGACACGCCGGCTGGGCCAGGCTGATCGGCTTGGTGGCCTTCGCCACCATGACGCTCGGTAACCTGGCCGCAAGCCGACAAGAGAGCGTAAAGAGGATGCTGGCGTATTCCTCGATCGCTCACGCCGGATATCTGCTCTTGGGGGTTTCGGCTCTTGGGTTCGGCGTGATCGCCGCACGCTCGGCCTTGGTCTACTACCTCGCCGCCTACAGCGCGATGACCCTGGGCGCGTTCGCGGTCGCGGCCTGGGTTGGCCGGCGGGGCGATGAGCGCTCGCGCATCGACGAGTGGTCTGGGCTCGCCCGGCGCCGGCCGGCTTTGGCCTTGGCCATGACCATCTTCTTGCTGTCGCTGGCTGGCTTTCCGCCCACCGGTGGATTCTTCGCCAAATTCTACCTCTTTCGTGCCGCTGTGGAGCGGCCCGAGCTAATATGGTTGGTGGTCGCGGCGGTCGTGAACAGCGTGATAAGCGCTTACTATTATCTGCGCATCGTGGTGGCGATGTACTTCCGCGAGCGGGCGGCGGAGTTCTCCAGTTACCCCTCGCTGGCCACCGGAATGGTATTGGTGTTGCTCGTGGTGTTGGTAATTGGTCTCGGCGTTATACCCGCGCCCTGGCTCGCGATGGTGCGGTAACAAGCCCCGCATTGGCTGTGGCGCCTGGGTGACGAAGGTTGAACGCCGGGCTCGTTCTGCCCGAGTTGCTAAGCGGAGCTGGTGGAGCCAGGCTTACTCTCCAGTAGATGACGGTTGTGCTGCGCCTATACTCCGGGCGGTCTGGCTTCGCGTCTTTGGGTGCCGAGTGGGAAGCTATGGCCTGCCGCCATGGCACCCACTTCCTGCACTTTCCCGCCTGGTACGGCGCCGAGCTAGCGCGTAGCGGCGAGCAAGGAGTCCACTTCTTGGCTCTGCGCGACTCCTCATCGTCGGAGCTGGTCGCCGTTCTGCCTCTGCAGCGTTACTTCCTGCAGGCGTTGGGGCTGAAGTGGCCAATTGTGCAGCTCTACTACCCGAACGAGATGGGGGTAAACGAGGTGCTCACCCGCGAGCCGCTCCGCTTGCACATGCCGGCCGTGCGGCAGTTGCTGAGTCGTGAGGTGCCTTTCTTCTGGTTCATGCGCTGGCAGTGCGTGCTGGAGAATGGTTGGGCCGTGACCGCCGCACCTGCGAGCTCGGCCGTGCGCTACCTGCACGGCTCGAAATATCTCGCCTTTGCCCAAGGCTATGAGAGATTCCTGGAGGGCCTGGGTGCGAAGCTGCGGAGCGACTTGCGTAAGAAGCGACGCCGACTGGAGCAGATGGGGCAGCTCCATCTCGCCGTGCATGCGCGCGCGGCCGAGCTGCCGCGCGCCTTCGAGCAGTTTCTTGCCCTCGAGGATTCAGGATGGAAGGGTAAACGTGGCACTAGCTTGCGCAGGCAGCCCGACCGGGAAAGGTACTACCGCTATCTGCTCGAGCACTACGGTCGGCTAGGCCTATGTCGCATCAATGTCTTGTTGCTGGGCGAGACTCCCATTGCCGGCCTGTTCGGCATCGAAGTGGGCGACTCCCTGCACTTGCTCAAGATCGGGTTCGCGGAGGAGCTCGCACCGCACAGCCCGGGTGGAATTTTGCTGCTTGAAATGGTGCAGCATCTGTGTCGGCATTCGCGGGTCCGGATCATAAGCTTTGTTACCGGTGCGCGCTGGTGCGATCGCTGGCGTCCCTCGGTGACACGCGTGGGAGTATTCTACACCGGGGGCGCGGCCTACTTGAGCGAGATCGCTCTCGGCGTGATGGGGCGTGGCTTGCGCTGGCGCGACCGGCGCGTTGCCTGCGGAGCGAGCGAGGCAGCTCGCCCCGCCACTCTGATGGCTTCCTCGCTCCCAAGGGTTGCCCAAGGCCAAGAGACTGCGAGCGAAGCCCCGGAAGGCGAAGTCTAGGCGCAACCCGCCCTCCTGCCGCTCCGCTCTGTTCTCCTGTTGTCTCCGCGGGCTGCTGATCCCAGCGCTTACCTTGCGGCTTCCTGGACGGTGCGCGCCGCGGAGGCGACGCCCGAACGCGCTGCCATGTAATCGTTGACCGCCAGCAGGAACTGCTCCAGGTCCTCTCGCTTCTTGCCCTTGCGCGACTTCTTGCTGCAGCTTTCCCAGGCCTGCATCTGCCGCATTTCTTCCTCGACGAACAGCTTGCGCGAGGTCTTCCAGGTCGGCACCGACTTGGGATCGATCTTGGCATCCTTGTCGGCCACCACCAGAAGCGCGCCGCAATCCTTGCGCACGTGATCCATGAAGGCGACCGGATCCTTCTTGAAGCACTGGTCGCTCATGTATTCGAGCACCTCCTGCGCATCCTTCATCTTGGCCAGCCCGGGGATGGCGCAATAGAGAAACTTCTCGTAGGCCGCCGTCTCCGCGGTCAAATCGCTGGTGTGCCAGGCGGTGCCCAGCTCCTGGATGAGCTGGTCGGTGTCTTTGGTCGTGCCGCGACTCTTGAGCTTTTCGGAATAGTCCTCCACCCCTGACTGCAAACGGGGCAGGGTTTCGCGGTACTGCTCGAGCGGACCGGCCAGTTCGGGCGGGGCGTCGCGCAGGCCGCCGAAGGCCTGGCGAGCGCGCTCAATCTTGGGCACGCATTCCGTGATCAAGTAGTCGGCGAAGGTCTTCTGCTGGGTGAAGTAGGCGGCTTCGATACGCTGCTGGAACTGCTCGCCCTTCTGGAACATGCCGATGTCCACCTCACTCGCCATCACGCAGTTCCAGAACGCTCCCGTCTCACGCTTCTCCATGTCGACGAAGCGCTCGGCGAAGTTCAGCTTTTCCTGTACGGCCGCCTTGCGGGCGCGGTCCTGCATCTGCTTGAAGATAACGAACCCGAGGACCACCAGGGCGACGGCTCCGATGAGCATTCGGTTGCGCCGGCGCACCGCCTCGCGCGCCGCCATCTGGCGAGCGTACTCCTCCGCGCCGTCGCTGACGGGCGCGCCGATGGGCACTGCGGCCGGAAGGGTCGCGCCACACTGCGAGCAGGCCGTGGCGCTGGGTAGATTCTGGCGTCCGCATCGTGGACAGGAAACCATGAGCTCTCCTTTTTTGAAGGCGGCGCGGCAGACGCCGCTAGGCTAGCCCTTTCTAACAGATTGCTTGGAAAACACGGCCCAAGATTTTAGGTAGTCGAGAGCAACTTGTAGCTGGTAGTCGGACAGGCGTTTTACCTCTACCGGCTTCTCGCCTTGCTCATTGCGCAAATGGCGGTCGAAGTTTCGCTCGCGCACCACGGCCCCATCGTCGGTGTCCGCGGGGGGGGCGGTGGCGTCGACCACGATGTTGGGCATGATGCCCTGGCCCTGAATGGAGCGGCCGCTCGGCGTGTAGTAGCGTGAGACCGTGAGCTTGAGCCCACACGGCTTGGCGCCGCAACCGTCCACCGTCATGACGGTCTGGACCGAGCCCTTGCCGAAGGTCGGGCTGCCGAGCACGACCGCACGTTCGTGATCCTGTAGCGCCCCGGCCAGGATTTCGGCGGCCGAAGCCGTGGCGCCATCGACCAGGACGACCATGGGGAAGCCCAGCCACGTGCCGCGACTGTGCGCCATCTGCCGATCCATCTCCTTACCGCCCTTGCCTACCGTGCGGACTATGAGGCCATCCTCGAGAAAGCGATCGGCAACCTTTACCCCCTGATCGAGCAGCCCGCCCGGGTTGTGGCGTAGGTCGAGAATAATGCCCTTGATGCCCCCGGTCTTTTGCGTCTGGCGCTGAATGTCTTCCAGCCCTTCCAGCACCTTGGCATCGACTACCGAAGAAAAGATGCGCAGCTTGATGTAGCCATAGCCATCGCCGAGCAGGCGCCACTCCACGGCTTTGACCTCGAACTTCTCCCGCTTAATGCGGAAGGTCATCGAGCGGCCCCGCCGGTTGATGGCGAGGGCTACCTCACTGCCGGCCGTGCCTTGGATGCGCGCGATGGCGTCATTCCAGTCGAGCGGGCCGGCTTCGACGCCGTCGATGCTCTCGATGAGGTCTCCGGCCTCGATGCCGGCGCGCCAGGCCGGTGAGCCATCGATGGGTGACACCACCACGAAGCCGCGCTTGCGCTTCTCGAGATCGATGCCGATGCCGATGATCTCGGCATTGCCCTCGGTCTCCCGTTTGAGACGTTCGTATTCGTCAGGATCCATGAAGCGCGAGTGCGGATCCAGCACATCGGTAAGCCCACGCGCAGCTCCGTACATGAGGTCAGCTTCCGAGATGTCCTCCACGTAGTTGTTCTCGATGTACGACAGGACCTTCGTGAATACACCGAGCTTGTGGTAGGGGTCGAACCGCCCGGCCGAGAGAGGTCGGGCGGCTACCATGCCGCCCGCGAAGGCGGCCATGACGAGGATGATGAGAACGACCGTACCGGGCAAGCGCCGGCGGGTGAGCCGCTCGAGTTGCATGCTCGGCATTATGGCAGATGTGGCGGTGAGGGGTAACCGAGCACCACGACCTCGGCCGACGGCTTGTAGCGCCAGCCGGTGATTGCGATTCGATTCGACTTCTCCCGCCTGATATTGGAACGCCCAGTCAGGAAGGCGTCAACCGGAGCCAAATCCTTGCTGGCCGGCGCTTCGGTCCTGAAGTGCATGGGGACGACCATGAGTCGCGGCCGGAATCTGGTCGACCACGTAGGTCGCGGTCTGCGCGTCGATGGTCGAGCCTCCGCCCACCGGGACCAAGACCACGTCGACCGAGCCGATCGCGGCGAGCTGCTGGTCGGTGAGAGCATGGCCCAAATCGCCCAGGTGCGCGATACGAACGCCGCCGGTCTCGAAGATGAAGATGGTGTTGAGGCCGAGCTCGGCGCCGCGCTTTTGGTCGTGGTAAACGCCGATCGAGCGAATGGTGACATCTTTGACCTTGTCGTCGATCTTGACCCAGCCCTTCTTGTCGGCGGTGAGGCCGCGGAATACGCGCTCTTTGCCCGGCACGAGGCCGAGGTTGTTATGGTCGGGATGCTCGTGGCTTATGGTGACGGCGTCAGGGTGCAGCTCCACCGGCGGGGCGTAGCCCAGGTTGGCAGACATCGGATCCATCAGGATGCGGGTGCCGCTCGCGCTCTCGAGCATGAAGCAGGACTGCCCGTACCAGGTCAGATAGGCAACCGGGTGAGACTCGGCCCGGGCGCCGCCAGCCGCTCCCACCACGGCCACTGCCGTGGCCACGGCTGCAAGGTCGACCAGGCGTTGGCAAGCCTCGAGCATTCGCTTTGGCCACGGCCTTCTGCACATAGCTCCAACAGTACCAGCCCGGCACCGGCCGTGGTCCTTTAATCGGGCGCGGCCCTGCTCTGGGCACGGCGGAGCCGCTGGCTCAAGACTGACGTCGTGGTCGTGGCCGAAGCAACTCTTGCCCCACCTTCATTTGTGCCAGCTGACCCCAGAGAACGTAAACTTCGTTGGTCGTGTCGGAAATCGATGACCAGGCCACGCCCGAGTTGAGGGACGCCGAGCTGCCACCCCCCCAGCGCACGCTGGCGGAGATCTTGGACCGCTTGCCTACCAGTCCAGGTGTCTACCTGATGAAGGACAAGCGCAACAAGATTGTCTACATCGGCAAGGCAGCCAATTTGCGCGTGAGGGTGCGCCAGTATTTCCAGCCGGCGGCCGGCGATACCCGCGCCTTTGTCCCGCTGCTCGAAGGCCTGGTGGCCGACATCGAAACCGTGGTGACGGGCAACGAGAAAGAGGCCCTGCTGCTCGAGAACAATCTCATCAAGCAGCATCAGCCGTGCTTCAACGTCAAGCTTACCGACGACAAGAACTACCTGGTCTTGCGCCTTGACCGGCGTGCCGAGTGGCCACGGCTCGAGGTCGTGCGCAAGATCGCGGACGATGGTGCCGCCTATTACGGGCCCTACCATTCGGCCGGCGCCTGCCGAGAAACGCTGCGCGTGGTGAACCGACACTTCCAGCTGCGCATATGCACCGACCATACCCTGAAGAGCCGCCAGCGCCCTTGTCTACAGTACCAGATCAAACGTTGCCTGGCCCCTTGTGTGCTGCCGGTGCCAGCCCACGAATACGCCGATCAAGTGCGCTTCGTCGGCCTCTTTCTCGAAGGCAAGAACGCCGACCTGCTGCGTGACCTGGGCGTCCGCATGAAGGAGGCGGCCGCCAACCTGGCCTTCGAGCGCGCGGCGAAAATTCGCGACCAGATTCGCGCTTTGGAGTCGGTGCTGGAAACGCAGCAGGTGGTGCTCGACACTTTCGTCGATCAAGACGCGGTGGGCTTTCACCGCGAAGGGCACGCGGTGGAGGTGGTTGTGCTGTTCGTCCGCCAGGGCAAGCTCGTCGGCAGCCGCGCCTTTTCGTTCGCTCGGCAGGAATTCCCTGACGAGGAGATCCTGTCGAGCTTTCTTGGGCTGTTCTACGATCTGCAGGCGGAGCCCCCGGCCGAGGTCTTGTTGCCCTTCCCGATTAGCGACCGGGACGTGAAAGGCGAATGGCTATCGGATAAGCGGGGCAAGCGCGTCGAGATTGCGGTGCCTCGACGCGGTCCGCGTCATGCCATGGTCGAGCTGGCGCGCAAAAATGCGGCCGCTAGCTTCGTCTCCCGACGCGATCGGGTCAATGACAGTACCGCGACGTTGGCGCATCTACAGCGCCGGCTCGCTCTCGTGCGTCCGCCGCGCACCATCGAGTGCTTCGACATTTCCCACGTCCAAGGCACCGACGCGGTGGCCGCCATGGTGGTCTTCGAGGACGGCCAGCCTGCGCGCTCGCGCTATCGCACCTACCGCATCAAGCACGCCAAGGGGGGCGACGACTTTGCCTCCATGTACGAGGTCCTGGCCCGCCGCTTTCGCCGCGGACGCGCCGCAAGCGGGGAAAGCGATCCGTGGCGTCTGCCTGATCTGTTGGTGGTCGATGGCGGCAAGGGCCAGCTGGGCGTCGCTCTGGCTGCTGCCCGCGACATGGGCGTGGACATTCGGCCGGGAGCCGGTCTGGCCATCGTGGCCTTGGCCAAGGAGCGCGAGCCAGGCGGGGCCGTGGGCGGGGAAGGGATCCAGCAAGCCGGGGCGAGCGAAAGCGCCGCCAGCCAGGGGGGCGATTCGGGCGAACGCGAAAAGGCCACCCCCGAGCGCGGGGATGCGGCCAAGACTCCCGCGACCCGTCCCGACCGCGTCTTTCTCGCTCATGCCAAGGACGCCATCCCTATCGGACCGTCGAGTGCGGAGATGTTCATCTTGGCCCATCTGCGCGATGAAGCCCACCGCTTCGCAGTGTCTTTCCACCGCAAGCAACGCCAGCGGCGCACCATTCGCTCGGCCTTGGCCGAGGTTCCCGGCATCGGTCCCGTCCGGCAGCGCAAGCTCCTGCGTCATTTCGGCAGTCTCAAGCAGGCCAGCCGAGCCACCCTGGCCGAGCTGCTCGCCGTTCCCGGCATGACCCTGCCCTCGGCCACTGCCGCCCACGACTACTTTAACTCGCGAGTTGAGCCTGCCGGCAGCGGAGCATCGCGGGAGGGTTCGGGAACCATCCCAGGTTTCCCGTTAGAAAAAACCAACCCGAGCAAGTA
This sequence comes from uncultured delta proteobacterium, assembly GCA_963849735.1. GTDB lineage: Bacteria > Myxococcota_A > Polyangia > Fen-1088 > Fen-1088 > Fen-1118. Next base: position 38,390 of record CAWKJE010000037.1, read on the forward strand.
GCCGATCAGCCCTCCGCCAAAGTGGCAGTACCTGTCGATATGGGGAAGGAACGAAATCAGAACGTTGATGGCCAGGATGGTGACCAAGCGCCGGCGCAAGCTCCGGGCGATCAGAGAGGGAAAGACGCGCCGCCGTCCGTGCAGCAGCCCGAGGGTGGCACCCATGAGGCCCCACACTGCTCCCGAGGCTCCCACCGATGGGGACTGGGTCAGCAGGGTGCTGGCGACGCCCCCGGCCAGTGTCGATGCCAGGTAAGTGAGTCCGAGACGTAGCCGGCCAAGCAGCGGCTCGAGAAACGAGCCTACGCTGTAAAGCGAGAGCATGTTGACAATGAGGTGGGTGGCGTTGCGCGGGTCGTGGAGCAAGGCATAGGTCAAAAGGCGCCAAACCTCGCCATTTCTGACCGCGTCGGGACGGTTCGCCAAGAGCTCGTAGATATGGCGAGAGCGTGGCTCGGCACCGGTGGTCATGGCAAAGAACAAGACGCAGACCGCTATCAGAGCGACGGTGAGATGGGGAAAGCGCCGGGTGGCGCCGCGTACGAACTCCATGGCTTGGGTGCGCTCCTTGCGGCCCTGCTCCACCATCTCCTCGAGGCGAGCCGGCGAGAGCGGTGTCGCTACCGGAGGGAGACTTCCAACCTTGTCGAGCTCTGCCAGTCGTCGCCCCGCTACCCGACGAACCCGGCCGGCATCGTCGATGTGATACAGCCCAACGTGCTCGCGCTTGCGGGCGCGGTCGTCAGCCGCCTTGAGAGCCTGGGCAACTCCGGCGCCGCCCCCGGCCACAGCAATGAACAGCAAGCCCTTGTCCTGGGAACCGAGGATGCGGTCGAGCTGGCGGTTCATTTCCTCGTCGTCGAGCGCCGCGTGGTCGAGTAAAACCATGCCCTTGCCCGTCCCCAGCCACTCCAAGATCGCCATGGGCTCATGCATGGCCACCAGAGTCGCGGGATCGTGCCTGGACTGGTTAGCAACGCCTGGATCGACGAGAGCTGATATTACTCGGTCACGTATTGAGACCGCAGGTTGGGATGCTTCGCTCACGATTTGATTCTAACGGAATACGGCGGCCTGCATAGGCGGGCCGCTGCGGGAGCTTAGGTAGGTGACGCCGCAGTTTTCTACTTTCGTTTGGCCGCGCGCGTTGTCGAGTGTGGCAAATTGCCTCGCTGCGACGAGTTGCCACCCGAACCGGCCTGGTGCCGCCATCAGGATCATCGAGGATGGTCGCTGGCGCACGACGTGGCATGAGCCTTGCTGCCCAACGCCTCAGGACTCTCCAGTCTTCCTGGGCTTGCGCACGCTTGGCCAGGAGATCTCCTCCTCATGCGACTAGCGGCGAAACTCACGGCCTTCATCCTGGCGGCGATGTTGCTCGTCTTCTCGGTACGGGGCTATCAGGCTGCGCGCGGACAGATGGCCCTCGCCGAGCGCCGAACGAGAGAAAACGCGCTGCTAATTGGCCGTGCCTTGCGCCCTGCACTGGTCGAAATCTGGACGGGCGAAGGCGCTTCCGTCGCTCTCGAGATGCTCTCGTATGCCGCAGACCGGGTACGGCGTACCCAACAGATCGAGCTGCGCTTCGTTCGCCTCTCCCAGGGCACCGGTCCCGGGGTGCAGCCCTTGGTTCACGTCGACCGGCTGGCCGGCCTGGCCCCCGATGAGGAAAGAACTTTCGTGGAGAACGTTGCCGGCAACGAGAGCTTGCTCACTTATCTACCTGTGGTGGTGCAGGGCCACCAGGTCGGAGCCCTGGAGGTTGGGGGCCCGCTGACCGAGCGGGACAAGGAATTCAGGGGCGAGATTATCCAGATCCTGGGGCGCACGGCCCTCGCGGCGCTCGCCGCGTTTATTGCGGTCGCCGTGGCAGGATTCGTGTTCGTGGGCAGGCCCATGGCCAGTTTGGTCGCCAAAGCGCGCCGGATAGGAGCCGGCGACCTCAGCGGGCCCCTTGATCTCAGGCAGCGCGACGAGGTCGGTGAGTTGGCGCGCGAGATCAACCAGATGTGCGAAAGGTTGGCGTCCGCCCAGGCACGCGTCGAGGAGGAGACCCGACGGCGCTTGGACACCTCCGAGCATCTGAGGCATGCGGATCGGCTGACCACGGTCGGCAAGCTGGCGTCGGGAGTGGCACATGAGCTCGGCACGCCGCTCAACGTTATCTCGGGACGGGCGAAGATGATCGTTCGTCGCCAGGTAGAGGGGCCCGAGATCTTGGAGAGTGCTAGAGCCATCGTTGAGCAGGCCGATCGGATGACCAACATCATCAAGCAACTGCTGGGGTTCGCCCGCCGGCGCGAGCCTCACCGGACCATGGAGAGCCTGCGCGGTATAGTTAACCGGACTTTTTCCTTGCTCGCGCCCATGGCCCAAAAGGCGAATGTCACCTTCCACCCCGTCGAGATTGATCCAGAGCCGTTCGCCGAGATCGACGTCGCCCAGATCGAGCAAGCACTGACCAACCTGGTCGTCAACGCCATCCAGGCGATGCCTCAGGGCGGAGTCTTGACGATCCGGTCATCTGAGGATGTCGTTTCCCCTCCTGCCGGCGTCTCAGCCGCCGCAGGCGCCTATGCGTCAATCCACGTTGAGGACACTGGCGTGGGCATGACCACCGAGCAGCTTCGGCATGCCTTCGAGCCCTTCTTCACCACCAAGGAAGTTGGGAACGGCACCGGCCTGGGATTGTCGGTTGCGCATGGCATTGTGCGTGACCACGGAGGCTGGGTCGCCGCCAGTAGTGCCGTGGGCAAGGGAAGTCGATTTTCTATTTATCTGCCCTCGCCCCATGCCCCGGAGTCAAGCCATGCCCAAGAACGTCCTGATTGTTGACGACGATGCCGCCCTCGGACGCCTGGTGTGCGACGGGCTTGGTCGCGAGGGTTTCGAGGTGAGTAGTCTTTGTGCCCCCGACCAGGCGCTCGCCGCCGTCAGCGAGGGAGACTTCGACGCGGTCATGGTCGATATCAACATGCCGCAGATGAACGGCCTCGAGCTCAGCCGTCGCATCCTCGACCGGCGCCCTGACCTTCCCATCATCGTCATCACGGCCTTCGGCAGTCTCGAGACAGCCATCGCCGCAATCCGTGCCGGCGCTTATGACTTTGTCACCAAGCCGTTCGAGATTGAGCAACTAGTCGTCGCCGCCGAGCGCGCCTGCCAGAACCACCAGCTGCGAGAAGAAGTGCGTCGCCTACGCGAGGTCGTCACCTCGTCCCTGCCGTTCGCTGACATCATGGGCGAGTCGTCGGGCGTGCGTAAAATGTGCGGCCTCGTTGATGCGGCCGCTCAGGCAGATTCGACGGTTCTCATCACAGGCGAGAGTGGCACGGGCAAGGAGTTGGTGGCCCGCGCTTTGCACGATCGGGGCCCGCGCCGGAGCGGGCCCTTCGTTGCCATGAACTGCGCCGCCATGACCGACAGCCTCCTCGAGAGCGAGCTCTTTGGCCACGCCCGGGGAGCCTTCACCGACGCCAAGGACGCTCGCGTCGGCCTGTTCGTCAAGGCGGGCTCCGGTACCTTGTTCCTCGACGAGATCGGCGACATGCCTCCCGGCATGCAGGTCAAGCTGTTGCGCGCACTCGAAGCTCGTACCGTGCGTCCCGTGGGCAGCGATACCGAGGTGCCGTTTCGCGCTCGCGTGGTGGCCGCTACCAACCGCGACTTGGAGACCGAGATCGAGGAAGGCCGATTTCGCCAGGACCTATACTTCCGCATCAACGTTATTCGCATACCCGTACCGCCGTTGCGCACGCGCGGAGGCGACACATTGTTGCTCGCGCAGGCGTTCGCGCAGAAGCTGGCCAAGAGCCTTCGCAAGCGTGTAACCGGCATATCGGTGGCGGCCGCCGAGCGCCTGTTGGCCTATCCTTGGCCGGGGAATGTGCGCGAGCTGCAGAACGCCATCGAGCGCGCGGTCGCGTTGACCCGTGTCGATGAGATCGTTGTCGAGGATCTGCCCGAGACAGTACGCGAGCACAAGCGGACGAGCCTGTTGCCTGTGGGTGGGGATGCCACGACATTCCTGCCCATGCAGGAAGTGGAAAAGCGCTACATTCTGCGCGTGCTGGAGGCCGTAGGAGGCAACAAGACCTCGGCGGCGCAGATCCTAGGCTTCGATCGGCGCACCATGTATCGCAAGCTCGAGCGATTCGAGAAGGAAGGCTAGCGCTTCTGCCCACCACGCTCTCGCGCAGCACCGAGGGCGTATGCCACGGCGGAGTGCGCCGACCGCAATTGCTCTCGATCGCCTGTTTAGGAGTTTGGTGCCGCGCCGAGTGAGGCAATGTGCCACGCGGTGATGCGATGCGCTGGCGATCGGACGAATGCAATCGGCTCGGAGAATACGGGGTGCTTGAGTCCGAACGAAAATGGCATGGCAGTGGCATGGCCCCGCCAAGATGTGCCATCCGATAGAGACGAAGGCCCGAGACCGTCAAGTGGGGCGCCGTCAACCTCGTGCGCTTCTGCGAAGCGGTCAATCTGGTGCTCACCGACCCACAACGCCGCGCTCTCGCGGCTGCGCTGCGAAGGGAATCGTGGCGCAAGCCGAACGGAAGTGCGTCAAGAGGCCTGTGACGAGTGGCGCACCCTCGCCAGGGCATCACAGGTCCAGCACGAGCGTGAAGCGGTTGCCGTCGTCCGTCAGGGACTGGTCGAGGTAGGGCGAATAGGTCTCGACGTGAAGCTCTCGCTTGTCGTAGTCAAATTCCAGGAGGCGCAAAAATCCGCTGCCACCCCGGTAGTCGTCTGCCCCTTGGTGGAGCCATTGGTAGTCCGCCAAGATTTGCTGGACCCGTGAACCGTCTGGGCGCCGACTGGTGAGTCGCGCCACCCCGTTGTCGTGCCCGCACAGCACGAGTTGGACATTCGCATTCGGTACCACCAACTTGCGCCAAATCTGCTCGCCATCATTGATTCCTTGTGTCGGCGTGTAATCGAATTCCTGCGGGGCGAAGCGTTGGCCACCGCGAGGATGGTCCCCTATGCCAAGATGGGGCGAGCCATAGCGGGTGCCATCCTCGTAGAGGTAGGCGTGGGTAACGATGATAGCCGGCAGCTCGGCGTGGGCTCTGAGCACGCTGCCAGCCCAGTCGAGCGCCGCGTCACGTGGGCCGAACTCGAGGCCGAGCACCAACCATTGCCGTGGTCCGATGTCGAGCAGGGCGAAGTTATCGTCGATCTTGCCAGGCACCATGGTGCCGCTGATCCAGGGCATGGTGGAAGGGGCGAAGTAGCTGTCGAGCAGACCATTGCGGCTGCTGTCGGTGTCGTGGTTGCCCGGGACCACTAGGTAGGGCACCCGGTTATCCAGGATGCGCATGGACGAAGAGACGACTTTCCACTGCGGCGGGCTGGACCAAGTGTCGACGAGGTCTCCCGCCTGAACTACACCGGCGATACCGAGTCGTTGCTGCTCATGCGCAATCCAACTGGTCTGGGCCGCCAGGATGTCCGGAAAGGCGGAAGCATAGTACTGCGTGTCGGGTAGGAAGACGATGGTAGGCAGTCGGGGCTGCGTTGTGCCAGCAGGGGGCGCGCTCCTTTCCCGGGCCGGCAATCGGCCGTGCTCCGCCTGGCCGCCACCGTTGGCGCTAGCCACGGTGATGGCGGCAACAGCGGCGCATGGGAGAGGTGACCGCAACATCCTCGGGTGAGTGGAGCAACCCCAGCAACCCGCGTGCCAAGCCAAAGTGTCAGGCATCCGGCCGATCCGCTCGATCTGCTGCCGGGCGGACAGAGGCAGTTCGCCACGTGTGGCGGGTTGCCACGCGCCCAGGGTTTTGCTTGTGTCCTGCTTCTCGCCTACGGCACGGTCAGCGCTCCCCAGCGCAACGAGTCTCCGACTTGTCCCAGGATTTTCTTGGCCAGCCAGGGCCGCGCTATGGGCGCGACGTACAGGCCAGCGCCTCGCCCTGGCTCCCGGGTCGAGAAGTAGGCCAAGAGCCGCCCGTCGGGGCTGCAGGCCGGATCCCAGTTCCTTGCCTGTCTTTGGGTGAAACGGCGCAGGCCTTGTCCATTGGGATAGCTGGCGACTATGTCGGAGCCCGCCGCGGTCTTGACTGTGTAGAAAAGCATCAGCCCCTGCGGCGTTTCGCAAAACACCGGCGCCGATGCCATGAAGCCGGGTGGAGATACGGGACGACGGTCGACGTAGACCCTCTGCAGCGGGCTGCCCGCGACGTAGGCTATCTTGCCGCCCGGCCCGAAAGCTGGATGATTGGCCAGCGGGGCCTTGGCATAGGGTTGGGTCTTGCCGCCCGACTCCAGGTAGATGGTGCTCTCCCCTTCGTCCATGGCGACCAGCAGGACGGTTCGCCGATCCTCGGAAAACGTCACGCCCATGAGCGAGCCGGGGACTTGGACGGGAGCCGGAACGCCCGAGGGCGTAGACGCTAGCCGGAAGGGGGAGAGTGCGACGCTGAGCGCATAATAGATAACGTCACCGGGCCCGAAGGCGGGCGACAGTGCCGTTGCCAGCGGTGGGCTGGCGGCATGCAGAGCGAATCCGTCCGAGTCGAGAACGAAGACCTGGCGAGCGTTGCCCACCTGGGCCGTGTAGGCCATGCGGCTGGCGAAACCGCCAGGACGGCCGGTCAGGGCGCCCAGCAAGACATCTACCAGGTGGTGGGCAGCCATCCGAGGGTCTCCGCTCAAGGCAACGCTGGTGTGAAACGAGGGTCTGACCGGCACGTCGGCCCCGGCGTCGGCGGGGGGTGGGATGGAATGGGTGAGATAGATTTCTCCCATGATGCGGCTGGCGGTTCCCTCGACAGCCTGCGAGAAGACGCGAACCAGATAATCCGCGCCGGCTTCTTTCCAGGCCGCCAGGTCAGGCGGCAGCTCGACCAGGAATGGTCCGCTGGGCGATGAGTCCTCATCGAGAACGTCGAATTGCCCGGACAAAGAGAAATCACCACGCGCGACTTGCTGCGCTACCTCGTCGCCTTGGCCGTGACTGAGCAAGGGGGCGATCGCCAACTTGGGCAGCGGCGGCAGTGTTCCGGCCGAGCCGTTGACGTCAATGGTACCGAGGACACTGTCCTCCGTGGTTGGACCGGCCTCGCCGTTCAGTCGCCGAGGGGCCGCCAGGCAGAGTAGGGCCAGCGCGCATGGACTCCATCCCCTCTGTCTTCGAATCATTCGCACGCGCTCCTGACCGTGCACTGGAAACTTACCGATAGGGATTTCCCGAGCAGATCCGGGTAAAGGGGCGGTGGCGGTGGCAGCGACGCCCCACTTGAGCGAATGATTGCGAGGGCAGATTTGACCTGTGCGTCGAAGATAGGGTTGCCGCTCTCCGCGGTCAGTGTGAAGGAGTCAACCGTGTGCTCGGGCGTGATAGAGATGCTGGCGACGGCCCGCAGGTGTTTGAGCGTGGCAAAAGGCAGCTTGCCACGGATATCGAATCTAGCCAGGAACCACGCCACCAGGTCGCCCCGGTAGATGTCGATGGCCCGCTGCTTGAGACCATCGTCATCGTCGCGCGCACCCGCGTCTGGGCTGGCGATAGTGCCCGCGGTCGTGATTCTCCGGTCGCCATCGGGATCATCTTCTGATACCGGCGAAGTGTCTCGAGGACCGCCGTCGGTTGGCTCTGGCTCCGCCGGCCGATTCGCACGGGCGAGCTGGGTCGTGTTCTTGACCAGCGGTACCTCGTGTGTGCGCCGCCACGCGCGCGGGAGTCCTCTCTTGCGGTGCGGATCCGAGGGCAGCGAGGATACGGGGGTAATGGCGACTGCGATGAGCCGCGAATTCTCATCGGAGAGGTTGGCTCTGACCGGAGCAGCGCGCGCCGAGGCAAAGGCCCAGAACAGCAGCAGCTGGACACCTGCGGCGGCGCCTACGGCGGCCACGACCTCGCCCGGGCGGAAATCCCCGCTCTCAATGGAGTAGCTCCTCTGGCTCGGGATCGACGAGCAGGTTGAGCGAGGTTACCCCGGCCGCGCGCGCAGCAGCGACGGCGCGCGCGACCACCCCGTAGTGGGCCATCTTGTCTGCCCGGATGTAGAGCTCGTGATGTCTCTGCACCGCCGGGTTGCTGCGCAGGGTCTGCTCCAGGCTCGCGGTCACGTCTTTCTCACCCAGCCAGATGCGCTCGTCATGGGTCACCGATAGAACCAGGGTGGCATCCTTAATGGGCGTGTTCGTAGCCGGCACTTCGGGGAGGTCGACGTGCAGTCCTGCGACCAAGAGTGGCGCAGTGACCATGAACACGACCAGCAGCACGAGCATGACGTCGACCATCGGCGTGACGTTGATCTCGCGAAATGAGGTCTGCGACTCGTGGCCGGACGCGGCAAGCGACATGGGCTCACCTCACCAGCGGAGGCGTCTTGTCGCTCGCGCATAAGAGCCCCGCACAAGCCGCGCCGTTGTCGCTGGTCAAGAGTGCTATCCACTCAGCAGCCGAGGCTTCCAGCTCGGCCAGGAAGTCGGCGACCTGCTTGTCGACGAGATTATAGAACAATACCGCGGGAATGGCCGCGGCCAGGCCGATGGCGGTCGTGATCAAGGCTTCGCCGATGGCCGGGGCCACCACGGGTAGCGAGGCGTTCTTGGCGGCACCGATGCGCACGAAGGCGTCCATGATCCCATAAACCGTGCCGAACAATCCCACAAACGGGGCGATGGCACCCGTCGACGCTAGCGCCGGCATGAGCGAGCGGGCGCGCTGTCTCTCGGCCAGTATGGCTCGGTCAGCCGCGGCTCGTAACCGGGCGGCACTTCCTCCTTTGGTCCGCGCCATAATCGCCCGCAGCACCCGGCTTCCCGACGACATACGCAGCTGGGCGGCCAAGGCTACCAGCTCTGGTGCCGCGTCCACCAGGCGTGCGCGCGCCTCGAACAGGCGCGCCTCGCCGCGCAACCTGGCCAGCTGCAGGAGCTTGAGGAAGCCGACGATCCAGACCCCAATCGATGCCACGAGCAGGATGGCCACGGCCGCCAACACTGGCAGCGACGCGTGGGCCAGGAGGGTCGACAGGCCGAAGTTTATGGTGAGGTCCTCGCGGCCGGAGGGACTCATGCGGTCCGTGCCGGAGCGCAGCTAGTCGAGAAGGATGTCGACTCGACGGTCACGGGCCCAGGAAGGCTCGTCCGTACCAACCGCATCCATGGCGCCTCGACTGCTGCTCGCCATCATGCGCTTGGCCACGCTCCTGCTCTCGAGGTACTTCATGACCGAATCGGCGCGGTGTTGGCCTAGTGTCATGTTGTACTCCTCGCTGCCGCGGGGATCTGCCCGTCCCACGAGCTTCATCTGGCGTCCTTCGAGTGGCCCCGAGGCAAAGCACTTGGCGATCTGGTTGAGCACCCGAGTGTCGTTGGTGTTGAGCCGGGCGGAATCGAAAGCGAAGTATGAGTCAGGATCGGAGATGCCACAGGCGCGGACGATTTCGTCCGCCACATGCACCGCGGTCGTGGTCGGAGTGGGTGGCTCCTGGGGGACGCTAGGATGGCGCCGGGTGAAGGACTGCGTGGGCTTGGATGAAGGCTTGGTCTCGGGCTTGGAGGCACACGCGGACACGAGCGCGACCAGGACTGCGGCCACTATGCTAGCTGTTGTTGTTCGGGTCATGTTCCTTCCTCGGTAAGATGAGTCGCGAGGTCGCTGGTTCCGGGGAATGCGGCAATCATGCCTGCGACGACGCATCTTGCTGTCAGGTCGAGCAATTCGCATGCCACGGGCAAAGAGTGAGGAAGACCAGCGAATCGGCTCCACGTTGCGTGTCGGCCGTGACAAAATGCCACGTGTGGCAAATCGCCGCGAGCGCAGGTTGGGGTCAACTTGGTTGTGTGGCGATCTGATGCGCACGACGGGCGTGCCCCGTCCCGTCTTGGCCACAACCGCATGGGCATGGACTGCCCGAAGGGTGGCGCTTTGGCGGTGGCACTGTGCCTGCATGACTAGTCGTCATGCTTCGACTACCGGGATCCAAGCCTGAGGCGTCGTTCGCCAGGCATCGGGTGCTGGTTGCTGAGGATCATCAGGGACTACGGGAGATGTTGGCCATGGTGCTAAGGGCCGATGGTCACGAGGTCGTGGAGGTCGCCAATGGGTTCGATCTTGTCAACAAGGTAGAGATTGCCTCGGATCCCGAGTTGGGCTCGGGCAGGTTCGACTTGGTCGTCTCCGATGTGCGGATGCCGAGGATGTCTGGACTGAGCGCTCTTGCCCAGATGGGATATGGGCCGGGCATTCCCCCCGTCGTGTTCATCACCGCCTTCGGGGATGAGCAGGTACACGAGCAGGCTCATCAGCTGGGCGCGCTTGCCGTGTTCGACAAGCCACTCGACTTCGACGAGTTGCGGACATTCGTAGCCAACTATCTTGCAGGATCTTCCCAATCATGACCAGCACGAGCCTTAGCGTGCCATCGCATATCGGCCGCACCGGACGGCGCACGCTGTTCAAGAGCATGCCCATCAGCATCCCGTCGTTTGGCGTGCTTCTGCAGCTCCTGCAGAACGATGACGACGTCAACATCCTGTCGAGCCCCGACATCTGAGCTTGGGTTCGCACCTTCGACCGCCAGCGCGGTAGGCAGCAGACGTCGGACTGCGCCGCAGATGGCATGCTACTTGCTGGCTTCTGCGGCTAGCCTTCGCGCAGTGTGTTCATCATGGCTTTCGGCATGACAGCGATCTTCCTCGTGCCGGCCCTCGCCGCGCCGGCATCCGGTGTGGCCAAGGCAAACCACGCCATAATGTCGGTTTCGCGAGTAGCGCCCTCCCTAATTGCCGCCACGCGCGAGGACGAAGGAATTCGCTTTTCGTGCCACCGCCGAGAGGTGGGACCCATTAGGAACGCCATGACAGCCTATCTGCGTGACCTCGGAATTCCTGGGGGCTTGGTCGCGGTCTCCGAAAGACCGGCCCAAGGGGCTCTTGTCTATACGCTGGCCACTTCGCCCCACGACACATCGACGCTCGACTTGGCTGACCGGCCCGAGTTTGGCATCGTAACCGAACGGCCCAGCATGGAGATTCAGCCGGAGGAGCCCAGGTCAGCGCCGCACACTGCTGTCACCCAGAAGGAGATTCTCTTGGCGCTCATGCAACATGGCCGTCTGACGGAGCTGAAGGGTCCTGATTGCAGCGTCCAGGTGCTTGCGCAGCACGTAGCTCTGCGCCGGAATATCGTGGCCTGGGCTGAATGGCTGCGCTGGGGATGGCCCAACGGCAGGCCGGCAGAGTGGAACCCAACCTACTGGGACAGGGGAACTCCAAGAGCCGGGGTGCCCGTGCGCGAGGCCATCGACGACGTCTTCACCAACCAGAAAGCATACACAATCGGTTGCTACACGGCGACCAAGCTCGTTATGGTCAAGGCCTTGTTGGACTTCTACGGCCGAGTTCGCCCGCAACCGGCCGTGTCGGACTGGATTCAAGGGCGCCTGCTATCGGATCACGAACCCCTGTGCGATGTCGAGCCTCCGGTGGCATGGAGCTTCGAGCCTGATTTCGACCCCAAGGATGCATCGCGGCCGGGCAAGCTGCTGTCGATTGTTCACGGCGTGTCTCCCAAGAACTTCGTACCGGGTGACTGGGCGTATCTCCTCAACACCGATCCGGTGTCCAGCCAAAAAGTCGGCTATGAAGGCTCAAATGCGGTCTACCTGGGCGGCGGTCGTTTCGATGATTACTACGGTGAGAACAACCACGCGTTCACCTACGCGGAGAAGCTGGATGAAGTCTTTCAGTGGCGCAATGGCGTCTTCAGCCGGCGGCGCGACTCCGCGCGGCGACAGCCGCTCACCCCGGAAGATCTGGAACAGCTTGGCGATCCACCGGGCAAAGGCGGGCTGGTCGAAGCTTGGCGGATAGTACCGCAATTCTTCGGGTCGGCCACCAGCCAAGTCATCGTGAGCCGTCTGCGAAAATCATCCCGTCGCTCTGAACCCCTCCGGCTCTCCGCCGTGAGCGCGGAGGAGTCAGGCTCCCTGTCAATCGAGCGGTGAGCAAGATGGCGCGGTGAAGGACGCGATGGCGGTAAGAAGAATGCGCCTCTTCAGGATGGGGCACTTTGCCGCGCGTGACAGAGAGCCTCGCCACACCCTAGTTCCCGATGGCGCGGCCGACCCGGCCGCAGATGGCGCGTTTGGCTCCGAATTTGCCGAGCCCATTTTGCCCTCGATGCGTGGCCACAATGCCGCGCGAGGCAAGGCGGGGCCAAGCAACCGGTTGCCGCGGGCAGGATCATTGGTGGCGGTGGGCGAGTACAGCGCTCGAGCCTTCGCGGCCATCCTCAAATCTGGCCGACTATTCGCTCCAGTCTGGATCGTTGCCTTTTTGCTGCTGGCGCTGTGGGCGTACAAGGCACGCGACCTTGCCCTGCCGTACTTTTGGGACGAGCTCGGCGTGTATGGTCGCGCTGCGGTCTACATGAACGACCACCAGCTCAGCCTCCTGCCGCGTGCGTTGCCGACGGAGCTTTCTCGGGGTCACCCGCTGCTCTTGGCGTTTCTATGTGGTGCAGTCTTTCGGCTGTTCGGTGCGACTCCCACGGCGGGTCACGTCTTCATGCTGATGATCTCTTCCGGGCTTATCCTCTCTGTCTTTTGGATTGCGAGCGCACATTGGAAGGCATGGGTCGGCTTGGTTGCGTCCGTGGCGTTGCTGGCCCAACCGGTCTTTCTCGCCCAGAGCACGCTGGTCTTGCCCGAGATCCCCATGGCGCTGGCTTGCCTGTGGGCCGTGCACGCCTTCTCGCAACGAAGATACGGTCTCGTGGGCCTCAGCATCGGCCTTGCGATCTTCTTCAAGGAAACGGCTGTCATCCTGGATCTGGTGCTGGCCGCGATCCTATGCGGGCAGTGTTGGCGCGCCAGACGAGTTGGCGCAAGTGGGCTGCGTGCTCTTCTGGCCATCTCCATCCCCGTCGCTTGCTACGGAGTCTTCCTAGTCATCCAGAAGCAACAGAATGGGTGGTACCTGTATCCGCTTCACAGCGGTCAGATCGATTTTCGCTGGCCGGCAATGAAGGAAAAGCTGTCCGAGGGTCTCGGCTTTCTGTTCGCCGAGCAGGGCCGGGTAGCGATGTCCGTTGTCGTGGTGCTGTGGCTGTTGTTGCGCCTGCTCGGCCGTCCCGAGGGGAAAGCGCGACTCGGCCCGACCATCGTGGTGAGCTTTAGCGTGTTCATCGGTGCCTTCCTAATCTTCTCGGCCGGCAACGTGTTCATGAAGCGATACTTGCTCTGCCTCTTGCCGCCTTTCACGATCATGTTCGGCGCGGCCGTCTTCGATCTCGCGCGCGAGCAGCTCCGGGTGGCACTGCCCGCAACCGCGGGGCTTTGTCTCTTCTGTCTGGCTGAGCTCCAGTCGCCGAGGTTCAACTGTGCCTACGACATGGGCTTTCGGGAGGCTGTGCTCCTGCAGCAGGAGGCGACGCGCTATCTCGAAGACAACGTCGGGTGCGAAATGCCGATCCTGGCAAACTTTCCCACGGTGGTCGGGCTGGAAGATCCTCGCTTTGGCTATGCGAGCCGCAGATTCAGCCGCTCATCCTACGTCCCGTCTGTCGATGACCAGTACATCTTCGCCTGCGAGCTATACGAACGGTTCGAGCCGCCGGCGGGTGTTCGCACAGAGCTGGTGAAGAGGTTCATGTCGCCGTACATGAACATCGCCCTGTACAGAGTCTTGCACTAAAGCCCAAGAGGGGCAGGGCGTGTCACTCGGGGATGTTTGCCGATCAAGCCGGCCTCGAGGATCGGAGCCTACTTCCTGCTCTCCTTCTTTGCCTTCTTCTCGGCTTTGTTGCCTTCCTTGCTGGCCTCTGCCTTCTTCACTTCACTGGCCTTGCCCTTTTCCTCGCTCTCCTTGGTCAGCTCGTCGACCTTGGCCTGCGCCTTGGCAAGCTGACTCTTGAGATCGCTGATCGTAGCCAGCTGGGAGGCTTCTTGCTTCTGGTGGTTGCTGACATCGTCCCGGCAGGACTTCAGCGCTTGCTGGGTATCCTTGTCCTCGCAGGCAACACTGGTGAGTGAAAGGGCCACAAATCCCCCAATACCGATTGCCTTCAATGTCCTGGTCATGTGTCCTCCTATATCGGATGTGATGCTTGGTCTGGGAACGTTGTCGGCGCCAACGCACAGCAAGGAGTGTGCCATCGTATCCATGGGGCTGCGACTCCTGCTCGCCATCTTGAGGAAGACGGAAGGGAGAACCGCTGCTGCGCCGGGCGCCAGTTGTGACAAATTGCCACGGGTTGCAAACCGCCGGCTGAGGATTGCGCCCAACTAACCGGCGTTGGTAGTGGCATCGCTTGTGCAACTCGGTGGCCTGCCCGGCATCCCTGGGTGAAGCCAAGGACAAGAGAAAAGAGGAGCCAACCTATGCGTGTACGGAGTATCCTAACGAGGCCCGGGCTTTGGTGCCTGACGGTGAGCCTGCTGTCAGGCGCCTGCGTGACCACCGGCACCTATAACAAGAAGGTCGCTGAGCTGCAGCAGCTTACTGCGGACCATGACCGGGCCGCCGCTGAGCGCGAGAATGCGCTCAAGGCAAGAGTGGCGGAGCTGGAGAAACGTCGGGCGGATCTGCAGGAGAGACTGAACGCCGCGGTGGCGGAGCGTGATGGCCTGCAGAAATCGCTCGACGACACCACGGCGCTGGCCGGGGAATTGAAGAAGCGTCTGGAGAAGCTCGGACAGAACGTGGACAAGCTTACTTCGGAGAAGGGGCAACTCGCCCGGGTTCTCGACGACGCCAAAGCGCGCCTTGAGGAGCTGCGCAGGCAGAAGCTTGCCGCGGAGGCGCGCGCGGCCACCTTTCGCAACCTGATGGAGAAGCTGCGCTCCATGATTGACGCTGGGCAGCTCAAGGTGGTGATTCGCGACGGCCGCATGGTGATCGCGCTGGAATCGGACGTGCTTTTCGACTCAGGCAAGACGGCTCTCAAGCCTGCGGGGCAGACAGCCCTTGCCAAGGTTGCGGTGGTGCTTGCGGGCATCACCGACCGCAAGTACCAGGTAGCTGGGTATACTGACGACGTTCCCATTCACACGGCACGATTTGCGTCTAACTGGGAATTGTCCACCGCACGTGCGGTGGAGGTGGTCAAGTTCTTGATCGACAATGGGATGAAGCCGCAGCAGCTGTCAGCTGCTGGATTCGGAGAATTTGACCCGATTGTTCCCAATGATAGCCCTGAGCATCGCGCCCAAAATCGCCGCATCGAGATCGTGCTGTTGCCTAACCTATCGGAGCTTCCATCGCTCGAGGGAATCGAGGGCCAGGCAAAGTAGGCAAGATCACGAAGGTGTGAACCGGCCCGGGATTTCCGGAGGCTTGTTTACGTGAGTCCGGCCACCGCGACCGGGTGCTCGTGACGATAGTACATCTGCTCGAACTCGAACGGGGGCAAATAGCCGAGGGGCTCAAGGAGGCGGCGCCGGTTGAACCAGTCCACCCACTGCAGCGTGGCGTACTCGACAGGGTCGAAGCTGCGCCAGGGACCTCGGCACTCGATCACCTCGGTCTTGAAGAGGCCGATGATGGTCTCGGCCAGGGCGTTGTCGTAGGCGTCGCCGATGGTTCCTACCGATCGCTCGATGCCAGCCTCGGCGAGGCGCTCGGTGTAGCGAATAGATACATACTGCGAGCCATGGTCGCTGTGGTGAACCAGGTCACCCGTGAGCGGCCTGGCGTGCAGCGCCTGCTCCAGGGCGTCGAGCACGAGGTCGGTGCGCATGGAGCGCGCCACCCGCCAACCGACGATGGCCCGGGAGAACACGTCGATGATGAAGGCGACGTAGACGAAGCCCAACCAGGTGGCGACGTACGTGAAGTCCGCGACCCAGAGCTGATTCGGCTTGGTCGCCACGAACTCGCGCTTAACGAGATCCTGTGGGCGCAACGCCGACTCGTCTGCGACGGTGGTGACCTTGTAGGCCCGTCCCCGGACCGCGCCGCGCAGGCCCATCCTGCGCATCAGACGCTCCACCGTGCAGCGGGCCACCTTCACACCCTCCCGCTTCAGCTGCCGCCAGACCTTCTCGGCTCCGTATACGCCAAAGTTCTCCTCGTGCACCAGCCGGATCTTCGACCGCAACTCCTCGTCACGTTTCGCCCGTGCTGAGCGCAGCTCCGGATCCCGTGCCCAGGCTTTGCGAGCATAGTACGTCGCTGGGGCGATCGGCAGAACAGCGCAAATCGGCTCGACCCCATACAACGCTCGGTGCTCGTCGATGAACGACACCATCACTTCGCTCGGCGGTCGAGCTCCGCCTGTGCGAAATACGCGGACGCTTTCCGTAGGATCTCGTTCGCCCGCTTAAGCTCTCGCACCTCCCGCTCCAGATCTTTGAGCCGCTCCCGCTCGCTGGTGGTCAGTCCCGGGCGCTTCCCCGTGTCACGCTCCATGCGCCGAGTCCACAGCCTCAGCGTCTCCGCCTTGCAACCCATCTTGGCTGCGATCGCAACGATCGCGGCCCACTGCGAAGGATACGACGCTTGCTGCTCCAAGACGAGCCGGACCGCTCGTTCTTGCACTTCCACTGGATACTTGGATTTTCTTCCCATGGGCACATCCTCTCAAGAGTTTGTGCCTCCGGGAAATTCGGGCCGGTTCAGTGAGTTGCTTCAGGCTGACCATGTGCTCGAGTAAACCTGGCGGTCTCCCCGCCGGATTGCTGCCGCGGCGGCTTCGACTCGGTGGCAACGGTGCGCCACATCCCGCGTCCTGGACCAGGTAACGGGGGCAGCACGGCGCAGATCCTGGGCTTCGAGCGCCGGACCGCGTATCGGAAGCTTGAGCGTTTCGAGAAGGGCAGATAGCCATCGCATGCCGCGCAGCCGTCGCCCTCGGGCGTGGCAGGCTGCCTCGTGTGGCAATCTGCCGCGCCTGGGAGGTTGGGCTCGCCAGCGTCCCTGGTCGGGCTAGTGGTCGAGAACGTCGGCATGGGCGATGCAGAAGGACCGGACGACAGCAAATGAACATCGCTCAGGTGACCTTTGTCGGCTCTCTCGCGGTGCTGACTGGAACCTCCGCCCAGGATAGCGTCTCGGCCCTGCATCCGCTCATCGAAGTTCCCCTCGGCGCCAAAGTGGTCATGCTGCCAGGGGTCGTGATCTGTTCGACCGAGCCGTCCGATTGGACTCTCGTCAAAGGAGCCAACACGCTCTTGTCCCCAGCGTCGCCGAGCGCTATTGGCAGCACGACGGTCGCGATGATGGCTGCGAGTAGCGAGGCATGCGCTGGACATGCCTGGGCGCAGGCTCTCATCGTCACGTCGTCGTGGCCCGTCTTCGATCCGACCGGGACCGTGGCATGGGTGGACGAGGGCCGCCTAGACGTGCGTGGTAGCAACCTGAGAGGGGTCACCGTCAACTGGCAACAGGGCACCCGTACGGGAAGTGACGTCTGTCTCGAGCCACGTGAGGAGGGCAAGCTCGAGCGTTGCTCACTCGCTCTCGGCAAGGGCCTGTTGGCTGATCCATCCAGGCTCTCCCTGACATGGGTCCCGGCGGGTGCCGAGCAAGTTCCTGGAGCACGCTTTTTTAACGCCGCCGGTCAAGTGGCGGGCCCTGATGCCTTCCAGCTGCGGGTGGCCAAAGTTGCCATCCGGTCACCCCTGTCTGACTCCGCCTCCGTTGACTTGTTCGACGGAGGTGGCCGTGCTTCGCTGACCCACTCGGAAGCCGTGGCGGCGGTGGATTGTGGCGCGATTCGTTGTGAGCTCGCCGATGGATCCCTGTTGGTCCATCCCGGGGCACAACTCGTGGCTTCAGTCATAGTGCGCCTGCGTCTTATCCCCAAGGTGTTCATCGTCAAGGCGGACGCTCTCGAGCCCACGACCACAGTCCCGCTTTCCATCACCCGTTGTCCCATGTCGTTTGCTTCCGGCGAGCCGCTCCGCTACGCCGACGGCGCGCGGATCGTGATGCGAATCGGCGACCGTTGTGAAAAGGATGCGAGCCGCCTACGCTGGTTTGCCAACGGCAACCTTGTCGACGTGGTACGGGTGGAAAAGGATGAGGGTGACTCCTTCGTTGTTCTGCGGGTGGGGCGTCTGGAAAGCGAGCGGCTCACTGTCACGGCGGCGCGCGACGATCCTGATCGCTCGGCCATCGCGAGTACCTCGATCGACACCAAAGCGGCACCCGAACCGGTCGTCACGCTGGAGCTCCCGGGACACGGGCCTATCGACTTCGTACCTAAGAACCGGGAGGCTCTGGTCCATATTGTGGGCGACGCAGAGCATCTTGCGCTTCTGCCCGTCAATGGCATCTACAAGGCGCGGAGGGACAGCTCCGGCACCCATATCCAGGGCGAGGCGATGGCGGGCGGCATGGTGTCCCTGCGCTTTGCCTATCTGGCCAAAGGCTTGCCGGACGCACTTGGCGACGTCAACCTGGCAGTGCTCACGGAGGCGGTCTCGCGCGCCATTCGTGAAGCTAGCGTCCCGGTGGACTTCTCGGCCAAGGCAGCAGGAAATGCGCCGTTCCTCGAGCTGCTGTGCCAGAAGAACGGGACGCTGATTCACGTGGAGCAGGGCAAGAAGGAGCAGATTCCCTTCGGCGATCGCGATAGCTGTCGCCTGATCATCCACCAGGAGCGTCTCAAGGCCGAGGATGGCACGCAGAATGTCACCGTTGAAGCCGAAATCGACAAGCCGGAGGGCGATGCGCGCTCGGGCGGCCGGGTTTCGGAGCACATGGGGCTGCGGACCGCCAGTAGCTCGCGCACCATGTGGTTCCACGGCATCCAGCGCCCCTTCGATCGACTAGAGGTTCGCGTGGCTCACCGGGTGGACGAGGGTTTCTACGTCAGCGAAGCCGGACCACACCACGACCTGACTGAGGCCCAGTGGACGGTGGTAGCCGGCTCGGGACACTTTCGCTTCTACGCTACCGCCACCATTCCCACCGGGCTATACCGGGTGAACGTGCCGAGCAGCGTACTGTCGCTCAACTTCGGCATCTTGTCGCGGTTAGTGCCACTTGACCGGGAGGGGCGCGAGTCATTCTTCGGCCTCGAGCTTGCCGCCATGGGAGTTAATCTGGCCGGCGTGTCCAACTTCCCCGCTTCCTTGGCGCTCGTCGCGGGGGTCGGCATCAGCTTACCCCTCGGCAGCCACGGCGAAGTCACGCAGTCGTCAGTGGACTTGCACGCGTGGGTTATGCGTGAGTTCAGGAACGAGGCCTGCACTGTGAGCACGCTTTCGCCGGGGATGCCAGGGTGCGACCTTGCCAGCCACTGGGCTTTCGTGTTCGGCCCAAGCATCTCGATCGGCAATATCGGAGCCAACTTCTAGCACTTGAGCGCCGCAAAAAGTCGTCAGAGTTGATGCGACGAGCTTAGTTATCCCGCCCGATGACGCGCCGTCGAAATGCCGGGCGCGCGGCGATTACGGGTGGAAGACCAGAGTGCTGACGCTCATGGCGGGCATGGTGTAGCTAAAGGTGTTAGCGCCTGTTGCGCTGATGGGTGTGCCCTTCACCGGTGCGGGGCTGGCCGAGGTCAGGGTATAGACATCCGCCGCCGTCAGTTGCGTCGGGTGGGTGATGTTGAGCGACGCAATTTCGGTAGAGGTGGTCTTGTTGATGGCGACCATGACGATGTCGGTCGGATCTTGCGAGGAAACGCTGGCGTACACCGAGCTCGCGTCGTCCGAGGAGGTGGTCGCCGAGATCGAGGTGTCGCCGAAGGTGGAGCCGTTGCCGTCGTAATTGCGGTACATGGCGAACCCGGCGAACAGGAAGGTATTGGCCTGGCTCATCTCCCACATTGCAGCCGAGAACAGCCCTTCGCGACCGAACACCCCCAGGACGTCGGCTTGGGCGATGCCGCCTGAGATATCGCCACCCGCACCGTAGTTGTATTCGCTTATGGACAGCTTGGTGCCCGGGTAGTGCTGGGCGATCTCCGCCTGCAGGCGTGGGATGAGGTAGATCGGGCCACCGGTGCTGTCCTGGGTGATCCAGCTAGTCTCGGTGTAGGTGGTGTCCCAGAGCGAGCGCGGGGCCTCGACGCGGGCCGTGACCTCGCCCGCGGTCACGCCGTCGTCGGTTATGCGCTTGCCGTCGCCGGTGGCCTCGGGGTACCAATGGACGTCAAGCACGTCGACCAGGCGCTCGCCTGCGGTCTTCTCCGCGGCCTGCATGGAATCCAGGTAGAAGTCGAGGAAGTTGCGGCCGTTGGCGTCGGACGCGTTCTGCAGGGTCACCATGCCATTCCAACCGTAGTTTACCGGTCCGAAGACCAGGGTGCCGGGCGCGGCGGCCTTGATGGCAGTGGCGAATTCTACGTTCTTTTGCACGATCTCCGCGTAGGTGGTCGACACCGGGTGGATCTCGCTGTGCGTGCTCGACCACAGATCCGGCTCGTTGTCGAGCATGTAGAAGATGCGGCGCAAGGGATCGGTCTGCGCGTTCGGGAACTGCGATTCCAGCCAAGCGACGAACTCGTCAGCATACACCTTGCCATCGGTGAGATCGGGAGGATAGGCAAAGGCGCTACCCTTCTGAGGCAGAATGGGGAAGAACCGCTGCGCGATCTGCGCCTCGGTAGGATTGGCGGGACACGGCCCATTCTCGTCGGCCGCTACCCAGCCGGCGATGGGTACGGTCATGATGACGCTGGCGCCGTTGTCGCTGGCCGTCTGGGCTGCTTGCAGCATGGGCAGGCCGGAAGTGCTGCTCGAGCTCATGTAGTTGTCGCTGGAGTAATTCCAGTCCGAGCCGGCGTTCGAGGCGTTGGTTTCCCAGTTGTAAGCAGTCAGGCGGTCGCCTCCCGTGCGGGTCAGAGTAAGACCCTTGGCCTCCTTGGTAAGATCGCCTTGGTTGGTGCCGTAGATATAGGGCGAGATCGCTTGCGTCTTGCTCGTGCTGTTCACGGTGAAGACGACATTCTGGGGTGTGGAAGGGGACGTAGAAGTGCTCGTACCCGTGGTCCCACCGGCGGCAGCGTTGTCAATGGAAGCCCCGGGGGACGCGGCGCATCCGAGAGAAATAATCACTGCAAGGAGCAGGTGCATGCGGTCGTCGCGCAAGTTCATGCGAATCTCCGTCTGGTGTTGCAAGGGGGGGCCTGCCTGGTAACACCGCAGGAGGGGCCTACGGGAAGCCTTCTGCGTCGAGTCGAGGTACCGTCACGGGCGATCGCGCCCGATGTTGTGCTGAGCTAATTGGATGCCTAGGTCCGGTGAGGTTGATCCGCCCTGACGGTTGGATCTCCGCAAAGCTCTAGCCATGTGACTCACGCCATCGCGCACGACCGAGCACGAGGAGGCACGTCGTGGCCGCCAAAATGCTGATCAGTCCTGGGGCTTGCCTTCTTCGCTGTGGCACGACGGCGCAGGCACCGGAAGTACCGTTGCCGGCACCGGTAGAACCCGCAGCACCCGAAGAGCCTCCCGTCGAGATCGGGACGCCTGCTGCCCCACCGTCGGCGCCCAGGATTTCTCCTGCCCCGTCGTCAGCGGGCGGCGTACCTGCGTAGCCAGTTGCGCTATCAGCCGTGAGCGAGAGCACCGCAGTCCCGTCTGCGAACGAGACATTCGCCGGGTTGTGAGTGGATAGGTTGTAAGGCGAGGCCCAGTTGCCAAGCGCCCAGCCGGGGGAAGATCCGACGACTGGAAGTCCTGGCTCCACTGTAGGCTAAAGGTGCCGCTGTCGGTGTCATAGGACGAGTATTCCACCAAGCTGATGTACTGGTGCACGGGCAAGGTAGTGTTGTTGATATTCCCTCCAAAATTCGAATTGCCCGGCCATAGGTTGAAGTGGATGGTCATGCCGGCGGCGGCATTCTGGGCGAAAGCGGTTGCGGCGGCGCCAGTATCGCGGCGGATCTCCTGGCCGTCGACGACCCAGGAGATGTACGTCGGGGTCCATTCGAAGCGGTAGTCGTGGTATCCCCCGCAAAGGTCGAAGTTGAAGGTGGGCGTCGACTGGTGCTGGACACTTGGCTCCCCGTAAACGTCATTGAGCTGCATGTGACAGTCAGCGTCTATCTTCTCGTAATCGAGCTCGTTCCAATAGGTGTTGGTCGCGGAGCCATTCTTCCAGAGGAAGAACGAGCTGACCACGCCGTCACCCGGGGCAAATTGGACGCGCGCGTCGAAGCGACCGTAGAGATACGAGCTGGTAGTGTATAGCTCGGCGCTTGCCATACCCATGGCGGAGGCAGGGGCGAGGACGGCTGCGATTGAGAGTGTGAGCAACGCTGATCTTGAGTTCATGGGGCAAACCATGAGCGTTCGGGCCGGGCTTTCCAAGATGGCGCCGGGGAAAATCCCAAGAAACGCGAAGAGCCGGAGCCATGTCTGCTGGTGACGCGATGATCGACTTTACGGCTGTACCGAGAGCTGCCAAGTGGGAGTAGTCAGGGTCGTCAGGCGTGCCTCGCGCGCTGAACGCGGCCGAGGCCAGCGAGTGCGAGCGTGCTGAGCAGTAGACCCACCAGCATATGCCTTCCCCTTGGTGCGCGTGTCGTGCTGCAGCTGCAGCCGCTGCTGGCCGTTCCAGCCGCTTCGGCACTCCCGGCGACGGGCCCTTGGGTGCTGCTGTTACCGCCAAGCGCTGTCGAAGAGCCCCCGCTCCCGGATGCGCCACTTCCTCCGGCTCCGATGCTCCCGCTGGTGCTCTCGCGGCTACCGCCAGCTCTGGTGACGCCAGGTGCGCCTCCGCCCATGGTCGAGGTACCCCCAGCGGTGGTTCCCCCCGTGCTCTCCGTGCCGCCTGAGCCGACACTGGGAGTCGTAGCCCCGCCTGAGCCGATGCCAGCGTCGGAGATTGGCAGGCCACCCGAACCCACCGCGCCCCCGGACCCGGTCGTACCTCCAGCGACCGAGGCACCGCCGCTACTGGAGCTCCCACCCGGTTCGCCAGTGCCGGCGGCGCCGCTCACGCCAGCGCTGCCGGCGGCTCCGCCCGTTGACACGCTTCCGCCCGAACCCTGGCTTCCCCCGACGCCGGTGTCGACCGGTGGCGTGCCTGTGTAGCCAGTTGCATTGTCCGCCGTGAGCGAAAGCACTGCGACATCGTTGATGAAGGACAGGTCTTGTGGTGTGTCAGTCGACAAGTTGTAGGGTGACGCCCAAGTGCCCGCGGCCCAGCCCGAGGGCAGCCCGGAAGCTTGAAAGCTCTCGCTCCACTGCAGAGTGAAGTCGCCGCTCGCGCTGTCATAGGACGAGTACTCCACCAGGCTGATGTACTGGTGCACGGGCAAGGTGGTGTTATTGATGTTTCCTCCGAAAGTCGAATTGCCCGGCCAGATATTGAAGTGGATGGTCATGCCTGCGCTGGCATTCTGGGCGTAGGCAGTTGCAGCGGCACCGGTATCTCGGCGGATCTCCTGGCCGTCGACGACCCAGGAGATGTACGTCGGGGTCCATTCGAAGCGGTAATCGTGGTATCCCCCGCAAAGGTTGAAGTTAAGGGTTGGCGTCGACTGGTGCTGGACGCTCGGCTCCCCGTAGATGTTATTGAG
Organism: uncultured delta proteobacterium; assembly: GCA_963849735.1. Classification (GTDB taxonomy): domain Bacteria; phylum Myxococcota_A; class Polyangia; order Fen-1088; family Fen-1088; genus Fen-1118. The sequence goes on from CAWKJE010000037.1 coordinate 61,830, forward strand.
CTGCACGTGGCAGTCGGCGTCGATCTTCTCGTAATCGAGCTCGTTCCAGTAGGTGTTGGTCGCGGAGCCATTCTTCCAGAGGAAGAACGAGCTGACCACACCGTCACCCGGGGCAAACTGGACGCGCGCATCGAAGCGCCCGTAGAGATACGAGCTCGTAGTGTACAGCTCAGCGCTCGCCATGCCCAGCGCGGGGGCGGGGGCGACCGCTAGTCCAACGAGGGCGGCAACAATGGGAGCCGTAAGGCTTGGGATGCCTGCAAGACGGGTGCGCGTGAACACACCTGAACCATGCACCGGCGCCTGTGCCATGCCAAGATGGGCTTGGTAAGGATCCCAAAAAATGCGAAGAGCTAGACTACCCCCCGCTTCGCTTCCAGGCTTGCACGAATCGAGACCATGTTCTCGCGGGTGAGCGGATACTGCTGCAAGGCAATGGCGGCGAGCAGCGAGGCGGCAGCAGGCAGGACGGCGAACAGGAGGCGCAAGCGTGCGATAGTGGTTGCCTCTTGCACAACTCGGTGTGCGTCAAAGCCGGCCAGCTCGACGAGCGACCCGCTCAGGACCATTGTGATCGTGGTGGCGAACTTGAGCGTGTATGAGAGTGTGGAGCTGAGCGCGCCTTCGCGCCGCTTGCCGCTCGTGAGCTCGTCGAAATCTACGACATCGGCGAGCATGGAGGGTATGAGGACCCAGAAGAAGCCCGAGGATGCGATCCCGAAGAGTCCGTGGCAGAGCACCGATAGGACGGGGGCTCTCGGGGTATAGAGCCAGTAGCCAGAGGCGAGCGCGGCTGTGCTGCTCACGAGAGCTAACTGCAGTGTGCGTCTTTTGCCGAGCTTGGCCGCCAGTCGCGTCGCAACGGGAATTGCGCTCGCGCCGAGGAGGCAGTAGCAGGTTCCCGCCAGCCCACTATAGAGCGTAGCGGTGTCGGCCTGGCCTGCACATACATAGTAAAATTGTACGTACCAGCCAAGAGCGCCCACCAGTGAGGCGGGAACGGCGAAGAGGACGAGCGTGAGCAGGAGGGCACGAAAGGGTGGGCAAGCAAGGGTCTTCCATGTGCTAGCCGCGAAGCCGACTCGTTCTTGTGCCTTGGCCACGGGGTAATAGGGCTCGGTCACGAACCAGGCGTTACCGACGCCCGCCAGGATCATCACGGCGCCTGCAACCGTGGCCGTCCACCTGGCGCCACGGACGAGGTCGGGGGAGCCGTTAGCATCGGCAAACCAGGGGCGAGCGGCCAACCACCAGGCCCAGGCGTTAGCCACACCGGCCAGGGTCTGCACTACCCCTCGCCACGCCATGACGGTGGTCCGCTCGTCGGAGTCAGCGGTCAACTCGGCGCCCAAGCTCTGGTAGGGCATGTTGTAGCAACCGAGGATAGGTGCGTAGCCACAGGCGGAAAGGAGCACGAACCAGAACAGCCTGGAGGTATTCCAGCTGGCCGAGGCAGTGAACATGAGTGGCAGGGTCAGACCTGAGACGACCGACCCGATGAGGATGTAGGGGCGGCGCCGTCCCCAGCGGGTACGCACATTATCCGACCTCCATCCGAAGTAGGAGTCAGAAAACCCATCCACTGTGCGGGCTGCCGCTTGCGCTACGCCGAGGAGCGCGGGAGAAAGGTGCAGGAATCCCACGAACACCGGTTGCATCAGGGAGAAGTACAGCCAGTGGCCGAAGATGTCGGTGGTGCTGCCCAGCGCGTAGGCGGCTTTCGTTCGGGAGCTGAGTCCGCTCTTGCCTTGCTCGCTCGCCAAGGCCCCTTGCTCGCGAGGCATTTCCTTGCCGCCCACCACCTAGGGATCGAAGGCCTGCTGCATCTGGCCTCTGATGCCCGAGCAGAAGAAGTCGCGCGGGGAGCACCCAAGCTGGCTCTGGAACGCCCGGTGACACTGGGAATAGGAGCCGAAGCTCGCCGCCTCTGCCGCGGACATCAGGCTCAGGCCCAGCGTGTCGACCAACCGGATGAGGTTCAGGATACGCACGCGGGTCCGGTATTGCACGAAGGTGATCCCCATGTCCTGGTGAAACTTGCGGCTCACCTCGGACGCAAGGGAGCGCAATCCTGCCGAGAGGCCCTCCAGCCCTAGCCCAGGACGCTTGGCAACAGCCGAAAGCGCTCGTCGCGTTAGCACATGAAGAGGAGCCGAAATCTTCGGCTCGTACCTGCGCCCGAGCCAGTGAATGTGCTCCCAAAGCTCGGCGCACGGCTGCTCTACACCGACGCGGTCGACAATGGCTGACGCTCGCCTCAGCAGCGCGTTGAAGTCTTCGGGCGAGAGCCGCATGCGTAGGGGAACGATAGGAAGCCCGTCCGAGCTCAGGATATCCGCCGAGAAGCCGGGATCCATGCCGACTGCGAAAAGGAAGAGATCGGGAGAGGCGTCGAGCAAGGCGTGGTCTTGTCCGGGCGGAAAGCCGAGCAAATCGCCCTGGGAGGCCTCTACGGTGGTGTTGCCGATTCCGAAGGTAGCGCGCCCGGTCGCGATGAGGTTGAGCTCCGGCTCGATGTGAAAATGCCTCGGGCGACGGCCCCAGTTCAGCGGCGAATACTTCCAGACATAGGCTCTCGACGACGCCTGGGTCGGCAGGAAGCCCTGGTGCAGGGAAATGGTAGCGCTGCGCACGGCCTACACCTCCTACTTTACAACAACTTGAGGTATTAAATTGCACCGCTAATCGCTAGCAGCGGCGAGGGCGCGGGCACGCGTATCCCAACGCGCACCGGAATCGAGGGCTCATGGTAGGTCCTGGCCGGTCGGCTCGGTGGATACGCCGGGACGGATGCCTTGGCGCCGCCAAGTGGCGAAGGGCAGCAAACGCTGGGCAACAAGACGCATGGCGTCCATGCAACACCGGATATACGCGGAGGGGGCACGCCCAGACGCATTGCGCTGCTCCGGATGCCGACATGCGCGGGGGGCCTCCGGACCATCGATATATGGCGTGGACCATCGATGCCATAGACTTCTCGCAGACGCTGTTGCAGCTGGGTTTCGCTGACTAGTTGCTAACGGGAAGAGATCAGGGTCCTCCCGAAACGGGCCAGCCGTTCGCATCCCAGGTGATCGTCAGGCCCCAAACAGCGATGAACGCCCGGCACTTCATGGTTCGGTACCGACCAGGGTAAGGAATCGCAAGTGCAGACGCCAGCGATTAGCAGGAGGATTCCTATTCCACGGTGCGATGAGAGCGACGCCTCGGTCGCGATCCCTGCTGGGAGGCGGTAGACGCCAGGCTTTGGCGTTGCTCGGGCGCTCTGCTATCTCTTTGGGGGAGATGACCCGCTATGCACTTCTGCTACGCGGTGTGAACGTCGGCACTAAGAACAGCCTGCCGATGGCAGCGCTGCGCGCTATGCTCGCGGAGCTCGGATGCAGCGATGTGGAGACGTACGTGCAGAGCGGGAATGCGGTGTTCGGCACGAAGCTCTCCGAGAGTGAGATCACGAGGGTGATCGAGCACGCGCTCGAGGCGCACCTGTGCCGTCCGGTCGCAACGACCCTGCGGACACTGGGCCAGATGAGGGCTATCGTCGATGGCAACCCGTTCGCCGAAGTGGCCACGAAGGCCGCGTATCTGTGCGTGACGTTCCTATCGCACGTGCCTGCCCAGGCGGAGGTTGCGCCACTCAATGCACAAGGTTGGGGGCAGGAGCTGTTCAAGGTCGTGGGCAAGGAGATCTACACCTGGCACCCCAGCGGCCAGGGGCGTAGTCCGCTGGCGGCGGCGCTGGAGAAGCTTCCGGTGCGCGGCGCGATCACGAGACGCAACTGGAACACCGTGACCAAGCTGCTCGAGTTACTCGGTGCTGGCTGACAGGACTGCAGGTCTATCGGGACAGCGCGGGGAGTCTCGTGCAGCGATCTCGCATGGCGCCCAAAGGAATGATGCCAGCCGACTGGGTAATAGCGCGGGAACCGTGGCGCTACCAAAGGCAAGTACCGTCGCAATGGTTTCAAAAATGCGATGAGCGGGGCAGCGGACGCAACCACGAGGAAGATCGTCGCATTCCTCTCAAGAAAGCGATGACGACGGCTTCGCCACGACGCGTTGCACACCGGCGCTCCTGAGCCCGAGCGAGTGACGCGTTGGGCAACAGATCGATGCGTCAATTGCCGTTTGCAGGCCACCCTGCGCGGTGGCGAAAAGCCATCAGCCAGCGAGCAGAAGATTGCGGTCTTGGGGTTGGCTGCGGAGGCCGCAATTCCAGGCCCCGGATGACGCTTCGGTTGACCGTTCCGGGGACTTGGCTGCCGGACGCACGCCGTTCCCAGCAAGAACCAGTAGCCATAGAGCCCGGGTTGAAGTAGGCCAATGGGTATGGGCGACTTAACAGGGCTCCGGGAGCCGCAGGGCAAAGATGCGGCCGCGCACTCGTCTGTCGACATTCCATCCGACGGCTCGGCTCGCGCGGCAATACGACTGAAGGACTACGAGATCAAAGGTGCCATTGGTGAAGGTTGGATTGGAGTCGTCTACCGGGCACGGCACCTGGTGAGCAACAAGCCGGTGGCCATCAAGGTGCTGCACGAATACTGCGGCCGGCAGAAGGATTCTGTCGAGAGGCTTTTCGTTGAGGCCAAAGCCGCCAGCCGCATCCATCACCCCAACATTATCGACGTGACGGACTTCGGTACGGCCGCGGACGGATCGGTCTTCGTGGCGACGAGCTACCTCGAGGGGGAAAGCCTCGAAGATCGCCTGCGACGCGTTCACCGGTTGCCGCTTTTCGAAGCCATCAACATCGTCAAGCAAGTCGCGCATGGCTTGGGCGCCGCGCATGAGCTCGGGATCGTCCATCGCAATCTGAAGCCGGCGAATATCCTCCTGTGCTCTCGCGAGGGCCGTCGTCGCATCGTCCGTCGAAGCAAGGAGACAGGGATGCGTTTTACCATCGTGCCCGAGAAGACCTTCGATCTTGTCAAGCTGCTTGATTTCGGAGCTTCCAGCTTCATCGATTTCGATCCAAGCGCGCAGACGCCCGCCGAGGTGCTTTGCCGCAGGCCCCACTATTTGTCGCCCGAGCAAACTCAAGGGCGTCCAACCGACCGGCGGTGCGACATCTACGCCTTGGGCGCGGTTTTCTACCGGATGGTCACCGGGACTATTCCGGTCAGCGGCGAGACCGTGCCCGCGATCATCGACGCCCTCGCAAGCGGTTCGGTCATCGCGCCCAGCCGCCGTGCCCCCGAAGCCGGAACAAGTCTGCGCATCGATAGTCTGATCCTGAAATGCCTGAATAGGAACCCCTCGTTGCGGTTCGCCGACACGGCCGAGCTTTGCACTGCTCTCGATGAGTGCCTGGGCGATTGCGCGTATTTACGGGATGCTCATCGCCTGCGGGGCCTTGAGTTCTCTGGCATCGATTTGTCGCAGGCCTCGCCGGAGGCACGCCAGGATGCGACCTCGGCCGAGCAAAAGCCCCGAGCGGAGCCGATTGCGAAAGTCGCTAAAGTCGGGCCACAGACCATCGCTTTCGGAGCAGTCCTCCACGAAGCTTGTGCCACCGCTTCTCGCGTGCCACGCCCTGTTGTCCAGTCGGTCCCTCAGAAGGCCGACGCCAAGCGCGCGGCGCAAAGGGACGGACGAACCGTGGAGATTGGCGAAAAGTGGGCCCCGACGCACGGCGCTCAGAAGGAGACTACAGCGTCGGGAGCGCTGGCGCAGGCGGAAGCAACAGTGGTGGCGACGCCCGCGATCGCGGCCCCACCTCCAGTCGAGAAATACGGGCGCTCGCCAGCTCCGTGGATCCTCGCGATTGGAGGCGTTTTGTTGGTCGGTCTCGCAATCGTGTTTTGGAGAGAGCGAGATGGCGCAAGCCGGACGGCGCAGCCGGCAGTTACAATCGCAACACCCGCGTCGACGCCCGTGGCGCCGGAACGCCCAGCCGCGATCGCTCCGGCGGCGACACCTGTTGTGCCGGCTCCAAGCGCCCCTGCGGCTTTGGCAGCTGCGCCGGTTGTTGCTGTTCCTGCAACCGCGCCAGCAGTAGTCGCACCCGAGACACCTCCTCCTCCAGCTGTTCGTGCCGCCGTACCGCAAGGCGACGAGAAGACAGTTGGCGTGGCCAAGGCCGCCTCATCCACAAGCCATCGCGGTCATCACAAGAAAGAGCGTGGAGCGGTAGTGGTTAGCTCCCGCGTATCCGACGAGACACGTTCTCCCACTGCCCAGCCAGCTGCCACTGCTGAAGTCGCAGCGAAGCCCAAGAATCGAGCCGAGGTCTACAGCCGAACCGTTCGCGCCAAGCGAGCCCAAGGCGTCCGAAGGGTCGACGGGTTCATCGTTGAGCGTCGAGGATCGCATGCGTGAGGCCCAGCGGCCATCGGGCCAGGCTGCAATCGCTCCGGCGGCGACACCTGTTGTGCCGGCTCCAAGTGCCCCTACGGTTTTGGCGGCTGCGCCGGTTCCTGCGGTTCCCGCAACCGCGCCAGCAGTAGTCGCACCCGAGACACCTCCTGCTCCAGCTGTTCGTGCGGCCGCGCCGCAACGCGAGGAGAAGACAGTTCGCGTGGCCGAGGCCGCCTCATCCACGAGCCATCGCGGTCATCACAAGAAAGAGCGTGGAGCAGCAGTGGTTAGCTCCCGCGTATCCGACGAGGCACGCTCTCCCACTGCCGGGCCAGCTGCCACTGCTGAAGTCGCAGCGAGGCCCGAGATTGAGGCGAAGTCTAAGCTCGCGCCAAGCGAGCCTGAGGCGTCCGAAGGGTCGATGGGTTCATCGGTGAGTGTAGAGGATCGCATGCGTGAGGCGCAGCGGGCATTGGGCAATGGTCACCACAAGTCCGCCATTCGTAAGGCTCGAGCCGTGCTCAGGGCCGAGCCCAGGCCCGGCCTGGTCATGCAGGCGTATCAGATCATCGCAACTTCCTCGTGCGCGCTTGGCAAGGTCGCCGGCGCTCGCGAAGCCGCTTCTCATCTTGACAAGCCGGCGCTCGCCGCGGTTAGGGCCGCGTGCAAGAAGGACGGCGTGGCGCTCGAGTAGGGGACAAGCCCGCCGATCACAAGCTGGACCTCACGGACGCCGACCGACGCCACCCCCCCTACGGTCATCGAGCGGCCGGGTCACGTCGTGGCGCACGACATGCGTCTTGGTGATGACAGCTGTGCTAGCATATTTGCTACCTTGGTCACCGTCGAAGGTCTTGCTGCCGCGGCTTCTCTTCTGGAGGGGCGATTTCCCCTTTCAGCACTGTGGCTATTCGGCTCGCAGGCTCGGGGCGAGGCGCGAGGCGATTCGGACGTGGATTTGGCGGCGCTGTTTTCCAGGCCAGTGCCCGTCGGGGAGGTGCTCGCAGCTCGTCTTGACCTGGGCAACCTGCTGGGACGAGACGTGGACTTGGTTGACCTCCGTCGGGCTTCCCCCATTCTGGGGCGTCAGGTGGTACGCGACGGACGCCTGTTGCTGGATCGGGATCGGGCCGATCGGCATGTGTTCGCCATGCTCCTGCCCTCGCGCTACGTCGACCTGAAGATTTCCCGTGCTTCGGCGGAGCAGGCCCTGGTCGAGGTGGTTCATGACCGACGCTGATGTGGTCCTGGCCAAAGTGGCCACCATGGAACGCTGTCGGGCGCGCATCGCGGAGGTCCGCAGCCCAGCCCGTCAGCCCCACCTGCTACCGGTCGACGTCGAGGACCTTCTGGCTGTCAACCTGCAACGGGCTGCCCAGGCGGCCATCGATCTGGCGATGCACGTCGTTTCCTCGGAGGGATACGGCGTCCCTGCGGATTTGGCCGAAGGGTTCACGTTGCTGGCCAAGCACGGAGTGATCGACGAAGAGCTGGCTGGACGACTGCGCCGCATGGTGGGGTTTCGCAACATCGCTGTCCACCAATACCAGGCGCTCGATCCCGCCATCATGGTGGCAATCGCCGAGAAGCACCTGGGCGATCTTCACATATATGCGGCACGAGTCCTGGATCATATGGGCCTCAAATAGCTTCTCCCGTGCGGTCCGGAAAGTCGGCGCGCCGGTTCGGGCGGCCTGGCGATAGTAGAAGTTGAACACTCCACCGCTGCCGTGAGTAAGACATTTTTCGTTTCATGGGTGGCCAAGGGAAGGAAGGACTCGGCGCTGGTGCTGGCACTGCCCTCGCCTTCAGCTTGCGGCCCAATTGGTGGCCAAGGACCGCCAGTCGGCGGCGGTCGGCGTCCGTGAGGTACGGCTTGTGATCGGCGAGCTGGTCCTTGAGGACATGATTCTCCCCCTTGAAATAGTCGACTTGTTGCTGCAGCGCGCGTGCGCACGACACTCCACAACCCAGGGTGCCAGGGACTGCACGGGCCAAGGCAGCGGCGAGCTGGTTGGGGCCTTCTTCTCGCTCGAGGCCCTGCCCCATACACCATTTCGAGCGGACCGCAAGGTCAACCCCTCCCCCAACCCCTCCATCCACAACCCACGAGACTTCCTACGCTTTTCCTCGATCCAGTTTTGGTACCAGACGGGCTCGAGTGGGAGACATTCAGAGTTACCGTGAGGGCGGCAATGTTTGGGGTAGAGAAAGCGTTTGGGGCACTGTGGCGACATTCGGGGCTTGATGATCGAAGAAGCGCAGGAGAGGATGTTTTTGTGAAATTCAGGTATTCCGCCCATTCTTGCGTATCCAGCAAGAGTCCGGCAGGCAAGGGGCCAACGTGATCCCCCGCGCCGCCTTGGGCTCGACACGTTCGAAGTTCGATGAAGCCTGGATTTTTCCTTTGGCCCTGTTCGTGAGCACGCGCGTCGCCCTGTTGGCATCCTCCTACATGGGCAACGTGCTTACCTTGGGCTCTGACAGCTCTGACAGCGCGTCGAGGTGTCTCATACTGCGATCGAATCCTGCATTGCACTCATTCTGCTGTTGGGATTGCGGGTGGTTCAATCTCATTGCCACGGAAGGTTTTGGAACCGTCGAGTCGGCCCAGGTCTTCCCCCTCCTGCCGCTCCTGGCGTGGTTACTCAAAATTTCTTTGCGTATTCCTTCACCATACGGGCTGATTCTTGTCGCGAACCTAGCCAGCCTGGCTTCTTACTGCGTGCTCTTTCGCCTCTTCCGCCGTCTGGAGGGAACCGCTGCCGCCCGTTGGGGGCTGGGCGCGTTAGTGGCCTATCCATTCCACTTTTTCCAAGCCGTCGGCTACTCAGAGTCCCTCATGGTGTTCACCAGTGCGCTTGCAATATTGTTCGCTCTTGAAGGACGCCATGTGCGGGCAGGTCTCGCTCTAGGTTTTGGCGTACTTGCGAGACATATAACGCTGTTTGCCGGTCCCGGGCTGCTGTTGGCCCAGATTCGCGAACGTGGCCTCCGACCGAAACCCCTCTTACTAAGCCGAGGCTTGGTCGGTCTGGCGCTTCCGTTTCTTTTCCTTGGCGCCTGGGTCGTCTATCTCCATTCACTATTCCATACCTGGACTACGCTCCACGATGCTCGCATGGCGTCCTGGTGGGGGAGAGCGGGCCGGGCTTACTGGGGTGTGCTCGATACTGTCAAGCACATCCCCTATCAGCAACACCCCGAGTACTACTTCTATCTATTCTTCGCCGCCATTCCTGCCTCAGGAGCCGTCGCGCTCTTCTTTCGCCAGCGCTGGGCAGAACTGGCGTGGCCGGCTTTGGTCTTACTGGTCCTCTGTTATACGAGCGGCGGCGCCAGCCTGGGCCGCTATACAGGGAGTTGCTGGCCCGCCTTTCTCCCCATCGGCATTTGGCTCACGCGCAAACCCCGCCTAGCTCCCATTCTTCTGGGCGGACTGATGCTCATCCAAGGGCTATTCTTCTTCTTGCACGGCCATGGCTTCGAAGTCCTTTAGCGCGCCGTCCCGGACGAGGCCAGACCCGACCGTTTAACGCATGCGCATAGATGCGGTCGTGATTAACCGCATGACGTACCCCCACGATTCACGGCTGATCTGACGCATCAAGGTGGCGAGTTACCGGCGGACTCAAGGATCGCGGCCGTCACCGTCGGGAAGCTGAGCGGCTGAGGCGAGGGACAGCGTTAACTGCAAGGTCAGTAGTAGCGTGCTTGCATTGCTTGCCACCAATTGGGTATTTGCTGAAAGTTCCAAGCCCAGCCGTGTCGGGGAACGCCGAAATTAGCGCCGCCTCGCGTGCCAGGCGGTAACGTCGCGAACTGCGCGAGGATCCGCTGACGCCCTGGCGGGCCGGGCTGGTGTGGATTAGATCCAAGTATGAGCCGCGGCCCGCGCGTCGCCACGCCCCCAACCAAGCCGGTGGCGAGCCACCGCGAGCTCGCCTCGCGACTAACCGGTTGGCTCTTGGGCCGCCCATTCGTGACCTCGAGCTACGCCATTTCGCGGTGGCTTTTCCTGCGCGCGCTCGGGGTTATCTTCCTGGCCGCTTTTCTCTCATTGGGATGCCAGGTGAGAGGCCTGATCGGACACGCCGGCATCCTGCCGGTGGATCGGCTCATGGCCGCGTTACGCCAGGCCTACGACGGCAGCGGCATCGGCATCGATCGCTTTCGTCTGGTTCCAACGCTTTCCTGGCTCAGTTCCTCCGATCGCCTGCTCGGCTTCGAGTGCGTGGCCGGGGTGGCGCTCGCCATCGCGTTGGCGCTCGGGCTCGTGCAAAGGTGGGCGCTCGTCCTACTGTGGGTGCTCTATCTCTCGCTGGTCGTGGTGGGGCGCGAGTTCTTCGCCTTTCAGTGGGACAACCTGCTGCTCGAGACGGGCTTGCTCGCGGCCTTTCTGGCGCCGGCGGGCTGGCAGGCGCGACGGTCAGTGACGCGCACCGCTCCGGCGCTCGCGCTGTGGCTGCCGCGCCTGCTGTTGTTCAAGCTGATGCTGTCCTCGGGCTGCGTGAAGCTGACGAGCGGCGACTCGAGCTGGCACGCGCTCACCGCCCTCGCATACCACTACCAGACGCAGCCCCTGCCAACCTGGCCGGCCTGGTTCGCCAACCGGCTGCCGCTCTGGTGGCACAGACTGTCGTGCGCTGCGATGTTCGCCATCGAGCTTGGCGCGCCCTGGCTCATCTTTTCGCCGCGCCGGCTTCGCCACCTGGGTTGTGCTCTCATGGTGGGGCTGCAAGCCCTCATTCTTCTAACGGGCAACTACGCCTTCTTCAACCTGCTCACCCTCGGCCTGTGCCTGCTCTTGCTCGACGACGCGTTCTGGCGGCGCTGGCTCCCGGCGGCTTGGTTCCACCGCCTTGGCGTGGATACGCCGGAGACCGCGCCGTCAGCACGGCACTGCCGGTCCGTAGCGGCGGTCGCCGTCGTGTTCGTTCCAATCTCGCTGGCGCAGGTGTTGGCCAGCGCAGGTGTCCGCCCGGCCGCGCTCGGCCCCGTTACTGCGGTCGACGCATGGCTGTCGCCGATTCGCACTATCAACGGCTACGGGCTGTTCGCGGTTATGACCACCGAGCGGAACGAGATCATCGTCGAGGGCAGCCGCGACGGCTCAACCTGGTTGCCTTACGCTTTCAAGCATAAGCCGGGCGACGTCCAGCACCGCCCGGCTTTCGTTGCGCCCCATCAGCCGCGCCTCGACTGGCAAATGTGGTTCGCGGCGCTCGGCAGCTATCGCGACAACCGCTGGTTCGTGAGCTTCTGCGTGCGCCTGCTACAAGGCTCGCCTGCGGTTTCGCGGCTGCTCGCCCACGACCCGTTCGCCGGACAACCACCTCGTTACGTGCGCGCCGAGCTCTACCGCTACGACTTCACGGAGTCAGCCGAGCGCCGAGCCTCCGGCGCCTGGTGGACGCAAACCCGCCTCGGCCAATACCTTCCGCCCATCTCGCTCGCGAATCTGCGGTGAGTGTGAAGCACTGGGCGAAGCAAAACGCGGCCCAGGTATCGTGGCCATGCTCGAGATCGCCCTGCCTCCACTTAGTCTGCGACCACGGGCTCGGAAGAGGGGCGGCGGCCTGGCCGCACGTTCTCGATCAGGATGACGAATGGGATCGAGGCCAGGAAGATGAGGCCTATGACGGCGAACACCCGTTCGAATGCCAGCATGGTCACCTGGCGCATAACCTCTCCCTCGAGCAGGCGCAGCCCTTCCGTGCGCGAGGCGAAGCCGATGTGTCCCGCGACCACCGCTGCCGCCGCGTCGAGTCGCGAGTTCACCGCGGGGCGCGTGGAGGTGACGTGGCTGACGAGGTCGGTGCGGGCGATCGCTTGCGATCGCTCGAAAACGACGGCGATGATGGCTGTCCCGATCGAGCCCCCCAGATTGCGGACCAGATTGTAGAGCCCGGTCGCCGCGCTCATTTTCCGCTTGGGGATCTTAGCCAGCGTAGCGGTGGAAAGGGCCACGAATACCAGCGAAAAACCCAGGCCCTGGATGATCTGCGGCACGACCATGTCGCCCAGGCTGGAATCGAGGGTGAACGTCTTCATCGTCCATGCGGCGTAGCCCCCGATGGCCAGACCCAGTGCAATCATCAGCCGCGCCCCGAAGCGGTTGAACAGAATTCCCGCGATGGGCATCGTGACCACCATGACCAGGGTGCGCGGCATTAGCTCGATCCCGGATTGCTCGGCTGACAAGCCGCGCAGCTCTTGAAAGAAGAGCGGAAGAATGAAGAGGCTGCCGAAAAGCGAGAGGCCGAGCAGAGCGCCGATGAAGGTCCCGGCGGAGAAGCAGCGGTCCTTGAGGACGGATAGATCGACGATCGGGTGCTGCGTGGTCAGCTCGTGGATAACGAAGGCGGTAAGGGAGACGACGGCGACGATCGCCAACGCGTCGATCTGGCGGCTTGCGAACCAGTCTTCCTGGTCGCCGCGCTCAAGCAACAGCTGGAAGCACCCGAGTCCGACCGCCAGCATGGCCAGGCCGGCATAGTCCACCCGCTCGCGGCGAGCCGCCTCCCTTCCCGCGACAAGGAACTCCGGATCGTGTACGAAGCGCTGGACCATCAGCAGGCCGAGGATTCCGATGGGAAGATTGACGAAGAAAATCCATGGCCAGGAGTAGTTGTCTACGATCCAGCCACCCAGGGTAGGGCCCAGGGCAGGCCCGATCATCACCGCGAGCCCGAACAGCGACATCGCCGTGGCCTGCTCCTTGAGCGCAAAGGTTTCGCGCAGGATGGCCTGCTCGGTCGGTTGTAGCCCGCCGGCCCCCAGCCCTTGCACGATGCGGAAGAAGATGAGCGAGCCAAGCGATCGCGCGGTACCGCAGAAGAACGACCCGATCAGGAACAGCAGCATGCACGACTGGTACACGTTCTTGCGGCCAAAACGCCGACCTAGCCAGGCCACGATGGGCATGACGATTACGTTGGCGATCATGTAACCGGTCGAGACCCAGGTGATCTCGTCAACCGACGCGCCCAGGGCGCCGCGCATGTGTGGGATGGCCACGTTGACGATCGACGTATCGATCGCCCCCATCAGAGTACCGAAGGTGATCGAAACTGTGACCACCCATTTGTTGGGCGTTGGACGGCTGGTTCGGGTCACGGGCATCCGAGTTTAGCCGGCGCCGGCATCGCCGTCGACCCCGTCCCTGGGGAACTCCTTCATTTAGGCATGGACGCTTTTCAATGGGCAAGGAGTCTCGAACGGATGCGTTCGCTAGCCAGCAAGGGCCGGTGGCTGCGTGGCTACGGCCTGGTGGCTCGTGAACGGATACGCTACGAAGGTGTCGCCGAATGGCCGGTTTTCGCCGTCGCCAGCTCCTCGATTTCGGCCTGGACCCCCTTGAGGCTGTGGCCGAATTCACTAACCTCGTCGTTGCCACCGATGTCGATGGCCAAACCAGCAATTTCACCTTTCGCCAACTTGTCTGAGATCAGCTTGAGACAACCAAGGCGGGAGCTCACGCTGAGCACTACTAACACGCTGCCCATTGTGAGTAGCAACAAGCAACCTCCCACAATCGCAAGGACAAGCATCTGTTTGCGTGCCGCAACCTCTCGCTGAGCCTTCACCGATCGCTCGGTTTGCGCTGCCAGCTCCGCCACGACCTGGTCGAATAGGTTGGTCGGCTGTCGGTCCATACCGCGGACGATCTTGTCCGCCGCTTTGAAATCAGAGCCCCCCGCAACATAGGTGTCATAAGCCTCCTGGTACTTCTTGCCGAGGGCGTCGTGCCGAGCAACGAATTCGGCGAGAAGCCGGATCGCCGCCGGGTCTTGCAGCTGCTTGCCGAGTGCGGCGGAATCCTCCTGAACCTTAGCTTCGGCTTCGTGGAATTGCTTGCTGTACTTCGCTAGGTCATCCGGGTTGTGGCCGCGCAAGAGGACGTCCTTCCACTCTTGCACCTGCTTCTTGAAGTCAACCTGCGTGACGCGTGCCAGGTCAGCCTGCATGACGGAGGTCTTGAGCAGTTCGTCGTAGCTAGCAACCAAGCTCTGAGTCTGCCCGATTAAGGCATCAGCCAGTCCAAGAAACAGCACGACGACGCCAGCCAGGAACAGCGTCAGCTTGAGCGAAATCTTCATACCAATCACCGGCCTCGACGATGTCCAGAAGACATCGCCGAGACTCTCGCACGAAATCGCCTAGATAGGCAACGTGGTGGTCCAGTTCGAAGACCACTCTGCCCGTCCTCCCGACATCGGTGCCGTGCGCCCCAGTCGGAAGCCGTCCAACCCCGCCTTGCAGGAGACACCGATTGCACGCCACCAATAAACGCCGCCTCGCTATCGACGCGCCCCTGTGGCACATTGGATAGGCCGTCACCGAGCCGACCGAACGTGAGCGAAACGAGGAAACAGCAGAAGCCGGGGCTCTTCGTCCCGATCATCGACCGCACCAGGTGCGAGGGTGGGCACCATCACGCTTGCGCGGATGCCAAGTGCCCCTGCGTCGCGGCATGCCCGGACGGTGTCCTGGAGATTCGCCCTTTGACCGCCGCCGAGAAGCAGCTTCTGTCCCTCGGAGACAGGTTCAGGGCATGGGTCCATCGCAACAGACAGGCGTTCGTGGTCAAGCCCGACGCCTGTACGGCTTGCGGACGGTGCGTCCAGGCATGTCCGGTTCCACGCGTCATCAGGTTGAAGCGCAAGACCTTGGCCTGAAAGGCGCGGTCCTCCTACTGTACGACTCGCCCGACACTGTTCCTCCCGGGCAACTTATCATGCGTCTCGCCCACTACGGGAGCGAGCCTTCCGAGTTCGATTTTCAGCGTCCTGTGGGAGCCGATCTCTCGAATTGCGGGTCGTTGGGGGGGGGGAGCCAAACGATCATGGGTTCGTGGACGCTGAGGCTGAGCAGCATAGCTGCCAACCAGCACGATCCAGGATTGTCCGACACCTACACCGCACACGGTCAACTCACCGCGAGCCGAGTAGGCATAAGCGCTGCGGGTACGGCACATTCGTGCTGGCCTTCTGACCTTAGGGTTGCTGGGCCACGCCACACGGAGGAAACCGCCTGTGCGAGCGCGGAAACATCAAAAATTCGAGGAAAGCCAAGGGCAAGACCTTGAGATTCTCGGTAGCGGAACCCAGATGCGGCTGGCCCCCGGTTTGCAAGGTGCTTCGAGGCATGGTCAAGCTCGTCAATCTCTCCCTGGTCATGTCTTCTCTGCTGGGGTGCGGCTCCAACCAATCGAACGGCGTCGTGGAAGATTCTGGGCCGGATGTCGCTTCGACTGCCGTTGATGGGGGGGCGTGTACCTGGCCATCCGCTTTCACGTCAACCGGTGCCGAACAGGCGAGCGGACCCATTGCCGTTGGCTGCTGGGCCCATTCGACTTCCGGTCCAGCCTCCGGTGGCATTTCCTCCTGTTCGTCGGCCGAATACTCCTTGGACTGCGTGGGTGAGCTGACGTCGAATGCGCCAATCCCAGCCCCC
Organism: uncultured delta proteobacterium; assembly: GCA_963849735.1. Taxonomy (GTDB): domain Bacteria; phylum Myxococcota_A; class Polyangia; order Fen-1088; family Fen-1088; genus Fen-1118. Next base: position 77,589 of record CAWKJE010000037.1, read on the forward strand.
AGTTCCTCGCTTGGCTGCAGGGTGCTTCTCCTTCCCACACCTTCGAACCAGTCGTACTACTGCTGCCCCTGCGGCCAGGTAGGTGACGTCAACCCTCTGGAGAGTGGGGTTTCGCCGGATGCTGCGCTTGCGCCTGGGGACTCTGCGCCTGTGGTGAGCGATGGAGCCGGAGCAGGCGATGCGGGGGCCTGCTACCCGTTGTTCCACGCCTGCACGAACAACGACGACTGCTGTGCGCCGAATCGCTGCCTCAACATCACGGGCACACCGGAGTGCCAACAGGAGAGTCCGCAGCTCGGGGGACCCGAGGTCGGACCGGAGATACCAAACACGGCGGTCGATGCCGGGGCCTGCGTCTGGCCCGCAAGCGTTACCTCGACCGGCGATGCCAGCACCGTAGGCTGCTGGGCCCAAGCGACCTTCAATATCTGCGAGGTGCCCAATGGCAGCTCGGTCAACGCACAGAACGGTACGATTACCGGTCCAGACGGGAAGCCCGTGACCGACGCCTGTCACGACGCATGTTCAGCATCCGAATATGCCTTGACCTGCACCAGCGCTACGCTACTGCCCTCGACAATCCCAGAGCCCGATTCCTCGCTCGGCTGCACGGTGATCCCTGTGCCCACGGCGAGCGATGTCTTGTACTATTGCTGCCCTTGCGGTCAAGGCCAATAAGCGCGGCAACGCGGGCGCCCCTGATGACCGCGCCTGGGTGGGCGTAAGGCCCGGTGATTGCACTACTTGCATTCCTAGGCTTCGAGTATGCTGGCGCAGCGGACGTGCCGACCTCATCGGCAAACGTGCCTGCGATCAACGAGAGGAAATCAAGATGCCCAAAGGCCCCCTGTCCAAATCCGACCTCATCCAGAGAATCACCGACCAATTCGACGGCAAGCTCACCCGCAAGGATGTCAAAGGGATCATCGAATTGGTCGGCACTATCGGACACGCCGAGCTGAAGAAGAACGGCCTCTTCGTCGTTCCCGGCCTGGTTCGCATGGTGGTGGTCAAGAAGCCAGCCACCAAGGCGCGCAAGGGCATCAACCCATTCACCAAGGAGCCCACGGTGTTCAAGGCCAAGCCAGCTCGCAAGGTCATTAAGGGCCGCCCGGTCAAGGCAGCCAAGGACGCCGTAGCGTAGCGACAGGCTCTCGGGAGACCCTGGAACCAGGGACATCGAACTCCGGGTTATAAGGAGGATCTTGAAATGAAGACGTCGAAGGTAGTCTATCTGCTGCTGTCATTCTCCGTGGGGATATGCGGCTGTGCATCACGGCCGCGGCCTATGCCTGGGCCGCCGCTTGCCGCCGACAACGGCCAGCCCAAGATGCAGGCGACGTTGATCGCGTTGCAGCGAGCCCGAGCATCTCTCCAATCCGCTGCCCATAATAAGGGAGAGCATCGCGAGACAGCCATTCGGTTGATCGACGAAGCCATCGGCGCTGTGAACGCAGGAATGCAGTATGCAGCTGCGCACCCCACCGAGGTAGGTCCGGCTGAGGGTCCTGCCGCGCCCGAACAGGTTGACGAGGTTGTGCCGGGTGCAGAAAGACAACCGCACATGGCCCGAGCAATCGTTGACCTGCGTGAGGGCAGGAGACAGCTTCGCGAGGCGAAGGGAGACAAGGGCGGCTACCGTGTTCGAGGGCTGGAGCTGATCCAACAGGCGATAGCCCAGGTCAAGGAGGGAATCCGTTTCGCCAACCGGCACTGATTCGATGAGCATGCCGTCGGTCCCGCAGGCGGGGTGGCAGGTTGCGCTCGTTTACCGCGGCGTCGCGTTTGTGAACTGACGGTCGGCCCGCGCGCCACCCGGCGCGTGTTACAGCTCGGCGGCTCGCGTCACGCGCAGTTCGGCTCGAGCTTAGGCCGATAACGCGGATGGCGCAGACGTGGCGGCAAGGATTTTTTGCCTGGCATGCCGCGGCGGGGCCGGTCAGCCATAGATCCTCGGCACGAACAGCTCGGCGGGCAAGGCTCTTCGCTCGTAATTGGGATGAAATACGCGTTCGGGTAGCGTGACCTGTTTGTGTGGAACCTCGGTGTAGGGTATTTGCTTGATCAGGTGATCGATGCAGTTGAGCCGTGCGCGCCGCTTGTCGTTTGCCTCGACGACGTGCCAACGCGCTTCCAGCGTGTGGGTGCGCTCAATCATCTCTTCCTTAGCCCGCGTGTACTCCTCCCAACGGACCCGCGATTCCAGATCCATGGGGCTCAGCTTCCACTGCCTCAGCGGATCGTGAATGCGCATGAGAAAGCGCAGTTGCTGCTCTTCGTCCGAAATCGAGAACCAATACTTCAGTAGCAGAATGCCAGAGCGCACGAGCATCCGTTCGAACTCGGGTACATCCTTGAAGAATTGCTCGACCTGATCGGTCGTCGCAAAACCCATCACCCGTTCGACGCCCGCGCGGTTGTACCACGAGCGATCGAACAAGACGATTTCGCCGGCCGCTGGCAAATGCGCGACGTAGCGCTGGAAATACCATTGAGTCTGCTCACGCTGGCTAGGTGCCGGCAATGCGACCACGCGACAGACGCGGGGGTTCAGACGCTGGGTAATGCGTTTGATCACGCCGCCCTTGCCGGCCGAATCGCGGCCTTCGAACAGCACCATAATCTTGGCGCCTGTATACTCGACCCACGTCTGCAGCTTGATCAGTTCGGATTGCAGCGCCAGCAAATGGCGAAAATACTCCCTGTTGTCGAGAGTCTTGGGATGGTCCTTCTTGTAAATTTTTCCGATTTCCTCGGCGACCGGGGTGTCGGAGAGATCGAGCTCGTACTCCTCGGCCAGGTTATCCTCCAGCTCGTCTTCCAGCCACTCCTTGGCGCCGTCGTTGGATTCGCCCAATTTGGTCACCGAGCTCCCGAGTCGCCCTTAGCCCTTCGTGTCAGGCGATCTTGCTGAACAACCAGAACGGGCTGCCAGCAAGAAGGATGCATGCAGGCAACGTGAGCGCCCAAGCCGTTAGGAGATTCCGAACCGTGGAGAGCTGCAACCCAGCGCCCACCACCCTGCGCGGACGCAATTTCAAACGGTGTAGCTACATTGATCGTCTCGGCCACGTGAACCTCCTGAGTTTTCCGGTGTCCACGGTGAAAGCTAGCTACGGAACTGCAAATGCTTGTGTCAGTTGTGTGACAAGCGCCTCCGGTCCGTTACGTTCAGGGATCGGATCCCTTCGGTTCTCGTGTCGACCTCCAACAGACCAGCATGTTCGCCCTGGCCGGGCGAGTGTCCGCGAGCCAATGCCTAGCTGCTCAGAGTCTGAGGAGTTCCCAACGCATGGGCCGCCGAAACGTCGCAAGGTTTTTGCTTGCCGGCATTCATCTTTGGGCATATTTACACATCTGCTGGCGCGCCGGGGCAGTCGGCTCAGTGCGTGCTAATGTTGTTCTCAGCCATTCGTTTCCGATTGAGAGACAGCTCCGTCAACAGGTGTCGAGTTTTTGCCGCCCTCCTGCTTCTTCTTCACACGAGCAAGAATCCCACGATCCAAGGAGGCCTGAATGTCGATTGATAAGTTGCTTCTTCTGGTCGGTGACGAGCCCGATAACACCCAAAACACCGTCGATCTGATGATCGAGTTCGTGAATGCGGCGAAAACCAGTCTGCACATCGCCATCTACGACTTTCGCCTCAACCAGCCGCAAACCCTCCAGTTCACGGATGCCTTGGAGAAGAAGGCGCAAGCAGGCGTCGACGTGAAGATCGCCTATGATCACCGCAATCCACCGTCAAGTTCTCCGGGCTCCAAGGCGTTCGTGGCGGGTGATGACGACCCGGCCCCGAAAGGCACACATGAGTTCCTGACCTCTGGCTTTGGCCACCGCCATCCCAATACCAAGGTTCAGGTAATGGCCATACAGGAGGAATCGATAGCGGGCAGCAAGCTAATGCATCAGAAGGTCATCGTTTGCGACAGCACCGCCGTGCTCATGGGTTCGGCGAACTTCAGTGACGACGCTTGGGCACATCAGGACAACAACATCCTGACCCTCAGCTCGCCAGACCTTGCAGACTACTACGAAAAGGATTTCAAAGAGCTGTGGTCTACCGGAAGGCTAAGTGGCACAGGCGAAGTCTTTGGGACGGTCCATACCTCAGGGCTCGATGTGGATGTTCGCTTCTCGCCGGCCCAAGGCAGGAGGATCGACGGCGAAATCGCCGCGCTGATTGACGGTGTCCAAGCGGGGAAGGCCTTCCATATCGCCTCAATGGTCATCACAAGCGACAAGATCCTCGCCTCGCTCGAGGCCGCGCTTGACCGTGGCGTCGAAGTGCACGGGATCTATGACGGGCCGGAAATGTCGGCCGCGCTACACCAGATGACCAACCCCGCGAAGATCGCGCTCATGAATAGCGTGATGGCGGCCTTGACCGCAAAGCACTCGGTTCCCTTCGACCCAAAGAAGCCTCAAGGTCTTCACAACTTCATGCACGACAAGATCGCGGTCGCTGGGGGCACGGTCGTGACGGGGAGCTACAATTTTTCGAGTTCGGCCGAGGGCAATTCTGAGGACATTCTCTTCATTCGCGACATGGCTCTTGCGGACCAGTACCGCACGTACGTGGACCGGCTCATCGCGAGGTGGGGGAGCGCCGCGCCAAGCTAAAGTCCAGGAGCCCAACGCGCTGTCAAGGCTCACAAGGTCGATCGTGCTCAATGTGGGCGAGGCACCGCACATCCGCGACATCGGTCCCACTGATTCGGCGCATGGCACTGCCCAACTTCAGGTTAGCGGCGCACCCGCTCAGACGTGGGGCCTTTGGTCCGTGGCTGGGGATGGGCCGCTGGGACGACCTTAGCAAGGTAAGCCCGTTGCGTGCGGACGAGAGCGCTAGCGTCGAAATCACGCGGGTGGCCCCAGCGCGCCGCGAGATCATAGCCAAGGTACTGCCGTACCCAAGGCGGAAGGTGAGGTCGGTCGAGTAGCTTTGCCGTGGTCAGAGCAGCCGCTGGCAGTCCCCCTCGCAATCTCACCTTCCGCGGCTGCGCAGCGAGGATGGCGGCCGCCGCCCCCCGCCAGGCGTCGCGCGCACACGACACGCGATGGGCTCTCTGCGCCGGAGCTGATGGGTCTTCATCGGGAATCTCGCATTGCTCGAAGCAAGGTGCACCAAGGAGGATTTCGAGTGCCGCTGCCGCCGTTCTGGCGTTGCCGGGATCGGCCAAGCGGTCGAGCAGCCAGGGCACCGCACTCGGGTCTCCCGCGAAGCCGGCGGCCAGCAGCGCCTCAGGGCCGGGCGCGGCTCTTGCGCGCGCCACCAGCGTGGACCACGAAATCGGCAAAGGGGTCGTCCTCGGCGAAAGCGAAGTAGGCCAGGGACAGGTAGCACGCGGTCTCTCACTCAGGCCTACGATGCCCTCGGCAGCTTCCCGCCAAGGGAGATACAATCAGAATCTACGGGCTTCCTCTGGGTAAAGTCTTCTTCGACATCAGCGATGTTAGGGTGGGCAGAATACCCAGCGCGGAATCAAGATATGAAAACCAATCGCCCAAGTCCATGGTTTCACCTTCTGCTTCTGGTCGCGGCAGGGTGCGGAGCGCAAACCTGGACCAACCAAACTGCTTCATGCCAGTCAGAATATCTGGACGATTGCCGCAATCCCTCGCAAGACGATGCTGGTCGGCAGGTCCCGGAAGTGGGTGAGGTCGGCGATGGTAATGGCAGCTATGCCGGAGCAGTCGCCGGGATCCAACAGCTGGGCAGCGGCACTTTTCGCTTCATGTTAGGACAAGATCCACCCCTTTACCTCTCGATCAGCCTGCCGTGGTCCGGCCTTGCGGTGATTGTGGTCAGGGACGGCGAAGGCAACGCCGTTCGCAACGTTAGTCTAACCGCGTCACTCACGGATCCGAACGATCCCATATTCTTCGAGTGGGATGGCCTCGACGATAGCGGACAACCAGAACCGCCTGGAATTTACACCGCCGAAGTTAGCGTCTCGGATGGTGAGCCTTTGCGGGTCAACTGTGCCTTCGTGCCGCCGGTGTCGACCGGGGAAATCACCACGTACGGAAATCTGAGCTCGACGGCCACCGCCATGACGTGGGACCCGGCCAAGCCGTTCGCCGGGTCGAATTTCACCACCACTATGACGATCTACGATTCACTCGGTGAGCCGGTCCAACTCAACATCTATTTCTGCAAGAACGACCCGGGCAACACAGCTGTGGGTGATTCGGGTGACTGGACCTACCACGTAATGACTGACGGTGGAAACTTGGCTCGCGATGGGTCGGGCAACGCTGCGACGCCCGGCACGGCCACCGAGGTCGCCAGCGGCGTGCTGCAGTTCGACCAGTCGGGCCGGCTCGTCTCGAACACGTTATCCCCTCTACTTGCGTTCAACCCCAAAGATTCCGTGAACCCTCAAATTCTGACCTTCAATTTCGGCACAGGAACCGCAATCGGCGGAAGCGGGATCGACGGGTTTACTCAATTCCCCGCAGCGTCCGAAGTCGACTTTACAAACCAGGAGGGGGAAAGCGCTCTCGTTGCTTGCGTCGCCACGATTTCCACGCCGGGCGCTGGCCTGAGTGGACAGTCCACGCTGAACGCATCGGCGACACCGCTCGGGGCAACTGCAAGCATCACCATTTGCGGCAATCTGGACTACGATTCGCCGCCCACGACGTTTGATCCCGATAACTCACAAACGACCTCAGACGTCAGTGTCGACATGGTGGTCCATGATTCGCTCGGCAGGGCCATTGAAGTCGACGTCTACTTCTGCAAGAACGAGGGGTACCTGAGCCCTGCTGACTCGGGTGACTGGACCTATCATGTCGTGACCGCCCCGGGATACCTGGCTGCCGTGATTGACGACGCGAATCCAGCTTGGATGTCCGGTCCAGTAGAAATCGGCACCGGTGTTCTTAGGTTTGATGTCTCGGGTGTGCTGAATTCGAACACCATGTCCGCAACCGCCTCCTTCGTTCCCAAGGGCGGCACGAAGCCACAACTGATCAGAGTCAATTTCAGGGCCAGCACGGGCTTGGATGATACTGGAGCCGACGCCCTGACCCAATACGCCGCGCCCACGGCGATCACCCTAATCAGCGAACAGCGTCTGACGGGCGAGTAACGCATTCCTCGGCAGTGGAGAACCTCGCAGTCGCTCGCAGCAGTGCCATACGTGCGGTCAAAGGAAAATCCGCAAACCTCGCACTCGAGCGACGCTGAGGAGCGTCGCGTGGTGACCGTACGGCGAGAGCGCGCGCGCCAGCGTGGGATCCTCGGCCGGCAGGGTCTCGAGGGCTACCCGATCCCCGGTCACGACCGCGTCTGCGGCTGCCTCGAATCGCCGGTCGATCCTCTCATCACCGTGCGCGCACGCATCGGCCCAGTCCGGAAATCCATGCTGTTGCGCCACGAAGAGTCGCGCCTCGCTCTCCGCGTGGTCGGTATCGGTGGGTCCGTCGTCACGCGCTCGGCGCGCCGCGAGGACCTGGTACTCGAGCACATCGCGCAAGAGTGGCCGCGCCTCCGGCGTCGCAGGTAGCGAAACGACCCAACTCGCCTTCCGACGATCACCCGACATGAGCGCCCTCTTCATTGGCTCCGCGATTCTAGCGCGTCGCAGCCGGGAGCCAAAGGCAATGCGATGGAGCACCTGCGAGATTCGTGAAGGCGTCTTCGACCTTGGCCGTCGGAGGCCTCGCGACCGCAGGTCGGGGTGGCGCGCGAGATTATGTGGAGCGCCCGTACCACGAGCGGACTGGTGCCAGAGCTCCGGGCGAACCCGCGCCTCATAACCAGGCGCTCCGCATAGCGCCACTCGGATGATTGTGCCCGTTCTGTTCCCCCGGCGATTATGTGTCGGTCGGACCCACTGCGGGCAGGCACCACGGCATCTCGTCCGATGGGAGGGGGCCTTGGGCGACCGTGTCTGTAAGCCCCAAGTGGTTCTGTCGGGTCCCAGGATTCCCGGGCTACGACCTCCCCTTGGGCTCCTGACCATGAGCCGAGAAGAGTTGGATGGCCGAGTGGACGCTCGACGAGCTCCCAGCGCGCCGCCTCGGCTTCGAAGCCGCTTGTGGGCTCCGTGGCGAGGCCGTCAGCTACTCGTGGGGGAGCCACGTCCAATCGAGCGCCGCGCGGACGATGGTTACCGCGTACGCGTGGTCGGCATCCACCGGCGTCGTAAAGGACAGCTCGCGCCGCCAGCTCGCGGGAGCTTCCGGATGAACGCCGGTGAGGATTACCCAGCCACGTCCGGACGTTCCTTCGACGATGGCCGGCGTCCCGTCAGGGTACTTGCCGACCACCGCGCCCCAGCCTCCAAGCTGCGGGCCGTCCTCCCAGTACTGCTCGAGCGTCGGTGTCCCAGGGCCGGCGACCACCACGGCAGCCTTGTGAACGCTGTAAATCCCGGCGTAAAATCCGAACTGCGCGTCCGCCAGGTCGAGGCTCGCATAGTGGGTGGAGCGTCCCGCGAGGAATGCGCCCGCACAGATTCCCAAGTAGCCGAGGCCGTTCTGGACCGCGTCGTGGATGCGCGTGATGGCGCTGGGCTCGAGGTTCCTGCCGATCCTCAAGAAGTTCCCGCCGGGAACGATGAGCAGCTGGTACGACCGGAGCTGGGGCTCGGTCATGGCATTCACCTGCGAGGTGCTCACGAGGGAGTAGCCGAGGTGGCTCTCCCTCAGGATCGTCTCGACGGCTGCAACGTCTTCTGCCGATGTACCGGCTCCACCGAAGAGCAGGATGGGCGCGTCGCTCGGGGGATTCAGGGCCGCGCCGCGGTTTTCGCACCCAGGAAGGGCGGCGACCGCTAGTGGCAGGAGCGAAATGATCGCTTGGGCGCAGCTGCCTTTCATGGCTACGCTAGCTTACCAAGAGGCACGCTTGCACGCTGTTCCCTCGCGCTTCCAGGAAGCGACACGACCATGCCGTGGTGTCAGCGAAACCGTCGCCGAGCCTCATGCGGCCTCGCGGGATAGTAGTTCGGTATGCCTGTCCGCCGCATTGCGCGCCACCAGGCCAACGCGAATCCTTCGCCGCCAAAGGCCCAAGCCGCCGGTTTCCTGGCTCTCGGAATCCGGTTGTCTCAGCTCATGCGTGACCGTGACGTCAACCTGAAATGCATCCAGGCACATCGCCGTCGATGTCTGGGTAGCCGTCCGCCTTGCAGTCGGTGCTCTAGAAGCTTATGGAGAGCTGCATGCCGGCGTTTCCGGGTGCCAATAGGGGAGCGAGGGCAAATTTCGGTGCGGATGTCGAAGGCTCGAGAGTGGCACCGTGGCCGGCGACCCGCGCATTGTACTTGGCAGCGATATCCTGTGCGGTTGCGGTATCCATGCTAATGGCGAGCAGCACCACTCCCGTCGCGCCCAGCAAGGCGCCTCCAAGCACTCCGCCCAGGAGGCCGGTGTAGAATTGCCACGGCATCCCACCGCCGCCCCCCGAGGCTGCCGGCGAGTTCGACTTCAAGGTGCCATCGACGATGCCATAGATGCCCGCGGGGATGGCGATGCTTGCTATTGCGAGAAGCGTGATGCCAGAGATGAACTTGGCCTGCTCCCTAGTCCACAGGTCCCCGCGCCCGATGCTAGGAGCGGCAATGCGCAGGAAATCTCTCTGGCTGATTTCTTTGCCGCCAATCGTAATCCTGGGCGGTCCTTCAACATAGCCCATGCCGGAATCGAAAACGGTGGTCGCGGTCACGATGTAGAAGCGAGGATCGCTGAGGGCAAATTGCGGCATCGCTATAACGCTGGGCAAGATCGGCGCGACGCCGGCCGGGCCCGACTCGACGGGTCCGTTCGCCGCTGTTCCGGCGTAGAAGATCTGCGCACGCTCGAAAGTGTGGATGTCGTGGTCGGGCAGCATGATCTTCACCACGCCCTGGGGATCGTTCTCGACGATGACCCCGCGCAAGTGCGTACCGTCCGTCGTGACTACCAAGTCTGCGACCGAGCCATCCGCTGCCTGCGCGGCTGAGGCACACAAAAAGATTGCCATTACAGTTGCGAGCATGTCAGACCTCTTCGGAGCGGATCATCAGGACTATAGCGTGCAGAACCACAATCTGCAATCCGCACCTCCGCAGCGAATGGTCGCCCTCGTCGATCTTTCCTGCTGCGAACGAAAACATTCTTCACTTCTTGTTCGCAATTGCGACACAGCGTTCGCACGACATCGCGCGATTCGCAGACATGCGAGCTGCCCGAGCGTTGCCCCTGGCCAGCGCCAGTTTCTCGGGCACTTTGGCACTGGTCCCAAAGAACACCTCGTGGGGCGGCTGAGGTCGCGTCCGGTGTGGAAGGTTCGATAGACGATGGTGATGTCGAGCGAGGAGGCCAGCCCTTCGAGAAATGGCCGCGTGCTCCGAGCATCGACGAGGTCTTCGCCCCAGTCGCTTTCGAGAACCAACGGGTCCGCGTTCTTCGAGCCAAATCATTGCCCTACCGATGTCGTCACGGAGGAATGACGACCGTGACCGCTCTTGACCACGGTAAGTCTCGTGCGGCCGCCCCTGTGCTTCCAAGAGATTGGCCCTGGCTTCCTCGGAGGGTCTTGGGATGTCGTCGCTCCGGTTTCGCATGGCTCGATGCAGGGTGGCGGTGCCGATACCGAGGTCCCGTGCGGGTTCGGCATTTTCCACCGCCGACATTTCCAAGGCGCGGTATACGGACGACCGTGGGTGTGTAACGCAAAGGGGACCCAGTGTCCGTAGCTTACTGGGCATCGACGAGTTCTTTTCCTCGCGCTGACGAGCCCACTCGAGAACTCGAGCCGACGTGACGGCGTCTCCTCGGCCGACGTCAGGCCCAACGTGCGGACACCGGTTTCGGATCATGGTCGGATGGCAACAGCTATTTACCGCCACTCGACGGAGCGATATTCATCTGCCATCCTTCCACTATGGGGAAAGGCCGACTTGAGGCATTTAGCGATGGCGTAATTGCCATCATCATCACCATCATGGTCTTGGAGTTGAAGGTGCCGCGCGGTCAAACCGTCGATGTTCTGCTGCCCCTCGTTCCGGTTTTTCTCAGTTACATCCTGAGCTTCGTCTATCTTGGCATCTACTGGAACAATCACCACCACATGCTCCATGCCACCCACAGGGTGACAGGGGCCATTCTTTGGGCCAACTTGCACCTCCTGTTCTGGCTATCGCTCGTGCCCTTCATCACCAGCTGGATGGGATCGAACCATTTCGCCCCGGTGCCGTCCGCCCTCTACGGCGTGGTGATGCTAATGGCCGCCATTGCGTACTACATCCTGCAACAGGCGATTATCGCCTCGCAGGGAGCCGACTCCCTGCTGAAGAGGGCCATTGGCCGCGATTGGAAGGGCAAGGTGTCGCCTGCGCTGTATGCCCTAGCCATTCCCGTGGCCTTCCTGTCTCCCTGGGTTTCCCTGGGGCTGTACGTCGGGGTGGCGCTGATCTGGTTGGTACCGGACCGACGCATCGAACACGTTCTCTCGGCAAAAGATTCATAACGATGAGAAGGTCCAGCTGGCGCGCAATCTCGGCGAAAGCATCGCTGGCCGCCATGGCAGGCACGTCCCGCACCGACCATTGGCGGACCTTCGCCATGTCCACGTGCGGGAACTGCTTCTTCAACATGGGTGCGTGTTCGTGGCCATCGAGCAACACCACCACATCGGCAGCGTCCAAGTCCTCGCGCTTGAGCTGGTGTGGGTAACCTGCTCGTTGCTGAAGGGAAGTGCCAAGCCCGGTGAGCTGCTGACACTCGTCGGCTTGACCCCTGCGGGCGAGGCTGTAACTGGGCAAACAGTGGCGGACAACGCATCCTGATTTCCGGCATCTGATTGAGACGACGCGTGGGAGGCCCCGGATGAGCACGAATATTTCGCCACGATTTTTCTTGGTCGCTTTGGTGCTGGTGGCGGCCTGCCGAAGCGGCACCGCGAAGACAACCAATGCGGCTACGGGCGGAGCGACAGGATTGGGTGGTACGACGGCGTCAGGAGGCGCCTCCGCCACCGGCAGGTCGAACGCAGCGGGCGGCGGCGCGGCCACCGGCGGCGTTACTACCACGGGCGGTGCGATCAGCGCAGGCGGGAAGGGCGGCGGCGGGGGCAGCGCAGAGGCCGGTGCGGGTGGTGTGAACGCGGCGGCCGCTGCGGGCGGCGGCCACGCGAGCGGCGTTGCTGGCGCGAGCGGGACTGCTGGAAGGGGCGATGGCGGGGGAACCACGACGGGAGGAACAAGAGGAACGTTCGTCGTCGACGGAGGGGTGGATGCGCCGATGACGACGGCCGCTGCATGTAGCGGAGTGGTGCATTCGACGGCAACCGCGGGTTCTGCGCAACCGTCCGTGGCGCTCACCGTCCCGAGCGGCTTCACCTTGACGACAATCGCCACGGTCGCGAAGGCTCGGCAGCTTGCGGCGTTACCGAATGGCGACCTCTTGGTGGCAACGAACGGTACGGCCATCTATCTCGTGCCTAACGCTGATGCGACGAGCGCTCCGGGTGCGCCAGTCGCTTTTACGACGCCCGGAGAAACGCCCGCGCAGGGCATCGCCTTCGACGCATCGTCATGCGCCATTTATTTGAGCTCACAGCACAACGTTTACGAGATGGCGTATGCAGATGCTCAACAGAGCGCCGCCAGCGGTACGCCGATCGCTAACGTGCGCAAAGGCAGCATTTCGCCGAATCGGCCGGCCGGTGACACGGACAACCACACCTCGACCTCGGTCGGCTTGGCAGGCGGCGCCCTCTACGTGGGCGTCGGGTCGTCGTGCAACGCTTGCGTCGAGACCGATCCGACGCGCGCATCGATACAGCAAATGGACCCGAGCGGTGCCAACATGACCACGCGCGCGACACGCATCCGAAACGCCATCGCACTGACGCCTAACCCCGCCACGGGAACGCTCTGGGCAGGTGGCGCTGGCCAAGACGATTTGCCCGAAGGTCATCCCTACGAGTTCTTCGACGCGGTCACGCTCCATACGGGCGTCGCGGACTACGGCTGGCCGTCTTGCGAGGAGAACAACGTTGCGTACACCGCCGGCGCTGACTGCGCCGCGACCGTGGCACCGCTCATCGAGCTACCGGCCTATTCGACGATTATCGGGGCTGTGTTCTATCCTTCCGGGCAGGCCGGAGCGCACGCTTTCCCGGCCGCCTACCGGGGCGGCGTGTTTCTCACCGCCCATGGCTCCTGGCACACCAATCCTGACGGCACCTACGTTGCGAGCCCGCAGGTGGTCTATGTACCGATGAACGGCGATGCGCCGCAGACGGCCGTCGACTGGTCGGACCCCACCAAGCAATGGACCCCGTTCGTCGGTGGTTTCCAACTCAGCGACGGGAAGACGCGAGTCGCGCGCCCCACCGGCATTGCTGTGGGCGCCCTCGGGAGCCTCTTCATCGCCGACGATCAGAACGGCTACGTGTTCCGTGTTCGGCCGAACTGAGGCGGCCTCCACGTGGAACTCTGAGGGTTTCAATCGACAGAAGAGACAAACAGCGAGGGCTGGTCTCAGGTCCAATGCCTGCGCGTAGGCGCGCATGAAATGGCGGTCGTTCAGATCATCCCACGTCGCAGGGCTGAGAAGCGTCAGCTGCTTTCGTAGCATCAAAGCTAACAGTGCCGGCACATCCATGTACTGGCGGAGAAAGGGCCCGGCACATCCATGTACCGGCGGAGAAAGGGCCCGGCACATCCATGTACCGGCGGAGAAAGGGAGCTGAATCTGTGGGTGTTAACATGGGTCCGTCCGACTAATGGGACTTGCTGGTACGCAGGATCGCACGACATGAGCTGGTGGTCCATCCAGACACCGACCCGTCGTCATCGCCTCCCTGTGCCATGGCCTTTCCCGCAAACCCGAGTTGAGGGCAGGCGTAGCGGGGACAGCCCCATTACCGCACGGTCCGGCCGGACTCAGGTCGGACATGCATGCGGTGTGGGCTGCTCTGGCAGCTAGTTTCCTACTCCTCTTCCAGCCGGTGGGCATCGAGCTATGGTTTGTAGGCCGTGATGCTCGACGTCTGCACCAAGGCCATGAGCCGCGCTTTCCGCAAGCACCACCTCACAAATCCGAGACTCGTTGTCGGGTGGGTTATGGAACATCCCGAGATCGCTGTGATTTGGCCGCCCTGCTGCCTGGAAGAAGCGTGGCGTGATAGTTGCTACCGTTGCTGCTACCATCGAGGTCCCCCATGAGGGCAAGTCGAGCACGTATCCCCACGCTCCGCATCATGGTCCTGGCGCTCCTGGTGGCGTGTTCGTGCGATGGGAACGTCTTGGAAAACGCAGAGAGGCATAGCTTAGTAAGACTGCGGCATTCTGGCGGCGTGCGTCGGCCCAGGCGGACAGCACCTAGCTTATGCACTTGAACATTATGTTCTTAGGCATAATAGTTTCGACCCATGGATTTCGTTGGTCGACACGAGGAGGTGGAACGCCTCAATAGTCTTTGCCGGCGCCGCCAAGGCGGCCTGGCGGTCCTGACCGGCCGAAGGCGGGTCGGGAAGACGCGTCTCCTGGTTGAATGGAACCGGCGACATGACGGGCTCTACACGGTGGCCGATCAGTCGGCCCCCGAGATCCAGCGCCGCTACTTCTGCGAGGCGCTGGCCGGGCGATTTCCCGTTTTCCAAGAGGCCACGTTCCGGGACTGGCGTGCGATTCTGAAGGCGCTCGCCCGGCAGGCCGAGGCTGGCAGCTGGAAGGGACCGCTGATCCTGGATGAGTTCCCGTTTCTGGTAGCCAGCAGCCCCGAGCTACCCAGCGTCGTCCAGCACTGGATCGACCAAGATGCCGCCGCCGCAGGCTTGGTGGTGGCGATCGCCGGTTCGAGCCAGCGCATGATGCACGGATTGGTCCTCGATTCCTCGGCCCCCCTCTACGGGCGCGCTGTCGAGATGATCGAGGTCAAGCCGCTACGGATGGCCGATTTCACCGCCGCCACCGGCGTCGTTGATCCCGTCACCTGTGTGAAGGCATACGCCGCGTGGGGCGGCATTCCTCGCTACTGGGAGTTGGCAGAGCCCTTCGCCGCCCGCGTAGACGAGGCCGTAGACCGCTGCGTTCTGGATCCGCTCTCGCCTCTGCACAGCGAACCCGACCGGCTGCTGCTTGACGAGGTACCGCCCGCACTGGCCCTGCGCCCGATCCTCGACGCTATCGGTCTCGGTGCTCATCGACCCAGCGAAATCGCCGCGCGCATCGGACAGCCGGCCACTTCGCTGGCGCGTCCCCTCACGCGCCTCACCGAGATGGGTCTGGTCCGTCGCGAGATCCCTTTTGGAGAAAGCGAGAAATCCGGGAAGCGGGCGCTCTATCGCATTGCCGACCCGTTCATGCGCCTGTGGTTCCGAACCGTCGCACCCCATCGCGCGCTCTTGGCGCAGGCCCCTTCGGCCGTGCGACGCGACCTTTGGGTGAAGGAACGCCCGGGGCTTTTCGCCTCGGCTTGGGAGGAACTCTGCCGGCAGAGCGTAGTCCTCTCCGCCGATACGCGATCGTCGCTGGCTCACAAAGGTCCGTGGGCACCTGCGGCTCGGTACTGGCAAGGAAGAGGGCCGGAGTGGGACGTGGTCAGTCGTTCGCTCGATGGCAAGCGTGGGTTGCTTGGCGAAGTGAAATGGTCCGAACGGGCTTTCCGCCGGGCCGAGCTTGGTCAGATCGCAGACGGCCTTCGCCGAAAAGGAGTCCCGCCCATGCTCGCGAAGGTTTCCGAGATCGTGTACTGCCTGTTCGTACCCAAAGCCGAAGACGGAGCGCGGGAGCCCGATGGCATGCTGGTTTTCGATGCGGCGGCCGTGGTAGCTGTGGGGACCTAGCCTTCAGTGGGCCGTCCTATCGTCTGTTCGTGCTGCACGACCTCGAGGAGTGCCTCAATGTCCGCAGCTGCAGGGGCGGACATGGTTGTACTCGCATGGTACCTTCGTTCCCCAACCAAGAGGTCAAGGTGAAACCAGGGCACGAGAGCCAAACCGCTATAATGGTTTGCGCGGCACGAGCGGCTGCGCATGGCAGGACCGCGGTAGCGGCATTCACCGACCCGACCGCACTCGCTCTGCTTCCAGAGAACGCTCGACTGCGGGTCGAACGCTTCCGCTCGGGAGTGCCACCGACAAGCCTGCGTGAACGCCTTCGATTTGCGTTCCTCGATAGGCGGTCGAAGATGATGGTCGCCCGCACCGTTTCCATCGATGTGGCGATACGAGAGGCTGGGTTTTCGCAGGTCGTCATCCTTGGCGCTGGTCTTGATGGGCGGGCGTGGCGAATGCCAGAGCTGGCCGATGCGACCGTGTTCGAGGTGGACCATCCCGATTCCCAACGCGAGAAGAGGGTGCGTGCCGCATCGCTGAAGCAAGCCGCTCATGACGTTCGTTTCGTGCCTGTCGATTTCACTCGCGACCGCCTTGAAGACGCGCTCGCATCTGCCGGTCACGATTCGGCTCGCCCAACGACCTGGGTATGGGAAGGGGTCGTCATGTATCTCGAGCGCGCCGACATTGAGGCGACGCTGCGAGTTGTCGAGGCGCGCTCGGCACCGAGGAGTCGCCTTGTTGTTTTGTATCACTCCCCGTCCATCATCCGTAAGATGGCCGGGGTCTACCTGCGCCGGATTGGCGAGCCGGTCCGCTCTGCCTTCACCGGAAACGAAATGCGCGCGTTGCTCGCGGGATTCGGTTTCGCCGTCGTGGAGGATGACGACTTGGCGACGATCGCCACGAGAATCTCAGCCGAGCTCGCTGGAGCAGAACGGTTCGTGAAGGCCTTGCGAATCGTGACTGCGGAAAGCCGGTGAACCGGCCCGGGATTTCCGGAGGCTTGTTTACGTGAGTCCGGCCACCGCGACCGGGTGCTCGTGACGATAGTACATCTGCTCGAACTCGAACGGGGGCAAATAGCCGAGGGGCTCAAGGAGGCGGCGCCGGTTGAACCAGTCCACCCACTGCAGCGTGGCGTACTCGACAGGGTCGAAGCTGCGCCAGGGACCTCGGCACTCGATCACCTCGGTCTTGAAGAGGCCGATGATGGTCTCGGCCAGGGCGTTGTCGTAGGCGTCGCCGATGGTTCCTACCGATCGCTCGATGCCAGCCTCGGCGAGGCGCTCGGTGTAGCGAATAGATACATACTGCGAGCCATGGTCGCTGTGGTGAACCAGGTCACCCGTGAGCGGCCTGGCGTGCAGCGCCTGCTCCAGGGCGTCGAGCACGAGGTCGGTGCGCATGGAGCGCGCCACCCGCCAACCGACGATGGCCCGGGAGAACACGTCGATGATGAAGGCGACGTAGACGAAGCCCAACCAGGTGGCGACGTACGTGAAGTCCGCGACCCAGAGCTGATTCGGCTTGGTCGCCACGAACTCGCGCTTAACGAGATCCTGTGGGCGCAACGCCGACTCGTCTGCGACGGTGGTGACCTTGTAGGCCCGTCCCCGGACCGCGCCGCGCAGGCCCATCCTGCGCATCAGACGCTCCACCGTGCAGCGGGCCACCTTCACACCCTCCCGCTTCAGCTGCCGCCAGACCTTCTCGGCTCCGTATACGCCAAAGTTCTCCTCGTGCACCAGCCGGATCTTCGACCGCAACTCCTCGTCACGTTTCGCCCGTGCTGAGCGCAGCTCCGGATCCCGTGCCCAGGCTTTGCGAGCATAGTACGTCGCTGGGGCGATCGGCAGAACAGCGCAAATCGGCTCGACCCCATACAACGCTCGGTGCTCGTCGATGAACGACACCATCACTTCGCTCGGCGGTCGAGCTCCGCCTGTGCGAAATACGCGGACGCTTTCCGTAGGATCTCGTTCGCCCGCTTAAGCTCTCGCACCTCCCGCTCCAGATCTTTGAGCCGCTCCCGCTCGCTGGTGGTCAGTCCCGGGCGCTTCCCCGTGTCACGCTCCATGCGCCGAGTCCACAGCCTCAGCGTCTCCGCCTTGCAACCCATCTTGGCTGCGATCGCAACGATCGCGGCCCACTGCGAAGGATACGACGCTTGCTGCTCCAAGACGAGCCGGACCGCTCGTTCTTGCACTTCCACTGGATACTTGGATTTTCTTCCCATGGGCACATCCTCTCAAGAGTTTGTGCCTCCGGGAAATTCGGGCCGGTTCACCGGTGATAGATCAGCGGTCCTGGAGTGTGCGCCTGGCGCCGTTTGGGAAACAGGTCCACCTACTTTGGTGTCGGCGACTGGCTTGCCGACCCGCGCAAGGTCTCCCACAGCCTCGAATGGTTGAGCAGAATATCCGGCACTCCGTTCAGCACGTCGGGCGAGTTGGGCAGCTTGTTGCTCATCGTCATGTGCGCGTCATGAGCGTCCATGGCGGCGTTGACGACCTGGGTGCGCAAATCCGGTGAAGTACCGAACTGCTCCTTGGAGCTGTTCGCCGCTTGCTGCTTGAGGGTTTCGGATTCCATCAGCTTGCCCATGAGGACGTGGTTCACGCAGACGAGCTGGTCATCGATCGTGGTGTCCTCGCCGAACACCTCGTTGAGCTTCGCGATGACCTCGGCCATGTAGGCCTCTTCCGGTTCCGCACCATGCCGCTGCCCGATTCCTTGATGGGGTCGAGCTTCGGCTGAACACCGCGCGCAGCCCCTTCGGCAGAGCGTCCACGACTTTCCGGATGCGTCGACAGACTGCTGCCGAGCGGCGCGGGCTGGGAAGTGGATCGCTTTTCGCGCGCAACCAGAACATCCGAGCCGTCATCGTCAACAGCAGGCGATGATCGTCCGAGGAGTCCCCCTGCCGTGTCGCGCAATCGAGGCGTTCAAGGGCAGTTCTCACGGTTTTGCGGTAGACCCAGGTTTCGATCTGGGATCTGCTCGTAAAATTTTGTGGGTGCCACGCCGGAGGCCAAGCGAGGAACTGCTGCGGCGTCCTCTCCGATTGCCTGCGCGATAGTCGTCACGACGGGTTCGCTGATTTGCCCGGCGAGCAGACACCGGGCCGCATCCTCCGTCGAATATTCCGCGACCTTACAATAGGTCTGGACCCAATGCTCGTCGAGCATCGCTCTGAAGTCGGCTGCGAAAGCGCCAAATGCCAGGGCCAGCCAATTGTCTGCGCTCGGAACCGTCGTGTGCACGGGATGAATGCCGGCTGGCTCGAAGGTCACGTGGTGATCACGGCCGTGAAGCGATTCACCTTTGTTGAACGTCTGCACGAATGGTTTGGCCTGGTCTGAGAAAGTCACGTTGATGCGGAGATTCGCCTCGTATCGGCGCCAGTGATCTACTGCTTCGTAGGGATAGTCCGTGGTTTGAGGCGCGACCCCCAACGGGCCCGTGCCAGGAACCAGAGGATACGTCAGATGGTAGTCGACGTAGGTCCCATGTAGGACAACGGTTTGATCCGTTTGTACTGAATTGTAGGCACCGTCCACTGCCACGTTTAGTGCAGTTGGCACCGGCGACTTCAGCCATGGTGTTTGTGCGAGCGCCCGGACGAGGCGCTCACGAACGATGCCTTGCTGCTGCGAGGATAGATCCTTGGTTTGAAAGACGATGTCGGCCCGGCCATGGTCGAGCGTGTCCATGGTGACCTTCTCGCCGAAATGTGCGCAGTAGCTATGAATCAGAGCAGCCTGATAGGGACCGGCCTTTGGACTATCCGAGGTCAGGCGTGAGCAAACGCGTTGTCCAGACGTGCGCGTCTCCTCCACGCCCGCCACCAGTACCTCCCGAAGAGGGGAGTGCTGGAGGAGTGGCACCCGCTTTTCCCAGTAGATCTCGGCCGCCAGCGGCTGGTTCGCCATCCTGGTTGCGTCGAGGGACAACGCCTCTCTCGCTCGGGCGATCCTGTCGGCAATGGCGCTCACGGTTGGAGAGTCAGCGGCAAGCTGCGTGGGTTCGGAGAGGCTGAGGATGCCGTCGAGTGCCGCCAGACTGGCGAGGTCGCTCGCAGGATGTCCATCACGTCCGAGCCTGTCGAGATGTGCAAGGTTTGACTCGATTGCCTGAAGCCGTGCTTCTTCGCACGCGCGACTGTTGGTCGCGGTCGCCTCCCTGCAAAGCTGGACAGCTTCGAGATAGCGGCCTTGCTTGACCTGGTCACGTATCGGGTCGCTGGCACATGCCACGATGCTGACTGCGAAGGAGAGAACCGTCCACCATTTCCAAGACCCATGATCAAAGCCCCTGCACATCATGTCGGATTGAGTCATGCAAACTAAAGACCAGATTCTCGCTGCCGATCTCCGGCAAAGACCGCGGCGTGATGCCTCTGGGCGCAGCGACATTGCGATCTTGGCAGGGCATGGTTGCAGATTCCGCACGCCCCTGTTGCTCAGCGGCCACGGAGGAAGTGAGGTCGTCGTCATCTTCAGCGGCGGCGTGGTAAGGACAGGAATGTTGGTTCCGCTCATTGCTGCCTGGGCCCCTTCTGGAGCGACCGCTTGGGCAAGAACGACCTCGTCGCTCATCAGGTCTCCCAACGTGGCGGCGTGATTCGTGTCTGCGTGCGCGAGGGTCGGGTCGAACTCGGCGGCCAGGCCGTAACCACGCTTCGTGGGGAGTTGTTGGCGTAGGCGAGCCACAGGGCAACGTTACACAACGTCAGGGCGACACCACGCCCGCGTCTGGTGAAGTTGTGGCGTCTAGCCCCGACGGCGAGACCCATACACACTGGCCGTGTTCACAGCCACAGGTACCGGAGGAGCCACAGGTAGGTTCGGGAGCGGCGCAAGGCGGTGTTATTGCAGGACAACCCGCCTCGAAGTACTGGTCGCAGAAACCGATTCCGGCGGAGGTTATGGCGGACATAGTGGCCTTTCCCATGAGCATCCCGCACGCAGCGAAGCAGTCCATCGATTGGGGGGTGTACAGGAATTCACAGTCTGAGTCGACCTGGCACGCCGGCGGCGACGTGCTGTCCAGAAACGACTGAAACTGCGTCTCCGCCGCCGTTGCGAGTTGGTCACAAATCGATACATCAACGGCTACGTCCGGCGCAGGCTTGGGGTCGGATGAGACGGCCAAATCCACCGCGTTCGGGTTGCCGCCATCGTAGCCAGGTCCGCCACTCCCCCCCGCGCCTCCACATCCCAGGAGACCGAAAAGTATCGCCGCGGAACGCAACCCAAGTGTCCGAATGTCCCGGTTCAACTGGTCCTCCGTGGACGCTTCCCTTATGGCGTCTGCCAACGCCCTATAATACTTCGCACAGAATACCATTGCGGCAGGCGGCTGACTAGCATGCGCGACAGGATTGGTCTGCCGGCGTTTCTAGGCAGGGGCGATGAACTTGTGCCACCTTTTGGCAGAGCCTGCGTACGCAAGCGGCTCGGGCGGGAAGGTGGGCCAGTACGGGTAGACGCGGCGTATTATGCGACCTCGTCGAGTCGCTGTCGCTGAGTCTGATAGCGTCATCCAGGAGCATGACACCGCGTGGCCAGGAAGAGCTCAATGATATCCGCGGTGCCGCTCTTGCGAACAAAAAAGTTCATAATGTCTCCGCACAAAGCAGTGCGATGAGGATTGGCGTTTCTTGTTCAGGAAATATATCCTGATCAGGAAATGGCAGGTCTGTCCAACAACGACAACAATGACGCCCGGGTGACTGGTCTCCTGGAACGTCATCTTGTGGCCGCGTTGAACGCGGCCGGATGGTCTCTCCATCATGGTGATGGTCCGGTGGCCTTCTGGGTTGCCAAGGGGTCACGGCGCTACCCGTTGCTGTTCCGCCACGTGCGCGAAGCACGCCGGTCGGCCATCCAGGCGCTTCTCGCAGACGCCGTTCTCCGAGGACGCGCGTGCTCGCGCAATCCGTTCGCGGTGGTCGTGGGAGCGCCGACAATCTCGGCGGCGATGGCGCGCTCGATCGAGCAGTACATCGAGGAGGTCGCACCCAATCAGCCCTTCGGTTACGTCGACGAGCGGGGCCTCGTCCGCTTCCAGGGGCTTGGTCTTGAAGCGGCGCAAGGCGAGCCATCCAGGCTAGCTTCCCAACGGGCGGCGGCCCAGAACCGTCCTCGAGACCTTTTCTCCGACCTCAACCAGTGGCTCTTGAAGGTACTCGCCGGGCGCAAGCTCCCGGCCGAGATGATCTCGGTTCCGCGCGAGCCTGTTCGCTCGGCCGCTGAGCTCAGCGCGCGAGCCGATGTGTCGTCGCCGGCAGCGTGGCGCCTGTACAGCGCACTCAAAGCTACAGGTCATCTCGATGACTCCGGCAATCTATTCCTCATCCGGGATCTCCTGGCTCGCTGGCGGGCTGCCGCCCAGCGGCCCCAGCAGCGCATCGGGGCAAGGTGGATCCTGCCAGGGCGTGATCCGCTCGGGCGCCTTCGGGCCTCGCTGTCCGAGCTGCGAAATGAGGCAGAGCAACCATCTGCCTGCTTGGGCTTCTTCGCCGCGTGCGATGCCCTCGGCGTGGGCCACGTCCGCGGCGCAGCCCTCCACCTCTATGTGCGACACGTCGAGCGTGAGCTACTCAACCGCCTGGGCATTGCGATTGCCCCGAACGGCCAGCCGCCCGATCTGCTTCTCCGGGTTCCACGTTGGCCCGAGTCGCTGTTCCGGGCGGTAGTCCATGTCGGCGGTGTACCGGTAGCGGACGTGATCCAGTGCTGGCTCGACGTGTCGGGTGAGCCAGTGCGTGGCGCCGAGCAGGCAGCGTTCATCTGGCGCCGCGTGCTCGGACCGGCGATCGCCAGTGGAGAACCGGCGCCATGAGAGAGGATCGCCGCGACCTGGAGTCTTTCGCACGCGCCGTCGAGGCGCTGGAGCCCTACCTCGACGACGTTGTCTTCGTCGGCGGCTGGGCTCACTACCTCTACACGCTTCGGCCAGAGGCAAGCCCGCTCCCTTTCGAGCCCCTCCGCACCGAGGATGCCGACGTCGCAGCGCCGGCGCGGCTCGTGCCCGGCAAGCAGACCATCGCTCAATGCCTGACCAAGGCTGGCTTCCGAGAGCACCTTTCAAGCGACCACACCCCGCCGATCTCCGAGTACGTCCTCGGCGATAGGGCCGGCGGCTTCTACGTCGAGTTCCTAGCACCGCTGGTCGGTGGCGAGATCAAGCGCGGCGGTCGCCGCGATGACACCATGATAGTCGGGGGCGTGACGGCCCAGACGTTGCGCCACCTCGAGATTCTTCTGACTGCTCCTTGGCAGGTCACCTTGACACGGGAGGGTGGTTTCCCCGTCGCACGGCCGCGTACGATCTCGATTCCACACTCGGTGACCTATATCGTTCAGAAGATGCTCGTCATGCCGAAGCGGCGCCCAGACAAACAGGCGAAGGATCTCCTCTACGTCCACGACACATTCGCGATCTTCACCGACTCGTTCGCCTGCATGAAGGCGGCTTGGGGAGCACTTCGCCAGACCATGGTCGCCGGCCATGTCCGCACCTTCGAGAAGGCGGTAAGGGCGGTGATCGCCGGGGAGAGTGATCTGGCGCGCCGTGCGGCGCGTATCGCTGCCGAACGCGCAGCCCCGCCCACGTCAGAGACGTTATTGCTTGGCCTACAACGAGGCTTCACCTTGGCCTTTGACCTCAGTTGGCCGGCGGGAGGCAAGTAGTCCTCGCTGAGGTGGGAGCTACTATCGAACGAGGAGACGCACCCCGCACGGACGGCGGTGACGGAATCAGCGGTGACCAGAATGACTCGCATCGTTGGACCCTTCTGCTACTATCGCGCAATCGTAATGCTACGATGATTTGCGGTTGCGGGCCGTGTCTCGCCCCGCGCACTTGTCACGCAATGGTCACTACCATACTCCACGGATAGCGCCTGCAATAGCCCGTCGGTTCCTAGTCCGGCGATCCCGCTCTGCCTTGACAAGTGGAATTGTCCATTTCATCGTATCTGCACGATGAATACTGCAGGCCAGGCGGCCGAGCGTTGCTGCCCTCCGCCCAACGAGCAGCCGGACATGCGCCCCGTCGAGGGGCGCGAGGCGGACGAGGATTTGGCCGCCCTGGCCAAAGCGCTGGGCCATCCGGCGCGAGTGCGGATTCTCCGGCTGCTCGTCCGCCGGAGCGCATGCATCTGCGGCGACATCGTCGATGAGCTGCCGCTCGCCCAATCGACGGTGTCGCAGCACCTCAAGGTGCTTCAGGAGGTGGGCCTCATCCGCGGCGAGGTCGACGGCACCAAGGTCTGCTACTGCATCGAGCCTCGGACGCTTCGGCGCCTCAAGGCCCTGGTCGGAGGCTTGTGATCATGAGCGACCCCATCAAGGTGCTGTTCGTCTGCGTCCACAACGCGGCAAGAAGCCGCATGGCCGAGACGTTGCTCAACGCGGCGGGCGCCGGGCGCCTCGCGGCGACGAGCGCGGGGTTCGAACCCCATCCGATCAGTCCCATCGTCACGCAGGCCCTTGCTGAAATCGGCCTGCGTCCTTCCTCGACCGAGCCGCAGCCATCGGTCTTCGATCTCTTCAAGCAAAGCCGCCGCTATGACTACGTGATCAGCGTCTGCGATGGGGCCGACGGCGAGCGCTGTCCGGTCTTCCCGGGCGTCACCGAACGCCTCGCGTGGAGCTTCCCGGATCCCAACGCCTTCACCAGCTCTGACACCGAGAAGCTCGTGCGTACGGCCGAGGTACGCGAGGCTATCGCCCGGCGTATCGCCGATTGGCTGGCCACACTCGCCCGAGGAGGAAGACTGTCATGAGCACTCGGCGAACTGGCGTGTCCGGCAAGCTCTCGTTTCTCGACCGCTACCTGACCCTATGGATCTTCGCGGCCATGGTCTTGGGTGTTGGCCTCGGCTACCTGGTGCCGGGATTCACTTCGTCACTCAACCGGATGAGCGTGGGGACTACGTCCATCCCCATTGCCATCGGGCTCATCCTCATGATGTACCCGCCGCTCGCCAAGGTCCGATACGAAGAGCTCGGCAAAATCTTCCACAACCGCCGCGTGCTGATTCTATCGATCGTCCAGAACTGGCTCATCGGCCCCACGCTGATGTTCGGGCTAGCGGTCCTGTTTCTGCGCGACAAGCCCGAGTACATGCTGGGCCTCATTCTCATAGGGCTAGCCCGCTGCATCGCCATGGTAATCGTCTGGAACGACCTCGCCAAGGGCGACACCGAGTATTGCGCGGGCCTGGTCGCGCTCAACTCCATCTTCCAAGTGCTCTTCTTCTCGGTCTATGCCTATTTCTTCGCCACACTTCTGCCGTCATGGCTGGGGCTTCAGGGTGCGGTGGTCGAAATCACCATCGGCGAGATTGCGAAGAGCGTGGCCATATACCTCGGCGTTCCGTTCGCGGCCGGCTTCCTCACGAGGCGGACTCTCGTATCGGCGAAGGGCCGTGCCTGGTACGAGACTTCCTTCGTGCCCCGAATCGGGCCGGTCACGCTGGTCTCCCTCCTCTTCACCATCGTCGTCATGTTCTCGCTCAAGGGCGAGACCATCGTCCAGCTCCCGCTCGACGTGCTCCGCATCGCCGTGCCGCTGCTCATCTACTTCGTCGTGATGTTCGCGCTTTCGCTCTTCATGAGCAGGCGCGTGGGCGCAAGCTACAAGCAATCGGCCACCCTTTCCTTCACGGCTGCGTCGAACAACTTCGAGCTGGCAATAGCCGTGGCGATCGCCAGCTTCGGCATCCACAGCGGCGCCGCTTTCGCCGCCGTGGTCGGCCCGCTCGTCGAGGTTCCCGCGCTTATTGGCCTCGTGAATGTCGCGCTATGGGCTCAGAAGCGCTTCTTCCCCGACTCGACGCTCGATGTGGCGCCGAGCGCATGTGCGACCCAAACAGCCTCAACCTCTGCATCGAAAGCCTGAACATGACCGACAAGACCAAGAGCATCCTGTTTCTTTGCGTGGCGAATTCCTCGCGCAGCCAATTGGCCGAAGGGCTTGGCCGCATGATCTTCGGTGACCGCGTTCCGGTCCAGAGCGCCGGCAGCGAGCCGTCGCAGGTGAATCCGTATGCCGTCGAGGTGATGCATGAGATTGGCCTGGACATCACGAGCCAGTACTCGAAGTCGGTCCAAGCGATTGACCCGGCCAAGGTTGAAACCGTCATTACCCTTTGCGCTGAGGAGGTTTGTCCGGTTTTTCTGGGCAAGGCCCGCCGTCTGCACTGGCCGATTCCCGACCCGGCCAGCAAAGAACCCAACCTCTCCCGAGACGAAATGCTCGCCCGCTTTCGGGCAGCGCGCGACGCGATCCGCGGCCGGATCGAGGCATTCGCAAAGGAAGAGTCGCAGGAACGTTAAAGCGAGCATGTCCGCCGCCGTCGGGTCCATCGTGGTCCTGCTCGGCCGGGTGCCTGACTCGACCCTGGGCGACTTTCTAGCGGTGCTGGACCCGCAGGGACTCCGGCGGCACCTACACCGGCAAGTGTTGGCCGAGCACCGGCGCAAAGCCCTGCCCGTCGTGTCGCTCCTGCGCATCATCGCCTACAACCTGCTCGAGATGCTGCATGCCGTGCACCTTCGCTCCAAGACAGCGCGCAAGGCCGCGTGGCAGCAGCTACGAGACTGGGTACGCGACGCTCTAGTCTGGTCTGCGGAAGGGATGCCAGACCTTCCCGAGGTGTGTGCCACCACACCCTGATCTCGCCAGCCACTCGTTTCTTGTCGCCCACAACTTAATTCTGTAGCTATCCCGACGGGGAAAGGGGCCTCTTTGCCCATCTGACGCATCCCTCCTGCTCGGAAGCTCGCGGTGCCCTGCCGCCACGAACTTCTGGGCACCCCTGAGGCAATGGCTCAGCGGCTTGTTGGGCGGTTCCTCGCACGGTATCATCACCTCATGGAGAGCTTCACAGCAGTCATTGAGCGCGACGAGGCCACTGGGCTCTTCGTCGGCTACGTTCCGGGCTGGCCAGGTGCGCATTCGCAGGGCGCTACGCTTGACGAACTCCGCCAGAACATCGAAGAAGTCATCGCCATGCTGCTGGAGGATGGGGCGCCAAAGCTCGAGGGGGAGTTCGTCGGAACGCAGACGGTGAAAGTCGCCTAGCCGATGGGCGACATTCCGGTTCTCAAGCCTCGGGAGGTCGCGGCTATTTTAGCCGATCTTGGATTTGTTCAGGTTCGCCAGCGCGGTTCGCATTGCCAATACCGACATCCAGATGGTCGCGTGACGACGGTCCCATTCCACCAGGGCCGAGACATTTCGCCAGCCCTTCTTCGGGCCATCGCACGCGATATAGGCATGGATGTTCGCGGGTTTGTTGCTCGGGGCTGACGAGCGCGATGATGACTTCGGTCTCCCACATTGAGGTATCTCGACCTGCTGCTGCAGCGCGCGTGCGCACCACACTCCAACCCAGGCTGACCACGGCAACGGCGAGCTGGTTTTCTTGGCCCTCTCCTCGCTCAAAGGCCTGCCTTCTACGGCATTTCCAGCTGACCGCAAGGCCATCCTTTCCAACCCGTCCATCCGCAACCGACGAGACTTCCTACGCTTTTCCTCGATCCAGTCTTGGTACCAGACGGGAAATGGTCAACGCGACCGCGCATTGATCGAACAAGAAAAAAGCCCTGGAATTCCAGGGCTTTCAGAGTGCGAAGAGGGGGACTCGAACCCCCATGGCTGTTGAACGAAGCCGCTGCGCGGCAGGGTGCGGAGCCCCAGAGCGCGGCACCGCCCGGGAGCCGCGGTCGTGTGGTATCGACGGCTAGATCGAGCCTCGCGCCTTTAGGAAAGCGGTAGCTCCGGCTGGTGATGCCGCGCCGGTGGCGGAGTCTCACGCGTGGTGCGCTGTGGTGGAGCGACTCTCAGAGACGCAGACCTGCTGCGGCGAGGTTGGATTAGGCGTCTCCTTGTGGCTCCGGAGGCCGGTGGACGGCAGCCGGAGCACAAGGAGACCAAATGACAAGCACGGAAGCATACACGAAGTTGGGACAGGACATGCAACTGGCGAACTACCGGCCGTCAACGATGAAGGCGTACCAGCGATGCGTGGAACGATTCCTCGCGCATTATCGGCGGCCAGTGACCAAGTTGAGGGAAGAGGAGATCCGGGGATTTCTCCTTCACCTCATCAACGAGAAGAAGGCGGGGCCAGAAAATGAAAAGATGCACTTGGCAGCGCTCCGGTTCTTCTTCGAGACCACGCTCGGGCGCCCGGAGGAGGTGGTGCGGATCCCGTGGCCAAAGGTGCCGCGGCGGCTACCGGACATCTTGAGCGGCACGGAGGTGGAGAAGTTGCTGCTAGCGGTTGATCCACCGAAGTATCGTGCCGTCGTTGTGGCGACGTATGCGGCGGGACTGCGAATCGGGGAAGGGTGCTCGCTGCAAACGAGCGATATCGACAGCAAGCGGATGCTCATCCACATCCGCAATGGCAAGCGAGGCCGCGACCGGTACGTGATGCTCGCGCAGCAGCTACTGGTGCTTCTGCGGGAGTACTGGAAGCTGACCCGTCCCACCGGCCCATATCTTTTTCCCGGGCAGGAAGCGGGAGCGTCAGTCAGCCCCACGGCGGTGCGGTGCGCTTTGCGGGTGGCCGTAGAGAAGACTGGTCTGACCAAACGCGTGACGCCACATACACTGCGTCACGCTTTTGCCACCCACCTTTTGGAGACCGGAACCGACATCCGCACGATCCAGGTTTTGCTCGGGCATAGCTCAATCCGAAGCACGACGATCTACACGCGGGTGAGCACGCAGCACATCGGTCGCGTGATGAGCCCGCTCGATCGCCTGGGCACCAAAGAGGGCGCAGTCCTCGGGTAGCGCCCAATGCACGGCCATACGGCCGCCTCTCCCCTTGAGGGGCAGAGGCGGCCGCGCCTTGAGGTCGCGGACGTCTTTCGCGCCCACGGCGATAGCTACAGGCAGAGTCACGTGGTGGCGCCGCCGGAACGTGCGGTGATGCGCGCGCTAGAGCTTTGTCGTACCGAGGCCCTCGGTGGGCACCTCGACAAGTGTGACCGCTGCGGCTACGTCGACCAAGCGTACAATTCGTGCCGTAATCGCCACTGTCCGAAATGCCAGGCCCTTCGGCAGGCCAAGTGGGTGGCCGAGCGGATGGCACGCATCCTGCCCACGCACTACTTTCACGTGGTGTTCACCTTGCCGGCCGAGCTCCGGCCACTGGCCATGCGGAACAAGGCGGTGATCTACGACCTCATCTTCGAGGCCGGGGCGCGCACGCTGCTCGACCTTGGCCAGGATCCCAAACGCCTTGGTGGGCAACTCGGCATTACCGCCGTGCTACACACGTGGACGCGCGATCTCCAGCTTCATCCGCACCTTCATTGCATCGTTACCGGGGGTGGGCTCACTCAGGACGGGCAGCGATGGCTCTCGACCAAACAAGACGACTACCTCTTCCCAGTCAAGGTCATGGGCCGTCTCTGGCGCGGGAAATTCATGGCCGGCTTGCAGCGTGCCTTCGACAAGGGTCGCCTCAACCTCGGCGGTAGCTGCGCCCACCTTGAAGACCCTGCGGAGTGGGCCTACTTCAGGACGTGCTTGTACGCGAAGGACTGGGTGGTCTACACCAAGTCCCCCTTCGGCGGCCCGCGCCATGTCTACCAGTACCTAGGCCGCTACACGCATCGCGTGGCCATCTCCAATCAGCGCCTCATCACCATGGACGAGCACGGCGTCCGCTTTGCCACCAAGGACGGCCGCTCCACCACTCTGGCCCACCAAGAATTCATCCGCCGCTTCCTGCTTCACGTCCTGCCTGGGGGCTTCGTCAAAATCCGCCACTTCGGCATCATGGCTTCTG
Organism: uncultured delta proteobacterium; assembly: GCA_963849735.1. GTDB lineage: Bacteria > Myxococcota_A > Polyangia > Fen-1088 > Fen-1088 > Fen-1118. The sequence goes on from CAWKJE010000037.1 coordinate 107,198, forward strand.
GCAACGTCAATTCACGGCTCACCGCCGCTCGCCGTCTCCTTCAGCCAAACCGCGTTTCTCCCGGCTTCGCCATAGTCGCGATCCTCCTGCTCTCCCTGCTCACCCGTCAGCGGCCCACCTTCTCGCCCGCGGAGCAACTCGCCACTCCACCCGCCGACCGCGATGAGGCCGACGACCTCAACCGTGCCTTGCGCACGTGTCCAGCCTGCGGCCAAGGACTCCTCCGCGCCTACCCCCTGCCTTCGACACTTGTCCCCAACCCTCCCGCACCCATCGACACATCATGACCACCGCTGCCGCACGCGCACTGGCTCACTCCGAACGCCCGCGCGGCGCTGTGAACACGTCTGCCCAAACGCCGAAACAACGACCCGAACCCGCGGTACAGAGCCCCTTGGCCCCCGTCGCCAACTCCTTCTCGTCCCACGTCATCGGCCCCATCGCCCTTCTCCATCCAGAGTCGAACGCCCTTTTTACCCATAGGGCACCGCCGCTCCTTGCACAACGCGGCTTCGTTCAACCCGCCGTTTAGCGCAGGCGCTCCACGGTCAACTCGTTGCCACCGGTCTACCCTCCGCGCCCGCGCCAAACGCCTATTAGTTAACAGCCATGGGGGTTCGAGTCCCCCTCTTCGCACTCCCTAACCCCCGGTAAATACGGGGTTTTTTCCTTACCCAGTGATCGCCATCGACACGGGTTGGCGTGGGTAACTGAGTTACCCACGCTCCCGACGTGTCTTCCGTCGAGAAACTCGGGAAAATGCAGCTAGCCGACCACGCTAGCAGCCGCCCAGGAGCCAACCCTCCTCCGGCCGCGATGAGGAGGACCACTTCCACGCTCGCGGCGAAGATCCGCTGTGGCGCTGGGTGCCACGAATCTCACGGCTGCGACCGGCCCGAGCCACCAGCGAGATGGCAAGGGGAACGTGGCCGCGCCTGGCCCGCCGCGCAAACGGCGGGCGATGCTGACCTCGGTTGGGCAGTGCTAGGCTCAGGCAGCAATCTGATATTCGTGGTGGAGCCCGCCTATCGGATCAGTTTTGAGGCGCATTGCAGACCTTCCCTCCTGTCGCCAAGATGCAGACACGAGGCCAGCTTCCCCGTGACCATCGAGTAGGGTTTGACTGATTGGTCTTTGCGCAGAAGCTCGCACGCGCTCTCGAAGTAGAGGTCCGCCGTCAGAATCCCGGTGACCTTATCTACCTGGCTGCTGGCCGCCAGCATATCCTTGGCGAATACGAAAATCTCTTCTCTAGACCAGCCACGGTCTTCCAGCGGCTTGTGCACGGCGAAGGCAAGAATTCGCCAGGGTTCAATAGGCTTGCCGTCAGCAGGGGCTTGCACCTTCCCCAGGCTATGGGCAATAGCCGCCGCTGCCCCAGCGTCTTCTGCCAACCCATGACAGGATTTACCTTTGGCCAGAAAGCCAAACTCTCCGGGGCCGCTGACTGAGTGGCTCGAGGCGCATCCGGAGCCGACTGAGCAAGCCGCAATTAAGAGCAACAATGAGCGCTTCGTGCGCATGTTCGCTGCTACGATATCATCAATGGCAGCTGCGAGGGGACCGGGCTCAGCGCCATGATGTGGGCCATTCTCGGAAGTCGCTCAACTCTTTGTCTTGGGCGCCCGACCATGACAGGAGCTTCACGCCCGGAGGATTATGGGGCGACGTTAGCTCCCTGAGCTTGCCCCGATCTTGTGGACACTTGGTTTAAGCGGCCAGTGCACCATTGCACAGGTCGGCTTCTGCCTCGTTCGGTGATCTGTACCCGTTATGGGAACGAAGTCTAGTCTGGTTGTAGTAGCCCTCGATAAACCTGAAGATTTCTGGTTCAGCGTCGGCGAGCCAACGCCAGCGATGCCACGCTCGCATCTTCTGCTGGCTGGCGGATGGATCTGCGTTCAGATTCCTGACGCGCAGAGGCGTTAACCAACGGGTCACTTGTTCGAGTCTCACTTGGGGAGCCGCTTTCGTGGCCCGCGAACTTTTGGTCCCCGTTGGTTGACAGCGCGGCCACGCGGCGGCCGGCGAGGCTGAGGCGAGAAATGCCCTTGTTTCGCAGGGGTTTGCGCCATCGCTTCGTAGAGTCGGAAGAAGCGGTGAAAATGCCGTAAGCGATGCACGGAACCCACGTGCAAGGCGGCATGGTTCTTGATGGGTCGGGACTACTTCGGTAACCGGTTCGTATACGGGGGTGGGACTCCCGAGCGCCTCCCCCAACACCCACGTGACACCCCGGACATTCCGGATACAGCGGGCAGAGCGCCGGTTCGCTGGCACCGCGATGGCACGGTATGACCGATAATTCGCAGCATCTCCTTCAACTCACCACCCACGTCGCCAACCACATCGTCGACGTCGCTCGTGACGTCGGTCTTGGCGAAGAGCTTCGGTGGATCGATCTCGCCTCGGCGAACGTATTCGGAATCGAGGTGCATGACGAAACAGCGCCGGATGCCGAGACCGGCACCTTCGTACACATGCCGTTGCAGCGCCAAGTCCTTGATATGCAGGTCCTTGGCCTTGGCGGTGCTCTTGACCTCGACTATGTCCCATTGGTCGAGGCCGACTGGTACCAGCACGTCCGCACGAGCGTACGCGCAGCCTGCGATGAACCCCGCCTCGAACATGGGCAGTCGCTTGGGCAAGGCCGCGCGGGACAACTCGTCAACGGTGCCCTCCTTGATCACGCCCGCGCCAATCTCGATCGCTTTGGGAAATAGTTGCTTTGCAAGCTCCCCCACCTGCGCGCCCTGGTCGAAGATGGCCTGCGTTGCCGCGTCGGTCGGAGGGAAGGCGTCTGGCTGGTTGAACTTGTGCCATAGCAGCCTCGGGCACCGCAACCCATCCAGATAGCTGGACTTGGAAATCACCGGCGACTGCATGCGCTGCAAGTATCGGGGCGTTGATGGGCTGGTGTCCATGGGCGTCTGGCCAGCATGGTCCAGTCGGACCCTCGCTTCCTTCCCCCGCGCGCTGCCAACCGGTCAAGCACCCTGGACGACGCAGCGACACGTTGACGTGCTCTGGGCGGTTGGCGGCGAGGACGAAAATCTGGCCACGGGTCCGCGCGGGGTAACCTGCGCCGAGGTGGATCTGCGCTCGGGTATGCTTGAGGCGATGGGCCTCCCGATGGAAGGTTTCTTCCGGCCGATAACCCTACTACCATCGAGTCCATGCTCGCCTCTCCCACGACATCAGGACCGGAATCGACGGACGCGCAGCAGCCGACGCCGTCGGTGCGGAGCGACATCGGCCCCTTGTCGACCGCTCTTCTGTACCTTGCTTTCTGCCTTTTGGCGGCCACCGGATTGGCGATGGCCTTCCGCCTCGACGGTGAGGCGATGATGCTCGGGTTGGGCAAGCAGGACTGGGCGCGCATCCACGCCATCGCCGCGCTTAACGTACTGTCACTGGTCGTCCTTCACCTATGGGTGAACCGGCGTTGGATCCGGTCGATCTTGAGGCATCTTCGCTGGCCCACGGTGATGGTTGCCCTGCTCGGGCTGGCCATGCTGGCGGTTGCGCTGGTCGCGCCCGTCCGCTGAAAGCGTCCGCCGTTGCTGCTTTCGGTCACGTCGCGCTCTGCCCTCCCGATGCGCGTCGGTGGAGGCCGTCTACACCTGGGTGCGACGAGCCTGTCTTCAAGCTTGACCCGGAGCCGGCGAACCGTACGCCGGAGGTCGGGCGGGCGGGGACGATGGTGGTGGCCCTCTCTCCGGTGGGGCGTCGGGCGGGAGCAACTCCACGATCGGTACGTCGAGCGCGGGTGGTTCTGGCGGTAATGGAGGAGCCAGCCCGATCGACGCTCCGGTGCTAAGTGAGGGCGGATCCACGCAGCAGACCTGTCCGGAGGGACAGTTCCTTGGCTACGAATCGCGGGGTTGTGGTGCGGCGGCAACGGCTGTCTGTGTGGGCATGATGGAGCGCCACTCCTGAACCTACCTGTGGCTCATCCGGTACCTGTGGCTGCGAACACGGCCAATGTGTATGGGTCTCGCCGTCGGGGCTAGACGCCACAACTTCGCCAGACGCGGGCGCTGTGTCAGGCGAAGGAGCAGGCGAATAAGCGGCCACACCCTCAGCGGACGCAGCGCACGCTGAGGAAGAGATCCAGGAGACCGACGTCCACGGTGCCGTCGCCGAAGCTGACGAACGATGCTGCGTCAGACGAACCGGCCAACAACGAAGACGTCCAGTACCGATAGTCTGTCGAAGTGCTCGGGAACGCCGTCTGGTCGATCGTCGGTCCCGGCCAGGCAACCGTAAGATCCATGATGGAGAGCAACTCTCTGACCGTGGGCAGGCGAAGTCCAGAACCCGCGGATGAGCAATAGGTCTTCGCGTCGGCCCACGTCATGTCCGTGGTGCTGGCTTGCTGCTGCCACACGAGGCCCGTCAGCGTGTCTTGGACCAGGCCCCCCGAGAGCACCACGAAGCGGGAGTTGGGATAGCACCGAGAGTCGCTGACGCAACGAACTCTCAAGTCATTGAACGCGTATCCCGTCGGGCCCGGACCGCCCACGGAGAAATCGAAGCTCCAGTTGGTGTCGGCCGCTGCGTCAGCTAAGAAGCTTGCGGTGACCGTGGACGTCCAAAACCCGAACGAAGGCGTGTTCGGGAAGGTTGTCTGGTCGATGCTCGGATTCGTCTCGATAGGATCCCAGATCGTGGCCAGCTCCTTAACCGCCGGCAAGCGCCAAGTCGAGATGCCGCCGATGGTGAGCGATGCGCAATAGGCCTGGGCTTCAGACCAAATGCACGTAAACGTAAGGTTGGAGGTTGCGGTGGGACTACCGCTGGCGTCTCCGCTGCATCCAGCTCGCGCGCCGGACCCATCCCGCTGCCACAGCAAGCCCGTAATGGTATCTCTCACCGTTAGCCCATCCGAGCTGACCACGAACTCTCCGGGATTAGTTCCGTCCCCGGTAGGCAACCTCGTGCCGTCGCAGCTCTCGTCGGATCCGTTGCAGCAGGTCGAACCGCTCGGGCAATCAGCGTTGGTCGTGCAGGACATGCCGTAAACCGGACCGCTTCCGGCGGTACCGGTGGTTCCGCCGGAGCCACTAGTTGAGGAAGCAGTTCGGCTTACGCCGCCCGAGCCAGTCACCCCGCCACTGGCTGCGGCTATTCCACCGGAGCCCGGCAACCCGCTGGTTACGATAGATGTGCCGTTGCTTGAGGGCGGGATGCCTCCACTGCCGCCATCGTCCGGAACGGTACCGACATTGTTGTTGCTCGTCCCACATGCCACGAGAATCAGGAGAACGGAGATGACGCTAAGAGATGACAACTTGGCTATCTGACGCATTGGTTTCCTCCGGCCCCTTAGTGTGCGGCGCTCGGATAAAGCTACGATGATTCGACGAGAACCGGGAAAGCGCTTCGAAAGCCCGTGATCCACCGTGGTCAAGCCCACCTTGACCCTCGACCCCACTTGTGACCACCCTGCTTTCTGATGTGCGCCACATCCATCACGTCGCTTGCCATGGCTTTACTGGCGTCGAGTCATTCGGTCGACATCCGAGGCTGCAGCCACGGTGGCAGCTGTCATTGCGGCCTGGGAAACCGAGCCCCTGTCCATGCCCGTGACCACCTCACCGAAGGCGTCCAGCGACGTCGCATCCGTAACGCCATCCAGATGGCGCGTTTCTGCTGGAGCAGGCGGTGGCCTCGGACTCGTGGGTGGCGTCGCGGCGGTCGGCAGAATCGAGGCTCTGGTCGGCAGGGGCAATTCCAGGCTGGAAGCCCGTATTGGCGCGGACAGCGAGACCGCGCGCACCATCTCCCTGTCCTCTGGAAGCGTGGACTGGCAGCACACGAGCTTCGAGGCGAGCGTCGTCCTGCGCACCCTTCATCCGATGTGGCCGCTTTCCATAGATGCTGGTCTGGCTCTTGGGTGGGCGACGCTGGAAGGCCAGGGATATTCCCCAGACCGACAGGTGCGGTCCTTTGAGTACGGTGCCTGCGCGGCTATACGCCTGGCCAGGAACCTCAACCGCTGGGCGTTGTGGGCCGAGGTTCGAACCTACGGCTGGGCTCAAGAGCAACGCGCCTCGCTAACGGGTGAGATCGCGACCACGGTCCTGCCGCGCGTAGACGTGACCGCTGACGTGGGACTGTCCGTTCCACTAGTTTGGTGAAGCGTTTCTCCGGCCGCACACACAAAAGGGGTTTACAAGCGCCATGCCCTCGGTTGCAGTGCCCAAAAGCGAAGAAGCTCCCACCTCATTCGCAGAGGTCTATCGCGAATGGGCCGACACGACGGCACGTTGGGCTCAGCAACTCGGTGGCGCGAGCGTCGACGTGGACGACGTGGTGCAGGAGGTCTTCCTCGTGGTCAGCCGGCAGCTCGGCCGTTTTCGCGGCGATGCCCACCTATCCACCTGGCTATTCGAGATCACGCGCAAGGTCACAGCCAACCACCGCCGGCGCCACCGTTGGCGATTCTGGCGCAGGTCCAGGCCCGACAGCCAGCCGTCCGGAAGCCTGGCCCCAGATGTCGCTCTCGAACAGCGAGAAACCATCAATCGTTTCTACCGAGCCGTGGACCAATTGCCCGAGAAGTACCGTACCGTGCTCGTCCTTTATGAAATCGAGGGCATGTCGACCCGCCAGATCGCTGATTTACGACAGCTCAATCTATCGACGGTGCGGGTACAGCTAGGGCGAGCTCGTGAGGGCTTCCTAAGACACTATCGCCAGATGCTCAGGAAGGAAACGTCATGAGTGACCATCCTCGTGATCCCGTTCGTTGGAGAGACAGAAGCGACCAAAGCGACCCGGCGGAGCGCCGGGCCGGCCATGCTGTCCGCTGTAGACGAGCCATGGGATTTCGACCAGCGCCGCCGCTGGCGCGGGTCGCCTCACGAATGCGCTCCGCACGCGTGCGCAGGAGACTCACCTGGGTCGTGGTGACCGCGACGTTCCTCTTTGGCTTGGGTGCCGCAGCCTCGGCCGCGTATTTCAATTTGCTGCCTGATTGGCGGACCATCATGAGACCGCTGGCTCCTATCCCTATGCGGCAGAGCAAGCTGTCGCGCGTGAAAGGTAGTCCTGCTGCGCCGGTATCTTTGGCAGTGGCCCCGTTGCCCTCACACGGCCCCGCTCCCCTCATGGCAAACGCGGCTCCCGTAGTCGGAGGGAGCCCCATCCCGGCCACGCACAGGCCCGGCCTGGCTTTCCCGAGCGCCTCGACGGTGCACGGTCCATCAGCAACGCGGAAGACCGCCCTTCTCGATACCGGTAACCAATATCGCAGGGCAGTGGAGCCAGGACCAGAGGCCAACCGGCCTACATCCCCGAGCTCCACCTCTATCCCGTCGCCCAAGGCTTCAGCACCCCCTGACGTGGCAAGACCGTCCGCCGCGCTCAAGGCGGATAGCGTCGCCAACGTCGCACCCACGGCTTGGCCGGATCGAATCACCGCGCGTGGAGCCACGCCAGCGGTTCAGCCAGGAGTATCCAATCCTTCCCCAGGCCCCCAGCTTGGCCTCTCTAGCCCAAGCAGTGTTCCGTCCCAGGCGCCGGCCGGACAAGGCGCAGGCGGATGGCTGACCGAGGTCATTCACTTGCTGCGTGCCGAGCATGCGCCAGGGACTGCGCTGCAGCTGCTCGACAGGCATGCCGGCGAATTGGCGCAAAGTGGGCTCGGGCACGAAGCCTTGATTTTGCGTGTGGAAGCCTCGCTCGCGCTCGGCCGCCGTCTTGAGGTGCTGCGCCTGCTCGACGAGGCCTCCTTGACCGACGTGGCTGCTTCCCGAGCTCTCCTCGTTACGCGCGGACAGCTTCGCTCCGCGGTCCATCGCTGCGCTGAAGGAATCGGGGATTTCGATATGGTCTTGGCCCGCTCGAGGCAGACCGATCAGCAAGCTCTCATCGGCCGCGCCCTTTGTCGAGCGCAGCTTGGCGATCTCGCAGCCATGCGTGCGGACGTTGAGCGCCTGCACAAAGAATTCCCGAACCAAGCCTTGCCTGCCGAGCTTGAGAAGTGAGCGCATTCTGCCTTGAGGATCCGGCCAAGCGGTCGGGTGTCGGGCGGGTGTCTGGCTTCAGCCCCCGGGGGTAGTGCGCGCAGGTGTTGGCGCGCCCGCGTTCGCGGGGCAACGAAGCTCGATACGAAGCTCGTCGCCCCCACCACCCAGGCGGTCCGTGACGGTAGCAGCACGCACACGAGGCTGCGCTGGACTCCAGCGCACGGACTCCCCCATGCCCGCAAGGACGCCAAGTCTTTCATGTGGCGGGGCCTCGCCATTTGGACGATCATCGTCCTATCTCTTTCCGGAGGTCGGGGCCATGCGAGAGCAGGAGATGCGCGATCTAATTGTCGGCTTCTTGAGGGCACGGATGCGCGGCGTGATTTTCCCCGCTGCGGTCGGGCTGGGATTAGCTGCTTCCGCGTGCTCGTCGCCATCTAACCCCGTCCCCTGCTGTGGGCCTCCCCAGCCGCAGGACGCGGCCCAGGGCGTGCCGATCTATGGGGTGTCCTTTCCGCAGGACGCGGCCCAGGGCGCGCCGCTTTATGGGGTGTCCTTTCCACCTGACGCGGCCCAGGACCTGCCAGAAGCTGGCCCGATCTACGGTGCTGATGGGCCACGTGCTCTACTCGACCAGGTCGTCGCAACCGACACCGAGGAGCCCAGCGATTCCACGCCTTCCATCGACAGCAGCGATAGTCGCGGATCGCTGGACGACTCCGAAAGGCAGTAGCGGCTGTCGCTCTCCGGTGCTACCGACGGCGCCATTGACGCAAAACATCGCGGCACGGCACAGGCAGGCGATGTCGGCTCCGGTCAGCCCAAGGGTAGCGCCGGCAACCTCGGCGGCGGGCCTGTCGGGCGTCAGCTCAGGGTCCAACTCCGGTCCGCCCAGGTAGCGCGCGAAGATGTCCTTCTTGTGGCCGGAGGATGGCGCAGGGCCGCATCGTCGTGCTCCGTGCTGTCGGTGCTGGCGAAGATGAAGATCTGGCTGCGGGCTCGACCGCCCGGGCTTGCCCGCTGGCCTACTGGTCGAGTTCTGCCGGGCGGCGGACCGGCCTCCGGCACATACGCAGCGGTGGCGTCGGGGCTCCTCGCAGCGGCTACGGATGATCTTCAGCTTGCCTATTGCACGAATGGCCCCTCGGCGGTCTTTGCCAAGCTGAAAATGCCGAGGGCGTTCGACCAGTAGACACACTCATCGTCGACGGCGACGGATCCGCCGCCCGTAGAGGACATGCATCTCGAGCGCGCCGGAATCGAGGCGACGCTTCGAGTTGTCGGGGCGAGCAAGGCGCCGGGGAGTCACCTTGTCGTTATGTCTCAGGCCCCCTCCTTCATCCGGCAGTTGGGCGGGTTCTTCCTTCGCCAATCGGGCGAGCCCTTTCGGCCAGCGTTCACGGCGGACGAAATGCTCACGTTCTCGACGAACTTCTGCTCAGGCGACTCCAACTCCCTGGAGCAGATACTGGACACGCTCGAAGGCGTCCCGCTCGGTGACGGCTCGTGCTTCGAGATTCGATATCTCCTCGAAGTCGGCGACAAAGGTCGGACCAGTGTGATCAGGAGACGCGAATTTCTCCGCGATGTTCTTGAAGCCTTCCTTCACCAGACCGTTCTTGATGTGCTCGCGACAGACGTCGACCAAGACTGCAGGTTCACCTGGGTACCACCTCACGCAGTAGTAGATGTCCCAGGCATCCTTCTCCTTCAAGCGGGTAGCCAAGGCCATGCCCTTCATCACCAGGAACGGGACTATCGAAGCGATACACACCGTGGCCGAGTCCCTGGCGCCGCCTGGCAGGTTGCCTTCGATGGCAATCCTCGCAGGGATTTGGAAGGCCAGGTCGCAGCCGCGAGCTTTGCGTGCACGAACATCCTGTACCGACTGGGTTCGATGGGTCTTGCCGGTTCCCTCGTATTCCCCGGCGAGGAGGTCGACTTCTACGACGATCTCTTTATCGCCCACCTTGACCGTGCGCCAGAAGACGAACGGCTGCCTCTTGTCCTGCGTGTAGCCCCGTCCCTCGAGCAGCCGGCAGATCGTCTTGTACCCAGGCCCTGTCAACGTTCGGTGGTTCAGGGCGAGATCGACGTCGGTGCTACCAATGTGCGGCTTCCGGTCCTGCGGGATAAGGAGCGCTGGCACCCAGCCGCCCACAACCACGATGTCATCGCGGTATTCTGCGAGCAACCTGACCAACTCCAACAGCACGGAACGAGCCGCGTCGACCTGTAGGGTGTCGTAGTCCTTCTTGGTCACCACAGCTTCGAGATCTCCTGCTGCCAGACGGCCTCGGCAGCCTCATCGCCGCGTCCCTTGTAGCTCTTGAGGTCGAGATAGAGTTGGACAGGACACACGGTCCTCATCGAGTCGACGTCGCTGGCCATATAGTAGACCCCCTCGTCGTAAGGGACCAGGAGGCTGACGTTCGCGCCGCTGGGCACTTCCTTCAGCCCGGTTCGTTGCAACAGAGCCTCGGAGATCGTGCTCACGTAGGCCATGGCGCGTTGTCCTCGCACTGCAGGGGCGACCCGCCGCGCAGCCGAAAAGCCGGTGAACGCATATTCAATCCCAAGCTCGCGACATTCCCTTGCGATGGCGTCCTCGACATCGTCGGTCTCGCCCATGGCGTAGAAATCACGAATGGTGTTCTTCCTGTACGTGTAGTTGTCCGCCCATTCCCGGAGCAGGACCTGGGGGTTCGCAAGACGAAAGCCCTCGTCCCCGTCGGCAATCCATTCGCGGTCACGCAGGTTCTTCTTCACGTTGGCGACCTGCCCAATGCTCACCCCCGCCTCGTCAGCCAACGCCTGGGTCTTCCACCGCTTGGACTTGCTCATCAGCAGCACGCGGAGCACCCGCGCAGCCTTCGGTGCGTACAGCGACCGAAGATCCCGCCTCTGCGTGAACTTGTTGCGGAAGCCCTCCCTGGAGATGAAGACTTGGTCAAAAGACAGGCGGCAGTTCCCGGCAAGGTCGAGATACCCTATATCGTCCTTCCTGCAAATCTCGGCGGCCTCCGGGGACACATACGGCGCCACGAACACGCCGTAAGCGTCCGGGTATTCGCTGCGGAGGCGCAGAAGGTTGTTTACCGCTTCTCTTGCCACGCGGGGTTGGCCTGTGCTCTTGACCTCGGCGATGATCCGGCTGGACGAACCAGCCTTGGTCCGAAGGTTGAGCACGATGTCGGCCATGGCATCGCCTCGACGCCCCCGCTCCCGTTCAGACTTGACCCGGATGAAGGGCGCTTCCTGCAAACTCGCCGTGAGTGCCGCAGCGGCTTGTCTCTCTATGTCTTGAGCTTTCACGACATCACTAACTTTCAGCAGACGCTGAAAAGGTTTTACCTAGTGAAACCTCTGTGTCAAGGCATCTTCACTACATATGGAACTTTCAGCAAACGCTGAATTGGCATCAAGCAATGAAAGTACGCTTCTACTGGCCTCGCAGTTAACGCCGTCCCCCACCTGGTCTTCAGCCGCCCAGCTTCCCGACGGTGACGACGGTTGATTCTCAAGTCCGGCGGTGACCCGCCACGTTGATGCATGATTCGCGTCATTCAACTCTGATTGGCGCACCCCGGCTCTAGACCTCGCCGCACTAAGGACGCACCGTCCCTCGACATCCCTGAACTCAGCGCAACATTGAGGTCAACTCCTCCTGCCAGTTACCCAGAATTCCTTCGTGAAATCGAGGCGATGCACCGGCGCGGGTAACTAATAGGCGTTTGGCGCGGGCGCGGAGGGTAGACCGGTGGCAACGAGTTGACCGTGGAGCGCCTGCGCTAAACGGCGGGTTGAACGAAGCCGCGTTGTGCAAGGAGCGGCGGTGCCCTATGGGTAAAAAGGGCGTTCGACTCTGGATGGAGAAGGGCGATGGGGCCGATGACGTGGGACGAGAAGGAGTTGGCGACGGGGGCCAAGGGGCTCTGTACCGCGGGTTCGGGTCGTTGTTTCGGCGTTTGGGCAGACGTGTTCACAGCGCCGCGCGGGCGTTCGGAGTGAGCCAGTGCGCGTGCGGCAGCGGTGGTCATGATGTGTCGATGGGTGCGGGAGGGTTGGGGACAAGTGTCGAAGGCAGGGGGTAGGCGCGGAGGAGTCCTTGGCCGCAGGCTGGACACGTGCGCAAGGCACGGTTGAGGTCGTCGGCCTCATCGCGGTCGGCGGGTGGAGTGGCGAGTTGCTCCGCGGGCGAGAAGGTGGGCCGCTGACGGGTGAGCAGGGAGAGCAGGAGGATCGCGACTATGGCGAAGCCGGGAGAAACGCGGTTTGGCTGAAGGAGACGGCGAGCGGCGGTGAGCCGTGAATTGACGTTGCCAGAAGCCATGATGCCGAAGTGGCGGATTTTGACGAAGCCCCCAGGCAGGACGTGAAGCAGGAAGCGGCGGATGAATTCTTGGTGGGCCAGAGTGGTGGAGCGGCCGTCCTTGGTGGCAAAGCGGACGCCGTGCTCGTCCATGGTGATGAGGCGCTGATTGGAGATGGCCACGCGATGCGTGTAGCGGCCTAGGTACTGGTAGACATGGCGCGGGCCGCCGAAGGGGGACTTGGTGTAGACCACCCAGTCCTTCGCGTACAAGCACGTCCTGAAGTAGGCCCACTCCGCAGGGTCTTCAAGGTGGGCGCAGCTACCGCCGAGGTTGAGGCGACCCTTGTCGAAGGCACGCTGCAAGCCGGCCATGAATTTCCCGCGCCAGAGACGGCCCATGACCTTGACTGGGAAGAGGTAGTCGTCTTGTTTGGTCGAGAGCCATCGCTGCCCGTCCTGAGTGAGCCCACCCCCGGTAACGATGCAATGAAGGTGCGGATGAAGCTGGAGATCGCGCGTCCACGTGTGTAGCACGGCGGTAATGCCGAGTTGCCCACCAAGGCGTTTGGGATCCTGGCCAAGGTCGAGCAGCGTGCGCGCCCCGGCCTCGAAGATGAGGTCGTAGATCACCGCCTTGTTCCGCATGGCCAGTGGCCGGAGCTCGGCCGGCAAGGTGAACACCACGTGAAAGTAGTGCGTGGGCAGGATGCGTGCCATCCGCTCGGCCACCCACTTGGCCTGCCGAAGGGCCTGGCATTTCGGACAGTGGCGATTACGGCACGAATTGTACGCTTGGTCGACGTAGCCGCAGCGGTCACACTTGTCGAGGTGCCCACCGAGGGCCTCGGTACGACAAAGCTCTAGCGCGCGCATCACCGCACGTTCCGGCGGCGCCACCACGTGACTCTGCCTGTAGCTATCGCCGTGGGCGCGAAAGACGTCCGCGACCTCAAGGCGCGGCCGCCTCTGCCCCTCAAGGGGAGAGGCGGCCGTATGGCCGTGCATTGGGCGCTACCCGAGGACTGCGCCCTCTTTGGTGCCCAGGCGATCGAGCGGGCTCATCACGCGACCGATGTGCTGCGTGCTCACCCGCGTGTAGATCGTCGTGCTTCGGATTGAGCTATGCCCGAGCAAAACCTGGATCGTGCGGATGTCGGTTCCGGTCTCCAGAAGGTGGGTGGCAAAAGCGTGACGCAGTGTATGTGGCGTCACGCGTTTGGTCAGACCAGTCTTCTCTACGGCCACCCGCAAAGCGCACCGCACCGCCGTGGGGCTGACTGACGCTCCCGCTTCCTGCCCGGGAAAAAGATATGGGCCGGTGGGACGGGTCAGCTTCCAGTACTCCCGCAGAAGCACCAGTAGCTGCTGCGCGAGCATCACGTACCGGTCGCGGCCTCGCTTGCCATTGCGGATGTGGATGAGCATCCGCTTGCTGTCGATATCGCTCGTTTGCAGCGAGCACCCTTCCCCGATTCGCAGTCCCGCCGCATACGTCGCCACAACGACGGCACGATACTTCGGTGGATCAACCGCTAGCAGCAACTTCTCCACCTCCGTGCCGCTCAAGATGTCCGGTAGCCGCCGTGGCACCTTTGGCCACGGGATCCGCACCACCTCCTCCGGGCGCCCGAGCGTGGTCTCGAAGAAGAACCGGAGCGCTGCCAAGTGCATCTTTTCATTCTCCGGCCCCGCTTTCTTCTCGTTGATGAGGTGAAGGAGAAAGCCCCGGATCTCCTCTTCCCTCAACTTGGTCACTGGCCGCCGATAATGCGCGAGGAATCGTTCCACGCATCGCTGGTACGCCTTCATCGTTGACGGCCGGTAGTTCGCCAGTTGCATGTCCTGTCCCAACTTCGTGTATGCTTCCGTGCTTGTCATTTGGTCTCCTTGTGCTCCGGCTGCCGTCCACCGGCCTCCGGAGCCACAAGGAGACGCCTAATCCAACCTCGGCGCAGCAGGTCCGCGTCTCTCAGAGTCGCTCCACCACAGCGCACCACGCGTGAGACTCCGCCACCGGCGCGGCATCACCAGCCGGAGCTACCGCTTTCCTAAAGGCGCGAGGCTCGATCTAGCCGTCGATACCACACGACCGCGGCTCCCGGGCGGTGCCGCGCTCTGGGGCTCCGCACCCTGCCGCGCAGCGGCTTCGTTCAACCGCTAGCACCTCAAACTTGCAGCAAGATTAGCTTTACCTAGTTAAAACAAGTACTTAGGAGTGGCATGGAGCGTTATCCAGTTACCCACGCCGCTGCATAACCTGGATTTAACAGAGGAATTCTGGGTAACTCGCCTAGGAATGAATCGCTTTTTGATGGGTCGAGATTGTGGACTTCAACACTATGCTGGTCCGCATAACGCCGCCGAAACGGAGTCACTTTTGCGACCAAGTTCACCAACGGACCGCGCCGTGACGAGCCACCAGGCCATCCTTGGCGCCGACGACACATATCTGGACACACGTCTCGATCGGGCAAGGAACGCTGCAACGGTGTCAGCCACGCGAGCGTGCTACCATCGAGAGCGGAGACGATCATGCCCCAGGCAAGAAGCCAAGTTGAACAGGTCTTGCGCCAGATAGACCGGATGAGCGACGAGCAGCAGTGCGAGCTTTTGGAAGCAATGCTGCTCAAGCAGCGCCGGTCCGATCTCGGATGGGGCATGATCAAGCGCATCCGGTCGACGCTACCGCGAAGGAGCGAGCAGCAGGTCAAACGCGACGTGGACAGCGCGATCCAGCAGGTACGGCGTGAGCACTCGCGGACGGCACGCGCCTAGAGCAGTGGTCGACACGAACATCCTGGCGCGAGGACTTCTTCGACCAGGGGGACCGAGCGCTACCTTGCTGCAGGCAGCCGAAGACGCGACTTTCAGCCTGGTGCTTTCACCGTCAATTCTGCAGGAGCTACGCAAGGTCTTCTTCAAGCCTCACGTGCGCCAGAGGTATCCTCTGAGCCTTGAGCAGATTGCCGGCTATATGGCCTCCGTGCAGGTGCTCGCCGAGGTAGTGCCCGGGCGCCTTCAAGTTCATGGCGTGACCCGAGACCCTGACGATAATCACGTGCTTGCGTGCGCGGTTGAGGGCGAGGTGGACTTTGTTGTCAGCGACGACCGTAAGCACATTCTGCCGCTGGGCGAGTACCGGAGCATTCCCATCGTGTCGCTGCCAGCATTTCTGGGGATGCTCCGGTGGCGGTAGCCCTGTCCTTCGACTATGAAGTGGCTGGCAGGGCAGGCCTCCGGGACATCAGCAGGCCGGACGCGACGCGATGGGCCTTGGCGAGGTGACAGGCAACGGACTGTCGTAATCGACCATTCGCGCTCGATGGCGCAGGAGTTGAAATCCATCGGTGGGTCGCAATCGCCAGGGCGAGGTTACGACACGAGGACGGCCCCATGTCCCCCACGAGGGACAGCGCGATCACCACTTCTGGACAGTTCGTGCCCTGGAATCTGTCTCCAGTCTTCAGTAATCCTGTCGACTACTCAGGCAGTCAGAATCTTGGGTCGCCTTCGGAACCCTATTCCCCTATGACTCCGGTCCTTCCCATACCCATTCCGTAGGAAGGATAGTCTATGGCGATGTCTATCTATCGTCGACCGTCTTTCGTATCACATCCGGTCAAGGAAGTCATGTTACTTTGTACGGTTGTAGTCTTCTGTCTACAATTTGCAGCTTATTGTGCGAGTTTCTTCTCTAGCTTCCACGTCTCTACCCAGGTCGGGTTTTTGACGATGTCGGCGAGCCTCTTGCCATTTATTCTTGCGCATCAGGCGATTAAGGACAATCCACTCGTGCGTTCAAAGTCGGAACGCTCCGGACAAGAGTCTTTTTCCCTTGTTACGTTGCGCCAGCGTGAAATGTGGTTGACTCTGCCCCGATGGTTCCGTTATTGCGTGGCGCTAGTGGGAATATTCGTTGTCACAATGTTTGTGGTCAGTTTTGTTGAAATTGGCCATTACGGAAACCCCGAATTCCGAGGTGGAACGTATTGGGCGGGAAATTACAAGACAGGTATGCCCTACCGAATGATTTCGGCAGATGAGTATTGGCGCCTGGAGGGGCATCGATCTCGATGGATATCTGGTGTGGGCATTCTGATTTCTGGTGTTTCAACTGTGGCTTTTGTATGGGATCGACGCCGCAAAAAGGGCGTTCCCGCCTAAAGGCAGGCTGTCGGCCGCGGAAGCTCCCAAGGGCGGACGTTCGCGCGACGGAGGGATGGAGGGATGTCCAGTATTCCGTTCTGGCATCCGCCGTGTTGGCTACTTTGTCCATCCGCCAGAAAGTGCGCGCATCACGCAGCCCTCCGGTAGTCATGGTGCAACCCTCCGAGCACAGGTTCAGCTACGATGAGGGTTTCGACGACGCCCGCCTGGACACCCTGTTCTTGACGATGCCGGTCTCCTGGAAGGGCACACTGATTCAATACGCGGGACGTCTCCATCGGTCGCACTACGCGAAGCGAGAGGTTCGCATCTACGATTACGTCGACATCCAGGTTCCGATGCTTGCCAGGATGTTCGAAAAGAGGCTCCGGGGCTATCGTTCGCTCGGCTACGCTAAAGGTGAGGCGCCCCTCGGATTCGGCGAGCTCGACGATGACTTCATCCTAGGGCGCGATTGGGCAGAGACCGAGGGCGATGGCGAAGAGGTGGAGTAGGGGATGACGGAGAGTCAACGTGGTGGCCATCGCGACGGAGCAAGCGCGCTAGCACCGAATTTCTAGCGTGGATTTACCCAACTTCCGGAAACCAAGGCGGAAAGTGAAGCATCCCCTTTTTGGACGGAGAACGCTGGAACTGCCTGAATTTCCTTGTATTCTCGCTTGATGGCGCCAGTCCATCCAAGATTGGGCTCGAATAGGCATCCCGCCACCGAAACGGCTCCCAAAGAAAAAGCCCAGGAATTACCTGGGCTTTCAGAGTGCGAAGAGGGGGACTCGAACCCCCATGGCTGTTAACCGCTAGCACCTCAAGCTAGTGCGTCTACCAGTTCCGCCATCCTCGCAGCGAATCGGCCTTATAGTCGGCTGGCGGCGGTAAGTCAATCCAGCGGTGGGCGGCCAGGCGCGGTGCGGGCCTGGTGGCGGCTACCAGCAGCGGATTCCGGGGTGGGGAAGCTGCGTCATGCGCGCGGAGGTCGGCTGGTCGTGGACCGCGGAGGGCCGGACTAGTCAGAATTTGACCGCGATTCCCAGTGCTTCGCGTAGGGCGAAGTGGTCGTCGCTGATGAAGTAGCGCAGTAGTTCCTTTAGCGGTCCGGGCTGGCGCGCTTGTTCGAGCAGTACTTGGGGCGGGATCTCGGCGGGAAGGGCTGTGCCGCTGTCGTGCAGGACGGCGCATGCCGCAGTACGAAGATCGGCGCAGAGGAGCAAGCCTGCGCGGGCGCCGGTTTCGAGAGCCACGGTGCGCCAGCGGGAGCAGTCCGGCTCGACATCCAGGTTGTCCTGAAACGCCTTGGCTATGTTCTTGGCAAGGTTGTACGGCAGGGTCTTCTTGAGCTTGGTGGCTTCCTCGGCTGCGTCGTCGTCTGAACCGGCGCGCCAGCGGTTGTGCTTGGGGTGGAAGGCCTTGAGCGTGGCCTGGAGGAGGTCGTCCAGGGCAAGCGGGTCTAGGGTCGCAGCGAGAACGAGCTCTGGCCGCAACAGCTCTAGCGCCTGAGCAATACGGAAGCGGAGCTCGGGGATGGGCGCCTGCTCAGCAAAGCGCTTGTCCATCACAATGGCCGTGGGTGGTGCCGCGACCAGCTTTATGCCGGTGAACTCGGCGTCAGGTTTGAGGAAGAGGCCGGCGCGTTGGTTAGATAGAGCCTTGCCCACTTGACTGAATATCTTGGCTACGTCCAGCTCGGAAATGGCCGAGATCTTTTCTTTTGAGCCAACTCCCAGAGCGAGGGTTGTCTGGCTCAGGTCGGGTAGCCCTTGCCACAGCGAAGCGAATACTTCGCCCAATAGTCTGGTTTCCGGGTGGGCCAGCAGGGCATGGCGCTCGCTTTCGCCTACGCTGGCGGCATAAGGCTCGTCGGTGGCTCGTTGGGGCTGGGCGTGCTCCTGTAGGATTGCCTGATCCTGATCGCTTGCCAGGCCGAGCAAGGCCAAGGTTGCGAGGCAGCACCAAGCGCTGTCGCTTTGTCGGTTGGCTAGGTATTCCGTTGCGAGAGCGCGCAGGGTCTCTTCGCAAGTGGGGTCCAAACGGATGAGCGCCCTATGGTTGGCGAGCGCAAGCTCCACGCTATCGGGTGAGGCCCGGTAGAGCCGGGCTAGGCGTAAGCGCGTGGAAAGCCGGTTGGCCAGACTGACGGAGCGTTGCAAAGCGGCAATCGCTCCTTCGGGATCGCGCTCGGTCAGCGCCTCACCGAGTTGCTCCCAGAGCTCGGCTCGACTGGCTTGGGTAGTCGGCTCCACGGGCTCGGGCAACTCAGGCAACAGGCGCGCCAGCGTCCTGGCCATGTCGGCCTTGCGTTCGGCTTTTTGGTAGGCGACGCAGAGCTCGCTCATGCCTACCTCGTCGCTGGGGTCGTCTTCGAGAACTTTCTCCAGCGTTTGCGCCGCCTGGGCATAGTCGCCGTTTTCCATCTGTAGGCCAGCCACCTCTCGGCGCCGTCCTGCCCGTGCCTTGGCCTCGGGCGTGGCCTCTGCGATGCGCTGAGCGCTTCGTATCGCCTCAGGCCAAGCTCCGTCGCCGCGTTCGAGATCGAGCAGCTTTTGCAGCAGGGAGAGATGGTCTGGTAATGCGTTCTCGATCGCGGCCGCACCGGCGGCATAGGCCGCTCGGGCGGCGTCCTTGTCGCCAAGTGCTACTTGCAAGTCCCCGATTTGCTCGAAGAGCTGCACTCGCTCGTTCCGGTCGGCGCATGCTTCCGCAACGCGCTGCAGAGAACGTGCTGCTTCCAGCTTGTCGCCGCGTTCTAGCGCAAGATCGGCAAGGGCACGTAGGGTTTGGGGCTGGCTGGGCGAAAAGCGTAGGGCTGCCTCGTGCAGGGCAGCCGCGCGCTCCGGGCGGCGCAGTTTCAGCTCGGCCTGCGCTGCGTGGGTGAGCGCTTGCGCCACCTCGTCGGGGTAGCGCGAGGCCATGTCATGATCCGCGATGCCTTCCAGGTGGGTCGCGCACTCGCGCCACCTGCGCGCCTGGAACCGATTCTCACCCAATGCGATACGAAGCATGAGCTGTCCTGGCACGGCCCGGTCGGCCTCGACCAGCTGGCGGTAGCCTTCCTCCAGCCGGCCCAGCTTTTCGTAGACTTCGCCCAGGCGATGGCAAAGGCGAGCGGTCTCGTCGGGCTGGCCGCGGATGCGGCGCATGGCCTCGTTGAGCCGCCGTTCCGCCTTGGCCCATTGCTGTTCGCGATAGTAGATGTCAGCCAGGGCGATTATGGCTGGGAGGTGGCCTGGATCGATCTCGAGGGCCTGATCGAGTCGCGCTTCGGCTTGCTCGAGCCTTGTCGGGTCATGGCCGAGGATGCGCGCGAGGTTGGTCAGCACGACGGCCTTGGCGGGGGCCGCCTCGCTCGCGGCGAGCTGTCTTTCGTAGAGCCCGGCGGCGCTGTCGAGGTGGCCTTCCGACGCTTCCAGCGCGGCCAAGGCCCCCAGCGCCTCGGGGCTGCCAGGGTGCTCGGCAATGGCGCGTTCGAGACAAACCCGCGCTTGCTCCAGGTCGGCCAGCTGATCTTTGAACACCGACGCGGCTTCCAACAGGGCGGCGGCCTTGTCGGCGCTGTCAGCGCTGGCATCTGCCTGGGCCAGTAGAGCGGTCGCGTAGGCGTTTAAGTCGCCCCCTTTCAGGTGAAAGCGGGCCAGCGCCGCGAGCACCACGGGATCGTCTGGGGCGACTGACCGCGCCGCTTCGAGAGCTTTCAAGGCGCCGGCACCGTCGTTCAGATCGTTGGCCCTTATTCCAGCCTCCTCCAGGTAGAGGGCAGCTATGAGCTTGGCATCGCCGCCAGCGCTTCGCAGGGTGCTTATGCGTTGCTCGAGGATGTCCATCGCCTCCTGTGACAGGCCGGCGCTGCGCAGGTTACGCAAGAGGGCAGCCGCGGTGTCGGGATCGGATAACGCTTCGGGGCCGAGGCCGCGCAGGCAGGCAGCGGCGGCGTCGGGATTGCCGAGCCTTTCCTCCAGCACGCGGGCTCGCCGCCATATGAGCTCCGCCCGATCGTGGCCTTGGGCCAATGAAATCCGTCGTTCCAGCACGTCGGCCAGAGCTTCGAAATGCCCAGTGCTCGTGTGCAAGCGGTCCAGGGCGGCCAGGGCGGCCGCGTCCTCCGGGCAGCGAGCAAGGATGCCCTCGTAGACCTCGATGGCCTTGGCGGGCAGAGCCAACTCTTGCTCGTAGATTTCGGCCAGATGGCGGCTTGCCGTCCGGGCGCCCTCGTCGTCGCCAGCCAGCTCCAGCTCGCGACACATGGCATGGGCGGCTTTCTGAGCCAGTCCGACCTTGTCGAGGAGGCGAGCGAGTGCTGCGTAGCCCGCGCGGCACTTTGCGACCACGGCGGAGCTAGGGTTCGCGCCTGTCCTCTCTTCTTCTATGCTGGCGACGTACTTCTCCAGAGTGTCCACCGCCTCGTAAGGCCGCTCCAGCCGTTTCTCGTACAGCTCCGCCAACTCGAAGGCCCGGCTTTGCATGGCCGCGCCCTCGACGCGAGAGCCAGCAGCGAGAACCCTGCGCTCGAGAATGGCCGCTAATTCCGTCCAGCGCTCGGCCTGCCGATAGATGTCCTCCAGGCGATCGAGGGCTTTGCCATGACTAGGCTCGAGCACGAGCACGGATTGGTAGCGCTCCTCGGCCAGCCGGAGGTCAGCTAGCTGTTCGCCGATCTCGGCCACACGCAAATTGAAGCGCACGGTATCGTTGCGCGATCCGCGCTCGGCAGCGCGCGTATAGATGCCGCATACCATCTGCCATTGGTTCTCGCTTTGGGCCAGGCGCTCCATCTCCGCGCAGATCTTGTCGTCGGCCGGGTTGAGCGCGAAGGCCCGCTCGAGCGCCTCCAGCGCGCGGACCACGTCGTGGGCTCCGCGCATCCAGATATCGGCGATCTTGGTCAGGTAGCCGTGGCGCGTGATCGGATCCGCGGGTAGCAGCTCGTAGGCGTGCGCCCACTCGTGCCAGGGAGTGGCGAATGCAGTGGTCACGATGGGCACGAGCGGGGAAGGGATGGGTTGCGGGGTCTCTTCCAGGATGTCGACCTCCGCGATGTCGATCTCGCCGGTGATGACGTCATGGCTCATCTCACCCGCCGGTGGGGCGCCCACGGGGCCAGTCGCGGGCTCGGCCGCGGACATAGCCTCGGTCGCGACTCGCTCTTCCGCGGCGGCTGGTCGGGGCGTCAGGGCTGGTGCCGCTGCCGCCGGGTAGGGTCCGATCTTTTCCGCCAGACGCCACAGCGCGTCCGCGGTGCGCTGGTCATCAGGGGCGAGCTGGAACGCGCCTAGATAAGCGCGAAAGGCGCGTATGTTGTCGCCAATTTTCACTTCGATCAATGCGGCAGCGCGCCTCGCAATGTCGGTCTTTGCCGTCCGATCGGTAGCCCGTGCATAAAGTTGTGCCTCGACGCTGAGGGCGTCTTCCCAGCGGCCGGTCACCTCGGCGAGGCGCAAGACTTCCCGGTACGAGGTTTCGCTCTCTTGGTCGAGGACGAAGGCGTACACGTGCTCGTTGAACGCTCCCGCCGGGTCGTTCATGTTGTGCTCGAGGATGGCGGCTCGCCGGCGCAAGAGGTCGACACAATCCTGGACGTCGGGGCGGCCGCGGCCAACCTGGGCATAAACGTCCAGCAGCCCCTGCCAATCCTCGAGCTCCCGCCCGAGGCGCTCGATCAGAGGTAGCAGCGTGGTACCGGCCGGCTCGTATGCCAATGCCTCGCGCAGAACCGTGAAAGCCCGCGCGGGCGAGTGTAACCTCTGCTCGCACAAAGCCGCAACTTTGAGCGCTATTTCGACCTGCTCCCGCGCTTCGGGCGCGCGCGCGGCCTCGCCGAGGTAGACGCTTATCAAATCCTCCCACAGCGCGTGTGCTTCGGCTACACCCTCAAGCTTGCCCAGCGTGACCTGGTCAGGGTGCTCGCGATGGGCGCGCAGGTGAAATGCAAAGGCACGCCTCGGCTCCTTGAGCATGCGCTCCGCCGCCTCGCCCATGGCGAAGAGCAACTCTCGTCTTGCCTCGGGCTCTTGGCTCAAGCCTAGCTGCTTCTCCTGGATGGCGATCAAACGCTCGCCGTCGCCGGCTTCGCCAAATAGCTCGGCGAGGGCGGCCAGGGCCTGCGGGTGGTCCTCAGCTATGGCCAGCACACTCTCGAAGGCGTGCACGGCCTTGGGTAAATCGCCCAGGCGCTGACGGCAGAGGAGGCCGAGCTCGAGGCCTGCAGCCACCCGATCCTTGGGATCGGTCATGAGCGCAAGCTGCCGCTCGGCCACCGCTACCACCCTGGGCCAGTCGGCCATGGCCTCGGCCACGCGGCGCAAAGCTCGATGCGCGTCGAGATTGGCTGGATCCATTTCGCTGATGACCCGCTCCAGGGCCGCGATCGCGGCGGGCAGGTCCAACAGGTCCTTCTCGAAGATACGCGCGCGCTCGAGAGCCAGCGCGGTCGCATCGGCGCGGCTGTCAGCGATGGCGATGCGGCGGTCGAGTAGGCTGGCCAGGGCGGCAAAGTCGCTCGTGCCGGCGGCAATGCGTGACAGCGCTTCAAGACCTTCCCGATCCGCGGGTTGCCGAAGAAGCAAAGCTTCCCAGGCCGCCTTGGCGCGATCGGTCTGCCTCAGGGCCTCACCAGCGAGGCGGGCCAAGTGGCGCAAGGCCTCGGCTTGGATAGCCGGCTGGCCCTCCTGCGCCTGTACCTTGAGGTCGAGCGTGCGGGCCAAATCTTCGTTGCGGCCGAGATGGTGGTAGGCTTCGAGCAGGGCTTCGATGGCTTCTTCGTCGCTGGGCAGTCCCTTGACCACTCTCTCCCAGTAGGGGATCGCCTTCTCGAAGTCGTGCAGATCGCTTTGTAAGAGTGCGGCGATGCGTTTGGTTATGAGGAGCTTCTCGTTGGCCGAGCCGGCGTAGCGTGTGTGATACTCTAGTGTATCTACTAGCCTGGGTTTGTCGCCCAACTGCTCGAGGATGCTCTCGAGTCGCAGCAAGGCGTCAGTGTCGCCCGGGACGATATTCAGGATCTCGGTGGCGGTTAGCGAAGCCGCCGATGGGTCGGACAGCTTCTCCATGTAGATGGAGAGCACGCGTCGCAGCAGTGCTAGCCTCTCGGTCTCGGACGTCGCTGCCTCGACCTGTCCGCGCAGGAGGGGAGCCAAATCCGCCCAGCGTTCAGTTTTTTCGTAAGCTTCGGCCACGTTGCGCAGCGCGACTGCGTCGTGCGTGTCGATACGCAGGACCTCGAGGTAGACTTTGGTGGCGCCATCGTAATCCTCTAGCTTCTCGGCATACAGACGGGCCAGTCGGTGGAGCACCTCGGCCTTGGCTTGGGGCGAGACCGTCTGCTCGGCCTCGTCCACGAGCAGGGGGGCCATTTGCTCCCACCGCTTGGTTTTCTGTAGGATTCGCTTTTGCGCCTCCAGGGCTCGGTCGTAGCCGGGTGACAGCTCCCACATGCGTCGCCAGACGGCCAAGGCTCGGTCGAGATCCGCGAGCTTGGTCTCGACCAGCACGGCAACTTCCTCCAGGCGAGGCAGAAGCTCCGCCACGAGGTGGCCCCGCTTCATATCGTGCTCGGCCGCCAGCTCGAGCAAGTCGGCGAGCTCGCGGAACGAACCGCGGGCGCGGAAATATTCGGCGTACGCTTTCAGGGCCTGAGTGTCGCTGGGGTTGTCCAGCAGAATAGCTTGCAAGTGCGCCGCGGCTCGCTCGCTGTCGCCGAGGCGGTCATGATAGAGGGCCGCAAGCTCACGCAGCAGACCGAGACGCTCGGATCCATCGGTGGTGCGCTCGAGCTGCCTTTCGCGCAGCTCGGCCAATCTCGCCCAGTCTTTTCGCCCGGTGTAGACTTGGGCCAGGTGCCGGGTGGCCGGGCCACCGGCGGGCTCGAGGGCTGCGACTTGCTCGTAGGTGCGGATTGCCGCCTCCGGGTCCCCGAGCGTGTCCGCCAGCTGGGCCCGCTTGTGGAGGAGCTCCATCCTTTCGTCGTCCGTGCGCGCCTGCTTCACGCGGTCGCACAGGAAACGGTCCAGCTCCGCGAAGCGACTGGATTCCGTAAGTACCCTCTCTAGCAGGGCGAGCGCCTCGCCGTTATGGGGTACCGCCGCAAGGGCCTTGCCCAGAGCGGCCACGGCGCTGTCCACCTCGCCGGCTTCGTGGCGGCGGCGCGCGATCTGGTTGTACAGGCCGGCCGCGCGTTCGGAGCCCTCGCTTCCCGTCCAGTTGGGATTGGCGTATACCGATGCCAGGGCCTCGAGGGCCTTGTCGTCGCGGGGATAGAGGCGAACGACGTCGCTTAGTTTTTGCTCCGCTTGGGTGAGGTCGCCTATCTTCTCCGCCAGCACTCGGCCCAGCCGAAAGGTGAGCGCGATGCGGCGCTTGGGATCGGCGGTTCCGGCTAGCTCGATTTCGTATAGCCGGCAGACCATGGGGTAGTCCCCGAGAGCGTTGTGAATCTTGCGCGCTGCTTCTACGATGCGCAGCTGGTCGGCTGTGACTTCCGCGCGCAGGCCAGGAGTGGACAGGGCATGCTCGATGCGCGCGATCTGCTGACCGTAGACGCGTTCAATTTCCGCACGCACCTCGGCGATGCGCGCTGTGTCTTTGGCCTTGGCCAGGGCAGCGGCTTCGACCTCGAGCATCTTTAGGTACTCGGACGCGCGCCCGGCTTCGCGGTAGATATCCTTCAGCCGCTTTACCGCTTTGCGGTGCGTGGCATCTCTGTTGACTGCATGAGCCAAGTCAGCTTCAGCTCCCGCCACGTCGGCCAGCTGGTCGATGCGCACTTCGGCGGCCAAATAGAATAGCTCGGCTGCCTTGGCCTGGTCGGCAATGGCCTGCGCTCGTGTTTCGTACAGCGTCACCAGCTTGTCGAAGCGCCCAGCCTCCCGGTAGCTTCGCCGCAGGTAAAGGAACGCCTCGTTGTGGCCTGGCTCGCGTTGCAAGTCCTCTTCGTACTCACTCTCGCTGGGCATCCGGGCCTCCAGAGATCGAGTTGTCGTCCCAACCATAGCGGTGGCGACCGAAAAGCAAAAGTAACACCGCAATGTAAGGAAACCAAGCGGTTAGGGTCGCGATGGCGCGCAGCCGACGCGCGGCGAGCCGGCGAGTAAAAGGCGACGGGGCGGTCGGATAACGTGGCCGGCAGGGCAAAGCTCGGCTCCAAGAGCGCCGCGGCATGCACGCGTGCGCGTCATTGCGGCGCGGCATCGCGGCGCGGTATCATGAGTATCAGGGCGAAGCCTCGCTCTAGCTTGGTGCGCCAGCCCGGCCTCTGACCGTCGCCAATCGCTGCTGCACATCACGATAACTCGGATCTCGCTTAGAAACTCGTTCGAAGTAGTAAAGGGCCTCGCTGCGGTCACCCATGCTGGAAAATACAATACCCAGCTGGTAGTAAAGTTGGGTGGCTTCTGCCTCGCTGGCCGACGGTCGCCTCAGGGCATCTTGATAACAGCGGATGGCCTCGGCCGGGTCCCCCAACGCTTCGTGGCACTCGCCAATCATCGATAGAGCGAACACTTCTCGTCGCGGGTCGGCGAGGACCGCTTTGAAGTGCTCGATAGCCTGGGCATAACGTTCCATGGTCTTCTCCATTATGCCTAGGTCGACGTGGGTCTCGGCGTCCTGACGCTCGGGCGCAGGTCTGGGTACCGCGGCAGCCACGCGTGCTTGCCCGGTGTCCACTCCGGCATGCGCGCGCTCGGGTACGGCGCCGTGAGCTGAATACTGCGGTGGGCTCGGTGCGTCTATCCTATGACGTCTTTCGTTGATAGCGGCTCGCCCGGAGGCGGGGTAGCGACCCTCGAGCTCGTCGAGCATCTCCGTTGCCTCTTGGCCGAGGCCCTGATCTATCAGGAAGTCCACCTGTGCCAGCTCGCTCGCCAGTCCGGATTGGGCCGGGTCGAATGGCGTTTCGGCAATCTGGGCCTCGACCTCCAGTAGCTCGCCGTCCCCGCCGGGATCGCCCTCACCGCGCACTGCCGACAACCTTGGGTCAGGCAACCCGTCCAAGGTCGAGGTGTCGCCGAACTCCTCTGGCTCCACGCCGTCGGACAACAGCTCGATCTCATCGCTATGGATTAAGTCCGGCTCCGGCGTCCTCATGTGCAGTTCCATGGAGATCGAGCCTTCGCCGGAAGGAGAGCGGTTCTCCGGTACCGCCCCGCTGGTAGCACGTGCCACCTCCAAGGCGCGCTGGGCGGAGGGATTGAGATCGATCGCCTTGCGTGCATAATCGAGCGCCGCCTGAGGTTTGCTGAGCTGAAACTGCTGGGCCAGAGTTTCGTACTCGGCGGCTGCTTCGGTCTTGCGGCCGAGCTCGACCAACACGGCCGCCAGACGTTCGTGCGCTCCCTGGTGGGTTGGCACGCGCTCGAAAACTCGGCGTAGATGGTCAGCGGCTCGATCCACCAAACCGTACTTCACGAACACGTCGGCTTCGGCCAGCACACGCTGGACCTCGGGATCGTCTTGCGACTTTTCCACCAGGCCCGAGGCGATGCTTATTCGCTCGGACATGCTCACCGGCAGCGGGCTCGTAGGCGGGCTGTATCGGCTGCGCAGTGATGCGGGCACCTCCATCTCGCTGAAGGTGACGTTCATGGGGCGGCGGGGCGCTGCCACCGGAAGGGGAGGCTCCACTTGGGCTGGTGCCGCCGGAGGTTGCGCCACTTGGCGCTTGACGGCGCCGCCATGGCCGTGCTCGAGCATGTGCGCCATGTCCGCGTCGTTTGGATCAATCGCCAGTACGCGCTGGGCGGTCTGGTCGCGCTCGCCGAGGCGTCCGGCCTCTGCATAGACGCGCGTCAGCTCCTTCAGCACCGGCAAGGTCTTGTGGTGCTGGCCGAGTTGCTCGAAGGTGCGCGCTAGCAGATCGAGCACCTCCGGATCGCGCTGGTTGGTCTCGAAAACCGGCTTGATACGCGAGAGGGCGGCGCGAGGATTGTTGTTCTCGAGGTATTGGACAGTGACCGCGATGGCGAGATCACGGTTGTCGGGCTCGTAGTGCAGGACGCGCTCGGCGACGCGCACGAACTCATCGATCCGTCCTTGCGTCTTCAGTAGTCGCGCCGCTTCTGCCAGCTCGGCCGCGGCTTCCTTCGTCGCCCCGCTCTGGGCTGCCAGATCCGCATAGCGAATGTGCGGGTTGGGTTGCTCGGGATTGAGGTCGATCACCTGCTTGAGTGCGGCCAGCGCCTCGACACCGCGGTTCGCTGCTTGGTAGAGCGTTGCGGCTTGCTCCAGCTGCTGCATGGCGTCTGACAGGAGGCCCAGCTGCCTGAATACGTCGGCCAATTTTATGCGAACTTCCACCAAGCCAGGCGATAGCTTGATGATGTTCTTGTACACTGCCACCGCCCGCTGGAAGAAGCCCTGCTCGACATAGAGATCGACGGTTCTCTGGTAGACCTCGGTGGCTTTGTCGGTTTGACCTAGCCGGACGTAGATCTCGGCCATGCGCAGCCAGGTCCGGGTATCCTTGTGGTCTTCCTTGACGGCGCTCTGAAATTCCGTCAAGGCCTTCTCGAAGTTTCCCCGTTCCAGGTACTTCTGTGCCGCCGCGATGTGCTTGTCTTTCTTGGTTATCACCGGTTGCAGCCTGATCGACTAGCTTATCGGAAGAAGAGCTTGGAGACGGGGAGGCGGCTCCGCCTACCCGCGACCGTCCGATGTGGAACAGAGGCTCGGCTTCCCATCCGACTAGGGTAACCTGATATTTGCCCGCTGGCCGAGCTTGAGCAAGTATCTTGGCTGATAAGCAGCTGTCCTGCCCCTGGTCAGGGAGCCTGGTCTTGGCGCGCCTGTGCCAGGGGGGGCGGGAGAACGGAGCCGTTAGCTTCTACATCCGCTCGAGGAAATGGGTGTCGAAGCGGCCGCCGATGAAGTCGGGGTGGTTGAGCACTTTGCGGTGCAAGTCGCAGTTAGTCTTTATGCCTTCGACCACCACCTCGTCGAGAGCGCGCCGCGCACGGGCTAATGCGACATTGCGATTATCTCCATGCGCTATCAGCTTGGCCAGGAGCGAGTCATAATAGGGAGGTACTCGATAATGCGCGTAAATGTGAGTGTCGACGCGGACGCCGATACCCCCGGGTAGGTTGAGCGCGGTGATGGTGCCGGGCGAAGGGGCGAATGTCACAGGATCTTCGGCGTTGATGCGCAATTCGATGGCATGACCGCGGGGGCGCATTTCCGTTGGCAGGTGCAGAGGATCGCCGGTGGCCAGCCGCATCTGTTCGCGCACCAGGTCTATGCCAAACACCATCTCGGTGACAGTATGCTCGACTTGGATGCGGGTGTTCATTTCGATGAAGTAGAACTGGCGATTCTCGTCGAGCAAGAATTCCAGAGTACCTACGGTCCGGTAGCCGATGGCTGCGGTCGCTTTGCGCGCGGTTCTAAGGAGCTCGGCCCGACGTGCGTCGTCTAGCGCTACCGAGGGAGCTTCTTCGATCAGCTTCTGATGCCGGCGCTGTATGGAACACTCTCGTTCGCCTAGCGCAAGGGCGCGCTCGCCGTCGCCCAGCACCTGCACCTCTATATGGCGCGGCCTGCTGATATAGCGTTCGATATACACCGCCGGGTTGCTGAAACCGGCCTGCGCCTCGGCTCGTGCCGCCGCCAGCTGGGCGAGTAGGCGACTCTTGTCTTCTATTATTTTCATGCCGCGTCCGCCGCCGCCGCCGGTAGCCTTGATTATGACGGGCAGACCGATACGCTCGACCGCCTCCTCCGCTTGTCGATCGGTTTCGATGATGGGGGTGCCGGGGACCACCGGGACGCCGGCTGCCTCCATGGCTCGCCGCGCCGAAACCTTGTCCCCCATGGTGCGCATCACCTGCGGCTGCGGGCCAATCCAGTGAATGCCACACCGCTGCACCACCTCGGCGAACTCGGCGTTTTCGGCGAGGAAGCCGTAACCGGGGTGTATAGCGTCCGCGCCCGTGATCTCGGCCGCGCTGATGAGGGCCGGGATGTTGTTGTAGCTCTGTCGTGCCGGGGGCGGGCCGATGCACACTTTCTCGTCGGCAAACCGGACGTGTAGGGCATCCGCGTCGGCGGTCGAATGGACCGCAACCGAGCGCAAGCCGAGATCCCGGCAAGCGCGAATCACTCGAAGGGCGATTTCGCCCCGGTTGGCAATGAGTACCTTCTTGAACACGCGTGCCCTCGTCTTGAGCTGGTGCAGGACTAGCGGCACCCGCCGAGGCTCGCCCTATCGCGCTTGCCTGGGCCCGTCGCCGCCATCAGTCTAATCATCTACGCCTTTTCTATGCGGAAGAGCGGCTGGCCGTATTCTACGTGCTCGGCGTTCTTGGCCATGACCTCGAGGATCTTGCCGTCGTATTCCGACTCGATTTCATTCATGAGCTTCATGGCCTCCACGATGCAGACCACTTGACCCTTGCGTACGGTCTGGCCTACCTCAACGAACACGGGCGCCTCGGGCGCCGGAGCGCGATAGAAGGTCCCCACGAATGGCGAGGTTAGCAGAGTGCCCGCCTCGGTGGATCTGGCGGCCTTATCGGCGACCACGGCTGACGGTACCGGCGCAGGCGGCGGTGGCAGTAGTGCGGGTGCGCCCGCGGCAAAGGTGGCATTGCGCCTGACGATATGGAGGCCGCCGCAGGCGTCGAGCTCGATCTCCGCGAGGTCGAATTCCGTGGCGATTTCTGCGATTTCGCGCAGACGCTGCAGGTCGACGGGTTCCGTGCTCCGATTGCAGCCAGAGCCGTCGCTCCCGGCTGGGGGTGTCTTTGGTCTCGCGGCAGCCTTGGTCTTGCTCATTTTCTCGCGGCTCCTTTCCTGGGCGAAGTCGCGGGGAGCGACTTGACTTCTGGGTATGAATTGGACGTTGATCGCACGGCCTGGTCGGGCTTGGACGCGTCCGCGGCCAGCGCCAGCAGCGCCAGACGGTAGCCAATGGCGCCCAGACCGGCAATCTGTCCACGGCAAACCGGGGCGATCAGGGAACGATGGCGGAAGTTCTCCCGAGCGTAGAGATTCGACAGATGCACCTCGACGGTGGGCAGCTTGAGCGCAGTGATGGCATCACGCAAGGACACGCTGGTATGAGTGAGGCCACCGGCGTTGATGATGAGACCGGCGGCTTGGCCGCGCCACTGCTGCAATTTGTCGACGATGGCGCCTTCGTGGTTGGACTGGAAGCATTCCACCCGAAGGCCGAGTCGGGCGCTCTCTTGTCGCAGCTCGTCGTCAATCTGGGCCAAGGATACAGTGCCGTAGATCTCGGGCTCGCGGGCTCCGAGCAGGTTGAGATTGGGTCCGTGGATGACCAGTATCGTCGGCCTGGGCGTGGCCGCCCGTCCCAGCGCTCTTCCCCCTGGGCTCCCATGTGTCTTTTGCCTCGGGGTCACAGCTCGGCCTGAATCTGCGGGGTCAAGAGCCTCATCAGATAACGTGCCTTGCCCAGGCTGGCCTCGGGCTTGACCGCGTAAGCGACGAAGTATGCGTCACTTAGCAGCTGAACGAGAATCACTAATTTGTCGGCCTTGAGCGCTAGCTCGTGCAGGCGACCTCCCCCCAGCTGGGTGGAGGTCTTGCGCATCTGGCTCATCACCTGAGCGAGCTCCATGCCAACGGTCTGAATGTCGATGGCTTCCTCGCCTGGCTTGGTGTAGGCGTCGACCGAGATGCCGTCGCAGCCCATGAGGATGCCGGCCGATGCTCCCGGCAGGCGGTCCACCAATTGCTGCAGGCTATCTCGGAACATGTTGTCGGTATCTAGTCGTGAAGCTTCGTGCCTGTCAATAACTCGCGCGGGTCGCCGCTGGCAGATATGCCTTCTTCCCTGTTCTGCCAACGGTCCGGGCTCAGGGGCTGGTCGAGGTCGAGGTCGAGGTCGAGGTCGCCGTGCCAGCGTCGGTTGCCGTGCCCGTGAAGACGGCGGGGCACACGGCGCGCTTCTTGCCCGAGGCGTCGAGGTAGCCGCAGCATAGGATGGGGAGGTCCTGGCCGGGGTCCAGCTCCTGGCATGGTTCGCCCATGTAGGGGTTGGTGCCTTGGAGCGCGGCGCAGGCGGGATAGCCGGCGGGGTAGTTGTACGGCAGGAGGTCCGGATCGGTGTATTCGTCTTGCAGACAGCCGGTGCAGACGTCGACGGTGTAGACAAACGGGGCGCTGGCGATGGCGCCGCCGTGGTCGCCCTTGGCGGTGATGGTCGCGGTGACCGTGATCTGCCGCGGACTGCTGTCGCTGGTCTGCGGATCCAGCGCGTCGAGGAGGCAGAGCGAGTGCTGGCGCTCTATGATCGGCACCGCGTATCCGATCGACCCGCCCGCCGGGGCGAGCAAGATGGAAAATGGATCGGAGTCGAAGGTCGCCGGACAGCTCGCGGGCCAGGTCATGCCGGGGGCGGACAGCGCGACCGTGAAGTGGGTGAGGGTGATGTTGTTCATCTCAGAGCCGGTGGTGCCGCCGTTCGAGTCGAGGTCGTTGGTGATGAGCAGGGGCAACTGGTAGCGCGGATTGGAACCGTCGGGCAGATAGACATCGAGCACACCGCTCTGCTCGGGCGTGGCGGAGGCGGTGGCGGGGACGGTACAGTTTGCGCCGCTTCCCGTCATCGACTGCACCTGGACGATGCGTAGGCCGTCAAGGGTGTTCGGCACTTTGCAAGACCCGCAGAACAGCAAGAGCAGGGCTGCGACGCCAGCGGCGTCGAGCATGGCCGACTTGCGGGCGGCGCGAAGGGGGTAGCATCCGAGCAGGAATTCTTGCGAGCTCTTCCAGGGTTTGGTCATGAGCCACCTATGCTGAAATTCATTGGCCGAGTGCTCGGGCGCGGTTGGCAATGCGGGGGGTAATGAAGACGATGAATTCTGACCGGTTGTCATTTTCCGTCTTGCTGCGGAAAAACCAGCCCAGCACGGGAATATCGGCGAGGAACGGGACTTTGGTGTAGGACACGCCGGTGTTGCGGGTGTAGATGCCACCGATGACCGCCGTGTCGCCGTCGCGCACCAGCATGGTGGTCTTGGCTTCCTTCTTGTCAATCGTGGGATCGCCGTTGGCGCCGGTATTGGTGAAGTCGGGCGCGTTGTTGGTGATGTAGACGAGCATGGCGATGGTGCCTTCGTTGGTGACGTGGGGCTTGACCGTGAGCGACAGCTGAGCGTCTACGAATTGGGTCTGGGCGCCCATTGCGCTGACCACCGAGACGGGGATGGACACGCCCTGCGTGATCTTGGCCTCCACGTTGTCCATGGTGGTTATGCGGGGCGAAGAAAGGATGCGTACCTGCCCGGTCGTTTCCATGGCGGAGAGGCGGAGGTTCAGGTTGAAGGCGCCCGAGACGGAGCCCAAGGTAACGCCAATGGCAGAAGTGCCTATGCCGGTTGGGGCTGGCATGTTGACCAGGAAGTTTGGGTTGCCCGTGGTGCCGGTCCCGGTGCGTGGCCCCGGAACCAAGCCGCCGGTCGGGGCTGAGCTGTCGTCGGCCCCGCCGCCGATCCCGACGTTGTAGGGGAAACTGAGCCCGGTCGGATTGCCGTGGGTGGTATCGGCAAATGCCGTGCCGCCCCATTGCACGCCGATCTGGCGGGTGAAGTTCGAATCTGCCTCGACGATCCGCGCTTCTATCGTCACCTGGGAGGTCTGCGTGTCGAGGTTGCGGACCAGATCTTCGATGAGCTGCAGGTTCTTGCTCACGTCGGAAACGATCAAGGTGTTGGTGCGGCGGTCATGGGACATTTTCCCGCGGGGAGACAGTAGATCCCGGGCTCGGTCCATCAGATCGCCCGAGTCCGCATACGAGACGCCGATCAGTCGAGTTTCGACCGGTACGACCTCGGCAATCTGCTTTTGCCTGGCAATCTCGGCCTCTAGCTCCTTCTCCAGCAGTGCCAGCGGAGCAACGCGCAGGAGATTGCCCTCGCGCACCGCGCCCAACGCTTTCGACCGCAATACCACGTCGAGCGCCTGGTCCCAGGGCACGTCACGCATCTTGATGGTGACGTCGCCCTTCACGTCGTCGGCGACCACCACGTTCACCTGCCCAACGTCGGCGAGGAGACGGAGTATGTTGTGGATGTCCGCCCCCTTGAAGTCTAGGTCGATGCGGCGTCCGGTGTAGCGCTTTTTGCCCAGGGTGGTGTAACGGGTTCCTGCTCCTGCGCCCGACCCCCCTCCCGCGACCCCTGTCGGTCCGGCCGGCGCCGCGGCTCCGAGCTGGCCATCGCTGGCGGCTGGCGTGGTCCCGCTAGCCGGGGAAGCCCCGGATGGCGCTGACGATCCCGGAGGAGGGGCGAGGAAGGGGAGCTGCGTCATCTGCCCCACCAGGCTAGCCTTCGCCACAGTGGCGAAGAACCCCGCCACCTTGCGCGCCGGCAGGAAACGTACAGTTGGTGCCAGATTCGTAGGAGCCTGGGCCTGGATCTTGAGGAAGTCCCAGTAGATGCGATTGCCCTCGAGACGAACCCGGTTCGGCACGTCCTCGGCCAGGTCCACGTCGATGCGCACCGTGGCGCGCGCGGCGGGGTCGCGGTAGGAGCTGACTATCTTGACCGGTCCCAGATACTCGGTGGCGTCCAGGTTTCGTGCCAGATTGTCGGGCAGGTCGCTGTGCTCGAGCCGCAGGCTTAGGCGATGGCCGGCCACCCGTTCGACGACGAAACTGGCCACGTCGTCTACGGCTACGATCACCGAGGCGTGGGCGGGCTCGTCGACGAAATCTATGCTGCGCACGCGGACCAGCGGTTGCAGGGTGACGGAGTGCGAATGCGAGAGCGAAGCTGGGCTTGGTCTGGGCACCTCGGCGGCCGGGACTGCTCTGGCCAGGGCGGGTGGTGGTGCTGGCTCCGCCCGGGCGGCGGAGCGTGCGAGGGTGGGTGGAGCGGCTGGGCGGGCGGCCGAGAGCAGCGACGCCGGCTCTGGCCGGGTGGCCAAGCGCGGGTTGGCAGAGGTGGCCGGCAGCGGCTCTGGCTGGGTGGCCGCCGAGGCTGGCTGGCTGGCTGAGCTGGCCGGGCGGGATGCTGCCGCCCTCACCTCTTTGAGACGCTTCACCTCGGCCAGGAGGGAATCTCGGCTCGCCGCGAGCTCGGCTTGCTCTTGCCTGAGCTTGTCCTGGTCCGCTCGCATGCTGAGCTGCTGGGCGCGGGCTTCCGCCAGTCGTGCTTCTTCCGACTTGCGCAATGCCACGGCATGCTCGAGCTTGTCCTCCTCGACCGCCCGCGCCTGCTCTTGCGTTTGCTTGCGCGCCTCCTCTTGCCTGCGCGCCACCACTGCGGCGGCTAGCTCCTGGCGCGATTTTCGTGCCGAGCTGGCCGCCTCCTGGCGCTGACGCTCGGCCTCGGCCACCAAGGCTTCGGCATCGTCGCGCCGTTGGCGCGAAGCTGTGCGGGCCAAACCATCCTTGAGGGCCCGCGCTCGCTGTGCTTCTTTCTCGCGTGCTACCAGCTCGACCTGCGAAGTCCGCACAGCCGCTTCGCGCTGGGTCACGAGCAGCTCGGCTGCCGCCAACTTTCTGCCTTGCTCGTTCTGGGCAAGGGCGATGAGGTCGAGACTCTTCTGCCGGCTCTCGATCTCTTGCACGGCCACCCTGACCGCATTGTCTCGATCCAGCTGGCGCTGCCGATTTTGAGCGGCCTCGCTTTCGGCCAAGGCCGCTCGTTTCCGGGCTCTGTCGGTCTCCGCCTGGGCCGCGGCAATTGCGGTCTCGGCGTGGGCGAGCGCGGCGCCAAGACGTTGCCTTTCCTGAATGGCGGCCTTGGCGTCGGCGTGCGCCAATGCGACTTCTTGCTGGGTTGCCTCGAGCTCTCGGCGCAGTCTCTCTGACTCACTGCGCGCTGTGCTCCCCGCTTGGGTGGTTTGGGCCGCGAGGGCGAGGGCGGCCTGTCGCTGCTCTCTTTCGTCGCGCAAGCTGGCCTCGCTGGCTCTTTGGGCCTTGGTGCGAGCCTCGGCATCCGCCTGGGCGCGGGCCGCGAGGGCGAGGGCGGCCTGTCGCTGCTCTCTTTCGTCGCGCAAGCTGGCCTCGCTGGCTCTTTGGGCCTTGGTGCGAGCCTCGGCATCCGCCTGGGCGCGGGCCGCGAGGGCGAGGGCGGCCTGCCGTTGCTCCCTTTCGTCGCGCAAGCTGGCCTCGCTGGCTCTTTGGGCCTTGGCGCGGGCCTCGGCATCCGCCTGGGCGCGGGCCGCGAGGGTGAGGGCGGCCTGCCGCTGCTCCTTTTCGTCGCGCAAGCTGGCCTCGGCGGCTCTTTGGGCCTTGGCGCGGGCCTCGGCATCCGCCTGGGCGCGGGCCGCGAGGGCGAGGGCGGCCTGCCGCTGTTCCTTTTCGTCGCGCAAGCTGGCCTCGGCGGCTCTTTGGGCCTTGGCGCGGGCCTCGGCATCCGCCTGGGCGCGGGCCGCGAGGGCGAGGGCGGCCTGCCGCTGTTCCTCTTCGTCGCGCAAGCTGGCCTCGGCGGCTCTTTGGGCCTTGGCGCGGGCCTCGGCATCCGCCTGGGCGCGGGCCGCGAGGGCGAGGGCGGCCTGCCGCTGTTCCTTTTCGTCGCGCAAGCTGGCCTCGGCGGCTCTTTGGGCCTTGGCGCGGGCCTCGGCATCCGCCTGGGCGCGGGCCGCGAGGGCGAGGGCGGCCTGCCGCTGTTCCTTTTCGTCGCGCAAGCTGGCCTCGGCGGCTCTTTGGGCCTTGGCGCGGGCCTCGGCATCCGCCTGGGCGCGGGCCGCGAGGGCGAGGGCGGCCTGCCGCTGCGCTTTGTCCTCGCGCGCGCTGGCTGCGGCGGTGGCGTCGAGGTGAGCTTGCGTCTGAGCATGCGCCGGGTCGAGCGCGGGCAGTTCCGTCGCAGGCGCTCGCGGAGTGACGCGCAAGATGATGTCGTTGCCCTTCGCTTCCACTCGATAATCAGCACTCTGCCGCAGGGTAAAGACGATGCGCGCGCGCGGTCCGGTGTCCTCGTCGCCAGTTGCACTGGCGGAGATAAGCCCGACGGTACGAGTTCCAGCGTCAAGGGGCACATCGACATTGCCCAGGCGGGCTCCGGCGATCTCGATCACGAGCCTGGGGGGAGCTTCCAGCTTCCACGTGGAGAAGGTCGGGCGCGCGGACGCCGCGATCACAACTGCGGTAGCGCCTGCGCTCTCCGCCACGCGAATGCCCTGGACACGCAGAGCTTCTCCCCAGGCGTGGCTTGGCCAAGCTCCGCCGGCGACGCCCAGCGCAGCAATCACGAATTGCAATCGGGGACGAGTCATTGATCGTTTCCTTCCGGATTGACTATTACGGCGCGCTCGAGTGCCTTGGTGGTTCCGCTGGGTGTCATTTCCGACATCTCGAGCACGACGCGGTCGGAGAGAATCTTGGTGACGCGAGCCGCCGACTTGGAGATGTAGTCTCCCCGTTTCACAGTTTGGCCCAGACCGCTCGGGTCGCGGAACATGGCACGGGGATTGGCGTCGCCGCTGACCACGGCGATGAGGGTGAGCTCTTCCAGAGCGTACTTCGCGCATATGGCCGACACGGTTGTCAGGGTGACCTTGGGGCCGCGTTCGACCCACGTGTCGAGGTACGAGCGGAACGGATTGCGGTTGGTATCGTCATTTTCTGCGAAGTCTTCTTCGCGCAAGACCTTGCGCCTGAGCACGACGAGCCTCTGGGCCAAGGCATCGGCCGAGTTGGCGGTGGGTGGAGGCGGGGGCGAGACGGGCTTCGCGCTGGACTGGGCGGGCGAAGCGACGCTCGCACCTCGCTCGTTCGCCGGCTCGGCGGCGTGGGCGGCCGTCAGCCCTCGCGCGAGGGTAACGGTGCAGGCAAGCGAGGCGCAGACCAGGCTGGTTCTCATATTCAGCCTCCGTCACGATAGCGGAAGGTCGCCGCCACGAACTTCCCACGCAGACGAGGCGACGCACCCGTCTCGGCCTTGTCGGCGACCAAGGAAAGGTTCTCCACGTTCACGATGCGGGGGAGCTCGCTTAGATTCTTGAAGAACTTGGTGATGGCATGGTAGGTGCCCCGCACCTCGATGCGAATCGGAATGCGAATGTAAAGCTCCTGGGGATTTTCGGCATCGATGGTCAGGGAAACGATTTCGACTCCGGCCAGCTCGGCTTGTTCCTGAATGTTGGACAAGAAAGTCGGGATCTCTGCCTTCTTGGGCAGGGCCTTGAGGAGGTCGCGCTGCTCTTGCTGGAGCTGGGTGAGCTCGCCGCGGTACGCTTGGTATTCGCGCTGGCGCTTGAGGTAGCTTTCCTTCTCGGTCTTGAGCTCCTGTTGCCGGGATCGCGCGCCTCTGATCTGATCCTTGACATCGACATAGACGAGCGTCCCATAGATGCCCAGGATGGCCGCCACCACGCCGGCGGTGATCGCTATCTTGGCGGGCGCCTTGAGCCGAATGAGCTTTTGCAGGAAGTCGTTCATCTAATAGATCACCGTCGCGGAGAGGCCGAAGTTGACGAACTTCACCGCACCTTTGGCTGCCTGGGCGGTGGTATCCAGGCTGACGTCCTTGAAGAAGACCGATGAATTAAGACGCTTGAGAAATTCGGCCACGTCCTCGTTCGACTTGGCCGAGCCGTGCAGTTTGACGTGCAGCTTCTCCTCCACATACGATTCCAGCCACGCCCGTTTGGGCTCCCAGTTGGCGAAACCGGCATTGGGATCGCGGCGCAGGGTCTCCTCGTACGTCACCCGATCGAAGGTCGGACCTTTGCCCGGGCTAAGGATTTCCGACATCTCGCGTAGCAGATAGACCGGTCCGGTGCGTCCGGATTCGAGAGACTGGATGGTCTTGCGCTGCTTGAGCAACTCCTCGCGCTGCCCTCTGATCTTGTCGTAGTCGCCCAGCTCTTGTTTCAGCTTGGCGATATCGGCTTGCGCTATCGTGTTCTGGCGTTGCACGTTCTCGAGCTCGGTGGTGGACTCGAGGTGGACGAAGATCACCAGCCCGACAGTGCTCACCACGGCCAGGCCCATGATCAAGAACTGTCGCTGCCCCGCCCCTTGGTGCTTGGCCTTGCGCGTGGGTAGCAGGTTTATGCGGATCACGCTTTATCTCCGGTTCGGCGCAAGGCGAGCCCGACAGCTACCGTGGCTTCGGCCGCGTGCTGGGCCACGAAATTTACGTCGAACTTGTTCTCGTCCACCGCGATCTTGCGGAAGGGGTCCATGACCTCAACCGTGGCATGGGCCTTGGCTTCTAGCGCTCTCTGCAATGCGGGCACCTTGGCGGATCCGCCACAGAGGTAAATCTTGGTGATGGTCGCGTCGCTCGCGGAAGCCAGATAGAAGTCGAGCGAGCGCTGGAACTTGCCGGCGACTCCATCGGCCACCGCGGCGATGACCGACTCGACTTCCTGGGGGACGACCTCGCTCACTCCCTGCCCAGTCGAGCCTATCTTCCACGCTTCAGCCTCTTCCTGGCTGACGTTGAGGCGCTTTTGGATTTCTTCGGTGAAGGCGTTGCCGCCCACGGTGACGTCACGGGTGAATGCGCTGGTCCCGCCGGCGACAATGTTGATGTTCGACAGAGTGGCGCCCACGTTGATAATCGCCACTGGCTCCTCGGGCACGACGGTGTAGTTCGCGGTGAAGGCGTTTTGGATGGTGAAGGCGGCCACATCCATGATCGTGGGCTGCAGCTTGGCCTCACGGATCACCATGCTGTAGTCGGCTACCACTTCCTTCTTGGCTGCCACGAGCAAGAGCTCCATCTGACCGCCGCCCTCGCTGCTCACCACCTGATGATCGATTTCCACATCATCCTTGGAGAAGGGAATGTGATG
Organism: uncultured delta proteobacterium; assembly: GCA_963849735.1. Taxonomy (GTDB): domain Bacteria; phylum Myxococcota_A; class Polyangia; order Fen-1088; family Fen-1088; genus Fen-1118. Next base: position 146,354 of record CAWKJE010000037.1, read on the forward strand.
CTCGGCCTCCCAAGGAATCTGCTCTTCCAACTCCTGGGGCGTCATGGGCGGGACCTTGATCTTCTTGATGATGACCGAGTGACCAGAGATCGCGGTGGCCACCTCTTTGCCTTTGATCCCCAAGCTATCGCGCAGCGCGCGAATTGCTTCCACCACCGCGCTCTGGTTCATGATGGCGCCATCGACAATGGTCTGTGCTGGCAAAGGCTCGAAGCCGAAGTTCACCAGCTGCAGGCCTTTCGCGTTCTCCCTGATCTGCACCACCTTGACCGCACTTGACCCGATGTCGAGGCCTATGCAGTTCTTCGCCATGAGGGACTCCTAGGCAGGCGACGCTTATGTGTTCTCCCGCGACGCAGTGCGGGGTAAGGGAATGGCGGGGTCACGCCCATATTCATCGTTCATTTCGCCCTCCAGGTTGAATCGGCCAAGTGAGCTCGGGCGGCGTGACCGGGGAAGGCGTTGCCAGGCTCGTCTCGCTCGCGGCTTGCTCGCGCGGGTCCCTGCCGGCGCCGATGCCGTATTCCTTGATCTTGTACAGCAGGGCACGATGGCTGATCTCGAGCAACTCGGCGGCGCGGGTGCGGTTGCCGCGTGTTTTCTGCAGTGCGCGGCGGATGAGCACCTCTTCGGACCGCCGGGAGGCTCGCTTTATCGATAGGTCACCGTCCGGGGCAGGGGCCTCCGGGTTGGCGATGGCGGAGGCCCGGATGTGCTCGGGTAGCGTGTCGATGTCAATGCAGGAGCCCTCGCACAGCACGATCGCGCGTTCGATGCAGTTTTCCAGCTCACGCACGTTGCCCGGCCAACCGTAGTCGATCAACCTGCGCATGGCTTCGGGTGAGGCCCCGCCAACCGCCAGGCCCATGCGCGTCTTCATGCGGCCGATGAAATGCTCGACCAGGAGGGGAATGTCCTCGCGTCGCTCGCGCAGCGCCGGCAAGTGGAGGGAGAACACATTCAGTCGGTAGTACAGATCCTCGCGGAATGTGCCGCGCGCCACTTCGCTGGCCAGGTCGCGCGCGGTGGCGGCTACCACACGCACGTCGACTTTGATGTCCTGGCTTTCCCCGAGACGGCGAATTTCGCCTTCCTGGAGGACACGCAGGAGCTTGACCTGCAAGGCCAGCGGTAACTCGCCGATCTCGTCAAGGAACAGGGTGCCGCCCGAAGCCTCTTCGAACAGACCTTTGCGATCGCGGTTGGCGTCGGTGAAGGCGCCCTTGCGGTGACCGAAGAGCTCCGACTCGAGGAGGGCATGGGGAATGGCGCCGCAGTTGACGGCTATGAAGGAGCTGCGCGATCTGGGCGAGAGTCGGTGAATCGCGCGCGCGACCAGCTCTTTGCCGGTCCCGGATTCGCCGCCTATGAGGACGGTGGTCTTGAACTCTGCAATCTTGCGCACGTTGCGAAAGAGATCGAGCATTGGGCGGCTACGCGCCACCAGATCGCCCAGGCCGGCCTCGGGCTCGCCGCCGCTGGCGCTGATTTGCCGGTGCAGCGTCTGGTTTTCGCGGAATAGCCGTTCGCGCTCTTCCGCCTTACGCAGCAAGAGCACCAGCTCGTCGACCTCGAAGGGTTTCGAAATGTAGTCGTAGGCGCCGCGCTTCATGGCCTCGATGGCGATGTCTCGGCTTCCGTAGGCAGTCATGACCACCACCGTGGTGCCGAGGCTGCGACTTGTTACCTGGTCGACGAGGTTCATCCCGCTCTGCCCGGGCATACGTAGGTCGGTTATGATGATGTCGTAAGGGCGCTCCTCCAGCTCTTTGAGGGCGCCGTCCACCGAGCCCACGCCGACGGGCTCGTAGCCTTCGCGCTTGAGAAGGGTTTGCAGCATGTGCCGCAGATTTTGCTCGTCATCTACGATCAACACTCGACGCATGGGCAGCCTGTTAACGTCCGCCATGGATCATGGCGAAAAGGCGGACAGCCCATCGTAACAGATGGGCTTTTTCTCAGCTAGAGTCAGTGCGACAAGGCAGGGGCGTCCGCGTCCTCCCTATGCAACACAACACCACACCACACGACATCCCCCTCTCTCCTTTTCCCCACCTCACACCGGCCCCCCCCCCCCGGCCCCGCCCGGCTGGCGCCTCATCACTGCCCGCCTCGGGGCGTGTGGTTGGGGCCGGCTCGGCCTTCGCCAGGCTTTCGCCCTGCGCGGGGGCTTCGCCCCAGCCTCCTGCGCTACTCTCCCATGGTCTCGGTGAATGTGGGCGCCCACCCATTGCTCCGGCTAGGCGAAGCGCGATGGTTCGGCGAGGCGCGATGGTTCGGCGAAGCGCGATGGTCCGGCGAGGCGCGATGGTTGCTAGATCGCTCGGTGCTCTAGCGCCTCGGCGTCGGCGATGTCCTTCGCTCGGCCGCCTTCACGCTTGGCCGCAATCAAATCCCCCCGGCCGATGATGTGGAGCTTGTGGCCCTCATGCTCGATGTCCTCCCGGCGCGACCAGGCGGTTGCGAAGTCCAGGCCGCGGACGCCTTTGCTGAGGTCGATTCGGTTGGGAGGAACACCGATCCAGACCACATCGAGGGGAGGTGCAGCATTTAGGTGATCAACGGCTATGGCAGGGGCGCCGAAGTCGGCCAGGGCGCGGTAGACGCGTTCCAGGTTTTCCGGCGAATCGTCGAGCCAGAGATCCATGTGCCTTGTGCTACGCGGCTCGCCGTAGTGCTCGATGGCCAGCGCCCCTACCAGCAGATAGCGAGCATCGACCTTGTCCAGTGCTCGCAGCAGCCTCATGAATTCTTTGTTCATTTCCAAGGGAGCCTCCCAGCTTTCATGGTGAAAAATTGGGCAGCCAAAGCGCGGCTGTCCGGTGCAGCCCATTGCAAAGCGCCGGCAGTCTCGCGGCTCGCCGACCCGCGGGCCATTCTAGCGTTTGCCGATGATGAGGGAGGGGCTTTTTTGTGGGATTTGTCCAGACCACCCAAGCGGTCATGGAAACCCTAGCGCTCGGCGCGCTTACCTGACCCGCTATCGCACGCGGGTAAGGAGGGCCTCCCAGCGTCAATGGCGGCGAGCGTAGCCCCGCCTAGCCGGGCTTCGCTCGGGGGGATCGGGGGATTGCGCGCGGGAGGCAGTCTCTCGTGCAATAGCCAGCAGGGCTTTGACCTCGGTCTTGGTGAGATCGCGAAACCCACCCATTTTCAGCCCTTCGAAGCTGATGCCGCCCAGCCGGACGCGAGAGATCTTGAGCAAGCTGTGGCGAATAAGCTCGCCCGCGGCGCGCAACGCCCGCGCCCGTGTCTCCTTTACCACCATCTCGACCCAGGTATTCTTACCGGTCGTAGCTATAGGCGCCACGCGGAGAGGCTCAACTGAGCGTCCCTCCCACTTCCAGCCGCGCCGTAGGCGGGCGCATTCTTCGTCCCCGATCTCGCCCTGAAACTTTAGGTGGTACGTCATGGGCACGTGACCGCCCCCGCGTGACATCCGTTCGGCCAGGGTGCCGTCGGTGGTTAGCAGAATCACGCCTTCCGCAAGAAAATCGAGAGGGGCCACGACGTGCCAGCCGATTTCGCGGTCAGGCACAAAACGGGCAATCGACCTGCGCTCGGCGCTATCGGGCGCGGATGGCGCGAAGGTCGCCAGGCACGCGCGCGGCTTGAGCAGTACGCGGTAGTGTGGTGCCTCGATTTTGATGCGTCGGCCGTTCACTTCGACGCGCTCGCCGTGCGGATCGACCAGGGTGCCAAGTTGGGTGACTACCTTGCCGTCGACTTTGACCTCGCCCGCCTGGATCATGGCTTCAGCCCGTCGTCGGGAGGCAATCCCAGCCTGAGCAAGCAGCTTGTGCAGCCTGATCTTCGAGCTATCGGTCATGCGGTACCTCTTCCGAGTCGATGCTGCCTTGAGCCTCCGCGGGCTGGGTCGGCTGGTCGGAGTGCTCTTGGCTGCTGGTTTGGGGGCTGAGCTTATTAAGCGCCGCGTTAGCCGCGTTGGCAGCCTGGTCTAGCTCGTCGAGCAATGGGTCGCTGTCATCAGGATCAGGCGCAAGCGCGCCACGCGCGACCTGGTTGAGGGCGACGTCGGGCTTGGGGGTTGTGGCGCTTGGCTTGGGCTCGCCTTGTTCGGCTTCGACCCGGGCTTGGCTTTCCGGCGACAGATCGTAGAACTCCCGGAGGGTGGGCAGCTCGGACAGGTCGCGGAGGTTGAAGACTCGCAGGAATTCCGGCGTGGTGCCGTAGAGCAGGGGGCGGCCAACTTCTTCCTTCTTGCCGATGATGCGCACCAGCCCGCGGTCGAGCAGGTTAGCCAGCACCGGCCCACAATCGACGCCGCGGATGTCGTCTATTTCTGGGCGAGTGACCGGCTGGCGGTAGGCCACGATGGCGAGGCTCTCCATCATGGCGCGCGAAAGCTTCACCGGCTTGCCGGTGAGCAGCTTGGAGACCCAGGGGGCGTTGTCGGCGTGCGTGCGCAAGTGCCAGCCCGTGGCCAGGGCAACGACCTGGATGCCGCTGTCACTGCGCCTGTGCGTGAGCGACTCCAGCGCAGCCGAGATCTTTTTGCCGTCGCGCTCGCCGAGCAGGCGTTTGAGCTCGGACAGCCCGAGCGCTTTGTCAGACGCAAAGAGCAGGCTCTCTATGATGGACTCCATGCGACCAACCTCGAGCGTCTGTCCATAGTCCTGCCCGGCCGGCTGACCAGTCTTGGCCTCGTGCTGACCGAGGGCGAAGGGCAAGACGGTCTGTGCGCCGCTCTGATCGGGATCGCCGGAATTGGCGGGCTGACCGGTCGGATCATCGCGGGGCTCGGGCGGTAGAGGAGCTTGGCCTGGGGACGCTTGGTCGTCGGACGGCTGGGGCGAGGTCTCGGCCTGGGACGCTTGGTCGTCGGGCGGCTCGGGCGAGGTCTCGGCCTGGGACGCTTGGTCGTCGGGCAGCTCGGGCGAGGTCGCGGCCGTGAGCGACTGGTCGTCGGCAGCCGTCGCCTCTGTGTCGCGAGGCCCGCCGGCGCTGTCAGTCTGCTGTGCTCTTTTGCTCGTCTTGCGTTTGACCATCGCTCGGGTCCTCGCCCATTGCATCAGAAGTGGTGGTGGAATGTGTCGGAGGCTCTAGGGGTGGCCTCGGCGGCGGAAGGTGATTTGGCAACTGGGTAGCCTCGGCGGCGGGGCCGGCCTCCGGGGCCGGAGGTTTCTCGGCAGCGGGGATTGTCTCGGGAGCGGGAGGTGTCTCGGGAGCGGGAGGTGTCTCGGGAGCGGGAGGCGTCTCGGCGACGAGAGACGTCTCGGGAGCGGGGGCGGGAGCGGGAGCGGGGGAAATTGTCTCACCTTGCTCGGGTGGGGTCTCCTTGGCCGAGGTTACCGTCAGGTTGCGTGCGTCAGCCAGCGCGGCCCCCGCCACCTGGGCAAGGAAAAAGGCCCCGGTGCCCTCGCGATGCAGAATTTTTACCACGCGCAGGCGAGCCAACTCGAGCACGGCCAATAGCGAAACCACAATCTTGTGGCGTAGCTCGATGGGCGGCAAGTCATGGCCGAGCAGGTCCTCGAACCTGACCATACCGTCGCTGGCTTCCAGCAGGTCGACGATCTGGTTTATGCGCGCGCTGATCGATACCCGGTCGACCACCACGTCGTGGGTATATTCGGGCTTGGCCTTCTTGAGGGTGGCGGCCCAGTGCTCGATGAGCTTCCAGACCGAATGCTCGGCCAGGCCGGCTTCGCCTGTGGGCTCTAGCACGGTGCCACGCACGAAGACGTTGCGCCCCTCGATGGGGCGGTTACCCAGATTCTCCGCCGCGTGCTTGTACTTTTGATATTCGAGCAGGCGTCGGATCAGCTCCTCACGCGTGCCCAGCTCCTCGCCTTCGCCGTCACCGACACCCTCGACGGACGATTCCAGCGGATCTGGTGCGGGCACCAGCTCGCGCGACTTGAGATAGGCGAGGTGCGCGGCCATGACCAGGTAATCCGCAGCCACCTCGACTGCCATGTTCTGCATCAGCTCGAGGTACTCGATGTACTTCTCGGCGATGAAGGCCACCGAGATGTTGAGGATGTCGATCTCGTGGGTTTGGCAGAGGTGCAGGAGCAGGTCGAGCGGGCCCTCGAACTCAGGCAGGATGACCCGGTAGGTTGGCGGGGCCGCTGCGTCGGCGGGCAGCGCAGGTGCTGGCAATCCCGCCGGCGCAGTCTTTTCCTGGGTCATGAGCCCATGACCATGCTGAGCCCGCGCGCCCAATAGTAGGTGACGACGTCGATGGGATAGCCGATGACACGCATCATGGGCAGCCCGAGCGTCGGGCTGATGACCAAGAAGAGAAGTATGAAGGAGCCGTAGCGGGCGAAGAAGTCGACCAGGTTGTGCAGGGAGCGTGGCAATGCCCACGCCAATACCGCGCCCCCGTCGAGCGGAGGGATGGGCAGCAAGTTGAAGATCATGAGCGAAAGGTTGAGCCGCACCAGATAGTGAAAAGCCGTGCTCAGCAGCTCGTCGGAAGCGTGCACCTTGGCGCCGACGACGATCAGCAGGGAAACCACCACGGCCATGGCCAGATTCATGGCCGGTCCGGCCAGGGAGACCAGCATGCGGCCGGTGCTCATGGACAGGCGTCGGGTGTAGGCCATGGGGTTAGTCTGCACCGGCCTTCCCCAGGCCACCAAGGGCAAAGCCGCGCCCGCCGCCGAGAGGGCCATGATTATCGGCATCAGTATGGTGCCTATGGGATCGATGTGGTGCCGGGGGGACAGCGTGACTCGCCCTTGCGACTTAGGGGTGGGATCACCAAGGCGGGTCGCCACCCAGGCATGTCCGAACTCGTGGACGGTTATGCAAAGGATGAACGCGATAAGGTAAAGTACCGCGTGTTTGATCTCGTCAGCGCCTAAGCTCAAGGGCATCTCCGAAACGGCCGGTATAGCCGACCTACTCTGACACGGTCAATATGGTCACGGTAAGCCGTTACGACGCCCGAGGGTGGAATTTGTCGTAGACGGCGCGGAGATGGGCGCGGGAAAGATGGGTGTAAATTTCCGTGGTTCCGATATCAGCGTGGCCCAGCATGGACTGGACCGAGCGCAGGTCGGCGCCCCGTTCCACCAGGTGAGTGGCGAAGGAATGCCTGAGCTGGTGGGGCGAGATGGCTCTGGCTATGCCCGCGCCGCGGGCAAGAGCAGCCAGGATTTTCCAGAAACCTTGCCTGGTCATGGCGCGACCCAGACGGGTAAGGAAGACGGCGTCGGTATGGGCGGTGGTGCCGAGAAAGTGGGGCCGGGCTTCGAGGTAGGCTTTGAGCGCGGTTATGGCGGCCTCACCCAGGGGTACCAAGCGTTGCTTCTTGCCTTTGCCCAAGGCTACCAGGTAGCCGGCGTCCAGATTGAGGTCGGCCAGGCGGAGATTTACCAGCTCGGACACCCGCAGCCCGGTCGCGTAGAGCGTCTCCAGCATGGCGCTATCGCGCAGGCCGCGCGGCGAGGATCTTACCGGCGAGGCCAGCAGGCGATCGATCTCGTCGATGGTAAGGAAGGTCGGCAGCTTGCGGCCGGAGCGCGGCAGATCGATTTCCTGAGTTGGATTGCTGGCGCAGATGCGCTCGAGGCGCAGGAACTTGAACAGCTGGCGCTGGGCCACCAGGGCGCGCGCTTGCGAGCGCGCCGACAGGCCTCGCTGGGTCAGCCGGCTCAGGTAGTCGAGTATGTCGACGGGCTGGATATCGCCCGCCTCGTTCTTGCCGCGCGCGGCAGCAAAGCCGGCAAATGCGGCCAGATCCTGCCCGTAGGCGGCGACGGTGGCGACCGAGAGCTCGCGCTCGACGCGCAAGTGGTCGAGGAATTGCTGTATTGCGGCGTCAAGTCCTAGCCCCACCTCGAGATGGTCTGCCGGCAGGGCAGGCAAGGCAAGTTTTCCCGCGTCGGGCTGGCCCCGCGCCCAGTGCGGCAAGGGAGAATTCCGAGCAGTGGTGGTAGGCTGCGGCGATGAAGATGCGCATCGCAGGCCGGGAGCTCGGCTATTTCAGCGTGGGCGAGGGGCAGGCGGTGATTCTCGTGCACGCTTTCCCGCTCGACGGGCGGATGTGGCACGACACGGCGGTGGGGCTGCGGGGCAAGTGCCGGGTGATTGCCCCCGACATGCGCGGTTTCGGGGAGTCCGAGCTCGGCCCGGGCCAACCCGCCATCGCCGACATGGCCGACGATGTCGCGGCCCTGATGGACAGCCTCGGCCTGGCCAAGGCGACGGTTGGTGGCCAATCCATGGGCGGCTATGTCGCGCTCGCGTTTGCCGCCCGGCACCGCGCGCGTTTGGCCGGCCTCATCCTGGCCGATACCCGAGCGGGCGCTGACAGCGAAGCGGCACGGTCGGCGCGAGCCCAGGCCCTGGCCGTGGTGCAAAGCCAGGGCGTAGAGGCATTTGTCGAGCGGCAGCTCGCATCGCTCTTGGCGCCGGGGGCGAGTGAAGAGGTGCGCAATCGGGTGCGGGTGCTGGGGAGGCAGAGCCCCGAGGCTCTCTGCGCCGCTATCGGCGCATTGCGGGATAGACCCGACCGGCGCGCCGAGCTGCCCTCGATCGACTGCCCTACTCTGGTCATAGTGGGAGCGCAGGACCAGATCACGGTGCGGCAGGAAATGGCAGAAATGGCAGGAGCGATTCCCGGAGCGCGCCTGGTGGAAATTCCCGAGGCCGGCCACCTGAGCAGCTTGGAAAGACCCGCGGAATTTATTGCAGCGCTGGCGGATTTCGTCTAGTTCATGGTCTATGTCGCGCATGCCGCTGCCCCGGTCTCCTGCCGTATTCATGTTGGTGCTTGCCGCAGGCGCGTGCGGCAGCAACTCGAGCAACTCGACCCAAGGCCCGGCCGTGACCGTGACCGACACTCTGGGCAAGACCTTTGCGCTTTCGTGTCCTTCTTCCTCGCTCTGTACCCTGACGCCCCAAAATGACCTCACCCTCAAACCACGGTCGTGCGATGTCGATAGCTATGGCACCGATGACTTCGTGCTGATTCCCGACCCGCGCATCCTGACCGTAAGCGCGATAATGGTCCCGACCTCGGGCGAGGTTGTGCTCACCCCCGACGAGCCCAGTCATCCCATTGCCTGCGCGACCGCCGCCGATTGCGCGCCATCCGCCATGACCGGCATAGGTTTGAGCGCCTACAGCTGCCTGGACAATATTTGCCAATACCCCCCGAGCGTTAGCTACAGCACCGTTGACCTCATCACTCTCTGCCAATGGGACATCCCATGGCCCACGAGCTGTGAGTACGTCACCGATCCGGCGTTTGCCGCGCGCATGGCCGAGCTGAGTCAGGTGTGCGGCGAGACGACCGATTGTTCGACGGTGCCGGCGGATTGCGTACCGCATCCGAGCATGCCCGGCTCGGGAATGGACGGCTCGGTGGGGTCGACTGGCGTCGATGCCGGCACGGACGAGCTCGCCGTGGCAGGCGCCGGCGACGGCGGCAGTGCCGTGGACGGCGGAATCTGAGCGGCCGAGGACTAACGCGCTGGCGGACCCAGCAGGTACACAGCGGGCGCTCTAGCATGTACCCAGCCGTGAGAAGTTGGGGGGAAGGTGGATTCTGCTTCGGCCGCGGCCGACATGGCGGCGACGGTCACGGCTTTCTTCTTCACCCAGCGGGCGGCTTCGTCTTGCCAAAGGCCAAGGCCTACGCCTGGTTAAACCGTGGTGCCGCGCCTTCGCGCGGAAGCAAGAGACGGGACGAGGCTGGACAAGGCCGTCTTGGCCGGTACACTTCTAGCTGATGTCGTTCTCGCCCTTCTCGCGTGGCAGCTCTAGCGCGGAGTCGTCGGAGGGAGGAGCGAGCAGGCGCGGGCGGATCGAGGTCAGGCGTTTTGCCGGGCCGGCCCGCTACGCGAAGATGATGTCTCCGGTGCGGGTCGCGCACTTGACCGACCTGCACGTAGGCCGGGTAACGCCCTTCGCGGTGCAGCGTCGGGCCCAGGCGCTGGTGAATGCCGAGCGGCCAGATCTAGTGGTGGTGACGGGGGACTTCGTCTGCCACAGTCAGCTTTATCTCGATCAGCTCACCTGCTTGATGGAAGGATTCGTGGCGCCGGTGGTGGCGGTACTGGGCAACCACGACCATTGGGCAGGGGCGGACGAGGTGTGTCTGGCTCTGCGCCGGGCGGGAGTAGAGATCCTGCGCAATCAGCAGACCACGATCACCGTGCGGGGACAGCGCCTGCAAGTGGTGGGAGTCGACGACGCCTACACCGGTCATGCGCGCGCCGACCAGGCGATCGCGGGCTTGCGCAGCGACGTTCCCAGCCTGGCGCTTTCGCACATCGCCGAAGAGGCGGATCGGCTTTGGCACTATGGCATTCCCCTGGTGCTGTCCGGCCATACCCACGGCGGTCAGATAACCCTGGCCCGCTTGCACGAGGTCACCCTGGGCCGTATCGGCGGTCACAAGTATCTGCACGGGCTCTACGGATCGCGCACGGCCAACGACAACGTGGGCGCGGTATACGTGAGCGCTGGCATCGGTGCCGCGGTCATGCCCCTGCGCATCGGCGAGCGCGGCCAGCGCGAAGTCGCCGTGTTTGAGCTGGGCATTGCGCCCGGTCAGTTCGTGGAGCACCATCGGGAGCAGCAGCCTTTGCCGGGGCGGCGGGTTTCGCGCTACAGGCTAGAGCGGCGCATGGCCAAGGTGGCACGCAAGCGCGCGGAGCGTGCGCTGCGAACCACCCTGGAGATGCCCATTCCCTTACCGTAAAGATTCGGCGATCTCGGCCGCGAGGCGCTCGGCTTTGGCCTGGTCGTCCTTGGGCAGAGAAATGGCACCCACGGCCGGGTGGCCGCCGCCGCCGTGCTTCTCGCACAGCTTGGCAATGTCATGGGTGCGCGGTACGGGCGCCCATGGATTGGAGCCCACGGAGATCTTGTAGCGTTCGGCGGTAGCTAGCAGGGTTACCGAATAGCGCGCCTCGGGATGGAGGTGGTAGACGATGAACTTGTTGAGAGCAGCGATGCCGTCGGGAATGAGGTTGGTGACCACTACCCCGTGCTGGGTCCGCGCCAGGCGACGCACAGCTTCTATGTTCTGCTGGTGGCGGGCGAGCAGGGGCTCGAGGGCGCCGGCAACGTAGGGGTCGGCGGCGATGGTGGCGAGCGGGCGGCTCACCAGATCCTCGATGAACCGCTCGGCCAGCTGTCGGTCGCGATTATTTTCGACCCAGGTCATGAGCAAGAGGGCGGGTTCCTTGAGCTCCACCGCCATGGCCGCATTGGGGAAAAGCGCACCGTCGATGACTTCCGCCCACTCGAGCAGCTCGGCGAAGCGGTCGATGGCGAAGGCGTAATTTTCCGCCAACATGCGGGCCAGGAAGCGGGTGCAGCTTTTGGCCTGGGGGTCGTAGAACTTCTTGCCGCTGCGGTCGGCACGAAAATGCGCTTCGTCGCCGGGCAGTTGAAAGGCCGAGGCGTGATGGTCGAACCACCAGTCCAGGCGGGGGCTTTGGCTGTAGCGGAAATCGACGCAGGTGTTGATGTCGCCATCGAGGAGCTGGGCACCGATGGGGTTGGCATCGCCCTTGTGCTGCATGGCCGTGTAGGCCACCTCGGCCGGTCCTCGAGCCAGGTGCTCGCGAAAGAAGCGGGCGAAGAGACCGGCCGAGGCAGCTCCGTCGAAGCAGTTGCCATGGAACAAGATGCGTAATTTCATGTGTGACAAGGTAGCAGCCCGGTGCGCGTTAATCAGCACGGTTCGACAAAAGGGGGAAGGCAGGGGGACCGAGCTTCGCGGGCGAAGGGGGAGGATGTGTCTTTGCCAGCTATGGGGCGGCGGGTTCGCGGTATAAACGGCAGCCTGCATGACCGACGTCCGCCCCACCCTTTCTGTCGTTATCCCGGTATTCAACGAGGAGGAGACGATCCCCGAGCTCGACCGGCGCTTGCGGGTCTTTCTGGCCGGCCTGGGGGTGAGCTGGGAGGTGATCTTCGTCGATGATGGCTCGCGTGATGCGTCGGCCGCGCTGCTGGCCGAGCTGGCCGAGCGAGAGCCGCTCTACAAAGTGATCTCGTTCTCGCGCAACTTCGGCCATCAAATCGCCATCACCGCGGGCATGGACAGGGCGGAGGGCGAGGCGGTGGTGGTGATGGACGCTGACCTGCAGGACCCCCCCGAGGTGGTCTCGGCCATGCTGGAGCAGTGGCGCGCGGGCTACGACGTAGTTTACGCCGTCCGGGATCGCCGCCTGGGCGAGTCCTGGTTCAAGCGTCTGACCGCCTTGCTGTTCTACCGCTTGTTCCGGGCCATGCTGGGCTTCGAGGTCGCGCTCGATGCCGGAGATTTTCGCCTGATGAGCCGGCAAGTCATTCTCACCCTGCGTTGCCTGCGCGAGCGGCATCGCTTCATTCGCGGCTTGGTTGGCTGGGTGGGTTTTCGGCAAACCGCGGTGCGCTATGTGCGCCATGAGCGCTTCGCGGGTGTCACCAAGTACCCGCTGCGCAAAATGCTGGGGTTCGCCTTCGACGGCATCACGTCGTTTTCCACCCTCCCGCTGCGGATGGCGACTTGGCTCGGGGTTGCCGCCGCGCTCTTGGCCATGGGTCTCGGCTTTTGGGCTTTGGGGGTGAAGATCCACGGCAGCAGTGCCGTGCCGGGCTGGACCACCATCATGATCCTGGTAGCCTTGGGGTCGTCGGTGCAGCTGGTCGTGATCGGCATTCTCGGCGCCTATGTCGGCCGCATCTACGAGGAGGTCCAGCGCCGACCCCTCTACGCGGTGGCGCGCGAGGTGAATTTGGCCCCGGGGCTGGGCCCGCGCAGCCCGGGAGGCGAAGGGAAGTCCCAGTGACGTCTGGGCAGGCAGCGCACGCAGACGTCTGGCGCCCTCCCGTTTCCGCCGCGTTCACCGGCGCCGGGATGCTGGCCGCGACGGGATTTTCGGCTGGCCTTTTTTGCTGGGAGCTGAGCGTGGGGCCGGCGCTCTCCCCGTTCGTCGAGTCGAACGGCCCCGGCGGGACGCTTGGGTTGACGGCGGTCAGGGCCGGCTTGGCCGGGGCGGCGTTCGCCCTGGTGCTCGCGCTCGCGCTCTTGGCGCGCTGGCGCCTGCTGGCGGGAGAGGCCATGTTACGTCTGGGGCGGCGAGTCTCGCCCGCCCTGGTGCTGGGACTCTTGCCGCTCATGTTGCGCTGGCGGCTCTGGCAAGGCAGCCGCGAGGTGGTCTTCCTGCTGCTCGTGCTCTTGCTGGTGTTGGCCACCCAGCGCCTGGTCCAAGTTGCGCTGGCCACGGCGCCGTTACGCCCGCGGCCGGCTTGGCTCGGCGCTGGGCTGGTCGACGGGGCCGCGGTGGCGCGCTGGTGTGGGCGCTTCCTGCCCTTGCTGCTGGTGGTCCTGGCCAGCCTGGTCTACGTGGCCCACTTCTCGTACTACACGGTGGTGCACCACCGGAACGTTCTCTCCAGCAGTCTCGATCTGGGCCTGGAGGAAAACGTGATCTGGAATGCCCTGCATAGTGGGGCGCTTTTTCGCACCACCCCCTACGGGGGGCCGAGCGGCAATCTCCTGGGCGAGCACGCCGCCTACTTGAGCTACCTGATTGCGCCCATCTACGCTATTCACCAAAGCGCGGAGACCATCCTGATCCTGCAGGCGGTCCTGCTGGGCGGCGCCGCCGTTCCGCTCTACCTGGTGGCGCGCCAGTATCTGGGACCATGGCTGTCCTGCCTGGTGGGGCTGGTCTACCTCTTCTATCCCCCGCTCCACGGCTCGAACCTGTACGATTTTCACTATCCGCCCCTCGCGCCCTTCTTCCTTTGGTTCACGCTGTTCTTCGTCCTCACCCGGCGGAACGTAGCGGCGCTGATATTCGCCCTGCTCAGCTTGTCAGTGCGCGAGGATGTCTCCTTCGGCCTCATGATCCTTGGCGCTTTCTTGGCGCTGACCAACCGGCGGGCTCGGGCTGGGCTGTGGCTGCTCGCAGGGGGGGCGTTCTATTTTGTCGCCATGAAACTGGTGATTATGCCGCTGCAGCGCGGGGGCCAGCAGGCCTTCATCCACCAGTACGCGGGATTGGTGGGCGAGGGCACTAAGGGCTTTTCCGGGGTGATAAAGACCGTGCTCGGCAATCCGGTTTTCACCTTGGGCGTGCTCCTCGACAAGGAGAAGCTCACTTATGTGCTCGAGATTTTCTTGCCCTTGGCCTTCTTCCCCCTGCGGCGTCCCATCGGGATCCTGTGCTCGGTGCCCGGGTTCCTGTTCACCCTGCTGTCAACCGGCTACCGCCCCCTCTATCAGATCTCGTTCCAGTATACCGCGCACTGGACGGCCTATCTGTTCGTGGCGCTCATCGCCAACCTGGCGTGGCTCGGTCACCGCGCCCGGCGACGTGGCCTCGCGGGCCGGGCGTGGCAGGGAGGATGGCTAGCGGCCATCGTCATCGGCACCCTAGTGACTTCCTACCAGCTCGGCGGTCTCATTCAGCACAATGCCACCCGGGGCGGATTCGGGGTCTACCACTTCGGCACCACGTCCGAGGATCGCGAGCGTCGTCGCACGCTGTACGAGCTGCTGGCCATGGTGCCGCGTAATGCCAAGATCGTCTCATCGGAAAATGTGGTGCCACAGGTTGCGAATCGCGCTTTCGCTTACACCTTGCGCATGGGGGTGGCCGACGCCGATTACCTGCTCTTCAGTGTCCCGCCCGGTGGCGATGAGCGGGCCAAGGTCATCGAGGTCCTGCCGCCCGGACGCTTCGGGGTGGTGGCCGAGCGCGGGCAATACGTGCTGGCCCGGCGTGGGTACCCGACCGATCTCAATGCCGGCGTGCTCAAACGGTTGGGGAACTAGGCATGCAGGAGCAGGGGATTAGCCTGGCTATGGGCGGGGAGGTGGGCGGGGCTGTTGGTGCGGGCGGAGGCGCGGGTGCTGGCGTGGGTGCAAGCGCGGGTGGCGGTGGGGCTGCAAGCGCGGGTGGCGGTGGGGCTGCAAGCGCGGGTGTGGGCGCGCAGGTTGGCGCGGGCGGAGGTGCCGGCGGAGAAGGGGGCGGACCTGGACCTGGACCTGAGGCGCGGGTGCGCTTGAGCACGGCGCTACAGGCGCTTCTCCTCTTGACCGCCAGCGGGCTCTCGGCCGGGTTCGCTTTGGGGGTGGCCGTGACCCCGCTGGGGTCGACGAGCTACTTTGGCGAGAATCGCGTTCCCATCAGCGTGCGCAATCGCCTCCTGGCCGTCATGGTCATCGCTGGGGTCGGCGCGGGGATCGGCGGTGCGCTCTACTTGCTCACCCACCTGCATCGGCGGGGTGTGACGGCCGGGCTACTCGGTCTGGCGCGGCGGTCGAGCCCTCTCGCGCTGCTGGGGTTTTTGCCCTTGCTCTTTCGGGTCGAAGTCTGGCGCGGACACGACTTGGCGTTCTTGGTCATGGTCCTGCTCTACGGATGGTGCGCCTGGATGGCTTTTGCCCTCGCCGCGCGCACACGGCCCCTGGCCTGCGAGCACCGCCTGTGGCGACCCTTCCTCGGCTGGCATGCCAGCGCCAAGCTGGCGTGGCCCGGCCTGGGGCGGTCCCTGCCGCTTGCCCTCGTGGTGGCTGCGGCCGTCGCGTACGCCTGCTACTTCGGCTACTACACCTACTGCTTCTATTACTCGCTCCGTTCCGGCTACGACCTCGGCATCTACGACAGCTTGCTCTGGAACATGTTGCACGGCGGATCCTTCTTCAAGACTCCGCCTTGGGCCGGTCCCGGTCGCTCGCATTTCGGCAATCACGCCGAGTTCTTGGCCTACGTGTTGCTGCCGATTTATGCGCTCAGGCAAAACGGCGGCACTCTGCTGCTCATGCAGTCCGCCTGCCTGGGGGCGGCTGCCATCCCGCTCTACCTGGTGGCGCGGCGCCACGTCGATCCCTGGCCGGCATGTATCCTCGCCTTGACCTACTTGCTCTATCCCGCGCTGCATGGCGAGAACCTCTTCGAGTTCCACTTCCTGCCCTTCGGGCCTTTCTTGCTCTGGTGGGCCTGGTACTTCCTCGAGATCAGGCGCGACCGTTGGGCGGTCATCTTCGTGCTCTTGACCTTGAGCTGTCGCGAGGACGTTTCTTCATGGGTGGCGGTACTGGGGCTGTACCTGCTGGTGACGGGGAGACGGCCCCGGGCTGGTCTCCTGCTGGCGGTTGGCGGGGCGTTGTGGTGCTTCGGCCTGAAGTTCGTCGCCATGCCCCACGTGGGTGGGGGCGAGAGCTTCACCGATATCTACAAAGATTTGCTCCCGCCCGGGGCCAAGAGCTTCGGCGGCGTGATCATGACGGTACTGGGCAATCCCGGGTTCACCATGTCGACCATGGCCGAGACGGCCAAGCTCGTCTACCTGCTGCAAATTCTGGCTCCGCTCGCCTTCCTCCCGCTCAGACGGCCGATCTGGCTGGTCCTGTGCATACCCGGCTTCTTTTTCACCATCCTGTCCACCCGCTACAGCCCGCTCACCAGCATAAGCTTCCAATATAGCGCCCACTGGATCGCGTTCTTGTTTCCCGGCGTGGCGCTGGGCTTGGAGTGGCTGGGCAAGCCCGACTTGGCCGCGCCCGGGCTGGCCACCCGCCACAGGAGGGTGGCCTTGGCGGCGATGGTGGCCATGGCGCTGCCGCTGAGCTACCAGTACGGGGCGCTCCTGCAGCGGACGAACGCTTGGGGCGGCCCCATCAAGTATACCTTCGGCATCGATGCCGAGGGCCGGCGACGCCACCGCTCGGCCGAGCGCCTGCTCCAGCTGTTGCCTGGGCGGGCCAAGGTGTCCGGCTCGGGGTTCACCACGCCCTACTTTGCCCATCGTCCGGATGCCTACAACATGACCCTGGGTATATTCGATGCCGATTACATCTTCTTTCCCAGCGAGGCCAGCGACTTCATCGTCGATGAGCGGGCTACCGTGACCAGGCTCTTGCGCGGGGGCGAATTCGGGGTGGTTGCCGTCGAGCCACCCTTCGCCTTGGCCAAGCGTGGCTACTCGACCGCCGCCAACGCCGGGCTCATCGCCAGCTGGTGAGCGAGCATAGCAAAAGGGCCGACAACCTTGGATTGCCGGCCCTTTTGGGGTTGGGGCGGGGAAGCTACCGCGGTGTTACCCGGGTCTTCCCCGTGGTGCGGACTGACTACGGTCCGCCGCCCCCGCCACCGGGGAAGGCGCCTGCTTCGAAGCCGCCGAAGCCGCCGAAGCCGGCCCCTGCCTCACGATTGCCAAAGGCCCCCGCTTCACGATTGCCACGACCGAAGGCGGCGTCACCGTTGCCGCCGAAACCTGGGAATCCGCCGTCACCGTTGCCGCCGAAACCTGGGAATCCGCCGTCACCGTTGCCGCCGAAACCTGGGAATCCGCCGTCACCGTTGCCGCCGAAACCTGGGAATCCGCCATCACCGTTGCCGCCGAAACCTGGGAATCCGCCATCACCGTTGCCGCCGAAACCAGTGAATCCGGCGTCCGCGAGGCCATTCAAGAACCCGGCCAACGCGTCTCCGTTGAAGTTCCCCGGTCCGGCGCCGCCATCGCCGTTGCCGCCGCGCCCTGTCCCGGGTCCGGTGTAGCCGGCGTCACCGTTGCCACCCGGGAATCCGGGATTGCTGGTCGTGCTCTGGCCGGTCGTTCCCCCGGCGCCATACTCGGTAGTGCCAGGACCGGTCTGCCCCGCGGCACCGGGCGAGGAGGTCTTGGTCCCGCCATTGCCTTGGACGGTGGCGCCGCCGGTTCCCTTGATCTGGCTAGTGCTCGATCCGCCCGTGGTACCGCCTGACCCGGCGGGGAGACCGCCACCGCTGGATGAGCAGCCTATCCCCCCCAGGGATGCGAACAGCGCGCCTGTAGCGCAGAGCGATAACAGATTTCTCGTCTTCATTTGGGTCCCCGCTTGGTCAAAGGTTTATCGAAACTCTCGATTTGTCGGCAACCTCTGATCCACCTTGGACCAGGGGAGCCCACCTTTTTGGCTAGTGAGTGAGAGGAGGCGGGGGCTGTCGTCAAAAAAAATTTGTACCGGCGGGCAAGGGCCTGGCGCTGGTTCGGGCAGGGCAGGGATAATAACGTGGCCGGGGCAGGGATAATAACGGGAAGCCCAGGCGGGAATGGGCCGCCAACCACCATGCGGAGCCCGGGTTCCTCTTCGTCGATCTGGCCCTGACAGCTCTCGGGGGACTAAAAGTTGAGCAGCAGGCGCGCTTCCTCGCTCATCAGCTCAGGAGTCCAGGGCGGCTCGAAGGTGATGGCGACTTCGACTTCGCGCACCCCGGCCAGCCCGCGGAGGCGCGCGTCGGCTTCGGTCCGCAACATCTCTGACATGCCGCATGCGGGTGAGGTGACGGTCATCAACACCTCGACCCGGTTACCACCGTCGGGGAGGGGCGCAGTGCGCATCGCATAAATTAGGCCGAGCTCCACGATGTTGACGGGGATCTCGGGATCGTAGAGCTGGCGCAGCTCTTGCCAAACCTGCTCTTCGAGGCCGACGGGCGGTCGCTCGACTCCGCAGCTGGTCGATCGGGGCGGTGGCGGCGCAGCGGGCGATGGGTATTCCTGGCTAGCGTCAGTTGCCAGCGGGGCTCCCGCTGGCGTGTCTCCAGCTGGCTCGGCTCCTGCCCGCGCTGCTGCTGCTGGCGTGGCTTCGCTTGGTGCGGCAACAGCCGGCTTGGGGGCGCCCGGCATCAGCGCGGCCTCTCTTTGCCCTCGCCTGCGGGACCTTGCTCATGTATGGCCGCGTTGAGAGTGTGCCAGGCCAGGCTGGCGCACTTGACGCGCACCGGGAAGGCGCTGACCCCGGAAAAGGCGGCCAGCTTGCCCAGCGATTCGATGTCGAAGCATGGATCCGCGCCTCCCGTGACCATCTGGTGGAACGATTTGAAGATCTGGGCAGCCTCGCTGACCGTCTTGCCCTTCACCGTCGAGGTCATCATCGAAGCCGAGGCCTTTGCAATGGCGCAACCGTCACCTTGGAAGCTGATGTTGCGAATTACGCCGGCGTCGAGCTCCAGGTACACGGTAACGTGGTCACCGCACAGGGGATTGTTGCCTTCGGCCTGGCGGTTGGCATTGGGCAAGCGGGCGTAATTGCGCGGGTTGCGCTGGTGATCGAGGATTACCTCCTGGTAGAGATCGTCGAGGTCGCTCATCGCTTGAACATCTTCTGCGCTTCCGCGAGACGCAATACTAGCATGTCAATCTCTTCGCGCTGGTTGTATAGCGCGAGCGAAATGCGGGCCGTGCCCGACACCTGGAAATGCCGCATGGTCGGTTGGGCGCAGTGGTGGCCGGCGCGGATGGCTATGCCGTAGCGGTCGAGGACGGTGCCGAGGTCGTGAGGGTGGATATCGTCGAGCAAGAACGACACTACCGCGGCCCGGTGGTCGGGCTGGCCGACGATGCGCACGCCCGGGACAGACTCGAGCGCCGCGAGGGCGTAGGCGAGGAGCTCGTCTTCATGGCGGGCGACGGCGGCAAGGCCGAGGGACTCGAGGTAGGTGATGGCGGTGCCCAGGGCGATGGCGCCGCTTATGTCGGGAGTGCCGGCTTCGAACTTGGCCGGGGGGGCGGCGTAGGTCGTCCGTTCGAAGCTAACCTGGGCGATCATGTCGCCGCCACCCTGCCAGGGTGGCATCTCTTCGAGGAGATGGCGCTTGCCATAGAGGACGCCGATACCGGTAGGGCCGTAGAGCTTGTGGCCTGAGAAGGCTAGGAAGTCGCAGTCGGAGATCGCTCACGTCGACGAGGCGATGCGGCGCGGCCTGGGCGGCGTCGATCAACACCACGGCGCCCTGGCGGTGGGCGGCCTCGGTCATGGCCTTGACCGGGTTTACGGTGCCCAGAGCATTCGACACCCAGGTGAACGCGGCCAATTTGGTGCGCGGTCCTAGCTGCCTTTCGAACTCAGTCCAGATCAGGTTGCCGCGTTCGTCGATGGGGGCCACCCGCAGCGTCGCACCGCTCTCCTGACACAGCATCTGCCACGGCACCAGGTTCGAGTGGTGCTCCAGCGCGGTGATGAGGACCTCGTCGCCGGCGCCGAGATGACTGCGGCCGTAGCTCTGCGCCACCAAATTTACCGCCTCGGTGGTGCCGCGTACGAAGATAATCTCGCTGGTGTGCTCGGCCCCGATGAAGGCTCGAACGGTCTCGCGTGCCTGGTCATACGCCGCGGTCGCGCGCTCGCTCAGCTGGTAGACGCCGCGGTGGATGTTGGCGCATTCCTCGAGGTAGCTGCGCCGGATGCGTTCGAGGACACACATGGGCTTTTGCGCGGTGGCGGCACTGTCGAGGTAGATCAGGGGATGGCCGTGCACCGTTTGCGCCAACGCGGGAAAATCGCGCCGCACACGGGCGATATTCCAATCGCTCGACCGGTCGGCCAGCTCTTCGTCGCGGCCGGCGCCGTTTGCGGCGCGTGGCTCCGCGGTCACTGGGTTGCGCTGGGCAGCTCTCGCCGTCACGGGCTTGCGCTTTCCGCCATGAGACTGTCTATACGGCGGTCGAGCACGCTTTCCAACTCGGCGCGGACGGCGTTGGAGCTGACCCTTTCCAGCCCTTGCTGTAGGAAGGCGCGGATGAGTATGTGGCTTGCATCTCGGGCGGAGATGCCGCGCGAGCGCAGATAGAAGAGGGCTTCCGGATCCAATCGACCGGTAGTGGCTCCGTGTGAGCACTTCACGTCGCTGGTCAGAATCTCGAGCTGAGGTTTGCTGTTGATCCTGGCCTGGCTCGAGAGCAGAAGGTTGCGGTTGGTCTGCTCGGCGTCGGTCTTGGCGGCTCCTGGTCGCACCACGATGCGACCGCTGAATACGGCGTGGCCATTGCCCGCCACGGCGCCGCGATAGCTCTCGCGGCTGGTCGATCTGGGCATGCTGTGGTCAATGGTGGTCTGGTTGTCGACGTGGCTCTGACCCGACACCAGGTAGATGCCGTCGAGATTGCAGGCACAGCCCTCGCCGGCTAGCAGGTCGTGGATGTCGTGGCGCACGATGCGGCCGTCGAGCGCCAGGCTGTGGGCTGAAAATCGGCTGCCGGAGGCCTGGGTGACCGCGACGTGTCCGACGTGACATCCCTGAGGCGAGCTCTGCTGGATGGCGTGATAGACCAGCCGGGCCTCGGGCTCGAGCACGATCTCGGTGGCCGAAACCGACAGGGTCGCGCGTCCGCGCGCACCCAGATAAACCTCGACCACGGTGGCCTCGCTGCCCGCACCCGCCAGCACCACGGTGCGGGGGAAGCTGGCGGCCTCCTCGGCCGAGGCCAGGTAAACCACGGTGATGGGCGAGTCGCACGCGAGCCCCGGTGGGATATGTATGATCGCGCCGTCGCTCATGAACGCGGTGTTGAGGGCGACGAAGGCATTGCCATGGCCCAGATAGTGGCCCAGGTGGGCCCGCAATCCCGGCACCTCGCCAGCGTGGGGAGCCGACAGCTGCTCCAGGCGCAAACCCGGTGGCGGTGCGGGGCGATCGTCTCGAAACGGATCGGGACCAGCCCCACGACCGTCCGCGAACAGCAAACGTGGCCCGGCCGCGCGCAAGAGCTGGACGAGCTGGTCGTCGAATAGCGAGGGGTCGAGCCCAATGGCGGCGTCGGGAGACCGGGCGGCGATGCCGGGCAACACGGCTTGCGTGGTGATGGGAGCCAAGTCGGTGAAGCGCCAGTCCTCTTCCTTCTTGTCCGGCCAGCCTCGCTCCAGGAAAGCCGCCAGTGCCCCCTGGCGGGCCGGCGAGAGCCATGTCGGACCAGGAGCGATCTCGGAGAACCTCTGCAGGTAGGGCGCGCGAGCTCCTGACGAAAGTCCCGTGCTCATGCCTCCCCTTGCGCCTGCGCCCAGCCGTAGCCCTTGCTCTCGAGCTCGATGGCCAGGCTCTTGTCGCCCGAGGCGACGATGCTGCCGCTCGAGAGGACATGCACGCGATCCGGTACCAGGTAGTCGAGCAAGCGCTGGTGGTGGGTGATGACCACGATGGCACGGGTAGGAGCACGCAAGGCCTGCACCGCGCTGGCCACCTCGCGCAACGCATCGATGTCGAGCCCGGAATCGGTCTCGTCGAGAATGGCCAGCCGTGGCTCGAGCACCGACATCTGCAGGATTTCGTTGCGTTTCTTCTCGCCTCCGGAAAAGCCTTGGTTGACCGCACGGGACAGCAGATCGGGGCTCAGGCCCAAGGCTCTGGCCTTGCCCTTGACCATAGCCAAGAAATCCATGGCGTCGAGCTCGTCTTCGCCGCGATGCTTGCGCAGGGCATTCAGCGCAGAGCGCAGGAAGTAGGTGTTGCCGACGCCGGGGATCTCGACCGGGTATTGAAAACCCAGAAAGAGGCCC
Organism: uncultured delta proteobacterium; assembly: GCA_963849735.1. Taxonomy (GTDB): domain Bacteria; phylum Myxococcota_A; class Polyangia; order Fen-1088; family Fen-1088; genus Fen-1118. The sequence continues at coordinate 168,600 of CAWKJE010000037.1, forward strand.
TCGCGCGCGCGCAGCTCGGGTGAAAGGGCGAGCAGATCCCGCTCTTGGTAGAGCACTGCGCCCAGGGTCACGGTATAGCCCTCGCGACCCGCCAGAATGCCGGCCAAGGTGCTCTTGCCCGAGCCGTTCGGGCCCATGATGGCGTGCACCTCACCCGCGGCCACCTCGAGGTTGACCCCATGCAGAATGGGCTTTCCGGCGGCCTCGGCGTGCAAATTGCGAATCGAGAGCACGGCTAGCCCACGCTTCCTTCCAGGCTGACCCCGAGCAGCTTCTGCGCTTCGACGGCGAACTCCATGGGGAGGTGTCTGAACACGTCTTTGCAATAGCCGTTCACGATGAGATTGACGGCGTCTTCCCGGTCGAGGCCGCGCTGGCGACAATAGAATAGCTGGTCCTCGCTGATGCGCGAAGTGGACGCTTCGTGCTCGACCTGAGCAGAGCTGTTGCGCACGTCCAGGTAGGGCACGGTGTGGGCGCCGCAGGTGTCGCCGATGAGGAGGGAATCACATTGCGAGTAGTTGCGTGCGTTCTCGGCGCCGGGTGCGACGTTGACCAGACCGCGATACGTGTTCTGCCCGTGGCCGGCCGAGATGCCCTTCGACACGATGGTGCTCTTGGTATTCTTGCCGATGTGGATCATCTTGGTACCGGTGTCGGCCTGCTGATGATGGTTGGTAACGGCAACCGAGTAGAACTCGCCCACCGAATCGTCGCCGAGCAGTATCACGCTCGGGTACTTCCAGGTGATGGCCGAGCCGGTCTCCACCTGAGTCCACGAAATCTTCGAGCTCCTGCCCGCGCAGCGACCGCGCTTGGTCACGAAATTGTAGATGCCGCCGCGGCCTTCCTTGTCGCCCGGGTACCAGTTCTGCACGGTCGAGTACCTGACCTCGGCCAGCTCGTGGGCGAAAATCTCCACCACCGCCGCGTGGAGCTGGTTGTTGTCACGCCGAGGGGCAGTGCAGCCTTCGAGGTAGCTCACGTAACTGCCGGCCTCGGCGATTATGAGAGTACGCTCGAACTGGCCGGTGTCGGCGGCGTTGATGCGGAAGTAAGTCGACAGCTCCATGGGGCAGCGCACGCCAGGCGGGATGTAGCAAAAGCTACCGTCGCTGAAGACCGCCGAGTTGAGGGCAGCAAAGTAGTTGTCGGTGGGGGGGACCACCTTGCCCAGATACTTGCGCACGAGATCGGGATGGTCGTGAGCAGCTTCCGAGAAGGAACAGAAAATGATGCCTAGCTCGGCCAGCTTGCTCTTGAAGCTGGTGGCCACCGACACGCTGTCCACCACGGCGTCCAGGGCCACTCCCCCCAGACGCTCCTGCTCTGCCAGCGAGATGCCGAGCTTGTCGAACATGGCCCGCAACGCGGGATCGACTTCGTCCAGGCTTTGCGGGGCAGCCGCTTTGGGCTTGGGCGCCGAGTAGTAGATTATGTCCTGGTAATCGATCGGCGGGTATCTCACGCTCGACCAGCGCGGCTCGCGCAGGGTCAGCCAGTGCTGATAAGCCCGCAGTCGCCACTCGAGCAGGAAGGCAGGCTCGCGCTTTTTGCTCGAGATGAGACGGATCACGTCCTCGCCGAGTCCGCGCGGGGCGCTATCGGCGGCGAGCTCGGTGGCGAAGCCATAGGGATACTCGCGCTGGGTGAGCTGATCGAGGTCGACTGAGTTTTGGGACATGAGAGCCAGGGTTTCCGCGTGGTCTTGCAAAAAAGAGGTTGTTGCTTTGCTTGAGCGTGGCAGCTTTGACTAGCCATAAGATGATGGACGGTGGGGATCGGGTTTCACCTTTGAGCCCATCTCCGACATCCAAGAATATTGCAAGAGCTTTGGAGCAAATTTGAAATCCGGCGGGCTTGTCAACCCGCCAAGATGTGTCATCCTTCTGGGGAACTCATGCGTATAATCAAGCGCTACTCGAACCGAAAACTCTACGACACCACCGAGCGCCACTACGTCACGCTGGCCGACGTCGCCGGCTTCGTACGCAAGGGCGACGACGTGCAGGTGACCGACTACGTGACCAGCGCCGATCTCACCGCTCAGACCTTGGCCCAGATCATCTTCGAGGAAGAGAAGAAGGCGCCACGTATCGGTGCGGATGTCCTGCGCAAGATCATCCAGGTCGGGCTACCCGCAGCGGACTAACCGGCGACCCAAACTGGGGCCTGGCACTCGCTGATTGAAATTCGGACCGAGTGCTAGGGACCTGCCGCTGGCTGGCTATTTCTCGCTGAGACGGTGAATGCCGTTGAGGACGTGCCAGGTGGCGACGATGGTGAGGTCGACGAGCTTTTCATTGCGCTGAGCTTCCGGCACGACCAGGTGCTCGTAGGTGCAGAGAGCCTGTAGCTGACGCAGAAATCGCCCGACGATCCGTCGGTCGGATCGCCCGATCCAGAGGCTGATCTTGTCGACCAGCATGCGCTGGTGGAGCTGGATGAAGCGGGCCGCCGAGACGGAGCTTTGGCTATGGCGGGCTCGGGGTGGCCGCCGGGGAAAGATTTCGAGCAGGTCGTCACGATACTCGGCCAGGTCGGGGTCGACCGCATGGGCGAGATCGAAGTAGTCGGCGACGGTTTCCTTGATGGTCTCGTAGCCGATGCGAGTGCCCAAGCGCTGGTTTTTGGGGGGGCCCTTGCAGATGCCTTCGACGTCGATGATGCGGTCGATGTATTCGAGCTTGACCAGCGCTACCTGCCAGTCCTGGTAGCGCCGTCGCCAGCGCGAGGACGGGTCTAGCCACACCGCGAAGGTCTCCGCGAAATCCTCGTCGGGATGCTTCTGGGCGTAGTGATACATGCCGGCGCGATGCAGATAGCGCACGTAATCGCGGCTCCACGAGTTGGCGGTGAAGACGTCACGGTAGGGCCGGCGAAAATCGCCATAGGTCTGCGCCCAGTCTTTGCGCTTCCAGAGCTCGAAGGCGTAGTTGATGGCGTGTCCGGTCTCGTGGCGCAGATACATCATCACCTCTTCGCGCGAGTACTCGAACAGGTGATCGTTGACCAGCTGCCAAAGCAGGGCGTTGGCCAGGTACCAAGGGACGTTTACGCTCGTGGCACGGTCGGCGGTCCAGAAGTCGTCGTCACCCAGGTAATAAGCGGGGATAAAGGAGATGCCTCTGCTGCGCAGCTCGCTCGTGACCTGGGCCAGGCAATCGAACAAGACGTCCTCGATCTTGAGGGTCAGGTCGCAGATGCGGGTCTGCAGTAGCTTCTGCAAACCGACCTCGCGCACCACTCGATCGTCGGGCCCGTCGAGGGCTGGCCTCCCGCCATTGCGTTTGGATCTGACCGCCAGGAGCGGCATGAGCACCACATTTATCATGTTCGCGTTGCGACATTGGCGACAAAGCCCAGGCCGTGATCGGAAAAGCTCTGGTTGTCTTTATGCGGCGTAAGGTCGTTCGGTCGGGCAGGCAGAGTTGCCAAGGGGCGGATTGTTATTGTGCAGCTAGGCATGAGGTCGGGCTGACTGGCTGGGGGGTGCTGGGCATGAGGCTGGGCCGGCAGATAGTGCGGAGCGGCATATGACCCGGGTATCGGCCGGCGGATGGCGCGGACCGATACAAGCCCATTGCTGCTATGGTGTAGCCCTATGCTAGATGGCAGCAGAAGCTGGCCGCGCCCCATCCTGGTGCTGGTTCTCTACTTGGGCCTGGCTTCGGCAGGCATTGCCTGGTCGACATTGCGCGGCGATGGCACGGTCTGGCGTCCGGCCGGAGGCGAAAATGCCCAGGTATTTCTGGGCATAGTGGCTGGCGTTCTCATCGGCCTTGGCTTTGTGTTCGCGTCACGCCTTGCCACCCATCGCTTCGAGTGGGGGAGAGCACTGCATCAGGACATGCGCGCGCTGCTCGGTCCTTTGCCCCCCGCGGAAATCGTCGTTTTGGCTGTCGCGTCCGCCTTGGGCGAGGAGATCTTCTTTCGCGGAGCGTTGTTGCCGGCTGTCGGTCTGTGGGCGTCGAGCGCTATCTTCGCCCTCCTCCACGTAGGTCCCAAATTGAGATTTCTGCCCTGGACCCTCTCGTCGTTCGTGGCTGGGTTGGTTTTCGGGCAGCTCTTCTTGTGGTCAGGGGATTTGAGTGGTCCGGTGGTGGCCCACTTTACCGTCAACGCCCTCAACCTGCGCTACCTTGCTACCACGGACTTGAAATGAGCCGCGGTCTCGCTCTCCCCGTCCTGCTCGCCCTCGTGCTCGGGCTGGTGGCCCGCGCCGAGGGCGCGGATGAGCTGTCGGGCGCCGACAAGTTGCGTTCCATCTACTCGGCCGAGTTTCGTTTCACCAAGGAAGGCATGCCGGTAGTGCCCATCGCCATCGCCGAGGGGCTGTCCAGCGTGACCATTAGTGCCGCGCCGGGGAAGCTGCGCCTCTTGCCCGAAGGCGACGGCGGACCCGAGGTGCGCGCCGACGATAGCTGGCAGATCCAGGCCTCGGGCACCTCGGCCGCCAAGCTGCGCTACTGGGCGGTGGTCTGGCGTGGACCGGTAGCCCGAGCAGAGCAGGCCGAGGTCGAGCTCGACCGCTGGAAGGGTCTTGGGGAAACTGCACGTCGCTTTGAGCAAGGGACGCTCTTCGGTATAGGTGGCGAGGTGATCGATCGGCGGGAGTGCCTGGTCGGGGTGGGCCCGTTCCCGGCGACCGAGGTGGCCGAGCAGGCCCTCGATCGCCTCGGACGGAAGGCGACCTTGGTGCATCCGGGAGTGTACACCGAGCTGGTCGATCGTCCGCACGGCTGGCTCGAAGCCACGGGGGCAAAGTCGGGCATCAAGGTGAAGAACGAGGGCGTGCTTTGGTTTCTCGCCACCGACGAAAGCGCGGTGCGGGTCCAGGCCGTGGGTGGAGGGGCCGGGGCGCCGGGCGGGCTGTTGGGTACCTATGCCGGTCGTGTGTACGTCACTCTCGATCGCCGCGGGACCATGGCTGTGGTTAATGCGCTGCCCGAGAACAAGCTGTTGGCTGGCCTGCTCCCGGCTGAGATATTCCCGAGCGCGCCACCCGAAGCCCTCAAGGCGCAGGCAGTTGCGGCGCGAGGTGAGCTGCTCGCGAAGATAGGAACCCGCCATATCGGCGACCCATATCGTCTCTGTGCGCAGACTCACTGTCAGGTTTACACCGGCGTCGGGCACGAAACGCCGCGTACCACCGCCGCGGTCGAGGCGACCCGGGGCGAGGTGCTCTTCGAGGGCAGCGACCTGGCCGACCCGGTATATTCGGCCAACTGTGGCGGCTACGGTGAGAACAATGAAAATGTATGGCCGGAAATGGCGCCGCTAGCCTCGCTGCGCGGCCATCGTGACGCAGCCGTCAAGGCACACGATGTATACGCTGGCGGCGTCAATGCGGGCAACGTGGCCGCTTTCATCGACGACCCTCCTCCCGCATACTGTGGCACGGCCCACCTGGGCGCCGGGGAGCGTTTTCGCTGGACGGTTACCCGGAGCGCCGCCGAGCTCGACCGGCTCTTGGCCAAGTATCGCTTGGGAGTCATCCAGTCGATCGATATCCTGGAGCGTGGGGTCTCCGGCCGAGCGCGCGCGGTGCGGGTCAGCGGGAGCGCGGGCGCGGAGATCATTCGCGGCGAGCTGCGCATTCGCCAGACCTTCGGCAATTTGCGGAGCTCGCTTTTCGTGGTGGATATGCGCGGCACTTCCGCGGTTTTTCGGGGAGCGGGTTTCGGCCACGGGGTAGGGATGTGCCAGACCGGCGCGGTGGGAATGGCCGAGGCCGGACAGAGCTATCGCGAGATCCTGCGCCATTACTATCCCGGAACGACTCTGCGCAAACTCTGGTAGGTTGGGGGACGCGGACGGCCCTATCCGCACCCCCACCCCGAGGAACCATCATTGGCCCCTTCTCTCACCGGTAACCAAGCCACCTGCTACTCGCGTGTCACCGTCGTGGTGCCCACCTATAACGAGGCAGCCAACCTGCCTCACCTGATCCAGCGTCTGGCCAGAGTCCGGGAGCAGCACGGCCTCGAGCTGGACGTCCTGATCATGGACGACAGTAGTCAGGATGGATCGGCGGAGCTTATCGCCGGCCGCGACGAAGCTTGGGTGAAGATGGTGGTGCGCACGCGCGACCGCGGGCTCAGCCCGTCTGTGCTCGACGGCATGAAGCAGGCAAGTGGTGACATCGTGCTGTGCATGGATGCCGATCTCAGCCATCCGCCCGAGGCGATTCCGCAGATGCTGCGCAAGCTGGAGGAGGGGGCTGACTTCGTCATCGGGTCGCGCTACGTGACGGGCGGTTCTACTTCCGACGATTGGGGGTTCTTGCGCTGGCTCAACAGCCGTGTTGCGACTCTGCTGGCGCGACCCTTGACCTCCGCGCGCGATCCCATGGCCGGGTTCTTCGCGCTGCGGCGTGCTACTTTTGCCGGCGGCCGAGATTTCAATCCGGTGGGCTACAAGATCGGCCTCGAGCTGATCGTGAAGTGCGGCTGCGAGCGCGTGGTCGAGGTCCCCATCCATTTCGAGGACCGCCAGCTGGGCGAGAGCAAGCTGACCATGCGGCAGCAGCTGCTCTACCTCAGGCACCTGCGCCGACTCTATACTTTCAAGTTCGGCGCCTGGTCGCAGCTGGTGCAATTCCTCACCGTGGGCGGGCTGGGCACGCTGGTCAACCTGCTCCTGCTCACCTTGTTCCTTCGCCTCGGGCTGGCGGCGCGATCAGCGGTGGCGGTGGCCATCGCCTTGTCGATGGTGTTCAATTTCGTCCTCAACCGGCGCTTTAGCTTCGGGGAAAGCCGCCGGGAGGGCTGGCTCAGGCAATTCGCGGGGTTCATGGCCGCTTGCTCGGTGGGGGCGCTCATAAACTATGCTGTGACCTTGCTGCTCATGGGACGGGCCCTGGCGCTACGTCCGCAGTTGGCTGCTCTCTTGGGCATTGCCGCCGCCACCGCCTTCAACTTCGTCGCCAGCCGATACCTGGTATTTCGCTCGTCGCACATTCGCCCGCCCGCTGCTCACCTCGGCGATGAGCCGCCGGGGTAGGGGAGGCCACCGGCCAAGGCTGCGGGCTGGGTGGGTTGTGTGAGCTGCGGGCTGGGTGGGCTTCAGGCTGCGGGGCTGCGGGGCTGCGGGCGAAGGAGTGCCGCGGTCAGCGCGGCGAGGCCACGATCACAATGGCGAGAGGACAGGAGGGGGCAAAGGCGGTGGCTCTGGGCTGGGCGTGGCACCGGGGTTTTGCGCCGTGGGCGCGGCCGGCCGCGGGCGGCGGGGCACCTGGGCCGTGAGGGTCGAGAAGCGCAGGAATACCCAGAGCTCGCGGTCGTCCGAGCGCCAGGCGAATTCCGGCGAGCGCAGGTTGGGGGCGCGCTGGGTGAATCGGCCGCCTAGCTCCACCAGGTAGTGGTTCGGCCGGCGATAATAGAAGGGGACCTCGGCCGTGACGACCGTCTCGTCGAGCGGCAGCGGGGGGGAAGCGCCGGCCTGGACAAGGGCGGTGCTGCTGGTGCCGGGATTCTGCAAGGGACTGCTGAGGTCGGTGGCGAAGACCGCGGTTGCGCCGACGCCCCAGTGGGGACCGAACCCGAGATCGACACGCGCCTGCGCCGTCCCGCGCAGCACCTCGGTGCCCAGCACCGGGTCGGTGAATGCGTCGGTCTCCACGCCGAGATAGGAGCGCCACTCGACCTCGCGGGCTTGGCGCCAGCGCGAGGTCAGCTCGACTTGGACGAGCGGGTAGACGGGGGCCCACGCAGGCGCCTGCGGGGATTTTGCGAGTGCGATGGTGTAGGCCAGGCCGGCGGAGAGATGGAGCTGGTGGTGCCTGGTCAGGGCGTAGCGCACTCCAAGCTGGGGCTCGAGGGAGAGGACGTTCAGGTGGGTGATAGGTGGCATCGCTCCGATGTCGGTATCCATCAGTCCGATGAACGCTTCGAGGGTGGTGGTGCGTGAGAGCAAGTGACGGATCCCGGGGTCGAGCTCACCGGTGAGCTGGGGGGGAAAGGCGTAGCCATAGGCGGACGGCGCGGTAGTCGTCGGCACGCTTGCCGTCTGGCCCGGGAGGGTAGCGGCCTGCCCGGGCGGGGCCGTGGGTACATCGATGCTGCGGCGGAAGATACCCTGTAGCTGCAGAACCAGGTCGGTGCGCCGGCTGGCGCGCCATGACAGCTCGTCATTGGTGGTGACCAGCGCGGCGGTGAGCGAGGTGGGGAGCGAGGGTTGACTCAGAAACTGCTGCGACAGCATGGTGTAGTCCTCCTCGCCGTACGAGCCGTGCAGGCTGAGCCGCCAGCGCGTCCGTTTGCCCAGAAGGCCCAGCTCGCTCACGTCGACCATCTCGAGGAAGAGCGGCCGCTGGTGAGGTAGCGGCACCGGGCGCCAGAGCATTCGGGTAGACGACGTGGCCAGGCAGTCGTCGGTCTCGGACAGATAGCGCAGGCTCAGCTCCGGAGTGGCAATCACCGCCAGTTGTCCTTGCTCGTAGGGCACGGTTTGGCCGCTGCTGTTCACAGCGATGCCCGTGGGCGCCTGCCCAGCCATGGTTTCGATCCGGCCGCCGATGTCGAGCTGGGTCTCGGCCCTTATCAGGAACAGCACAGACAGAACGGTGGCGCCACCGCTCAGCATGGCCTACTCCACGTCAACGACATCTGTGTCGGAGAGCTGGAACTGGGCGGCGTGGGGTGAGGCGGTCGTGATGTCGCGCAAGCGGAACCTAATGCGCTCGGTTGTGCTCGGACGCAAGACGTAAATCCGGTCGTCGTGGGCGAACTCGGTCAGCCAGCCGGCCGAAGCGAGCGCCGCGAGAAGGTTGCGGTCGCGGACGAGCTCGTAGGTGCCCGGGGTCTTCACCTCACCCACCACGCTCACGCGAACGGGATGCACCTTCGTGATCCAGACCGACACCAGGGGTGACACTACTACCGAGTGCAGGCGACTGGCCACGGCATTGGCGACCTGACGGGTGGTTTGACCGCTCACCGCGATGCTGCCCACCATGGGCTGGGTGTAGTGACCATCGTCGCGGACCACGAATTCGCCCGATAGGGTGGGTTGGCGGTCGACTTCGACCAGGATGGTGTCGCGCGGTGAGATCACGGGTTCGGCCGCGGGGCTTGGGACGGGCAAATCTTCCGCCCAGATGAACTGCCCCTCGCGGACGCAGCCTGGGCCAAAGGTGACCAGCAGCATGAGCACCAGGCCGAGGGCGCCCTGGGCTGTGACGCGGCGGATGATTCGGCGCAGCTCGCCTATGCCTAGCACCCCGGCGACGGTTAGCAGACCCAGCATTAGCCCCAGGGCAAGACGCAGAACCAAGGCGCGCTTGCCGGGCGCTGTCTCGAGCCGGGCGGGAACCACGATCTCGTAGCGCGAGGAGGTGGAGACTCGCTCGAGCTGGAGCTGGACTTCTGCCTTCTGCAGTCGGTCGAAGAGTACCGCTTGCTGCCGCTTGGCCTCGTCTGCCATGCGCGCGAGCTCATCTATACGCGCGTTAACCTTGGCTGATTCGGCGTTGACCGTGCGCAAATCGCGCAGGCTGGCCTCGATGGTCGCGCGCTCCGCGCGGGCGGCCTTGAGCTGTGCGCTCACCTGGTCAGCCTGGCCTTGCAAAGCGTCGTAAGCGACGTTCGAGCGCCTTTCGAACTGGGTCACGTCCGCGTGCAGGCGTTGCTCTACCATACGCTGCAGATTGGCCTGCTCTTCGAGGAGTCGCTGGATATCGGGATGTCCATCGGCGAAGCCTTGCGCGCGCAGCTCGGCCAGCTTGCGGTTGACGGCCGCGATGGCATCGCGATCGGCTTGGGTGGCTTGCGATTTGGCCTGGCTGAGCGCGCTGCCGCGTCCGAGCTGGCTGCGCACGCCGGCGAGCTCACCTTCGAGGCGGCTGATGCGCCCGAGCACTTCGATGCGGTTCGTTTCCAGGTCGGCGGGTGAGCCCTTGGCCAGCGTCCCTTGCGCCAAGATCTGGTCGGCGTGTGCTTCGCGATATTGCACCGTCTGCTGCATGATTTCCCCTAAGCGCTTCTCCGCCTCCTGGGTTTCGCTGCGCAAGAAGTCGGCCTCGGCGACGAATACCTTCAGCTTCTTTTCGACCTCGTGCTCGACGTAGCTCTTGATGTGGGTGTCGAGAAAGCGCAGGTGCCAGTCATTGCGCGCAGAGAAGACACTCGGCGTGAAGCTTGCCGTGTACATGTTGTTGCCGATGCTCTCGAAGTGGAGGCGCTTGGCCAGGGCCTCGGCCTGTGCGTCGGTGGGTGCCGGCACCCCCATGCGTCGCAAAGAAGCTAGAACGGCGTCGGTGCTGGTGAAGGCGCGGTCGACGCCGACGAAGAACTGCATCTGGTCCGGCTGACTCTGCCGTGTCGCGTCTGGCTCCATCGGGTTGACCATGGGGGCCGGGTGGAGCATTACCACCGAATAAGCGGCGCGCACCGGCGGCATGAGCTTGAAGCTGATGGCGGCCATGCCCAACCCCAGCAGGGCAAACGAAGCGATCAAACGCGCGTGCTCGCGCAAGTAGCGGGCGGCGCGAATCGCTTTGATGAGTATCTCGTCGAAGGAGGGACCGCTGTCATCGGGCAGAGAGCTGCGGCGCGCCGGGGGAGCAGCGGGGAAATGCTGCCCGATGTCTCCGGCATAGCGATCGCGCAGCACGGTCTGGCGGGCCACCATGGCCCGGGGTGTTTGGAAAGCGACGAGCGCGCGCGTCGGAGCCGGTCGCTCCTTATCGGGTACCTGGTGCTCGTTCACGAAGGTCAGCCGGGTGGCCCCTAAGCGCAACTCATCTCCGTCGACCAGCCGGGCGTGATTCACGCGCCGGTCGCATACGAACGTGCCTTCGGCCGAGCCCAGGTCTTCGACCGTGTAGCCGAAGCTGTGTCTGATAATGCGCGCATGAAAATCCGAAACCGCGGCATCGGGCAGGACCAAGTCGGCGTTCACCGACCGGCCAATCACGGTGGGGTTGCGGGTGATGGGAAAGATCTGCTCTCTACCATCGGCAGCAGGCAGGACTAGCACGGCGTGATCCGTCGCGGGTTTGGTCGCCTGTCGTGCCACGAACTCTGAGTAGTTCAGTGTCTCGTGTGCATCTGGTTCTCGGGCCATGTTTCGGTTTCGCTTCCCTAACAAAGACTACGCTGCTGGCAACGACTATGCTGCGGCGACAGCAGCCTGCAAGGCAACTGCAAATTTAGGGCCGTGAGCGCTACCCCCGCCATGATCAACCTTCCGTCGATGACGAAGCGGCCCACGATCCCCGCTCCGATGTCCGCGGCAGGCGTCCGTCGCATCTCGGCACAGAACCTGCCCGCTTCCAAATGAAACTCGATGTGGACATCCATGAAATCGAGGAAATTCCGGCATATGGGGTAGAGAGCTTTGTAGACCGCCTCCTTGGCCGAGAACACCAGGCGCGCGAACACTCCCGGCTCGGGTGCGTGCAAGGCCGCGCGCTGTTCGCTCGCGTCCAGGATGAGCGCCCACAGATCGCGGGGCAGGCTGTGGCGCGGCTCGGCATCTATACCCAGAGCTCGCACGTGGTCACGTCTGGCCACGGCGACCGCGCAGTAGCCGGCTGGCGCGACTTCGGTATGGGTGATGCTGCCCACCGCGTCGGCTGGCCAGATGGGCGCCCGATCTTGGCCGGGCAGCAGGGCGAAGTCATGGATGTCGAGCTGGCCCAGGGCCTGGCGGGCGCAACGGCGCCCTGCGGCAAACTCTCGCCTGCGCTTCTCGGAAGGGAACTTGGCCTGCACGGCCAGCTCCTCGGGCAACAGGTCATCCCCCGCGGGTGACAAAGTCGACTCGCACACCGCGATCGGCCCGGGCGGCAGCACTGCAGCGACCCTCCCCCAGGCCGGCATGGGCTGCGGGCTAGCTGGCTCCCTGGCTACGGCATCACCTCCGGAGGCAATCCTCTAGTAGGCATTGCGACTCTTCTTCGAGCCGAAGATGGTGAGGAAGATGATCTTGATGTCGAGAAGGAGGTTCCAGTTGCGGATGTATTCCAGGTCATGGCGCACCCGCTCTTCCATCTTCTCCAGATCGCTGGTCTCGCCCCGCCAGCCATTTACCTGGGCCCAGCCGGTTATGCCCGGCTTGACCATGTGACGAAGCATATAGCCGTGGATGAGGCTGCGATAACGCTCGTTGTGGGCCACGGCATGGGGTCGCGGTCCGACCAGGGAAAGCTCCCCGGTCAGCACCTGTAGAAACTGGGGAAACTCATCGAGCGACGTCCGTCGCAGGAAACGCCCGATGCGGGTCACCCGTGCATCGTTCCTGCGGGCTTGCTCGATATGATCGCCGTCCTCGCAGACCGTCATGGTGCGGAACTTGAGAATGCGTATCCTCTTCCCGCACAGACCGTAGCGCCACTGCCGGAACAAGATTGGTCCGGGCGAGCTTAGCCTGATGGCGATGGCAATGGCGAGCATGGGCAGCGCGGTCACCAGCAGAATCATCGTGCCCAGCACCAGATCCTCGCTGCGCTTTACCCAGCCGACCACGCCCTCGAAAGGCGAGTTATGGACACTCACCACCGGAATGCCGCCCACCTGGCTCCAATGGGAGCGCAGAAGAGAGTAATAGAGGAAGTCGGCGACCAGGTACACGGTGACGGTGGTGTCGGCGAGCGTCGCGAGGATGCCCGCGGTGCGCAGCTCGGCCCGCATGGGGAGGGCAACATAGACCACGTCCAGCTCGCCCTGGCGGCAGCGCTTGATCAAGTCTTCCGACGTGCCCAGGATTTTGCAGCGAGGATGCTTGGGAATGTGGCGCCGCTTGGCCGTCCGATCTTCGTAGATGCCCTCGAGCGCGAGTCCAAGCCAGGGCAGCTCGTCGAGCGCTTCGGCCAGCCGCTCGGCATCCTGGGTACACCCCAGAATGGCCACCCGGCGGGTGTTGTGCCCGCGCGCCCGCAGGGTGCGCAGCCCAACCCGCACCACTATGCGCAGGCCACACAGAAACAGCGGCGCCAAGGCGAACCAAGCGGCGGCGGCTACACGAGAATATTGTACGGAGGTCTTGGTGAAGAACCAATACGCGAGCAGGGCCAGCGGTACTGCCGACCACGCCACCAAGGCGTCACGGATCTCGCGCCGGATTGAGTCCGTCCGGTACGGACGATATAGCCCGGTGAGCTCCGCGGCGAAACCGAAGACCAAGAGGCCAAGGACGGTCACGATGAAGGTCTGCTCGCCCCATGACTCGCCGTAAAGCCAGCGCGCCAGCAACTGAGAGCCAATGACCATCGTGGCGTCGCTCAGGCGCTGCAGAGAGCTCACCCACACCTCGTGCCTGCGCAACGATCCACTGCTGCCATTGGTCGATGGGCCCATGCTCCCCCCTGCGCTTGGCTCACCAAGCCTGGGCCCTTCTATTCTTTTTGATGAAGTTGTCAAGACATAAGCTCCTACTCCTTGCCGAGGATCTTGTGCTCAGGTCGGCGCGCGGTCATGGACAGCGACCGCAACCAATGAGCGGCAACCCACTGGCCCAACCTGGACTCAGTCGGGACCCCAGCCCGCGACTGCGGACAGCGGGTTATGTTAGGGAAGACGTGCTACTTTTTGTGTGCGATGAAGGTCGCTTATCTCATTAATCAGTATCCCAAGATCAGCCATGCGTTCATTCGCCGCGAGATTATGGCATTGGAGCGGGCGGGAGTCACGGTCGTCAGGTTCGCCATCCGAAAGAGCGGAGAGCCGGTGGCCGACGCGGCGGATGTGCAAGAGGCGAGCAAAACCATCGTGCTCTTGGATGCCGGATGGGCACGTCTGTTACACGCGACGGTGGCGCTAGCGTTGCGCCACCCGGTGCGCTTTGTGCGCGCGGCGGCATTGACGGTTGCCGTCGGGTATCGCTCGAGTCGCGGATTGATCCGCCACTTGGCGTATCTGGTCGAAGCCTGTCTGCTGAAACGCTGGGTGGCCCGGGAGGGAACCCGCCATGTTCACGCACACTTCGGCACCAATCCCGCGCTGGTGGCGATGCTCTGTCGCGAGCTCGGTGGTCCCACCTACAGCTTCACCGCCCACGGCCCCGAGGAGTTCGACAACGCCACCATGCTCGGTCTACGGGAGAAGATTAGCCGGTCCGCCTTCGTGGTGGCGATTACCAATTATGCTAGGAGTCAACTGTTTCGCCACTGTGCGCTAGGCGACTGGCCTAAGGTCAAGGTAGTGCGCTGCGGTGTTGATGAGCCCTTCTTGGGCACAGAGCTAGCTCCGCTACCCGAAGGGAGCCGCTTGCTGTCCATTGGCCGACTGTGCGAGCAGAAAGGCCAGCTTTTGCTCATCGAGGCAGCGTCAGTGCTGCGACGCGAAGGAAGGGCCTTCGATCTGGCGTTGATCGGTGATGGTGAGTTGCGCAGTGACCTGGAACGGCTCATCGCCAGTCGGGGCTTGACCGAGCAGGTGCGTTTGCTCGGATGGGCGAGCAGCGAGGTGATTCGCAGCGCCCTGGATGATAGTTGTGCTCTCATCCTACCCAGCTTCGCGGAGGGGCTACCGGTCGTGATCATGGAAGCGTTTGCGCGGGCCCGGCCGGTGCTGAGCACCTTCGTCGCCGGCATCCCCGAGCTGGTGGTGCCGGGTCGGAACGGCTGGTTGGTGCCGGCCGGCTCGGTGGATGACCTGGCCGGGGGCATGCGCGCGATCCTCGATACGCCGCGGGAGCGTCTACGGGAAATGGGGTTACACGGTCGCGACGATGTGAAGCGCTGGCACGACAGCGACGCGCTTGCGCGCGTGCTGATCTCTCATTTTGGGACAGCGCTCGGCGCAGGAGCGCCGGCCGTCTCGGCGGACCAGGCCAAGGAGTAGCTGGCCATGGCGGCGAAGGTAGAGGGCGGCGAGCCGGGCAAGGTGTTGGACGTGGTGGAAGTTGCCACCGTGTCCATCATGGGTCTGCGTCTGGCAAGACTGGGTGGGCAAGAGCTCCTCGATCACATGTTTGTCGCCCTGGCCGCGGGTCGCGGCGGCTGGCTGGTCACCGCCAATCTGGACTTTCTGCGCCGCTATACCCGCGAGGAAGAGGCGCGGGCGCTCTACGACGCCGCGGATTTGCGGGTCGCCGACGGCATGCCTCTAGTCTGGGCCTGCCGGCTCCAGGGCTGTCCCCTGCCGGAGCGCATCGCCGGCTCGTCTTTGGTGTGGCTGCTGGCCATCCGCGCCGAGGCTGAAGGTCGTTCCATCTATCTCCTCGGTGGCACGCCGCGGGCCAACGCAGGCGCTTGCCGGGTGCTGCGGGAACGGTATCCGCGTCTCGAGCTTTGTGGTGGTTCCTCTCCCGTGCTCGCGAGCCCACCTTCGCCCCAGGAGATCGAAGAGTTGGCGGCGGAGCTCTCCCGTCATCGCCCCGATATCGTGCTGGTGGCCTTGGGATCGCCCAAGCAGGAGCAGGTCATCAAGGCGCTACGTGATCGCTTGCCCGCGACGTGGATGATTGGCGTGGGTGTAAGTCTAAGCTTCGTGGCGGGCGAGCTGCGGCGGGCGCCGCTTTGGATGCGCGGCTGCGGCCTCGAATGGCTCCACCGTATGTTCCAGGAGCCTCGCCGGCTAGCCAAGCGCTACCTGCTCCACGACCTGCCCTTCGCGCTCCGACTGTTCCCGCACGCCATCATGGCGCGCTGGCGAGGTGGGCGGCGCTAAGCCGGCGGCGCTGGTCGTGCTGGGCTCGCTGCTCGGCCCGTGCTGGGCTCGTTGCTCAAGCTCCCCCCGCGGCTACCCCGATCAGCCTGCCGATGGCGAAAGTCACGCTGGCGGCCAAAAGCCCGAGCAAGAGCTGGCGGGCCGCCGAGTAAATGGCCGACCTTCCGGTGAACACTGCGATGGCGGTGCCGATGAGGGCGAGGCCCGCCCCACCCGCGATCAGACTGGCCACGATGGCGGCTTTACCGGTCAGGAAGAGCAGGGGCAGCACGGGTATCAGAGCACCCAGGGCGAAGAGCAGCAGGGATGTGCCGGCGGCGAGCCATGGCGATCCGCCCCGCTCGGCGGGGTCGATACCCAGCTCTTCCCGCGCCAGGATGTCGATGGCCACCTCGCGGTCGCCGAGCAGCTTCTGTGACAGCTCCGCCGCTTGCCCGGGGTCGAGTCCCTTGGCTTCGTAGATGATCTGCAATTCTTGCCTTTCCTCCTCGGGATTGGCTTCGAGCTCGTCCCTCTCGGTCTTGAGCTCGCGCAGGGCGAGCTCGCGCGAGCTGGTCACCGAGATCCACTCGCCCGCGGCCATGGAGCAAGCTCCGGCCAAGAGCCCGGCCACGCCGGTGAGCAGCAGGGTGTGGGTGGCCACGGTGGCCCCCGCTACCCCCATGACCAAGCTGAGATTGGATGAGAGTCCGTCGTTAGCCCCGAGCACGGCGGCGCGCAAAGCGTTGCCGCCCAGGCGGCGGTGCCCCTTTTCCGTGCGGGAAAAGCTGGCCGCGCCGAGGCCGGTCCTGGCCAGGATGGATCGCAGCACGCGTGCGTGGGCATGCTCTTCGCTGGTCATGGGGGTCGCGGCGGTTTCCGCCTGAGGGAGGTAGTCGTCACGGGCCTGGTACTCGTGCGACGCCACGGTTTCGAGCACCGCCTTCGCTCCCCAGCGCCGGGCGCAGAAGATGAGCACGCGGGCGCGCCAGCTGGGTTTGCGCGGCCCGGGGTCGTGGCCCGAGGTGCGCAGCCGATTTTCCCAGAAATCGATGTGCCTTTGCTCCATGCGGGCAAGTTGCTGGTAGACGCGTGCCGTTGCCCGGTCGGGCTCGTGGCGCGCCATGACCTCGTACTGCAGCGTGCTGTCGACTTCGGCCTGCCAGTTGGCCAGATAACGCGCAATATCGCGAGTCATGATTTGCCCCCCTCTCTGACGCCGACCGTATCATCGGCATCCTCGCGCAGATCGAACAGCTCGGTGATGGCGGAGAGCAGAAGGTCGGTGTGCCAGTCGCCGAAGCTGTCGTCCTTGGCCCAGGCGCGCAGGCGCTCGGTCGGCCCATGCAAAGTCTTCTCGACCGCGGCCACCAGAGCCGCGTGCAGCGATTTCCTCAGTCTGTCGTCGGCGGGCGCGCGGTTGCCGCGCAAGCTGCGCTCGAGCTCGGCTTCGAGCAGGCCACGGAAGCGATTGCGCAGTGCTACTAGGGAAGGGGTGATGCGCTCGGCGTGGGCGCGGCTGAGAAAGACCCGAGCTTCTTCAACGACGATGGCGGAAGCCTTGTCCGCTTCCAACCGGCGCCCGAGCAAGGCTTCCTCGGCCACTTGCGCGAGATTGTCGACGTTATACAGGAACACTCCGTCGAGGCTGGCCACCAGCGGATCGATGTCGCGGGGGACGGCTAGGTCGACGAGGAACAGGTTGCGCCCGTGGCGTTGGCGCCGCACCTGCCTCAGCTGGGCCAAGCTGACGACAAAACCCGGGCTGTTCGTGCTGCTGACCACGATGTCGGCTTCGACCAGCAGAGACGCAACCTCATCCGCGTTCCGTGCTTCGGCCCCGAGTTGGTGCGCCACCGCGCGGGCGCGGTCGAGGGTTCTTCCGACCACGGCTAGGCGCGCGCCCGCCCTGCCGAACAGCTGGGCTACCGCTATCGCCATCTCTCCGGTGCCGATGAGGACGACGCGATGGCCGGCGAGCCCACTGAAGATCTGCTGCGCCAGATCAAAGGCCACGGTGGGAATGCTGACTTGGCCCCGGCCGAGCGCGGTCTCCGCGCGCACGCGCTTGGCCACGCGAAAAGCATGCTCGAAGACGCGGTTGAGCCAGGGGCCCACGGTGCGGGCCGCGCGCGCCTGGGCGAAGGCGTCTTTGAGCTGGCCAAGAATCTGGGGCTCACCCACCACCAGGGAATCGAGGGCGCTGGCCACGCGGAAAAGGTGCTCGACTCCGGTCAGGTCGGGGTGCAGGTAGAGGTGGGGGCCTACTGCCGGCGCGCGCGCCTCGAGCTCGGCGAGGATGCGTGTGCCTAGCGCCGCGGGGGCAAGGGCGGCGCTCGCGGCGGCTACCACCTCGACGCGATTGCAGGTGCTGAGCAGCACCATTTCGCTAGCTTGGGTCCTGGTCTTGAGCTCGAGCAGGCGTTGGGCCAGCTCGGTCGGGGCTATGGCCAAGCGCTCGCGTACCTCCACGGGTGCGCTATGGTGCGAGAGCCCGACTACGACAATCAAAGGCCATCCCCCACCAGGGCTCGCCCGACATAAAGTACGATGAGGGCAAAAATGCCGATGGCGCCGAGCAAGGTCGCCAAGGCCAGGCGACGTCCGCGCCAGCGAGCCAGGTGCCGGAGGGCAAGGACCGCGAGCAGGACCAGCCAGCTCGCCACCCCCAGGGTGGCGCGCAGCTTTTCGCCCGCGGTGACGATCTGGACCAATTTGATGGCCGCCCGTCCCGTGAGCATGCCTACGGTCAGGAGGGGTACGCCTATCCAGAGCAACCGGTGCACAACCGCGTCGAGCGACTCGAGCGGGGGTAGCTGGGCACCTTGCCCGAGCAGGTGGCGATGGCGCAGGCGCCGCGCGTGCCAGAGATAGAAGGATGCGGCACCACCCGCGACCAGCAAGAGACCGCCTCCGAGCAGATTGGTGGTTATGTGGATGGCCATCAGCCAGCGCTGGTTGGGTGTGTCCGGGCGGGCACTGATGGCTTGTGCGGCCACCCCGAACAGGGCTGCGCTGGCGGCCACGAAACCACCCAGGGCTTCGAAGCGGCGCCCGCGGCTGAGCGTGGTAAAGCCCACCACTCCGACCAGCGAGACGATGCCCAGAGCGGTGCGCAAAGAATAGACCGGGCATCGCCGATCCGCGACGGAGCAGACCACGAGGCAGAGCAACTGGAGCACTGCTCCTAGGGCGAGCAAGCTGGCTGGCCAGGCGGGAGCCAGGCGCGGGATAGCGCGTGGGCGGGCCATGACCCAGAACAAGGCAGCGGCCGCGAGGTAGAGGCTCGTGCTCAGGAGGAAGGATGACCAGACGATGGCGCCCACGTGACCGGGCATGCCCACAACCTAGCACTATTGCGTAAAGGACCCTAAGAGGGTCCTTTACATCCCCCGCGAATGAGCGCAGTCGGGCAAAGCCCGCCTGCGCTCACACCCAAGCAAAGGACCCTAAGAGGGTCCTTTACATCCCCCGCGAATGAGCGCAGTCGGGCAAAGCCCGCCTGCGCTCACGCGAATCAGAAGATCCAGACGCCACAATCAGAAGATCCAGACGCCACCCGCCACGGTTAGAAAGCCCAGGGTGGAATAGCCGATGACCTGATGATAGCGCGCCATGGTGCGCAAGTTGTGCGGGTTGCCCGAGTCGGCTTGGTGGCTGGTGATCCAACCCAGGAAAATTTCGGTGACCATGCCCAAGGTCGCGCCCGCCACGGCTATGCGATGGACGAGGCCGGTGTCGAAGCGTAACGGCTTCGGGTAGGGCGTGGGCGCCAAGAGGGCGAAGCCTCCCGTGGCGGCGAACAGGGTGCTGGTCGATATGACCAGCCATTGATGGGGCGTCTGCCACTTGTTGCTGCCGCCATCTCCACCGTAGAGCTGGTTGTAGTTGAGCTGGCCCACGGTAACGGTGGCAACCATGGCCGCCCAGGTGGCGATGCCCAGGATTTGGTGGACCTCTAGCATCCAGCGTCGCGTGCGTGCCTGTGCCGCCCGCTCATCGGGGCTGCTGGCCTCCTCCGCCGCCGCTTGGCCGGACGGGGCGTTGAAGAAATCGAAGTCGAGCGCTGGGTTGGTTGGCCGTCCGGTGGCCGACGTGTCGGCCCCGGCGGTGCCCGGCCTACTTGGGCTCGCCGCCGGGGTTGCGCTCGCCGCCCGGGCCACGCTCGTCCAGACGGCGGAGCTCACCCGCGGTCGGGTCGGGCCGGCACCGGCTTCCGCCTGGTCTGGCGTAAATGGCGGTGGGGCGGTCGCGTCGGCTCGCGAGGGAGCAGAGAGGCCGAGGATCGTGGTCAAAAAAAGGGGCAGGGTGAGCAAGAGCTTCATGGGTCTTGGTCCGGGCAAGGCACGCCAAAGCGGAAAGTTCGACCGACCGGTGGGGGAGGGCAAATGGTGGGGTAGCCTAACAGCCTAAACACTACGCGGGTCGACGCATAGATGTCCGTGTGACATGATTGGTTGCTGGGAGCTCCCCCGAAAATTCGAAAATTCTGCAATTCCTGTGCTTTCCCGACGCGAGAGGGCTAAATCTGGTATTGGCGGTCCATTATTGCGGCCATTATGCAACCGGGCGCGCGCGCCGGGCATCTTAGGAAGAGGCTTTGTCTCTGGGCTTTCTTTTGCGTCAACGCTGGCGATCATGAAACTTGCTAGGCTTGCCGTCATTCTGGCCGCGGTTGCCTCCTGTCACTATGCCGCGCCTGATCTGGTCTACGTGCCCGACAACCCGGGTTATGTGGAGGACGTGCACCCGTTATTCATGGATCATTGCCTCGTGTGTCACAGTCAACCGCCTGACCACGGCGCGCCGAGCACGTTCCGGCTCGATGTCTACGACGAAACTGGCGGCATTCCCGGCGCGCATATTTATGGCAGTCTCGCGCTTTCCGACATCGAACAGAAGCGCATGCCCCCCGCCGCCCAGGCTGATCCCGCCGAGGGCGTGGGGCCGAATGGGGAGCTCATGCTCTATCTCTGGGTGAACAGCGGCGCGCCGCTCAACCGCCCGTAGCCGGGTGAGCTTCTCGTAACGCTATCGGACGAGAGCGGGCGACCCCCTATTGCTTCTTGGGCGAGGACGAAGGAGATTTCTCGCCATGAATTTCCAAGAGCTGATCCGCGTGCGTCGGAGTATTCGCGGCTATAGGCCCGACCCGATCGAGGACGATGTCATCCATCGCGTGCTTGGCGCCGCCAGGATTGCGCCTACCGCGGCCAATTTGCAGCCCTTCGATCTCATCCTCGTCCGGGATGCCGAGACGCGGTCGCGCATGAAGGGGGTCTACGCGCACGAGTGGTTCTGCTCGGCCCCGGCGATCGTGGTGGGCTGCGTGGACCCGGCTAAGGCGTGGGTGCGCAGCGATGGCTTCTGTGCCGCTGAGCTCGACATTGCCATCGCGATGGATCACCTGATCTTGGCCGCGGCTGACGAGGGACTCGGCACCTGCTGGGTGGTTGCCTTCGATGAGGCCAAGGCCAAGGAGGTCCTGGGCATACCCGACAACATTCGCGTGATGGTCATGACTCCGCTCGGCTATCCCAGCGCCGAGCCGCGCCCCTTCGTGCGCAGGCGCATCGAGGACCTCGTCCACCACGACAGATGGTAGCGGGAATTGCACTATTAGCTGCGAATTCTGCAGTGGGGGAGGAGTGCGCGGGCCGGAAATGCAGCCCTCTTCGCTAAGGCACGGAGCTTGCCTTGCCTGGTCGGACAACAGATGGTGCATGGCAACAAGTCGATGATGAATCAAGCAATGGCGAAGCAAGGACAAGTCGGCCTGCTCTTGGCCGCGGTCAGGAGGCGACAACGGCAGGCGGTGGAGGCACGTGTCGGCCATTTGGGGATTTCGAGTCAGCAATTCTGGGTTCTGGAATCCGTGTTTCAGCGCGGCGAGTGCGGACTGAGCGAGATCCTGGCTACGCTCCCGATGGATCAGCCGACCACTTCGCGGGTATTGGCCGCCCTGCATGAACGTCGCCTGGTCCATATCCAAAGCGATGTCACCGATCGCCGCCGCCGCAGGGTGAGTCTCACGTCGCACGGCAGACGTCTGGCGGCCCATTGCGCCACGTTCGCGGACGAGATTCGCAAGGCGCTGCTCGTCGGGTTCCATGCCGCGGAGCTGGCCACTTTGCGCGACTGCCTGACTCGCATGGTGACCAACCTCGACCGGCTCGACGGGGCCGCGGGCGCCAAGTCCTGTGGGGGTGCGGCCCTGGCCAAAGAGCGCCTGGCGGGCAGCCATCGAGCTCGGTCATGACTTGGGCCGCCGAAAAGATAGCAGTCATTCTGGTCATTGTCGCTGGCGGGGGGGCCTGCCACTCCTTCAATAAGCCCAAGGTGCAATGGGAAACCGCCGCCGTCGATCGCGGACGTATCGTGGCCCGGGTGACGGCCACGGGAACGCTGTCGGCGTTGGTCACCGTGCAGGTGGGCAGCCAGGTCTCCGGGCGCATCCAGCGCCTATTCGTCGATTACAATTCGCCGGTCAAGAAGGGGCAGCTCATCGCCAAGATCGACCCCCAGCTTTTTCAGGCCTCGCTGGAGCAAGCGCGGGCCAACTACGTCGCTGCCCAGGGCAACCTGCTCAAGGCCCAGGTACAGGCTGACCAATCCGAGATCGATTTTAAGCGCCAGGCCGCGCTGGCTGAGCGCAAGCTGATCGCGCAGGCCGACTACGATACCGCCAAGTCGACCTGGGCCGCCAACAAGGCCCAGGTGGCGGTGAACGAGGGCAATTTGCAACAGGCCAAGGCCGCGCTCAACCAAGCGCGCGTGAATCTGGCCTACGCCAACATCGTCTCTCCCACCGACGGGGTGGTCATCTCGCGCAGCGTGGATGTGGGGCAGACCGTGGCCGCAGCCATGCAGGCGCCCACCCTGTTCACGATCGCCGAGGACCTGCGCAAGATGCAGGTCGACACCAGCGTGGCCGAGGCCGATGTGGGCAAGCTTACCGCCGGCATGGACGCCACCTTCTTGGTCGATGCGTTCCCGGGCGAGCACTTCAAGGGCAAGGTGCGGCAGATTCGCAATGCCGCCCAGACGGTGCAGAACGTGGTGACCTACGACGCTGTCATCGACGTCGACAATGCCGAGCTCAAGCTGCGGCCGGGCATGACCGCGAACGTGAATTTCGTGTTCGCCAACCGCGACAATGTCCTGCGCGTGCCCAACGCCGCGCTGAGGTTTCGCCCCAGTCCGGAGGTCTTCGCGGCTTTGAAGTTGGAGGGAAAGCGAGGCCGGGGTGGCGAAGAGCTGGGGGCGGGGATCGCGGTGGCCGCCGAAGGGCGGCCGGCCGCCGGTTGGCCGCGGGGAAAGAGCTTTGGGGCGGGCGCCCGGCTCGACGAAGCACCTGATCGGAAATCGGTGTGGCTCTTGGCGCAAGATCTGCCCAGCCCGGTGCGGGTGCGCATCGGGGCGAGTGACGGCAGCAAGAGCGAGATAGTCGAGGGCACCCTGGCGGAAGGGGATCGCGTGATCACGGACGCCACGGTATCGGGCACCAGCGCCGCCAGGGTCGGGCTGCCCGGCATGCCCGCGCCGCCCCAGTCGGGACGAGGGGGGCCTCGGCTCTAGGGCGGTCATGGCGCAAGTCACGCCAGCCCCGCTCATCGAGGTCGATCACGTGGCCAAGGTGTACCGCATGGGCGACGTGGAGGTGCACGCCTTGCGCGACGTCTCGCTCACCATCGCCGAGGCCGAGTCGGTCGCCATAATGGGTCCGTCCGGCTCGGGCAAGTCGACCCTCATGAACGTGCTCGGCTGCCTCGATCGCCCCACCCGGGGCAGCTACCGGTTGGCCGGGCAGGAGGTCTCCAAGCTGGATCGCAATACTCTGGCCAAGCTGCGCAACCGCACCTTGGGCTTCGTCTTCCAGAGCTTCAACCTGCTCTCGCGCACCAGCGCCGTCGAAAACGTCGAGCTACCCCTGCTCTACGCGGGCGTGTCTGGCCGCGAGCGCCACCGGCGGGCGCGCGAGGCGCTCGAGCGCGTCGGCCTGGGCGACCGCGCCCACCACCACTCCAACCAGATGTCGGGTGGCCAGCAGCAGCGGGTGGCCATCGCCCGCGCCTTGGTGATGAAACCGCACCTGATGGTGGCCGATGAGCCGACCGGGAACCTCGATTCTCGTACCAGTGTCGAGATCATGGCGCTTTTTCAGGAGCTGGGCCGCACCGGCATCACCCTGCTCCTGGTAACGCATGAGTCCGATATCGCCCGCTATGCCTCGCGCGTGGTGGTCATGCGCGATGGACTGGTGCAGAGCGACCGCCGCCAGGTACCGCTGGTGGCCGACCCCGCCGCGGCGCAAGGGGTGGCATGAGCGTATTCCAGGTTCTGCGCGTCGCTATCCGGGCGCTCATGCGCAACAAGCTGCGCTCGTTTCTCACCACCCTGGGGGTGATCATCGGCGTGTCAGCCGTGATCGCCATGGTGGCCATCGGCGAGGGGGCCAAGGCCAAGGTGGCCGAGGCCTTCGCCTCCATGGGCTCGAACCTGCTCATCGTGCTCTCGGGCAGCACTAGCGCGGGGGGGGCACGGGGAGGATTCGGTAGCTTGCCTACCCTGACCTGGGACGATCTCAAGGCCATCCGCGCCGAGTGCAGCGCCGTCCGCTACGCCGCCCCTCAGTTGCGCTCCTCGGCTTCGGTCATCAGCGAGGATCAGAACTGGGGTACCAGCATAAACGGCATCTCGCCCGAATTCTTCGCCATCAAGGACTGGTCGGTGGCGAGTGGGGTCAACATCGCCCAGTCGGATATCGAAGGCGCCACCAAGGTGGTGGTGTTGGGCCAGACCGTGGTCGAGAAGCTCTATGGTCCGAGCGCTGATCCGGTCGGGCAGACCGTACGCATCAAGAACTTTCCTTTCCAGATCATCGGAGTGGCGGAACGCAAGGGGCAGACCGCCCTGGGCCAGGATCAAGACGATGTGGTCTTCATGCCCTACTCGACCTTCCAGGCCAAGATTCAGGGTGGGCTGCAGAAATTCATCTCCGGCATAATCATGGTCAGCGCTACCGGCAGCGATGACATCGACCGGGCGGAGAAGCAAATCTCCAACCTGCTACGCGACCGGCACCACCTCCCGATAGGTGGGGACGACGACTTCTCGATACGCAACCTGACCGAGATGGCGAACGCGCAGGAGGAGGGGGTGAGCACCATCACCTCGCTGCTCGCCAGCATCGCGCTGGTTTCGCTGCTGGTGGGTGGCATCGGCATCATGAATATCATGTTGGTCAGCGTGACCGAGCGCACGCGCGAGATCGGCATACGCATGGCCATCGGGGCCAGGCCGCGCGACGTGATGGCGCAGTTCCTGGTCGAGGCCCTGACCTTGTCGTTTTTTGGCGGGGTCATCGGCGTCTTGCTCGGGCTCCTGGGCGCCAACCGCCTGGCCGACCATTTCGGCTGGCCGGTGCTGGTTCGTCTCGACATCGTGGTCATCGCCGTGTCGTTCTCCGGCCTGGTTGGTGTGGTGTTCGGCCTCTATCCCGCGATAAAGGCGGCACGGCTCGATCCCATCGATGCCCTGCGCTTCGAGTAAAGGACCATGAAGACACGACTTGCCAGCTTGCTCATGATCGGCGCCGCTCTCTACGCCAGGCCGGGGCGCGCTGCGGGTGGCGCCCTAGCCGACGCCCAGGAAGGTCATGAAGGCCATGAGGGCCATGAAGGCGAGGATGTGCGCCCGATGGACGTGGTGGTAACGGCCCAGATCGTGACCCTGACCGAGGCCATGCGCAGCGCACGGGCTCACCAGCCCGCGCTCGAGATGGCGCGCGGCAATGTCGTCACCGCCTGGGGGCAAGCCGACCAGGTGCGGGCGGCGTTATTGCCGCAGTTGAACGGCAATGCTTCGTACTCCCGCGGCACCAACAACTACGTCCCCTCGGTGGGCGGCACAACTCCCGGCGCCCAGACGATATCGTCGTCGTTCACCACCTACGCCAGGTGGTATAGCTCGCTCACCCTGAGCCAGATGATCTACGACTTCGGCGAGACCATCAACAAGTGGCAGGCCGCGGTGGCGGCGGCGCAGGCCATGGACCAGACCGTCTCCATCACCGAGTTTCAGATCGACTACAATACCCGCTTCGCGTTCTTCACCGCCCGCGCGGCCAAGGAGCTGGTGGGGGTGGCGCGTGACAACCTGGCCAACCAGGAGAAGCACCTGGCCCAGGTCAAAGGTTTTGTCGAGGTCGGCACTCACCCCGAGATCGATCTAACCCAGGCCAAGGCCGATCGCGCTACTGCCGAGCTCCAGCTCATCACCGCGGAGACCAACTACGCCACCGCCAAGGCCAACCTCAACCAGGCCATGGGGGTGGAGCGCTCCATCGACTATGAGCTGTCCGACGAGGACAGCCCGCCGGTCGCGGGCGAGGACGGGGCGGTGGAAGCCCTGGTCGGAGAGGCGGATCACGATCGGCCGGAGATGCGCAACCTCTACCTCAACCTCAAGAGCCAGGAATTGACCCTGCGCTCGGCGCACGACCAGATCTGGCCCCAGCTGACCCTGAGTGGAAACCTCAACGACGCCGGGCCCGATCTCGACCGGACGGCATGGAATTTCAGCGGCATTTTCTCGATCAGCGTGCCTTTCATCCAGGGCGGGGCCATCCACGCCGCCATCAAGCAGGCCGAGGGGCAGATAACCCAGGCCAAGTCGCAGGTGGACACGGAGCGCTTGCAGGTTCGTCTCGACGTCGAGCAGGCGCGGCTCGGCATTCGTTCGGCAAAAGGGTCGATCGTTGCCGGCGAGGATGCCCTGGCCAACTCACGCGATCGTTTGCGCCTGGCCGAGGGACGCTATCGGGCCGGGGCGGGGAGCATCATCGAGCTGGGCGACGCCCAGGTGGCGCTCGTCACCGCCGCGGCCCAGCTGGTGCAGGCCCGCTATCAGCTCTTCATCGCTCGGGCCCAGCTGGTGAAGGCCTTGGCGCGCAAGTGAGCTGTGCGCCCATCGAGCGGAGGGCAGCGACAGGCGGCCCTTCACCTCACCGTTTTCCGCTAGCGCTACTGAAGTGCTAGGGCGGGCTTTGCAGGAGGGGTTCCACGGCGGCGGCCAGGTCGGCGGTGGTGAGCGCCTTCTCGGGGGGCAGGACCGCCCTGATCTTGCCGTCGCGGGCGATGATGAATGTCATGGGCACCACCGTGGGTCGGCCAAAGCCATTGCGTGCTGCCTCGGCCAGGAGCGCGCAGGGGTAGTGAATGCTACTGGCTTGCCTGATGACGGCCGGGCGGTCGCGGGGGCGATCGATGCTGAGCCCGATGAGCTCGACGTCGCGGGCATGAAATTGCGCATAAAACGCATCGAGGGCCGGCATTTCCTCGCGACAGGTGGAGCACCAGGTTGCCCAGAAGTTGACGATGGCCACTTTGCCGCGCGCGCGGGCTAGATCCCATGGGCTGCCATCGAGCTGGGTCACCCGCAAGGGGGGCGCGGTCTCGCCCGGGGCCGGCAGCGCCCAGGCGGGGGCGTGAGTGGTCGCCACCGCCCAGAGCAGCGCTGTGACGAGGGCAATTCTCTTCATGGCATGGCTTGGCGCTTTGGCTTGGCGCGCATGACGTGGAGCTCGACCTGGCATAGCGCGCTCCGGGCTAGAAATCGTACTCCAGCTGCGACCTGAACAGCGCCGACGCCACCAGCTGACCGGAGGTTCCCTCGCTGGCCACGCTCGCGGCGGCATCGGTGTGCTGGTAAAAGGGCAGCTCGACGTCGGCGTAGAGCCTGAGCTTGCGCACTCTCAGCTCGACGCCGATGGCTGCCAGGAGGCGCCGGTAGCCGGAGTTCAAGGGGTCGGCATTGGCGCCGCTGTCGCTTCCCCGATCAGAGCCTATGACCTGCAAGACGGGCGCTATGTTGTCGAGCGGCCCGAAGGCGTGGAAGCTGTAGCTTAGTCCTGCCGCCCCGTCCAGCTCGCTGCCCGGCCGGTAGGCATTGCGGGTGAAGGTGGGCAGCTGATAGCGGGCCTGGACGAAGTAGGCTAGCGATCGCGACGGGTTGAGCCCACCTAGGTGATAGGCGGCGACGATCAGATCGGTGCTTCCGGTGCCGGGCAGGCTGTCGCGATCGAATTCCGCTCCGCCCAGGGGACCCGTGGGGCCGGTGTAATTGCCGGTCGGGAGCTTGACGCCTAGGCCTAGCCCGGTCGAGAGATCGGGAGAGAAGCCGGTATAGAGGCCGGTGAGCTGAAAATCGCCCAGATCGGTCAGATGGGCGGTGTAAATGCTGCCCGCCGGTCCAAAGACGGTGCCGTCGTCGGTAGTGGTCAGGCTGCGCGAATAGGCCGGCAGCTCGGCCATCAGGGTCCAGCTCCGATCGATCATGTAGTGGACGCCCAAGGTATAGAAGCTGGACTTGATGGCCTTGTCGCTGTTGTCCGCGGCGGGGGCTTTGCTGTCTCCTTCCCAGTTTTGGTTCTGGTCCATGTAGCTCACCCGCAGCCAGAGCGACAGCCCCGATTCCGACTCCACGGGCAGCAAGGTGCTAGCCCCTACGTCGAAGACCCCGCAGCCGCAGGCGCAGGCCTCAGCATCGCGCGTCATCGGGGAAGCCAGCAGTGCCAGGAGAACGGGCACAAACGTCCCGGGCAAGAGAACGGGCGACTTACGAACCCGCCAGACGAGCATGCGCCTTTGATGTCGGGAGCAAGCCGACGTTACGCTGTGTGCGATGGACGCGCGCTGGAGTTGCGGGTGAAGCTCGCGCCATGTCAGAAATGACCATGTCCGAAATCGAGGTCATAGGGTCTCCGGCAGCCATGAGCAGCTGGGCGGAGGGGCAGCGGGCCCGGGGACGGCGCATCGCATTCGTGCCTACCATGGGCGCTCTGCACGCTGGGCACGTTGCCCTGCTCGCGGCCGCCCGCGGGCACGGTGATGTGGTGGCGCTGTCAATCTTCGTGAATCCCATCCAGTTCGGGGCGGGGGAGGATCTGGGGCGCTACCCGCGCGATCTCGAGGGTGACCTCGGCCGAGCTCGGGAGGCTGGCGTTGCGGTGGCCTTTGTTCCCGAGGCCAAGGACATGTACCCGGCCGGCTACCAGACCTTCGTCGAGGTGCGCGAGGTGGCGGCGGGGCTGTGCGGGGCGAGCCGTCCCGACCACTTCGTCGGCGTGGCCAGCGTGGTGTGCAAGCTCTTCAACATCGTGCGGCCGCACGTGGCGCTCTTCGGTGAGAAGGACTTTCAGCAGCTGGTAGTGATTCGCCGCATGGTGGCGGATCTCAACCTGCCGGTCGAGGTGGTGGGCCGCCCGACCATGCGCGAGCCTGACGGCTTGGCCATGTCGTCGCGCAATCGCTACCTCGCCCCCGCGGATCGGGTGCGGGCCAGCGCGCTTTACCAAGGGCTGTGCGCGGCTCGCGACTGCTTCAGCACGGGGGAGCACGATGCGGCCGCGTTGCTGGCCGCGGCGCGGGCGATCATTGAGCCCAGGGTCGATGGCATCGACTACTTGGAGATTCGTGACGCAGAATACCTGCGTCCCCTGGCCGATGTTACCTCTCCCGCGCTGGCGCTGGTGGCGGCCTTTCTTGGCTCGACGCGCCTGATTGACAGCATGCGTCTCGAGGGAAAATCGACCGGGACGGGTTGACGAGGCTCGGATCGTGCGTAGATTGGCGGCCGTCTGGCAGTCTCAGGTAGGGACTGCCAAGCGTGCCCATCACGGATCATCACGGAGGAAAGTTCGATGAAAGTTCGCCCGCTTCATGATCGTATTCTGGTTCGCCGCGTCGCCGAGGAAGAGAAGACGAAGGGCGGCATCATCATTCCCGACACCGCGAAGGAGAAGCCCGCCGAGGGCGAGGTCATCGCGACGGGAGGGGGTAAGCCTAACGACAAGGGCGGCGTGCGTCCTCTCGAGGTGAAGACCGGGGACCGCGTCCTGTTCGGCAAGTACAGCGGCAACGAGATCAAGATCGAGGGTGTCGAGCACATCATCCTGCGCGAAGACGAAGTGCTGGGCGTTCTCGACAAGTAGACGAACCAAGGCAAAGACGAAAGAACAGAAGGAGATTTCAGCATGGCTGCCAAAGAGATTCTTTTCAGCGAGCACGGCCGGTCCCAGATCCTGATCGGCGTGAATACCCTGGCCGATGCGGTCAAGGCCACCCTGGGCCCGCGTGGGCGCAACGTGGTGATCGAGAAATCCTGGGGCGCGCCCACGGTGACCAAGGACGGGGTGACCGTGGCCAAGGAGATCGAGCTGGAAGACAAGTTCCAGAACCTGGGCGCGCAGATGGTGCGCGAAGTGGCCTCGAAGACCTCAGATGTCGCCGGCGACGGCACCACCACCGCCACCGTGCTCGCGCAGGCGATCTACCGGGAAGGCGCAAAGATGGTGGCCGCCGGTCATAGCCCGATCGAGCTCAAGCGCGGCATCGACCTGGCGGTGGGCAAGCTCGTCGAGGCGCTCAAGAAGTCGTCCAAGGCCACCAAGGGCCACAAGGATATCGCGCAGGTGGGCACCATCAGCGCCAACGGGGACGAGTTCATTGGCAAATTGATTGCCGAGGCCATGGAGAAGGTAGGCAAGGAGGGTGTCATCACCATCGAGGAAGCCAAGTCGATGGAGACCACGCTGGACGTGGTCGAGGGTATGCAGTTCGACCGCGGCTATCTCTCGCCCTACTTCGTGACCGATGCCGAGCGCATGGAGGTGAAGCTCGACAATCCGCACATCCTCATTTTCGAAAAGAAGCTGTCGAACATGAAGGACTTGCTGCCGGTGCTCGAGCAGGTCGCGCGTTCGGGTAAGCCCCTGCTCATCGTGGCCGAAGAGGTCGAAGGCGAGGCGCTGGCCACCCTGGTGGTGAACAAGCTGCGCGGCACCTTGCAGGTGTGCGCGGTCAAGGCGCCTGGCTTTGGCGATCGGCGCAAGGAGATGCTCAAGGATCTGGCCATCCTCACCGGGGGCCAGGCTATCACCGAGGATCTGGGGCTCAAGCTCGAGAACGTCTCGCTCAAGGATCTTGGCCGGGCCAAGACGGTCACCATCGACAAGGACAACACCACCGTGGTCGACGGGGCGGGCAAGAAGGCCGAGATCGAAGCCCGGGTGAAGCAAATCCGCGCCCAGATCGAGGACACCAAGTCCGACTACGATCGCGAGAAGCTGCAAGAGCGACTGGCCAAGCTGGTCGGCGGCGTGGCCGTGATCAAGGTGGGTGCCTACACCGAAACCGAGATGAAGGAAAAGAAGGCGCGCGTGGAGGATGCCCTGCACGCCACCCGAGCCGCGGTCGAAGAGGGTATCGTGGCCGGAGGCGGCGTGGCTCTCATTCGCGCCGTAGCGGCGATGGAGAAGCTCGACAAGCTGTCCGACGAGCAGGCGGTGGGCGTGGCGATCATCAAGCGGGCCTGTGAGGAACCGTGCCGCCAGATTGCCGTCAATGCCGGTAAGGATGGCTCGATCGTGGTGCAGGCCATACGTGAGGGTAGCGGCGGCCACGGTTACAACGCCCAGAAGGACGTGTATGAGGACCTGTTCGAGGCAGGCGTCATCGACCCGACCAAGGTGGTGCGCTCGGCCCTGCAGAATGCCGCTTCGGTGGCATCACTGCTCATCACTACCGAGGCCATGATCGTCGAGAAGCCCAAAGAGGAGAAGGCGGCTCCCCACGCGCACGGCGGTGGCATGGGCGGCATGGGTGGTATGGGCGGCATGGGTGGCATGGGCGGGATGATGTAGCAACGAAGTTGCTCGCCCGCGGGGGATGAAAAGGACCCTCCCAGGGTCCTTTTCATCCGGTGGTCGGTGCGGGCGCCGGCGGTGTCGGTAGCCGGTAGCTTGTCTTCAGGGCAAGAGCTCGATGCTCGATATGCAGTAGTGGAAGGCGGCGTACTCCATCCCGGCGGGTAGCTGGAGGGTGAAGTGGTCTACCTCCCTGAAGTCGGGCAAGGGTTGCCCCTGATTGGCCCAGCATTCCGACTTGAACATCGCTGGCTTGACCACCTGGCCGGGCTTGTAGTCATCGACGCAGAAGGCCTGCTCGCTGGGGTCGCCTGCGCGGTGGGCATTGAGGCGGTAGCGGCCATAACGGCCATGGAAGTAAACCGCCAGCGCGCCAGCCGCCTGGCCAGCCCAGGCCTTGCCATCAGCCGTGGCATTGAGCACGATGGCCACGCCCCAGTTGTCCTGCCAGTCGCAGCGCATCTTGGGCAGGTTTTCGTTGACGCACCGTAACCCGGCCAACGTGCCTTGCGCGCAAAGCTGGCCGCTGCTGGCGAATAGGTGGTCTTGGTCGTCGCGCTCGACGGACTTGGAGAAGCTGGCGCCGTTGCCGCGGGCCAGGCTGGCGAAGCCGTAGAGGCCGCCACTCAGCCAACCATTGCGGCCAATTTGGACGCGCCGTGGGGCGGGGGAGTCGTCCTCGGTCGCGGGGAAGGCCGGTAGCGGCCAAGCCGGTACGGAGGGTCCCGCGAAGTCGGGCGCCAGCTCGGGCGCGAGCGGGGTAGCAGAGTGTCGTTCGCGTATGGCGAGGCTGCGCGCAGCAGAGGGAGGCGCCGCGGGCGGCGAGTCGGCGGTTATCTTGGGCGGGCGATCGGCAAGGGCGAGCTGGGATCGTGCGGGCAAGGGCGTCGCGTGGTGGTCAGGGGCGGCGCCGGCTGGGCCGGGGGCGGAGGCCTGTTCTTTGGGGTTTCGGGGGGAGCCGGCTTCCAGGGAATCGCCGGCGTGCAAAACCGAGGGCCGGGCGAGCTGTCCGCCACTGACTCGTACCACCCCTTCTTGCACCGCGACACGCAGCCTGCGCTCCGACCAGCTAACCGTGAAACGGGTTCCAGTCACCTCGATCCGGAAGGGGCCGGCCAGCACGCTAAAGTGGCCGCGCCACCGGTGCACGACCGCCAGGTTCGCCTCACCAGCGTAGAGCGTGAGCTCGGCCCCGCGCGCGAAGGGCAGCGGTCGCAAACGGACGCGCGTCGGCGCCGGTAGATCGATGCGGCTGCCGTCGCTCAGCTCTATCCGGCCGGAGCCGAGCGAGGTGATGATCGCGTCGGCACTCGTGCGGCAATCGCGCACACGATAGGTGAGCTGCCACTTCGCGGCGATGGCGACGGCCACGATGAGGGCGGTCAGGCTTGCGCCCGCGAGCAGGGGCCAGTAGCGTTGGCGCCGGTGGTCGAGCCTGGCCTCGATCTCAGCCCATTGCCCCAAATCGGGCGCCCGGGTGGTCGCGGTGGTGGCGGCGGCCAGCTCGCCCAGCCGGCGGCAGGCGGCTTCAGCCGCGCCGGGGAGGGTGGGCTCGTTCATCAGGCATCTCCTTCCGAGCCGTCAGAGTCGGTAGGGCCCACGTATTCGCGTAAGGCGGGGATTGACCGCAAACGTGCATGCATGCGTTTGACCAAGTCGGCTAGCCGCCGCTTCGCGGTGGAATGGCTCAAGCCGTGCGTGGCCGCGACCTCGGCTACTTCCATCTTCTCCACGAAGCGGGCAAGGAAGAGGGAGCGGTCCTGCGCGCTCAGCTGGTCTAGGAGCTGGTAGAGCGAGCGCACGGCTTCGCGGGCCTCGTCGGGCACGGCGGGAGTCACCAGGTAGGGCAGCGCTTCGTCGGACAACAGGCCCACGATGGAGCGGATGCGGCGCCGTCGGGCTTGATTGCGCGCTACCCCCAAGGTCACGCTGATGACGAATCCGGGTAGGGCCGCTGGCTCGCGCACTTCGCCCAGACGCTTGAAGACGCGGAGAAATACCTCCTGGCACACGTCTTGATAGTCAGGGCCGGGGCCCAAGAAGCGGCGCACCAGCCGCTCCACCACCGCGCTGTAGCGCGACCAGATGGCGAAGCAGGCGCGGCGGTTGCCGGCGCGTGCCTCGCGCACCAAGGCGGCGTTGTCAAGAGCTGATGCGTCGGATGTGACCAGGTTGGTCTTGGTGCTCTCTACCATCTCCGCTCCAGGTTCGGCCGCCTGCTCGGGCACGATACCACCCGGGCTGTCCGGGCACCATCGCGGCAGGGCGGCGCGGGCCGCGCATCCCGTCCTTGGCCTTGCTAGCACTGGCATGAGATCACCAATGATGGCTAGAGTCGGCAGCCTGGGGACGCGGGTCACGGGGGTGGCGGAGGGTACAGGGAGTTAAGGAGAAAGGAGGAAGAGAGGAATGGAGCCGGAGCGAGCCGGGCTGAGCCAGAGGGGGGCGGAGAAGCAATGCGTTGCGAGAGTCGCAGAGGTGCTGGCCCTCGGCGAGACGGTGGCGACTCTTAGCGGATCAGGGGGGTGACTTGCATGAAATCATCAAGGAAGTGCCGTAGTCTAAACCTGGGCTCGGGTCGGCTGGGCATTGCCCTCACCCTGGCCTCCACTTTGGTCTCGGCTGGCTGCGCGGGCAAGGCCACTTTGCGCTCCACCTCTGCGGATGGGGGCGGCAGCGGGCCAGCGGACGATGAAACCGGGGTGACCGCGGGGAGCCCCAGCCCGGGCGGAGGGGGCGGGGGAGTAGCTGGCGCTGGGGCCGGGCCCGGGGCTGGCGATGAGCTCGGGCGAGGCGGCGCGGCGGGGCTAGCAGGGGCCAGCTCGGGAGCTGGCGATGCCGGCTCAGGCGCGGGTGGGACGGGGGGAGGGGTTACTGTGCCCGATGGCGCGAGCCTGGTGGGCGACCTGAGCAGCGAAGCACTTCCCATAGGTACTCCGGTCATAGATCCTGACAACGGGTACGCCTCGCTCTCCACTGGCACGGTGGTCATGAGCGGTTTCGTGTCCTCCTATGAGGGCGGCTCGGGTTCGACCATAAGCCTCACTTGCACCGCGAGCTCGTTCTGCGCTTCGGGCACGGTAGGGGCTAGCTCGACCTACAGCTCATGGGCGGGGGCGGGGTTCAGCGTGAACCAGGCCAAGTCGGGCGCCAGCGGAACTACCGGCACGCTAGCGCTGGTGGGCAGCGACTTGACGGTGAGCTACAGCAACCCGGGAGCCTCCCAGCTCGAGCTGCAGCTCTACGCCGCCGACGGAGCCAGCTTCTGGTGCTACTACCTGCCCGCCTCGACCACGGCCACCAGCAAGACCATACCCCTCGCCAGCATGAACACGGCTTGCTGGGACGAGGAGACCGGACAGGCCTTCGCGTCGGGGACCGCCATCACCTCGGTCCAGCTCATGGTGCCGGGCGCCGCCAGCACCCCCACCCCCTTCAACTTCTGCTTCTTGGGCTTGACGGTGCAGTAGCCTTTTTCGGGCTACCTCTACATGGGCTTGTTGTTGCGGGGATAGACGGTGGTGGTGAGGACGCGCCGGCGGTACTGATCGTAGCTGCTGGCGGGGTAGTGATGGTTTTCCGCGTTCACCGGGCCATTGCCGGTAAGGGTGGCATTGATGAGGTCATCGGGCGCCAGGCTGCGCGCGACCAGGGTCAAGCGCACGGCGGTGGGGAGATTGCAGTAGCCGGCCTGACCCAGGGCGGGGAGATTGTCGCCGGTAACGTTGTTCCACCATTCGTCGTTGGCTTTGCTGGTGTCGTCGGGGCCTTCGTCGAGCTGACCGTTGAGGTTCTGGAGGTTGGCGAACCCCGCCGTCCAGGGCGGGGTGCCGGGCGGAGTGCCGGTGTCGCAGGCGAAGGAGACTTGCAAGTCTTCGATGCCCTCGGCCAGGATCTGGGGGAGCCCCGCCGTGCCGCCGTTTTGTAGTTGCTCCATCATGAGGTTGGGAATCTTGCTCACGGGGTCATCCTGGATGAAGAAGCGAATCCACATCAGGGTGCCCAGATCGCGCACACCCCCGGTGGCGGCATAGCTCTGCGTGATGGCGCTGGGAGGCCCGGTGCAGGAAGGGTCGGTGGGGCTGACGGGCGGGTTGGTCGGATTGCAATTCTGGAGTAGGGCGGGCAGGTTGCTCGGCGGGTTCCAGGTCATGCCGTTGCCGTTCGCAGTGCTTTGACACTGCAAGGTCGTGGGACCAGCAATGGCGGTGATCTGGAGCATGGCGCAGCCGCGGTCGGAATATGGATCTTGCCCCCAGCCGAAGCCGGGGTTGGTGAGGAGGACAATCAGCTCGCTTTGCCGAAACATGCTGCTGGCGTTGGGCAGGTTGAGGGTGATAGGCGCGGTGGCATCGGTGACGGCGGCGCCCAGTCCGACTTCGGTGTCGGTACCCGACGTCTGGGTGGCAAAGGCAACGGTGATGATGTCGGTGTTCGCGACGACGCTATTGCCAGCCACGACGTCGGTGGTGGAATTGTCTACTATCCATAGGGGCGGGATCCATTGCATCCCTCCGGTAGCGGCATTGTAGGCGCGCAGTCCGGCGGCGGGCGTGCTGCCGAGGTTGAGGGTCAAGGGACCCGGGCTGGGGTTGGTGCTCTGCAGCCGTCCACCTGCGGTAGAGGTTGGATCGGCGAAGCTGGCCGGCCGCACGCACTCGAACATGCCGCTGCCCGCGGCGCGGGTGTAGCGGGCCAATACCTCCATGGCGGCCCAGACGTTCTGTTGGATGTTGAGGACCTTGGTCTGGGTGTCGTAGATACGCTGCTGACCGGCGAAGAACATGAAGGTGGCAGCCGCGATGATCGAGGAAATGATCAGGGTGATCATGATCTCGACCAGGGTCATGCCGCGCTCGCGTCTCATTACCAGTTCTTTCTCCGTTCCAGGTCGAGGCGGACGGTCTTGGCGGTTCCGGTATCGTCGGCATAGGTCACGATGACCGAAATCACGTAGGGCAGGCCATAGCCGGTGTTGACCACCCGCCATTGGCGGGCCCAGCGGTAGGTGGCGGCCTGGGTGGGGGACGGGACCACGGTCACGCCGCCCAAGCCGTAAAGGACGTTGCCTTCGCTGTCCAGGTAGGCGGCAATGGTGGGATTCCAGGTCACCTGGCTGGGCGCGGTGGCGATGGGGGCCAGGCCGACCTGGGAGTCGACGGCTTGGCTGTCGGTGTTGTGGCTGGCCAAGAGGTCGAGCTGTTGGGTGGCAAGCCGCATCGCCACCGCGGCATTGTTGGCGTTCTGCGAGGCGGCGACGATGGCCTGTTGCACGGCGATGGTGCCCATGAGCCCTATGCTCCCGACCAGCATGGTGATCATGACTTCGAGCAAGGTGAAGCCGGCGTCTCGCTTCCGTCTCATGACAGGGTCACCTTGTCTCACGGCAGGGTCACCTTGTTGTTGGCGGTGACGAACCCGGTCAGCCCCTGTACCGTGACGAGGAAAGAAGCGTCCGGATGACCGGAGGGGAGAAGCTCGTTGCGGATGTAGATCCACCATGAGCCGTTGTCGGAGGTCGAGCCCAGCGCCGAGAAGGCAATGTCGTTGGCGGGTAGGGCAGGGGAAAAGCTCGGCGGTGTCGTCGAGTCGACCAGCACCGCGGCGGTGGGCGGGGTGGCGGAATTTTCGACGGCATTCCAGATGGCGACGGTCTGGGTGCCGGCGGCCAGGGGGCCCGGGGTCGAGCTCAGCAACAGGGGCGTTGGGGTCGCCTGCTCGTACATGTCGATGCGCGAACGGTAGATGAGCACGTGGACCGTGGCTCGGTCGGCCATGGCCTGGTAACGGGCGCGCTGGAGGGTCTGCGCCACCACCTTGGCCCAGTCCCGGCCCCGGCGCGCCCGGTTGTCGCGGCTGAGCAGGGGAGTGGCGACGGCCGCCAGGAGCCCGAGGATCACCACCACCACCATGGTCTCGGTCAGCGTGAAACCGGCTTCGCGTCTTTCGCGTCTAGGGCGACTCAGCATTCCCCGGGGTTCCTTGCCTGCGCCGTGTGCAAAGATAAAAACCGCCTCTTTCCATCATAGCCCAGACATCGTCAGGACGGGCAGAAGGTTTCACCCCCGGTGAGGGCGGGCTCACCTCCGCGCTTGCTCTCTACCCCACTCCGCCCCCCCCCACTCCGCCCCCCCCCACTCCCCCGGCCGGCACCGTCGGGCAGGGTCGGGCGCGGTCGGGTACTGTCGGGCAGCGTAGGCCTGGCTCCGCCTTCCTCTTACTCTCACCTGCCGAGTGGGCGGAGATGGAGCGGGAGCCTCCGCTAGCGCGGGGACACGGCGTTTGCGCTCGCGAGGCCCTATGGCGGAGCCTCCGCTAGCGCGGGGGACGGCGGGTCTGGTGGAACCAGGTGCGGTATTCCTGCATGCGTGTCCGCTGCTCCTCCGGGGCGTGGCGCTGGCAGGTAGCATAGTCGCTGGTCTCGGGGGTGGCGCCCCAACGGATCTCCACGCAGTCGTTGGGGTTATAGGCCATCTCGAGGGCTACGCGGCGGGCGAGCACGTCGGCGACCGATAAGTGGAAGGACGAGCCGTCGCTACGATGGTAGTCGATGCCACGGGCGTGAATCTCCTGCTCGTGCCAGGCCTCGATGTCAGCGCGCACCTCGGCGGGTGGGCGCCCACCCAGGAGGAAGATCTCGGGGTGTTGGGTGATCTTGCCCGGAAGATCGGTAAGCACACGCAGGGCGATGAGCAAGCGCATATCGCGCGACGGGGTGGCGTAGTCCTCCCACGCCCCGGTTGTCTCGAAGATCTTGGCCCCCACCGGCATAGGCACCGGATCGGCCTTGGCTTGGGCGCGCAGGTAGCGCTCGCCATTGTCGACGGATCCAAGCCTGGTCACGAGTTGCTCGACCAGCGCCTTCATGGTCTCGGCGTAGGCCGCGTGGGCATCGAGGCCATGGGGATTGATGAGCTTGGCCATACGGGCATAAAAGGCGTCGGGGGCGAGGTGGGCCTCCTCGTCCGCATAGGGCG
Source organism: uncultured delta proteobacterium (assembly GCA_963849735.1). GTDB lineage: Bacteria > Myxococcota_A > Polyangia > Fen-1088 > Fen-1088 > Fen-1118. The sequence goes on from CAWKJE010000037.1 coordinate 206,876, forward strand.
CGAAGCGCGGGTCGGCTGCCAAGGCCCGGTTGGAGAGCTGGGCGAGCTGCCCGTTCGGGCCAGCCAGCACCGGGCGGAAGGCTTTGAAGCCGGGGCCGGCGCTGGGCAAGTCGCTCACGAAGAGGAAGGTGCCCTCCCAGAAGCGCTTGCTACCGACGGAGTTGTCCGGTTGGCCGTCGACCGCCAGGAGGAGGCCGGGACGCTCGGGTGTCTGATCGACCCAGCCGGCGATCATCAGCACGTGGCCGTAGGGATCCGCGTAGATGGTACCTGGTCGCAGGGAGCCCCGCGTGAGCGCGACCGGATAGAGATCGGTTTGGTCGTCGGCCAGCGCGGTACGTGCACTGCCGGAATGGACCCGGTTGGCGAGGACTTTGAGAAAGCCGCGCCAGCGGCCCAGCGGCGAGCCCACTACGCCGCGGTCTGGTGTCTCGTTGGTGAACATTGGGCCGCACCTGGGCGGGCGGTCGGCGGTGCCGCGGTCGCAATCGCGCAGCGCGAAGGGCAGCTCCATCTTCCATGCAAAGTACGCGCGCAGATAGTAGGGCAGGTCAGCGCAGTCGGGAGTGGCGCGGGGGACATCGCGATTCTTGGCATCATCCTCGCCCAGCCCGAGATAGCCCCACAAGAAGTTGCGCGCCCTGTCGCGCAGCACGGGCGCCAGGGAGGGGAAGGCCAGCGCGCCTTCGGGCGGGACATCGAACATGCGCTCGATCCAGGCCGAGAAGAAGCTCTCGTAGGCCCGGCTCCAAGTCTGGCGCGAGGGCCAGGCTCCTTGGCCTTGGCTTTGGCTTTGGCCTTGGCTTTGGCGTTGGCTCTTGGCGTGCGCTGGCCCCGCTGCGTGAATCGGGATGCGGCGGCAGGTGGTCGGGCTTTTGCCAGCTTCGCCGGTCAGCTCGATGCGGATCCAGGGCGAGGCTGGCAGGTTGAGCTCGGCATAGAAGCTGAAGGGCGGCCCCCCGTGCTGCGAGGTGGGCAAGGTGTGGGTCGAGCCGTTGGGGAAGGTGACCTGCAGGTTACCCGTGCGCTGGGTTTCGCTCACGGCGAGCAGGCGCAGGTGCGAGCCCGGAGTGGGCGCCGCCGGCGAGGTCCATATGCGGGTAGCTTCAGCCTCGCGGCAGGAGGTGTTGCCCTTGTCCAGGGGCGTGGCCCGGGCGGCGGGGTACGATCCCAGCACGGCGAGGGCAAGAGCGACCAACCAGCGCACGCGTGACCTCACCAGTGGGTCGGGTGGTTGCGGCGCCGGATATGGGTGCGCGCGCTCAGCAGGTCGTGGTTAACGAACAACCTGATCAGGATCACGCCGGCGAAGAAGCCCCCGATATGGGCCCAGACCGCGACCCCACTCGAGGTTGCGGGGTGGATGGCCGTGAGCTGGGGCAAACCGGTGAGCAACTGGGTGCCGATCCAGATGAGCAAGACGAAGTAGGCGGGCAAGGGTAGCAAGAAGAAACCCACGAACACGTGAACCCTGACCCGCGGGTAAAGTATGAGATACCCGCCCAGTACGCCGGAGATCGCGCCGGACGCTCCCACCATGGGCGCGGCGGATGTTGGATCGATGGCGATCTGGGCGCACGCTGCGGCCAGGCCGCAGAGGAGATAGAAAGCCAGGAAGCGCCAGCGCCCCATGCTGTCTTCCACATTGTTGCCGAACACCCAAAGGAAGAGCGCATTGCCGAGCAGGTGGGCCCAGCTGCCATGCAAGAACATGGAGAGCACGGGGGTGAGGTAGTTGATGGGATCGCGATCGACCACGCAATACAGTCCCATGCCGAGAGGCACCGCGGCGCCCACGCGAGCTCTCCCGGTTATTTCGCCGGGGACCAGGCCCAGGTTGCAGACGGTCTCCGACAGGCGCACGGGATCGAGACCGGCGCCCTGTACGAAGATCCACGCCAGAGCCAAAGCCGCGAGGAGTAGCACCGTGATCAGGGGAAAGCGCAAGGTCGGGTTATCGTCGGCGATGGGGATCATGTGGCTGCCTCAGGGCGCGGACGGCAGGGGCGGGGCGGTCGAGGCGGCGGAGGAGCCAGCGGTGCCAAGGGCGTTGGGATCAGGGGGCCCGCCGGCGTCGGGGTTGGCCTCCTTGCGGTAGCCGAACAGCTTACTCTTCTCGGCCGGCGGGGTAAGCTTCACCAGCAGCCGGGAGTCGGAGAAGGTGTAGGCCCGGGTGTGGACGGTCAGGTAGCCGGTGGCGCGTATCACCAGATCGAGGGGGCCGCTATCGCGCGGACGATCGAATACCAGGGGCTTGGGCGCCGGGATGACACCGAGATTCTTGCGGCCCCATTTGACCAGTGCCTTGCGCGAGGGAACGGTCTGCACGGTGATGTGGACCATTTCTACCGTGGCCGCATCACCGTGACCCGGGGTGGCGGCAGGGTCGGCCTTGTGCCTGCCGGGCGTCTTGCTGCGGGCCACAGCCAGGGACGCGACCAGGGTGGCGGCCAGCGCGGCGGCCACGAGCAGGTGCCGGGCGGGCGTCGTTCGGGCCGGGATCATTGCTCGGCCTCCGCCTTGGCCCCCACTCGCGCCTCGCCCGAATCGCGAACCGGCGGGGGGGGTCCGGGATACTTGACCCCGGGCTTGGGCACATAGGTGAGCACGGGGCTGGTGAGATTGCCCTTGATATCGCCCTCGAGGACGTCGACCGGGATGGGCGGATCGAGCTGGTACACGAAACCGCGCGAGGGTAGCCTGACCTCGAAGACATCGTCGCCGGCCAGGAACTGGCGGGCGAACCCCATGCCTTGATCGCCCAAGGCGCGCATGGGGCGGTGGCGTAAGATGAAGTCGTAGAGGCGGATGGCGAGATGGTTGGGCAAGCGGTGGCAGCCATGTGAATAGCCTTCCGCGCTGTATAGCGAAAGGTAGTCCGAGGATCCGTGCGCGCGAATGCCGTTGTCCCAGTCCGGCCGGCCGTTCTTGCCCGGGGTCACGAAGTATCCCGCCACCAGGCCGTAGGCCGAGAGGTATCCTGGTCCCAGCTCGTCGTAATTCACCACGCGCTGCCAGCTCGACTCCACGCTCTTGGTCTTGAGCAGCGAGCGGATGGGCGTCGACTCGGGTGCTATCCAGACCGGTCCGGCCACCACGTTGCGCAGGACGCGCGGCCCGACATCGGAGCCTTTGTAGCGGAAGTACTCGTACCCGTCCGAGGCTTGCTCGGCTCGCCAGCCGCCGATGGTGGTGCGCCAGCGCACGAGCAGAATGCGCTGGCCGGCGTACTTGAGGTAGAGGTGGAAGGTGGGATAGTGCTTGCGCGGTTGGGGGTGGCGCACTCCCTTATCATCCCAGGGCAGATCGTACCAGACGTCGCCGCGATCGATGACGATGGAGAGGTCCATGTCGGGGCCGTAGTACTCGGGCAGGCTGGGCAGCCGCACCGCCGCGCGCAGATGGCGAAAATCAGCGGTCTGATGGCGCTGGAAGAAACGCATGACGTCCTCCTGGCTGGCCAGCCCGAGTTGCTCCGCGGTGGCCCGGGTGAGCTCGTCCACCAGGTTGCGCATGGGTACCGTCCTGCCCGCCTTGCCGGTGAACACCGGCGGCCCGGCCTTGCCGTCCACGCTGCCGTCCTCGAGCACGCCAGCCGCATCGGCGACTCGCTCGCGCAGGGCGCGCAGGAAGGCCAGATAGTCGTTGGCCAAGGGAGGGCGAGCCAGGGCATCCATGGTCTTCTGGCGCAGGTAGTTGGCCTCGTAGATCATGTTCTTCTGTTGAAACCGGCGCACCGCCAAGCGCATGGCATCGTCGTAGACTCCGGGAGCGTGGTGCATGCCTTTCTTGAGCATGCCCTCGCACGAGAGGCGCTTCTCCACCTCGACCATGGCCTCCTTCTCTGCGATGGCGCGCTGGTAGGCTTTCACCTTGGGGGCCAGCTTGGGATCCTTGGTGGCTAGCTCGGCCAGGGTAGCGGCGTGGGCATGGTGGCGCGCCTCTTCCAGCTCGGCCTTTAGGCGCGCCTTCCGCCTGTCCTCGGCCTGCATCTTCTCGGGCGCGACGTAGGTGATGGTGGCGACTTCTTCGAGCTTATCTTGGTCTATGCTGGCGTGGCAGCTCTGCTGCTCGTCGGCGAGGAAACGGCCGCGCAGAATGGTGAAGGAAGGGGGAATGCCATAAAGCTCGAGGTAGTTCTGTGCCCCCGGGGGTAGCGGCTCGCCGTCTTCATCGAGAGTGTCGTTGGCCAGGCCCACGAACACGCGGCGGTAGCGATCGCGCAAGACCGTCCCGTCGGGGGCCTTGGGCTCGGCGAATATGTAGGGAGTCCAATCGTCGCTGAGATCGACGAGGGTATAGCCGGAGCGGGCCGCGGCCTCGGCGTCAGTCCAGGTCTCGTGGCCGTCGTGCACGACCAGGGCCTGCTCCCGGGTTGCTTCCGCGGCGGCGGGCGCCGGGTGAGCGATCGCGTCGGGCGGTGCCTCGGCGTGAGGAGTTGTGGCCGCGACGGGCAGCACGGTTCCGGTCGGCGCCGCCGCAGTCGAGGGCGGGGCGGGAGGGCCGGCGTGGCAGCCAAGCAGGGTTAGCAACGCCGCACCGGCACGGATGGGCAGGAGGGATTTCATCGCGAGCCTAAGAGAACGTTATGCCGCAAAACCGGCTACGCAAGAAAGGGAAAGCGGGAGGCGCGGAGGGGGCGGGCAAGGGGCAAGCAACTCTTCCCCCATGATTCCTTCCGGTTCGCTTCTTCGTTCCTCCCTGCTGATCTGGGATGTTGATCACGCCTGCAACGCGGCACGTACGATGGCGCGTGCTTCGCCTATGATCTGCTGGAGATGGTCATCGCCGGTGAAGCTCTCGGCATAGACCTTGTAGACGTCTTCCGTGCCCGATGGTCGGGCGGCGAACCAGCCATTCTCGGCTACCACCTTCAGGCCGCCGATGCTGGCGCCATTGCCCGGCGCCTTGGTCAGGACGGCACGGATGGGCTCGCCGGCCAGCGCCGAGCTCTTGACCTGGCTGGGCGATAGCTGCATCAGCTTGGCCTTCTCGGCCGGCGTGGCGGGTTGATCGATGCGGGTGTAGACCGGGCTGCCATGCGCCGCGGTTATATCGCGGTAGTGCTGCCCCGGATCCTTGCCGGTCTTGGCCGTGATTTCGGCGGCCAGGAGCGCCAGGATGATGCCGTCTTTGTCGGTAGTCCAGGCACTGCCGTCCCGGCGCAGGAAGCTGGCACCGGCCGACTCCTCGCCGGCAAAACCCAGGCTGCCCTCGCCCAACCCGTCGACGAACCACTTGAAACCGACCGGCACCTCGCGCAGATCCCGGCCCAGCTCGGCGGCGACTCGATCGATGATGCTGCTAGACACCAGGGTCTTGCCGATGGCGGCGGCCCTCGGCCAGCTAGGCCGATGGCCGAACAGGTAACGGATGGCTACCGCCAGATAGTGGTTGGGGTTCATTAGGCCAGCCTCCGGGGTCACGATGCCATGACGGTCGGAGTCGGGATCGTTGCCAAACGCCACGCGATATTTGTCGCGCAGGCCGACCAGCTTGGCCATGGCATATGGGCTCGAGCAGTCCATGCGGATCTTCCCATCGTGATCCACGGTCATAAAGGCAAAACGCGGGTCGATGGTGGTATTGACGATTTCGAGGTCGAGCTGCCATCTTTCCGCTATGGCCTGCCAGTAGGGCAGTGATGCGCCGCCCAGAGGATCGGCGCCGCACTTGACCCGGGCTTGACGGATTGAGTCCATATCGACCACGTTGGCCAGATCCTCCACGTAAGGAGTGACCAGGTCGTCCTGATGGGTGGTGGGTGCCGCCAGAGCTGTTGCCACGGGTAGGCGTCTGATTTCGCTGCCCTGGCGCAGGAGGAAGTTGGCGCGATCCTGAATCCAGGCCGTGACGCTGGTGCCGGCGGGACCGCCATGGGGAGGGTTGTACTTGAAGCCTCCGTCAGCGGGTGGGTTGTGGGAAGGCGTGATCACGATGCCGTCGGCGAGGCCAGAGCGCCGGCCACGATTGCAGGCGAGGATGGCCCGCGAGATGGCGGGAGTGGGGGTGTAACCGCCGCCTCGCTGCATCGATATCACCACCCCGTTGGCGGCCAAGACCTCGAGCGCGGTGCTCTGTGCTGGCTCGGATAGGGCGTGGGTATCTTTGCCCAGGAAGAGGGGCCCCGTGATGCCCTCCTGCCTGCGATAGTCGCAGATGGCTTGGCTGATGGCCAGGATGTGCGCCTCGTTGAACGAGCCAGCGAGGGCGGAGCCGCGGTGGCCGCTGGTGCCAAAGCTCACCAGCTGCGCGGTGTCGTCGAGGGCGGGCCGCCTGGTGTAGTAGGCATCGATCAGCTTTGGGACATCGATCAAAATCGCGGCCGGGGCGGCTCGTCCAGCGTATTCGTGGGGCATGGCATCTTCCTCGTGAGGGCAGATTAACAAAGAGGAGCAGGGGAATGGAGGATTAGAGTAGTGGTTCTCTGCCGGGGTTTCCCCACCCGTTCGCCCTTCTGATCCTACCGGTTAAACCTTCTCAGGACACCCCATCGACGCTGCTAGCGGGCAGCGGGCCGGCGCCCCGGCGGTCGCGATGCCGCTGATAAATCAGCAAGGCGGAGGGCAGCATGGCAACCGCGGTGGTCAGGCAGGTAATCTCGCCCAGCACGGCGACCAGGCCAAAGAGGAAGAGGCCCCGGTTTTGCGCCACCAGCAGGGACGAGTATCCGATGATGGTCGTCAGCGAGCACAGGCCCACCGCGCCTCCGGTGGCGCGAATCGCGGCGGTCACGTCGTTGCATCCATCTTGCAAGTACCGACCCATGACGTTGACCGCATAGTCCACGCCTATGCCGAAAGTGATGGGAAAGGCGATCAGGTTGATGAAGTTGATCTTTACGCCAAGCGCCATTGTAATCGCCAGCATCCAGAGCACTCCCACGACCAGCGACCCGATGACGAAGGGCGTGGCAATCCCGGTGCGGAAGAGCAGGAGCACGGTGGCCATGACACCCAGCAGGGCAAGGACCGAGGCCAGCGGCCCATCTTCGCTCATGGAGCGCAGTATGTCGGCGGTGAGTGGCGGCCCGCCCGCGATGCGGGCCGGCCGGCCCGCGCGCCCGGGGACAGGGTCGACCGCCTTATGCAGCGCTCCAACAAAGCGCGCGACCTCGGGTCCGTGCCACAACGCTTCCGAAGGGCGGGGATAGACCAGTACTACTCGGCCTACACTGCCGTCGACTTCTGCGAGACCCGCCAGGAGGCCATCGGGCAGATCGGCGGTCACCACGGGACGCAGATTGTCGTCGCCGAGCGCCCGGTCGATCCGCCGCAGTCGATCCGGGCTGATGTCAGCCCGGATGCGCGGGGTCAGCTTGCGCCGGATGCCGGCGGCGATGTCCAGCTTCTCTGCCTGTTGCAGGGGTAGCACGTCGTCGATGGTGCGAATCTGCGCGACCATGTCGACGAGCGGGGCGGTCTTCATCGCCAGGCGCAAGCGCTCGGCTATGGCCCGCGCCTGGGCCGGATCGTCGGCCAAAATCACGGTAGGGGTGACATAGCGATCGAGCAGGGCGTCCATCCGCTTGCCCCAATAGCCTTCGCCGGATACCCAGGTATCGGCCCGGCGCAGGCGGGAGAGGTCGTATTCGAGCTGACCCGAGCCGAAACGCCGCGATTCTGCCAGGGCAAGAACGGTCAGGGCGCAGGCCACGGCGAGGAAGCGGCTCGGCCGGCGCGCCACCAGGCTGGCGAGGGCCGCCATGGGTCGGTGAAAGCCGGAAGCTTGGCTGCGGACGGTGAGGCTGCCCCTGTCGAGCCAGGCCACCAGGGACGGGAGCAAGAGGAAGGTGGCCGACCAACAGGCCACCATGCCCAGGCCACCGATAACGCCGAATTGGCGAAAGCCGCGGAATTGCATGGCGACCAGGGAGGCGTAGGCGACGGCGGCGGCCAGGGCGGCCGATAGGGTTCCCACCCGGGTGCCGGCCAGGGCGATGGCGAGCGCCTCTTCGATGGGGGTGCCGTTGCGCCGGGCCTCGACGTAACGGGCGAGCAGGATGATGCCGAAGTTGATGCCGTTGCCGATGATGATCGTGCCCAGGAAGGCGGTGTTGGAATTGAGCTCGGCGATACCGAAGGGGGGCAGGCTGGCAAGCGCGAATGCGATCAGCGTCCCCACCAGAAGCGGAGCAAAGAGGGCGATTACGCTGCGCCACCAGCGGTAGAAGACCACCAGGACCAGCACGACCAAGACCACGACCAAGACGCTGGAAAGGGTCAGGTCGACCACCAACGCGGAAAGCTCCTCCACCGAGATGGGCACGTCACCGGTGAAGCCCAGGCGCATGCCGTGGCCATAGTGCTCGAGGCCGCCCAGCTGAGCGATGTCCTTGCCCACCCGATCCATGAGGGTGCGGGCCTGCGCAGTACCGGTCTGGAAGGCGGCCACCTCGACTAGTAGCAAGGTCAGGTGCAAGGACGGGCTGGAGAAACGGCCGTCCTCCAGCTTGGCCTGTTCGCCCAGGCGCCCCTGGTAGTCGTGCTCGATGTCGGAGAAGTCGAGGCTGGGTGGCCGTTCGTCTTCGTCGAGCAGCATGCCGGTGTTGCGGGAGTACTCGTAGCGCATGCGATCGTCGAGACGCGCGCGGATGGTGTGGAGATCCGCGACGTCGAGATAGAGGGGGAGGTGCCGTTCGATGAAGTCGCGCTCGGCCGCGGAGCCTACCCGGACGCTGCGCACCAGGTCTTTCGGGTACCTGCGCACGCGCGCCGCCAGGTCGTCGAGGAAGCGTTCACCCGCGGCCAGATGTTGGGCGTCGCCCGTGTCCACGATGACGCCTAGGAATTGCAGGCCCGGCAGCCGGGCCCGCATCTCGTCCAGGGCCTGCACGCTGGGGGCGCTCTTGGGCAAGAGCTCCTCGAGGTCGCTGCGCAAGTGCAGGTAAAGGCTGGCGGTGCGCCAGGTTGCCGGGACCGCGAGCACCAGCGCCAGGCACCAGAGCAATCGCCCGCGGCGCAGGGACCACGAAACAAAGGCGCGTGTCTTTCGACCAGGCAGCGCTGGGTGATGGATCAAGTACGCTCCAAGGCGACCACGGTCTCCACGTGGTAGGTCTGGGGGAAAAGATCGATGGGGGAGACGGCGGTCATCTTGTAGCCGAAGGGCACGAGCTCGACAAGGTCTCTGGCGAGGGTGGTCGGGTTGCAGGATACGTAAACGATGCGCTCGGGCTTGGCCCGGCCGATGCGCCGCATAACCTTGCCCCCGGCACCCGAGCGGGGCGGATCGAGCACCAAGACCTTGGGGGACAGTCCGGCGGGCAGAATCTCGGCCAAGAGCTTGCGCGCATCCCCGGCGTGGAACTCGGCCGAAGTTATCTGGTTTGCTCGGGCATTTTCGCGAGCGGCCAGGACAGCCGGGCCCGCAAGCTCGACGCCTATGACACGCGCACCCAGGGAGGCCAGGGCCAGAGAAAACAGTCCCACGCCGCAGTAGATGTCGATGACGAGCTCCGATGCGACAGTCCCGGCGTGCTCCTTGACCAGCTCCACCAGGCGCTCGGCCTGGGCGGAGTTGGTCTGGAAAAACGTGGCGAGGCCAATGTGGAACTTGAGGCCGGCCGTGGCTTCGGTGATGTGGTCGTCGCCCCAGAGCACGGTTGTCCCGGTCAGCGGCGCCGCGCCATCCGCCGAGCTTCTCATGCCGCGCACCACGGCCTTTATGCTGGGGTCGAGGGCGGCCAAATGCCCGGCCATGGCCTGCGCCTCCGGAAAGGCATCATCGCTGGTTATTATGCCGATCAGTGTCTCCCGGCCGGCGCGGGTGTGCCGGACGCAAAGCTCGCGCAGGAGTCCTTGCCGAGTGCGCGGATGGTAGAGCGACAGCCGTCGCTGCGTCACGAAGGCTTGAGCAGCCTGCACGATGGTCACGGTCAATGGTAATGCAATGTGGCATTCGTCGACGCGGAGGACGTCGTACCAGGCATCGCGGGGATGCAGCCCGAGGGTGCCACTGGGATGGAAAGCGAACTCCATCTTGTTGCGATAGTGGAAGGGCTGGGGAGCGGGAAGGATGGGCCGCAGCGGCAAATCCCGGAAACCGCCGAGGCGCTCGAGGCTGTCTCTCACGGCTGCTTCCTTGGCGGTTAGCTGGGCGGGGTAGGCTACATGCTGCCAGGTGCAGCCGCCGCAGCCGGCGCGAAAATGCCGGCAGACGGGTTCTATGCGGTGGGCGGAGGGTTGCTCGACTGCCACCACGTCGGCCTCCACATGGCGACGGAAGGTGCGCCGGATCTTGGCACGCACCGTCTCCTGCGGGGCCGCTCCTTGCACGAAGACGGCCAGGCCCTCGGCACGCGCTACTCCTTGGCCGCCGTAGGTGAGGCGATCGACGGTCACGGTGAGCTCGTCGCCGGGGCGAGGGCGGAGGTTTTTGGCCGGGGAAGCAGGTCGGCTACGGTCTGGTGCTGCAGTCAAAGCCAAGTCGGGGGTCGCCGGGTGCATCGCGGATGGAGGGGGCCCGCATTGGGCCGCCATGGTAGGCAACTTAGCACGGCGTGGGGCGCAGCTGCGCCCAACCGGCGGTACGCCGGCGGACGCGCGCGGCAATGGCCCGGCCGGCGGTGGCGACGGGCCATCTGCGCCTGGGCAGGGGCCGGGAGGGGCTACTTCAGGCTGAATAGGCCAGGGGCCACGGCGCTTTGCCGCCTGGGGCCGGGAGCTACTTCAGGCTGAATTCGCCCGAGGCGTAGGAGAGGAACTTGCCCTTGATCAGCTGGCCAACCTTTATGATGTAGGTGTGGCTCTTGTTGAACCCGTTATTCACGTCTAGGTCGTAAGGCTCTTGGAACACCACCGATTCGGCCACCGTGGTCGGCGAGAACTGGTCGACCAGCGTACCGGGGTCTTGCTTGTCAACCAGCTTCACCGTGATGGGTCCCCGGGCGGGGAGCTTCTTGAATATCGCGATGAAGGTGAGCGGCCAGTGATCCTCGTTGGGGTTCTTGGTCAGCTCGCTCGCCGAAGGATGACTGGACAGCCACTTGTTCAAGTCTTCGCCTTCGACGCTGGGGGTGCTGCCCGTCACGATCCACACCTTGCCGCCGTGGGCTTTCCCGACAGCTTCGTTGGGATCCGCCTCCTGGGGCTTGGCTTTCTTGGCGGCCGCCGGCCCAGCCAAGGCGACGGCGGGGCTAGCAATCTCGGCCAGCGACAATGCCAGCGCCGGCAGCAGTGCCGGCGACAGCGACAAGGCAAGGACACCCGATAGAGCTCGCATCATCCGTCTCCTCTCCCCTGGGGCGATGCGGCACCACCCCACGGATAGCAATCATCCATTCTCCGCAGCACGGAGTCAACTGCCCCCAGGGCTGATGACACCGACGAAAATGCATTCGCCGCGCGTTGCTGAGGCAGATGCGCTTGGCATCGCTTAGCATCCTGGGTTGAGTGTGACTGCGTCAGCCGAATACGATAGTCCGGTTGCCGGAGACCAGGACACGGCGCTGTAAGTGCAGGCGTACCGCTCGGGTCAGGACTTCGCGCTCGAGGTCACGCCCGGCCCGCATCAGGTCCTCCACTGCGTCGCGATGCGAAACGCGGCGCACGTTCTGCTCGATGATGGGGCCTTGATCCAGCTCGGCCGTGACGTAGTGAGCTGTCGCGCCTATGATCTTCACGCCACGCTCTTTGGCTTGATGGTAGGGGCGCGCGCCGGCGAAGGCGGGCAAGAAGGAGTGGTGGATATTGATGATGCGGTTGGGCCACTGGGCCACGAAGGCGGAGGAAAGGATCTGCATGTAACGCGCGAGTACCACCAAATCGGCGGAGAGCGAGGCGAGGAGGGTGAGCTGCTCCGCTTCAGCGGCAGCCTTGCGGTCGCGATCGATGGGGATGGCGGTGAACGGCACCTCGAAATGTCGGCAAACGTCAACCAGCAGCTCGTGGTTAGACACCACCGCGACAATTTTGCCGCCCAAATCGCCGATCTGTTGGCACAGGAGCAGGTCGTAGAGGCAATGCGACGCCTTACTGGCGAACACCACCACCCGGGGCAGGTGGTCGGAGAAGGTTAGCTCCCAACTGAGGGCGAAACGCTCGGCCAGGTGGGCGAGGGCACGGCGGATTTGCTCCCGGTCGAGGGCAAAGTCCCTGAGATCCCAGACCAGGCGCATGAAGAAATCGCCGCTCTCCGCTTCTGCATGCTGATCTGCATCGAGAATGTTGCCGCCATGCTCGAATACGAAGCTGGACAGGGCCGCTACCAGGCCGGTGCGGTCGCGGCAGCTCACGAGCAGAGTTGCAGTAACGGTTGCTTCTTGCGCCATGCTTCCCGCCGCAGCGGCGCGGCCTCCTGCGGACAATGTTCGCTCAAGGAGGTGAACCGGCCAACAAAAAAGCGGATCCCGCAGGATCCGCTTCTTCAGAAACGTCGCGCGATGGTGATCAATCTATCGCGCTATCGAGCTCTGCGCTATCGCTGGCCACAGTCGAGTCCATGGTCGGAGCCGAGTCGACGGCCTGGCCGGCTTCACTCGCCGGACCCATGTCCATGGGCGTCACCATGTCGACGCTGGACGAGTCGGTGGGGGTCTTCTCGGCGTCTACGTGGTTGCCCGCCTCTTCGCCAACGCCGACCTCGGTCGCCTGGCCTCCATCCTGGTGCGACGTAACCGCGTCTACCCCTTGCGTGTCAGTGGGGGCGGTGACGGTGTCCGTCGGCGTAGCCGAATCCTTGACTAGGGGAGTGTCGGTTGGCTCCGCGTCTTGTTTGCTGCTGCTGCTGCTGCCGCAGCCCAAGGCGACCAAAGACAGTGCAAATACGGTGGTGACTGCAAGCTTCCTCATCATAGCGTTATCTCCTGGGTTGGTGCTCTACTGAATTTAGCGAATCTCGTGTGGCGCGGCATCCTACTCAAACCGTCACAAAAGTAAAACAGTTTTTGGTCGAGCTAGTATCCTGGCCTTGGGTAAGGAATGGGCCTACCGTTGATGATGCTCGTCTCCGATAATCGGCTTCATTAAGCTTCAAGGCCAAGGTGCTCGGTCGATATGCAAAGCATATGCCATATGACGAGTGGGAGGCCGAGCCTGGCTAGTACTCGGATTTTCAAGGACAAATGCCCAATACTGACGATGGCGGTCCTGGCTCGATCTGTCAAAGCGACGAGTTGGCGGGCCTAGACCACGACGGCCTTGTCGCGGTCGGTGGCACGCTCGACCCTGATCTACTCGAGAAGGCGTATCGGCGCGGCATCTTTCCCTGGTCATCCGACCCCGCAGTGACGTGGTGGTGTCCCGACCCGCGCGCGATCTTCGAGCTGGACGAGTTTAGGGTTGCGCGGAGCTTGCGCAAGCGGATCCGGCACTCGGGCTGGACCTTCAACTTGGACAAGGACTTCGCCGGCACGATCCGCCGCTGCGCCGAGCCGACGCCGGATCGGCCGCGCACCTGGATCTCCGATGACTTTGTCACCTCATACTGCGAGCTTCATCGCCGCGGCATAGCCCACAGCGTTGAAGTCTATCAGGGCGAAGAGCCCGTCGGGGGACTCTATGGGGTCGCCCTGGGCGGTTTTTTCGGTGGCGAATCGATGTTTCACCGCCGCCCCGATGCGTCCAAGGCGGCCTTGGCCCACCTGGTCGAGCACCTCAAGGCGCGCGGGTTCGTGCTACTCGACGCGCAGGTCATGAATCCGCACTTGCGCAGCCTTGGGGCCAGGGACGTCCCACGGGCCGAGTTCTTGGGTCGGCTCGCCGCCGCTCTGGCTGTGGATGCCAGATTTTGAGGTTTGGGTCGTGCCAACTCCTCACTATCGGCCCGCAGTCGGTTATGATGTCGGCCATGGTTCGGGCATGCCGGCGCAGACTGCCGGCCCCGCTTGGCTGCACTCTGCTGGCCGTCGTGCTGGCCGCGGCGAGCGTCTGCGCCAAACCGGTGGTGCGACCGTCGGGGGCGGCCCAGTTTCGGCTCAGGGTGTTGCATAGCTACCCCCACGACAGCCGAGCGTACACCCAAGGCTTGCTGGTGGCGGATGGCAAGCTATACGAGAGCACCGGTCTTTACGGCCGTTCGTCCTTGCGCCGGGTGGACCTGGCGAGCGGTGTGGTCGAGGCGCAAGTGTCCCTGGCTCCCGAGCTCTTCGGTGAAGGTTTGGCTCGTGTCGGGGGGCGTCTCATACAGCTTACCTGGAAGAACGGCAAGGCCATCGTGTGGGATCTGGATACGCTCGCGCAGGTGGCGGAGTTTACTTACCCGGGCGAGGGGTGGGGGTTGTGCTTCGATGGCGCGCGCCTGGTGATGAGCGACGGCAGTGACCGCTTGACCATTCGCGATCCGAGCACCTTCGCGGCCCGAGGAGCGCTCCTGGTACGCCTGAATGGCAAGCCGCTCCTCCACCTCAACGAGCTCGAGTGCGACGGCCGCAGCATTTATGCCAACGTCTGGCAGGACGACCATTTTGCGCGGATCGATGCGATTACGGGAGAGGTCAACGCCTGGGTCGATGCCGGGGGGTTGCTCGACCGTGACGAGGCCGCGGCGGCCGACGTGCTCAATGGTATTGCCGAGCTCGAGCCGACGGGGCATCTACTTATAACCGGCAAGCTCTGGCCCGCCCTTTACGAGGTCGAGCTGGTGCCGGCGGCGCAGGATCCAAGGAAATGAGAGGGTGGTCTTGGCGCAGATGGGTCGCCGGGGCGGCGCTGTTGGCTGCCACGACCGCGCTCTTGGCCGCGGCAGGTCCGGCGTGGGCAGAAGCGAGCGAGCCGGGCGATGACCTCACCGTCTATGCCCTGACCTTCGGACCGGGTGATCACCCGTTCTTCAAATTCGGCCACAACGCCCTCCTGGTCGAGCGCCGGCACGGCGAAGGTCTGGTGTACAACTTCGGCACCTTCGCCTTCGATTCGCCCGCTTTGATCCCCAAGTTCTTGCGCGGCAAGTTCATGTACTGGCTTTCGGTGGCGGGCGAACGCGAGACGATGATGTCCTACGCCGCCGCGAACCGATCGATCTTGGCCCAGGAGCTTGACCTGACCCCGGCGCAACGGTGGGCGCTGTGGCAGGGCTTACGCGAAAATGCGCGGCCGGAAAATCGGGAATACCTCTATGACTACTTCTACGATAACTGCTCGACCCGGGTGCGTGACGCCATCGACAAGGTGGTAGGCGGGCGGGTGCGGGCGGCGGGTCAGGCGCGGGTACCCATGACTTTCCGCGATCACGCCTTGCGCATGACGGCGGATCTGTGGCCTGAAGCAGTGGGTATCGACCTGGCCCTCGGCCGGGCGGCTGACGTTCCTCTCGACCGCTGGGACGAGGCGTTTCTGCCCGAGCGCCTGGCTGACCTGCTGCGACAGGTCAGGATCCCTGACGTATCGGGTCAGAAGAACCTGGTCAAGAGCGAGAGGATGGTCTTTCGCGATGTTCGGCCGGCCACGCCGGCGCGGCCGCCCAACTGGACCCTGTACTTTCTCGCCGTGGGGGGGGCCATCGGCGGGGCCTTCTTCACCCTGGGCCGGCTATCCCGCGCCGCGGCAGCGCGGGTGGTTCTGGGGTGCGCCGCGTCCTTGACCGGGCTGGTCCTGGGTCTCCTGGGTCTCATCTTGCTCTCCTTGTGGCTCCTCACCAACCACCGTATCGCCTATGCCAACGCCAACATCATGCAGTTGGCGCCGTGGTCGGTGGGACTAGCCGGCTATGGGCTCAAGCTGATATGGGCGCCGCGCCGGGCGGCCCGGGCCGCCGCGGCCCTGGCCCTGTCCGCCGTGGTCTTCTCGCTGCTAGGCGTCGTGTGCAAGCTCGCGCCCGGTCTCAACCAGAACAACTGGCCTTTTGTGGCCCTCTGTCTGCCGCTCTGGCTGGGGCTGTGGGGCGGGTTGCGTGCTTTGCGGACCAGGGTGGTCGCGGACGTCGGGCAAGCGGAACGGCTCGATCCGCGGGCAAGCACGCGCCGCGCCAGCCGGAGCCGGCGAAACGCTGCATAAAACGGCGCATAGGCTTTTTTGCGGGCTGGTCTGCTCATCAATTGGTGGTAACGTGTTGGATAGAAGCCCGTTCACCCGTCGCGGCCGAAGTGTTAGCACCCGGCGGCGGCGGTCCTAGAGCTAGCCTTTGTCCCCAGCCCGCTCTGCGCCCAAGGAGGAAGTCGCATGATGGAGAACGAAGATTCGGTTGTTACTTCGTTGAACGAGCTACGCAAGTTGAAGATCGATCGCATCAGCCGGCTATCGCACGCGCGCGCAGCCAGCGCGAGTCGCCGGGCTACGGTGGCGGCGGAAGATCCCATCGCCGATCAGCTCACTCCGCCACCCGCGCAGGGCATGGCCGCCGCCGCAGTCCCGGTGCCCGAGGTATTCGATACCGGTTCCGAGCTCGCCAGTCCGGCAGCTAATCGCTTTGCCGCCACCAGCTTTCAGCCGGGGCCAATGGTCTTGCAGGCTCCGCCCATCATTCAGACCCGTACTTCTTACAAGGCCGCCGTGGTGATGACGCTTCTTCTGGGCGGGGCCGGCGCGGTGGGGTACCTGAAGCTGCAGAACGACACGCAGACCTTGCTCGCGGCCAAGACTGCCGAGCTCAGGAACGCCGAAGATGCGCGGATGCGGTCGGTGGAGGCGGCGACCAAGGCTGATGCCGTGGCGCGGACCAATCTACGTATGTGCGAGGACAAGCTGCGCGCTGGCTTGGCGGCGGCGACGCCTACCGCGAGCCCGACGGTGGCGCAGCCCGTGGTGGCGCCCGCGGTCGAGAAGCGGCCAGAGCGAGCCATGTCGATGTCGAAGCGAGCCAGCCGCCGCGCGCATGCCGCCCCCAAGCAAGTCGCCCAGCGGAGTGGCGAGTCTTCGGGTAAGGCGCAAAAGTCCGCCGATATTCCCACCATCGCCAAGAAGAAGAAGGTGGATAACGACCCGCTGGCCGGCATCGGGCTCTGAGCTGGTTCCTACCGATGAGAGCGACCCGCACCGGCGGGCTGGGCGCGTTCCCATCGATTTTTTGACTACGGCCGCGATACGCGTGAGTCTTGGGGCATGCTGCCCCCAAGCCCAGAGACCGTCTACTTCGAGAGCTGCAAGGAAGAATTGCTCGACGAGCACAGCGGCAAGTTCGCCGTGATTTGCGGGCGCAGGCTGGTTGGCGTGCATCCCTCGCTCGATCTGGCCTTGCAAGCGGCCGCGAACGCCTTCGCCGGTCGTGAGCTGTCCGAGGGCGCTCCGGTGCTGATCAACGAGATCGGGGCGGCCGCGCGGGTGCGGGTGGTGGCGGAGCCTCGCCGCCGGTCGGGCGAGGAAACCTGACGCTCAAGATCTGAGCTACTACGGTTGGCCATCTTCGGCTGCGGGGATGGCCGGCGCAGGCGAAGAGGGCTTCGGCGCTCGCGCCATGGGCTTGCGGGCGAAGGGGACGCCACCTGGCCCGCTCTCGCGCGGGAAGACGAGCTTGAGATGAGCGCTCGCGGCTTGGGTTTGCAAACCGCGCGGGTCTTGAGTAGAAACGCCATTCGCGGGCTGCCGCCGGGTCCGTCCGGGCTGGCCCCGAAAGGGAAAGTAATCAATGACACGAGTCTCAGGGTTTTCGCATAAGCTTTCGCTCGGCTGGTTGCTCGTCACGCTGAGCGGGTTGGCCGTCGGGTGTGTCGAGCAGGCCGAGGAAAAGCCGACCAAAGAGGACGAGGACTTCGTGAAGAAGAACATCCTCAGCTCGGCGCCTCTGCCTCAGTTCGTCGTGAATGCGGATCTGGACGGCAAGGTGACCTACCTGGGCATGGACGTGAGCCCCAATCCGGTCGAGGCGGGCAAAGACGTGCGAGTGACCCACTACTGGAAGGTCAACGTGGCGCCGGGCGAAGGCTGGAAGGTCTTCACCCATATAAGCGGCACTAACAATCAAGGCTTCGCCAACGTGGACCATGTCCCGGTGAGCGGGAAATACCCCGCGTCGCGGTGGAAGGCCGGCGATATCGTGCGTGACCAGCACACCTTCCGGCCCCCGGCGGCCTGGACCTACGATCATCTCGAGATCTACACCGGGCTTTACAAGGGTCAGGAGCGCATGGCCATCAAGTCGGGCCCCAAGAACGACAACCGGGTGTTCGCGGGCAGCGTGCCCATGAACGTCAAGGTAGTGCCGCGCAAGCGCTACGTGGCCACCCGGATCACGAGGCCCATCAAGATCGACGGCAAGCTCGACGAGCCGGCTTGGAAAGCGGCTCCTTCGACCGGTCTGTTCGTCGATACCATGACCGGCAACCCAGGCGCGGTCGCCACCGAGGCCAAGCTATTGTGGGATGACCAGAACCTGTACCTCGGCTTCGAGAACGTCGATAATGACGTGTGGGCCGAGCTCACCGCGCGCGATGCCAAGCTGTGGACGCAGGAAGCGGTGGAGGTGATGATCGATGCCGACGGCAACGGTAAGGGCTACATCGAGCTGCAGGTGGCGCCCAACGGCACCATCTTCGACGCCTATCTGCCGAGCTACCGCAAGTACGAGGACAGCATAGACCCCAAGGCCAAGCCCTATAGCTGGAATTCGAAGCTGAAGGCGGCGGTCAAGGTCGATGGCACGCTCAACAAGCGCGACGACAAGGATAAGGGATGGACGGTCGAGATGGCCCTGCCGCTCGCGGACGCCAACGGCATGGAGAAGCAGGGGGTGAGGACTCCGCCCAGGGTTGGCGATATGTGGCGGATCAATATGTTTCGTCTCGACTCGCCCAAGGGCAAGGCGCAAGTGGCGGTGGGCTGGAGTCCGCCCTTGGTGGGTGACTTCCACAAGCTCGATCGTTTCGGCGAGCTCATGTTCGGTAACGAGAACGGCGAATTCATCCTGCCGCACAAAGCCGGAGAGGAAAAGCTGGCGGGCAGGGGCGGAAAAGACGAGGTGGCCAAGGTGGTGATGAAGGGCGCGGGCAAGGGCGAGACGCGAGGGAGCAAAGAGCACGCCGCGAAGCCGCAATAGCCTCGGGTGGAAGGGCAGGATCGGTAAGGGCCGGGGCGAGGGCCGGATCATCTGCCAGTCAGCCGTCGAGGGTACCTTGGTCGCGGGGCCGGGGCACGCTCCCGGGAAGGGAAGGGTGTGGCTGGCTTGGCGGATGGCGGCCGTTGTCGCGTTGGCGGTAGGGTGCGCTGCCCGGGGCGGCCGCGTCCAGCCGCCGGTTGACATGACTGCGGTGCCGGCTTCCCGGCCGGCAGACTGCTACGGCGGCGCGATCGAGGCGCGGCCTCCGCTCGATCCCTTGGGGCGGCGCCTCAAGGCGGAGCTCGATCGCTGGGCCAGCGGGAAGGGGCTTGCGGCCTTGACCGAGGACGAGCGTCTCGATCGGGTTGCCTCGGATATGGCGTGTGCCATGAGCGGGGGTAAATCGCCTGCGCCCGAGCTCTTGACCTTCCTCGCCAGCTACTACGGTCTGGTCGAGCCCGAGCCTAGCGTTGTCCTGATCAGCGGCGAGGCCGGAGCCGAGGCCGCGATCATAGATCAGCTTGGGCGCAAGCTGGCGGATGCTCCCGCCTCCGAGCGCTCGATCCAGGTCGGGATCGGGGTTTGTCGCGCGGGCGAGGCTTTTCAGGCCGTAATAGCCCTGCAGGAGCACGTTCTCGCCTTGTCACCCATACCCAGGACGCTGCCGAGGGGCGGCCGAGCCGGCATTGCCGGCCGAGTTGCGGCCGGTCTTCACGATCCGACGGTGCTGCTGACCGGGCCCGCTGGGGCGGTGAGTCGCCTCCCCACCCGGGTCGCGGGGAACGCGTTCTGGGCGGAGCTCGAGTGCTCGGGTGACGGCGCTTATCAGGTCGAGATCATGGCAGAGGATCGGCGCGGTCCCAGCGTGGTTGCCAACTTTCCCGTCTACTGCGGGCGGCCCCCGCCCCGCAGCCTGCGCTTGACGACCTCTCCTGCCCCAGCGAGCCCGGCTAGCCCGGCCGCTATCGAGCAGCAGATTCTGGTCCTGCTCAACCGCGACCGGGCGGTTAGCGGCGTGCCACCGCTAGTGTCGGATGTCCGCTTGGCCGAGGTGGCGCGCCGGTACAGCCAGGAAATGGCGTCCAGGCGCGAGGTTGCCCATCTCTCTCAAAGTAGCGGCAGCGCGGTGGACCGGATCCGCGCGGCCGGGATCACGCCCGCGCCCACGGTAGTGGCCGAGAACGTGGGTCAAGATTATAGCGCCGAGGGCAGTGAGCAGGGCTTCATGACCAGCCCAGGTCATCGGGCCAATATCCTCAGCTCCGCAGTAACGCATGTGGGCATAGGGGTCGCCCTGGGTGCCCACCCCGACGGCGATATGACTCCCATCTTCGTCACCCAGCTCTTCGCCGGCTGGTCTCGCTAACCCCCGTCGCTTCCAGTATCCTGCCCCCTCCCCGACCAGCCCCGCCCCTTCCGACGAAGCCAAACGTCGCGGCCGTGGCCGAAGCATCTGTTCCTTGTGACGGGAAGGGTACCGGTGGCCAGCCCGCCGTGAATCGTGGTAGCAAAAGCTCCATGGTCTCAAGCCCCTCCCCAGATCCATCCCCCTTGCTCGTGGTCGGCTCGATTGCCCTGGATACGGTGGAGACTACCGCCGGCCGGCGCGAAGAGATCCTGGGCGGTGCGGCCTCCTACGCCAGCTTCGCGGCCGCGTTCTTTGCGCCCACGCGGCTTCTAGGGGTGGTGGGCGGCGACTTTCCCACGGCGCACGAGGAGCTGCTGCGCCGCCAGGGTATAGATCTGGCGGGGCTCGAACGGGCAGCGGGACGCACCTTTCGCTGGTCCGGTCGCTATGCGGCCGACTTCAACACCCGCACCACCCTCGACACCCAGCTCAACGTGTTCGAGTCCTGGCAGCCCAAGCTGCCCGGAGCGTGGTCGGAGTCGCCCTTCGTTTTTTTGGCCAACATCGATCCGGTGCTCCAGCTCGAGGTGCTGGGCCAGGTGAAGCGGCCGCGCTTTTCCGCCTGCGACACCATGAATTTCTGGATTGGAGGCAAGCGTCAGGAGCTCGTGCGCGTGCTCGAGCGCGTTGACGTGATCCTGCTCAACGACGAGGAAGGACGTCAGCTCTCCGGGCAGGCCAGCCTGCCCGCGGCGGCACGGACTATCATGGCCATGGGGCCCAAGGCGGTCGTGCTCAAGCGCGGCGATGCCGGGGCCCTGTTGTTCCAGGGCGACGACGTGTTCGCCGCGCCGGCCTTCCCCCTCGACCGGGTGGTCGATCCCACGGGGGCAGGTGATTCGTTTGCGGGCGGATTCATGGGCTACCTGGCCAGAACCGGCGATAGCTCGCCCGCCGGCCTGCGTTCGGCCTTGGTGGCAGGGACGGTGCTGGCGTCGTTTTGCGTCGAAGACTTCAGCCTAGGCCGCCTGTGCAGCCTGCATCTCGCCGCGGTGCGTGCCCGCATACAGGCGTTTGCCGAGTTGGTCCGCTTTGCGGCGCCGAAGCTCTGACTTCTCCAGCGTGGTCGGCGGGGCGCGCGTCCACGATTCAGGACAATATGGCGCTGAGATTGCAGGATGGCCACGCGTCACCAGGCGCCGTTTCGCCTCGGACCTACCGGGGCTGGTAGATTCTTCCGTAAATTCAAAGGCAGAAGAGCAAGGATATGGTCCGTATCCCCATGTGCTACCGTCGCCATAGTGCCATCACTGCTGTTTTAGCAGTATTCGTCCCCCTCTACCTGTGCGGTTTCCGCGCGTCGGCACAGGAAAACCCAGCCGCGCACGAAGCGAGCCCGCCGGCCAATCCCGCCAGGCAGCTGTCGCTGAGCCTTCCTCCCGGGAGGGTTATCACGCTGCGCGAGGCGATCGACTTAGCCCTGCGCGTCCATCCCTCCGAGCTGCAGGCGCGTGCTAACGTCGACGTCACGGCGGCGCGGGTCGAGGAGGCGCGCTCGGGTTACCTGCCCCAAGTTTCGGCCTCCGCCATTTATGAGCGCACCACCGGCAACGTGGCCATCCGCCCGGGCTTCAACACCTCGCAGGGCTCAACCAGCACGACCGGGGCGGCCAGCGCGACACCTTTGCCCAGCACGAGCTGGAATCCGAGTTTCAATTCCTACAACTTCACCGCCTCGGCCGCGCAGCTCATCTACGATTTCGGGCAGACCTCGGGGCGCTGGCGGGCTAGCGAGGAAACGGCGGCATCGGCGGTGAGCAGCGAGAAAGGCGTGCAGATCCAGCTGGTGAGCAACGTACGCCGGGCATACTTCCAGGCTCGCGCGCAAAAGGATCTGATCGTGGTGGCCGCCCACAACCTCCTCAACCAGGAGAGGCACCTCGAGCAAATCGTCGGTCTGGTCGAGCAGGGCATGCGGCCCGAGATCGACCGGGTGACGGCCGAGACCAACGTGGCCAATGCCCGGGTGCAACTGATCTCGGCCCAGAATAACTTCGCCGTGGCGTGCGCGACGTTGGGCCAGACCATCGGCGTGTCGGCCGGGGCGAGCTTCCTGCCGGCGGACGACGAAATGGGGCCGGTGCCCGAAGAGGGTGCCCCGCTCGATCGTTTGCTCGCCCTGGCTCTCCAGCAGCGGCCGGAGGTGGCCTCGTTCGAAGAGCAGCGGCGGGCCCAGGAGCAGACTATCCGTTCCGCGCTGGGCGGCTATGGCCCGGCCGTGTCGGCCCAGGCCAGCCTGAACGAGCAGGGCATTGCTCTCGAGAGCACATCCAGCCGCCCGGGCTTGGAGCCCAACTGGTGGGCCGGGGTGGTGCTCACCTGGCAGCTCTATCAGGGGGGATTGACGGCAGGACAGGTGCGGGAGGCCAGGGCTACCTTGCGCTCGATCGCGGCCCAGGAAGAGGCGTTCAAGCTGCAGGTGCGGGTGGACGTGGAAACCGCCAGTCTCGCGGTCAAGGCGGCCCGAGAGACTCTGGATGCGGCGCAAATCGCCTTGCAGAATTCGGGCAAGCAGCTCGAGCTGGCCGAGTCGCGCTACGGGGTGGGCATGGGTAGTGTGATCGAGCTGGGCGATTCGCAGGTGACCGAGACCACGGCCGAGGCACAGGTGGTAAATGCGCGCTACAACCTGGCGGGCGCGCGCGCGGCGCTGCTGGGCGCGCTGGGCAGGCAATAGGGCAATGTCAATGAAGAAGAAGGAACGTATCGGCAAACGGACTGCGGCCGCCACCATCCTGGTCTTGGCCTGCGCTCTGGCCCCGGGGTGTGGAGGGGCCAAGGCGCCGGCGAGCCAGGGCAAACACGAGGAGCGGGGGCCGCGACCGGCGGCGGTGGTCGCGGCCAAGGTCGAGGCGCGCGATGTTCCCATGTACCTCGACGGGCTGGGCACCGTCACCGCTTTCAAGACGGTGACCGTGCACTCGCTGGTCGATGGCCGGCTCGACAGCGTGGCTTTTCGCGAGGGGCAGGTGGTCAAGCGGGGCACGCTGCTGGCACAGGTCGATCCGCGGCCCTACGTCGTGCAGCTGCACCAGGCCGAGGCGGCCCTGGTGCGCGACAGCGCTCAGCTGGCGGGCAACAAGCTCGACCTCGACCGCTACACGGCGGTGGCCAAGAAGAAGCTCATCGCCCAGCAGCAGGTCGACGACCAGAGCATGCTGGTCGGCCAGCTCGACGGTTCGGTGCGCGCAGACCGCGCCGCCATCGACCAGGCCAAGCTGATGCTCGACTACGCTCGCATCTGCTCGCCCATAGACGGCATCACCGGGGTACGCCTGGTCGACCCCGGCAACCTGGTGCACCCCACCGATCCTACCGGGATCGTGGTGGTTACGCAGATCGATCCCATCGCGGTGCTGTTCACCTTGCCGCAAGACGATCTGCCCAAGGTGAGCGCGGCCATGGCCGAGGGCAAGCTGGCCGTGCAGGCGCTGGTCCGCGATGGCAGCGCCGTGCTCGCCACCGGCGAGCTGGGCCTGGTCGACAACCAGATCAACACCGCTACCGCCACCATTCGGCTCAAAGCCATATTCGCCAATCCCAACCACGTGCTGTGGCCCAACCAGTTCGTGAAGGCTCGGCTCGTGCTCGGTACCCAGAAGAATGCCCTGGTGGTGCCGGCCGTTGCGGTGCAAAACGGCCCCTCGGGCCCCTTCGTGTACCTGGTGGATGCCGACCAGAAGGCCACCCCCCGCCCGGTGGAGGTGGCGCTGATTCAAGGCGAGACCGCGATCATCGGCAAGGGGGTCAAGGTGGGCGAGGTCGTGGTGACGGAAGGACAATTCCAGCTCAAGCCGGGAGCGCCGGTCGAGGTGCGCGGTGCGGACAAGGGGGGGGTGGCAGGGCGAGGCGTGGACAAGGCGGGGGCGGGGCGGGGCACGGACAAGCCAGAGCCGAGTGCGGAGAGTGGGCGCAAGCCACGCCGGGTGGCCGAGGCCGATCAAGCGAGGCCGCCGAGGTGAGCATATCCGAACCGTTCATACGCCGGCCCATCGCCACCACCTTGCTCATGGTGGGCGTGCTCCTGGCCGGGCTGGTGGGCTACCGCCAGCTGCCCATCGCGGCTTTGCCCCAGGTCGACTATCCCACCATCGTGGTGACCACCACCCTGCCGGGCGCCTCGGCTGACACCATGGCCTCCTCGGTGACCACTCCGCTCGAGCGGCAGTTCGGGCAGATGCCTGCCCTGGCGCAGATGACCTCGGTCTCTAGCCTCAATACCTCGGTCATTACCCTGCAGTTTGTCCTCGATCGCGACATCGACGCCGCCGAGCAGGACGTGCAGGCCGCGATAAACGCCGCTGCCAATCTGCTGCCCAGCACTTTGCCCACCCCGCCTACCTATAGCAAGAGCAACCCCGCCGATGTGCCCATCCTGACCTTGGCGGTCCAGTCGGACACCGTTCCGCTGAGCAAGGTCGATGACTATGCGGATTCCATCCTGGCCCAGAAGATCTCGCAAGTGGCCGGGGTCGGGCTGGTCACCCTCAACGGCGGGCAGAAGCCGGCCGTGCGCATACAGGTCGATCCCGAGGCGCTGGCCGGGCGCGGGCTCACCTTGGAGGACGTGCGCAACATCGTGGTCGCCGCCAACGTCAACCAACCCAAGGGAGCCATCGACGGGGCTCGCCAGGACTACACCGTCGACGTCGACGATCAGATCATGAAGGCGGCGGGCTACCGATCGCTGATCGTTGCCTACCCCAATCCTGCCAGCGCGCCCGCAGGCTTCCCGAGCGGATCGCCGATTTACCTCAGCGACGTCGCCAACGTGAAGGACGGCGTGGAAAATGCCCAGCTGGCCGGCTGGGCGGGGACGCACCGTGCCGTCATCATGAACATCCAGCGCCAGCCGGGCGCCAACCTGATCAAGGTCACTGACGCGGTCAAGGCGCTCTTGCCCCAGCTGCGCGCGGTGATGCCCAAGGACGTCCAGATCACCGTGCTCTCGGACCGTACCGAGACCGTGCGTGCTTCGGTCGACGACGTGGAGTTCACGCTCGTGCTGACGGTCCTGTTGGTGGTCGCGGTGATGTACCTCTTTCTGCGCACCCTGCGGGCGACCATCATTCCCGGCGTGGCCGTGCCGCTGTCGCTCATCGCCACCTTCGGCGTCATGCAACTGTGCGGCTACAGCTTGAACAACTTGACCCTGATGGCGCTCACCATCGCCACCGGGTTCGTGGTCGACGACGCCATCGTCATGGTCGAAAATATCGTGCGCTATATCGAGCTGGGGGATCGCCCGTTCGAGGCTGCCCTCAAGGGGGCACGCCAGATCGGGTTCACCATCGTCTCGCTCACCGTATCGTTGGTAGCGGTGCTCATCCCCTTGCTCTTCATGGGCGGCATCGTGGGGCGTCTGTTTCGCGAGTTCGCCGTCACCTTGGCTATCGCCATCGGCATCTCCGCCCTGCTCTCGCTCACCCTGACGGCCATGATGGGCGGGCACGTCCTGCGTGCGCACGCTCTGCACACCCCCGGCCGCCTGGAGCGGAGCTTCGAGCGGGTGTTCGACGCCATGGTGCGCTTTTACGACCGCGGCTTGTGCTGGGTGCTCGCGCACCAGCGTTTCACCCTGCTGGTCACGCTGGCCACCTTGGCCCTGACTGGTTATCTCGCCTGGGTGATCCCCAAGGGGTTCTTTCCCCAGCAGGACACTGGTCTGATCGTGGGGGTAACGCAGGCGCCCCCGGCCATCTCGTTCTCGGCCATGATGGACCGGCAGCGGGCCCTGGCCGACGTGGTGCGCAGCGACCCCGACGTGCAGACCGTGGCCTCGTTCATCGGTGCCGACGGTACCAATCCCGCCCTGAGCGTGGGGCGCCTGTCGATCTCGTTGCGACCGCGCGCGAAGCGCAGCGCGAGCGCGGACGAGATCATCAGACGGCTGGGGCCGCGCCTGGCCGAGGTGCCTGGCATCGCGGTGTACCTGCAGGCGGTGCAAGACCTGCAAGTCGACACCCGCACCAGTCGCACCCAGTTCCAGCTCACCCTGGAGGACGCCGACCCGGTCGAGCTGGCCGAGTGGGCACCCAAGCTCGCGCAAGAGATGAAGACGCTGCCGCTGCTGCGTGACGTGGCCAGCGACCAGCAGGAAGGGGGCCTCGGCCTGGCGCTGGTGATCGATCGCGACAGTGCCTCGCGCCTGGGGATCTCGGCCCAGGCGCTCGACGACACGCTCTACGACGCCTTCGGGCAGCGGCAGGTGTCCATCATCTTCACCCAGCTTAACCTCTACCGCGTGATCTTGGAGGTCGATCCGGCATTTCAGAAGAATCCCACCTCGCTACGCTCGATCTACGTGCGCGCGGCCAACGGTGCGCCGGTGTCGCTCGACTCCATTGCCCATTACCAGAGCAGCCGGAGCGTTCTCACCATCGCCCACCAGGGCCAGTTCCCCGCCACCACCCTCTCCTTCAACCTGGCGCCCGGGGCCGCGCTGGGCACGGCGGTGACCGCCATCGATGGGATCATGGCCGGCCTCGACTTTCCCGTCGGTGTTCATCCCTCGTTCCAGGGCGCCGCCAAGGCTTTCTCGGAATCGCTGCAGAGCGAGCCCATCCTCATCCTCGCTGCCCTCATAACCGTCTACATCGTGCTCGGCGTCCTCTACGAGAGTTACATCCATCCCGTGACCATTCTCTCCACCCTACCCTCCGCCGGGGTAGGGGCTTTGCTCGCGCTCATGCTCTTTCACACCGATTTCAGCATCATCGCTCTCATCGGCATCATCCTGCTCATCGGCATAGTCAAGAAGAACGCGATCATGATGATCGACTTTGCGCTCGAGGCGGAGCGCGAGCGAGGCATGGATTCCGAGAGTGCGATTCACCAAGCGTGTCTCTTGCGCTTTCGGCCCATCATGATGACCACCATGGCCGCCCTGCTGGCGGGCTTGCCCATGGCCTTGGGCCGTGGCACCGGCGCCGAGCTGCGCCGGCCGCTCGGCATTGCCATCGTCGGCGGCCTGCTCATCTCGCAGGTTCTTACGCTTTACACCACCCCGGTCATCTACCTGGCCATGGAACGCTTGCGCAAGCGCTTGACCGGGAACAAGGTGCAGCGCCGCGCGCCAGCAGCCGAGGCGGCGCCGGTCGTGGCGGAGGGGCCGCCTACGTGAATATCTCCGGGCCCTTCGTGCGCCGGCCCATCGCGACCACCCTGCTCTCGGCGGCGGCGTTGTTGGCTGGGCTGGCCGCCTACGCCAAGCTCCCGGTGGCGCCTCTGCCGCGCATCGACTTCCCCACTATCAACGTGTCGGCCGCCCTGCCCGGCGGCAGTCCGGAGACCATGGCCAGCTCGGTGGCGACGCCGCTCGAGCGGCGTTTTGGGCGCATCGCGGGGCTGACCGAGATGACCTCGGCGAGCGCGCTCGGGGCCAGCAGCATCACCATGCAGTTCGATCTCGACCGCGACATCACGTCCGCCGCGCGTGACGTGCAGGCTGCCATCAATGCCGCCAGCGGCGAGCTGCCGCCCAATCTGCCCACCCTGCCCACCTATCGCAAGGTCAATCCCGCGGACGCGCCCATCCTGATCGTCGGGCTCAGCTCGGACACCCTGCCGCTCGCCCAAGTCTACGACGTGGCCAACAGCATCCTGGCCCAGAAGGTGTCGCAGGTCGACGGGGTGGGCCAGGTCTTCGTGGGCGGCGGCCAGCAGCCCGCGGTGCGCGCGCAGGTGGATCTCGAGCGGCTGGCTGGGCTCGGCCTAAGTTTGCGTGATGTTCAGACCGCCCTGACCCAGTCGACGGTGAATCGGCCGGAGGGGATGCTGATGGACGGGCAGCGTACGCTCCTGCTGCACTCGAACGATCAGCTCTTCGGCGCCGCCGCCTTCCGCGATCTCATCATCAGGGCGCAGGGCGACGCCGTGGTCAGGCTGGGTGACGTGGCCAAGGTGTTCGACGATGTGGAGAACAATCGCGTTGCCGGTTGGCTCGACGGGCACCGTTCGGTGGTGCTCATCATCCGCAGGCAGCCCGGGGCCAACATCCTCGAGACCATCGACCGCATCAAGGCCTTGCTGCCGGTGCTGGCGACATCAATCTCGCCCGCCATCGATATCAAGATTGCCATGGATCGCGCGGGAACCATCCGCCAATCGGTGCGTGACGTCGAAGGCACGCTACTCCTGAGCGTGGCCTTGGTGATTCTGGTCGTGCTGCTCTTCTTGCGCAGCCCCCGGGCCACCCTGATACCGGCGGTGGCCATTCCTCTCTCTCTGTGCGGTACCTTCGCCATCATGTACCTCATCGGGTACAGCGTCGACAATCTCTCGCTCATGGCGCTCACCATATCTACCGGCTTCGTGGTCGACGACGCCATCGTGGTGATCGAAAACATCGTTCGTCATATCGAGCAAGGCATGCGGCCCCTCGAGGCGTCGCTCAGGGGCGCCAAGGAGATTGGCTTCACCATCGTGACCATAACCGTGTCCCTGCTCGCGGTGTTTATCCCGATTCTCTTCATGGGCGGTATCGTCGGGCGGTTGTTTCGCGAGTTTGCCGTCACGCTCAGCATCGCCATCGCGGTATCGGCCGTGGTCTCGCTGACGGTGACACCCATGATGGGGGCGCGTCTGCTGCGGCCGTCGAGTCAGGAGAGGGCGGGATGGCTGGCCCGGGGGCTCGAGCGGGCTTTCACCGCGCTACATCAGCTGTATGCACGTTGCCTGGGCTGGATCATGCGCCACCAACTGGCGGCCTTGCTGCTGACCGTCGCGACCATGGTGCTCACCATCGTTCTGTTCGTGGTGGTGCCCAAGGGGCTCTTCCCGCAGCAGGACACCGGGCTTATCATGGGGACGACCGAGGCGGCGCAGGACGTCTCGTTCCCGGCCATGAAGGCGTATCAGGAGCAGATGAACGCCCTGGTCGGCTCGGATCCCGACATCGATCACGTGGTGTCGTCGATCGGCAGCATGAACGCCTCGACCGGCAACACCGGCAACCTCTTCATCGCACTCAAGCCCCTGCCGGGCCGTAAGGTTACCGCGGACGAGGTCATTGCCCGGCTGCGCCCGCGCGCGGCTCGCCTGCCCGGGATGAGGCTGTTCCTGCAGGCGGCGCAGGACCTGCGCCTGGGGGGACGCTCGGCGCGCACCCAGTATCAATACACGCTGCAGGACGCTGACCTGAACGAGCTCAATCAATGGGCGCCCAGAGTGGTGGACAGGTTGCGCCGGCTCCCCGAGCTCAAGGATGTGGCCACCGATCAGCAGACCGCCGGGCTGCGGCTCGGGGTTACCCTGGATCGCGAGACCGCGTCGCGTTTCGGGATCGAGTCGCGGGACGTGGACCAGGCCCTGTACGATGCCTTGGGCCAGGCCCAGGTAGCCATCTCGTTCACCCCGCTCAACTACTACCGGGTGGTGGAGGAATCCCTGCGCAGCCAGCAGATCGGCCCCGAGTCTTTGCAGAAGATCTACGTGCCTACCCCGAGCGGCGGTCAGGTGCCCCTGAGCGAAATCGCCCGCGCGGCGCCGGGCAGCACGACCTTGGCCATCAACCACCAGGGCCAATTCCCCTCGACCACCATCTCCTTCAACGTCGCCCAGGACAAGGCGCTGGGTGACGCTGTGGACGCTATCCACAAGGCCGAGCGCGAGCTCCATTGGCCGGATGGCCTACGCGCCGACTTCCAGGGCACGGCCCAGGCTTTCAGCCGTTCGCTGGAGAGCGAGCCCATGCTCATCCTGGCGGCGTTGGTGACCGTCTACCTCGTGCTGGGCATGCTCTACGAAAGCTTCATCCACCCCATCACCATCCTCTCCACCCTGCCTTCGGCCGGGGTGGGTGCGCTTTTGGCTCTGCTGGTTTGCCGGACCGACTTCAGTATCATCGCTCTCATCGGGGTGATTCTCCTCATCGGCATCGTGAAGAAGAACGCCATCATGATCGTCGATTTTGCTATCGAGGCCCGGCGCTCGCGCGGGCTGTCGGCCAGTGAATCGATCCGCGAGGCCAGCTTGTTGCGCTTCCGCCCCATCCTCATGACGACCTGTGCGGCGCTCTTCGGTGCGCTTCCCCTGGCGGTGGGCGGGGTTGGTGCCGAGCTGCGTAAGCCGCTGGGCATCGCCATCGTGGGCGGGCTGGCCTTGTCTCAGCTCGTCACCCTCTTCACCACCCCGGTCATCTATCTGTGGTTCGACCGCTTGTCGCTGCGCGGACGACGCGGGCGAGCCCGGGGTCGCGCTCGCGCTTGAGCCGTATGCCCGCGCTTTGCGGTATGGTCCTGGGAAGCTGGCATAATTTGGCATACTCTACGGTGCTACTGTCGTGAGTGAAAAACGGGATTACTACGAAATTCTCGGGGTCGGCCGCGAGGCGGACGGCGCCGAGCTGAAGCGAGCTTACCGCAAGCTCGCGCTCGAGCTGCACCCGGATCGCAACCCGGGTGACCGGGAGTCGGAGTCCCGCTTCAAGGAGGCGTCGGAGGCTTACCAGGTCCTATCCGACCCAGAGAAACGGGCGCTTTACGACCGGTTCGGCCACGATGGCCCCCGCGGCGGTGGTTTTGGCGGCTTCTCCAACGTGGGCGATATCTTCTCCGCTTTCAGCGACATATTCCAAGACATGTTCGGGGGCTTCGGTTTCAGCGGAGGGGGAGGGGGGCGGGTGGCGCGCGGCGCGGACCTGGAGGCTCACCTGGAGCTGACCCTAGCCGAAGTGGCCAAGGGCGCGACCAAGGAGCTCAAGATTCGCCGCCGGGTGGCCTGCAAGGATTGCGGGGGCAGCGGGGCGGCGCCGGGCTCGGCCCGGGAGCGCTGCCAACAATGCGGCGGGCGCGGCCAGGTCATGCATCAGCAGGGCTTCCTCATGATCCAGACCACCTGCCCCATCTGCCGTGGCGAGGGCACCATGGTGCGCAAGCCCTGCCCCACCTGCAAGGGCAGCGGTGTCACGGCGGCTGAGGATAGCCTGCAGGTTGCTATTCCGGCCGGGGTCGATGACGGTACGACTCTGCGGATCACCGGCCGGGGCGAGGCGGCGCCGGGCGGCGGCCAGCCCGGCAACCTCTATGTGACGGTTGGTGTGGCCAGCGACCCCAATTTCGAGCGGGAAGGTGCCGACCTGCACACGCTGGTGGCGCTCTCTTTTCCCCAAGCTGCGCTGGGGGCGACGGTCAAGGCGCACGCGCTCGACGGGGATGTCGACGTATCGGTGCCGCCCGGGGCTCAGCCGGGCGATACCTTGAGCTTGCGCGGCCGAGGCTTGCCCCGCTTGCAAGGCCGCGGCTCGGGCGATCTGTTCGTGCACCTCAAGCTGGTGGTGCCGCGCACGCTATCGGCCGAGCAGGAAGAGTCACTGCGCGCCTTCGCCGCCGCGGGCGGGGACCGGATCGAACCGCCCAGCGAGAAGGGCAGTTTCTGGTCGAAGCGGAAGAAGCGGTAGTCGAGGCGCATGGGGCGCCCTTGGTCAATCCGAAGCTACTCCGTTGTCCTCGGGTTGGGGCGGGCGACCTTGGCGGCCACTCGCTTGTCGGAGGGCTTGCCGGCTTTGGCCAGGGCGCGCTCGCGCAGGCTGAAGGCAACGGCAGGTACGGGGTGCCTCGCATCGTAGAGCCAGGCGTAGGTCAGGTAGCTCGACAGGACGCGCTTGGTGTAGCCGCGCGTCTCGTCGAAAGGTATCGTCTCTATGAACTCGTCCAGCTCCACATCGCCGCGCTCCTTGAGCCAGCGGTCGACTCCGGCCTCACCGGCGTTGTAGCCGCTGATGGCCAGGGGAACGGCCCCATCATAGTGGTCTAGGAGAAAGGCGAGGAAGCGCGTTCCAATCTCGACGTTCTTGTCGGGATCGAAGAGCGTCTCGCGTGTGATCTTGCCCTTGGCGAAGCGCTGGGCGGTGCGGGGCATGAGCTGGGTCAAGCCGAGCGCGTTGGCAAAGGATTCGGCGCGGGGAGCGAAGGAGCTTTCTTCGCGCATGATGGCCCACGCTAGCGCCTCGGGCACGTGGCTCTCCCGGCAATGCCTGGCCACGACGTCGGGAAAGGCCTTGGGATAGCCGATGCGCCACTCGGCCTCGGCCCGTCCGCCGTCGGGGTAGACGTGGCGGAAGGCCGCCAGCTTGGTGCGGGGGATTGTGTGGGCGATCGACCACTGCCCGCTCTTGTCGAGGAGGACCGCCGCTATCCAGTAGACGTCGTCGTTGGCGCTCCCGCCGCTCCCGCCGCTCCCGGCGCTCCCGCCGCCCGCGCCGCTCTCGTGGCCGGCGCTGGCTTCGCTCGGGTTCTTGTTGCCCAGATCGAGCCCCAGGTGGGCCAGCTCGCGCCGGGTTTCGTTGCCGAGACCCAAGCGCGCGAGCTCCACCGCGCGGCGAAAGCCTGGCTGGGCAAAGATGGCCTGCCGGCCAAAGCTCCAGGCCGTACTCTCTGCCTTACCCCGCATGTGCGCGCGCAGCTCACGCATCAGGGCGCTGCGTTCGCGCGGATAGCGTTGCAGGCGCTGGAACGAGAACAGGGTGTAAGCCGACAACGGGTACTCGTGCACGGCGCGCAGGTAGCTGGCCAGGGCGCGCTTGGCCTCGCCCTGCTTCTCCAGCACTCTGGCCCTCCAGTAGAGGGCCCTTCCGTCCGCGTACCATATGTCTTCGCGGGGGTAGCGGCGCAGGATCTGGTCGAGCCAGTAGAGCGCCTGGTCGTAGCTTTGCGCCTGCCACTTGCTCAGCGCCAGCCGCCACAGGGCCTCGGGCGCCATGTCGCCCTTGGGATAGAGGTCCGCCAGATCGACGAGTAGCTGCTCGGCTTTTGTCTTCTGGCCGGCATCGGCGAGTACCTCGGCGGCGCGCAGGCGCGCGTCGTCAGTCAGATGGTGGTCGGGGTGCTCTCGTTCAATCTCGGCATAGAGAGCCACGGCCTTGTCCCGGTTGCCGGCGGCGGCGTAGGAGCGAGCCCCTTGGTAGAGGGAGCGCACCAGGAGGTCGTCCTCGCCCGCGGCGCGACAGTCGGCGATGGCCGAGTCGAAGAGCGGGGCGGCGCGCGCGCGTTGGCGTTGCTTCCATACGGTCTGGGCCAGGTGAAAGCGAATTTTGCAGCGGGTGGCCGCGTTCAGGTCGGGTCGGGCCAGGGCGCTGGTGAAGATGGCCTCGGCCTCGGTGTTCTGGTTAGCGTCGAAGAGGAGCATGCCACGCACCACGAGCTCATCGGTGGTGTGACCGGAAAGGCCTGGAGCTGCGCTAGGGGGCGCGGTCTTGGCTAGCTCGGCCAAGCGGTCGCTTGCCCGGGTGGCCCAGCTTTCCGCCGTAGCTTCGGCCCACACTCTCCGGTAGGCGGCGGCAATTTCGGCTATGGGGCGGCCGAGGGCTTGCAGTGCCTCGGCCTGGTCGAACAGGGCCTCCGTACGTCGTGGCCCTTTGGGGAAGCGGGCCAGGTAACCTTGCACCACGGTGTCTACTTCGGCCCAGCGCCTGGTCTTGATCAGGGCATCCACCTTGAGCATGGTGGCCTCGGCCTCGGGCACGCTGCCTTCGGGCACGCGTTCGAGCCAGGCCAAGGCGCCCTCGACATCGCCCCCTTGGAAGTGGCAGCGGGCGGCATGGTAGGCGTGATACGGCGCGAGCAAGGGATAGCTCGACCACAGCTCCTCGAAGATCCCCTGGGCTTCTGGCCAGGACGACAGGCTCATGAGCGCCAGCCCGCGGAGAAACTGGAGCTGGCTGCGCCCGGGAGCGTGCCGGGGAAGGTGAGCGAGAATCCGCCCCGCTTCCTGGCTCGCCGCCAGGAAATCCCCGGCGCGGAAGTGGGCCGCCGCTTTGCTTGCCGGCCCGCTGGCGAAGAAGGGCTCGAGCGTGGGGGCTTCCCGTTCGCCCCGCTCGCCTCCGCGGTCGGCTCCCCGCCTGGCCTGGTCGGTGCCGCCTAGGGCACCACGTTCGGCGCCGTGGTCGGGGCCCTTTCCGGAAGAGGCGCGCGCCGGCACGGGCAAAAGGACCAAGCCGAGGGAGACCGTGCCGACCAGCCAGCGCATGACGGGCTCGAGAGTACGAATCTCCCCCCACGATGGCAAGGTCTCCCGCGTAGCGCCGCCCTGGAGTCCGTGGTCGCGGCCGCGGCCTCGTCCCGGTCCGGGGATGTCCAGCCCGGGTCGCGCAAGCGTCTACGGGGGCTCCGCGCCGGTTTTGGGCTGCCAGAAGCAGACGCGGTTGCGTCCGCCGCGCTTGGCATCGTACATGGCCTGGTCGGCGGCGACTATTAACGCCTGCGCGTCCGCGATCTGGGGGTTGGGTATGGAGGCAATGCCCGCGCTGATGGCGACCGGGATAACCTGGCTCTCCACCATGAAACGGTGCGAGTCCACCGATTGGCGAATGCGTTCGGCCACCGCTTGGCCCTGCGTCCGATCGGCCCCGCGGCAGATCACTGCAAATTCTTCGCCTCCGATGCGGGCGAAGACATCCTCAACCCGGATCAGAACCGCCACCGTGTGGGCGAGCTCCGACAAGACGTGGTCTCCGGCGGGATGGCCGTGGGTGTCGTTAACCTCCTTGAAGTGGTCGAGGTCGAACACCACCAGCGAGAGATCGGCCTTGGTGCGCGAGGCAAAAGCGAATTCACTCTCCAGGCGGTCGGTGAAGTACCGCTTGTTGAAGGTTTGGGTCAGATCGTCGCGCAGCGCCGACTCGTACATCTGGCGCTGGAACAGCTCGTCCAGGCTGTCGTGGTAGGTGAACTTCAGCACGGTGCTGGAGCCGACCAGGATCTTGTCGCCATCTTCGAGCGTATGGCGGTCGATACGGGCCCCGCGACAGAAGGTTCCGTTAGTCGAGCCCAGGTCATGGAGGATCATCTGGGCGCCGTCGGCCTCTATCTCGCAGTGCTCGCGCGACACTCCTTCGTCCATCATGCGTATGTGGGCATTTTGCCCGCGGCCTATGATGGTCTGCTTGCGGGAGAGCTTGAACATCTCGCCCATGGCACTACCCGCCAGCACGATCAGATAGGCATGCTCCCGGTCGACCTTGGCCGACCCCGGCGGTGTCTGCTGAACCCTGGTTATGTCATCCCAATCTATCGGCACGATTTACCCGATCGCATCCTCTCATGATGGGCGGCTTTGCGCGCTAGCCTCCAGTGCATGCGCTAGCGCGCGCAAGGGGGCGGCGCTGGGGCCGAAACCGGAGAGGGCGGCCACGGCCTGGGCGGTGAGCTGGCGCACTCTCCCGGCTGTCACCTCGGCCAGGGCCGCATGCTCCTCGTCGTCGCGGTCGTCCTTGTGCTGAAATGCGATGCCGTAGGCTATGCCGAACTCGGCCAGTGCCTCGCTTTGCCGGTCGTTGGCCCCCCCTGCGGCAGCGCCCACCTCGAGGGCAGCGCGAAAGAGACAGCCGGTCTTTTCCAGGTGAAGTCGCTCGACTTCCTCGAGGGTTTCCGGCGGCGCGGGCAGGATGTCGCGCGCCTGTCCCCGCACCATGCCGGTCATGCCGGCTCCTCGTGCCAGGGCGGCCACTCCGGCCAGGTAGGGGCCGGCTCGCCCGGAGCTGGCGCCGGCGCGGGCGAGCCAGGCGAAAGCGAGGGTGAGCAGAGCGTCCCCCGCCAGGATAGCCGTCGCCTCACCAAAGACTCTGTGGCTGGTCGGTCGTCCGCGGCGCATGTCGTCATCGTCCATAGCGGGCAGATCGTCGTGAATGAGCGAGTAGCAGTGCACCAGCTCGACGGCCGCGGCGGCCAAGCGCACGTCATGATCGACGGCGCCGCGTACCGCTTCGGCCGCGGCCAGCGCCAGCAAGGGACGCAGCCGTTTCCCGGGCGCGAGCATCGAATAACGCATAGCTTCAACCAGGCGGCCGGGGTCGTCAGCCGGTTGGGGCAGCTCGGCATCGAGCAAGGCGTTTACCTCCGCCCGCCGTCCGGCCAGCCACGACTCCAGATCAAATTCGCTCACTTGGTGTCCTCTTTGCCGTCCGGCTCATCCAGTGGCGCGGTGCTGGTGGTGCCATCGGCATGCGCGAGTAGTACCTCGACGCGCTTCTCGGCTTTATCGAGGAGCGCTGCCCCCTGTCGGCAGAGATCCATGCCCTCCTCGAAGAAGCGCAGACTCTCCTCGAGGGCAAGGTTGCCGCTTTCGAGACGCTCGACCAGCGCGCGCAGACGCGCCAGGATCTGGTCGAAACGCGGCTCACCGGTGTCGGGCGCGGGACTATTCGCCATTGGGTTGATTGTAGCAAGGCTAGTCCCCAGGGGAGAAGGATTGTGATGCATGATATCGTCCCCTGCCATCTCGGCGTGATATTTTCACGTCTCGTTGCCCTGTCCTACACCGCCGAAGTCGGAGGGAGATGTCGCGCAGATGCGAGCGGATCCAAGATCGGACCAGCATTCTCGCTCAGGCGTACCCGAGTCGGCGCAAGTCGAGGTCGGGGCGGGTGAGGTGTTCGCCGCATCTGGGCAAGGGGTAATGCGCAGCGGGCCGGGTTTGCGGGTCCAGATAATGCTGGGCATGACCGCGGTCACGCTGGTTGCCATCTTGACCACCGGCTACATTGCCCTGTGGGCTGCCGGCGATAACTTGCGCGTGCAGCGCGAAGCCATGGCCGCTACTTTGGCCGCGGCGACGGCGCGCTCGGTAGCCGCCGAGTGGTCCCGGCACCCGGCCGACGCTGCTCCGCCGCGAGATGCCTTGCGCGGGCTCTTGCGCTCGATGCGCGAAGGTCTGGGTGCGGTGCAGCTTGCAGTCATCGGCCCTGACCGGAAGCGGCTCGTGGCTTGGCCTGAAGGGCTGGCCGTGGAAGAGGCGTCGATCGCGAGCACGGCGCTTGCCGGCGGTCCGCCCGTGATCAACTACCAGCTTGCCGGCCGCGACCGGCCCGGGCGACTCAACCTTATCCTGGCCTATGCGCCGGTGGAAATCGACGGTCGGGTGGTGGGAGCGGCCCGCATTGCCCTGCCCACGGTCGAGCCTACCCGGATCGTGCTCGAACGATCGTGGCCCCTATTGCTCTTCCTGACTCTGGGCGATGGCTTGCTCGTGCTGGCCCTCGGCTTGTTCGTGCTCACGCAACTGGTGGTGCGCCCGCTCGACCGGCTACGGCGCGCGACCGCTCTGATGACGGCGGGCGAGTGGGACGC
This sequence comes from uncultured delta proteobacterium, assembly GCA_963849735.1. Classification (GTDB taxonomy): domain Bacteria; phylum Myxococcota_A; class Polyangia; order Fen-1088; family Fen-1088; genus Fen-1118. Next base: position 244,253 of record CAWKJE010000037.1, read on the forward strand.
GCGCATCCGCGAGGAAGGGTCCAAGGAATTCGCGGCCCTGGCCTCGGCCTTCAATCAGATGACGGTCTCGCTCGCCCGGCAACGTGAGCAGATCATTCGCTCGGAGAAGCTTGCTTCCGTCGGGCAGCTAGCGGCCGGGGTTGCCCATGAGATCGGCAATCCCCTCGCCACCATCTTGGGCTATGTCGACATCTTGCGCGCTGACGCCTTGGGTAAGGGGCGGTTGCCTGAGACAGAGCGGCAAGATGCGCTCGATCGGCTGAAGGCGGAGACCCAACGCATCCATCGCATCATTCGCGAGCTGCTGGAGTTTTCGCGGCCCAGCTACGAAGATCCGGTCGCGACCGAGCTTGTGCGCGTGATTCAATCGGCCGAGGCGCTGCTGACGCCGCAGGCGCGTTTTCGCGAGGTGCGCGTGATTGTCACGCCGCCGGCGGAAAGCTGGCCGCAGGTGATGGTGGTTCCCAGTCGGCTGGTGCAGGTTCTGGTCAACTTGATGATGAACGCGGCCGACGCAATGGCGGGTAAAGGGGTTATCGTCATAGCCTGCGTGGAGGACAATCAGCGCGTGCTCTTGGCGGTGGCGGATGAGGGCCCCGGCGTGGACCGGCAGCTGCGCGGCAAGATATTCGACCCGTTTTTCACCACCAAGGCGGTGGGCCAGGGCACCGGTCTGGGCCTGTCGGTCAGCCGCAGCATCGTGGAAAGCTTCGGGGGGACGCTCGAGCTGGCTCCAGCCGCGGAAGGGCAAGGAGCCAAGTTCGTCCTCTCCTTGCCCCGAGCGCGCTGATCGGTGTTGGATCGCAGGCCGCAGCTAACCCTCGCTCGATGCCTCACCGCTGGCCGGCTGTTCCAGTGGCTCTCCGCGCAAGCGGCGGATGCGACCGTCACGGATCTCGATGGTGCTGAAACGATAGCCGGCGATCTCGACCGCTCGGCCGGGCCGCAGCGGCGGTGCCAGGTGAGACTGCACGTAAGCGCCGATGGTATCGATCTCGGGCGGCATGGCGGGCAAGACCAGGCCTAGCTCGCGCTCGGCCACGTCGAGGGTCAGACGACCGTCGACTTCGAAGCGGCCCTCATTGCCGCGCACGATGGGCGCGATCTCCCCCACGTCTTGCTCGTCTTGAATCTCGCCGACGAATTCCTCGAGCAGATCTTCCAGGGTGACCACGCCGACGAAGGTGTTGCCCGCGCCGAGCACGATCGACATATGGACTCGACGCCGCTGAAACTCGCGACGCAACCATTCGCTCGGGGTTTCTTCCGAGCAGTAGATGGGCTCGCGCGCGAGCTCGCGCATGCGCTTGGGCTCGTGCCCCGCGGCCAGCGCGGCCATCAGATCCTTGAGGTGGATATAGCCCAGGACGCGGTCGGTGAGCGGTTCGACCAAGGGATAGCGGGTGTACTGGTTGGCGAGCGCGATCTCTATGTTCTCGCGCCACGGGCGCCCCTCCTCCAGGACCACCACGTCGCGACGCAGGCTCATGACATGGCGAGCCACGCGTCGGGTGTAATCGAAGACTCGGTCGATCAGGCGACGGGCGCCGGGGTCAAGCTCGACGTGTTGAAGCACGAGACGCAGCTCGTCGGAGGAGTGCAACATCTCGGCGCCCGAGGCGGGATGCAGCCCCGACAGGCGCAGGAAGAGGTTGGCGGCGCTAGTGAGAGCCCAGATGAAGGGAAAAGTGACGACGGCAAAGACGCGCAGCGGTGCGGCGGCCCATAGCGCTACCGGCTCGGTCTTTTGCAGGGCGATGGCCTTGGGAACCAGCTCGCCCAGCACGGCATGCAAGAAGGTGATGACGACGAAGCTGCATCCCAGCGCCAGCGAGTGGGTGGCTACCCCGGTCAAGCGACCAAGGGCGGTCAAGCTGGGGCCGAGAAGGCGCGCCAGCGCCGGTTCACCCACCCATCCCAGCGCCAGCGAGGCCAGGGTGATGCCGAGCTGATTGGCGGAAAGAAACTTGTCGAGCTGTCGCGTGACGCCCGACAGGATCCAGGCCCGCCTGCCCCCGCCTGACACCAGCTCTTTCACCCGGGTGGGGCGCATCTTGACGATGGCGAACTCGGAGGCCACGAAGAACGCGTTGGCCAGCACCATCAATGCTGTCAGGGGTAAAGCCATACTGTGGGTCCACATGCTCCTAAGAGTACAGGGAAGCGCAGGGATTGGGCCAATCTCCGCCCTTTCGTGCTATCAAGGCCGTATGGCTGCGTCGATACGAGGGGATATTCGCACCCTCCCCAACGTGATCACACTGCTCCGCATCGTGATCCTCTGCTTGGGCGTGGTGGTGTACTTCTACCTTTCCCATGCCGTGGGCATTGCCCTGGCCATACTGGCGGGTGTCACCGACTATCTCGACGGCTACCTCGCGCGCCGCCGCGGGCAAGTCTCGCGGCTCGGCGAGATCCTGGATCAGTTCTGCGACATGTGTTTCGAGTCCTTCATCATCATCATCGCCACCTTGCAGGGCTTCTTTGCTCCCTACTTCATCTTCCTCTACCTCTTGCGCGAGTTTTGGGTGAGCTGCATCAGGCGCTTCATGGCCGGGGCGCGCGTCGAAATCCCCAGCAGCTGGGCCGGCAAGGCCAAGACCAATCTGATCATGTGGGGCTTCTTTCCCACCTACCTGTCGGTGAGCAAGCTCTTGCCTTGGGCCGAGCCATACCTGGGCAATGCCGGCCGGATCATGGTCGGGGTGGGGTTGTTAATGGGCTATGCCAGCGCGCTGGCCTATACGCGAGTGTTCGCCGTGGGTTACGGCAAAGCGGCCGGCAAGGGCTGACCGTCGTGCGGGGATTGGCCGTGCGGGGAGTGGCCAGGCGAGTGGCCTGGTGGGCGCTGTCACTGCTCAGCAGCGCGCTGGCGCCTTTTCCGGCACGGGCGCAGGAGGCAGCCTTTGCTGCGGCATGTCCGGAAGGCAACTTGCTCGCCCACCGCAAGCCCATCGCCTGGCAGGAGACCAGGCGCGACCTGGCTTTGCTCACCGACGAAGCCGTGGCCCCGGAAGGCGCCGCCTGGGACGCGCAGCCCGCGGTCATTTTCGATACCGCCGCCGGGACGGTGACTTGGGACTTGGGCCAAGCGACGCTGTTGCGATCCCTGGTCATTCAGGCCGACGCCAATGACACCTATACGGTTTGGGGATCGCGGGATGGCAAAAGCTATCAGGTGCTCGGCCAGATCGATCCCGTGCTCAACCATGGCCTGCGCACTCGCGTGCTCAACGTGGGCGGAATGGTCGCCCGCTACCTCCGCTTCGGCGAGGGGGTTGGCGATGGCTTCTACTCGGCATCCGAGGTTGCGGCCTATTGCCGGGTGCCCTCGCCTTTTCCGCCGGCCATGAAGGTGGTGGATGCGCCCGCCGCCGTGGCGCCGCCCAAGAAGCTCTTCGACTACTGGGACAACGACGCCAGCGCGCGCTGGGAGTTGGTGCTGGCTTTGCTCGGCCTGCTCTTCATCTGGTGGGATAGCCGGGTGACGGGCCAGACGGGCGACGAGCTGCGGGCGGGGGGCAAGCCGACCATGGCCACGGAGACGAGCTGGCTGCGCCGAGCGCGGCGGGCGCTGGGCGGATATCTGGCGCGCGCCCGAGTGCGCAACGCTCTCGCCGGGGTTATGGGGGTGCTCGCCCTGCTCACCTACTTCAATTTCGGGTCTTTCCATTTTCCCAACTTCATTCACGGCTGGGACACTTTCCACTACTACATCGGATCGAAGTATTTCAAGGAGCTGAGCTACGAGCGTCTTTACGAGTGTGTGGCGGTGGCAGATAGTGAGGAGCCGAGCTTGCGGCGCAGGGTCGAGCTGCGCAAGTTGACCAACCTGCGCACCAATACGGTGGAGACCACCGCCGACATCTTGGCCCATCCCGAGCGCTGCAAGGCGCATTTTTCCCCCGCCCGGTGGGAGTCGCTCCGACGCGACTTGCGCTTCTTCCGCACACTGGAGACGGCACGGCGCTGGGACGATGCCCAGACCGACCATGGCTATAACGGCACCCCGGTATGGAACATCGCCGGAACCATATTGAGCAATTTGGCTCCGGCCAGCCGGGCCCAGATTCTGCTCCTCGACAGCATCGACTGCGGGCTGGTCCTGGGGTTGGCCTTGCTGGTGTGGTGGGCTTTCGGCTGGCGGGTCCTCACCGTCGCCCTCGTCGCCTTTGCCACCAATTTTCCGTCGCGCTGGTACTGGACGGGGGGCTCGCTTTTGCGTTGGGACTGGCTGTTCTGGATGGTCGCCGCCGTCTGCCTCGCCAAGAAGGCGCGCTACCTGTCCGCGGGGATGTGCCTGGCGTATGCAGCGCTACTGCGCATCTTCCCGGTCTTCGTGTTCGTGGCCCCGCTCTTGGCTTTGGTCTACCACTACCTCAAGTATCGCCAGCTCGATCGCCGCTTCTTGCGCTTTTTCGTGGGGGCGGCGCTGGCGGTCGCGCTCTTGCTGCCGGTGAGCGTAGTGGCTGCGGGTGGTAGCGAGGCGTATCCGGCCTTCGTCCGCAACACGCGCAAGCACCAGGGCACCCCCCTAACCAACTACATGGGCTTGCGCACGCTGCTCGACTATCGGCCGTCGGAGGTTGGGCGTCTCATCCGCGATGACCAGCTGGTCGATCCGTGGATCCATTGGAAAGAAGCGCGCTTGCGCCGGTTCCGCGAAGCGAGGCCGGTTTACCTTGCCCTGGTGCTGGGTTACCTCGTGCTCATGGGGTTGGCGGTGCGGGGTAGTGAGCCGTGGGAGGCCATGGCATTATCGTCCACCTTCATTGCCTTCGGCGTCGAGCTCACTTGCTACTACTATGCCTTCGTGGTGGTGGTCGGTCTGCTCTATGCGCGACAGAAGAGTGTGGGCAAGTGGCTGCTCGCGCTGACGGCGGCCACCCAATTCATAGGTTGGGCGCCGGTGCAGGGCGTTCCCGGTTGGCTCGCGGCTCTGCTCCCGGCCTCCCTGCGCGATGCGCCGGCCTTGAAGAGCTTCGGCATGCCCACCGGTCTCGACGAGCAGTACACCTGGATGTCACTCGTCACCCTCCTGGGCTTCGTAATGATTGCCTGGGATATCATGGTGGCTCGCCGAGCCGCGCTGGCGCAGGCGGCGGGGGTGGGGACGAGCCTGCAGCCCGCGGCCGAGCCGGCGGGGGTGGGCGGGGAGGACGGGGCGCAGGAGAAGCGCAAGGACAGGCCCAGTGGGCAAGCCTCGATCTGGCGCGCCCGCCTGGAACGTCGGGTGAGCGGCGGCCGACGGCGCCGGCGACACTAGAGCACCGGATAGCTTGGTGCGCTAGCGCAGCGCACAGCTCTAGCTGGGTGCCTTGAGGCGAAGGCGAAGCACCCACAGCAATAGGAGGCCGGCTGCGAGGGCGCCGGCGCATATCAAGATGAGCCGAGACTGGTGAGCTGCTGGTGGGGAGGGCTCCGGTCGCCTCGCCCGGTGGGAGCCGTCTGGGCCAGAGGCACAGACCGGCAGGCCGAGACGGACACCGGTGCTGGTCACGCCGCCGTCCCCGCTGCCGCTCCCCCCGCTGGTGGCGACCAGGGTACTGATGCTCTGGGGCGGCAAGCTTACCACGCCCCCGACGATGGCCTCGACCCTAGCGGCGTTTTCGCCGCGCGACGTGCGATAGAGGCGGAAGGAGGGCAATGTCTCGCCCGTCAGATTGAGCGCGACGCTCTTGCTCGACACTCCGTCGTTGATGAGGATTATGGTCAGGTCGTTCCCGCAGCCAAACGCGAGCGGGAGGACGTCGGCGTCGTCGCTGGTACTGACAAGCTGGGCATAGCCTGGGCGGATGTAGCGATAGAACTGTTTCAAGGCATAGTAGAGAGAAGTCGGCGCATTTTGGGGCGCCGGTCCCATCACATCATCGGCCAAGTACCAGTGGAGCCAAGCCGAGACTTTACCGAAACGGAGCCCGCGATATAGGCTCTTGGCGGTGAGCAGCGCTTTGTCCCAGCCCTGGTGGTCAAAATCGGAAGTCTCGGTCAGCCAAAGCTCCTTGCCCGCTCCGTGCACGCGCTCGTCCAGCTTGGTCCATTCGGTCGCGCTTATCGGATCACCCGTCTTGCCATCGACGTAGCCGTGCACGGCATAGAAGTCGAGGTACTGCGCTGCCTGCGGGTCGTCGAGCAACCGCTCAAAGAATCGCTCATTCCAGTCGGCATTGGCCATGTGCTCGGGACCATATAGCCTGGTGGTCAGTCCGGCCCGTGCGAACGCGCTACCCACGATTTTGAGGACCTTGGCGTAGGTTCTCTCCGTGTACGTGCAGGACTCGAAAGGGTTGGCGAAGAGTGGCTCGTTGGCGAAGCTGACCGCGTAGATTTCGACCCCAGCGGCGCGCATTTGCTCAACGTACTCCACCAAGAGCTGGGCGAAGTCCCGATAATGGCCCGCTGCTAGCGAGCCCCCGCACTGGCCGTGACAAAAGGCGGCCAGCTTGTCGTCGGTGTCTCGCTTCATCCAAACGGGCGGCGTCCAGGCAGTGGCCAGAATCTTGATGCCTCTGCTCCGCAGCTCCCTGAGGTATGCGATCTGCTTGCCGTTGTCGCTCGTGGGGCCGAGAGCGAAAGTTCCATCCGCGCGCTCGAAATCCCAATAGAGTTGTGTTCGCACGATGGTGACACCCAGGTCGTCGAGCTTGTCGAGCCACGACCGGTCGAAGAAGGGGCCCTCTACCCACCACGGCCTGGCCGGGCCGAATCCGCCAAAGCCCTCGATGACCTGTTCTCTGCGGGATGGATCGACGGTGACGGTTGGTCCCCACGCGTTCGCGGTAGAGATCGTTGCCAGCAACAGCAACAGGGGCAATCCGCGGAGCATGACAGTACTTGCGGTATGCCGAGCACCGAGAATGTGACGCCAATCTGGCAAAGCGGCCCCTAGTATGTCATACTAGTGGCATCGGTATGCCCGGCACCACGAGAGTATTTGCGGCCCGGCCGGTGGTTGTGCTCTTTCTCGCCTTTGCCGTCAGCCGTGCGGTTGTGCGCATCGTTGGGGTCGCCATCGATCCTCGTTCCGACTATCAGTGGCAACTGCTGGACCCTAGCATCTTACGCGAGAGGTTCCTCGAATCGCTGGTGTACTTGCACGCCCAACCCCCCTTCTTTAATGCGCTGCGCGGAGCGATGCTCAAGTGCTTCCCCGGCCAGGGCGAGCCACCTTGGGCTTGGTGGTTTTTGCAAATGGGCATAGGCCTCGGCATCGAGTTCGCCCTTTTCGGCACCCTGAGGCGGCTTGGCACTCCGCAGCGGGCGGCGTTGGTCATCGCCGTGGCCAGCGCGTGTGGGGCTCCCAGTTTGCTGTATGAAAACTGTCTGAGCTACACCTACCTGGATGCAGCACTGCTCATCGGCGCCGCATACCTGCTCGTGCATCACTTTGACACTCAGAGCCGGCTTTCTTTGTGGGCGTTCTTTGGCTTGCTCACCATCCTTTGTGCGACGCGGTCGCTCTACCACTTTCTCTGGCTCTTGCTGATCGCCGCGTGGGTGCTTCGGAGGACGCTGCTTGTCACCCGATCATGGATGGCCTTGCCCCCCATTGTCCTCAGTCTGGTGATCGTGGGTAGCATCTATTGCAAGAATCTCGTCATGTTCGGCTTCCTGGGCAGCAGTAGCTGGACGGGAATGAATCTCGCCACTATGACCCATACCCAGCTGGACAAGGCGGCGCGGCTCCAGCTCCTTGCCTTAGGGGCGGTTTCCGATCTCACCCTCCGGGCACCGTTCGAAGATCTTGCTGACTATGGCGAACAATGGGGGCGTCCCGCTGCCACAGGTGTTGTTGCCCTTGATGCGCCGAAGCGCTTCGACAGTTCCCCAAACTTCAATCATATCGACTATATTGCCATATCTCGACAATTCAGCAGGGACGCGCTTGCGGTAATCAGGAGCTCGCCGGTCGTCTATCTGCAGTCCGTGGCAAGGAACATGCTGAATTTCTTCTTCCGCGCCTCCACCGACTATCACATGCTGGAGGGCAACCGCGGTCGCATCAAGCGGTGGGACCAGATCTGCGCTTTTCTGTTCTATGGAGAGATCGGCGTTTTTTGGCACTCAGACTCCGACGACGGACACCCGCTCAAGCATCTCGGTCTTCGTGAAGTCGTCAAGAAGAAGATCTCCGACACGTGCTTCTTTGTACCGCTCATTACCCTGCTTGTCCCAGTATGCGCGTTGCGTAAGGCGCTCAAATCCAATTCGACCAAGGTGCGTGCAATGGTGGGCTTTGCCATCTTCACGCTCGTCTACGTCATGATAACCGCCGACCTGATGAATCTGGGGGAAACGCACCGCATGAGGTTCGAGTTGGAGCCTCTGCTCTTCGCGCTGGCCGGTCTCGCTCTTGCGGACACTCCAATACTCAGGCGGATATTCCGCGAACCGACTCACACCCACCTGCCAGTGGGCTGCTGCGGGGACAACGAGCCGGCGCCCACTCCGGGGCGCTAGCGGCTAGCGGCGCTTCTTCTTGGCGGGTTTCTTGGCAGCCTTGGCCGCCTTGGCCGGCTTCTTGGTCGCGGTTCTGGCCGCCTTGGCTGGCTTCCGGGCCGCCGCTCTGGCCGCCTTCGGCTGCTTCCTGGCCGGTTTCTTGGCCACCCTGGCCGCGGCCCGCTTTCGCCTCTGCCCCCCTACGGCGCGCTTGGCGCGCGAGACGTCCCCGTCCTTGTCGACGAAGTAGATGTAGTTGTAGTCCATCTCGAAGCCGCCTTGGGCTACCTTCTCTGGCTTGCCCTTCGGCACCCCCGGCTGCTTGCGACGGACCTGCCACACATCTCCGTCTTTCACATAGAGCATGAAGTCCTTGTTGCGAGCGATGCCTAGCTTCTTGACTTTCTCGGCCATTACTCCACCCTCCGTCTGGGTTGGCGAAATGAGGATAAGAGGCATCGTAGCTTCGGGCATAGGAGTGTCAAGCTTTTCCGTCGGTGAAGAGAAGTGGTAGCTCGAGCCGGGCGCTAGACGGCCACGGCCAGATAGATGTGCTCGTCGGCTTCTTCGGGGCGGCTGGGCAGCGGCCGCCCGTCGAAACTGGCGAAGATTTCCGTGGGCCGGAAGCCGGCCGTGCGGAGCATGGTCTTTACTTCTTCCGGTCCGTACTGGCGGTGGCATAGCCTCACCACCTGCTCGGAGCCGCAGGCGCGACCCTGGCTGTCGACGGGCTGGTAGTGGAGGCGCATGTGCAGGAGCCGTCGTCGGCTATCGAACTCGTGGCTGACGCTGTAGAGCAAGCGCTGCCCGCTCCGCGGGTGGCGGAAGAGGGTGCGGCCCCAGCGCCGGGTGGGATCACGGCCGAGCCAGGCTCCGTCGGAGGGAAGGATGTCGAAGGCCAACCAGCCGCCCCGGTTCAGGTTGGCGCGGGTCTGGCGCAGGAATGTGGCCAAGTCGGCGTCGAGGAGCAGGTGCTGGACGCTGTGGAAGGCCGCTATGGCCAGGCTAGCCCTGACGCGTAGCGCGAAGCTCCTGATGTCGCCTCGCGCTAGAAGGCAGCGCGCCCGCCTGGGCGGAGAGAGGCGGGCTACGCGACGGGCCGCGGCCGCGAGCATAGCCTCTGACCGGTCGACGCCGACCACCTGGTGCCCATCGCGAGCCAGCGGGATTAGCAGCCGCCCGGTTCCACAGGCAAGATCGAGAATGGTGCCCGAGCCGAAGTCCATGCGGTTACGCGCCAAGGCCCGGTAGAAGTGAATGTCGGCGCGCCGTCGGCGGTAGTCGTAGTCGTAAAGGTCAGGGTCGCGGAAGGGCTCGCGACAGCCGGCCTGGGCGTCACGCAGCGATGATTTGCGCGCGGCAATTATCATGAAACAGGGTACCCTCCCCATTGTAACTCCATGCCAACCATCGTATTGCTGTCGGGAGGGCTAGATTCCGCCACGGTGCTCGCCATCTGTCGCGACCAGGGCAAGGAGTGCCACGCTCTCAGTTTTCGCTACGGACAGCGCCACGCGGTCGAGCTGGCGGCGGCGGCGGAGCTGGCTCGTGCGCTCGGCGTAGTCTCGCATCGCATTTGCGCCATCGATGCCGAGCTCCTGTCGGGATCGGCCCTCACCGGGCGTGGGCAGGTGCCCAGGGGCAGGAGCGAGAGCGAGATCGGCGTGGGCATTCCGTCGACCTATGTGCCTGCTCGCAATACCCTGTTCGCCGCGCACGCTCTGGCGCTCGCCGAAGCGGTTGGAGCGCAGGAGATAGCGTTAGGCATCAACGCCCTGGACTATTCGGGTTATCCCGATTGCCGCCCGGAGTGGCTAGCGGCTATGGAGGTGGTAGCACGCCTAGGTACCAGAGCAGGGGTCGAGGGACAGCCCATCCGATTTATCGCCCCCCTGATCGCCATGGCCAAGGCCGACATAATTCGCGTCGGGGTGGGACTGGGGCTTGACTACGGCATCACGGTTTCCTGCTACGATCCGACCTCGGGCGGTGCGGCATGTGGCGAGTGCGACGCGTGTGTGCTGCGCCGGCGTGGCTTCGCGCAAGCTGGCGTAGCCGACCCTACCCGATATCGCTAACTCTTCCCCAGCGCCCCCCGAACCCGCCGTTGCCCAGGAAACTGGGCCGAGCCCGAGGGAGAAGCCCGAGCAGGGCGAGGTCGGGAATCGGGGTGCGGATCGCCTGCCCGGGCATCCAGGCAGGTGACTCCGCCGACCGTCCGGCTGGGCTGGGCGTGCCCGCATCGGTGCGGCTATCGCGCTCGCTGCGTTCTCTCCCGCCGGTGCTCCCGTCTTGCCGGTCGGCTCGGCCGCGGCGGCCCCGCCGATCCCGGCCTAGGTTGGCATCGACGTCGACCAGCAGCTCGGGGGGGAGATCCTCTTCCGCGCTCACCCCATCCGCGACGGGGCTGGCCGTCTGGGCGAGATCTTGCGGAGGAGTGAAGCCCTCGGCTTTGGCTGCGATGGAGGCCAGCCAAAGTGCATCGCGATAAAATGGGCGGGTGGCTAGCCGGGTCGGCCGTTGCCGCGCGGGATGGGCGGGCAACAGGTAGCGCATGGTCAGCAGGATCTGCCGGCATAGCTCGGAATCGCGGCGCGAGGCTTTCAGGCGGACCAGGATGGGCTCGACCGACTGGGCGACGATTTGAGCGATGGGCTTTTCCGGGCGGGCATCGGGAGCGAGGACGTCGCGCAGCGGCGGAAGGAGGAAGGTGGCGAGAATCATCGCATCCCCAGGGGTATCGCTGCGCGCCAGAATTGATTCGTCGAGGGCTCCCAGATACGACCAGAAGCGCTGGATGCGCTGTTTGACCTCGGGGTCGCGGTCCTCCCTGCTCCAGGCCTGCACTAGCTCCGGCACCAGGAACTCGAGCAGACCGGTCTCCACCAGCAGCTCGAACGAGCGCCGGGCGGCTCCTGCTCGGAGCAGGCGATAGAACTCCTCGGTCACGCGGGCCTGCGCGCACTTGGCCAGCTCGGCCTTGTGCTCCATCATGCGTTGATAGGTTTCGGGCTCGATGGTCAGGTTGCAGCGAGCCGCGAACTTCACGGCGCGCAAAATACGGACGGGATCTTCACGGAAGCGGATGTCGGGATCACCAATGGTGCGCACCAGCCGGGCTTCCAGGTCGGGGAGGCCGCCCACGTGGTCGATGACTTGGGCCGACTCGATGTCGAAAAAAAGCCCGTTTATAGTGAAGTCGCGGCGGCGAGCGTCCTCTTCCGCGGTACCGAAGACGTTGTCGTGGCGAATCAGGAGGTCGGCGTCCGGGGTTTCGCTGCCGTCGCCCGTCTCGTCCTCCACGCGGGGATTAGTGCGGAAGGTGGCGGTCTCGATGATTTTCCGGCCGAAGAAGACGTGGGCCAGCCGGAAGCGGCGCCCGATGATCCGGCAATTGCGGAAGCAACGGCGAATCTCGTTGGGGGTCGCGGAAGTGGCGACGTCGAAATCCTTGGGCTTGCGGCCGAGCAGGAGATCGCGGACACAACCTCCGACCAGGTAGGCCTTGTGCTGGTAGCGGCGCAGCCGCTGTACGACGCGCAGGGCGTCGGGATCGATCTGATCGAGGCGTATTTCCATGTGGTCCTTGCCGTACCATGTCGGCCGGGGCCGGGCAAGGAATCAGGACACTTCGGGCGGCTTTTCGGTTGTGGGATAGTGGCGGCGAGAGCCTGCCTCCATGCGTATTCTCTTCGTCGTAAACAGCATCAAGTCGATACGCTCCAGCTATACCACGGTCTACCTCGCGGTTGCGGCGGCTCGGCGCGGTCATGAGGTTGCCTTCGTGTCGGTCGACCAGCTCTCCCACGAACGCCAGGTCACGGGTCGCGTGGTCAAGCCACCCCTCCCGGCCAGTCAGGCGCCCGCGAGCATGGTCGAGGCGCTCAAGGCAGCGTCCTTCCCCGGCCGGGAAGAGTCACTCACTGCCTTTGACGTAGTGCTCCTGCGTAATAACCCTCACGTGGACAACGGCGGTTCTCCCCGCGTGAACCCGGCTATCGAGCTGGGACGTCGCATAAGGGAGGCCGGAGTGCTGGTTCTGAGCGACCCCGACGGCCTCAGGCGCGCCGGTTCTAAGATGTACCTGGCGGGCTTTCCCACGCAGATCCGGCCGAGGACACTCATCACTTGCTCCGCCGACAGGGTGCGGGCTTTCCTACATCAGCTCGATGGCGCCGCCGTCATAAAACCCCTCTTCGGTTTCGGAGGCAAGAACGTGTTCTTCGTTGGGCGCGGCGAAACCGCCAACCTGGCGCAGATCATCGCCACGGTAAAGAGCAGTGGCTATCTCATCGCCCAGGAGTACATCGCCGCCGCCGCCCGAGGAGACAAGCGCGTGCTGCTGCTCGCCGGGGCTCCGCTCGCACGCGATGGACGGGTTGCAGTCTACCGGCGACGGCACGCAAGCGACGATATGCGCAACAATATTCATGCCGGCGCGTCGCGCTTACCTTGTCGGTTGACCAAGGCCGAGCGCCAACTCTGCGAAACCATACGCCCTCGTCTGATTGCCGACGGTCTTTATCTGGTCGGCCTGGACATCGCGGGCGACAGGATCCTGGAGATCAATGTCTTTGCGCCGGGGGGTCTACATAACATGCACGAGCTCTATCACGTCGACTTGGCCGACGAGGCGATCGCCGACCTGGAGCGCAGGTTCAAGCTGCGCCAGGCGTACCACCAGCCCGTTCCGCCACATCTCTTCCTGCGCGGCTAGTGGCGCGGCCGTCGCGGCCAACCGTGAACCTCAAGCCGCCAACCGCTAGCCACGAACCGCGAACCTCAAACTCTGGAGGCGGTGACGGCTGACGAGCGCGGCGCGGAGGCCAAGAGCAGGAGGGCGGGCAGAGCCATGGCCATGGTGGTCGCGAAGAACACGGTCCAGCCGGCCGCCGCCACCAGGTAGCCGGAGCCAGCGCCCAAGGTTCGGCCCACTACCGTCGATGCGCTCGATAGCAGGGCGAACTGAGTGGCCGAGTACGACTTGTTGCAGAGGGACATGAGGAAGGCGACGAAGGCGGCCTCGGCCATGCCGGAGGATAGGTTGTGGATGGCGATGGCGGCCGCGAGCAGGGCGTGGCTCTTGCCCGCTATGGCCAGAGCCAGGTAGCCGCTGTTGGTCGTTGATGCCATGATACCGAACAGCAGGAGTGATTTTCTGACTCCGAGCCTGGCGACCAAACCGCCGCCGAGCAAAACGCCCACGGTCATGGCGGCGAAGCCGACGGCCTTGTACCAGGCCGCAATCTCGCTGCCCGAAAATCCGGTCTTGATCAGGAAAGGCTGGATCATGCCGGAGGCGACGTAGTCGCCCAGCTTGTAGAGCATGACGAAGGCGATGCTGCGCACGGCGCCGCTCCGGACGAAGAAATCGAGGAACGGCTGGGTGAAGGCATCGGCGATGGTGCGGGGCGGGCGAGTGGCCGCCGGCTCGGGTGCGCGCCAGGTGAAGAGGACCATGGGCAGCATGAGCACGGCCATGATCTTGAATACCGCCGGCCAGGTCAGGTGGTCGGACAGGGCCAGCGCGCCAGCTCCCGACACCAGCATGGCGATACGATAGCCCAGCACGAAGACGGAGGTTCCCGCGGCGCGCTCCTCGGCCGGCAAGACATCGGTGCGATAGGCGTCGCTGGCAATGTCCTGGCTGGCCGATAGAAAGGCGACCACCAGGGCGGCGGCGGCCATGGCGGCGGGCCCGTGACGTGGGTCGAGAGTGCTCATGCTCCAGATGCCCCCGGCCAAACCCAGCTGGGCGAGGGCCATCCAACCCCGCCGGCGACCCAGGAAGGGCGGCCGGTAGCGGTCGAGCATGGGCGCCCACAGGAACTTGAACGAGTAGGGCAGGCCGACCAGGGCGAAGAGGCCCACCGTCTTGAGGTTGACGCCGATCTTGGTCATCCAGGTGACCAGGGTAGATCCCGACATGGCGAGCGGCAGACCGGAGGCAAAGCCCAGGCCGAGGAGCATACCCACGCGTCGGCTGCGGAATGCGCTCAAGAACGTGCGCACGGCCATGCCTGGGGTCTGCGGGGAAGCTGTGTCACAGCGTGGGCTCCGCCGGTGGCCCGCGCTAGCACCAGGTCTTGGGCTGCAGGTTGCAGGTTGCACTCCCTTCGAGCTTGCTCAGCGGAGGACGATGTCATAGCGATCGAGGATCTCGGCCGTGACCGAGGCCAGTGCAACTTCTGCTTCGGTTTGGTCGACGGTGGCGCGCAACAGCCTGGTCTCGGCATCCTTGAGCTCCTGTTGGCGTAGCATCACGTCGTTGTTGGTCGCGCGGCCGGCACCAAAACGTGCCCGTTCGGCGGTCAGATTCTTACCCGCGAATTCGACTTCGCGCTGGCCGAGCTCAACCCGCTTGGCGGCGGTACGGATGCTGTGGGTGGTGCGTAGCACGAGGTCGCGAATTCTAGCCGCGAAGTCGTCGGCGTCTATGCGGGCAAGCTGTCGGTCTTGCTCGGCCGCCGCGGCCAGGCCGCGCGCGGCTCGGTTCTGCACCGGAAGCTCGAAGGTCAAGCCGGCCGACCAGGTGAAGTCGGACATCCTGCTCGCCTGGCCAAGGCTGCCCGGAAGTCCCGGCCGGCGACCGACCGGCCCGACCTTGGCGTCCAGGTCGAGCTTGGGCTTGAGGGTGTTGGCGGCTAGCGCCAGGTCGGCTTCCGATAGATCGATTCCCCGCCGCAACGCGCGCAGCTGCGGGTTCGCTTCCAGGGCATGCGCTACCTCGGTGCGCTCCTCGATCGGAGCCAGACCGGCCACCGGAGCATCGGTCGCCGCTAGTGACGGCCCGCTCGCGTCGACCGGCAGTCCGAAGAGCAGCTCGAGATCGAGGCTGCGTAAGCTCAGGTCCTGCTCGCCAGTGGCCTGGTCCTCGAGCCGCTGGGCAATAGCTCGCTCGACGGAGGCCGCGTCGGCATCGGCCAGACGGCCAACTCCGATCATGGCGCGGGTGATCCGCAGCTGCTCCTCGGCCAGCTCGACCGCCGAGCGGCGGATGGCCAAGGCTTGTGTGGCATAGGCCAGCTCCCAGTAGGCGATGGCCACATCGCGCACGACGTTGCATGCTCGCATCTGGCGAGCGAGCTCGGCGATGTCCTGCTGAATGCGGGCTCGGCGCAGGTCGGCCAGCGCGATCTCGGTGCCGAAGCCGCGCCACAGGGGATGGCTGAAGGCCAGGGTGAGGTTGGCCTGGTAGTAGTCGGTCAGCGTCGGCCAGGCGGCGCTAGCCGCGGTGCCGGTGATGGGCTCCGGGCTATTGTCGGGCGAGAAGAAGCCCGAGGTGTGCTGGGCGGAGAGGCTCAAGCCAAGTAGGCCCCCGGTCTCGAGCTGGCGGGACAGTCCCGCGCTAGCTGTGCCGCTGGTTGTGGTGTAGGCGAACGGATCGTAGCAGGACGGTGTGCAATTTATGGTGGGCACGATGTCGCGCTGACTCAGTAGCTGGGCGGTGAGCTGCAGATCAAACTTGCCCGCAGCCGCCAGGCGCTGCGCCGCGGTCTTGGCTACCGCAACCCGCGCGCGCTTCAGATCCGGGTTGCCGGCCACGGCGCGCTCTATGGCCTGGGCCAGCGAAAGTGGTCGGATCTCGTCGGCGTGAGCCTGTCCGGCCAGAGCGGCACAAGTCAGGATCACGAGGCAGGAGGTGCGTCTGCGAGGTACTCGCGTGAGCGCAGGCGGGCTTTGCCCGACTGCGCTCTTCCGCGGGGGATCTAAAGGACCCTCCCAGGGTCCTTTATCTAGTACTCGCGTGAGCGCAGGCGGGCTTTGCCCGACTGCGCTCTTCCGCGGGGGATCTGAAAGGACCCTCCCAGGGTCCTTTATCTAGTACTCGCGTGAGCGCAGGCGGGCTTTGCCCGACTGCGCTCTTCCGCGGGGGATCTAAAGGACCCTCCCAGGGTCCTTTATCTAGTACTCGCGTGAGCGCAGGCGGGCTTTGCCCGACTGCGCTCTTCCGCGGGGGATCTAAAGGACCCTCCCAGGGTCCTTTATCTAGTACTCGCGTGAGCGCAGGCGGGCTTTGCCCGACTGCGCTCTTCCGCGGGGGATCTAAAGGACCCTCCCAGGGTCCTTTATCTAATAGCACTCGCGTGAGCGCAGGCGGGCTTTGCCCGACTGGCCTCTTCGAGCTTTCCGGATCCCAACTCATGAGCCGCCACTGTAGCCTGATTGCCCGGCGCCTGAAGCCAGGAGCCTCATGACGCACATTGCTTAACAAATAGCGGGCGTGCCGCGATGATTTTGCACCGGCAGCTCGGCTCAGAAGCTGCCGTGGGCCGATAGAGCAGCACCTCCGGGCAGGGGCAGGACCCCTAGGGAAGCTTCGTCTGTTCCGCTCGCGGCACCGCTGTAGTGGTGAAGTATGAGCAGCACGGCCTCGGTGGCCGCGCCCGCGGCGGCGAGACCGAACATGACGTACGAGGTGTAGGCCAGGGGCCGGGCCGAGTTGCACGCGGCATTGGCCGAGCCGAGCAGGCTGGGGTTGGCGGCATCGGTCTGACAGGTGCTCATGTCGCTTCGCGCGGCAAGATTGAGGGCGATACCGGTGACCAGAGCGGCGCCGGCCACGCCTCCCACGATCCATTCCAGGATGCGCGGGCGAGGTCCTTCCGGCTCGGACTCTGTGGGGCGTTGGGCGACTACGGGCGGGGGCGATACCGGCGGGGGAGCTTGCTCCTCGGCCGGCGGTGGGGCTGTCTCTTCTTCCTGCGCCGCCGCCGCGGTTTCGCTCCCGGGTTGGGGCTGGGCCGCGAGCTTATCCTCGATCGCCTTGATGCGTGCCTCGACGTCATCCTTGTCCGTGGCGTCGGGTTTGAGGGTCAGGTAGACCTTGAACATCTTGAGGGCCAGCGCGTCGTCTCCACTACGCTGGGCTACTCGTCCCAGGTTGAAGGCCGTGAACGGGTGGGCCACCATTTTGTAAGAGCAGGCGTAGGCGCGGGTGGCTTCGGCATCGTTGCCGGCGCCCTCGGCCGCCTCCGCCGTGGCGAACCACTCCTTGGCCAACTTTCTCCTCTCCTGCGCGTCCTCGGGCGAGGTGGTGGGGCACTCCTCCGCGCGCGCCACGCTTGGTCCGAAAAGGAGGATGGCGAACATGACCGCTTGCAGTGGTCGCGCTCGCGCTACTCGCGAAGGGCGCTTCGGGGTTGGGGACCAGGAAATGCTCGACGTGGGTTTGGATGTGTGCTGCATGGCGTTTGGTTTTGGTCTCAAAAGGGATTGGGGCGCAGTCGGCTGGGCTTGGCTGTGGTCTTAGAAGGGATTGGGGCGCAGTTGGCTGGGCTTGAGGGTTGCCCGCTCTTCGGAGCGGGTGGCGCGTGCTCGGTAGGCGCGCACCGGGGATGAGCGGGCAGGTTTGGCGCTTGCCGGGGAGGTATCCGCATGCCCGGCGGGTGCCGCGAGCCCGGCGCGGGGCGGGTCATGGTCGGAAGCGGGCTGGACAAGCCCGGGACGCGTCGGGTTGGGGGCGGGCACCTCGGCGGCAGGGGGGGCTGGTAGAGTTTCCACGGTGGGGCGCAGGGGTTCCGTGGCCGGATTGCCATGGGACGCGGGCGGATGGTACGTGGAAATGTCGCCCTTCGTGACCCTCGTAGCGCGATAGGCCACGAAGCCGCCCAGCGCCAGGGCTAGGCCGAGGCCGAGCGCGAGCCGTGGCAGGCGTTGGTATGGACTTGGCCCTAGGCCGGCCGCGGCCACGGGTCGGGGGGTGGGCGCGAGCGGGGCGTTGCCCGGCAGGCTGGCGGTGGCATCGCGCCGAAGCCGGGGATAATAGCTCCCGGGAAGGCTCGTGCCGGTGCGGGACAGGCTTCCGTGACTGACCAGATTAGGGAATGCGACGTCGATGCGGGTGTCGGACTCGTTCATGGCGAGGGCAAATCGCGAGGCGCGCTGCCACTCGACATGTTCGCGCGCAAACCAGGACTTCATCAGCAAGGACAGATCGTGCGTGCTGGTCCCGCCCGAGGCGAAGATCCATTTCTCGAGAGCGATCCGCATCTCCTCCGCGCTGGCGAAGCGCTGGTCTGGGTCGCGCGCGAGAGCTCGCATGGCGATCGCTTCCAGGCTCGGGTCCACCGCGGTGTGCCGGGAAGGAGCGGGTATGGGCTCGCTAGTCACAGCGCGGAGAGTGGCAAGCTCGTTTTCGCGCAGGAATAGCCGGCGGGCCGCCAGGCACTCCCACAGCACCACGCCGAGCGCGAAGATGTCGGCGCGCAGGTCGACGGCTTCGCCGCGCGCTTGTTCCGGCGCCATGTAGCCGAGCTTGCCCTTGAGCGATCCGTGGCTCGCCTCGCCCACCTGGCCCATGGCTCGGGCGATGCCGAAGTCGATCAGCTTTACCGAGCCTTCGAAGGAGATCATCAGGTTGTGGGGAGAAACATCGCGGTGCACGAGGCCGAGCGATCTTCCGCAGGAGTCGCCGAGCTGGTGGGCGTAGTGCAGCCCTGCGGCGGCGTGGGCGGTGATCAGAGCCGCCAGGGCGTGGGGAAGCGGCGTCCGGGTCCGCTCTCCTTGCCGGAGCAGAGCGGTCAGGGGTTTGCCCTGCACCAACTCCATGGCGATGAAGTACTCGCCGTCGGCGCACCCGACTTCGGTGATATGGACGATGTTGGGATGATCGAGCAGCGAGGCGATGCGCGCCTCCTCGAGGAACATGGCGATGAAGTCGGGCTTGACTGCGAGTCGGGGCAAAACCTTTTTCACCACCACTAAGGTCTTGAGGCTCGAAATTTCACCCTGCCGAGCGAGGTAGACTTCCGCCATGCCTCCCACGGCCAGGCGCGAGAGCAGCTGATAGCGCCCGAGAGTGACGAATCCCGCAGAACAAGCGGGGGGCGTGGCGTCGGAGTCCAGATCGATCCCCGCCCCGGTTCCCGCTCGGCCCGTGCTACTCACTGCTGCTGGGGCACTGCGAAAATGGCGAGCCATGTCGGCCACGGTTCAGATCATCTCACGGCCTGCCGGTCAGGGCCAGGCCCCATCTAACTTTGTGATCCCGAAAGTAGCTCAGGGCGTGTTGGCTTTCGCGGCCGACGCGGACGCGAGCCAGGTCCCCCGCACGGAATAGCTTCCCGCACTGGGTGCGATGGTGCCCACCCACACCCCGGGATCGGCGACTCCAGACGCGCTGCGCAGAGTGCCCAGCGCATTCGCAGAAATGCTGCCGCTAGTGGCGATTGCGGGTGCGTAGCCCAGGGACAGATAGAAGTCGATGTCGTTCTCGTCGAGGTTGGCGAAGGTACCCAGGAGTTTTTGCGCCAGGGCGGAGAGCCCGGCGGTGCAGGCGCTGACCAGGCAACCGGAGGGCTGACCAATCTGCTTGCAACATGCAGAGTCGAGTGCGTTGCAGCCTGTCAATGTCTGGCCCTGATCAGATAGCTCAGCTAGTGCAAAAACCGCAGCCACCAGGTGGCCGATATCGGCCACCCCGCGGGATGTGCTCAGGCTGGTCGCAGCGAAGGCATACTGGGCCGCCGTCCCCAGCCGCAGGGTGAACCCGTGAGGACTGAGCTGCAACTGGCCACCATTGCTCATGTTGGCGGTGATGCCATCAGCGTCGGGTATGGGCAAACCGAGCACCCCTGCCGTAAGTGTCGGGCCGTTGCTGCTTCCAGGGAAGCTCACGTCCACCAAGGCGTGGTCGACCAGGTAGCTGTTCGGTTGAGCGCCAGCCGTCACCTTCATGGTCGAGTCGAGGTGGAAGGCGCCGAGCAAAGTGGCTAGCTCGGCGGGCAGGCCGGCTAGGTTCAGGTTGGCAAGCCGACTCTGAGCGCTATCGAAGAGTGCGTTCACTATGGCATCCAAGCTTGGGCTGCCCGCGGCGTCGACACTGGCACGACATGGCGTGGTGGTGACGCTGTGAGGCGTGGAGCCCCCGTCCGGGGTGGTCGCGGCGCCGGCGGTTGCGAGCGCGACACCGCGACGAGCATCGAGCAACGCGCCCAGAGCACCGTCGCTGCCCGGGACTGGCGCGCAGTTGTTGGGGTCGGCGCCGCCGCCGGTCGCCAACTCGCCGATGGTGCAGTCGAGCCACAGGCGCGCGGGATCGAGGGGACAGCGGGTCCACTCCTGCCACGGCGCTTGGATCTCGGGCGGCAACTCGGTCGGGGGAGGGAACAGGGAAATGTCGGATGCCACTTGGTAAACGCCCACCGGGCTGGGCAGGAGCCGATCGAGTAGCAAGGTGGCGGTCATGGTTTCATTCTGGAGCAGCAGGGCTCCGGGTATGTCCAGACACCCGCCGATGCGTACCTGACTGCTGGAGTCGAAACCGAGGGCGGCTGCGGCGGCCGTGCCCTGCCCGGAGACTCCGGAAAAAAGCCAGGCATTGCCGGGCGCTAGCTCGATGGGTCCCCGGGCGGTAGTCGGATCCGCGAGCAGGGCCGCGAGATCGACGTTGTTGCAGCCGGAATCGTCGAAGAAGTAAAGGAGCACGTGGGCGATGGCAGGCGAGTCCATGAGGTCGTCGGCGATGGCGGGTACGATGGCAACTTGGTAGCGATTGGGGGTCACCAGGACGTCTACGGCGATAGACGGCGCGCCGGGACTAGAGGCCTGCACGCCAAAGCTTCCGACCCCGCCCGCTATGACCTCGAGCACGACCGACCCGTTTTGGTCGGTCAAGCTGCTGGCGGTGGAGAGCCGCGCATCGACTACGCCCCCGTCGCTGTTCGGGCCAACAAGGCTGAAGTAGACCGGGTAGCCCGGCACCGGCTGGCCTTGGTCGTCGCTGAGCTGGAATGGTACGCGGCCGACGCTTTCGGGTTGCATGGTCAGATCGGGCATCGCGGTGGACAGGGTAAGCCCCCCTGAGCGCAAGGCATCGGGCAAGGGCAGCCGGTCAGGGGCTCGGCAACCCGGGCTCGTCGCAAGGACGGCCGTGGCGAACACAACGCGCAAGACACGCGTGAGCTCGTGCGGGCTTGGCCCGACCGAGCTCGCCCGCGGGGGATCTAAAGGACCCTCCCAGGGTCCTTTACCTAATGGACGGAACCTATCTCGCACTGCCCAGCCGCGACGCTACCACAATCGGATGCGTTGACCTTGGTACATCTCGCGAGTAAACCCACGGACAAGCATGGCCGGCTTCACCCACCTCCATCTGCACACCCAGTATAGCCTGCTCGACGGCGCTATTCGGCTGGACGACCTCTTTCCCAAGGCGCTCGCCCTAGGCATGAAACAGGTCGCCATGACCGATCATGGCAATCTCTTTGGTGCCCTCGATTTCTACCAGAAGGCGCGGGCGCACGGGGTGAAACCCATCCTTGGGTGCGAGACCTACGTCGCCGAGGATCGCTTCGATCGTAGCGAGCGGCGCAGCCACCATCTGGTGCTGCTCGCCAAGAACTACGTCGGATGGAAGAACCTATCCTATCTCAACTCGATGGGTTTTCTCGAGGGCTTTTACTACAACCCGCGCATCGACCGAAAGATCCTGCGCGCGCACGCGGAGGGGCTGATCGGGCTTTCGGCGTGTCTCGGCGGCGCTGTGTCCCGGGCCATCTTAGCCAATGACATGGCGGCAGCGGCGCAGGTTGCGGCCGAGTACGACAACATTCTCGGCCGGGGCAACTACTACCTGGAAGTACAGGCCAACGGCCTGCCCGACCAGGTCAAGGTCAATGCCGGCATCATCGAGATCGCCAAGAAGACTGGGATCCCCATCATTGCCACCAACGACTGTCATTACCTGGAGCGCAAAGATGCCCGGGCGCACGAGATTTTGATGTGCGTCGGGCAAAAGACGACGGTCAATGACAGCAAGCATTTGCGCCATCCGACCGATGCGTACTACGTGCGCTCGCCCGAGGAGATGGGCCTCCTGTTCAAGGACCTGCCCGAGGCTCTGGAGAATGCCGAGCGCATCGGCGAGGTTTGCAATGTCGAGCTGCAACTGGACGAGACCTATCTGCCGACCTTCAAGGTGCCCGAGGGCTATGATGCCGGGAGCTACCTGACCGAGCTGGCCCACCGGGGGCTCGAGGTGCGGCTGGCCACCGCGGCACGAGTCGGGCAACAATGCGATCCCGATGAATACCGGGCGCGCCTGGAGCACGAGCTCGGCGTCATCAAGAAGATGAACTTCCCGGGTTACTTCCTTATCGTCTGGGACTTCATCAATTACGCCAAGGAGCGCGGCATCCCGGTCGGTCCGGGGCGAGGCTCGGGCGCCGGATCGCTGGTGGCGTACTCGATGCGCATCACCGATATCGACCCGATCCAGAACAAGCTGCTGTTCGAGCGCTTCCTCAACCCGGAGCGGGTGTCGATGCCGGATTTCGACGTCGATTTCTGCATGAACCGGCGGGAAGAGGTCATCGCCTACGTCACGCGCAAGTACGGCAAGAACAACGTCGGACAGATCGTGACCATGCACCAACTGAAGGCGCGGAGCTGCATCCGTGACGTCGCGCGCGCCTTGGGCATGCCTCCCGCGGAGGGCAACAAGGTGGCTACCTTGGTGCCCGAGCCCATCCAGGGCAAGTCGCCACCCCTGGCCAAGGCCATCGAGGACGAGCCGCGCCTCAAGGAGCTCTACCAGGGCCCTTACCGCGAGCTACTCGATGTGGCCAAGACGCTGGAAGGGCTAAATCGTCACGCCGGCACCCACGCCGCCGGCGTGGTCATAGGGGAAAAGCCGTTGTGGGAGTACGTGCCGTGCTTTCGCCCGGCCGGGCAAGACGAGATCATCGCGACCCAATTCAACATGACCGACGTCGAGAAGGCCGGACTGGTAAAGTTCGACTTTCTCGGCCTCAAGACCCTGACCGTGATCAAGACCGCGGTCGACCTGGTGAACTTCGAACGCCAGCGCGCGGGGGGCAATCCGCTCGATCCCGCCCTGATCCCGCTCGACGATGTCGGGGTCTATGCCATGATTGCCAAGGCCGACGTGACCGGGGTCTTCCAGCTGGAATCGTCGGGATTTCGCGACCTGCTCAAGAAGCTCAAGCCTGACTGCTTCGAGGACATCGTGGCGGCGGGCGCGCTGTATCGGCCCGGGCCGATCGAGGGCGGGATGGTCGATGATTTCGTCGAGCGCAAGCACGGGCGCAAGAAGGTCGAGTACGCTCATCCCCTGCTCGAGCCCATTCTCAAGGACACCTACGGGGTCATCGTGTATCAGGAGCAGGTCATGCAGATCTCGTCGGCTCTGGCGGGCTACTCGCTGGGGCAAGCTGACCTGCTCCGGCGTGCGATGGGTAAGAAGAAGGCCGAGGTCATGGCCCGCGAGAAGGCCACCTTCATGAAGGGGGCCGCAGCCAAGCAGATCGACCTCAGAATAGCCGAGTCGGTCTTCGACCTCATGGCTAAGTTCGCGGGTTACGGCTTCAATCGTAGCCACTCGGCGGCCTATGGGCTCCTCACCTACCAGACGGCCTACCTCAAGCACCACTACCCGGTGGAGTTCTTCGCGGGCCTGCTTACCTGCGAAAAGGACAAGACCGAAGAGGTGGTGAAGTGCATTGCCGAGGCGCGGGCGCAGGGCATCCAGGTGCTGCGACCCGACGTCAACCAGTCGGATGCCGATTTCACGGTAGTCGGGGCCGCCCTTGCGGAGGCGGCGGCGCCGCGCGGCCGGCGTAGGGCGAACGGCGAGGGGAAGTCAGCCTCCCCTTCTGCCAAGGCCATTCGTTTCGGTCTGGCGGCGGTCAAGGGGGTGGGCGAAGGCGCGGTCGAGGTCATCCGCGCTGCGCGCGCCGCGGGCGGAGCCTTCGCCTCGCTCACCGATTTTTGCCAGCGTGTCGATCCGCGCAAGGTGAATCGCAAAGTGGCGGAGGCGCTAGTGAAGGCGGGGGCCTTCGACGGCGTGGGCGAGGCGCGAGGCGTCTCGCGGGCCAGGCTCTGGGGGGCGATTGGCCCTGCCATCGACACCGCGGCGGTGGTCCAGCGCGAGCGGGATAGTGGCCAGACCTCGCTCCTCGCGCTCTTTAGCGGGATGTCGGCCGGGCAGGTGCCGCCGCCGGCGGAGGACGTGTACACCGAGGGTGAAGAGTGGACACCCAAGGAGCTGCTCGCATTCGAAAAGGAGAGTTTGGGTTTTTACATCAGCGGGCACCCGCTCGATCGGTTCACTACCGAGCTGCGGCGCTTTGCCAATGCGACTACCGTCAACTGCACCGCGCGCGGTGGCCGGGCCGAGGTCATCTTGGGCGGGGTGGTGTCGGACTACCAGGAGCGCCCCATCAAGAACGGGACGGGCAAGTATGCCTTCTTCAAGCTCGAGGACCAGCACGGGCAGATCGAGCTGCACGTGGCCTCGGCCAAGCTGGAAGAGTATCGCCCGGTGCTTACCAAGGGCGATCCGTTGCTGGTGACCGGCACGGTAGACGTGCCTTACGGCGATGCGGAAAATCCCCGCGAGCGTCTGCGCTTCCTCGACGCGAAACTGCTCACTTCCATACGTGCCGAACGCAGCACCATGATGGACCTACGCCTCAACGCCGATCTGGTCAGCTCCGAGCAGTTGCTGACACTGCAGCGCCTCTTGCGCCAGTTCCCGGGGAACTGCCGGACGCGGGTGAGGTTCGAGATCCCCGAGCGTAGCGAAACCGTGTTCGATCTGGGCGAGGAGTTCAAGGTCGCGGCCTCGGACGAGCTCTTGGCCAGGCTGGAGCAGGTCTTCGGTGATCGGGTGGCGGTTTTGCGTTAGTCGGCCTCCCCTCTCTCCCCCAAGACGGCCGTGGTCGTGGCCGGCAGCCCGTCCGAGTTGTTGGCGTCCCCCCGAAAACGTAATATGAGCCCGGGTCGTGCGCTTTCCCCAGCCCTTCGGTCGCTACGTATTGCTCAAGCCCCTGGGCCAAGGGGGCATGAGCGCGGTGTACCTGGCCATGTCGGGGCATCGCGAGCTGGAAACTCTATGTGTGGTGAAGCGACTATTGCCAGCCTTGGCGGCGCAGCCCGAGCACGTGCGGCGGTTCCGTCATGAGGCCGACTTGGCGCGGCGCCTGGCTCACAGCAACCTGGTGAGCACACACAACATCGGTCAAATCGGCGGCGAGGTCTTCCTGGTGCAAGAGTTCGTCGAGGGCCAGGACGTGTCAGCCGTGCTGGAGGAGCTGGCGCGACGTGGCCTTACTCTGCCCGTGTCCGTCGCCATCTACATCGCGGGGCAGATAGCGCGCGCTCTCAGCTACGCCCACACCTTCGAAAATCTGCATCTGGTCCATCGCGACATCAACCAGTACAACGTGCGCTTGACCTACGCGGGCGAGGTCAAGCTGCTCGACTTTGGCATCGCCTCGTCGAATCTGCATGGGGAACGCGCGGGTGCTGGCTTGCGCGGGAAACTGTGGCACCTGGCCCCCGAGCAGCTCAGCCCGGGCGCCCCCATCGACCGTCGTACCGACATCTATGCGGTGGGCGTCCTGCTCTGGGAGCTCTTGACCGGTCGTCCGGTGGGCACCGTGCGCGCGGGCGACCAAGAAGGGCGTAGCGCGGAGACTGAGGGCGAGGTCATGCTGTGGATCGCGCAGGGACGGCACCAGCCCCCCTCGCGCTTCAATCCCGAGGTCACGCCTGAGCTGGATGCCTTGGTCGCTCGCGTCCTGCATGTCGACCGCGAGCGACGCTGCGCTAGCGCGGACGAGCTGCGGCGCGCTTTGGCCTCGCTCGTCCCCGCCGGACGCCCGCCTGACGAGCATCTCTCGGCTCTCATGCAGGAATGCTTCCCATACCAGGCCAATCGGCGCGAGCGCCAAGAGCTCATCGAGCGCGGGCGCACCCTGCTCGGGGGTGAGGTCGGGCAGCCTTTGCCCGGGTCTGGCTCGTGGCCCGAGCGCGGAGGGGCACCCGAGGCGAAGGACGGGGCGGCGCACCGGACACGGGTTGTGACCTTGCTCCGGGAGCACGGCATCTGGCTGTGGTCGGTGGCCTTGGGGGTGGTGGTTGGGATGATATGTCTGGTCTACCTGCGCGGCATACGGCAGAGCGCGGCGCCTCCTTTGTCAGGCTCGTCCGGCTCGCTCGCCGCGGCCAAGAGGGGAGGAGATTTGCCCGCGCTCGGATCAGCGGCGTGGCCTGGTGGGCAGGCGTTGCCTCCAGCCGCGACTGCGCTTGATGCGGCGAGGCGCTAGCGGAGGGATGGAACAGGTTGGGGTTGGGGGGAGTTGGCGCTGACCGGGCGACCCGGGGGTGGCCCGGCTGGTCGGTGGACGAGCCGGGCGGGTTGACAGAAGCGGGCCGGGGCCGGCAAGCTCGCTCTCCCCAGATGACACTTCTGCCGCTAAGCTCGACTCGTATGCTGCTGATCGCGCCGGTCGCCCTCGCCCTAGTTGGTGTTGGTCTTGGTGTCGGTGCCGACGCCGGTGCCCAAGTGCCGCTCGCCCAAGGGCTGACCACCCCCCCGGGCTATAGGCCGGCCCCCAAGATCGTCCGCCTCTTCGAGGCTAAATGTGCCACTTGTCATGGCGAAGACGGCAAGGCCAATACCGAGCTGGGGCGGGAAATGGCCATCGCCGACATGACCAGGGCGAGCTACTGGAAAGACCTGACGTTCGCCGGGGCACGAGAATCCGTGCTGGACGGTGTTAAGCGGACGAAAAGCGGGGTCGACCAAGAAATGAAGCCGTTCAGGGACAGGTTGGCGGCCGACCAGGTCGACGCGCTGATACTCTATGCGGCTTCTCTGAAAAAGTAGCCGTCGACGGCCTGGGCTCCTGTTACAATCCTGCCTAGCAAAGGAGCCGCGAACCAACTAGCCATGGCGACCCCAGGGGTAGGCGAGGATATCGAAGATATTTGTACGCGTTGCGGCGACACTTGGCATGCAGTCGTGGCCAAGATCGGTGATCGCGTGGCCAAGGTGGTGTGTAAGCTGTGTGGCAGCCAGCACAACTACCGGGGCGAGAAGAATGCCCAGGCGGCCAAGACGGGGGGCGTGGGTTGGGGCCGGAAGCGGCGCAAGGGCAAGCCTTCTCTTGCCACGCCGGCGCCGACGCCACAGTTCGACCCGACCAAGCCGCCGCGCAGCTACTCGCCCCAAGAGGTTTTCATGCCCGGCGAGCGCGTGGTCCACGCCCGCTTCGGGGTAGGCGTGGTTGCCGCCGCGCCTGGTCCCGGCAAGGTGGAGGTGCAGTTTCCCGGCGGACCACGCACCTTGGCATGCGCCAAGACGACCGTCGCGCTCGAGCGCCCCGTGGTCGTGGAAAATCTGAGCGTTCCCGATAGCCCCGAGGGCAAACCCGGTCGCGGGCGCGGCTAGCGCCGAACCGGTGACTCGTCGGGAAGTTGCTGCTAGGACGGGTAGGGTTGAGGTGCCAGGCTCAAGGAGCCAGGCTTCAGGCTAAAGTGGTGGCTCATGAGTCGGGACTCGGAAGGCTCGAAGACCCTGCCGCCTGCGCCCAGCGGCATGCAGCCACCTCGGGGTGCGGGTGAGGCTCGCGCGACGGGCGACTCCTTCGCGGCTGAGGTTGTCGGTCTGGACGACGAGGGCGCCGGGCTGGTCGATCTCGCCGATCCAGATGAGGACCTGCGCATTCACGTGGCCGGGGCATTGCCCGGCGAGCACATTAGCGGGCGGATCAGCTATCGTTCGGTTCACCTGCGGCGACCGGGCGAGGGGAAGAGAGGGCAGCGTGAAGCCTGGGGCTCGCTCGTCACTGTCCACCGACCCTCGCCCGACCGTGTTGCCCCGATCTGTCCGGCCTACGGGCAGTGCGGGGGCTGCTCGCTTGCGCACTTGGCCTACCCGGCCCAGCAGCGCTGGAAACGTCTCCGGGTGCGCGATCAGCTGGGCCGGCAGGGCGAGTTGGCTGCGGTCGAAGTCGCCGCTTGCGTGGCGTCGCCGCTTATACTCGGCTACCGCAACCAGGCCAAGTACGTCTACGGCTGCCGCGAAGACGGCGAGCCGATACTGGGAGGATATGCGGCGGGTTCGCACCGGGTCGTGGACCTGGCGGGCTGCCGCGTGGTCGAGCCCATCATCGACCAGGCCCGCGCCACCGTGCTCCAGGTGCTGCGCGCGCGGGGCGTGGCACCGTTTTGTGAGACCCGGCGAACGGGCCTCTGCCGCTACCTGATTCTGCGCGCCAGCGGCAGCGGGCAATTGCTGGCGACGCTCGTCGCCGTACGCGACGAGGGGGCGGGGATGGACGCAGTCGCGGTCGAGTTGATGGCGCGGATTCCGGGGCTCGCCGGGGTAGTGCTCAACCTCAATCGTGCGCCTGGCAATGTCCTTTTCGGCCAGGATGAGCGTCTGCTGGCCGGGCAAGGCTGGATCGAAGACGAGATCGCGGCGGTCAGGGTCCGCCTGGCATCGCGCTCTTTCTTTCAGGCCAATCGCGCCGCCGCTTCAGCTGTTTATCGCGATCTGGTCGCGGCCGTGCCGAGCGGCCTTGCAGCCGCGGTCGACGCTTACTCGGGCGCGGGCGGGATTGCTGGCTCGCTCTTGGCCCGGGTTGGGGAAGTGACCGCCATCGAGCAGAACCCGGCGGCCACCCAAGCGGCGTCGGCGAACCGGAGTGATCGCTTGCGCATCGTGACCGGGGATGTCGCCCTCGGCCTGGCGGCGGTGGCGGCTGCGGATCTGATCGTGCTCAACCCGCCCCGCAAGGGTTGCTCGCCCGAGGTGCTCGGCCAGGTGCTGCGGATCCGGCCCGTCTTGGTGGCCTACTTGAGCTGTCACCCGCAGAGCTTGGCCCGCGATCTGGTGGTGCTGACCCGGGCGGGGGCTCGCGTCGAGAGCGTCGTTCCCTACGACATGATGCCACATACGCATCATGTCGAAACCTTGGCGATCTTATCCTGGTGCCGTTGACCCTGGATTGGCAATGGTTGACCCGCGAGACGCGTGGCGGATTATGGCGAGGCCGACCACGACCAGGAGGATCGAACCGTACTGACCGGGGGTGAGGCCGAAGTAGGTCGCGTCCTCGATGCGCAGGAAATCGAGGGCGAAGCGTACCGGGGCATAGGCCAGGGCCAAAGCGGCGACGAACAATCCCGGTGCTCTCGGCTGGCCTTTACCCAAGAGTTGGAAGATCGCCAATAAGCCGAGGGTGTAGAGAGCTTCGTAGAGGCCCAAGTTGTGACGCACGACATTGTCGGTGTAGCGCTCGCCCATGAAGAAATGCGTTGCCAGGCCAGGATGGTCGAAGGCCACCGCGCATCCGCAACGGCCGAAAACCCAGGCCAGGGGGAAGGCCGAGGCGATCAAGTCGAGGTAGCGCCAGCCGAGGCTGCCGACTTGCCCGCGCACGAACCAGATGGCGACCAAGCTGGCGCCCAGAAAGCCGCCAAACGAGCTGATGCTCTCCCAGATGTAGAGGAGACTCTGCGGGTGCGCGAGCACGTCACGCGGGTAGTACGCTATGCGATCTACCAGGTGAGCCGATATGAAGCCGACCACCACCATGCGCATGGCGAGTCGCTCGGCGAGGGCAGGGTCGAGGCCGGCGCGGGGGGCGCGCTTGCGGATGAGCCGGAGCGCGAGCAGGATCCCGGTCGCGACCAGAGCTCCGAAGGCGTGAATGGTGAGGGGGCCGAGGTGGAGCTGGGGCTGAGCGAAGTAGGGAATCACAGGCGATCTCCGGCAGCGGGGGTCACGAAGTGGCGGCGCGTCCATTCCGCCATGGCGATGCCAGCGGCCACGGTTACGGGAAAGGAGTTGTTGATGCCGTACATGGGGATGGCGAGCACCTCATGGGCAGCCGCGATGAGGGTAGCGGGAATCCCCGTCGCCTCGCTGCCAAATATCATCAGGCACTCCTCGGGCAAGGTGGCGTGCCAGAGGTCGACGCGCGCGTGCTCGCGCTCGAAGGCTAGCATGGGCAGGGATCGCTCGGCTGCCCAGGCCACCAAAGCGTCATCGCTGGGGAGGTAGATCAGGTTTTCGTAGCGCTGCATGCCCATGGCAGCGCGCAGGTAGAAGCGCTCGTCACCCACCAGCACGATTTGCTTCACCAGGAAGGAATGGGCCACCCTAATGATCGCACCCACGTTGAAGGGGTTGCGTGAGCGCAAGATGGCTATGCTGAGCGGCCGGCGCAAGGGCGCGAGGCTGGCCTTGACCTCAGCCGGCGCGAGGTCGAAAGAAGGTACTCTCATGGGTGGGGCGCATTGATAGCGCGCTAGCTCCCTTCAACGCAAACGCCGCCAGCACAGGCCGGCCGCGATGCCCAGGGCCAGCGCGGCCAACACCATTGTCCAGAATCCGCGACTGCGGGTCAGCGCGGTCTTGGGGGTGCGCCTTGCCAAGCTGAGCCCGAGCGTAGCCCGGGCGAGCACCTGAGCCTGCATCTCCGCTGCCAGGGCATCCTTGGGGTTTTGGTCGAGACGGTTGCGGTAGCGGCGGCCGGCGGCAGCTAAGAGGCCGGTGCGCACGCAGTGCTTGAGCAATGCCTCGTGCCGGGCTGAATCAGCAAAGTCCTCTTCCACCCGGGCCCACAGCTCCTCACCCGCCTCGTCGAGCTCGACCTTCTCAGCCACCTCGTCGCTCTGCCAGAGCGCAAAGAGCAAGCCGCAGCGCGGGCATGCGGCGGTATCGCCAGTCCTGGCCTTGCCGCACTTCGGACACGCCGAGTGCCGAGTAGCTCTCATCGCGTGTCATTATAATGGGTCTGTGGCGGAGCTTCGATAGCCGGCCGGATGGGTACGGGCATGAAGATGAGGACGAAGCTCAACACCACGGCCCAGAAC
Source organism: uncultured delta proteobacterium (assembly GCA_963849735.1). Taxonomy (GTDB): domain Bacteria; phylum Myxococcota_A; class Polyangia; order Fen-1088; family Fen-1088; genus Fen-1118. The sequence continues at coordinate 275,327 of CAWKJE010000037.1, forward strand.
AGCACGGCGCGGCTGCGGGGCAGGGGACGATCATCGACGGGGGGATGATCGATGCCGCCCGAGAGCCGGCGCAGCAGACCAAGCATCAGATACCAGACCAGCCACTGCGCTCCCGCGGCGGTGGCCGCAAACCAGGCGCTGCGTGTGTCGGATGACCCGGCGCGAAGGATCTCCCTGCTGGTCGACCAGTATACCGAGGCGGCAACGGCGAGCGCGAGGGGCAGGAGCAGGCGACGCAGCAATTGACTTGCTCGTCCGTAGACGTTGCCGAAGAAGGCGATCGCCACATGACCGCCATCGAGCTGACTGATGGGGATGAGGTTGAGCATGGTGACGAAGAGCCCGGCCCAACCGGCGAAGGCCATGGGATGGAGGCTAACGTCGATACCTCGCGCCGGGAGCCACCTGCCGCATACCAGGCGCTTGAGAACGGCATAAAGGAGGGAGTTGCCCTCCTGATATTGACCCGCCATCGGGCCGATGGACGAGAGGTGGAGCCCGTAGGCCAGCACGGGAATCGCGACGATGAGCCCGGCCAAGGGCCCCGCGGCGCCGATGTCGATGAGCTTGCGCCGATCCGATGTGCGTGACTGCAAAATGACGGCGCCCATGGTGCCGAACAGGCCAATACCCGGCGGCAGCGGCACGAAATAGGGCAGGGAAGCCGGTACCCGGTGGAGGCGTGCCGCGACGTAGTGCCCCATTTCGTGACAGAACAGAATCGCCATGAGGGGGACGGAAAACGACAGTCCGTCGGCCAAGGGGAACAGACTGCCTTGATGCTGGGCCATGGCGCCTTGCATGGTGGTGGTGAGGCAGGTGGTCAGGAACAGGACCAGGTTGAGGGCGGGCATGCCGTGTCCTTATCCGTCCGACGTGGTCCGGGATCCGTCCGACGTGGCCCGGGATCCGTCTGACGTGGCCCGGGATCCGTCCGACGTGGTCCGGGATCCGTCCGCTATGGCCGTGGCCCGGGCGCGGAAGGCTTTGCGCTCGGGGTAGGCGTCCTCGCCGAGAACCTGCTCGAGCTGACTCAAGAGGGCGGAGGCCGCGGGCGAAACTTCGCTAGGCACCTCGACTCGTACCCGCACGTGGGCATCGCCGCGCCCGCCCGGCAGGGGCAGGCCCTTACCGCGTACCCGGAACATGCTACCGGGCTGGGTGCCGGCCGGGATCTTCATGCGCACGCAGGCGTCGAGCAGGGGAATATCGACCTCGACGCCGAGGGCGAGCTCGGACAGAGACAAGGGGAGCTCGCAAATCAAGACGTCGCCTTCTTGCTTGTAGATGGGATCAGGCTGCACCCGCACGATGACATGCAAATCGCCCGCTATCCCTCCCGGGCGGCTCGGTGCCCCTTCACCTGGCACGCGCTGGCTCTTGCCCTGCTGCGATCCAGCGGGGATGCGCACGGTGAAGCGGCGCTCCACGTCGGTCAGGCCGGCGCCGGCGCAGGCCGGGCAGCTCTCCCGTGCTACCTGACCCACCCCGTTGCAGGTTGGACACTCGCGCCGGGCGGTAAAGATCCCGGCCTTCTGCTTGAGCGTGCCTTGTCCCGCGCAACGTGGACAGGGCGCCAGCCCGGCGGCGCCGCCCTCCGCGCCGGTGCCGCGGCAGCGCGCGCAATCGCCGCTGCGGGTGAAGGTGATCTCCTTTTCGCAGCCCAGTGCCAATTCCGCGAAGCTGAGCTCGAGGGTGTAGCGCAAGTCTTGGCCGGCGGGTCGCTTGCGCGCGGTCCCGAACAGGTCCCCGAAGACGGCGTCGAAGAAATCGAGTACGGTGCGCAGGTCGGCGTCGGCGCCCAAAGGCAGATCGCCGGCCAGCGAGCCGAAGCGGTCGTACTTTTCTCGCTTGTCCTCGTCCCCCAGCACGGCGTAGGCCACCGACACCTCCTTGAATTTCTCTTCGGCGCCGGCGTCGCCGGGATTGCGATCGGGATGGTGGGCGAAGGCCAACCGACGATAGGCAGCCTTGATCTCGCCCGCATCGGCGCCGCGCTCAACGCCCAGAGCTTGGTAATAGTCGGGCCGCGCGGACTTCATGCGCGGTCACGCGCCACTGGGCGAGCTGCCCGGGTTTAGCGAGAGGAACAGCGCGTGAGTTTCGGCTTGCAGGCGCCCCAGTGACTCGCGCAGGCGGGGAGCGTTGTCCGGTTCGGATTCGACGACGTATTTGCACTCGTCGAACGCCAGTTGTATGCGCTCGCGCGTCAGCGGGTCGATCTTGTCCCCGAGCTCGCGCAGGGTGCTCTCGGTCCCGTAGATCAGAGTCTCGGCGTTGTTGCGGAGGTCGGCCACCTCCTTCTTTGCCTGATCGGCCGCGCGATTGGTCTCGGCTTCGGCGATGAAGCGCTTGATCTCGGTATCGGTCAGGCCCGAAGTTGGCTGCACCACCACGGACTGGGCCTTGCCGGTGATGAGATCCTTGGCCGACACGCTGACGATCCCGTTGGAGTCGATGTCGAATGACACTTCGATCTGCGGCGCGCCGCGCGGCGCGGGTGGAATGCCGGTCAGCTGAAAGCGCGCCAGGCTCTTGTTATCGACCGCCATCTCGCGCTCGCCCTGCAGCACGTGCACGTTGACGTAGGGTTGGTCGTCGACGGCGGTCGAGAAGATGCTGGCGCGTCTGACCGGGATGGTGGTGTTGTACGGGATAATGCGGGTAAAGACCCCGCCCGCCGTCTCGACTCCTAGGGAAAGCGGGGTGACGTCCAGGAGCAGTACGTCTTGCTGCTCGCCGGTTAGCACCGCGCCTTGCAGGGCTGCGCCCACGGCGACGGCCTCGTCGGGATTGATGGCGCGCGAGCCCTTCTTGCCGAAGAAGCCGGCCACCAACTCCTGGACGCGGGGCATGCGGGTCTGCCCGCCCACCAGCAGTACCTCGTCGATTTCGTTGACCCGCCAGCCGGCATCTTGCAAGACCTTCTCGCACAGCGGCAGGGTGCGAGCGATGAGGTCTTCGGCCAACGTCTCGAGCTTGTGGCGGGAGAGCGTCGTCACCAGATGCTTGGGGCCATCGGCGGTCGCGGCGATGAAGGGGAGGTTGATCTCAGTCTCGAGGCTAGTGGAGAGCTCGTGCTTGGTCCGTTCCGCCGCTTCACGGAGGCGCTGCAGAGCCATGCGATCGGCACGTAAGTCGACGCCGTGCTTGGCTTGGAAGGCGTCGGCCAAGTGGCCGATGATGCGGGCGTCTATATCCTCCCCGCCCAGGAAGCCGTCGCCGCTGGTGGCCTTGACCTGGTAGACGCCCTCGCGCAGGTGCAGGAGGGAAATGTCGAAGGTACCGCCGCCCAGGTCGTAGACCGCGATCTTTGCCTCGGCCGCGACTGACAGTCGGCCGTAGGCCAGGGCAGCCGCGGTGGGCTCGTTGATGATGCGTCTGACTTTGAGCCCGGCAATGCGGCCGGCATCGGTGGTGGCCTGGCGCTGGCTGTCGCCGAAATAGGCGGGCACGGTAACCACCGCATCGGTGACGGGCTCGCCCAGGTAATCCTCGGCGGTGCGCTTCATCCGCTCTAGGATGAAGGCCGAGATCTGGGCGGGGGCGTAGTCATGGCCCTGCACGCGCACCCATGCGTCGCCGTTGCTCGAGGACGTAATCGGGTAGGTCGAGTTGTGGCCGTGTCTTTCCACCTCGGGGTCGACGAACTTCCGCCCCATCAAGCGTTTGACGGCCGACACCGTGTTCTCGGCGTTGGTGACCGCCTGACGTTTGGCGATTTGTCCTACCAGGGGTTCCCCTTCGCCCGTGAAGGCGACCACCGACGGGGTGGTACGCGAACCTTCGGGGTTGGGAATCACCACCGGCTCCGATCCCTCGAGCACGGCCACACAGGAATTGGTGGTACCGAGATCGATGCCGATAATGCGAGATGGCATTGCTACTGGCTTCTGGGAGGGGCAACGCCCCGGCTATCAGGCATCCCCCTTGCCGGGTTCGCCCGCCACGGGGACGGAGGAGGGCGGAGCGCTGGCCACGACTACCATGGCTGGGCGCAACAGGCGCTCGCCTATCATGTAGCCCTTCTGGAGCTCGCTCACCACCGTGCCTGGTTTGACGTCGGCGGTCGGGATTTGCGAGATGGCCTCGTGCACGCGCGGATCGAAGGCCATGCCCTTGCTGTCCACGGGCTTCACCTGAAAGCGCTCGAGCTTGCCGCGGAACTGGCGCAGCACCAAGTCCACTCCGTCACGCACGGCGCGCGGATCGATATCGCCATTGTCGGCCCAGGAAGCGGTGGCGCGTTCGAGGTTGTCGATGATCTCGAGGAACTCGCGCAGCACCTGTTCTTTGCTGCGCGTTTCGGTATCGGACATCTCCTTGCGCGAGCGCTTCTTCCAGTTGTCGAATTCAGCCGCAATGCGCAGCATGCGGTCGTGCAACTCGGCCTTTTCGTTCTCCAGAGTCGCTACCCGCTCCTCGGGGGTGGGGGACGGAAGCTCGGGGGGCGGTTCGGCTGCCGTACCCGGCAGGCCGGCCTCGGGCGCGGGACCAGGCACGTCGTTTGGGGTACCGGCTCGCGCTCCTGGGGTCTTATCTGGCTTTTCGCTCATGAATACCAAGCTCCACTACGAGGGGGGGCGGAAGATGGCGTCAAATCCTCGGGAGCATCTCAGTAATCACATCGGCGGTGAAGTCCACCAGAGAAATCATCTTGGCGTAGTTCATTCGTGATGGCCCGATTACAGCTATCGTACCCAGAGGCTGACCGCCTTTACCATACCGCGAAGCTACCACGGAGACGTCGTCTACGTCGGCCAGATTGGCTTCCGCTCCGATGAAGACGCAGATGCCCGGCGCGGCCAGGGTGCGGTCGAGGAGCTTGGCGATCTGGTCCTTCTCCTCGAGCGTACGCAACACGCAGCGCGCGCGCTCGAGATCCGCCGCCTTGGCGACCAAGTTCGACTGCCCGTCGAGCATCAGGTTGCCCGCGCTGTCTGCCTGAGGCGCCGAGGCGGCCGCAGCCAGATCCAAGGCCTGGGCCAGCACGGGGTCGCTGGCGGAGTGTGCCTTTTCGCGTTCGATCTCGAGCAGTACCCTGGCCCGCATCTTGGCCAAGGTCAAACCGGCGATCATGCGGTTGAGATAGTTGTTGATGCGGTCGAGATCGCCGTGTGCCAAGGGGAGGTCGGTGTGGACGAGCTTGTTCTGGATCTGGCCGGTGGTGGTCGCGATCACGGCCAGTAGCTGGCCCTCGTGCAGACGCACGAACTCGAGGTGTGAAATCGGATCCGACTCGAGACGTGGGGTTTCGACTACCACCGCAAGGTGCGATAGCTCACGCAACAGGCGAACAACCCGTTGCATTATTTCGTGGGTTTCAGTGGGTGGACCGATGCGTCCGCGGATTTCTTCCTTCTCTCCTGCTGACAGGCCGCGAATGCGTAAGAGTGAGTCGACGTAGAGGCGCAGGCCGCGGTCGGTCGGGATCCGTCCGGCGGAAGTGTGCAGCTGACGCAATAGACCTTGGTCTTCGAGCTCGCCCATAACCGAGCGGACGGTGGCGGGGGAGATGCCGAGCGCATACCGCTGCGCCACCGTCTGCGATCCAACTGCTTGGCCGGTAGCAAGGTATTCGCACACCACGGCATGCAGGACATTCCTAGCGCGGAGGCCAACGTCGTTCACGCCATCGATCTAACCTCAAAAACGGCGCCTCGCCAAGCCGCCTCGCTTCCGATAACGCAAAGAGCCAGACGCCGGGCATGGGCGCGGGCGGCCAGGGCGCGCTCGGGGCGGCGCGTTTGCTCGCGGCCGAGCAGCAACTCGGGCGGGGCGTGCAAGGGATGAGCTAGAGGACTTTGCCAGGATGATTTATCGGGTGGGCGTGAGCACTAACTGGCCGCAGGGCATGCCACGAGTGAGATTGCGCAATTCGTAAAATCGGACGAGTAATATCGGAATTGCTGTCATCTAACTAGCAATGGATGAGTAATATCGGAATTTGCTGTCATCCAATTAGCATTGGATGAGTAATGTCGGAATTGCTCTCGTCTAACTAGCACTGGAAGGTGGAATCGCATGCCGCATCGCCTCATTCGCTCAGTCCTGCTGCCTTTCCTCATGGCAGCCTGTTCGATAAATGCCACTTCCGATTCGCCCACCGGGCCGGCCGGCGGTAGCGCCGCCTCCACCGGCTCGTCTGGTGGTCAAGCTGGCCAGGGCAGTGGGGAGACCGGCGGTAGTAGCGTAGGCGGGACGACCATTGGCGCGGGAGGCCAAGGGTACCTCGGCCAAGGGGGCAGCGGCGATGGGACCGGCGCCGCGGCGGGCAGGACCGGCGGAGGGGTAGGGGGCAGCGGTGGCACGGGCACCTCGACCTCGACCTCGACCTCGGGCGGCGGCGGCGCGGTCGCGACCGGCGGGCAGGTGGCCGGAGGCACGGTGGGTGCGGGGGGTAGCCAGGAGAGCGGCGGTACCTCTGGCCAAGGTACGACCGCGGCTGGAAGTGGCGGCGGTACGGGAGGCGCAAGGGGTGCCGGTGGGTCGGCCGGAAGTGGCGGCACGGGCGCCGGATCGGGTAGCAGAACCTCGACCGTGAGCTACAGTCAAGACATTCAGCCGATGCTCGACGCCAACTGCACGAGCTGTCATGGCTCGGCGATAGCAACCTCCGGCATCAACCTTTCAACCTATGCCAGTGTCAAGGCTAACGCCGCTCAGGCCAACACCCAGATCCAGGCCGGGAACATGCCCCCGGGGGGCGGCCTGTCCGCCGCCGACAAGCAGATGTTCCAGAGTTGGGTGAGCGCCGGCGAACCAGACAATTGAGGAGGCGGGCAAAGCCCGCCTCCTCTAGCCAAGTGGTACCCCCTCCCGCCGGCTTCCGTGGGGCACTCCCCATCCGGCCAGCTTCCAAGTGGTACCCCGCCGGCCAGCTTCCGTGGGGCAACCCATCCGGCCCAGCTTCCATGGGGCAACCCATCCGGCCCAGCTTCCGTGGGGCAACCCATCCGGCCCAGCTTCCATGGGGCGAGCTTCGCCCGGCTTAGCCGGGCGAAGCGAGGGGGGACCGGGGGACTGCGAGCGAGAGCGAGCCAGTCCCCCGTGAAATAGCCAGCGAGCCAGTCCCCCGTGAAATAGCCACAGATACTTCGTCGGCGAAGAGGAAGCCGGCGTGGGTCAGACGGATGCGGTCGTCGGAGACGGCGAGCCACCCGGCGGCCGCACATCTTGCGGCTGCCGCTTGCCGGCCGGGGACGGCCAGGGGATCTTGGCCATAGCGACGGGCGTGCTCGACTCGGCTGACGCCATCAGACATGCGCAGGGCGAGCCACAGCGCTTCGTCTTCGATCTGCTCGGCCGAACGTCGCTCGATTTCCGCCGAGGGCAGCCAGCGGGGAGACGCCTTGGCTTCTTGGAGGTAGGCCCGCAGAGCCCGTGGATTGGTGGATCGCAGCCCGCCGCCGTCGGGTAAGGGAAGGAACGACGCGGCGGCAACACCCAGCCCCAGGAAGGCGTCCCCGGTCCAGTAGAGCGAGTTGTGCACCGCCCTCCAGCCAGGGCGGGCGTAGGACGATATCTCGTAGTGCTCGTAGCCCGCGCTGCTCAGAGTGTCGTGGCACAGTGAATACATCTCGGCCACCATCGCGTCATCGGGCCGGGCCAGCTGACCCTTGCGCTCCAGGGCGCCGAAGCGGGTGTTGGGCTCGACCGTCAAGGCGTAGGCGGTTATGTGCTGGGGCGCGAGCGCGCACGCGCGGGCGAGCGATGCCTGCCAGTCGCCCAGCGTTTGCCCGGGCAGGCCGAACATGAGGTCGAGGCACAAGTTGGCGAAGCCCGCTTGCCTCGCCGCGGCGCATGCTGCCGTGATGGCTGCCTCATCGTGCCGGCGGCCAATGCGCTCCAATAGCGCGTCCTGAAAGGCCTGGGCTCCGAAGGAAACCCGGGTCACGCCCAGCGCGGACAAGGCTGCGAGGCGTTCTCGCTCGAGATCGCCGGGGTTGGCTTCGATGGTGATCTCACGGGGATGACCCGGAAAATGGCGGAAAATCTCGTGCACCACCCGAGCCACGGCGGCGGGGTGCCACAGGCCAGGGGTGCCCCCGCCGAAGTAGATCGAGGTGAGGGCGAGTCCTGCAAAATCTCCGGCGCGGCCGCGGAGCTCGGCCACGACAGCGTCGGCGTAGACTTCATGCGGAATTTCCGGCTTCACCGCCACGGCGAAGTCGCAGTAGGGACACCGGGAAGAGCAGAAGGGAAAGTGCACGTACACGCCCAGGGGGCGGACGATCGGCGGCGTGTTGGGGTGGCCGGAAAGCTCGATCTCGGTTGGCACCTTGGTCAGCATAGGGCAGCCGTGGGCCGAAGCCAGTCTCGGGGCGCGAGCGCAGCGCGTTGCCACCGGGTCGGCGGAGGGCGCGCAGGCAAACCGGCCGCCGGTTCCGGCGATTTTTGCCGGGAAAGATGTTAGATAGGTACCATGTCCGGTCACAATCGGTGGTCAAAGATCAAGCACAAGAAGGGTGCGTCTGATGCCAAGAAGTCCAAGCTCTGGACGAAGGTGATCAAAGAGATCACCGTGGCAGCGCGCTCGAGCGGCGACATCAACGGCAATCCTCGCTTGCGCGCCGCGGTCGACAAAGCCCGCGCGGTCAACATGCCGAACGACACCATCGAACGGGCGATCAAGAAGGGCACGGGCGAGCTGGGGGGAGTGACGTACGAGGAGTTCAACTTCGAGGCCTATGGCCCGGGCGGCACGGCGATCTTGCTCGAGATCATGACCGACAACCGAAACCGGACCACGGGCGAGATCAGGTCGGCACTGACCAAGAACAACGGCAACCTGGGTAGCTCGGGCTCGGTGGCCTATCTGTTCAAGAAGCTCGGCATCGTGGCCTACGAGAAGGGCAATGTAGACGAGAACAAGATCACCGATCTCGCTATCGAGCTGGGCGCCGACGATGTGCGCACCGAGGATGACATGGTAACGGTGGTGACCGAGCCCAAGGAATTTGAGCGCATTCGCGACGGACTCAAGGCAGCCGGCATGCCGGCGCCGGCGAGCGCCGAGGTCACCATGGTGCCGCAGAACAAAGTGCATCTGACCGGGCGGGACGCCGAGGTCGCCCTGCGGCTCCTCGACGCGCTCGAAGACAACGACGACGTGCAGAATGTCTATTCCAACCTGGACGTCGACGAAGCTGAGCTGGAAAAGGTCGACTAGCGATGCCGGAAACCGGCCGGGTGCGCATTCTGGGCGTCGACCCAGGATCGCTACGGCTGGGCTATGGTGTCATCGACCGGCTGGCGCGGGCGCGCCTGTCGTACGTCGAGTGCGGCGTCATCACCGGTCCGGCGAGCGCGAGCCGGAGCGAGCGTCTGGCGACCATAGGGCAAGGGCTGCGCGAGCTGGTGGCGGAGGTGCGCCCCGACGAGGTGGCGTTGGAGCTGGCCTTCTACGGCAAGAACGTGCAGTCGACTTTGGCTTTGGGGGAAGCTCGGGGGGTGGTGTCGTTCGTGGTGAGCGAGGCCGGGCTCAAGGTTGCGGGTTACGCTCCGGCGGCGGTCAAACGCGCCATCGTGGGTCACGGGGCTGCGACCAAGGAGCAGGTCGGCTACCTGGTGCGCTCGCTGCTCTGCTTGCGCCGAGTGCCAGAGCCCGATGCCGCCGACGCCCTGGCCATCGCGATTTGTCACGCTCGCCAGCACAGTTTCCCGGGGGCGAGAGCGGGAGCACGATCCGGGCCAAGGCTGCCCGGTGGGCCTAGAGCGGGAGCACGATCAGGACCGCCCAGGGTGCCAAACGTGAGATGATGCACAGCCATGATCGCATCATTGCGAGGCGCGCTCCTGGAAAGTGGACCGGACTTCGCCGTCGTCGAGGTGGGCGGGGTGGGTTACTCGGTTACGGTGACCGCGGCCGCTAGGCGGGCTCTGCCCCAGCTGGGCGCGACGGTCTTTCTGCTGGTCTACACTCATGCGGTCAAGGACGGGCCTTTGCAGCTCTACGGCTTCTGCGACGGGGAAGAGCGCCGCGTGTTCGAGACCCTGCTCTCGGTGCAGGGGGTGGGGCCCAAGGTCGCGTTGGCCATACTATCCAGCCTTCCCCTCGGCGATTTGGTGCGCGCCATTGTCGCGGCCGACATCGCCACCCTCGTGAAGATCCGCGGCGTCGGGCGCAAGACGGCTGAGCGCATAGCCATTGAGCTACGGGACAAGATTGGGCTTACGGGTAGGGAGGTGGGGCCCGCGAGCAGCTTGCCCGCGGCGCTCAGCGGACCCATAGGCGAAGTGCATGCCGCGCTGACCGCGCTCGGTTACAGGCCATCGGAGTTCGATGCCATCCTGAGTAAGCTCGACGTTGGTCATCCCGTGACCGAGCTCATAAAGCAGGCGCTCGGCCTCCTGAGGAGGAGGTAGTGGCGCGGCGCAAGCACGATGACGGCGAGGCGGAACCGCCCGCGCGCGTGGTATCGGGGGAAAAGCCCGACGAGGCGGGGGCTGCCGACGAGGAGTCAACCCTCAGGCCGCGTTCGTTCGCCGAGTTCATAGGACAGCGCAAGGTCGCGGAGAACCTCGAGGTGTACGTGGCCGCGGCCAAGAAGCGGGGAGGGGCGCTCGACCACGTGCTCTTGTCCGGGCCGCCCGGGCTGGGCAAGACCACCCTGGCCCACGTGATCGCGCGCGAGATGGGCACCAGTGCGCGGGTGACCTCGGGACCCGCACTCGAGCGCAAGGGCGACTTGGCGGGCATCCTGACCTCGCTCGGCCGGGGCGACGTGCTCTTCATCGACGAGATTCACCGGCTCATGCCCATCATAGAGGAAAGCCTCTATCCGGCCATGGAGGACTTCCACATCGAGATCGTCACGGGCGTGGGCGCGGGTGCGAGCGCGATTACCGTGCCGCTCGAGCGTTTCACCTTGGTCGGGGCCACCACTCGCACCGGCCAGCTGACTTCGCCCTTGCTGTCACGCTTCGGCATCGTGGAGCGCCTCGATTTCTACGCCCCGGCCGAGCTGGCCACCATCGTCCAGCGCTCGGCCAAGTTGCTCGATGTTGTGTGCACTCCCGACGGAGCGGAGGAGTTGGGTCGGCGAGCCCGCGGCACCCCACGCATCGCCAACCGGCTGCTCCGACGGGTCCACGACTTCGCCCTGGTGCGGGGGGACGGCCGGGTGACCCGCGACGACGCCGACTTCGCTCTCCGCCGTCTGGGCGTCGACAATTTTGGCCTCGACGACGGTGATCGTCGCTTCCTGCGCGCCCTGCTCGAGCGCTTCGATGGCGGGCCGGTGGGCATCGAATCCCTGGCCGCTGCCCTGGCTGAGGACCGCGACACGCTCGAGTACGTGCACGAGCCCTACCTCATCCAGGAAGGGTTCCTGGTGCGTACGCCACGTGGGCGGGTCGCCACCGCGCGAGCCTTCGAGCACATGAAGGTGCCCGTGCCGAAGCGGGGCAGCCCGAGCGGGCAGGGCAGCTTGTTCTAGCCTGGTAAGACCTCGTTCCTATTGGTCGGTTCGGCCCAACCCTGCCAGGGTTGCCAGCTCGATCTCGGCGTCGAAGACACGGCGTGCCGGGCCACGCATGGTCACCGTGCCCAGGCTGCGCTCGCCGCGGGACGTGGCAGCCTTCACCGCGATGAAGAGGGTGCCGCCCGGCAGGCGGACGGGCACTTCTCGGTCAGTGGGCGCGCGGTCCTCGAGACAAGCCGCCACCACGGTTGCGCAGGCACCTGTCCCGCAGGCGAGGGTGATGCCGCAGCCGCGCTCCCAGACCACCAGCTCGATCTCGGTACTGCCAGGGCCCATCGCCGAGTTGCGCGATATGCGTGCGAACTCGACGTTGGTGCGGCGAGGGAAGCGGGGGTCGATTTCTATGCCCGGACCGTACCGGCGCGCTAGCGCGTGCAAGTCGGCGGCTGGATCGTCGACGAAGATTACCGCGTGGGGGTTGCCCATGGAGACCGCGGTGAAGAGGAACTGACGGTCAGCTGCGGGCAGCGGCGCGCGCACCAGCCGAGGTGCGCTGCTGGCCACCGGAATCAGCCGGGGTGATAGCTCGGGGGTTCCCATCGCCACGGCAACCGTATCCGCCCTGCCATCCTTGCGGTGAACCGTGCAGGTGAGCAAGCCAGCACCCGTGTCGATGTGCAGGGTGTCGCGGCACAAGCCCGGGTCGCGTTCGTAGAGCAGCTGGGCCACACAGCGGATGCCGTTGCCGCACATTTCCGCCTCGCTGCCATCGGCGTTGAGCACACGCATGCGCGCATCACCCCTCGCGCCGGGCAGGATGGCGAGGACGCCGTCGCTGCCCACCCCGAAATGCCGGTCGCACAGCGCGCGCACAGTGCCAGGCTCGGTTACCTGGTCAGCCAGGGCGTGGGCCGGCCGACCAGGGCGCAAATCCACCACGATGAAATCGTTGCCCAGCCCCTCGGCTTTGACGAATGGCAAGAGAGCCATCCGCCCAGGATAGCACGGCTATTCCGCGGCCGGCTTCTCCGCGGCCGGCTTTTCCGTGGCCGGCTTTTCCGCTTCCTCACTGGCGGGTGGTGGGCGCTTGGCCGCGGGCCTCCTGGGGGCCGCCGGCTCTTCGTTTGGGCTGTTCTGGGGCGTGGCTGGGGCGGCCGCGGGCTCGGACGGGGAGGGCGATGCTTCGCCTGCGGGTGCAGCCACCTTCTTGCGCAGGGGCGAGGGCGCGGTCTTCTGAGCCTTGGGCGGTGTTGCCCCGCTATTGTCACCCAAGCCCAGCTTGCCGCCGGGAATGAGCTTCAGCGGCTTGGTCGGCTGCTGGCCCGGCACGGGCAGCTTGAGCGACGGCGACCCTGGGATGGCGGCGGGCGGGGTGGGCCTTTCTTCGGGCGCGCCCTTGTCTTCGCTCGAGGCGGGGCTCGGCTCGGCCGGGCTGGTCGCTGCCGCCTTGTCCTTGTCCGCCCCCGCGCGCTGCTTGTCGATGTCGCTCAGAGTCTTGGCGTTGGCCACTTCCTCGGCCTTCTTGGCCTGAGCTTTCTGAGCGGCGATGCGCTGCAAGCGGCGCGAATCCGATTGGCTGGACATGTAGGCCAGCGCCAACGAGTTGGCGAAGAAGATGACGGCGCAGATCGCGGTGAGCTTGGTCAGAAAGGTCGCGCCTCCGGAAGAGCCGAATACGCTCTGGCTGCCGCCGCCTCCGCCAAAGGCCAGGCCGATGCCGCCGCCGCGTCCCGCTTGCAGGAGCACGACCAGCATGAGGAAGACACAGACGAAGACGTGAATAGCGGTCAGGAACGTGTACACGCGGAAGCCCCTTCCTTGACTAGCTTGGCAAATGATTCGACGGTCAGCGAAGCCCCACCGACCAAGGCACCGTCGATGTCCGGCTGGCGCATGAGCTCGGCAACGTTGTCGGGTTTGACGCTGCCGCCGTAAAGGATCCTGACCTGCTGGGCGCGGCCGTGCAGTCGGGCGGTCAGGCGGGTGCGGATCAAGGCATGGATATCCTGGGCCTGCTCGGGCGTCGCCACCCGTCCGGTACCGATGGCCCACACGGGCTCGTAAGCGATGACGGACTGTACCAGCTCGTCGTCGCTGAGCTCTTGCGTGCTGCCCTCGAGCTGACGGGCCACCACGGCGTGTGCCTGCCCGGCGTCGCGCTCGGCCAAGGTCTCGCCGATGCAAACGATGGGAATGAGAGCGTTGGTCCGGGCGGCCTTGGCCTTGCGCGCCACGGTGGCATCGGTCTCACCGAAGTACTGGCGTCGCTCCGAGTGCCCGACGATGGCGTAGCTGGCACCGGCATCCGCGATCTGCGCCATGGCAACTTCGCCGGTGAAGGCGCCCTTCACTTCCCAGTAGCCGTCCTGGGCCGCTACCCCGAGCGAGCTGCCCTTGAGCTTGCCGGCCACGGTGGCCAGCGCGACAAAGCCGGGACCTACCGCCACGTCGACGGTGGTGATGGCGGCTACGGCATCGCGAACTCCGGTGGCGAGGGCAACCGAGTCGGACAAAGTTCCCCACAGCTTCCAGTTGCCGCAGAAGAGAGGCCTTAGGGTACGCGAGTTTGACATGTGAGAGGGGACTCCTTTCTACTTCAAGATTCCAGCGCGGCAAGGCCGGGTAGCTTCTTGCCTTCGATTAGCTCCAGAGCCGCGCTGCCGCCGCTCGATACGTGGCTGACGCTGCGCGTGACGCCGGCGCGCTCGACTGCGGCAGCGGACGCGGTGCCGACCACGACGGTGTTGCCGCCCATGACCGAGGCGAGGGCCTTGGCCACCGTCAGCGTTCCCGCGGCAAAGGCCGGGGCCTCGCATACGCCCACGGGTCCGTTCCACAAGACGGTGCGCGCATGGGCCAGCAGGCCGGCAATCTCGGCGGCGGACTCGGGACCGATGTCGAAGCCGGCGGCGTGCTCGGGCACGGCAGAGGCGGCGACGGCTTCGCCGCTTTCCACCTCGGTGCGCTCGGCTACTACTAAATCGCTGGGCAGGACGATGCGCACCCCGCCGGCTTCGGCCTTGGCCAGCAAGGCGCGGGCCATGGGCAGCTTGCTGGGCTCGCAGAGCGAGCGCCCCATGGCCATGCCCTTGGCCGAGAGAAAAGTGTTGGCCATGGCTCCCCCCAGACAAACCGTATCGGCACGGCCGAGGAGACTGTCGAGCAGTCCCAGCTTTTCCGTTACCCGGTTGCCGCCGATGATGGCCACGAAGGGGCGCTGGACGTCAGCCAGGAGCTTGTTCAGCATCCTGAGCTCGAGATCGGCGTGCAAGCCAAGACCCTTGCTGGCCACGTGCTTCACCATGCCGGCGGTAGAGGCGTGCGCTCGGTGAGCCGAGCTGAAAGCCTCGTTGACGTAGACGTCGGCGTACGAGGCCAGCGTACGGGCGAAGCCCTCGTCGTTGGCTTCTTCGCCGGGTGAGAAGCGCAGGTTCTCCAGCATGGCCACCCCACCGTCGCGCAAGTCGTAGACGACCTTCTTGGCGCCGTCGCCGGCCGGCTCGTCGGCCAGGACTACGTCACGGCCTAGCGCTTCTGCCAGGAAGGCGGCGACCGGGAGAAGAGACAGGTCGGAGCGCTGGTGCCCCTGGGGCCGGCCGAGGTGCGAAGCCAAGACCACGCGCGCGCCGCGTTCGATGGCATGGGTGATGGTGGGCAGGCTCTCGCGGATGCGGGCGGTGTCGGACACGCCTCCGGCCGGGGTGAGCGGAACGTTGAAGTTCACCCGGATGAATACCCGTCGGCCCTGGAGGTCCAGATCGGCAATGGTCCTTGCCGGCATGCGAGCGCCGCTTCTACACGGACGGGCCCGGATTTTCCAGGCTAAAGCGGGCTGGGGCGGAAATCACGACGCAGTACAACAGGCGCCCGATACGACAAAGGGGACCTTGGCCAGGCCCCCTTGGCATAGCCGCGGATGCGACCGTCTAGTCGAGCTTGGTCTCGTCCGCGAGGTCGGTGGTGACTTGGGCGATAAGCTCGCTGGCGAGCCCGACGATCTGCCTGGGCTCGTAGCCGTTCTGCCGCAGGTCCCGATAGAGCGATTTGGAGAGAATCCGCAATGCGCGTTCGCGACTCATGATGGTGCTTTCGGTCTGAACGGTTGCGAGGGCTTGCGACATGTATCTCCTCCTCCCAGAGGTTGCCTCAGCCCTAAGCAGGATGCATGCCATTGGATTCACAACTGACACACAACTGTAACTAGCTGTTAAGTCACGGTTAGTGGAAGCGCCGCATCCTTTGACCGCGAAACCGGCTACGCGCCTGGCGAGCCCGAGCAACCGGGCTGGCGACGCAATCCCCTCCCGGATGAGCACCTGGTGCGAAGAATCATTCGCAGGTGGGGCGCGCTTGCGCGCTGGGGGGCAACTCGCTTGGCGCTCCAGCCACACTAGGGGGCTTTGGTCACCGCCACGTGCAGCTCGTCGAGCTGCTTGATACTGACCGCGGACGGGGCATCGGTGCATAGATCGGTGCCCTTTTGCGTCTTGGGGAAGGCGATCACGTCGCGCAGCGAATCCGCCCCGCACATCAGCATGGCCAGGCGGTCGAGGCCTGCCGCAATGCCACCATGGGGTGGGGGACCATAACGGAAGGCATCGAGGAGAAAGCCGAATTTGCTATGCGCCTCGTCGTCCGTGAGGCCAAGGGCGCGGAAAACGCGGGCCTGCACGTCGGGGCGGTGGATACGGATCGAGCCCCCGGCGATTTCATTGCCGTTCAGGACCAGGTCATAGGCACGCGCGCGCACGCTGGCGGGATCCGATTCGAGGCGGTCGAGGTCTTCGCCGACCGGCGAGGTGAAGGGGTGATGGGCGGCGGCCAGCTTGCCTTCGTCGGTGCGTTCGAAGAGGGGGAATTCCGTGATCCAGCAGAACTTCCACTCGTTTTGCGGGATGATACCAAGCTTGTTCGCTACGTGGAGACGGAGCGCGCCCAGCACGGTGTGCACCAGCTTGGGCGCCCCGAACTGGAGGAAGAAGACGTCGCCCTCGCTCAGGCCAGCCGTGGCGTTAAGGTCGCTGCGCAGAGCCTCGCTCATGGTCTTCAT
>CAWKJE010000038.1:0-6617 GCA_963849735.1 uncultured delta proteobacterium
TGAGCCTCAGACGCCTGGTAACACTTCGCTTTCGAGCGGGCGCCAATTGGGAGATCATTCGCAAACGATGAACGTCTATGCCATGGTCTCCAAGAGGACACGGAAAGAGATCCCAAGAAACGCGAAGATCCTCGACGCTCTCGGCCATGTTTTCGCCGATTTTCCCTGTGGAGCTAGTTGGATTGGACGTCTCGCGACGGTGCACGTCGGCTGGCTCCACAAGTCAACGGCCCTCCGGGAGCGCTTGACGATCCGATCTGGACCAGTTATGGGCATTTTGGGCAGGTGCGATTCGGCGAAGTAAGATGGCGCTTGTTCGGACTATGCTCCAGCGAAGGGAAATAGGCATGCAGGTGGTGCTGCAGGAATTGATATACGACTCGCTTCGCGAAGGCGCGGTGTGGCCGTTCGACCGGGGCTATATCCGGCCGCCCCACTTCCACGGCCAGCTCGAGTGTCTGCTCATCCGGCGGGGCAGCGCGACGCTCTGCGTGGCGACGCAGACCCAGGTCGTCCGCTCCGGCCAACTGTGCTGGGTTCTGCCCGGAGTGCCCCACGTTATGGGCAACTTCTCTCCCGACTTCGACATGTGGGTAGTGGAGTTCGATTCCGCCCTGGTGGACGAGTGTTGGGCCATGATAAAGGCGGTCGGAACACCAGGGGACTACGCACCTTTCGAGTCTTGGTCCATCCCCCTGGGTGAGCAGGTCGCCGGCAAGCCGGTGGTGGACGTCTCTGCCGAGGTAGCCGAGTTGCTCGACGACCTGGCAGCCGGGGTTTGGGCAACGAGGCTCCCCACCCAAGCACGTTCCGGGCTGGTGGGCTTCGGCCTGCTAGCTCTCAGGACGACCCTGGGAAACGCCGATACGCGGAGGCCGAATTCCGTTGGCCAGCTTGCCTCATGTCTCCTGCTGTCCTCGCCGACGATGAGTCGGGCAGCGGTGGCCGCAGAGTTGGGGGTCAGCGAGGGCTTTCTCTCCCGTGCCGTTCACAAAGATCTGGGCGTCACCTTCGTCGAGCACCGGGCACGCACGCGCGTCGCGCACTTCCTGGCGCTTGTTCAGGCCAAGGGGACCAATTTCCTCGACGCGGCTCTCGCCGCCGGCTTCGGCAGCTATTCGCAGTTTCACCGCACGTTCAGTCGGGTATCGGGATCCCGGCCCCGCGATTACTTTGGTCGCGGTCGTCGGCGCTCCCAACTCTTGGTGCTCGAGGACTCCGATTCGTTCGGGCAGGGCGCGGTGTCCATCCTCTCCGACGGGCAGCGCCAACTGGCACCCCTTTAACAGACCTCAGCCCGAAACGCCCGTCGGGCGAAATGCTTGCATCCTGTGGGGCGAAAACTGGCCGCAGTCACAAAATGCGAAGACACGTGTCGAGCTCGAACGCTATAGCTCCATGTACATCCCACGGAGTCTTCATGAACGCGTCTCTCCCGCATTGCTCACGATTTCTTGTCGCGCGCGTCACAGGCTTGCCGAAGACTCCGCCGGGCCACGAAAGACCCCGGGCGCCGAGGGTCCTGCATCGGCGGCGGGGTCGGGTGACGGGAGGGTGAAAGTTCGCGTTTTTTGGGAAAAGGTCGCGCGATGGGCCACCAGGCTGGACCAGGAGACGACGAGCGAGGTGCCCGGGTGTGCTACACAACTGGAAGACACGTGCCATGACTTAGGACTCAGATCCTGTGCCTGCGGCGCGCGTGTAGCGCGGGTGAAGGCTGGGTCGAGCTTTACTCCTAGCGTTGCGAAATCCTAAGGCTCTCACCCCCACAGGAGCAGTTGGCATGAAATCGAAGCTCGCGTTATCGGCAATGCAATCGCAGTGTCGGCCATTCTGGGTTGCCGCCCGCCCAGCCGGACCAACGGAACCCCGCCCGCGGGAGGAAGTACCAGAACAGGAGAAGTCCATGACCGCCAACCATCGCTTCCACGCTCTCGCCCTGCCGTCCCTCGCCGCTCTCGCCCTATTGGGGGCGGCGGTTGCTCCGCTGTCCGGCTGCAGCAGCAGCGGAACCGGCAACAGTGTGAGTGACGGGGGAGCGCGATCCGGCGCCGGCGGAGGGGGAGGAGGAGGAGGGGGAGGAACGACCGGTCCCGGCGGGTCCAGAGGCGGGGCGAGCAACGCTGGCGGCAGCGCAGCCTCCGGGGGAGGAGCGACCGGCTCCGGCGGCGTCAAGGGCGGCGCCCCAGCCGGCGGCAGCGCGGGCGGTGGCGGCGCCCTGGGCAGCGGCACGGCGGGCGGCGTGCTTGGCCGCGGCGGGGCGGGAGGAAACGGAGGCGCGAGCGGGAAGGATGCCTCGGCCGCTGCCGGAGGGACGAGTGGCCCGGACGGCGCAGCCACCGATGGAGGAACGACCTGCGCTCTGCAAGCGACAGGAGAGATGACGACCTCGCTCTCCGGGACCTGGACCTTCACACCCTCGGGCACCGCCGCCACGACCATAGAGGTACCGGGCGGCGGCTGGATCGCCCAGGGGTTCTCCAGCGTCGACTCCGCCACCTACCAGCGTACGGCCACAGTGCCCAATCTCGGGATCCCGCAGGTCACCTACGTGGAGTTCGGCGCCATCAACCACCAGGCCACCCTGAGCGTCGACAGCACCCAGATCGGTACCAACACCACCTCGTTCACGCCGTCGGTATTCGACGTGACCGCCGCCGTGCAGGCCGGGGCAAGCCACCAGCTCACGGTCGCGGTAAAGGGCCGCAAGGCCCTCATCGGCTCAAGCGGGAAGAAGCTGGTTCCCGACGCGGCCGGGTGGTCGCCCAACGTAGCGCAGGGGATTTTCCGCTCGGCTGACATAAGGGCCGTGCCTGTCCTCCACGTGCTCGATGCCCTGGTGCACACCGATGTGGCAGCGGATCAGTTCAGCATCGACGTGTGGGTGCGGAACGGCGGGACGGCGCCCGCGAACGGGACGATCGACGTCGCCCTGTCGAGTTGGAGCTGCAGTGCGCTCAGCTACCCGACCCTGGCGTCGGTGCCCGTCACCGCGGTGGCGGCGGGAACGACGGTGAAGGTCACGCTGGGGCCGGTGACCTGGGGGCTGGGCTCCTCGTCGTACTGGTGGCCCAATGTACCTTACACCCCGGGCTACCGCACCCAGCTCCACAATGCGCTGGTGACCTTGACTCCCGACGCCGCCGGGGGCGGTAGCGCCGCCGCCCACAGCGTGCCCTTCCGCTTCGGCTTTCGCCAGATCGTCCAGAACGGTCCCTACTACGAGCTCAACGGCGTTCGCGTGAACTTCCGCGGGGACAACATCCAGGGCGCCGACTACGACAGCATCAATAACACCGGCAAGGGTCCGGGCGATTCGTACGACCTGTTCGCCGGCTTTGCCGCGCCCTCGGCCAACAATGCCGGCTGGCCGCAGGCGGTCGACAACTGGCAGCACCTCAACTACAACGTCACGCGCATACACCAGGAGCCGGCCACTCCCTACATGCTCGACGTACTCGACGAGATGGGCTTCATGGCCATCGAAGAGAGCGCCATCCGGGGCAGCAACAACGACCAGGACTTCGTCGCCGGCCTGGCCAATATGACCGGTCACCTCGATGCTCTCGTGCGCCGCGATCGCAACCACCCCGCCGTCTTGCGCTGGAGCCAGGACAACGAGCCAGAGGGCGACTCGACCAACTCCGCCAGCTTCCAGCAGGCCCTCTACCAAACCGTCACGGCCGACGACGACACGCGCCCGGTGAGCGCCGACCCCAGCATGGGCCCCAACGCCGCCAACATGAACGGCTACCCCACCGCTGCCAACTTCTCGGTGATGGAGCACTATCCTAGCGGCTTCGCCTCTTACACCGACCATGTCGACACCACCACCGCTCGTCCCTTCGGGGTGGGCGAGTTCATCTGGTCGGCCGACAACACCAAGCAAGGGCTGGCCTGGTTCGCCACGTCGACCATGGCCTTGCGCCAGCAAGATTCCTCGGATATTCGGCCCTACACCCTGCTCTCCGGCTGGGCCAGCTTCGTTCCCGGGGTGAAGACGACCATGATGAGCATCGAGCAGGGAGGCCACCCACTTTTTGGGGAGGACAATCTGCCCGACCCCTGGTCGAGCCCGATCATCACCCGCATCCAGCGCGCCTTCAGCCCGGTGGCAGTGGCGGATGTCGCCTACTGGAGCGCCAACCACGAGTCCAACACCAACGGCGATTGGCCGGTGGCGCTGGAGGCGGTGAGTAAGGGGGCGAAGCTCACCCGCCAGCTGGTGGTCTTCAACGATACCTTCACCGGTACGACCGTGGATGTTGCATGGGAGATGCACAGTGGCACCGCCACCGGCACCCTCGCCGATCAAGGCACGACCGAGCTCGATATTCCCCTCGGCTCAAGAACCACCACCTCCATAAGCGTGACCGCGCCGTCGAGCGGAAGCGCGGCCGTACTGATCCTGCAAGCGAGCAAGTACGGCCAGACCATCTTCAGTGACGACGGCGAGCAGTTCACCCTGAACTGAGCCAGAGGGTGACACCACGGCGCATCAGGATTGAACCAAAACGGATCACCGGAGGGTGAGGGAGTAGGCTTGCCACGCCGCCAGCGTTTGCTCCGCTGTTCTGCTTAGGGTGAGTAACGGAGGGGGGCGCCCTTGGCCTCCGTTACTCCGCTCCTCCCTGTCTTGCCCAGCCTGCTGGCGGCAAGGCTGTGGCAGGCTGTAGCAGGATTGAGCCGAGCTCAGGGGCCGGTGGTCACGCTGACCGAAGCACCCGTGAGCGAGCCCGAGGAGGCCTTCAAGGTGATCGTTCCCAGCCCTGCTGTGAGCGAAGACATTTTTCACTTCATGTTCGCAACTGCGCGTGCGCCGGCACAAACCGGCGAGATGTCATGGAGGAAGAAGCCATACGAAGAAGGAATAGCAAACCACTTCGACCCCGAGTCATGCGTTGGTCTGTCCGCGAGGGCAGCAGCGAAGCGTTGACAGGGGCACGTGTGTCACTCGCGACCCTGGCCCCTTCCCACTGGCGATTGGGTGGCCCCATGACCCCGGCGAAAATGCCAATCCGTGGCCCCATGAGCCTGGCGGTTGGCAGCACATGTAGGCTGGGCTATTGAGCCGCGAAAATGCGTTCACTCTCGGGCGCCGACACCGTACGCATACGTGGAAGGCCACAACCGCCGGCGAGTACCTCAGCATTGCCGAGGCCGCCGCGATTGCCTCCGTCGCCCCGCAGACCGTTCGCCGATGGGTAAGGGCGGGGGACCTGAACGGCTACAAAGCGGGGAGGGTCTTGCGCGTCAAGCGCGCGGAGCTCGACGCCTTCTTGGCCTCATCGCACGAGACGGTCAGTTGCGGGGACTTGAGCCCGGAGGGACAAGCCGTTCGAGATTTCCGCAGGCTCGAGGCGCGCAAGCAGAAGTCGCGCAAGGTTTCGTTGGGCGTTCCTGCTAGTATCGAGACAATCGCGTCGGGATCCGATCGATGTCCAGTCTGTACGTAAAGAATGATCGTATCTGTGCCCGGTATAAGGACACCAGCGGCAACGGTGCAGCAAGGTCCTGGCGTTCCGCCTTGGCGAGGAGGTCGCGGCGAGGAGGTACCTTCGGAAGTTTGAAAACATGATCGCCGCCACCAGGGAGGTCACCGATGCTGCCGGGCTCGAACCAGGGGCGTCGATCGCCGTGGCGCAATACGCCGCTCGTTGGCTGAAGGGCCGCGAAGCACTCCACCTCGCGTCGCACAAGGACGAGGCAGCTCGGCTGAAGAACCATGTTCTGCCGAAGCTTGGTCATCTAGAGCTTACGGAGGTCAGGCCGCGGCACATCCGAGAATTCGTCCTCGGGCTGAGGCAAGGTGCTCTGGCTCCAAGAACCGTGCACCACGTCTATCAGGTTACGGCCCTGGTGTTTCGCACGGCGATTGCCGAGGAGTTGATCGACGCCACTCCGTGCGTGCTGACCAAGGGCATCCTCCCCAAGAAAGTCGACAAGGACCCAGAATGGCGAGCGCAAGCCATATACACGCGCGATGAGGTAGAGCGCATCATCTCGGCGCAAATCGCGGCCCCAACAGTGCATCTGCGCATGGCGGGAGACAGCCGCGAACATCCTAGCGCA
Organism: uncultured delta proteobacterium; assembly: GCA_963849735.1. GTDB lineage: Bacteria > Myxococcota_A > Polyangia > Fen-1088 > Fen-1088 > Fen-1118. The sequence goes on from CAWKJE010000038.1 coordinate 6,073, forward strand.
AGTTGGGGAGATGGCGGATCCGGAACTCGAGGGGAAAAGGGAATGATTCTGTACGCAGTTCTCAGTTCTTAGTTCTCAGTTCCCAGTTCTTAGTTCATTCCTCACATCTAGGGAGACTTTTTTCTTGTCGGCTTTGGTTGCTGCGGATAAGAGGTAGCGCCGTCTCCTTCCAGCTTGTGGGTACACCCCCCCTACCCCCCCCGGTATATTAGAATCAGAATGTTAGCGATGTTTTCACGCCAAAGTACTGGATCTATTAGACTTACGGGCAAAGTACGTAATCCATTGGGGTTAGATGGATAAATGGATTGATTCCCGCGTTTTCCTGACTTTATGCCCTGCAAAGTCCAGATTCTAATAGCTGTAGAATGCAAAGTCTGGCGAACAAAGGAGTTAGATTCAATCCTACCCCTGATGACCTTGTCAAAGATCGCTGGCGGCGGCGCGTCTGGAACCCGGGCTGAGCCGGTGCACGGTTAATGCTTTAACCATGTTTAGTGCTTAATTTAGTTGAGTTGAAGTGGCGGTCTTAAGTAAAGAGACTT
>CAWKJE010000039.1:0-11859 GCA_963849735.1 uncultured delta proteobacterium
AGCCCGGCCAGCAGGTCGCCGCCAACGCACTGTTGCTTGAAACCGCGGGGAACCAGTAATGATTCGCGCACTCGTCGATTTCGCGCTCAAGAACCGCTGGCTGGTCCTCGGAGCAGCAGTGGTGCTCAGCGCCTGGGGCGTTTTCAGCTTTCGCGCACTGCCCGTCGAGGCCTACCCCGACGTAGCCAACAACTACGTGCAGATCATCACCCAATGGCCCGGCCGCTCCGCTGAAGAGATTGAGCGCCAGGTCACCGTGCCGGTCGAGATTCAGATGGCCGGCATTCCCCATCTCACGCATCTGCGCTCCACCACGCTGGCAGGCTTGTCGAGCCTGATGCTGATCTTCGACGACGACTCCACCAGCGACGCTGGCTCGTCCTGGCCCGTCGCCACCCCGACCGGAGCCGTGCGGGAGGCCGCGGTCGCCGGGCCCTGGGCAGCCTCGCTCGCCGCGGCCGCGCCGGCGGTCGCCATGCCCTGGGTGGCCTCGCTCGCCGCGGCCACCTCGCCGGAGTCGGCCTTCGCGGGCCCGCTGGCCGAACGCTTGGAGTTGCCGGACACACCCCAGCTCAGCCCCAGAGTCACGCTGTGCAGATTCAGCGTGGAAGAGATGGTGGTCTCTGGGCCGAAGGTGGCGCTGCTACGCTCGAGGTGCTGGTAGGAGTATTCGAGGCGCGCGACCCACCTGGGCGACAGCGCGAGCTCGACCCCAGCTCCCACGCCAAAGCCAGGCCGCCAGCGCCAGTGTTCCAGGCTTTGACCGTCGGGATTGAGCACGAAGTGTCCGAGCGACCAGGCGAAGCCCCCGGTGCCGTAGATGGAGCAAGGGAGGCGGGTGTACCCAGCGCGCACGCGCAGGGAGCCCAGGCTGTCGAGCTTTTCGTCGAGCTCGCCGAGGGCGGTGCGGGCGGAGGACAAGCGATCGCTGTTGGTATCGAAGTAGGGCACCGCGACATCGGACTCCACCCCGAGCAAGAGGTTTCGATCGAAGAGGCGTGCGTACCCGATATGGACACCGCCGGCCAGCGTTGCATAGCCAGGCGCGGCGGAACGGGCGATCGGGTTGGCGGGGGTGGTGCTCGTCCTGCCCCCGAGGTAGCCGAGCTGGCCGCCCAAGTACACGCCGCCGAGGTCGGTCGCACTATCGTCAGCTGGCGCGTGGGAGCTTTCGACTTCGGGCGGCGCATGCACGGCCCTTACCCCGGAGGCGTCGCCGGCCCGAGCGTAGCTCGCCATTACGGTACACACGCCGATCGCGAGCGGGATCAGTGTTGTTGCCGTTAAGGGCGGGGAGGCCGGGTACTTGCTCATCAGTCGTGACTTCGAGGTGCGCTCTGGGCGCGCTAGCCGGGGCTCGGAGTTCAGGACTGCTGGCCGCGCTATTACGGTCGGAGATAGGTCTGCCGAACGCCGATAGACTCGCCCAACCGTTGGCCCCGGTCAATGGGGTTTATGATTCGCCGCAATGGGGGGCTACCGAGGGGCGTACCCGGCCAGGCAAACGCCATGCGCCACTAACGGCGCTAGCTGGGCGAGTCAGTCGCCTCCACTAGCTACCCAGCGCTGTCCAGGACCTCGAGGATGCTGCCGTCCGTGCTCCCGTCCAGACCCTCGCTTCCACCGTCAACTCCGACCGGTTCGCCATTGGGCTGCAACATGACCAACTGGTAGCCCTTAGTCCCCAGGCCGAGCTGATAGGCGTTATCCATCCAGTCAAAGAGCGTATTGACCGATGCGTCTGGCGGCGGCGCGTTGACCGGTTGCATGCGAAACGGCGGTTTGGCGCGTAGCTGGTTGATGAGGTCGAGGGCGTAATGATCCAGGGCAAGCGTGTCTAGGGACGCGAAGATGTAACCCGGGATGGCGTTGGGTGCGGTGTCGGTGTCGCCGTTGAGGACCGCCTGCAGGGCGTCGACAATGTGCAGCTTTAGGCTGCCGCGAATTGCCGGAATGTTGTAAATGGCGGGCAACGCGGTCTGAATGTCAACGCCCGGGCTAGAAGCGGTGTGGAAATTGCCGGGAACGTCGATGATGCCAAAGACGTTCTTCATCCCGGCGGTGAAGCCGGTCTGTCCATGCACCTTGAGGACCGGACAGTTTATGGTCACATCCGTCATCTCGGTCAAGATGTGGGACAAGCGCGGCGTCGAGCCTTGCAGGGTCAGGACGGGGTCCGTGTAACCGGGTCCGGCCGTGCTGGTGGTCGAAGCGAGAGTGCCGAGCAGCTGGGCACCCTGTAGATCATCGGAGCCGTACCGGCCGACGGTCTGGAGCTCGTCGAGGCGGCGGTCCCATACAATGATGTTGCTGGGGCAGACGCCCAGGTTAGCGACCAGGCTGGTGATCAGTGCCCGCACGATGGCGGGCGAGGTGCCAAAGTAGGAGTTCAGGCAGTTGACCTTGAGCCCGATACGGGTGCACGAGCCGGCGCCGGGTAGGAGCGCCGGCCATGGGTTGCTGGCCCCGCCGGCGAGAGCGGACAGCACGGCGTCGACCATTGCCTGCACGGCGTCAAGCTGAGGCTGAGCCGTGCTCTGCCCACGCGCATCGACGCTATCGTCACGCTGGATGCTGACCACAGTGGACTGGCCGGCGACCGGACCGTTGCTCGTTGTGCTGGCGGAGCTACCACCCCCATCGCCGGGCGTGCAGGAACAAAGGCTGCCGTCGTTGCCGCCGTCGGAAGCGTTGGCGGACCAGTTGCCGCCCACGCTGGGGAAGCACCCGGCCAAGCCACCGAGTGAAGCAGCGGCAGCGGCCTGTGCAGCTCCGGCGAGAACTTCTCTGCGGGTCATGCCTTTGGGGACCGCCATGGCTAGTGTGCCCGTCGAAGCCGCAAATACGACCACGAGCGGGCCTCAAATGAAGACTAGCACAAACGGGACGCTCATCTGTTACAATCGCCTTCTCGCGAGCGGGGAGGGGCGAAAGCGGGGAGGTTTTTCTTGACCACCGGCCACCACCGATCACCGACCACCGACGGCGGAGTGGCAACCCAATAGCACCCTGGAAAAGGAACCCCCAGATGAAGCTAATATCTCGACGGACCTTCGTGGGCGGCTCGCTTGTGGCGGCCGCGACCTTGCGCTACGGGCGAGCCCTTGCCGTCGGCGAGCCCGATCTCGTCGATGTAAGTGGGAGTGATCCGGCCAAGATGGTCGCCGCTGCGTTGGCGGCCCTGGGCGGCATGGCCAAATTCGTAAACAAGGGCGACTTTGTGGTTATTAAGCCTAATGCCGCGTTTGCAAATCCGCCGGCGTGGGGCACCACGACCCATCCCGCTACCGTGGTTGTCGTTGCCAAGGCCTGCCTGGAAGCGAAGGCCAAGGAAGTCTTGATCCTCGAGTTTCCCCAGGCCAAAGGGGAAAAGTGCCTCGAGCGCTGCGGCCTAACGGCGGCGTTGGCAGCGGTACCGGGTGTGAAGGTCAAGCTGCTCGGACCGGGCGATTTCCAGAAGGTGGAGGTCAAAGGCGGCGTGACGCTCAAGTCGGTCGAGGTGGCCAAGCAATTGCTATCCGCAGATGTGTTCATCAACGTCCCCGCAGCCAAGGCTCACTTTCAAGCCGGAGTGTCTTTCGGTTTGAAGAACCACATGGGGCTCATATGGGACCGGCAAGCCTTCCACACTGCCATGGAGCTGCACCAGGCTGTCGCCGATTTGGGACGCGTCATCAAGCCCACCCTGACCATTCTCGACGCCACGCGCGCTCTGCTGACCAACGGTCCTGCTGGTCCGGGCGACACGGCGGAGCCGGGCCGGATGGTAGCGGGGCGAAAAGTCGCCTCGGTCGATGCCTACGGGCTCACGCTGGCGAAGTTCAACAGCAGGATCATGACCCCAGCCGACGCGCGTCACATCGAGTTTGCCGGCAAGGCAGGCTTGGGCGAGGTGGACGTGGCAAGGATGAAGGTGAAGAAGGTTGCCGCGTAGCGATAGAGCCGCATGAGAAGGACGGCCCTGGCTCTGGCCGTGGTGGCTTCGCTTCACTCGGAATCGTTGCTGGCGCGCACCCCGGAAACCGCGATCGATCCCAATCAGGGGATCTGGATCGCCCAGGGTGACAGGTTCATCTATCAGACCATTGACCGCTGGTCGGTCTTCTCTGCGGGGGCGACTGTCAACAAATTGGTGGTGGACCAGAACATCCTTTGGGTCGCCACCGACGACGGGGTGATCCGGTTCGAAACCGGCAGCCAGCGCTCGACCAAGCTGACCATGGAAGACGGATTGCCCAGTCAGCGGGTCGCGACCGTGGCCTTCGACGACCAGTACGTGTGGTTCGGGACCAACAAGGGCCTGGTGCGCTACCGCAAGACCGACCGCACCTTGAAGGTGTACGACGAGAGCAACGGCCTGCCCAGCAAAGCGGTGACCTACGCGGTGACCATCGGCCGGCAGGTGTGGTTTGGCACGCGCGCCGGTCTCGCGGTATTTAGCCCGGACGTCGACGGCTTGCGGGCGTTTGGGGAGGCCGACGGGCTGGCCTCGGGCAATGTGGCCGAGGTGTTCCAGTTCGGCTCCGACTTGTGGTGCCGCACCGACGTGGGTCTGTCGCGTTTTCGCATTTTGCAGCGTGTCTTCAACAACTTTCCCATGTCACTCATGGGGGCGCAGCAGATCTTCGTCACCGCGGTCGACGGTCAGACCATCTGGATCGGCACTGACAACGGGCTCTGGCAGTTCGATGACGGGGTGGACTCGATCCGCATCTTCCCCCAGCAGGGCGCTCTGGGCAGCAAGGTCATCGTTGGGGTCGAGCCGATGAGCAGCTACGACTACTTCACCACCGACAAGGAGGTGCTGCAATACAATACCCTGACCTTCGCCATTCGCCGCTTCACCGCCGCCGACGGGCTGACCCGGCAAGAGGGTTCGACCGGGACGCTTAACCTAGGCTCGTTCGTCACGGTGATGTTCGCCGACGGCGCGTTCATGTACGACGTCTCGCTCGACCAGTGGCGGGAGCGCAGCCTGGCCCTGACCGTGGCAGAGCAGCGCAAGACCACGGGACGGGTTTTCGCTCAGCTCGAGTCGGAGGAGCCGTACGTCAACGGGCGCCGGGACACCGCGAACGCCTACGCCACCGGCATTGGCGGTTTTGGCTTCGGCCACGAGCTGTCCGAGGGGCGCACGTTTAACGGCTCGACCTACCTCGACTATGGCCAGCTCGACGCCAGCGGCATACGCGACTTGCAGTACAAGGTCGAGTACCTGGGCAACCAGAACGACGTCGTGCGCGACGTGCGCATCGAGGACAAGCTGAAGTACCGCTACGTCGAGGAAGGGCTCGACCGTCAGCTCCTGCTGCAGGGGGCCCACGTGGGTTTGGCAACGCCGGGAGCCGAGCCCAAGGCGAGCATGAGCGTGGATTCCGGTTTCCGGCGCGGACAGGTGGTACGCGACTTCATCACCGGCCCGGCTTCGGGCCAGGCCACCTTCAACCTCTCGCAACAGTACATCCTGCCCGGCACGGAGCGGGTCTATGTCGACGGCGAGCTCCTTAACAATGGTGTCGACTACACCGTGGTCTACACCGCGGGCCAGCTCATCTTCCTCGATCCGGAGCGGATTGACGACCTCAGCGTCATCGTGGTGGAGTACGAGCGCGACCTTATGCCCAAGAAGAGCCTGGGCAATCTCTCTTTGTCGGCCAGGTTGCCGGTGAGCAACGAGATCGGGACCTGGGCTATGGCGGGAACCCCGGCCGTCATCAACACCGACACCGGGCTCTACAACCAGATCGACGGCGGTGCGCCGAAGTACATCGACCGCGGCTGGGTGTCGAGTGTCTATGCCACCTACCAGCAGGGCAGCAGCACCCTGCAAGTTGCCATCCACGACATGGGCAACCTGGAAAACGCCCAGTCCATCTACCAGTTCGATATTCCGGTGGCGAAGATACCGGTGCCTGGCATCGCGACCACCGCCATCCAGGACGCGTGCATCGACGTGAGCTTGCCCACCGCCTACTACGCCGAGGCCTATACCGGGCAGTACTACATCGAGATCACCATAGCCGACCACTCCGACGCAGCTTTGGCCTACATCAAGACCTTCGCTCTCGAAGTGTTCAATCGCGGTACCCAGGCGGGAGCACATGTGGGCGACATGCTCAAGGAATGGCTGGTCGCCGCCCGCGGGGCGGTGGCACCGATGAAGGGCATGGAGCTGGGGGCTCGGGTGGTGCAGCTGGAGCAGACCTCCGACAATCCGGGCGGCTTCGATGCCGCCGGCAACCCGACCAGTGTCCCGGCCATGCACCTGACCAGTGGCGTGCTCGACGGTCGCTATCAGGTACCGGTGGGCGGGGGCGGTCTACTCACCAGCTACGCCGAGCTGGGTGGTTCGCACGACTCGAATAGCGCGCGACCCGACGGTCTGGCCGGCATGGGCTTTCTGCGCCTGTCGAGCCCGATCCTGGAAGGCACGATATCGGAGCGCGTCAACAGCGAGGGCTGGACACCCGTCGGTCACACCACCCCGACCATGACCGAACGGGGGCTGGAGCGGACCTGGAACGATGCGCGCTTCGGGATCCTGTGCGACCAGACCCAGTTGAACGCGACCGGGTATCCCTTGCCCTGGCTGCCGGTCACGGCGCTCTTCACCCGGCAGAGCGCCTGGCTGGCCGATGGTAGTGACGGCGTCGGCGTAGTCCAGCACGTCATCGGGCGGGTTCAGCTCAACAAGGCCGGGCTGCCCGCCACCACCCTGCAGCTCGGCATCACCGACCTCGATAATCCCAACGCCTTCCAGACCCATCGGCTGCAAGGGTCCGCCCAGACCGACTACAACCTGGCGCCGCTGCTCGGTTTTGCTCACATCCATCTCTTCAACGTGCGTGCCTTCTACAGCCAGTCCGACGCGGACACCCAGGAAGGCACGATCAAGTACGGCGAACGGGTGCAACTGGTCCGCCTGGAAGGCAAGCTCTCGCCCTCGCCAACCGAGACTATCAACGTGCTGTTCCGCTCGCGCGATGTAGAACGTCAAGATGACCAGGTCGGGCCATTCTTGCGCAGCGTCTACCACTGGGAGCTCACCTCGGGCGCCCAGAGCAGCATCATCCCCGGCCTGGTGCCCAAGGGGAGCTGGAACCTGGTCTACGATGACACCCGCATGCTGCCACTGGGCGCTACCGGTTGCAGTCAGTCGGACAATGGCAGCGCCATCACCCCCATTCCGGCCGGCACGGGTGTCTTTTCCAACTATGGCCCTATCGGTGCTGCAGGGCCGGTGCCCGGGGCTAACGGTACCACGGTGACCCCTGCGGGCGCGGCCATCACCCCGGTCGGTTTCGGCGGCCCGGGCCAGACTTGCCGCCAGGGTCCGGATCGGACGATCACTGGCTCGATCGGGGCCGCCTTGGGCCTCTACCCCGGGCAGTGGTTCGCCAAGCTGGGACCGCTAGCCCTCGTCCCCAGTGTCTCGGTGGGAGACCAGGAAGAGTCGAAAAACGGGGCGAGGATCCAGTACAACCGTGTCTACAATTACATTGCCTCGGAGATCTGGGCCGGACGCCGCCTCGAGATGCAGCTCTACGAGAGTTATCGCCTGACCAACGTCGCTACCCCGGTGGATGCGGACGTGCACGACAACGGGAGCATCACCATTCTGCAGAACCGCATCGTCTACCGACCGGTGTTCACCTCGCCCATCACCTTGCTCGCGAACTACGAGCGCGACCGCACTCCCATCGATCCGACGCAGCTCACGATATCGAACGGAAACTACTGGATGCTCAAGGACACCTACCAGGATACCCTGCAGTGGCTCATGCGCTGGAATAGGGTGTTCGCCACCCGGACCCAGCTCATCGGCACCTTGGAGGACACGTCGAACTACTACACCCAGGATCCCAGCACGAACCTTTGGGAGGAGCACGACCACAACAAGTATTCCGGCTACGCCGAGCTCGAGCTGCGTTTCTATCCGCTCGCCAACGTCTCGGCGCTCTTCATCTTCCAGCGCATGGGCGTGACGCGCTGGCATTGCAGCGGCACCAGCACCGATGCCTTCGAGGCCTGGGAGTTCATCCCGGTGACCGGGGTGATCTGGCGTGCGGGTGACCGGATGTATCTCAACGGCACCTTCACCTACGACCATCTCGGCTGCATGTCCGGTTCGGCGAGCGCCTGCGCCAACACCACGACCATCACACCGTATGTGTACTTCACCATGAATCTGTAGGAAGCTCCGTGCACCGAAAGGCTGTGCTGATTGTCGCGTTGCTGGGTGTCCCGGCTTGCAAAGCCAGGGCGACCGAGATCGTGGTCTTTCACGCCAGCAGCCTGGCCTCGGTGCTGGCCGACGCTCGTGAGGCTTTCGAGAAGGCAAACCCGCAAGCTCGCATTCGCCTCGAACCTTCCGGGTCCCAGGTGGCAGTGCGCAAGGTGACCGAGCTGGGTATGCGCGCCGACATCGTCACGGTCGCCGATGGCAGCCTGATCCAGACGATGATGATCCCCTCGCACGCGACCTGGAATGCCTCGTTCGCGACCAACGAGATCGTGTTGGCGCACAAAGATCATAGCAAGTGGACCGACCAGATCTCGGAGCAGAATTGGGCCGAGGTCCTGAGCCGCGATGACGTGCGCCTGGGCCGAGCCGATCCGGACACTGCGCCCATTGGCTACCAGACGCTGATGGTGTGGCAGCTCGCGGAGGCGGCCGGGATCAGGCCGGGCGCGCTGGTGCATGCTCTCTTGGCCCGCTGCGCGAAGGAACACGTGGTGCACGACGAGGCGGAGCTGCTCGCTCTGCTCGAATCGCGCGCCATCGACTACGCCTTCCTCTTTCGCTCGACCGCTGAGGATCATCACCTGAAGATCCTGAGTCTCCCGGCAGAGATCAACCTGTCGCGCCCTGAGCTGGCGTCCCACTACGCGGTTGCCCGGGTGGCCGTACGCATGCAGCGAGGGCAGGGGGAAAGGACAGTAAGCGGATCGCCCATCGTCTACAGTTTGACCATACCCACCGGAGCCCCGCAGCGCGAGGAGGCTGCGCGATTCGTTGCTTTTCTCCTGAGCGGGGCGGGCCGAAAGCTTCTCTTACGTCGCGGCTTTCACCCGCTGCTCCCCGCGACCTGCCACCCGTGCGCGGGCTTGCCCTCGTCCATGGTCGCTTTCGTGCAGCAGGAGGAGCGTGCTCCATGAACCGCAAGTGGCAATACGCCGCCGCCGCGATCCTGGCGCTGGCGGTCATCCACGTCGCTATGGGATTGGCGCCGGCGCCGCCGTTCACCTTGGGGGTGAACCTAGCGCTATTCTTCACCAATCTCTTCGTCTTTTACGCTGCAGCCACGGTATTGCGGCGGCGCTCGGGGCGCCTGGTCCTCCTGTTCGTCGCCGGCTACGGCGCGCTCTTCGTTCTGCTGCTGGTCATCCTGAACCGGCCGCCCCTGTTCATCCTGCTCGTGGTCGCCTACGCCGGCTTTTTCGGTGCCCCGGTTATGCTGGGCTTCTTCGCCATCTTCGTCTTGTGCTTCGTGGTGCTGCAGCCCTTCGCCTTCGAGACCTTCATTCCCCTCAGCCTCATCTACGCGGTCTTCATGGCCACGCGAGCACGAGCCACGCTGTTCACTCGCGTGTGTCTCGGTGGCGGCCTGGCGGCGTTGAGCGTGGTCCTGTTCCCGTTGATCCATCTCGGCCTCCAGGATTCCCTGCAGACACTTTGGCGAACCTTCACCCGGGGCGACGTGGCGAGCGCGATCTGGCTGAGCTTGCTCACCTCGACGGTAGCGACGGCGGTGCTCGCTTTGTGGGCCGTTCCGCTGGCCTACGCCCTGGCGCGGGTCGAATTTGCGGGCAAGCGCTGGGCACTGGCCATCGTCGACGTGCCCATCCTGGTGCCGCAGTCGGTGGCCGGGGTGGCTCTGATCGTATTGCTGGGGCCAGGTAGCGTGCTGGGCAGCTCCCTCGAACGCCTGGGTCTGCCCATCGCCGGATCGCTGGTGGGCGTTGTGATCGCGCAGATCTTCGTGGCCTCGCCCTTCCTGGTCAAGACCGCGATGACTGCGTTCGAATCCGTGCCGCTCCAGTACGAATTGGCCTCGCGCAACCTGGGCGCCTCCGCGGCGGCGACGTTTGCCCGAATCTCGGTGCCGCTTGCCCTGCGGGGCATCCTGGTGGGCGCGACCCTGGCCTGGGCGCGTGCGGTTAGCGAGTTCGGCTGCATCGTGCTTTTCGCGAGCTCGCCGGTCACTGCGCCGGTGCTGGTGCACACGGAATTCCTGCGTGCCGGGGCTTCCGAGAGTCGACCCATCGCCGTGCTCTTGCTCGTCATCTGCCTGTGGGTGTTCGTGATGCTGCAGTTCGGGCAAACCCTGCTGCCGTTTGCCTTGAAGCGGCAGGGGGGGGGCGGGCGCCCATGATCGAGCTGTCGCGGCTCTCGTGCCGGTTCGGGGATTTTGCCCTGAGTGACGTCTCGCTGCGCATCGACAGCGGGGAGTACTGGGTGATTCTTGGTCCTAGCGGCTGCGGCAAGTCCGTCCTCTTGCAGACTATCGCGGGCTTTTTTGTGCCTGACCGAGGTCGGGTGTTGGTCGATGGCGAAGACCTCACGGCGAGTGCGCCCGAGCGGCGGGGCATGGGCCTGGTGTTCCAGCAAGCCGCGCTTTTTCCCCACAAATCGGTGTGGGGAAACATCGCCTACGGGCTGCGGGCGCGCAAGCTGCCCCGCCAAGACATCGAGCGCACGGTCGGCGGGCTGGTCGACCGCCTTGGGCTGCGAGCAATTCTTGCCCGTCCGGTCGCGACCTTGAGCGGCGGCGAGGCCCAGCGGGTCGCTGTCGCGCGCGCCCTGGCTATTCGGCCCAGACTGCTGCTGCTCGACGAGCCGATGAGCGCCCTCGACCACAACACGCGACTGGAGCTGCAGGCCGAGCTGGGCCAGGTCCACCGCGAGCTCGGCCTGACCACCCTGCACGTGACCCACAGCCGAGAAGAGGCGGCGGCGCTGGGCGACCACGTCGCCGTCATGTTGGGTGGCCGTATCGTGCAGCAGGGAACGCTGGCGCAGGTTCAGGCCGGGCCGCGTTGCGCCTTCGTGGCCAACTTTCTCGGACTGCCCGCATCGGCAGTGGCGGCGTTGCCCGCGTGTAGCTCGAAATGCCAGGAAATGGCGGGCGAATGTCTCGCCGACGAGGCAAGCTAGGGACATGCAGCCCGAGCGCGCACCCCTGGGCAAGATATTCAACGTTCCGTTTCTCTCGCTCGACGGAACCAGCGTGGAAATGGCGTCGCTGTTGTTCCTGTTCCTGGTCGTGCTGGTCATCAGCGGGGCGCGGCGGCATCGGCAATGGATCCGGCGCGGTGTGCAGGTGCTCTCGTTCTTCGTATTCTTCTACGTCGTCTATTCCTGCCTGGGCGTGTTCGGCATGATCCGCAACGGGCTCTATGGCTTGACCCTGATCGGCTCCGCTTACAGTGAGTCGTTTTACTGGTTGGCGCTGCCCATCGTGATCGTCGCGGTCACGTTGTTACACGGTCCGGTGTTCTGTGGCTGGATTTGCCCCACCGGCAGCCTGCAAGACTTTTCGGGTTGGCTGCGCCAGCGACTCTTGCCGCGGCAGCCCCATGGCCTCTCGCGGGGTCAGCTCGTCGCGCTGGGGCTGGCCAGCCTGGGTTTCATCGCGTTGCTCATCTGGCTCGGCGCCAAGAAGAAGCTCTTCGTCGAAGACTCCAGCCTGCACTGGGCGGCGATGTTGCTCCTCTTGTGCGTGCTCGTGCTGGCTGGAGTGCTCGACGATGTCCCGACCCGCAGGCTCCGGATTTTCAGCTTGGCCGCCATCTTTGTCACCGCGGTCTCGCACATGGTGGTGACGTCACCGGTCCACTTTGCCTTCACTTCGCGCG
>CAWKJE010000040.1:0-153472 GCA_963849735.1 uncultured delta proteobacterium
GGGCGATAGAGCGACGCTCGTCGGTGGTGCTCGACGCCACGCTCACTGACTGTGCCGTGCCACCAGGAGAGATGGCTGGAGCCAGCAGCAGCGACCAGGCGGAAGCGCCTCCCGCCAGCCCTGCCGCTAAGGTGGGTCACGACGAGCCGCCGGCCGGTCAAATGACCGCCACGCTCGCAGCCAGTGCTACCCAGCCGGCCGCTACCGATGTCCACCCGAAAAGCGAAGGCGGGAACGCGCCGGCCCAGCTTGTCCCGGAGGATTCCGTCAAAGATGCAAAGGCTGGCAGGGATGGCGCCACCGCGCGAGCGGCGGGCGAGCTGGCAGTGAAGATCTCCGGCAAATCATCGCGCAGTGCCGCAAAGCGAGAGTCCGCGGCTTCGTTCGCCATCGATCCCTCGCTGCTGGCCGCCAGCGCACCCGACCAGCTGCCACGGGCCGAACCGGCAGCTCCGCCGGCGCGGGAAGCGCCAGGTGCTCGTCGTCCCAGCGGGAGCTTCTCCGCTCTCGAGAGCGAGTTCTTCGAGCGCGAGGCCGACCTCTACAAAGTCGAGCACAGCGAAAGCTTCGCCGATCTCGAGGACAGCAAGCCCAAGCCGGGCGGCGCGAACAAGCTCGTTCGCGGCCCCGCCAAGCGCTAGCCGCGAGCTTCGCTCGCCCCTACAGTTTCGCAAAGCTCCTGCCGAGGAGCTTTGCTGCCGGACCCTAGTACTCGGGGCGACGGTTAGTGAGGCCCTCCTTACCGGGAGCTCCTTCCGGCACCAGCAGCTTGCACTATCCCACGTCTTAGTTATTGGCAGTGACACAGCTCCTCGGTTGGTTGGGTGCGTCCCTTTCTCCCCAACGCGCACCCGCAGGGCACGGCGCCTGATGGCAATCCTGCTCGCTATCAGCGCCGTGGCCTTGCATATGCGGTATGAAGGACGCCTGTGGCCGTCTTGGGTCGCCGCGAAGTCATCGCCACGAGGAGCTCCCCCCTTCCGCATGAGAATTGAGGTGTGCTCATCTTCTTCCGATGTGAGCACTGGCATGACCCAACATTCGGACGTTGACGTTCTTGACGTTCTCTTTCTGGAGGATTCGGAAGATGACGTCCTGTTGGTCGTGCGCCACCTGCGCAAAGGCGGCTACACCGTCGACTACCTCCGCGTCGAAACCCCGGAGGCGTTCCAGACCGCGCTGCGCGACCGGCACTGGGATCTGGTGATCAGCGACTACTCCTTACCCGGGCTTGACGCCCGCGCCGCGATCCAGATGTTCAAGCAAGAGGGTCCCGACATACCCTTTCTCGTGGTGTCAGGAGCGGTGGGCGAGGAAACCGCGGTGGAGGTGCTCAAGTCGGGAGCTCATGACGTGCTCATCAAGAGCAACCTGGCGCGTCTGATCCCCGCGGTAGAGCGGGAGATCCGCGAGGCAAGCGAGCGCCGGGCGCGGCGCAAAGCCGAAGAAAGCCTGGCCGCCAGCGAGACGAAATTTCGCCGCATTGTCGAGACCGCTCACGAAGGCATCTGGTTGCTCGACCGGGAGGGCCGCACCACGTACATGAATCGTCGCATGGCTGACATGCTAGCCATCGATCCCGGCGCCACGTCCGACGCCACCCTGGTTTCCTTTCTATCCGAGCCGAAAGTGGCGGAAACCGTCGCCCGCTACCTCGAGGGCAAGACCGATGGCAGCGAGACCCTGCGGGCGCAATGCCGGCTACGACGCAAGGACGACTCGGCGCTCTGGGGAATGCTGGCCTTGCACTCCATCGTCGACGAAGGTGGCAACCGCCTCGGCCACCTGGCCACCATCTTCGACGTGACGGACCACCGCCGCCTACAGGAGCAGCTGATGGTTTCCGACCGCATGGCCTCGGTGGGCATCTTGGCCGCCGGAGTGGCCCACGAGATCAACAATCCTCTGGCCGCGGTCCTGACCAACCTCCACATGGCGGCCGAAGGGCTACCCACCCTCGAGGTCGCCGAGCAGAGCGCAGCATTGCGCAGCGAAATCGAGGATGAGCTGCGCGACGCTGTAGAAGCCTCCGAGCGCCTGCGCGACATCGTGCGCGACCTCAAGATCTTCTCCCGCTCGCCGGAGGCATCGCCGGGTCCGGTGGACGTCCAGCGCATCTTGGAATCGTCGCTGCGCATGGCCTGGAACGAGCTCAAGCATCGGGCCCGCGTGGAGCGCAAGCTCTCTGCCGTGCCTCGAGTCCACGGCGACGAATCGCGTCTGGGCCAGGTGTTCCTCAACCTCATAATCAACGCCGTGCAGGCGATGGAAGAAGGACACGCCGCCACGAACGTCCTTACCCTGGCGACGTCCGTCGACAGCAAAGGTCGGGTCCAGATCGAGGTGGCAGATACGGGCTCGGGTATGTCCCAAGAGGTCCTGAGCCACCTTTTCACCCCATTTTATACTACCAAGCCAGTCGGAGTAGGCACCGGTCTCGGGCTTTCCATATGCAATCGCATCGTGCAGGCGATGGGGGGCGAGATCACGGTCGAGAGCGAGATCGGCAAGGGCAGCTGCTTCCGCGTCATCCTGCCTCCCTCCGAAGTGGTGGCGTGCACCCGACCGCCCCATCGCATACGTCGCCCTATCGCGGCGCTGGCGGCGCGCATTTTGGCCATCGACGACGAACCCATCGTCGGCACGGCGCTCAAGCGGGTCATGGGTAAGGACAACGAAGTGGTCACCGAGACCAGCGCGCGCGAGGCCCTGCGGCGCATAAGGTCGGGCGAGCACTTCGACCTCATCCTGTGCGACCTCATGATGCCCGATATGACCGGTGATGATTTCTATAACGAATTGCGCTCGTTCGCCCCCGAGCGTGCGAACGAGATAGTGTTCATGACCGGCGGGGCCTTCACCCCCAGGGCGCGCTCCTTCCTCGACAGCGTGAACAACGAGCGGCTGGAAAAGCCCTTCGATATGGCGACACTCAAGAGCCTGGTCCAGGAGCACCTGCGTAGATGACGGCTCCGTGGCTGCGGTCGGCATTGCGCCGCCCGCCCCATGAACGTCGGTGGCACGCAGGTCACACGCTCAGTTTGCGCAGCTTGTCGATAAGGGTGGTTCGGCCTATGCCGAGCAGCCGGGCTGCCTTCGACTTGTTGTTGGCCGAGCGCCGCATGGCTGCTCCGATCAGGGCGCGCTCGAAGCGCGCCACCAAGGTCGGCAAAGCTACACCTGCACCCTCCCCCGCCGGATCCAGGAGCGCCGCCGCGGCCGCTGGGCTGGCCGTGCCCATGGTCGGCGGCAGGTCATCACCGTCTATGACTCCGTCGCGATCCAAGATGACCATCCTCTCGATGAGATTCTCGAGCTCGCGCACGTTGCCCGGCCAGCTGTAGAGCTGCATGAGCACCACCGCCTGGTCGGACAGGGTCAGGGCTCGCCCTGCCCGCTGGGCGGCCCGGGCGAGAAAATGTGCGGCCAACAGCGGCACGTCGTCTAGCCTATCCCGCAATGCCGGCACCTCCACCGGGACGACGTTGAGCCGGAAGAACAAGTCCTGACGAAATCTCCCTTCTCGCACCATAGCCACGAGATCGCGGTTCGTCGCGGCCAGTAAGCGAACGTCTATGCGATGTGACCGCTCCGAGCCCACGGGAGTGACAGACTGATCCTGCACCACCCTGAGCAAGCGCGCTTGCATGGGCAGGGCCAGCTCCCCGACCTCGTCGAGCAACAGAGTTCCCCGATCGGCCTCGCGCAGCAGCCCCAGGCGAGTCTCGTGGGCATTGGTGAAGGCGCCCTTCACGTGTCCGAACAGCTCACTTTCGATCAGGGTTTCCGGTATGGCGGCACAATTGACCACGACCAGGCGCTCGCGCGCGCGCGCCGACGTGGCGTGGAGCAAGCGCGCGATGACCTCCTTGCCACTGCCGGTCTCGCCCTGAATCAAGACCGTTGCATCAGTTGGGCCCACCTGCTCTACCGTAGCGAGCAAGCGCTTGAGCGGCGCCGACTCGCCGAGCACGGTGCCCGCGGCGAGGCTCGCGACCGCCGTCGAACGCACGACATCATCGACGACGGCGCCGAGAGCCGACCGCCCCGGAAGCGAAGCCCCTTTCATAGCCTGGTCTTCTTGTTGATCGGCGGACGCCACGGTCTCTTGAATGGCCGAAGCAAGCGCGAAGCCCGAGCCGGCGTCCGGAATCGGTGCCAGAGCGAGCCATCGGCTGAGCGCATAACCAAGCCGGCAAGCGCCAGGGCAGACCCGCCCTGGGGAAAAGCTGACGCTCGCCAGCTCGCCCGGGTGCCGGAAAGGCGACGGTACCAGGCCCAACCCACGTTCAAGACGCAACGAGCCGTGCATGATCACTAGGGAAATTATTGCCCACCTAGGACCCAGCTCTCAGGCATGACCCTTGCGTACCCATGACACCATGTACCCGAGCTCCATCCCTATCCCCGCATCGACTGCAACGCCGGGGCCCGAAGCACGCAACGCACCTGTGGCCGCGCGCGTGCTCGTCGCCGAAGACGACCACTTGCAGCTCCGCGCCTATGTGCGGGCCCTGCGCGCCGTGGGATTCGAGGTCGAGCACGCCGAGGACGGGGAGACGGCCATAAATCTATTACTCGCCCGCAGCTACGATGCGGTGGTATCGGATATCGCGCTGCCCGGAATCGATGGCGTGGGAGTGCTCCAGACCGCGCACAAACACGATCCGGATATGCCCGTAATACTCATAACGGGCACCCCGCGCCTCGATACCGCGGTGGCGGCCGTGGAGCATTCGGCCTTTCGCTACCTGATTAAGCCCATTGCACCAGCCGACCTGCAGCAGACGGTGATCTATTGCGCCCAAATGCACCGTCTTGCCTCGCTGCGCCGCCAAGCCGTCAACACCGCCGGCCAGGCGTGGAGCCCCGCCGAAGACCGGGCCAGTCTGTCCGAGGCATTGGACCGGGCGCTGAGCTCGGCTTGGCTGGCCTTCCAGCCTGTGCTCTCGTGGAAGCACAAGCGGGCCTTCGCCTACGAAGCCCTCCTGCGTAACGAAGAAGAGCTGCTGAAGAACCCATGCACGCTTCTGTCCGCCGCGGAGCGGCTGGGGAGGGTGAGCGAGGTCGGCCGCCGCGTGCGCGACCGCGTGGCAGCCGACGTACCGAGGTGCCCTGCCCGCTTCGTCTTCGTCAACCTCCACAGCCAGGACTTGCTCGACGAGCACCTTTACCAGAACGATTCTCCGCTCTCCCGGGTCGCGGAAAGAGTAGTGCTCGAAGTCACCGAGCGCGCCTCTTTGGCTGCCATCGACGATACCGAGGCCCGCATGACTCGCCTGCGCGACCTCGGCTTTCGCATTGCCCTCGACGATCTGGGGGCCGGCTATTCGGGACTGTCGAGCTTCACCACTTTGCAACCCGAGGTAGTCAAGTACGACATGTCGCTAGTGCGCGGCGTCGAGGCATCGCTGACCCGAAGAAAGGTCATTTCCTCCATGACCACGCTATTCGCCGAGATGGGAACGGAGGTGGTGGCTGAGGGGGTGGAAACCGAAAGCGAGCGCGATGCCTTGGTCGCGCTCGGCGTGGATCTCCTACAGGGCTACCTGTTCGCCAAGCCGAGCCGAGGATTCGTCTAGGACCGGACAGGAGGGAGCAAAGGCCAGGGAGCACGGCCGGTTACCCGAGCTATCCTTAGCGCTATTCACGATATACACTCGGGGCGATGGAGGACGCCAAAGATCTGGAGGCGCTGGTCGTCGACCTCATCAAGCGCGACAACGTCAACATTCCGCCTTATCCCGCCGTTGCCATGCGCTTGCAGCGCCTGATGGCGGGGGGCGACTACGGCATCGCCGATTTGCAACGCGTTATCGAAGGCGACCCCATCATGGCCGCCACCATACTGCGCTATGCCAACTCCGCCGCCTTTCGCGGCGTGACTGCCACCTCGACCCTGGAAGCCGCCATCACGCGCATCGGAGCCAAGGAGGTCAGCAAGATCGCTCTTGCCACCACCATAGGAGCCAGCGCCATCGTGTCAGGATGTTTGTCGCAACTCCGCCGCCGCTCCTGGCGCCTGGCCATGACCAGTGCCCTGTTGTGCAGAGCGCTGTCGCGCTGGCGCAGGCAGGATCCGGAGGAAGCCTTCATTTGTGGTCTGTTGCACGACTTCGGGCGGGTGGTGGCCACGGCGTGCTTCGAAGAAGTGATCACACGTACCCGCGACCTTCGTGTCATGACGGAAGCGGCGTGGGCGGAAGCGGTCGATAGATTTCACGTCGAGTTGGGTCTGGTGACGGCCGCGCGCTGGAACTTGCCTCCCCTGATCTGCGCGGTGATCATGGCGCACCACGTGCCAGAATCCGACCCGATCAACAAGACCATGATCGAGATTGTCAACGCCGGCGACGCCGTCGCCGCCTTGCTCGACCAGGCGCCCAACCTGACCGCCCCTGACCTGGCCGCGATCGGCCTGCGGCCAGACGAAACCGAGAGCCTGCTCGCCGAGGTCGGCACCATCGCCACCGCAGTCGCCTCGATCGACGAGACCACCCCTGGCAAAGATACCGGCATCTTCCGCATCAGCAGCCGCGTCCTGGCGCCGACCTCGGCCCTCGCCGAGCCTAGAAAAGAGGGCCGCTTCCCCATGCGCGTTCTGCGCGCGACCGGAGATGCCAGCTACGAAACCACGCACTTTGCCCGAGATGGGGTTGGCTTCACCGGCGCGAGCATGCTACGCGAAAACAGCATGATCAGGATGCGCATAGAAGCCCCCAAGGGGCCGCTGGAGGTGCTCGGCGTCGTGTCCCTATGCGTCAGCGAAGGAAACGCGCGCAGAATGGAGGCCAAGCTCTTCGCCGCCGAGCCCGCGTTACTCAAGCTCTGGCTCGACTTTCATGCCTCGCTGCCTTGATCTCGCGCACCCAGGACCCAGGTAGCCGATGGCTGAGGTGTTGTCATACCTCGAACAGTTCGCGAGCCAGCTCAACGCCATCGGCCTGGAGTCCTTCCGCAGACGCAACACCTCGCCCTTCCTGGTAACCCTGGGCATGGCGGGTGATCTGCGTAATAGCAACACCTCGGGCACGTCGATCATCAACATCGCCGACGGCGTGCTCGAACGCGGGCGCCTCGCGGGCCGTGTTTTCCCGGTAGTAAAGGCGCGCGATGCGCCAAGAGGCCCCGTTCTCATCGGCCGGACCGCGGAGAACGACATCGTCATTCCAGAGTACTCGGTATCGCGCCACCACTGCTACATCACTATCGCCGGCCCCAGCCATCAGGTCACCGATCGAGGCTCGGCCAATGGCACCCTGGTGAACGAGACCGACATCGGCAAGATGAAGCCTTTCCCCCTGCAGGGCGGCGAGATCCTCACCCTCGGGCGGCTCTTGCTTTTGTTCCTCCTCCCGCGGCAGTTCGCGGATCACGTGCAAAAGGTCGCCCCACCCTCGGAGTTCTAGCGGCAGCCCTGGCGTATCCGTGCATCGGGCACGCCCTGGCCTGCGCTATTTCGCGGCTTCCGCGTCGTGCTTGGCGATCATCTTGCTCACGCGCGGAATGGCGGCCTCGGTGTGCCGCTTGGCCGTGGGCCGCATCTTGTCGTAGGCCGCCCTGATCATCTGGTTCTTCGAGCGCTGCGCGCGCTGGTCGGTGATGCCGAGCAGCGCCTCGGCCGCCTCTCCCGCGCGGGCGCTGATGTAGGCGGCGACCGGTTCATTCTTTGCCTTGGCGGCTCCATACAAAGGGTCGAGCCGGTCGGCAAAATCGTCGAGCAAGCCGTCGATGACCTCGGCGATGAAGCCGGGCTTGATGGCCTTGACCACGGCATACGCGGCCTTGATGGGGATGCCCGCCAATCCCTTGGCCGAGACCTCCTCGTCGATAATCTGCTCGCAGTCGCGGACGACCTGCGGACGGGTACCCGGGCGTGAAAGTATATCCTTGAGCGTGCTCATAGCCGGCACTTTACCCCGAGCTCGCCTGGCGTGGTATCCATGGCTTCTCGATCATGGCCTCGGCCGTCGCCGCACCGCTACGTACCCGGTCCGCTGCCCCGCTGGCCGCTCTCACCTGCCTTAACGCTCTCAACTATCTCGACCGCTTCCTGGTCGCCCCCATGCTGCCCCTGATCATAGGCAGCCTCGGGCTTTCCGACCGCCAGGCCGGCTCGCTGCAATCGGCGTTCATCCTGGTCTATGCCGTGGTCTGTCCCTGGGCGGGGTGGCTGGGCGACCGCTATCCCCGCCTGCGCCTGGCCGCCGTCGGCGTCATGGCTTGGAGTCTCGCGACCGCCGCTTCTGGCCTGGCAACGACATTTGCAGGGCTCATCCTCGCCCGCGCCCTGGTCGGGGTAGGCGAAGCAAGCTACACCGTGGTCACACCATCGCTCATTTCCGACCTTTATGCTCCTCGGCAGCGCGGCCGGGCCTTGGCGATCTTCTATGCCGCAATGCCCTTCGGCGTCGCCATGGGTTACGGGTTGGGCGGCCAAATCGGCGCCCGCCACGGCTGGAGAACCGCTTTTTTCGTGGCCGGGGGCCCCGGGCTGCTGCTCGCCCTGATCCTGCTCGTCCTGCACGAACCAGTGCGAGGTCAGCTCGACGGTGCTCCCTCCCGTGCGCCCATGTCCTGGCGCCAGCTCATGATGGCATTGCGGCGGCGGCCCAGCTACTTCGTCAACATGGCGGCGCAGACGGTTTGGAGCTTCACCATGGGCGGCCTCGGGGCCTGGATGCCCACCTACTTCGTGCGCGAACGCCACCTCGGCATCGCCCAGGCCGGAACCATGTTCGGGGCGCTCTTGCTCGGCGCCGGTTTCCTGGGCACGATTCTCGGCGGCGTGGCCGGGGATCGCCTGGCCACCAGGTTCCGCGGCGCCCATTTCACTTTCTCGGCCGCCAGCTTTCTAGCTTCGTTGCCTTGCACGGTAGTGGCCATCAGCTCAGACCGACCCTGGGTGTACTGGTCGGCCATGGGTCTCGCGCTCTTTTTCCTGTTCCTCAACCAGGGTCCCCTCAACGCGGCCCTGCTCAACATCCTCCCTGGCCAAGCCCGGGGCCGCGGCATTGGCCTACACACCACCACGATTCATATCCTGGGCGACGCTTGCTCACCCCTGCTGGTGGGCATCGCGTCCGACATGGTCGGCCTCCGCTGGCCGGTCATGGTCACCGCGCTGCTGGTCGGCGTCGCCGCGCTGTTGCTCTTGGCCGGACGCCGCCGGTTCGTCGCGGATCTGGATGCGGTCGCGGCCCGGGTGTGATCCTCTGCTATGTTCATCCGGTATGCAGCAACCTGACCTGTCCCGTGAGCTCGAGCTGGCGCGAAGTGTGGCCCGTGAGGCAGCGGCCTTGGTCGCGAGCTTCAAGGGTCGCCCGCTCGAGGTGCACCACAAGAGCGGAGGCGAGCCGGTTTCCCAGGCCGACCTGGCGGCGAGCGAGCTCATCGTCAGGCGACTGCGCGAGGCTTTCCCCGAGGACGCCGTGCTGTCCGAGGAGCTGCCCGACGATGGCGCGCGCCTGGCCAACCCGCGCGTCTGGATGGTCGATCCCATCGACGGAACGCGCGATTTCCTCGCGGGCGAGCCCGGCTACGTGGTGATGATCGGCTTGTGCCGGGATGGCCGCCCGGTGGTGGGCGCGCTGGCGCAGCCCGAAGGCGGTGCGCTCTGGCTCGGCGCCGTGGGCGCGGGGGCATGGAAAGAATCCGTTGCCGGAACACGCCAGCCGCTCAGCGTATCGACGGTGAGCCAGCCGCAGGCTATACGCCTAGTCTCCTCCAAGTCGCACCGCTCGGAATACTACGCCCGCCTGCGCGCCGAGCTGGGCATCACCGACGAGCTTGCCCTGGGCAGCGTTGGGCTCAAGGTGGCGTTGGTCGCGGAGGGGGTGAGAGATCTTTACGTCTATCCCGGCAGTCAGACCAAGATCTGGGACAGTTGTGCACCCGAGGCCATCCTCACGGCGGCCGGCGGCAGGTTGACCGACAGCGACGGCGGGGCTCTGGCATATGCGCGGTCCGGCTTGCAAAACCCGCGCGGCGTGGTGGCCTCGAACGGGCACGTGCATCAAGCGGCGCTTGCCGCCATGGCCCGCCTGCGCGTGCTCACGCGATACTGACACGGTACCAGGGCCTCCTGGCGACGCGTTCAGTCTATGGACTGGCTCTGACCAAGCGTCCGAGCCGGCGCGGATCAAGCCTAGCCGTCGCGTCGGGCGGCGACACCACGGAAGAAACCCACGATGTAGTCCAGGCCCGAGACGAGGGAGACACCGAGAGAGATGTAGAGCACCACCAAACCCACGCTGTTGTAGTCGATGCTGGTGCCGAGCCCGAGCAATGGGTAGCGAAAATGGAGGAGCAGCATGGTGAGCGCCACCAGCTGCAGGGCGGTCTTCATCTTGCCGCCGCGGCTAGCCGCTATGATGATGCCCTCGCTGGAGGCTATGCTGCGCAGACCAGTCACCGCCAGGTCGCGCGCGATCAGGATCACGACCAGCCAAGCTGGCACCCGGCCGAGCGCCACCATGAACACCAGCACCGCGGTGACCATCAACTTGTCGGCGACCGGATCCAGGAACTTACCCAGCACGCTCACCTGTCCGCGACTGCGGGCCAGGTAGCCATCGACGCCATCGCCTACCGACGCGATGAGATAGAGAAGAGCGGCGATGAGGCTGCGCACCGGACTATAGTTGTCCATGTAATAGAGCACCGCGGGGACGATCAGCACCCGGCCCATGGTGACCAGGTTGGGCAGATTGGTCAGCTCGCTACCGAGGTTTGCCATGGGTCGAGATCAGCAGGACGCCTTCCCCAACGCAAGTGAGTTGAGCGCCGTCGCTGGGAGCGGAGCTGCCGTCCGGCGGCCGGGCTTGCACCACCAGGTTGCCCAGCCAGCCGGCCAGGCGCGGGCTGGGCACGCTAAGCTGGTGACCCGCTGTCACCGTCACGCCGACCAGCTCGTCAGCGCCGGCCAACACGACCAGGCCGCTGCCGCGAAATTGCACAAACGAGCTGCCGTGGCCGGGGACCATACCGCACTCCCACACAATACCATTTCCCCAGGCCAGCACACGCCCAAGCTGCAGGTAGAGGACGTCGCGATCGAGCCACAACGCCCGCGGGGAGCGGTTTGGCTCAGGAGCAAACAGCAGCAGCTCAGCCTTTCCTTCCGTGCGCCAAAAGCGGTCGCCCCCGTCGGTCAAGACCTCATCGGTAAGTTGCCCACGCCTCCTCTGGCGCACAGCGTCCATGGCGGCGGCTTCCGCCACCACCAGCACGGCCGAGCTACGCAGATAGCTTTCCGCCTCGGTCCGCCATCGGAGCACGCCAGGCGCGGGCTCTGTCACCTGAGCCAGGGCGGGGCTCAGCTCCAGCAGGCGAGCGCAGGTGAAGTCCGCCAGAGTAGTCACCGTGTCCCCGGCGCCGTTCCCGGGTGCGTAGGCCGGGGCGGGATGGGGGAAAGGGGTAGCTCCTGCTCGGCGGCCGGGCCGGGTTGACGTGCTCGCGCGCGCGGCACTCGCGTCAGCGGGCGGTCGCTGCATCCGGTCTTGCTCGGGCGTGCTCGCGCGCGTGGCACTCGCGTCAACGCTCGGGCTGGGCACGCGGTCTTGCCGGGTTGGTGTGCTCGCGCGCGCGGCACTCGCCGCGCCAGGGCGGGGAAAAGCGAGCTCCTCCATGTGCGTCGCAATATCGACTTGGCCGGCGCGACGAAACGCTGTCGCGGCCCGGGCCGGGTGACCGCTCTTCGCGTAGGCATAGCCGAGGTAGCTCCACCCCATCCGGTCTTCCGCCCGCATGCGCACTGCTGCTTCCAGCTCGCGCACTGCCTCGGCGTATGACCCCAGCTTTAGCGCAATGAGGCCAAGGTTAAGCCTGAGCGCGGCGTCGTCGACCGCCACAGCGACCGCCTGACGGAACAAGTCGTGCGCTTCCGGCAAGCGACCCAACTTGAGCTTGACCGCGGCTAGGAGCTTGAGGACGCGCGGATCGGACACCACCTCCACGCGTGCGGTGACCAGCAGCTCATCCGCCTCTTGCAGACGCTCAGCTGCTATGAGCTCGCGCGCGAGGAGTAGCTTTTCCGCCAAGGCATCACGACCCCCGAGGTGGGGAGCAGGCGTGGTCGCCGGATGCACCGGATCCATCAGATCCATCGGATCCGTCGCATCCTGGCCGCCCTCCTCGTTGCCGTCCGGGATTGCCACGTGGCTCACCGCGATGACAGAGGCGGCGCGGCGGACCAATCCGACAGCGCCGCCTCGCGTTTTCGATATTCCTCGAAGCGCTGCAATACAGCATTGACGTAGCTGCGGGTAGTCTCGTAGGGCGGCATGCCGCCATAGCGGTCGACCGCGCCCGGCCCGGCATGGTAGCCGGCCAGAACTTTGATCTTTTCCTCGAGCGAACAGACCAAGCTGGCGCGGCCCTCGCCGACGCCCACCGCCGGGGTTCGGCAGTAGCGCCGGGCCAGAAGCTGCAGGTAGCGTGCACCGCCCATGATATTCTGTCGTGGATCCCAGACGTTGGTGACCCCCATAGCGCGCGATGTTGCGGGCATGAGCTGCATCAGCCCTTCTGCTCCCGCGCTCGATACCACCCGGGGGTCGAAGTCCGACTCGGTGCGAATTATGGCGCGGATGAGCGCCTGCGGGATGCCGTAGTAGGCCTGTTGATCACGAATGTGGTCGTCGTAGCGCGAGTAGCGCGCGGGCGAGGTGTCGCGGGCAGGCACCACGTCCGACGATCCGCGCAGGGCGGAGGCTTTGCCCGGGCCAAAACGAAAGAGCACCTTCCAATGACGACCCACCGGCGCGAGATTGGTGAACTCGACCGTCCCGTCTTGCCGTTCGCGTGTCCACACCACGGCCTGTCCGGCCGGCAGGGGGATGCTCTCCCGGGACGCCCTGGGCCGGCGCGATCGGGTGAAGTCGGTCAAGGGGTTCCAGCCCTTCGTGGCGCGCGGCGCACTGGCAAATTCGACCGTGCCGTCGGCACGGGTGTGCTTCCATACCTTGGCCTCCACCGACGAGGTGAGCAAGGTGAGGGCAGCGGCAGGGAAGAGGAGGCGCCGGAGCATGCTGGGCGATCGTAACACGGCAAAGGCGAGGCGGGACCGCTCGTGGAAGTGGTAGATTTGGCCCCATCGTGGAAGCCCACTCAGCCGCAGCCTTGGCAGCCACCCTGGAAGCCGACTACTTGGTGATCGGATCGGGGCTGGCTGGCCTTTACTTCGCCTTGCGCGCCTGCGCGCACGGACGCGTTATCGTGGTGTCGAAGCGTGAGCTAGTCGACAACAATACCCAACACGCCCAGGGAGGCGTAGCCGGGGTGCTGGGAGCCAACGATAGTGCCGAGCAGCACATCGACGATACCCTCCGGGTGGGAGATGGCTTGTGCGGCCGCGAGGCCGTCGAGGCCTGCGTGCGCGAAGGGCCCGAGCACATCCTCTACTTGGCCAACCAGATCGGCGTGGCCTTCGACCGGGACGAGAACGGCGAGTTCAACCTCGGCCGGGAGGGTGGCCACTCCGCCCGCCGCATCGTCCACGCGCGTGACATGACCGGAGCCGCCATCCACAACGCCTTGCTCGAAACCGTCGGCGCCTATCGCGACAGCATAACCCTGCTGCCCAACCACATGGCGGTCGACCTGCTCACCACCGCCAAGTATGGCGGTCCCAACGCGGTCTTCGGCGCCTACGTCTTCGACCAAAAAACCGGACAGGTGAGGACGGTCACCGCCCGCGCGGTGATTCTGGCCACCGGGGGCGCGGGCAAGGTCTATCTCTACACCTCGAATCCCGACGTGGCCACCGGTGATGGGGTGGCCATGGCCTACCGGGTGGGCGCCCGGGTGGCCAACATGGAGTTCTTCCAGTTTCACCCGACCATCCTCTACCATCCCGCGGCCAAGTCGTTCCTGATCAGCGAAGCCCTGCGCGGCGAAGGCGGCATCCTCCGTCTGCGCGACGGCACCGCCTTCATGGGCCGCTATCACGAGATGAAGGATCTCGCATCGCGTGACATCGTGGCACGGGCCATCGACGCCGAGCTTAAGCGCACCGGCGACGATCACATCCTGCTCGACATGACCCACTTACCCGGCGATTTCCTGATCGAGCGCTTCCCCAACATCCACGCGCGCTGCCTCGAGCTCGGCATCGACATGCGCACCACCCCCATTCCGGTGGTGCCGGCGGCCCACTATAGCTGCGGCGGCATCCAGGTCGACAGCCGCGGACGGACCAATGTCCGCAACCTCTATGCCATCGGCGAAACCTCGATGACCGGGCTACACGGGGCCTGCCGGCTGGCCTCGAATTCCTTGCTCGAGGCCCTGGTCTACGCCGCGCGGGCCGCCGACGATGTACGCGGCGTGAGCGTCAGCCGCCCCATGCAAGTTGCCCCCTGGTACGCGGGCGACGCCAGCGCCACCGACGAAGCGGTAGTGATCAGCCACACCTGGGACGAGATTCGCCGCCTGATGTGGAACTACGTCGGCATCGTGCGCTCCGATAAGCGCCTCGAGCGGGCCGCGCGGCGCATGCAGATGATTCGCGAGGAGATTCGCGAGTACTACTGGAACTTTCAGGTGACGGGCGACCTGCTCGAGCTGCGCAACATCGCCCTTCTGGCCGACCTCATCATCCAGAGCGCGCGCAAGCGCAGCGAGAGCCGCGGCCTCCACTTCAACCTCGACCACCCCGAGCGCGACCAGCGCTTTGCCAAGGATACCGTCCTGGCCCGCGGCGACGGCCCGGCGGTGTGAGCACCCTCGCGCCAGCGGGTGAAATTCGCGGCGGACACACAGCAAAAACCCCGGCGGGTGAGGCCGGGGTTTTTGGTCTCGCGATCGAGCTACGCTATTCGAGCTCGTTGACGATGATAGGCTGATAGCTGCCCTGGACGTCGCCGTTGGCGTTGACCGATCCTATCCGCGTGAAGGTGGCCAAGGTAGCGTTGCAGTTCAAGTCACCCTCGGCCATGGCCGTGAACGTCGCGCCCACCCCCGTACCGGCGCCGGTGTAAAGGGGCTGGTAGTTGAAGGGATCGGCAATGGAAAGGTTGAGCGCCAGCCATATCGTGTCCGTGTTCCACGCCGCTTCGCTGCCCGGGCACTTCCCGCTAGCCAGACAGCCACACTGCTTGCCACCATCTACCAGCGCTCCCCCGTTCGCATCGGTGGGAAACTGCTTCGGCACAACAGTAGGAACGTTGTTGACTAGGGCCGTGTGGTCGGATTCGTAGTAGGAGAGGGAACCGGCCCACTCCTTGTTCAGGTGGCCGACCGCTTCCGTGGTCCGCGACTTTTTCACGTACCGGGAAAAGGCGGGAATGGCCACGGCGGCCAGGATGCCGATGATCGCCACGACGATCATCAATTCGACCAGGGTGAAACCTCCGCTCTTGCGTGCTCTTGTCATTGCGCTTGCCTCCTGGCCCTGACCGATGCAGTCAGCATGCCACTTGGGGCAAGCCTAGCCCTGCTGGAACAAGTCACTGGAATCACTTGAGAAAGACCGGATCGCCCGCGTGGCCTCCGTCCCAAGACAGGTGACAATCATAGGCCGGTTCCCTGGCCGCAAGCCCAATTCGCGCGCTCCCGCCTGACGTAAATGGGCAGGCGCCGGCACTCGAGAGCCAGCCGGCCGCTGCTCCACCCGCCACCCCCACTCCCCATCACTCCTTCTCGTCCGTGGTCTGAATGGCAGGCGAATCGTTGGTCAAGGCCAGCACGGTGACATTGTTCGGCCACCCCGAAGGCCCGCTCAGGTTACACGCGCCCAAGGCGTAGAACCAGGGCACGTTGGGTGAGGCTGTCCAGAGGGTGGGACCGATAACGCCGGGCAGCGTGGCCCCCGCCGGCCCCGCATTCACGAGATAGGTGCAGTAGAGCGCCCGCCAGCGCGGCCGAATGCCCAGTATCTGCCAGGAGGCGGGCAAGGTCCCCAGGGCCACCGGGGTACGAGCCGAATCGAAGTAGGTACTGGCATCGGTGGGGTAGAACTCGCTAGGGTTTTCGTTGGTGCTGGTGCTTGCCTGCGTGTCGCGATGGGCCTCGATGTAGAGTCCCGTCGCCAGGTAATAGAGCTGCTCCTTGGCGGAGAGCTCCGCCAGCATCGCCGTTGGCTCGGACAGGCGGGCCCGCGCAATGTAGTGCCGGTAGCTCACGACCGAGATCCCCGCCAAAATGCCAATGATCACGACCACGACCATCAGCTCGACGATCGACATAGCCCGAGTGCCGTTTCGCGCCATAAGAAGCCTCGGCTGATTTTAGGCCTAGAGCCCTGCTCTCGTCCACCTGCCTGCGCGCACTGCGCGTGCTCCCGCATTCCCGCGCCACATTCGTGACGGGTGCACCGCGGCGGCAGACCAGGACCGCAGGCGGGCTCCGCAATCGGCCCGCGCCACGAAATACTCGCTGCCCGAGCGGTAATACACTTGAGAATCTCCGGATTGTCGGGATAGTAATATGTAGGGGCATGCAATACTCGGCCGTACGGCCGCCACCGCCACCCATAACAAGGAGTTCCTCTTGTCATTGACGCTGACAATCGGGCAAAAGGCCGTGTATCCATCGCGCGGCATTGCCGAGGTCGTGGATATCGAGAAGAAGGAGATCGGCGGCAGGGTCCAGGAATTCTATGTCCTTCGCCTGTCCACGAGCGATCTCAAGATCCTCGTCCATGTGGACAAGGCCGACCAGGTCGGGCTACGTCCCGTGGCCGACAGGGCCGATGCCGACGGGGTGCTGGACATCTTGCGCGAAAAGGTGGTGCAGTTCGAGCGCCACACCTGGAACCGCCGCTATCGCGCCTTCATGGACAAGATCAAATCCGGCTCGCTTTTCGAGGTCGCCGAGGTCTTCCGCGATCTACACCGGCTCAAGAAGACCAAATCGCTGTCATTTGGCGAACGGCGCATGCTCGATACCGCGCGCGGGCTGGTGGTGCAAGAGCTGTCGGTCGCCCGCGCATCCAACCGCGAAGCGGTGGAAGCCGACCTCGAGAGAGCGCTGAGCGAGGGTCAGGCTTAGAGCTGGGGGGAGCCAACCCCACGGATTGGGTACCACTGCCACTGCCACGGCCACGGCCACGGCCACGAGCACGAGCACGGCCACGAGCACGATCTTCGACGGCGGCTACGACTTTCGACCACGACCTTTGGCTTCACCCAGAGGGCTGCTTGCGCCCTTAGGGCAACGGACTTACGCTGAGCTCGCGAGCCCTTAGTCGACATGGCAACAGCGAAGTCGTCAGTTTGGCGTCCCTTTGCGTGGACGCTCGCCATCTTGTGTCTGGCCTATCTGCCGCTCTTCCTGGGTGATATCATTTTCATGCGCGACATCGCGCACTGGGGCTTCCCGGCGCGAGCCTTCGTGCGCCAGTCTCTGCTCCGCGGCGAGTTTCCCCGCTGGAACCCCTATCAGGGGCTCGGCTTCCCCGTGGCCTCGGAACCACTTTACGGCATCTGGTATCCTCCGAACTGGCTCTTCCTGCTCGTCGGTGAGCGCTGGATCGCCAGCCTCTATAATTGGCAATGCTTCTTGCACATGCTGTGGGGGGCTCTGGGGGTGTCGTTCCTGGCCCGCCGTCTCCAGGTCTCGGCCACCGGCATCGTTGTCGCCGGCTTGGCCTTTGCGCTGTCGGGCTATGTGACCTCGCAGTGGACCGCCGGTCTCTTGCTCTTGGCCGACGCCTGGGTACCCTGGGCCGCCGTGGGGCAACTCGCCTTGCTGGACAGCTTGACCGCCCGCGCAGGCGGCAATTGGCGACGCGGGCTCGCCAAGGCCGCACTGCCCTCGGTATTTGCCTGCCTGCTCGGTGAGATCTTCATAGCCATGATCGGTGCCGCCTTCGGCGTGGCGTGTGCTGCCCTGGTAGGTAGGCTGGAAAGAGCGCGCCACACCCGAGCCCCCGGCCCGCGCCAGCTGGGCCTGGCCGCGGCCGCGGTCGCCCTGGCTTTCGGGGTGAGCGCGGTGGTGATCCTTCCCGCCAGTCTGCTGGCAGCCACGACCGAGCGTGGAGCGGCTTTGTCGCGTCAGGTGGCCGAGGCCTGCTCGCTACACCCGTTGCGTGTGCTCGAGTTCGTGGCCCCGCAAGCCATGGGCGAGGTCGCGCTTTTTCCGGCGGGGCCCGTGGTCGGCGAGGCGAGCCTCGGCGGGCTGCCGCTCTCCTACAGCATGTACCTGGGCGCATCCGTGGTTGCGCTGGCCTTGCTGGGGTTAGGGCGGCGGCGCAGGCTGGCTCTGGGCCTGGCCCTGGCTGGTCTGTGCGCGCTCCTGCTCGCCTTCGGCCGCTACACACCCGTGCACGGGGTCTTCCGTCTCGTCGCCCGGCCGCTGGCCCACATGCGCTACCCGGAGAAGTACACGATCGTGGTGGTGACGGTGGTGGCCCTGCTGGCAGGGCTGGGTGCCGGGCGCCTCCTCGGCCGGGGCCGGCCACCCTGGGGCCGTACCGTCGGGCTGCTGCTGGTCCTGGTGGGGTGCGCGGTACTGGCCAGGCTGCTCCTGTCGGGCCTGTGGATGGCATTCGCGATTCGCGGCATAGCGCTGGGTGCCGCGGCCATAGCCGCCCTGCTCGCCATCCAGTTCCTGGCTCGCCGGCGCGCGCGCGTGGCGCAGCCGCTTCTGGCCGCGCTGGTGGCGCTCGACCTAGCCCGGGCCGCGTGGCCCCTGCAAAGCTTCGGACCAGACCCGCTCGTCAGCGCAGCGCCACCTGCCGCGCAAACGATCTTGCAAGACCGCCAGCCGACCGACCCACCGCCGCGTATCTATCGCGCGGACCAGACCACCGAGACCGTACACCGCTGGCTGCCCACCGGCACTGCAATCGAGAACGAGCTCAAGCTCACGCACACCCTCATAGCCAACACGGCCAACGTGTGGGGCATCGCCACCCTGCCGGGCTACGACGCCGCCATCCCCACGGCCTTCAGCCGCGTATGGAAATCCGGCCTGGAAGTCGGGCAGAGCACGCTCCGCCTGCTGGGGGCCGAGTACGCCATGTTACCGGTCCAAGACCCCGGGCGCCGCGAGGAGGACCGCCCGGGATTCTCGCCGGTTCTCGACCCGCTGCCCGGAGCCCGGCTGTACGCGGTGCCTGGCACCCTACCCCGGGTTTACTGGGCCGGACACGCCGAGGTCTTGACCGACGCGCAGGCCCTGGCCCGGCTCGCCGAGCCAGCGGTGGTGGCGGGCGCCAACGTCTTGCTCCCCCCTGGCAGCAACCTACCGGCCTTCTCCGCAGCTCCGGGCCGAGCTGGGTCTTGCGCCCTGGCGGCCTACGGAGCCCAGCACCTGGTGGCCGACTGCAGCGGGTCCGCGCCGGGTCTCGCAATTTTCGTCGAACAGTACGACCCGGGTTGGCACGCCACGATCGACGGGCGGCCCGTGCCGATTGCGCGCGTCAATCTGGTCATGCGCGGGCTGGCGCTGTCGCCTGGCCGCCACCACATCGTTCTCGACTACGCCACGCCGGGACTCGTGGCCGGCCTGACCATCAGCGGCCTCTGCCTGGTCGTGCTGCTCGCCCTGGCGCTCCCGCGGCGCTGCGCCCACAAGTCGACGGCCGGCCAAATTGCGGCAAAATCAACGGGATAGTGTCCATACCTTCGCCTGATAGGGTCCATGCCTTCGCCTGACGATACCGCCCTGCAAGACGCCACCAGCGCCCAGTCGCGCGCGCGCGAGCTGCGCGCGCTGATTGCCGAGCACGATCGGCGCTACTACGAGCTCGACCAGCCGACCATCCCCGATGCCGACTACGACGCTCTGGTGCGCGAGCTGCGCACCCTGGAGGAGCGCTTCCCCGGTCTGGCTGTCCCGGACAGCCCAACCCGGCGGGTGGCGGGGCGCCCCTCCACCCTGTTCGCGCCCGTGACCCACGCCACGCCCATGCTGTCGCTCGATAACGTCTTTTCCGTGGCCGAGCTGCACGCTTGGTACGACCGCCTGGAAAGGGCCACGGAGGGCCCCATAGATTTCGTGTGCGAGCTCAAGATCGACGGGCTAGCGGTGTCCTGGACCTATGAAAATGGCGTCCTGGTCCGGGGCGCGACCCGCGGCGACGGTCGGGTGGGCGAAGACATCACCCCCAACCTGCGCACCATCGCCGACGCCATAACCCACCTGCCCGGCCACGATTTTCCACCCCTCCTGGAGGTGAGGGGCGAGGTCTATCTCCCGCTCTCGACCTTCGCCCGGATCAACCAGGAGCTCGCGGCCAGGGGCGAGCGGGGCCTGGTCAACCCGCGCAACGCCGCCGCCGGCAGCCTGCGCCAAAAGGACCCGGCGGTGACCTCGGCGCGCGGGCTGCGCCTGTGGTGCTACGGCCTGGGGCGCCCAGGTGAAATCGCCTCCGGCAGCCGCACCAGTCGCCACTCGGAAGATCTTGCTCGCCTCGGCGCGTGGGGCTTGCCCGTGAATCCCAACATCGAGAACGCGAGCTCGCTCGTGCAGGTGGCGGACTTCATCGAGCGCTGGCAAGGGCGCCGTCACACCCTCGACTATCAGATCGACGGCATCGTGATCAAAGTCGACCGCTACGACCAGCGGGCCGACCTGGGCAGCACCAGCCGAGCACCCCGGTGGGCCATCGCCTACAAGTTTCCCCCCGAAGAGCGGACCACCCTGGTCAGGGGTATCGCCGTCAACACCGGCCGCACCGGTCGAGTCACGCCTTACGCCGAGCTCGAGCCCGTCCAGGTGGGGGGAGTGACCGTGTCTTCGGCGACCCTGCACAACGAAAACGAGATCGGGCGCAAAGACATTCGCACGGGCGATACCGTGATCGTCCGCCGCGCCGGCGACGTGATACCCGAGATCGTTGCTCCCGTGCTCGAGCAACGTTCCGCCGCCTCGCTGCCCTGGCGCTTCCCGCGGAGCTGCCCGGCCTGCGGCGCCGATCTCGTGCGCAAAGACGACGAGGCTGACTGGCGCTGCCCCAATCACAAAGCCTGCCCCGCCCAAGGCGCGCGCTGGCTCTACCATTTCGGCTCGCCCGCGGCGATGGATATCGAGCACCTGGGTTATCAGACCGTGACCGCCCTGATGGAGCGCGGTCACGTCTCCGATCCGTCTGACCTGTACGCGCTCGACCTCACCACCGTGGCCGGCCTGCCCGGCTTCGCCGACAAGTCCGCGCGCAACCTGATCGACGCCATAGCCGCCGCCAGAGATCGACCGATATGGCGACTCTTGGTCGGCCTTTCCATAAGGCGGGTGGGTGCCCGCGCCGCCCAGGTACTGGCCAAACGCTATCATGCTATCGCCGCCCTGGCCGCGGCCGATCTTGCCGACCTCGAGGGTGCCGAGGGCGTCGGCCCCGAGATCTCCGCGGCCGTGTATGAATGGTTCCGCACGCCGGAAAATCAGGCGCTCATCGCCCGGCTGGGCAAGGCTGGCGTGCGCCTGCGGGACGAGGAGCCAGCAACCGGACGAGAGGCGCAGCCGCTGCGCGGCCTGACCATCGTGATCACCGGCACCCTTGCCCGCTTTTCACGCGAGGACGCCACCCTGGCCGCCGAGACAGCCGGAGCACGGGTGACCTCGAGCGTGTCGAAGAAGACGGATTTTCTGGTGGCGGGCACTGACCCGGGCTCCAAGGTCGCCAAAGCGCAGAGCCTAGGCGTCGAAACCATCGATGAAGCGGAGTTCCTACGGCGGCTGGCCGGCACCCGGTAAGGACCCTGCTCTCGCGCCCGCCCCGGGACAAATCTGCGCCCGCAGCTGCAAGGCCAAGCGGTATCCGGGATCGATCGCCAGGGCGTGCTCCAGCGCCGCGCAGGCCTTGTCGGATTTGCCGTCCATGGCCTGTGCCGATGCCACGTTGTACCAGAAGCGCCAGTCGGTGGCACCGGCCAGGGGCAGCAGCTGGCGCAGCACCGCCTTGGCGTCGGCCACCCGGCGCAGCTTGAGGTAGGTGACCGAGAGATTGTCCAGAGCTACGCGGTTCGTCGGGTCGAGAGCGGTCGCGCGCTCGAGTAGGGGCAGGGCCGTGACGAAGTCGCCCCGCGAGGTTGCCACCGTCGCCAGCCGGTAGAGCGCGGCCGAGTTGTCGGGCTCCATGGCCACCGCGTGACGAGCCAGGGCTTCCTCGTCCCGCCAGCACCCGACTTGCATCCAGGTGACCGCAACCAGGATCGCGCCATAGAGGCCGAGGCCGACCCCGAGGACCGGGCGCAGGCGCTTCATGCTGCGGCAGAGCGCATGGGCGCCGATGGCGCTGGCAACAGCCAGGAAGAACAGCGGGAGAAACACATACCGATCGGAGAGCGCTCCGATGCTCCGGATACCGAGCGCGGCGGGCATGAGCAATATGGCAAAGGCGGCTAGTGCCCCGGCCGCCCGCCTGGCCTCACCCGGCACTCGCCCCCGCGCCCGGCGGAGCACCAGCGCCAAGCCGAGGAACAACATGGCCAAGACCACTGCGCCCACGAACCGCCAAGTCGGGTCGAGCTTGCGGTCGGGCGACAGCGAGAAAGGTGCGAGGAAGCTGGCGAGGTACGCGAGACACACCCCGGGCCAATCCGCGCAAGCCTGCAGCACGGCTTTGCCCTGGGCCATGGGCAGCGAGACCGATTGCATGAGCAGCCCACGCAGCGGCAGATACACCATGTCCGCGGCGACGAGCGCGCACACCGACGCGCCGCTGGCGCGCAGCCTGCCCCAGGCCACCGCGAGCACGAAGAGAGCGAAGGGCAGCGTGATGATGCTCTCCTTGGCAAAAAGACCGATGAGCTGGCAGAGCGCCGCCAGGACAGCCCAGGTCAACCGGCGGCCGCGCGTCACGGCCAAAGCCGCCTGCAGGGCGGCCAGCAAGGCCAGCAGCGCGAACATCCCGGCCAGCAGATCAGAGCGCGCCGAAACGTAAGCGAAAACCTCGACGTGCAGCGGATGCAGCGCCCACAAGGCGGGCGGCCAAAGCCCGAGGCCCAGGCGCTTGCCCACCCCGTATGCCAGCACGACGGACAGGAAACCGAGCAGAAGGCTGTGGCCATGCAGCCCGGCGGGGCGGTCCCCGAATAAGTGCACGTCGAGCCAGTGGCTGGTGATGCTGACCGGCCGATAGCTTTCGTGCGTGGGCAGCAGATCCTTGGGCATGCGCTCGGTGGCCGGCTCGCTGCGCGCGTGCTCGCCCTTGCGGATCACCCGAGCGAGCGGCCCCCTCAAGAGCTCGCTCGTCCAGGAGTTAACCGGGTCATCCCACACCAGGCCAAACGCCAGCGCACGCGCATAAACGGCCAGGTAGGCGAGCAAGATTGCGGCCAGCACCACGTACTCTCGCCGGCGTCGGCCAGGCATCTCAGCCAACCCATCAGCCATTACCTCGAGTATAGGTCGCACGGATCGATGCCGGCAAGCGCCCCTCCTTGCCTCGAGCTGGGCAGGTGCGCAGGCCATGGTCCTGGCCCCGTCGCCACACGGCGCTCGCGGCGTAGTGGACGGGCCAGCGCTCCTGTGATAGCAAGCTCGGTCGTGCGCATCCGCCACGGTGACACCGTCGAGATCAGCGGCGCCTATCAGTACAACGCCCGCTACTCACGCTCCCGGGTCCAGCGCTTCTGGCACGAGGAAAAGGAGCGCATCATCCGCAAGTTTTGCCCGCCCCTGCCCGGCGACCACGTCCTCGACATGGGCTGCGGGTCGGGAGTGATCGCCGATCGGCTGGCGGAGCTCGGGGCACACGTCACCGGAATCGATAGCAACCCCGCAGCCGTCGCGTTCGCGCGGGCGACCTTCGCACGTCCGAATTTGGAGTTTCGCCAAGCCAGCGCGGCCGAGATCGATTTGGCCCCTGGGTCGCTCGACCGCATCTACTGCCTGGAGCTCGTCGAGCACCTCTACCCCGAGCAAACGGGCGCGCTGCTGGCCAGCTTCGCCCGGCTGCTGCGGCCGGGCGGGACGTTGACTTTGACGACACCCAATTACCGCGGTCTTTGGCCCGCCATCGAGCTGCTCATGGATCGACTGCGACTCGCGCCCGTCATGGCCAACGAGCAGCACGTGACCCGCTTCGACCGGACCACGCTAAAGCGCATGTTGGATCCCGCCGATTGGCGCATCGTGCGTCTGGCCAGCTTCTGCACCCTCGCGCCCTTCCTCAGCACGGTCGGCTGGCGGCTGGCCAAGCGCTGTGCCGAGCTCGAAGACCGCGCAGATCTGAAGTTTGGCAATCTCCTCCTGCTCGTGGCGATAAGGCAAGATGACCGGAGGGAGCGCCGATAATCACCATGGGCGAGGTTCCCGAGCTGTCGGTCGTGCTGCCCTCCTATCGGGACGCGCCGCGGGCGCTGGCCTCGGCGGACGAGCTGGCGGCATATCTCGAGCACACGGATCTCGCTTGGGAGCTCCTGCTGGTCGACGACGGCGCCGGCGACTTTCCGGGCGAGCTGCCTCATCCTCGGCGAGGGCGCGGCCGTATCCGACTCATCCGTTTGCCCGAAAATCGCGGCAAGGGCGCGGCAGTACGCGCCGGGATGCTGGCCGCCACCGGCCGCTGCCGGGTGTTCACCGATGCTGACCTGCCCTTCCAACTCTCGCTCTTTCCGCTCGCAGTCGAGTACCTGCTCGGGCGCAGGTTTCATATGGTGGTCGGGGACCGCACCCTGCCGGGCTCGCGCTATGACCTGCAAGTCGACGTCATGCGCAGGGCGGCTTCGTTCGCCTTCTCACGCTTCGCGAACCACGTGGTGACCGGGGGCTTCTACGACACCCAATGCGGGTTCAAGGGTTTCCGGGCTGACGTGGCCCAGGCCATCTTCTCGCGCGCCATCGTCGACCGCTTCGCTTTCGACGTGGAGGTGCTGTACCTTGCGTTGAAGTATCGCCTGGACATCAAGCGAGTGCCGGTTGTCCTGCGCCGCAACGACAGCTCCAGTGTGCATCTGGCCCGCGACTCCTCGCGCATGATCCGTGACGTCTTCCGCATCAAGTTGCGCCAGATGGCCGGCTACTACGCCATCGCTGAGATGCGCGCCTTGCTGTCAGACGACGCTGCCTCGGACGTCGCCCACTTGACCACGGTCCACCACGCCCGAGACTGAGCACCAGTGTCGGCCGTAGCACAATGGCAGTGCTAGCCCATGGGGTGAAGACCGTTGCTGTCGATGCCGCGCAGGTAGTAGCCGGGATCGCTGGCGAAGCTCGTGAATATGCCTATGTATAGGATGAGCAGGCGGATGAATTGCCGGC
Organism: uncultured delta proteobacterium; assembly: GCA_963849735.1. GTDB lineage: Bacteria > Myxococcota_A > Polyangia > Fen-1088 > Fen-1088 > Fen-1118. The sequence continues at coordinate 25,153 of CAWKJE010000040.1, forward strand.
GATCGTGGTAAAGCGACTCGATGCGCTGCTTGCGGACCTCGTCGTCGGGATCGGCGAAATGCTCGAGAAAGCTGCCGTCGAGCAGCCCACCTTTGTCCTTGCGACAAACCGCCGCCATGCCACCTCCCGCGCAGTAGTCCATCATCTCGCGCAACAAGGCGCGGCGTTCCTGCCAGGTCATGGTGGGTGCGGACAGCAGGGCTGCGACCACCCACTGGGCCTGCTCGCTGCTCGTGGTGGCCAAGGCCTGGAACAAGAGCTGGGTGGTGTCGTCGAGCTTGTCGAGCTGCTGCTCGCGCATCATGCTCATCAATACGACGTTCTTGAAAAGCTGCGACACGAGCAGCACCGACGACTCCACGTCGGGGACCACCACGCCATCGGCGACGACGGGATGGTAGCCGGCCAGGAACATCATGCGGAACGCCAGCTCGAAAAATGCGTTTTGCTCGGTGGGCACGCGCTGCACCGCAATATCCATGGTATTATCGAGGCGATCCGCCAACTTGCAGCGTAAGAGGTCGGGCATGGTGCGCGCCTTGGACAAAACCACGGCAATGTACTGATAGTAGGACTGCGAGGCCTGTCGCCACAGGAGCGCGATGCGCTCACCCAGGAACCAGCGATGGTTGGAGTCGATCTTGTCGAGCACGCGGGCAAATTCCGCCTGCAGCCTGTCCCACTCGGCGGAGCCCAATTCCTCCCGGGTCAAATCCTCCTCTTTGTCGTGCAGCAAGGCCCCCAGCAGATCCAGGGTGGTGGGGGCGGGCATGATCCTGGCCAGCATCGCGGCGATCCGCAGACAATGCAGCACCGCCGCCGGTCCATTCTTGCGGCGCCGGTCACCGTAGGCATGATGGAGGTAGTTGAGAGCCTCGAGCAAAGTCTCCGGGTTCGAGACGCGCGCCGGCCCCAAGATGACGCCTAACAATGCACGCAGATCTATCTTGCGGGCGGACAGGTGCCAGTTGATGGTGGCCGAGAGAGTGAGGTGGCTTTCGACGGTGATCCGACCAGGTCGTGCGTCTTGCACTGAAAGCATGCTTCACTCCGCACTCGGCTCAGGGCGGCCCCCTTGTTGTGTTGTTCTCCAGATGCGACAATCAAGTCTACAACATCGGCACCGATTGCCCAACCTGAGCGGCCAACCAAGGCCGAGCCAAGCCGGAGCACTCGTGAGCTCCCCCAGCGGCAAGGCGGCCAAACCGGATGGCCAGAGAGAGAGCCGGGCGACGCTGGCCCGCAGACGTAGTACAATGCTCTTGTTGGCGCCAGCCTGACGCAACAGGGAGCAAAGCGATATGAGAGAAAGCCATGGAGCGCCGGACGACTCGCCTCGGAGCCTGCCATGACCTCGCCGCTCGTAACCCCCCAGGCGGCGCTGCTGCGAGTGCTGATCACAGGTGAAAGCGACGGACCGGAGATCATGCGCAAGGTCCGCGACTGGACCAATGGGCAGATCCAGCTCGATGATCTCTCCTTCGCCGCGGCCATGAGCGAGCTCGAAAAGACCGGGCTGGTCGAACGGCACGTTGGCAGCCTAGACAAGCGCACCTTGCAGCCCCGGCTCACCTTCGCCCTGACTCCGGGGGGAAAGACCTCCGCCCTTGAGGTCCTGGCTGCCAGCCTCACCCGCAAGAGCTAGGGTCTGGTCTAGCGGGCGCCTCGGCCGAGGCCGCCCGGGCATTTTAGTCGGCCGATTACCACGACGCGCCGACGTCCAACAGCCAGCCACGGCTTGCAAAGGCCGATCTCAAAGCATGGAAGGAGTGGAAATAGTTTGGCGCATCTGTATTATGCACGACGCAGTCCAACGTAAATCTCGTGGAGGACAATCGATGAAGCGTCTACTCATGGTTCTTTCGGTTTCGGCATTGCTGCCTTTTGCGGGAGCCGCCTTCGCGCAAGGCCAGCCCGCACCGGCGGCCGCCCCGGCGGCGGCCAAGACCCCGGACAAGGCCAAGCCGGAAAAGGCCAAGGTCGAAAAGGAAGAAAAGGCCAAGGTCGAAAAGGAAGAAAAGGCCAAGGCCGAGACTGACAAGGAAGAGAAGGCCAAGGCCGCCAAGGCCGAGAAAGAAGAGAAAGCCGCCAAAGCCAAGGCCGAAAAGGAAGAAAAAGCCAAGGCCGCCAAGGATAAGGCCGACGCCGCCAAGGCCGAGAAGGAAGAGAAGGCCGCCAAAGCCAAGGCCGAGAAGGAAGAGAAAGCCAAGGCCGCCAAGGATAAGGCCGACGCCGCCAAGGCCGAGAAGGAAGAGAAGGCCGCCAAGGCCAAGGCTGAGAAGGAAGAGAAGGCCGCCAAGGCTAAGGCCGAAAAGGAAGAAAAGGCCAAGGCCGCCAAGGATAAGGCCGACGCCGCCAAGGCCGAGAAGGAAGAGAAGGCCGCCAAAGCCAAGGCCGAGAAGGAAGAGAAGGCCAAGGTCGCCAAGGATAAGGCCGAGGAGACCAAGGCGGGCAAGGACAAGGCCGAGATGGGCAAAGCCGAGGGCGCGAAGGCCAAGGCCGCCGCCGAGCCCGAGAAGAAGTAATCGCTTTTCCCCGAACCGCGAAGGCCTCCTGATTCGTCAGGAGGCCTTTTTCATAGGGCGTCTGCTTGATCGTGGCCGTGGCCGGCGCGAGGCCTTACCCGCGACAGCCTAGCGCGGCCGCCGGGGCTCGGGCGAGCCCTCAGCGATTCCCGCTGCTGGCAAAGGCCCCGGTGCCGAGGTGGTGCTCGCGCGTGTAGCGGATGGTGTCGAAGATGGTCTCGCTGGCTTCGCGGGGCGCGAAGCCAAGCTCGCGCCTCGCCTTGGCGCCATCGAAATACCAGAAATACCTTGCCTGATCCGCGGCCGCGGGCTCGATCGGGGCAGTGCGGCCCAGGGCCTTGCACAGTGCAGCCTGGGCCCTAGCTGCGCGGTGCGGCCAGGCCCCACCCAGCTTGATGCGCGGCCGGTATTGCTTGCTCAGGCGCTCCATGCGGTCGAAGTATTCGGCGAAGGTCATGTTGTGGCCCCCGATGAGGTAGCGCTCGCCCGGCTGGCCTCTTTCCATGGCCACCGGGATGATGGCAGCGACATCGCGGGCGTCGACGAAATTGAGGCCGCCCGAGGGCACTATGCGCACGTCGCCAGCGAGGAATGACAACACCTCGCGCGTGGAGCCAATGCGCTCGTCTCCGGGACCGAGCAGGAGCGCGGGATTGACCATGACCAACTCGACCTTGCTGCCACAAAACCGCCGCGCTGTGACCTCCTGATATAGCTTGCTCGAGTAGTAGGGCCAGCGCGCGATTAACGACGTCGGGGGAGGGGAGTCCTCGTCGGGCCATTCATCGTCGCGCTCGGAAATGGCAATCGTGCCACTGGTCGACGACATGACGATGCGCCTCACGCCGGCATCCGCCGCCGCCTGGCACACCAGGCGGGTGCCGTCGACGTGCACGGTGAACATCAGGTGAGCGTCTTCCGGACGGCGCGAAACCAGGCCTGCCAGATGATAGACGTGGGTGATGCCCGCCATGGCGCGGGCGACGTCAGCCTGGGAAGTGACAGATCCGACCAGCACCTCCACGCCCAGCTGGTCGAGGGCTGGCGTGCGCGCCAAATTGAGCACGCGTACGGCCGCCGCGTCCACCCGCTGGCACAGCTCGCGCATGAAGTGCGAGCCGAGAAATCCCGTGCCGCCGGTGACCAGAATCTTCATGACGTCCGTCCCAAACGTCGACGAGCACGAAACGGGGGTGGGGTTAGCGACTTCAGGATTTCCCCGTTCCATGCCGCCCGCACGCTCTCCGCGTCGAAGCGCGGCGTGATCCCGTCGCGCAGATTCTCGATTATGCGATGGGCCAGCGCGGAACAGGCCCGCCAGGCCTCCTGGTGCGACATGCCGGCTGTGAGCTGGCGCAGGAAATCGATGGTAAGGAAGGGTCCGAAGAACACACCCAGATCGCGTTGCTTGGGGAAAGTCGCGCCTACCGGCATGGCGGCATGGGCGCCCTCGATGTAGGCGGGCAAGATGCCAACCTGGGCGTGCAAGGCGAGATAGCCCAAGCTAGGCAAGAAATCGACCATCTCACCACTGCGCGACCGCGTGCCCTCGGGGAAGAGCAGCAAGCTCTTGCCGTTGCGCAGCACGCGCTCGGCGATGCCCAGCGACTTGCGCACCGAACCGCTGCGCTCCATGGGCACGAGATTGGTAAGGTTCTTGAAGTAAGCCCGCCGCCACTTGTTGCTGAAGAAGTAGTCGGCCGCGGCTAGCGAAGCCAGATCGTGGCCGGCATCGCCCAGCGCGACCTTGAGGGCCCCCATGTCAAGGTGCGAAGAGTGGTTGGCGGCTACTATGAAGTTGGTGTGCTGCGGGATATAAGCCTCGCCCCGCACCTTGGTGTGGAGCGCTCGGGTGTAGAAGAGACGCTGGGCCTTGGCCAGCCCGCGCTTGCCCAGGGTGGCCAGCGCGGGCGGCAGGCGAATGTCGTCACTCTCGCCGTCGCGCGCCTTCTTGCCTTCGCGCCTCTCCAGCGCGGGCAAGTGGCGCCGCCCCATGACCAAGTCGTACAGGGATGCGACATCGCTGGCGCTGGCGAAGACCACACCCTCGGGCACGACCACTGCCGCGTTCTCCAGGCCGGCGGCAAGCTCGTTGAAAGTCAGGCTGTCGAACCCCAGCTCGTCGAGGGCGCTGGCCATATGGACCTGGGAGTAGGGCTTGCCGCAGGCATCGGCGACAATCTCGAGGAACCAGCTATAGCTGGCCTCGGCGTTGCGCGACGAGTCCCCCTCATCGCTGGCCAACGCGACCTGTTGGCGCCGCCGCAGCTCGGCGGCCACTTCGCGCCGCTTGACCTTGCGCGTGCTCGTGCGCGGCAGCTCGCCTTCCCAGAACTCCAAAGTGCGTACCCGCTTCCAGTAGGGCAAGGGCGCCGACACGCTGCGAAAATGAGCCTCGATTTTCGCCTTCAGCTCGGCCAGGCCGAGCGCGGGCTCGTGCTCCTGGTCGGGCACCACCGCGCACGCGACGTGCTCGGCGGCACCATCGGGCAAACCGATCACGGACAGCTCTTTGATGTAGGGCGAGCCCTTGTAGAGCTCTTCGATCTCGTCGGGATAGACGTTCTTGCCGTTGGCATCGATGATGATGTCCTTGCTCCGCCCCACGATGTATAGGCTGCCGTCGGCGTCGAAGCGCCCGAGATCGCCGGTGTGGAACCAACCCTCACGTATCGTGCGCGTGGTCGCCTCCTCGTCCTGCCAGTAGCCGGCCATGATGTTCTTACCGCGCGCGATAACCTCGCCCACCCCCGACTCGTCGGGGTGGTCTATCTTGACCTCGACCCCGGCCAAGGGGCGACCGACCGAGCCGGCCTTGGGCCGCGCTTTGGGCGTGCTGACCGCCAGCACGGGCGCGGTTTCCGTGAGCCCGTAGCCTTCGAAGAAATCGAACCCCATGCCATAGAAGGTCTTGAGCACCTCGGGTGGCAAGGCCGATCCCCCGCTGATCATGTAGCGAATGCGACCGCCCAGCCGCTCGTGCACCGGCAGGAAGACAAACATACCCAGATCGACGCCGGTGCGCGCGCGCAACTCGAAATTGGCGTCGGCCAGGACCTTGACCGCGGATTCGAGGATGGGCGCCTTATCGGAAAAGCGCTGCAGCACCCGCCGACGCAAGGTCTCCCACAGCGCCGGCACCCCCACGATGGCCGTGATCTTGCCGTGCCTGAGAGTGTGGTTGATGGTGTCACCCGTGAGGTCGGGGAGGTAGGTTATGCGGGCACCGTGGGCCAGGGGAACGAGCAGACCGGCGCTGAACTCGAAGGTGTGGTGGAGCGGCAGCACCGAGAGCATGGCATCCGAGGTGCCGAGCTCGAATATGCGTGACAGCTCGGCCACCATGAAAGTGAAATTCCGGTGCGTCAGCATGACGCCCTTGGGGCTCCCGGTGGTACCCGAGGTGAAGATCAGCGAAGCCACGGCGTCGGCGCCATGCCTGGTCAAGAGCGCTCGCTTGCGCTCGTCTTCGCGGTCCTGGTCGAGGAGCTCGAACACCTCGCCCAGGGGCCAGATCTGCGTCGCCAGCCCGGCCGCGGCGAGCTCGCGGGCTAGGCTCGAGCGCTTTTCCAGCAGATCCTCGCCCGCCATGATGCCGACCGCGCCCGCGGCGCGCGCGATATTGACCACCTCGGCCACCGACGAGTCGTGGGCCACCGGCACGACCGTGCCGCCCGCCTTCAAGACGCCGAAGTAACACATGGACCACTCAGGTGAATTCTTGGCGAAGAGCACCACCCGGTCACCCTGCCGCAGCGTCTTGCCCACCAAGAAGCTGCCGGCTCGATCGGCCAATTCGCGCAGGTCGCGATAGCTGTACGATTCCTGCCGCCCGCCCCGTTCCATGCGCAAGGCCACCCGGGTGGCGTGCAGCTTGGTCGTGGTGTCGAAGAGCTCGAGTAGATCGCGGTAGGCGTAGACGCTCTTGGGCTTCGCGGCATACGTCTCATCCAGCTCGGGCAGAACCCACTTCTGCAACCCGGGAAAGTGGACGTTCATGAAGTAGTCGTACCAATCGATGGTCTCGGGCGACCACGGCACCAGGCTGCGCTCCTCCGGAGGCAGGCGATCGCGCAGAGCGCGGATATTGTCGGCGCGCAAGACGTATTGGTTGTCGAGAATAAACGGGCGAAAGAGATCGATGTCGCGACTGGCGTCCTTGGTGATGCGCTCCAGCTCGTCGACCTTCTTCTTGAGGTGGTCCACCCAATCGGCGAAGCGCCCTCCCCCCCAGCGCGGCCGCAGCTTGTCGAGGGCATCGGCCACCCGCTCGCTCATGCGACCGACCAAAGGCAGCGAGGTCCTGTCGTACTCCTCGTAGCTTACCGGACGAAACTCCATGCGCGCCGCCAGCTCGTTCAGGAAGCGATTGCCCGTCTCCTTGTTCTGGAAGCGCTGGCGCTTGTAAAGACCGGTCAGCGTGGTCACACGGCCGATACGCGAGGGGTTGAGGTCGCCGCTGGCTAGCTGATGCACCAGCGCCGGCTGCTCCACGCACGCTTGCGCGGCGACCATGAGCATGCCGCCCGCAATCTGGTCGACCGGCACCATGTCCAAGATCAGAGACTCCGACACCGGCAGCTTGTTCTGACCTTTGAGGGCCAGGTAGACCAGCGGAGCCGAGGTGGTAAAGCCCTCGTTCCAGCCGCAGAGCGGGTAGGCGAGCGCGCTCTCCACGATGGCGGGACGAACGATGGAGCGCACGATGCCGGCTTCGCGCGCGACCAATTGGTCACCAATGCTCTTGGTATAGGTGTAGATGTTGGGCCAGCCCCATTCCTTGGCCCGCTCGATGCCTCGCAGGGTCAGCTCGCTGCGGATCCAGTCCTTGCGCTCGCGCGCCAGACCCATCTTCAGCGCCGCCTCGTCGTCGGGATCCCGGTTGGCAGCGCGCAGCCAGTCTCTGGCCTTCTGCCGTAGCCGGGCCACTACCTGGGCGTCGTCGGCCTGGGCACGCACCTCGCCCGCGATACGAGCGCAATCGCCAATCTCCCGTTCCACATCGAAGCGCGTGGCGGGCAGCTCGCGCCAGCGCGGGAAGTAGCCATCGAGCGGCTCGTTCTCCCAGATCTCGCCGCTGCGGTTGCCGGCGACGAAGCAAGTGCTGGTGTGGATCAAGGCCGGGCGCTTCATGCGCTTGGCGAAGGCGATGACGTTCCGGGTGCCCTGCACGTTGGTGCGCAGGGCGGTTTCGAGGGGGGGATTGAAGGTCACCTTGCCCGAGGAGTTGATGATGACATCGATGTCGCCGGCCACGCGCGCGGCCTCTGCCTCCGTCAGCCCGAGATGTGGCTCGGTGATGTCGCCATCCACCACCCGCACCTTGTCTTGCAGAAAGGCGCAAAGTCGCTTGGGGCTGCCGTGCTGCTCGCGCAGAGGATCGAAAGTGTGCGAGGGCACGACATGGTCCCAGAAGCGCGCTTCGCTCGAAGTGCCCGTTCCGCGCCTCACCATGACATAGATCCGGCCCACCTCGGGGAAATTGCGCAGGAGCATGCTCAGCAGAACTTTGCCGAGAAAACCGGTAGCGCCCAGGACGAAAACGTGGCGCCCACGGTAGATCTCGCGCACCGAAAGCACGGAAGGGTCTGCCGCTCGCTCGCTCATGGCTCGCCCGCGGCTACTCGACATCCGCCATGACGATGGGCGGCCATTTCATGAGCGTGATCGAGGCCGCCGGTCCCACGAACCCGCGAGCGACGGCGATGGCCTCGGTGAGAGATTCGGCCCGATCCCACCCCAGGCGCGCCGGAACGTGCGCATTCTTCGCCCCCGCGACGATGATCTTGCCCGCGTAGCGCCGGCCCGGCTCGCCCCAGTACCACATGGAGAAGGGGTGCGCCCCGTGGTAGGCATTGCCGCGGCGGTACATCTCGATGTAGCTCGGGTTGCGCGCGAATTCCTCTTCGTACCTGTGTTGCAGTTGGTGGGAATCCCGAGTTTCGGGCAGCAAGCGATTGAAGAACTCGATATAGCTCGGGTGGAACTTGTGGTCGAATTCGTCGGGGCAGGGGTGGCACAGGATCAGTGCCCCGCCCGGCCTGAGCACCGGCTTGCCACGGTAGAATTGATGGAAGTATCCGAGCGCCATGACCTGGACCAAGATCGGGTTCAGGATGGAGTTGACACTGTAAGGCGATATGTAAGGGATGGGGAAAATGACGATATCGCTCTGACCCTTGATATTGACCATGTACTGGTCGTAGAGCTTGGCCAGGATGCGGTCGTGCACGGGCTCGGTCTTGCCCGCGTAACAGGCTATGAGCTGGTATTCAGCCGGAATTGCCGCAAAGATCTTGCGTTTGGCCACCGCGGGCAAGCGGGACAGGGCAAAGCGCATGCCCTCGTACTTGAGACGGTCGAGCTCGGAGAAGTCATCCTCGTTCTTGCCCAAAAACGCCGTGGCACTGCCGAACATGCGGTTGTTGAGGGCGGTTTCGATATGGAACACCTTCATGTGCTGATCGACGATGGCGCCCTGACGCTCGATCTTCCGGCTCAGCTCCGAACGCGGTGGATCCATCAGGCTGTCGCACCCGAGCAAGGTGGTCGGCTCGTGATGTACGCGGACGCTCTCGTAGTCGCACAGCCCCACGGCTACCGACTTGTGACCGCCGTCCATGGGCACGAGGGTGATGTTGACGTAAATGACCAGGTCGCTCTCCACGCAGCGCCGGTTGATGTTGAGCGTCTCGCCCTGCGCGGTCTTGCCCAGGTGGACCAATCCGTCGGGATCTTCGGCGTCGTGGTTGTAATAGCGATCGGGGTAGAATGCGTCGAAGATCTTCTTGCCCACCATGCGCCGCATTTCGTCCTCGGTCATGAAGCGGTGCAGGCAGTTGGCGATGACCAGGTGGACGTCGTCGACGCCGTTGGCATCGAGGAGCTCGAGGAGGATCTCGAGGATGGTCTGCCGGATGTCGGGCGTCCGCATGGGCGGCAAGGGCAGGCTTATATCGTCGAGCGCGATGGTCACGCGCATGCCGGGGGCGAGCTGGGCGTACAGGGGATCGGCATCGAGGGGATGGTTGATGGCGTAACGGATCGCCGCGCCGGGGTTGTTGAGCCCTTCGATGGGTGGCTTGGCGTAGACCACGCGAGTGCCGACGGGCAGGTCCTCGGCTTGGACATCCTCGCCGGAAAAGATCAGGCGGGGAGCCGAATCGGTGTCGATATAGACGACTTCGTCGCCTTCCTTGTGCCGCGGCGTTGGGCCGCGCAGAGCTTTGATATCACGCTTGCTCATCGTTTTTGCTTCGCTGTAGCAGGGTTGCTTCGCTGTCGCAGGTCCTATCGCAGATCCAAGATCGGCCAGTCGTGCTGCCGAGCCGTGTTTTTCAGGCGGATGTCGGGATTGACCACGGTCGGGTGCCCGACGATGGAGAGCATGGGCAGATCGCTCATGCTATCCGAGTAGCTATAACATTCCGACAAGTGCAGCCCTTCTCTTTCGGCGTAAATTCGGATCCAGCTCGCCTTGGTCGCGGCCGCCATCACCGGCGGCCGCAACCGCCCGGTCGCCTTGCCGTCGACGAACTCGAGACGGTTGGTCACCATGTCGTCGAGCCCGAGGTGGCGCACCAGCGGGGCGGCGGTGAAATCGACGGCACCCGTGACCAGCACCTGCCGCAGCCCCAGCTGGCGCGATTTCTGGATCAAGGGGTAGGCGCCCGGATAGATGGCGGGCTTGATCACCTTCTCGAAGAGCTCTTCCGACAGATAACGCAATCGGTCCTCCGATTCACCCTTGTAGCGGCGGAAGAAGATCTCGTTGAACAACCGCCGGTCGAAGAAGTCGGCCGCGACAAAAGCGGGAATTTCGGCCACCGTCGAAAGCGTGCGCGCGACACTACGGAGCAGCCCTTGCTGATTGCGCGCATTGTACACGAAGGCGTGAACGAGATTCGTACGACACAAAGTGCCATCGAGATCGTAGAACGCTGCGGCAGCCATGGGTTGGAATGGCAGCGTATATCACAGCCCGAGCAGAGGTTGTAAACCGGGGAGGGTTATCGAGCCGTTCCTTACCGCTTCGGGGTATAAACCCGGAGTCATGGCCAGCTATTCAATTTGTCGCATGGCGTTGCTGACGTGTTGTGCTGCAGGTGCCTCTGCGATGGCGGGTTGCGTGCCGGCTCACCCGGCCGCCCGCCCGGTGGTAGTTCAGCCACCGCCCCCTCCTCCCCCTCCCCCGCCGCCCCCTCCTGCACCGCCCAAGCTGGCGAAAGTCATCGTCTTGCCGCTCGACAAGCTCGACCTGCCCGAACACGCCGACCAGATCAACGCGAAGCTGGCCTCGGTCAGGCTGCCCGGAGCTTACCTGCCAGCTCTCGCCAGCGTGAGCATGGCAACGGCGAGGCTACAAGCCGAGTGCACGGACCCCGCCCCATCCTGCTACCACAAGATAGCGAGGTTGGTCGATGCCGACCGCCTGCTGTGGGCCGAGGTCGACACCTCGACCAAGATGGCCAAGAAAAGGAAGGCCAGGCCGGGCTTCCGACTTTCGATATCGCTCTTCGACCGAGACCTGTTCGCCGTGGTGGGCAGGGCAGACGGGGTCTTCGGCACGCTTACCGACGAGAGCCTCGACCGCTTGATAGCCGTCGCCACGGGCACCGCGCCCTCGGCTCCCCTCGCGCCACGGTCATGGCCAATCCCCGCGCTGCCGGCGGCGGGCCAGCCGGCCGCTCTCCCGCCCGCCTCGGCGCAGGCGCCTCCCCCCGCGCCATACTACCTACCGGCCGGAACCCCGCCCAGCTACCCGCCCGTCTCGAACCCGGCCACACCCACCCCCGGCTACTACGCCCCCGCGGCCCCCGCCACCCCAACGGCTCCGGACCTACCCAGCCCGAGCGTGCCCAACCCGGGCCCGGCACCCAGCGTGCCCGCTCCGAGCGTGTCGGCTCCGAGCGTGTCGACTCCGAGCATGTCGGCCCCGAGCGCGGCCCCGGCAGCGAGGTATCCGTGACGCCGCTCAAGTGCCCCAATTGCCGGCTGTCATTGCCGCCGACCTGGGCGACCGATGCGAATGCCAAGTGCCCGTACTGTGGAAAACCCCTGACCAAGTCAGCCACCCCCGGAGGGGGCGGGCAGGCACCTGCGCCACCTACCCAGCCGGCAGCTCGATCAGCGGTCGGCACCAAGACCATTCTCTGGGGGGCAGGGCAGATGATCCCGCCCATGATCCAGCCGACGGCCGGGCCACCACTCCATGGGCGCGCTGGACAGCCGGTGCCGTCAGGCTTGGGGTTTCCCGGACCGCCCGCTCCTGCCCTTGGCCAGCCGGCAGCACCTATGCCGCCGGCCGAAGCGACAGCGGCCCCCTCGGCCCACGCGCCCAAGGCAGGAGCACTGCCACTATACAATACTCTGTTCCCGGCCATGGCCGACCCCGCCCCGGCAGCTCCCCATTCCGCGCAGCAGGCCCCGGCAACGGCGGCCACATCTGACTCGGCCCCCGGTGAGGCTGGGAGCACGAGAGCGGCCGCCACGGTGATGTTCGAGCCTTCGACCATGGGTGGCGCCACCGCGGCGAGCCCCGTCGACGCTGCCGTGGCGTCGGGCGGACCGGTCACGCACGAGGCCCACGACGAGGGGAGCGGGCGTTGGCAGGAAGGTGGCCCCCGCTCCTCCCGGCAGACCAAGCCCAAGGCGGCGAGCAAGCGCGGCAAGCGCCGTGCGCCAGCGCCGCGTTGGGGAGAGATGGGAGGGCAGACGGATGAAGACGCGCGCACCGGTCAAGAGGCGCGCTTATCCTCCCGGCGGAAGGCCATCATCTTCGCCGCAACCGCCGGCCTGAGCCTCGCCGTCCTGGCCACCGCTCTCATCATGCTCAGCAGCGGGCGAAGTCACGATCAAACCCCGACGGCGGAACCCGCCCCGTCCGCAAATCCTCCGCCCGCGGCTCATGACGAGCCCGCCGGTTTCGCGGTGCCGCCGACCCCGACCCCTTCCCCAACCCCGCCCCCGATCGCCCCGCCCAAACCGCCCTCGGCCCCAGCGCCGACAGGGGAGCGAGCTCGCAACGAGGGAGCAAAGCCGGAACCGGCCGAGGCCGAACCGACCCCGTCTGCGCCCAAGTCAGGGGCACCCTCCGAGCTTGACTACCGCTTGGCCGATGAGGCCTATCAGCGCGGGAATGCCAGGCTGTTCCAGGGGCAGACTGCCGACGCCATCAAGGATTTCGAGGAAGCCTTGGACAAGAACCCCAAAGATCCAGCCATTCAGCGCGGGCTGGGTCTAGCCTATGCGCAATTGGGCAACGCGGCCGACGCGGTGAGGCACCTCAAGGCCTACCTCAAGGCCGCGCCAAAGGCGAATGACCGTGCCTTGGTCGAAAAGCGCATCGAGCAGCTGCGCAATCACTAAAACGCGCGGCCGGGCGGGGTCAGGACGCGGCAAAGCGGTTCTGGGCAATCGCCTGGCGGGCAAGAACGTCGCAGCGTTCGTTTTCCGCCACCCCGGCGTGCCCCTCTACCTTCACCATCTGCAGCCGTGGGTAGGCGCGCAAGAAGTCTCGCAATTCCGCGACCAGGGCCTGGTTGGCCTTGGCCTTCCACCCGTGAGCCAACAGGCCGATGGCATAGCTGGAATCGGAGTAGACGCGGATGGGCCGGTCGGTTCCCGGTGCCAGGGTGAGCGCGACCTCGAGGCCACGCCGGATGGCGACGAGCTCGGCGATGTTGTTGGTTCCTCGTCCCAGGAATTCACCCACCTCCTTGCGCTTGCCGCCGGCCACCACCACGATGCCTATGCCCATGGGACCAGGGTTGCCCGAGCACGCACCATCGGTCCACACGTGTACCATCTCAGCCAGCGCGCTAGCCGAGCGCGCGGCGGTGGAGGCAGGAAGTTGCGCGAGCCGCGCTGGCGACGAGCCGCGCACTCGGGACGGGAGCCGCTCGGGCGGCTGGCTCGCAACCGGCGCCAGATTTTGCGCCAAGGGCCGGTAGCTGCGTTGGTCGGCTTCGCGATACTTCATTTCGGCCCGGCCGTCGCCATCGAGCACGGGATGGCCGCCCTCGTCGGTGCGGACCCAGACCTCTTGACCTTTGAACAGCATGCGTGACCAGGCCATGACTAGCCCGCTAACATTGCGCGATCTCGCTGCGCTTTGCTACCTGACTTCGTCCTGGTCGTCCTGGTCGTCATGGTCGTCCTGGCCGTCATGGTCGTCATGGTCGTCCTGGCCGTCATGGTCGTCATGCTCGCGCGGGTCGCGCGGGCTGGGCCAGGTGCTCGTGCTGGCCATCTGCGCGCTGCCCATGGGTTGTCGCCGCCTTCCCGCGTGGCAGCCGCCCGAGAGCGGGTCCGAGGCCACCGCCGCCGTGCTCGCAGCTCTACCCGAGGACACCGGGATCGTGCTCGGGCTCGACCTGGATCGCTTGCGCGCGGAGCCTATCTGGAAGGCCCTGAGCCCCGCCCTGGCCAAGCTGGCGGCCTCGCCCCTGGGAGACCTCGTCGCGGGCTCGGGCAGCGAGCCGGCTCGTCAGACGCACCACATTTGGGTCGCCCTGCCGGGCGAGCGCCAGGATGATGGTCGCTTCCTGCTACTGGCCGAGGCCGATCCGATGGAGGTCGAGCGCACGGCCGGGCGGGTTCTCCATGCCCCTGCCAAGCTCGCGGTACGCCGGATCAACGCACGTTGGGTCGTTATCGCCCAGGGCGCCTGGATCAGAGCCACGGCCGGACAGGCGCATAGCGCGGCCAACAATCCCGAGCTGCGCCGTCTGTGCCAGCGCGCCGCCGAGCAGCACGGTTTTTGGTTCGCCTCCCTGGTCCCGGCGCCCCAGCGCCGCAGGTGGCTGGCCGACGGCCACTCCGATCTGGCCGCCCTGGTGCGCGTGTTCGGCTTCTTCGACGCGAGCTCGGATTTCCACGCCGAGCTGGTGGGCGAGCTCAGCAACAGCACCGACCCCTATGGCGTCGCAGAGCGGCTAACCGCCATCCACGGCCAGGCCAGGCGCAACCCCGACCTGCTCATAGCAGGGCTTGCGCCCTACCTGGCCGCAATACGCATACAGGCACGCGACGCGAGCGTGCACGTGGCGATCGAGGTACCTGCCTCCCAAACCGCTGACCTGGTGGAACGGATCCTTGCCCTCGCGCTCCCGCAAAGGACGAAGTACTCTCGCGCTGGTGAGCAACCCTAGATCTGACCTCCCAACCGCCGACCGAGCCGTCGAGGCGGGCCGCGGCGCCATATTCATCGGCTTTGCCAAGACCTTCTTCATGGTAGCCGGTTTCCTCCAGCGGGTGCTCCTGGCCCGCGTGGTGAGCCCGGCCGAATATGGCGCCTTCTCCGTGGTCAACAACGCCATCTCGACGGTGAACAATACCATGGTGCAGGGGACCATCCAATCCGTGTCGAAGTTCACGGCCGAGGACGACAGCCGCGCCGGCGCGGTCCAGAGCGCGGGCAAGCGCATGCAGCTCGTCGTCGGCCTGCTCGTCGCCGGCGCTTTCGCACTGGCCGCGCCCGTGATCGCCAAGTTCGTCAAGGCCCCCGAGCACGTGTCCCTATTCCGGCTGGTCGCCCTCATCCCGCTCCTTTACGCCTTCTACTCCGTGTACGTGGGCACGGCGAACGGACTGCGCAAGTTCCGCCTGCAAGCCAGCTTCGACGTGGGCTTCTCGACCGCCAAGACCTGCTTGCTCCTCGGAGGTGCGGTGGCCGGGCGCATGCTCGGGCACTCCATTGGCGGGGCTTTCATGGGCTTCATCGCCGCTGCGTTGCTGATTCTGCTCGTCGCCGCCCGCACCATCGGCATGTCAGGTGAAGGGCAGAGCTTCCCGATCGCGCGGCTCAGCACGTTCATGGGCGGCGTGGTGGTCTACACCCTGCTCGTAAACTTAGCGCTCAACTACGACCTGCTCCTGTTGCGCCGCTTCGCGGGCCAGGCCCTATCGGGCGCGCCCGCGGACACCCTGGCGGGCAGCTACGAAGCAATGCGCAACCTGGCCCTCTTGCCCTACCAGGCCTTGCTGGTCGTCACCTTTGTCATCTTCCCCCTGGTGTCACGCACCACCTTCGCCGAGGACCGCGAGGCTACCCGAGCTTACGTGCGCGAGACACTACGCTATGCCCTCATCCTCGGGTCGGCGCTGGCGGTGGTGCTGGCGGCACGACCAGCCGGGCTCCTCGGCATCCTCTACCCCAGGGCATATGGGGCCGGCGCCCAGGCCCTGCCCATACTGGCTCTCGGCATCGTGGCGCTTGCCTTGCTATCCATCGCCGGTTCAATCGTGATCGCATCAGGGCGTCCCGCCGTGTCCAGCGGTCTGGTCGGGCTCACCGTCGCGGTAGGCGCGGCCCTCGCTTTTGCCATCGTCCCGCGCCAAGCTCCGGGCCCGGCGATGCTAACCGCCGCGGCCAGCGCCAGCACGCTGGGTATGTTGGCCGGCCTGGGCGCGGCGCTAGTCTACCTGGGCCGCTGCTTCGCTGCGTGGCTGCCGCCGGTCTCCGTCTTGCGCGTTGCCGTCGCGGCCACCTTGGCGCTTGCCCTGGCACGCACCCTCCCCGGCAGTGGTGGGGGGGCGGCCCTCTTGGGCGCAACCGCAGCGGGCCTCACCTTCTTTGCCGCGCTGGTCCTCCTGCGCGAGCTCGGCCCGGCCGAGCGCAGGAAGCTCGCTGCGATTGTCAGACTCAAACCACGGCCGTGACGCCCGGTGGAGACAGCACCATGAACGTGAAGGACAGCAAGAGCAACGTGGATAGGAAGGCGCTGGTGGGCACCGCCGGCGCGCAGCTCATCCAGGACGGCATGTTGGCCGGTATCGGAACCGGATCCACCATGGCATTCTTGATCGAGGAGCTGGGCCGGCGCGTGCGCCAGGAGCGCTTGCGCGTGACCGCGGTCCCAACCTCATTTCAATCACGCATGCTGTGCCTCCGGCTAGGCATCCCGGTGCGCGAGATGCAGGACACCTCCGACCTCGACCTCGCCATCGACGGCGCCGATGAGGTCGATCCGGGGTTGGACCTGATCAAGGGCGGGGGTGCCTCACTCACCCGCGAAAAGATCGTGGCGGCGATGGCACGCGAGTTCGTGGTGGTGGTGGACGAATCCAAGCTGGTGGCTCGGCTGGGGCAAAGCTTCGCCGTTCCCATAGAGGTGCTGCCGTCAGCTCTGGGGTACGTCGAGAAGCGTATCGCGACTCTCGGCGCCGCATCTGCGCTGCGCCTGGGCGTGGCGAAAGACGGCCCGGTGGTCACCGACAACGGCCAGTTCATACTGGACCTGCGCTTTCCCGCCGGCACCGATCTGCGCCACGCCGATCTGGAGCTACACCGCACGCCCGGGGTGGTGGAGACGGGGCTATTCTTCGGTTTTGCCCAGCAAGCCCTCGTCGCCCGGAGCACGCCGGCGGGCCAGCTTGCCGTGCAAACCTTACGGGCTGCTCCTCGGCCGGGCGGGTAATGGGAGCGCGATGCGCCGCCTCGCGAGATGGATCAAGCTCCGACACGGCTACCGGCTTCTGGTCTGGGGCGCAACCCTGACAGCCCTGGCCGCACTGCTCGACTGTCTGCCTTTGACCAATCTGCTCGGCTTCGACTTCTGCTTCGTGCTCGGGCTCGTCGCTGCCTTCGCCGGCGCGGACATCGCGCACGGGACGGTGGCCGCTGCCCGGCGTCACCGTCCCGAGCTAGCGGCGACCAGGATCATCGCGGAGGCAGCGCTGGCGGCCTCGGCCGTGCTCGCGCTCCCGTTGCTCCTGTCGCTCACGAGTGGCCTGTGGGTGCGCAATTGCAATCTGGCGGCCGGTTTCGCCTTCTTTGCCTTGCTCCCGCTCTGCTCGGCCTGGTACGCCGCCGTGACCGGGGCGGCGCTTGCCATCGCGATATCACGGCCCCGGCTCGGGCGGGTGCTGGTGCTTGCCTTGCCCCTGGCTTCCCTGGCATGGTCCCTCCTGCGCCTCTACCGGGATCCGGCCGTGTTTGCCTACGATCCTTACGCCGGGTACTTTCCTGGCCCCATCTACGACGAAGCCATGCAGCCATCGCTTCGGCTGCTCTGGTTTCGCGCGGCCAACCTGACCTGGCTTGCCGCCGTCATCGCCCTGGTCGACTGGTGGTGCAGCGACCGGCAGAGGCCACTACGCTTTGCCCTGCGGCCGACGCGACGTCTGCTCGGCTCGCCCGGGCGAGCACTGGTAGCTCTCTTGCTGGTCACGACTTCCTGGGCCTGGTTCGCCAGCCGCGAGCGGCTAGGCTTTGTCACCACCCGCGCCACCTTGGCAAATTTGCTCTCCCGCCAGACACGGTCGGCCCATTTCGTGCTCTACACCGACCCAGCAGCCGAAAGCGACGAAGAGGCACTACGGGCCGAAGAGGACCTCGAATTCAACTACCACCAGCTCGAGCACCTCCTGGGCGCTCGGCCGAGGCTGCCCATAACCGTGTACCGCTTCCCCACCGCCGCGGCGAAGAAAGAAGCGGTGGGCGCCGCCACCACGCTATTCTCCAAGCCCTGGCTGCGCGAGATCAGCGTGCAGGCCGACCGCTTCCCGGCGCGGCACCTGCGCCACGAGATGGCGCACGTCTTCGCGTCGGCCTTTGGCGACTCGGTTTTCGGAGTAGCCTTGGCTTGGCACTTCTGGGGGCCGCTCCCGGTGCCCAGGCTGGCCACTGGGCTCATCGAAGGCCTGGCCGAAGCGGCTGACTTCGATAACCCGGACGGCAGCCTGACCATCCACCAGGAGGCGGCAGCCATGATCGCGCTCGGCAAGGCGCCCGCGCTCGCCAGCGTTATCGGGACGGGTTTCAGTCTGGAAGCCGGAGCGCGCGCCTATGCCATTGCCGGATCGTTCTGTCGCTTCCTCCTCGACCATTTCGGTGTCGCCCGATTGCGGGAGCTCTACCGCTCGGCCGGCGCCTTCGTGCCCGTGTACGGCCTGTCGCTCGCGCGCTTGGAGAGCCAATGGCGCGCCTACCTGGCTGGCCTGCCCGTCGATGCCCAGATGCTGGCCCAAGCCACGGAGGAGTTTCGGCGCCCGGCCATCTTCGGCAAGATCTGCGCACGCGAGCTCGCTGCCCGGGTGGCGGAAGCGCAGGCGCTCATGAGCACGCAGCCGAGCCAGGCGGTGACCCTGCTTGCCCACGCGTGCCGTGATGACCCGGGTGAGCCTAGCTACCAGCTCGACCTGGCCCGAGCCCTGCTGGCCGACGGCCAGGCCCAGCGCGCGCTCGACACGATCGCGTCGATCGAGGCTGGGGCACCGCAGGCGCGCGAGCTGCGCTACCGTACCGCCAGCCTGGAAGCCGCCATCCGCTTCCGCACGGGGGCATGGGACGCGAGCAAGGCCGCGCTGGAGACGGCGCTCGCCAATGCCACCCTGGACGCGGAGGAACGCGCCGCCCGAGCCAAGCTGCGGGCCCTGGCCGACGAGCTCGGCCGGCGAACCCTCGGCCGCGTGCTCTTCGCTGACGCAGGGGCAGAGCTGGACCCTGGGCTGATGGTATTTCTCTTGACCGAATTCGCGCGCGAGGCGCCGAGCGAACCCTTGGGACCCTACCTGATAGCTCGCCAACTTTCGTCGCGTGATCCCTCGCTGGCCGCGCAGAGCTTCGCCTCCGCTTGCCCGCTTACGCCCGCACGACGGAATGGCGTCTTGCCCGCGGGCCAGGCCGAGCACCCTCTGGCGCCCGCCTTGCGCAGGGAGTGCCGCTGGCAATGGGCCGAGTCGGCTTACCTGGCCGGGGACCTGGTAACCTCCAACCGCGCTGCGGCATCGCTGATGAACGATGCTCCGGCAGAGGCCGACCGGCTGCGCGCCAGCGACTTCATTAACCGAATCGCCTGGAAAAGTTCACGCTGATTTGACATGAGTCCCGACTGGCGATGGTACAACCGCGCAAAATGGACAGCGACGTTTTGGGGGGCTCACCCCCCCGCTCCGATGCGGGCTCCTCGGCGCCAGCCAAGAGGGCAGGCGCGCGTGATGCCGGAGCCGCATCCAGTCAGCGGGTGGCGGCATATGACCTGGGCTCGAATTCCTTTCGACTGCTGGTGGCCGAGCCCGACGGGCAGGGCGGTCTGGTAGAGCTGGCCCGGGGACACGATGAGGTGTGCTTGGGCGAGCATGCACTGCGCGATGGCGTCATCCCATTTCCGACTTTTCAGCGCGGCCTCGACGGTCTGATCGGGTTGCGCCGGATAGCTGATGGCTTTGCCCCGGAACACACCATTGCCGTGGCCACCAGCGCCATCCGCGAGGCACGCAACGGACCGGACTTTGTGCACGCCGTGGCGCGCGAGGTGGGGCTTGCCGTGGAGGTGCTGGATCCGGTGAAAGAAGCTACCCTCATTTACTGGGGAGCACGCCGGTCTCTGGAAGCCGGACGCAGGTTCGCCTTGTTCGACGTGGGCGGCGGATCGATCAAGGCGGTGGTGGGCGATAGCTTGCAATGCCGTTTCGCCACCTCGCTGCCCATGGGCTTTTGGCGCCTGCGCGACCAGTGCGCGCACGACCAGCTCAACCACCACCCTGCGCTCTTGACCGCCGAAACGCGGGTGCGGGCGGTTGTCCAGCCCGCGGTCCGGCAGATGCTCAAGCTAGGCTTCGACTTCGTGACCTTCACCTCGAGCCTGGCCTTGGCGCTAGCGCAGCTAGCCCAGGGCGATGGCGAGCGCATGGCAGATCCGCGCGGCCGTTCCGGCGAAGGAATGGGCCGCCACTTACTGCTATCACTGGCGCGCCTGCGTGCGCTCGAGGCCCGTCTGAGCACCACTCCTCCGGGAACACGACCTACCTCCCTCGGCGACATGATACGTACGGACACGATCTTGCCCGGCACCCTGCTCTTGCGCACCCTGCTGGAGCTGACCGGGCAGGACAGTGCTCTCGTATGCGAAAGCGCGCTCAGCGAAGGCTTGGTCGTCGACTATTTCGTGAGACACGAGGCGGGCAAGTCGGGCAATAAGACGGGCAAGACGGGATTGACGGGCAAGACGGGCAAGACGGGATTGACGGGTTGACCACGACCAAAGGCATGCTACGGTAGAGGCATCCATGCGACGTCGCCCCGCATTTTTCGGGTACTTTAGCTACTGGTGGAAGCCAGGGCCGCGGGGACTCGCGTAGCATAACTTGCATCGGAGTCAACCAAGGCCCTGAGAAACCTCTCGGGGCCTTTTTTCGTTTGGGAAAGAGGACAACCATGTTGCAGACCAATAACTTACGCATCGCCGAATTTGCTCCTCTGGTGACGCCGCGCCAGCTCGAAAATGAGCTGCCGGCTTCGGACACGATTCGCTCGATGGTCTGGTCTACCCGCGATGCAGTCACCGCCATGCTGCGCGGGCTCGACCAGCGACGTCTGCTGGCTATCGTCGGCCCCTGCTCGATTCACGACCCCGAGGCCGCGCTGGCCTACGCCGAGAAGCTGAAAAAGCTCGCCCTGGCCACGGCCGACCATTTGCTCATCGTGATGCGGACCTACTTCGAAAAGCCCCGCACCGTGATGGGCTGGAAGGGCCTGGTCAGCGACCCACGCCTCGACGGATCGAGTGACATCTCCGCCGGCCTGGCCCTGGCCCGCAGGGTCTTGCTCCAGATCACGGGCCTAGGGCTGCCCTGCGCAACCGAGTTCCTCGACACCGTGGTGCCTCACTACCTGAGCGAGATGGTGACCTGGGCCGCGATCGGTGCTCGCACCACGGAGAGCCAAGTCCACCGCCAGATGGCGAGCGGCCTTTCCATGCCGGTCGGATTCAAGAACAGCACCGACGGTTCCCTGCAAAACGCCATCAACGCCGTGCTCTCCGCTCGCCACCCTCATGCTTTCCTGGGAGTGAACGGCGAGGGAGTCTCGGCCGTGGTGAAGACCAAGGGCAATCAAGACGCCCACATCGTCTTGCGCGGTGGCGCGACCGGGCCGAATTATCACGCCGAGGACATCCGAGCCGCCGCCGAGGCGGTTGACAACGGTGGCTTGGTCCGTGGCGTCGTGGTGGACTGCTCCCACGACAACTCCGGCAAGGATCACACCCGGCAGGCCGGAGTGCTTCGCGACGTGGTACAAAACTTTGCCTCGGGCCAAAATGCCATCCTGGGCGTCATGCTCGAGAGCAATCTCTGCCCTGGGCGCCAAACTTGGATGCAGGGGGTTCCGCTCAAATATGGCGTTTCCATCACCGACGGTTGCATGGGGTGGGAGGAAACCGAGTGCCTGCTGACCGGAGTCGCCGACATCCTCGCCAAGCGGCCAGTCCCGACCAGCCGCTCCGCCCCGTCCGCCCCCTCGCCCTCCCCCGCCGCGTGACCCACCTCCACGACCACGTGGCCATGGCGCGGTCGTGTTCCACCCACCAACCTCAACTCCGCGCCCGCCCAGGGCTCGTGCCTATTCGCTCGGTTCCCACGCGACTCCCCGCATCCGAACTTTACCTGAGATCCCGGTCCAGGTTAACCTAGAGGGCAGCTCCATGTCCGTTCACAACTCCTTGCAGCATCAGGGGAGCATCTGGAAACCTCGCCTGCCCCTGATCCTCTCTGCCACCTTACTCGTCGTGGCCGCTTGCCAAACTCAGAGCCTCGGCCGGTCGTGCAGCCTTGGGCAGGCCTACGAGTCCAGCCAAGGGGCCTACTCCGTGACCACGAGTGCCTGTCAAACTGGCATATGCGTCAAGCCAGCGCTCCAGCAAGGGGCTTTGCTCACCACCAACACTGGCCCCTACTGTTCGTCCCTCTGCACGAGCGACGCCGACTGCCAGAGTGGCCAAATCCGCGATCTCAGCAATCCCGACGACTTGCGCTGCAAATCCGGCTACGTGTGCGCCATCCCCTTCGGGGCCGACAGCACCGGAGGTGGTGACCTATGCTGCCAGAAGCTATGCCTATGCAAGGATTTTATTGCCATCTCGATCGGCCCGGTTACGCCCGCATCCTGCCAGGAAGGCGCCGACGCCTCCTGCTCCGCATCCGAGCAAGACTAGCCCTACTGATTGAGCTTTGTGTTCTCCCAGTGCTGCTGCGGGCCCGGTAGGAGTAGCCGCGGGTGCGTCCGCGACCTACGGCAGCCCGGCCAGCTCGGCTTCCAATTCCCGCCAATCGAGACGCGCGTCCAGACGCGCTAGCACGGCGTAGAGGCCGATGCGGATGCGGAACAAGAAAGCGAGCTTGCCCGGTAAGCGGATGCGCGCAAGCGACTTCCTCATCCTGGCCAGCCCCGCCATCGAGATGGCGTGCGCGGGCGTTACCCTCTGCCGCCCCGACGCCAGCAGGGGTGCGTAGAATCCGCGCAACAGCGTACGAGTGATCTCGAAGTCCCGCGACGGATCTAGCATGCCCATTGCGGACAGCGCCGCCTGCGTGCCCGAGGTATCGTCGGCCTGCACCGAGCGCGAAAGCTGGAGCAGGGCAGCGACCAGAGATTGGTCGAGCTGGCATACGCAGCCGTGATCGAAGATCGTGACCCTGCCGTCGGCCGCGAAGCAAAGATTGCCGGGGTGGGGATCCGCATTGAAAACGCGATGACGGTAGAGAGCTCCGACATAGAACTCATATAGAGCGCGCGAGGCACGCACCCGCTCGGCCTGAAACGGTGCAGCCGCCAGAAACGCTTCCAATCCCAGCCCGTCATGCCAGGTCGTGGTCAGCACGCGGGCGCCGCACGCCTCGGGATGGACCTCGGGAATGGTGATGACAGGATGCCCAGCGTAGAGGTCGCGGAAGCGCGCTTGCCGGCGCGCTTCGAGAAGGTAGTCGCACTCCTCCAGCAGGCGATCCTTCGCCTCAGCCAGCACTTCCTCGAGACCGAGCCCGGGCGCCACCAGGCGCGCGAACAAGGTACCGATGGCGGCCGTCTTGAAGTCGGCGGCAATGGCCTCGTCGGCACCGGGGTGCCGGACTTTGACCGCCACCCGCGTCCCGTCGCCCAGACACGAACGATGGACCTGCCCGACCGAAGCACTCGCCACCGGCTCGCGCTCGAGGTGGGCAAGCAGTGGGCGGGCGCCGAGCCCGAGGTCGTCAGCGATGATCTTGACGATCCGGGAAAATGGGGTGGGCTGCGACATGACTTGCAGGATGGAGAGCATCCCCCTGGCTTCGGGGCTTAGCGAGGGATCGAGGTAGGACAAGAGTTGCCCGACTTTCATCGCCACGCCCTTGAGCTCGCCCAGCGACTCGACCAGGCGGCCGAGAGACTCGGGGGAGAGCTGGGCGAGCCCCCCGCCCGCGCCCAACAGGCGTCCGGCCATGACATCCACTCCCAGGCGGGCCGCGGTGGTGGCGCCCTTGCGCAGGCGTGTCATACCCGAGGTCGGAATCCCCCCACCCTCCTGGGTTCTCAGCTTGGCAGTCAGCTCTGCCACCGGGTCGTTAGACAAAAAGGTTCCCATGCGCGCTCATCTTAAACCGGTCGAGGCAGGAGGTACCAGCGGTCGGATTCGGTGTCGATGTCCTGAACGCCGTCCCGCGGCTCCGATGACATCTCACCCAGGCTGGCCCGCCCATCCCAGGCAAAAGACAGCTCGGGAAATTCCACCTGGCAGGCCGGATCGGTATGCACGACCAAGAGGGGAAGCTCGGTGGGCGAGCCGAGCAGCTTGTGCTTGATGCGAAAGGCGTGCGCGGAGGGGTCGAGCTCGGAGCGATGAACCACGCAGTGGGAGGTGCCCCAGGCCAGATGCACGGTGGGAAGGCGCTCGGGCGGGCGATGAACCAGGACGTAGACATCGCCCTGGATGCTCTTGGGATAGCGCTTGACCGCGAGGTTTCCCCACTGAGGGTTGTTGCCGTCGCTCTTGATCAGGCTGTGCACCAGCACTCTACCCGCCTGCTTGGCCAGCTCGACCATGCCGATCTGGGGGAAGCCGTACGCCACGCCGAGCCCTTTGGCAACGGCCGCCTTCACCCCCGCCTCGGTCACCCAGATCATGCCAGGCACGGTGGCAGGCTCGAGACGTGAACAGGTGACGATGGTCTTTCCGAATGCGTCAGGGGCGTCGTTGAACGGGCTCCTTTCGATCAGCTCGACATCGCCATAGTGCACGGCGATGCGAGCATGAAAAGGCCATAGCCCGAACTGCTTCTGACGCTCGCGCCCGGCGCGGGTGTTGAATTGGTTGTGGATGCGCCAGGCGTGCTCGAGCGCCTTCCCGATATCGCCCGGGTAGACCAACAACACCCCATCTCCGGCCGGCTTGACCACGTAGCTCCTGGCCATGCTCTCACCCAAGGTGGCGCGCAGATCATCGCGAATGCTCTGCCCCAGGCGCCCCATCAGGTGATCGAACTTGAGCAGCCACTCGTGCCGGTCGGCCAGCGAGGCGTAGCGCTCTACGTCAGCGCAGACGACCGCGGCCGGTCGCAAGCGCGAGAGGGTGCCTTGGTCTTCCGGTTCCATATGGCGCGCATGGTAGCCCCACCACACTCGTCTGGAAAGTAACTCAGAAAAAGGCCAACGCCGAGCACTTCATCGCCTGCTCAGGCGTACAAAGTCTTCGCGTGAGCTCGGGCGGGCTTGGCCCGACCGAGCTAAAGGACCCTCCCAGGGACCCTCCCAGGGTCATTTAGAAAGTAGTCGCCCATTGCCCATTGACTGCCCCTAGCCGTGTTCCCATGATGCAGACGTGTCGTACCTTGTTCTCGCCCGGAAATATCGCCCCCAGGGCTTCGACGACCTGGTGGGGCAACAGCATGTTGCGCGCTCGCTCACCAATGCCATCGCCCTCGGCAGGGTTCACCACGCCTTCTTGTTCACCGGCGCCCGCGGCATCGGGAAGACGAGCGCCGCGCGCATCCTGGCCAAGGCGCTGTGCTGCGAGCATGGACCCACCGCGAATCCGTGCGGGCAATGCTCCATCTGCCGAGCCATCGCCGCGGGACAGTCGGTCGACGTGCTGGAAATCGACGGTGCGTCCAACACCGGCGTCGACGACGTGCGCGCATTGCGCGAGGGGGTGCGTTACCTTCCGGCCGAGGCCCGCCAGAAAGTCTATATCATCGACGAAGTCCATATGCTGTCCACCAGCGCCTTCAATGCCTTGCTGAAGACGCTGGAAGAGCCGCCCGCCCACGTGGTGTTCATTTTTGCCACTACCGAGGTCCACCGCATCCCCGCGACCATTCTCTCACGCTGCCAGCGCTACGACTTCAAGCTACTCTCCGCCACCGCCCTGGCGGATCACCTCGGCAAGATCCTGCAAAGCGAGAATATCGCCGCCGACTCCGATGCGGTTCGGCTGCTCGCCCGCGAAGCTGCCGGATCGGTTCGCGACGCGCTGTCGCTCATGGATCAGGTGTTGGCCTACGTGGGCGACGAAAGGCTGACCCAGGCAAGAGCCGCCGAAGTGCTGGGTATCGCTGACCGCAGCTTGCTCTTCCAGCTCCTTGGCTCAGTCCTCGATCGGGACGCTGCCGCGGCCATGCACGCCCTGGCCCAGGCGGTAGACCGGGGCGTAGATTTGGTCCAGCTCTCGCGCGCCCTACTCGGCCTCATTCACGACCTCGAGGTAATAGCACTGGCGCCCGGCGCCAGTGACATTTTAGACGCAACGCCTGAGGAAATTGCCGAGGCCAAGCTGCTCTCGGCCAAGGCCCCGCCGGGCCTGATCACTTCGCTTTTCGAGCGTTGGGCGCGCGCGGTGGAAGACGCCGGCCGGTCGCAGACTCCACGCCTCATCATAGAGATGGGACTCCTGGATCTGTGCTTTGCCGAGCCGCTCTTGCCCCTTGGCGACCTGCTGGAGCGCCTGGGCAAGCTGGAAAGCCGTCTGCGCACAGGCGGCCCCGAAGGAAGCTCCGGAGGTGCCGGTGGCGCAAGGGTGAAGGCCGCGGGCAGCGCGCCGGAGCCTCGGCTGCCCGAGCGCTCGGGTAAGGCCAATCCGCCCGATCTGGCTCTACCCCCCGAGCCGGTTCCCATGGTACTGGCCGACCCATTGCCAACCGCAACCGAGACCGCCGCTCCCGAATCCGATGTAGCCGGCGTGTGGCGAAGAGTGTGCGAATCATTCGTACATCGCCCCTCGATCGGCGCCGCCCTCGATCATGCCGAGGTTGGGTCGTGGGAAGGCGGACAGCTCACTCTGGTATTCACCCAGAAGGTAGCTCTCGATCAGGTTGCCAAATGCAAGGCCGAGATCGAACGAGTCTTGGCCCACATCTGCGGCAGCCCTACCCGTGTGGTGCTCGAGGCTCGCGCCGCAGTTTCTGGCCAGTCCCTCGTGCCTTCCCAGGTTGGCCGTGAAACCGAGGCGGCGGCAAGCCAGCAGCGTCAGCGGGAAAATGAGGCACGGCAGCATCCCATGATCCGAAAGGCCCAGGAGCTGTTCGGCGTGGCACCACGGGAGATCAAGACGCAATGAACACGGCGGGCCCCATTGCTCGCCTGATGGTCGCGCTCGGGAAGCTGCCCGGCGTGGGCGAGAAAACCGCGGCCCGTCTCGCCTTCCATATCCTGCGCCAGCCGCTCGAGGACGCCCAGGCTCTCGCACTGGCCATCACCGAGCTGCGGGCCAAGATCCGCTTTTGCAGCTCGTGCTGGGACTTCACCGAGACCGACCCGTGTGGCGTTTGCCGCGACGAGCGACGCGAGGGCAGCCTCTTGTGCGTGGTGGCCCATCCTCAGGATGTAATCGCGGTGGAGCGGACGGGCGAATACCGCGGACGCTACCACGTGCTCCACGGCGTGCTGTCTCCCCTCGAAGGCGTGGGCCCTGACGAGCTCCGCATCGCCGAGCTCATCAAGCGCTGCGCCGACGGCAAGATCCATGAGGTGATCGTGGCCACCAGCTCGAGTGTCGAAGGCGAAACCACGGCGGTCTATCTCGCCAAGCTGCTTCGTCCGCTCGGGGTAAAGACTAGCCGCATTGCAACCGGAGTGCCCATGGGGGGCGAGCTCGAGTACGCCGATCGCCTGACTTTGGCGCGCGCCCTGGATGGCCGCCGCGAATTACTCTAGAGTGTGGCAGCGCGAATCTACCCCAGCGCCAGCGCGCGAATTACCACAAAGCGCCAGCGGCGCGAGGTCGAAAGCGAGCGCAAGCGAGGTGTCTTGCGGCTCAGCGCGCCATCAAGGAAGGGGACTAACCTGACGTTGCCTGGAATCGCATGCGTGTGCGTCCTGCAAAAAACTGTTAAGCTACGACGCTTAAGAGAGTTCTCTTTGGCGATCGACGCCTTTTCCCAACCTCAACCCCGCCACCCGAGGCCACCCTTGCCATTCCCAATCAAGCCCTCTATGGTCCTGCGGCTAGGAGATCAACGCCGCATATGAGTGGCCCAGATGTCATGTTTCCGGAGGAGCAGCGGCAGATCGCGAGCGTCTGCCAGCGCCTCCATCGCGACTCCAATGCCAAAGCCGTGTTGCTCATAGGGCGCGATGGCCAACCCCTGGCCGAAGCCGGCGAGGTAGGTGAAATCGACGTAACTTCGCTGTCATCGCTGACGGCCGGCAACGTGGCCGCGACCGGCGGCATATCGAAGATCCTGCGCGAGAAGGATTTCACCAGCCAGTTTCACGAGGGCGAGAAGACCCACGTGCACATTACCCTGGTGGCAGGGCGCGCCATCTTGGTCGTGCTCTTCGACGAACGCTCGTCTTTAGGCTTGGTCCGTCTCCGTGTGCGCAAGGCTGCCGAAGAAATGAGCCGCCTGTTCGACGAGGTGGCGCGCAAGGCCGCCACCCACCTGGGTTCCTCCATTTTGAACGAAATCACCGACGCTGACATCGACAAACTCTTCAATGACTAGAGCATCGTCTAGACTCCCCCCTCGTCGATGAGCTTCATCAACTACTCTTCGCGCGAGATCAACTGCAAGTTGGTCTACTACGGCCCGGGTCTCGGAGGGAAAACCACCAACCTGCAATTCATCTACGCCCGCACCAGCCCCGAGGCTAAGGGCAAGATGATCTCCCTCGCCACCGAGACCGAGCGCACGCTGTTCTTCGATTTTCTCCCGCTGTCGCTGGGCGAAATCCGCGGCTTCAAGACCCGCTTTCACCTCTATACCGTGCCCGGCCAAGTCTTTTACGATGCCAGCCGCAAGCTGATTCTTGAAGGGAGTCGACGGGGTCGTCTTCGTTGCCGATTCTCAGGTCGAGCGCATGGAGGCCAACATCGAATCGCTCGAGAACCTGCGCCTCAACCTGGATGAACAGGGCTACAATCTCGACAAGCTGCCGTACATAATCCAATACAACAAGCGCGACTTGCCTAATGCGGCACCGCTGGAAGAAATGCGACAGCTCATCAATCCGACCAAGGTGCCCGAGTTCGAGGCTTGCGCGGCCACAGGCGTGGGCGTATTCGAAACCCTCAAGTCGATTGCTAAGGCCGTGCTGACAGAGCTACGTCGCGGCGGCGCAGGCTAGCCCGTGCGGGCGGCTGGGCTCGCAGCTTTGCTGCTGGCGGCACGCGGTTACGCCGCCGAACCCGCCGCTGGTGGCCGCCTTGACGAAGCCAGAGAGCTCAACCAGAGCCGCCCGCGCACGGTCATAACCCATCCGCCCCGCACTCATGCCCTGCGCGGTCAGCCAATCCCCATCACGGCCCAGGTTCCGCCCGGCCTGGCCGCCACCAAGGTCGTGCTGGCATACCAGGCCGAAGGCGGCGAGCTGTTCTTGGCCCGCGAAATGGTCCCCCGAGCTGGGGCCCCGGGCTGGTACCAGGCCGAGATCCCGGCCGAGGCCACCCTCGGGGCATACGTCACTTATTACCTCGAGGCCGACAATCCCGAAGACCAGCCCATAGCGATGCACGGTACGCCCGAGCACCCTCACCTCATCGCTCTCGCCGCCGATACCACCCCGAAGCCGCCCACGCCCAAGCCGGCGGAACCCGGGCTATGGCTCGTGCTCGCCGCCGGCAGCGGCGGGGGCTACCACTCGGGCACCCCGGAAATGAATCCCGTCTATGCTCAGTATCCACCCCGCCCTATCCACGTCTCGGGTTTCGGCCTGGCGAGCGCCGCCCAGCTGGCGCCCGAGCTCGGCTTCTTCCCGCGCCCGCGCCTCCTCGTCTCCGTGCAAGCCCGCCTGCAATTCGTGACCGGGGCGCAAGACGTGCAGACCGATAATCAGATCTACCACCCGGCCCAGCTGGCGCTGGCGGGGCTGGCCAAGCTCAGCCTTTTCCCCTACCGAGCGGTTGACCAGAGGCTGCGTCCTTTTGTGACGGTGCAGGCCGGTCTGGGGCAAATCCGCCACGAAGTAACCACCCCGCCCAGCAAGGGGATGACCGGTTGCGCGGCTCAGACTACCTGCAAGGACACGGTCATGGGCGGCCTGGGCCTGTTCGGGGTGGCGGCGGGGATCACCTGGGCGCTAGACCGATCCGTCGCCTTGTATGGCGCTCTCTCGGTGTTGGCGGGCATGCCGGCTTTCATGGTCAATGCCGACATCAACCTGGGCGTGGCCATCATGCTCTGAGCTAGGGCGCGCCGAAGGCAGACCTCCGGTCCCCGGCTGGTCCGAGCTAGCCCCGCCGGCGCCCCTCGCGCAATTGGTCGAGCTTCAGGCTAGCCAGGCGTCGCGCTCGCCCCTACTGCCGCCGGGGCGACTAGCCGCCGCCCTCGACCTTGCCGCGACAAGCATGGAGAAGCTTGTCGTTCACCACCACGATCTCGCAGATCGGACCGCGGCGATCAGCGCGTGAGTTGATCAACCGGCGCGCCGATACCTTGCGAATGGAGTAGCCGCGGTAGAGCTCGTGCATGAGCGGGGTATCGCTGTTCGACAGCATCAGGAGGCAGCCCTTGCGGTCGAGGGTGCGGTAGACTTCGGCCAAGTCGCGCTGGTCGGATTCGCCGAACGCTGCCCGGGTGTATGAGGTGAATTTCGCGGTGCTCGACAGGGGATGATACGGTGGATCGAAGTAGACGAAGTCACCCGGCTCGGCCCGGGTGAGGACAGATCTAAAATCGCGCTTCTCGATCTTGGCGCTGGCGAGCTCGGCCGAGGCCGCGCGCAGGGCTGACTCGTCGAATATGCCGGGGTTGGTGTAACGACCGAAAGGGACGTTGAAGATGCCCCGGCTGTTGACGCGATACAAACCGTTGAAGCAAGTCTTGTTGAGGTAGATGAGACGCGCGGCCTGAGCTACCGGTGAGGTGGGCGCCTCCTGGCGCATGGCGAGAAAGAAGTCCTTGCTGTGTCGCTTCTTGTGGGCACGCAGAAGATTGATCAGCTGGTCGACGCTCGACTTAACCGCCGCGTAGGTAGCGATGAGCTCCGCGTTATTGTCCGAGAGGATGGCCTGCCGCGGTCGTACTAGCGCTTTGAAGTGAAAGTAGACGGCGCTACTCCCCAAGAAAGGTTCGACATAGCGCTCGACCGTACCTTGCGGGGGATAGTATTGGACGAATTGCGGCAAGAGCTGAGTCTTCCCTCCCGCCCACTTCAGAAAGGGACGCAGATGCCCCTTCCGCTCGTCGAGATCGGGGATCGGATCGAGCAGAGCCTCATCGGCCAAGCTGGGCCTCACGGGCTTCGCCTTCATGGGATCGCTGCCTGCACCCAGCCATCTAGGCGCGGCGCCACGAAAATGCAATGGGCTACGCACTTTATCGACACAATCCCTGGCGATTGCCGCCAACCGCCCAGGCTTTACAAAAACGTAGCGCTGCCGATGAGCAATTTTCTATGGCTTTTGCGGCTCCGTCGTCTAGACTGCCGCGCTTCCTTGGCCCCGGCGGAAGTGAGCTCGGCCCGCCTTCGCCAACGCCATTTTGACAACACAGGTAGAGTACATGCCGTCCATAGAGAAGACCCGCAACCTTGGAATTTCCGCCCACATCGACTCGGGGAAGACTACGCTCTCCGAGCGTATCCTCTATTACACAGGTAAGATTCACAAAATCGAGGAGGTGAAGGGGAAATCCGGAGTGGGCGCGACCATGGACTTCATGGACCTCGAGCGCGAGAAGGGCATCACCATACAGTCGGCTGCCACCACCGCCGAATGGGATGGCCACACCATCAACCTGATCGACACTCCTGGCCACGTGGACTTCACCATCGAGGTCGAGCGCGCGCTACGGGTTCTCGACGGCGCCGTGCTGGTGCTCTGCGGCGTAGCCGGTGTGCAATCGCAGTCGTACACCGTGGATCGCCAGATGCGCCGCTACAAGGTGCCGCGCCTGGCCTTCATCAACAAGCTCGACCGTGCCGGTGCCAATGCCGTACGCGTCACCGCTCAGCTCAAGGAAAAGCTAGGCCTGCACCCCATCGCGTTGCAGATTCA
Source organism: uncultured delta proteobacterium (assembly GCA_963849735.1). Lineage (GTDB taxonomy): Bacteria > Myxococcota_A > Polyangia > Fen-1088 > Fen-1088 > Fen-1118. The sequence continues at coordinate 56,867 of CAWKJE010000040.1, forward strand.
GATCGGGGCGGAGGACCGCTTCGAGGGCGTGGTGGACCTCATCAAAATGAAGGCGGTGTACTTCGACGGTGACAATGGCGAGACAGTGCGTGAGGCTGAGATTCCGGGCGCCATGGCGGAGGAAGCGGCGGCGGCACGCGTGCGCCTGATCGAGGCGGTAGCCGAGGCTGATGACGCAATCGCCGAAAAGTACCTGGCCGAAGAGGAAATCACCGCCAGCGACCTCATCCCGGCCATCCGCCGGACCACCCTGGCGCTCAAGACCACGCCCGTCTTCATGGGCTCGGCCTACAAGAACAAGGGCGTGCAGCTCTTGCTCGATGGCGTCAATGCCTATCTGCCCAACCCAGGCGAGGTCGAGAACAAGGCCCTCGATCAGGACAGGAGCGAGGAGGTGGTGGTGCTGAGCTCGGATCCGGGCAAGAGCTTCGTCGGCCTGGCCTTCAAGCTCGAGGATGGCCGCTACGGCCAGCTCACCTATATGCGGGTCTACCAGGGCAAGATCGCCAAGGGTGATTTCATCGTCAACTGCTCCGCCGGGCAGAAGCGGATCAAGGTGCCCCGCTTGGTGCGCATGCACGCTGACGAGATGGAGGATATCGACAGCGCCATGGCGGGTGACATCGTTGCGCTGTTCGGGGTCGACTGCGCCTCGGGCGATACCTTCACCGATGGCAAGATCAACTACACCATGACCTCGATGCACGTGCCCGACGCCGTCATCTCGCTTGCGGTGGAGCCCAAGGAGAAGACGGCATCGACCAACTTCTCCAAGGCCTTGAATCGCTTCACCAAGGAGGATCCCACCTTCCGCGTGCACCGCGACGAGGAGTCGGGCCAGACCATCATCAGCGGCATGGGCGAGCTCCATCTCGAGATCTACATCGAGCGCATGAAGCGCGAGTACAACTGCGTGGTCATTCCCGGTCGCCCCCAGGTGAAGTACCGCGAGACCATCACCGGGCGGGCTGACTTCAGCTACACCCACAAGAAGCAGACCGGCGGCTCCGGCCAGTACGGCAAAGTGGCCGGCTTCATCGAGCCACTGCCCATGGATCATGCGACCGGCTACGAGTTCGTCGACGACATCGTCGGCGGCGCCATCCCGCGCGAGTTCATTCCGGCCTGCGACAAGGGCTTCCAGGAGGCCTTGAAGAAGGGCCCCCTCATCGGCTTCCCCATCGTGGGCGTGAAGTGCACCATCAACGACGGCCAGTCGCACCCGGTCGACTCGTCGGAGATTGCCTTCCGTACCGCGGCGCTGATGGGCTTTCGCGAGGCCTACCACAAGGCCAAGCCGACCATTCTCGAGCCCATGATGCTGGTCGAGGTGCAGTTCCCCGAGGAGTTCCAAGGCGCCGTCATCGGCCAGCTCAACCAGCGCCGCGGGGCCATCATATCGACCGAGAAGAACGAAACCTCGGTCACCGCCATGGCCGAGGTTCCCCTGGCCGACATGTTCGGTTATTCGACGGATTTGCGCTCGGCCACCCAGGGCAAAGGTGAGTTCAGCATGGAGTTCAAGCGCTACGCCGAGCTGCCCAAGCAGCAACGTGAGGCCATGATCCTGGAGTTCCGCAGCAAGAAAGAAAAGGACACGGGTGGCGGCAAGCGCGCCGCCGGCTGAATCAGCACCGCGCCGCGGAACCGACCGGACCGCGGGATCCGAGCTGCAGGATCCGGATCGTGGGATCTCCGCTCCCCTAACAGATCAGTGCGCAAGCGGCACTGTCCGGGGTATCATCCTGGCGTGATGGTGAATGGACCCGCTTGCCCGCGATCGGGAGTGTGCCGAGTGGCACTGGTCCCCCTGGTCCTCGCATGCGCTACCTCGCCTTCGCCTGTTGCCGAAGCACCTCGCCTCGAGCCGGCCGAGCCCCCGGGCGCCGAGCCCGCGAGCGGCTGGCCTGCGCCTCCGCTGCTGGCTCTACCCAGCACGGCGCGGCCAGCTGGCCGTAAGGCTAGCGAGTTGGGTCCGGACGCCTTGGTAGCGTTATGCCAAGACCTGCGCGATGAAGGTGCCACGCATTTCCCGGGCAATGCAGTCGAGCAGGCACAAGCAGCCGCCGCCCACGCGGAACAGCGACAGGCAGCGCTGTCCACCAGCTACGTCGCGGTGGTCCCGTCCGGCGGGTTTGCCTTCCGCGACTATGCAATGGGCGAGCACAACCTGGTGCTCGACACCGCCCGCAGCTTCGTGCTGGGAGAGGGCGCCGAGCTCTTCGTCGCCGCCAGCGACAGCCCTCCCACCTTCCCGCTCAGCCCCGATATCGCCCTGCGACTCTTGGCCGAGCATGGGGCCGGGCACTTGGTCTTGCGCCTGGTCTTTCGCGCCGCTCCCTCACAGATACGCAAGGACGGGTGTATGTGGCTAAGTGGCGGGCACGTGGTGAAGATGGAAGTCGACCTGATAGGAGCCGCCTTGCTCCGGCCCGATGGCGAGGTCCTGGTCCGCGCCACCAACGGCGAATACGGCGATTCCCAGGTGGATGTCCCGGTGCGCTCGCCCAAGGTGAGGGTCAAGAAGCCGCGCACCGCTGATGGGCGCGACGCGGGTGACACGGTCGCGCGCGCCCTCGCGCCCCTGGCCAACGCCGCCGAGAGCTGTTATCAGCGCGTGCTCGCCCTGCGGCCGGCCCTGCGCGGCACGGTAGTGCTCGCTATTCGCGTGGCAGGCACGGGCAAGCTCGACGATGCGCGCGTGGAGATGAGCTCGCTGGGTGACGACGCGGTGGCGGCCTGCGTCGAGGCAGCCGCCGGCAAGGCCACCCTGACCGGCGTGCCCAGCGGCCGCTTCAGTGTCCCCCTGCACTTCGCCTCCGCGGAGGAGCTCTGAGCACTGCTCTGAGCACAGCTCCGAGCACCCCCGTGAGCACCGCGAGAATCCGGGGGCTGTCTGGCCGATGAGCTATGCCGGCTCGTTGCCCGGCTTCCACTTGATGCTGCAGCCTATGCTGGCCTTCTGCTCGGAAGATGGCATCTGCCCGGCCAAGAGGGACAAAATCGCCTCCCGCGCATCCCGCCCGGTCACGGGAACGAGGCTCTGCGGCCTGGCGTCGTCGAATTGCCCGTGATAGGCCAGCTTGCCCGCGCGGTCGAATATGAACAAATCGGGCGTGCAGCGGGCCGCGAAGGCGTGAGCGACCGCTTGCGTCTCGTCGTAGAGGTAAGGGAAGACGTAGCCAGCGCGCCCGGCCTCCGCTGCCATGGCCGCGGGTGCGTCGTCGGGATGGGTTGCGACGTCGTTCGCGCTGATCGCTACCATAGGCACATCGCGGTCGCGGCAAAAGCGGCCAAAGTCGGCCAGCCCCGCCCGGATATGCTTGACGTAGGGGCAGTGGTTGCAGATGAAGATGACCACGCTGGGCTTGCCCGCCAACGAAGACGAGGCAACCGTTTTCCCGCTGACGGTATCGGGTAAAGTGAAGCTAGGCATGGGCGTGCCAAGCGAAATCATTTGTGACGGTACAGCCATGGTGGTTTTGTCCTCGGCCACTAGAGCAATAGACGTTTGATATCGGAGAGCATTTGCCGCAGATAGCTGGTGAAGCGCGCGGCTAGCGCACCGTCGTTCACTCGGTGATCGTACGAGAGCGAGAGCGGGAGCATGAGACGAGGTACGAAGGCACCGCCCGCCCAGACCGGCTGCATGCTTGCCCGAGAAACGCCCAGGATGGCGACCTCGGGCACGTTCACCACCGGGGTGAAGGCCGTGCCGCCGATGCCGCCCAAGCTGGAGATGGTGAAGCTCGCGCCTTGCATATCACCCGGCATGAGCTTGCGCGCCCTAGCCCGCTCGCTCACCTTGGCCAGCTCGGCGGCCAGGTCGTAGACGCCCTTGTGATCGACGTCGCGGATGACGGGAACGAGGAGCCCCTCCTCGGTATCGACGGCAATGCCAAGATGATAATAGCGCTTGAGGATGAGGTTTTCCCCCTGGGCATCCAAGGAGGCGTTGAAGGTCGGGAAGGCCTTGAGCGTCGCCACCACGGCCTTCATCACGAAGGGCAAGAGCGTGAGGCGAAGATTGCGCTGCTTGGCCGATTCGCTCTCCGACTTGCGAAAGCCCTCGAGGTCGGTGATGTCGGCCTCGTCGTGCTGGGTGACATGCACCACATGCAGCCAGGATCGGTGCAGGTTGGCAGCGGTCAGCTTCTTGATGCGCGACAGGGGCTGGAGCTCCACGCTGCCGAAACGCGCGAAATCCACGAACGGGACTTCGGGCAGAGCGAGTCCTCCCGGCTGGGCCCGGGTCTTGCCGAGGTTAGCCTTCACGTATTCCTTAACGTCGCGCTCCAAGATCCGCTCCCGCGGACCAGTCCCCTTGACTAGGGCGAGATCGATCCCCAGCTCGCGTCCCAGGTGGCGCACCGCCGGGCTGGCGTGCGCGGCGGGCTTCACCACCACCAGCGGCGGCGGCGGCGCAACCTTGCTAAGGACGTCAGGAGCTGGGGTGGCATGCGAGGCTGGCTTGCGCATGGCCAGCAAGGCAGAGCCCGCCACGCCAACCTCGGGCTCGTCGGTTTCGTGCGGCGGCGGCACCACCAAGACCGGCCCAGGCGCGCGCGCGGAAGAGCCGGAAGCGATCGATGACGGCGGAAGCGCCTGCGTCCCCGACGCCGCAGCCGAGCTGGCCCGCTCCCCGGACGTAGCTACCTTCATCACCGGGACTGCGCCTGGCTCGCCACCTCGCCGCTGCTTATCGGCTCGCTCCCCCTCATTTTGCTCCCCCTCGGTTTGCTCGCCCTCCGCTAGGCCCCCCTCCGCTTGGCCACCCTCGAGTATGGCAATGCGCGAGCCCTTGTTCACCTTCTGACCCACCGCCACCAACAACTCCTTCACCTTCCCGCCCGAGGGCGAAGGCAAATCCATGGTCGCCTTGTCGGTCTCGAGCGTGAGCAGCGCCTGATCCTTGTGCACCTCATCGCCTGGCTTGACCGCGATCTCGATAACGGCGACATCGTGAAAGTCACCCAGGTCGGGAACGATCACATCGGTAAGCTTAGCCACTAGAGTCTCCTCTCGAGCATGCGGCGCCCCTATACCGTTACCGGATTGGGCTTCTCCGGGTCAATCCCGTACCTGCGCATGGCCTCACCCACTTTAGCCCGGGGCAGCACGTCCTGGTCGGCTAGCGTCTTCAGCGCGGCCAGCACCACATAACGGTGATCGACCTCGAAGAAGTGGCGTAGCTGTGTACGCACGTCACTGCGGCCGAAGCCGTCGGTGCCCAGCACCAGGTAGGGCTTGCCCGCCACGAACGGCCGGATCTGGTCGGCGTAGAGCTTCATGTAGTCGGTCGCCGCGACCACTGGCCCGCTACGCTCGGCCAGAGCCGTCTCCACGAAGCTGCGCCGGCGGGGCGCCTCGGGATGCAACATCGACCAGCGCTCGGCCGCCAAGCCCTCGCGCCGCAGCTCGTTGAAGCTGGTCACGCTCCAGACGTCGGCGGTCACGCCAAAGTCCTGCTCGAGCAGGTCGGCCGCGGTCAGCACCTCGCGCAGAATGGTGCCGGAGCCCAAGAGCTGCACGCGAGGTTGGTCACGGGGCGGCCCGCCGTCGCGCAAAAGATACATGCCCCGCAATATGCCGTCGCGCGTCCCTTCGGGCATGGGGGGCTGGCGATAGTTCTCGTTCATCATGGTGACGTAGTAAAAGACGTCTTCCTGATCCTGATACATGCGGCGCAAGCCATCTTGGATGATGACTGCCATCTCGTATGCGAAGGTCGGGTCGTAGGAGACGCAGCTGGGGATGCTGGAGGCGAAGAGCAGATTGTGCCCGTCCTGGTGCTGAAGTCCCTCTCCCGCCAAGGTGGTGCGGCCGGCAGTGCCGCCCATGAGAAAGCCGCGCGCCCGCATATCGCCAGCGGCCCAGGCGAAATCTCCGGTGCGCTGAAAACCGAACATCGAGTAGTAGCAATAAAAGGGGATCATGTTGACCCCGTGGTTGCTGTAGGCGGTCCCGGCGGCGATCCACGAGGAGATGGCTCCCGCCTCGGTGATGCCCTCCTCGAGAATCTGGCCGTTCTTCGCTTCCTTGTACGACATGAGCTGTTCGGCATCGACCGGCTCATAGAGCTGCCCGACCGAGGAATAGATCCCGATCTGGCGGAAAAGGCCCTCCATGCCAAAGGTGCGCGCCTCGTCGGGCACGATGGGCACGATCAGCTTGCCCACATGCCGGTCGCGCACCAGCTGGGTCAGGATGCGGACGAAGGCCATGGTGGTCGACATCTCATGCTCCCCCGAGCCTTTGATCTGGGAGGAAAAAGCCTCCAGCTCGGGCACCTGCAGCGGAGGCGCGCTACGGCGCCTGGCCGGCAAGAAGCCCCCCAGAGCCTTGCGCCGCTCGAGCAGATAGGTGATCTCCTTGCTGTTCTCGGGTGGCCGATAGAAAGGCGCCTCGGCAATTCTATCGTCGGGGATGGGGATATTGAAGCGGTCGCGGAAGGCGCGCAGCGCCTCCTCGCCCATCTTCTTCTGCTGGTGGGTCGGATTCTGCCCCTCGCCCGCCTCACCCATGCCGTAGCCCTTGATGGTCTTGGCGAGAATGATGGTGGGTTGCCCTTTGTGGTCCATGGCAGCCTGGTACGCGGCATAGACCTTGTTGGGGTCGTGACCACCGCGATTGAGCCACCAGATCTCCTCATCACTCATGTTGGCGACCATGGCCAGAAGCTCGGGGTACTTGCCGAAGAAATGCTCGCGGGTGAAGGCGCCACCTTTGGCCTTGTAGGCTTGATACTCACCGTCGACGCACTCCATCATGCGGCGGCGGAGCAAGCCCTTGGTGTCGCGCTGGAGCAGTGGATCCCAGTACGAGCCCCACAGGACCTTGATCACGTTCCAACCCGCGCCGCGGAACACCGCCTCAAGCTCTTGTACGATCTTGCCATCGCCGCGCACCGGTCCGTCCAGGCGCTGGAGATTGCAATTGACGACGAACACCAGATTGTCGAGATGCTCGCGGGCGGGCAGGGATATGGCACCCTGCGACTCGGGCTCGTCCATTTCGCCGTCGCCCAGAAAGGCCCACACTTTGCGTCCGCTGGTGTCCAGAATCCCGCGATGCTCGAGGTAGCGCATGAAGCGCGCCTGGTAGATGGCGGTCATCGAGGTGAGGCCCATCGACACGGTAGAGAACTGCCAGAAGTCGGGCATGAGGTAGGGATGCGGGTAGGACGAGAGCCCACCGCCGTCGACCTCACGCCGGAACCGGCGGAGCTGCTCTTCGCTGATGCGGCCTTCCAGGAAAGCGCGCGCGTAAATGCCTGGGGCGGAGTGCCCCTGGAAGTAGACCAGATCGCCTCCGTTTTCCGCATCTGGCCCGCGGAAGAAGTGGTTGAAGCCGACGTCATACAGCGTCGCGGCCGAGGCAAAGCTAGCGATGTGTCCGCCCAGCCCTGAGGCATTACGGTTGGCGTTCACCACCATGGCCAGCGCATTCCAGCGGACGAACGAGCGAATGCGCCGCTCGAGAGTGGCGTCGCCTGGCACGCGCGGCTGCTGGGTGACCGGGATGGTGTTGACATAGGCGGTGGTAGCGTCGAAGGGCAGGTGGGCGCCCGAACGGCGCGCGTGATCGACGAGCCGCTCCAAGAGGTAGTGCCCGCGTTTGACGCCCTCACGATCCAGCGTCGAGGCGAGGGAGTCGATCCACTCTCGGGTTTCTTCCGGATCGATGTCCTCGGGGGGCTCCTGTGGGTTTTCTTCGCCTCGGGCGGGTTCCAGGATTTTGTGTAGATCGCTTGGGGTGGCCATGGGTGCTCGCGGCAGCATAAGTCTGCCCTTCGCATAGGATGCATGGCATTGACGGCCGTTGCACGCCCCATCTGCCGTCCGGCCGAGGCCTCCCCTGGCCAGTAGCTCGACGGAGCGCCAGCCTTGCTGCGCCGCCGTGCCATCGGAGGTAACCTGGCGGACGTGCCGCTAGAGCTCATGGAATCAGTACCCCTTGCCCCCCGGACTACCCTGGGCCTAGGCGGCCCGGCGCGATTCTTTGCCCAGGCCGCAAGCCGAGGCGAGATGCTGGCGGCCCTCCGCTGGGCCGCCGACCGCGAAGTTCCCGTCTTCATCCTGGGGGGTGGCTCGAACCTGGTAGTGGGGGACGCCGGTTTTCCCGGCCTAGTCGTGCACGCCGCTTGGCCGGGACAGAGATGGAGCTCATCGTCCGCCGAGCTCAGCGTGGTAGCCGAGGCGGGCGAGCCATGGGATAGCGTGGTGGCCGAATCGGTGCGCCGTGGCACCGCCGACATCGCTTGCCTGTCCGGAATTCCTGGTAGCTCGGGGGCCGCCCCGGTACAGAACATCGGCGCCTACGGCGGCGAAGTCGCCGACGTGATCCACCGCCTCACCCTGCTCGACCGCACCTCGCTCGAGGTGGCCGACCTCGACCGAGATGCCTGTCAGTTCGGATACCGAGACAGCCTGTTCAAGCGCCACCCCGAGCGCTTCGTCATCCTTGCCCTCGCTCTGCGCTTCCACCGCCACGCCACCCCGACTATCCGCTACCCCGAGCTGGCCAAAGCGCTGGCGGACGATCTCGCCCCGGACGCCCCCGCCCCGTACGCCGCCCGGGTAAGACAAGCCGTGCTCGCTCTTCGGCGCCGTAAGTCCATGGTGCTGGAGGCCGACGACGCTAATTGCCGCAGCGCGGGCTCATTCTTCACCAACCCCGTGGTCGCGGCCGCGGCGGCCAAGGCCCTGGTGGCCGAGGCTTTGCGTCGTGGCCTAGTGTCCCACCCCGGCGAGGTCCCTCAGTACCCACAACCTGACGGACGAGTGAAGCTCGCGGCGGCATGGCTCATCGAGCATTCCGGCCTGCGCAGAGGCTACCGCATGGGTCCGGTGGGAATTTCCTCCCATCACCCGCTGGCGCTGGTCCATCACGGCGGGGGCAAGACCGCCGATCTCTTGCGCCTGGCGCTGCACGTGCGCGGCATGGTGCATGACCGCTTCGGCGTCCGCCTCACGCCCGAGCCCGTCATGCTCGGCGTCGACTGGCCTGACTTGACCACAACCGGGTAAACATCGGATGCTGGTGCGCATGTCTGATCACGCCGCTAGCATCGAGCTCGTGGACAAGCAGCACGAGGCCGAGATTTACCTGCTACACAACGCGCTGGGCATGGAGGCCCGCATCACCAATTACGGCGGAACTGTCATGTCCCTGCGCGTGCCCGACCGGCACGGCCACTTGGCCGACGTGGTTCTCGGCTATGACAGCGTCGCCGACTACACCCGGCAGAGTCCCTACTTCGGCTGCCTGGTGGGGCGTTATGGCAACCGCATCGCTAACGCCCGCTTTGCCCTGGACGGACAAGACTATCCCCTGGAGGCCAACGATGGCACGAACTCACTGCACGGCGGCCGCAAGGGTTTCGATAAAGTCGTGTGGGCGGCCCGCCCGCAGACGAGTGAGCTGGGCGCCACGCTCGAGCTGGGCCACCGGAGCGCGCACCTCGACCAAGGATTTCCGGGCAATCTCGACGTGGTCGCGCGCTACACCCTGACCAACGATGGCAGCCTGCGCCTGGATTTCCGCGCCACCACCGATCGGAAGACCATCGTCAACCTCACCCATCACTCGTACTTCAACCTGGCGGGCCGGGGCGACATCCTGGACCACCGGCTATTCCTCAATGCCGATCACTTCACGCCCGTCGACAGTCGCCTGATCCCTACCGGCGAGCTGTGCCCCGTAGCCGGGACACCCTTCGACTTCCGCACCCCAACCCCCATCGGCGCCCGCATCGACCAAGCCCACCCGCAGCTGCTGCTAGCTCACGGTTACGATCACAATTGGGTGATCCGCAAGCCACCGGGTGAGCTGGGACTGGTGGCCCGGGTAGCGGATCCGGCCTCGGGACGGGCGATGGAGGTCATGGCGACGGCTCCCGGAACGCAGTTTTACACTGGCAACTTCCTCGATGGCACCATTGTCGGCAAAGGCGGTTGGCGCTATACCACCCGCTCGGCCTTCTGCGTCGAGCCCCAGCACTACCCAGACACGCCCAACCGGCCCAACTTCCCCAGCGTGGTGCTGGTGCCCGGCGAAACCTACCAGGCCACCATGCTCTATCGCTTCTCGGTCGAGCGCTAGCAGGGCGGATGCCGCAACCCCAAACCCCGACGGGCCCGGGCGCGAGAGACCCGGTTTGCGGCATGGCGGTCGACCCGCTGCGGGCGGCAGCACGGGCCGAGCACCAAGGCACGACCTACTACTTCTGCGCGCTCGGCTGTCGGAACCGCTTCCTCGCCGAGCCAGCGCGCTACCTCGAGCCCCATCCGGCGCCCCAGGCGCCGGCAACGGCAAGACACCCTCCCGCGCCCCAGCCACAACCTCTTGCGACCCTGCGCCTCCGCCGCCCGAGCGCGCGGCCGAGCGCTCCGGTGGCCAGCCGGCAGTACGTCTGCCCGATGGATGCCGAGGTGGCTGAGCCGGGACCGGGGCCGTGCCCGAAGTGCGGCATGCTGCTCGAGCCCGTCGTGATGGGAACCCGGGCAGGGCTCGCGAACCTGGGCGAGGAGCCGGTCGACGCCGTCGACCCCGTTCAGGCCGACCTGACGAGACGCCTGTGGGTTGCCCTGGCCTTGGCCGTTCCGCTCCTGGGCTACAGCATGCTCGAGATGGTCGCTCGACCTGGCGTCCTGCATTTCCTGCCGGCGCGGTGGCGCGCGCTGCTCGAGCTGGCGCTGGCGACACCCGCGGTGTTCTGGGCCGGCTGGCCGCTCTTGCAGCGCGCCGGGAGCTCCCTGCGCCGGGGCAGCCCCAACATGTTCACCCTCATCGGCATGGGAGTGCTGGCCGCGTATGGGGCGAGCGCGCTCGCCACCTTCGCGCCTGCCCTGCTGCCGGCGCAAGCGCACCCTTCGGGCGAGCTCCCGCCGCTCTATTTCGAACCGGCGGCCGTGATAACCGCCCTGGTGCTCCTGGGCCAGGTCTGGGAAGGGCGAGCCCGCCGTGCGACCGGGGACGCCCTACGCGCCCTGTTGCGGCTGGCCCCCCACAATGCCCACCTGCTCAGCGACGGCCATCGGGAAACCGACCTGGCGGTGGAGTACCTGCGCCCGGGCGACCGGGTTCGCGTTCGTCCGGGAGAGTCGATCCCCGTCGACGGCACGGTGGAAAGCGGCAGCAGTGTGGTCGACGAGTCCACCCTGACCGGGGAGCCCGTGCCAGAAGAGAAAGCGGCGGGCAGCCGAGTCATCGGCGGAACCCTCAACGGCAACGGGAGCTTCGTCATGGTTGCCGAGCGGGTCGGCTCGGCCACGCTCTTGGCTCAAATTGTCGACTACGTGGCCAAGGCCCAGCGCAGCCGAGCTCCGGCCCAACGCCTGGCTGATCGAGTGGCCCGTTGGTTCGTGCCGGCCGTGGTAGCGATCGCTCTGACCGCCGCGGCGGCATGGGCGCGCATCGGACCCGAGCCCCGCCTCGCCTATGCCCTGATGACCGGGGTCACGGTGCTGATCATCGCCTGCCCATGTGCCCTGGGGCTCGCCACCCCCATGTCGGTGATGATCGGGGTGGGACGGGGGGCACGCGCCGGAGTGCTGGTCCGCGATGCGGAAGCCTTCGCCCTGATAGCGCACGTCGACACACTCGTGATCGACAAGACGGGAACGCTGACCGCGGGCAAGCCCCGGTTGACCCGCATCTTGCCGGCGGCTGGGTGGGCTGAGCTGGACATCCTACGTCTGGCCGGCGGGCTCATGCGCGGTAGCGAGCACCCGCTAGCCGGCGCAGTTGCGGCGGAGGCCGGCCGACGCGGCGGCCTGCCCGACGCGTCCGGCGAGGTGCAAGACTTCAAGAGCTACCCCGGCCTCGGAGTAGCAGGCCGGGTTCTCGGCCGCGCGATAATGGCTGGCAATGCCAGGTTCCTGGGCGAAGCTGGCATCGACGCCGGGCCGCTCGAGGCCAGCATCGCCGAGGGAGCACGCCTCGGCCACGCCCACGTCCTCATCGCGGTGGATGGCCGGTTGGCGGGCTTGTTCGAGCTCAGCGACCCGGTCAAGCCTGATGCCGCCCAGGCCTTGTCCGAGCTGCGCGACCAAGGGCTGCGCATAATCATGCTGACGGGCGATCACCGAGCTGCCGCGCAAGCCATCGCGGCCCGGGTCGGCATCGACGAGGTCATCGCGCAAGTATCGCCGTCCGAGAAGGGCGACACCATCGCCCGCCTGCGCCGCGCAGGGCGCGTGGTCGCCATGGCTGGTGACGGAATCAATGACGCTGCCGCCTTCGCGCAGGCCAACGTCGGTCTGGCCATGGGCGACGGCACCGCGGTCGCCCGGGCCAGCGCCGCCATCACCCTGGTCAAAGGTGACCTGCGCGGCATCGGCCGAGCCCGCCACCTCGGGCGCGCGGTGGAGCGAAACATCCGCCAGAACCTTCTCTTTGCTTTCCTCTACAACGCCCTGGCCATCCCCATAGCGGCGGGCGCGCTTCACCCTCTCATCGGGACCACGCTCTCTCCCATGACCTCACCCATGCTTGCCAGCGCGGCCATGAGTCTTTCCTCTCTTTGCGTCATCGGCAACGCCTTACGCCTGCGCAAGGTCCCTCTCTAGGGCGATGGCAGGCGCTCTCTAGGCAACACCGCGCGCCTCTCTAGACAGCCGCGCCCTATTAGATGATGCCGCGCGCCTGCAGATGCGCCACGATGATATCAGCCGCCGCGTTTGCCGAGGTGGCCGTGGTGTCGATTCTGATCTCAGGCTGCTCGGGTGGCTCGTAGGCTGAGTCGATGCCGGTAAAGTTCTTTAGACCCCCGCTCCGCGCTTTGCGGTAAAGCCCCTTGGGGTCGCGTTGCTCGGCCACCGCTATGGGGGTGTCCACGAAAATCTCCACGAACTCCCCCTCGGCCAGGAGCCCCCGCGCCATGGCGCGCTCGGCCCGAAAAGGCGATATGAAGGCGGTGCTGACGATCAGACCAGCGTCGAGCATCAGCTTGGCCACCTCGGCCACGCGCCGCAGATTTTCCACGCGATCGGCGTCGCTAAAGCCCAGATCCCGGTTCAGCCCGCAACGAACGTTGTCGCCATCGAGCAGATAGGTGTGGCGCTTCAGACGGTAGAGCTTCTTGTCGACCAAGTTGGCGATGGTCGACTTGCCCGCGCCGGACAAGCCCGTGAACCACAGCACGCACGGCTTTTGCCCTTTCAGGGCGGCCCGAGCCGCCTTGTCGACGTCGACGGCCTGCCAGTGCAGGTTGCGGCTGCGACTCGAGGCGCCCTGGAGCATACCGGCGCCCACGGTATCGTTGCTGATGCGATCGATGAAGATGAAGCCACCGGTGTCGCGGTTGACCTGGTAGGGATCGAAGGCAATCGGGCGGTCGAGCTCGAGCTGGCAAAGCCCGATCTCGTTCAAGGCCAGCTGGCTGGCCTCGGCCTTCTTCAGTGTGTTGATATCCACGCGGTACTCGAGCGCAGCCACTCTCGCGGTCACCGTCTTGGTGCCAACCTTCATGAAGAAGCTGTGCCCGGGCAGAAGCGGCGTCTCGGCCATCCACACCACCATGGCTTCCAGCTCACCCGCAACCTCGGCGGCCTGATCGGCGAGCACGATCAGGTCACCGCGTGAGATGTCAATTTCGTCGGCCAGGGTAAGCGTGATCGATTGGCCGGCCACCGCTTCTTCCAGGTCACCCGCGCTGGTTACGATGCGCGTTACCTGGCTGGTGCGCCCCCCAGGCTGGACGCGAACGCTGTCGCCTCGCCGGACACGACCAGCTACCAGAGTGCCGGCAAAGCCACGAAAATCGGAGTTAGGACGGTTGACCCACTGGATCGGCAGGCGCAGGGGCTGCTCGCGCACCCGCGCCTCGTCCACGGCCACCCGCTCGAGCAATTCCATCAAGGTCGGGCCCTGATACCAGGTCGTGACCGGCGAGCGTTCGAGCACGTTGTCGCCCCTCACCGCCGAGATGGGAATGCAGATCACGTCTTGCAAGCCCAGCTCCTTGGCGAAGGCCTGGTAGTCGGCTTCGATCCGGGCGAACACGTCTTGCCCATAGCCGACCAGGTCCATCTTGTTCACCACCAGCACGACGTGGCGGATGCCGAGCAGCCGCACCAGGAAGCTGTGGCGCTTGGTCTGCGGCAACACCCCCTTACGAGCATCGACCAGAATGACGCTCAAGTCGGCGGTCGAGGCGCCGGTCACCATGTTGCGGGTGTACTGCTCGTGACCGGGTGTATCGGCAACAATGAAGTTGCGCTTCTCGGTCGAGAAAAATCGATACGCGACGTCGATGGTTATGCCTTGCTCGCGCTCGGCGGTCAGCCCATCGAGTAGCAGGGCGTAGTCAACCTCGCCGGGACGGGTGCCGACCTTCTTCGAGTCGGCGGCCAGGGCCGCGAGCTGATCTTCGAACAAAGCCTTGGAATCGTAGAGGAGTCGCCCGATCAGCGTGCTCTTGCCGTCGTCGACGCTGCCGCAGGTGTTGAAACGCAAGAGGCTCTTGGCCACGCGCAGTCGTATGCCGGCGTCGGCCGCGGCCACACCCACGGCGGGCTCACGCTCATCCGAGCCCGACCTGGACAAGCTGGACAACCCGGCCATCAGAAGTACCCCTCTTGCTTCTTGGCTTCCATGGAGGAGGGCTGGTCGTGATCGATGACCCGGCCCTCGCGCTCGGAGGTGTGGGCCAGCGCGATCTCTTGGATGACCTCGGCCAAGGTTTCAGCCTCGGATTCGACGGCGCCCGTAAGGGGGTAGCAGCCCAGGGTGCGGAAGCGCACCTTCTTCATCATCGGTTGCTCCCCAGGATGGAGCGGCATACGGTCGTCGTCTACCATGATGAGCGCACCGTTGCGCTCGACCACCGGGCGCACCTTGCTGTAGTAGAGGGGAACGATGGGGACCCCCTCGAGATACAGGTATTGCCAGATGTCGAGCTCGGTCCAGTTGGACAAGGGAAAAACCCTGATCGATTCACCCCGCTGCTTGCGCGCGTTGTAGAGCCGCCAGAGCTCGGGCCGTTGGTTCTTGGGGTCCCAGCGGTGTTGGGCCGTGCGAAACGAGAACACGCGCTCCTTGGCGCGTGACTTCTCTTCGTCACGGCGGGCGCCGCCGAAAGCGGCATCGAAGCCGTGCTGGTCGAGGGCCTGCTTGAGCCCTTGCGTCTTCCAGACATCGGTGTGAACGGCCGAGCCGTGGGTGAAGGGGTTGATGTTCCTGGCCACGGCCTCGGGATTCTTGTGCACGATGAGCTCCATGCCCGACTCCCTCGCCATGCGCTCGCGCATGAGGTACATCTCACGGAACTTCCAGGTGGTGTCGACGTGCAGGAGAGGAAAGGGCGGTATGGCCGGGTAGAAGGCCTTGCGCGCCAGATGGAGCATGACGGAGCTGTCTTTGCCGATGGAGTAGAGCATCACCGGGTTTTCGGCTTCGGCGACGACCTCGCGCAAGATGTGGATGCTCTCGGATTCGAGGCGCTGCAGGTGGCTGAGGGTGGACATATTCAGGCTCTGGCTCTTGGTCTAGCATAGTTACCAGAGGAGCACGGCGGGAGCCCCTTTGTTGCATTCCCGAAACACTCGCCAAGCCCGAGCGCGCGTCGCATGCGCTATCGGCAACGTCTCTGATGCTTCCCAAGCCGCCGCCGAGCCTCCTCGCGTTACGCGAGCGCTACGCTACGCCGCCCACCAAGGACAGCAACGGGCGAGGATTGCCGAGGTCCAAGCCGACATGAGCCCACAATGGGCAAGAAATCAGCCGAGCTTGTCGAATTCGCCGGGTGCCCTCCCGGATCTGGTGGCATGATTGCATGCAGTTGGGTTAGCTCGCGATGACAAACCAGGCTAACACCTCGCCACGTCGCTTGGCTGTCCTGCCACCCAGGACAGCGCACGACGCGGAGAGGAGCGCGGCCGTTGTCTCGGAAGCGCTATTCCGGAGCAACGAGGAGCGGTTTCGTCTGCTCGTCGAGGGTGTCGAGGAATGCGCCATATCCATGCTCGACCTCCAAGGCAACGTTACTACCTGGAACCCGGGAGCGGAACGGATCAAAGGTTACCGCGCCGACGAGATCGTCGGTCGTCACTTCTCGGTATTTCGCCTGCCCGAAGAAGCTGGAGAAGCCGCCCACGAGCTCGAAATCGCGGCATGGGAAGGCAAGTTCGAAGGCGAAGGCTGGCGGGTGCGCAAGGACGGGGCGAAGTTCTGGGCCAGGGTTTGCCTGACCGCCATCCGCGACAGCAACGGCCAGCTCGTCGGCTACGCCAAGTTGACCTTCGATCTGACGCAGCGACTGCTGCTCGACGAGGAGCGCGTGCAGCGGGCTCGTGCCGAGGAAGCGGTCCGCCTGCGCGACGAATTCCTGCTGATGGCCTCGCACGAGCTGCGCACCCCGCTCACCTCCTTGCGGCTCGACCTCTACGGTATGCAGCAGGATCTGGCCCGTAAACCAGGCGATACTGGTGACTTGGCCAACCCGAGTAGCTTGGCCAAGAAGCTCGAGCGCGCCGCCCGCAATACTGACCGGCTGATTGCGCTCATCGATTCCATGCTGAGCGTGTCCCACCTGGCCCACGGCAAGCTGGTACTGCGCCCGGTCTTGGTCGATCTCAGCCAAGTGGTGTCGCAATCGATCGAGAGTATACGCAGCCAGGCCGCCAGGTCCTCCTGCGAGATCAGCTTCTCGTCCTCGGGCCCGGTGCTGGGCCTGTGGGACGGGTTACGCCTCGAGCAGGTTTGCCTCAACCTGCTCGCCAACGCCATCAAGTACGGGGCTGGCGCGCCGATAGAAGTCATAGTCTTCGTCGACGACGCCGGCGCGGCGGCGCAGATCAGCGATCGAGGGCCCGGCATCGCTCAGGCCGACATGCAACGCATATTCGAACGTTTCGGACGGGCCTCGTCCCTTCTCGACCAGAGTGGACTTGGGCTGGGGCTCTACGTCTCGCGCGAGATCGTGCGCGCCCATGCTGGCTCGATCGAGGCCAGCAACCGAGAGGGAGGAGGCGCCGTATTCACGGTTCGCCTACCCATGCAACGCGATGAGGCATCAGCCGAAGGCCGAGCAGGCTCATGACGGCCACGCGCTCGGTGCTGGTCGTCGATGACGACGAAGACATCCGGGAAAGCCTCATCGGCTGTCTCGAGGCCGAGGGCTACCGGCCCGTCGGCGCGGCCAACGGCCAGCGGGCTTTGGAGCTCTTGGCCCAGCTCGATGCTCTCCCCTGCCTGATCTTGCTCGACCTCATGATGCCGGTCATGGACGGCCGGAGATTCAGGGAGGAGCAGCTCCGTTCGCCCGTGCTCTCCCAAATCCCGGTGGTCATGATCTCCGCCTACGCCCCCGACCCGGCCGCGGTAGCGCGCGACCTCAAGATCGATGAATGTCTGCCCAAACCCGTGGATCCGACCGTTCTGCTCGAGCTCATCGGTCGCTATTGCAACCCCAAGCCCGCAGACTAGCGTTGCCGCGCCATCTCCACGCAGCCTAACGTTGCGGAGCCACCTCGCGACAGCCTAGCTGCGGCACCACCTCGCAGCCTAACGCTTCGGCTCCGCCTGCCCCTGGGCCGTCAAGCCACCGTCGCCGGCCGGCTCATGGATCGTCCCGCTACCCTCGCGCGCCACCTCGCTCTTGAATTCGGCGGTGAGGGTGTCGACCCTACTTCCCATGCGCACCAGGGCCTTAACGCCGAGCACGAGCCCCAGGGCTAGCAAGCCACTGAACACCGCGAGCGCCCAAGTCGCCGCCCTCTGTCTGGGTATAATGTCGAAGTCGCCCCCTCTCGCTCGCCCGGGCGAAGACGCCTCGTCGTCGGACGGCAGCGCTTCTTGCCCGCCCGAAGCCTCGTAG
Source organism: uncultured delta proteobacterium (assembly GCA_963849735.1). Taxonomy (GTDB): domain Bacteria; phylum Myxococcota_A; class Polyangia; order Fen-1088; family Fen-1088; genus Fen-1118. Next base: position 74,688 of record CAWKJE010000040.1, read on the forward strand.
CGGTCGCCCTGGGCGAAAAAATCCCCCGTCGTTCGGCCAAAGGGTGGCTCCGTCCTCAGCCCATCCGGGGATGGCACGGTCGTGTTGTTGATGGAAGGCATGGCGGCCCTCTGACCTGGCAAAGGGGCAATTCCTATGCCAAGCGCGCCAAGCTCGGGTGGTCGAGGTCGGTCCTCGACCGGCTCGGGACGATGGCACGAAAACTGCTCCGAAAAGTGCTCTGACATCTCACCCCGAGGCCACCATGACCAACGGCGATGCTGGCCGAGGATCGAGGAAGGAGAAACCCATGCAATACCGGCAAGTGGAAGAGTTGCTGCTGCAGTCGCTCGAACAAGAGCTAGGAGGCGAGAAGATCTACGACACGGCTCTCAACTGCGTGATCAATCCCGATCTCAGACGCGAATGGATGCGCTATCTCGACGAGACCAAGACCCACGTGACCGCTCTGACCAAGGTGTGCGAAGAAATGTCCATCGACCCTGCAAAAGAGACACCCGGCCGCGCGATCATCCGCAAGATGGGCGTAGCGCTCCGCGATGCCATAGACAGCTCGCGCTCGGCGGGCAATGCCGCGGAGGCGGAGCTGGTGGCCGCCGAATGCGTGGTGCTCGCGGAGACCAAAGACCACCTCGACTGGGAGCTGCTCGGCAAGTGCGCCGAGCACATGAGCGGCTCGGCCGCGCGCACGCTCTATGCCGCCTACGAACAGATCGAGAACCAGGAAGACAAGCACCTGTACCACAGCCGTGGCTTCTGCCGAGAGCTGTGGATGCAGTACCTCGGCATGCACGCCATATTGCCTCCACCCGAGGAGACCGAGCAGGTCACCACCGCAATAGGCGCAGCCGAGGCGGCGCAAGAAGCAGAAGAACGGCGCTGAGGCGAGAGCGCCGCGAAGCCCGCCCTGCCGGCAGAGGCACGCGCCGGAAAGCGCGGCCATGGATCCGGCCGTCGCTGCCGGCAGGGCGCTGCGAGCTTGCGCCGCGCTATTGCAGCGGGCGGCGACAGCCAGCCCCTGTGGCCCGTAGCCCGCGCAGGCTGTCTTGGTAGCCTGTAATCTGCACAAGCTGTAGCCAGCCTGGTAGCCTGTAGCCCGCAGGGGCTGTAGCCGCGTAGCCGGTAGCCAGTAAGCCGCACAGGCGGTAGCCTCGTAGCTCGTGGCCTGCAGCCCGCCGGCAACCCATGGACCAGCTGCCCTACATCGTATTCGGCTCCCCCATCATCGACGGGGACGCCAGAGCTGCCGTGGACAAGACCCTGAGCAGCGCCTGGATTGGCACCGGGCCGCGCGTCCACGAGCTCGAGGAAAAGTTCGCCCTTCTGGCCGGATCGCGCTTCGCGCTGGCCACATCCTCGTGCACGGCCGCGCTCCATCTGGCCATGGTCGCGTCCGGGGTCGGCCCTGGCGACGAGGTAATCACCACCCCGATGACGTTTTGTGCCACCGCCAACGCCATCATCCACACCGGCGCCACGCCGGTGTTCGTCGATTGCCAGCTCGACACCATGACCATTGACCCGGCGGCCATCGCCGCCGCCATAACCCCGCGCACGCGCGCCATCCTGCCGGTGCACTTCGCGGGCCGGCCGGCGCCCATGGACGCGATCGAGGCCATTGCCAGAAAGCACAGCCTGCTGGTGGTGGAAGACGCGGCCCATGGCATCGAATGCGAGTTTAAGGGCAAGAAGATTGGGTCGCTCAGCCCCCTCACTTGCTTCAGCTTTTACGCGACCAAGAATATGACCACCGCCGAGGGCGGCATGATCACCACCAACGACGAAGAGCTGGCGCGCAAGATCAAGATCTGGGGGCTGCATGGCATGTCGGCCGATGCCTGGACCAGGTTTTCCGACCAAGGCTACCGGCACTACGACGTGATCTTTCCCGGCTTCAAGTACAACCTCACCGACCTGGCGGCTAGCGTGGGTCTTACTCAGTTGCCCAAGCTAGGCCACTGGCTAGCGCGGCGCGAGCACATCTGGGCACGCTACCAGGAAGCTCTTGCGGGGTTGCCACTGTCCCTGCCCGCTCCGCCCGCCGCGGATACGGTGCACGCCCGCCACCTCTACACGGTATTGGTGCGCGATGACGCTCGGGTGAGCCGGGATGAGCTCATGACACGGATGCACAGGCGAGGCATCGGCACCGGAGTGCATTACCGAGCCTTGCACGTCGAGCCCTACTACCGCGAACGCTGGGGCTTCCGCCCGGAGCAGTTTCCCAACGCCTTCGCCATCGGCGAGCACACGGTTTCGCTGCCTCTCACGCCCAAGCTGTCCGACGCCGAGGTGGAGCGAATCATTGCCGCGCTAAACGAGATCCTGGGATAGTCGAAGCCCGGTATGTATCCCGTCATGCTCAACCTCAAAGACCGCGCCTGCCTGCTGGTGGGCGCAGGTCCGATTGCCCACCGCAAGCTGGTGGGACTGCTGGAAGAGGGCGCACGGGTTACCGTGGTCGCGCCCACCGCGATCGAGGCCATCACCCAGCTGGCCGCGGGCGGAACCGTACGCTGGCATGCTCGCCCCTTCCGCGCCGCCGACCTCGCCGGCTGCCAGCTGGTATTCGTCGCCACTGGCCGACCCGCGGTGGACCGGCAAGTGGCGGACGCGGCCCGCCGCGCGAGGGTTTTGCTCAACGTCGCCGACGTACCCGACCTGTGCGACTTCCACCTGCCGTCGCGCCTGCGCCGAGGCGAGCTTCAGCTTGCCCTAGGCTCCGCCGGCGCGGCCCCCTTCGCGGTGCGCCGGTTGCGCCAGCTGCTGGAGACGAAATTCGGTCCAGAATGGTCAGAATGGATGCACGCCGCCCGGCGTTTTCGCCAGCGTGTCCGGGAGCAACGGCTCGCCCCGGCCGCGGCCAACGCCGCCTTCGACCGCTTCGTGGCCGGTACTATCGATCAGGCCACCCTCTCGGTCCGTCTACCTGGCCCGGCAGAGGAGGCGACCTGGCTGCTCGGCGATCCCGGGCCCGGTCGGCCCTCCGGCCATCTGGCACTGGTGGGCGCCGGTCCGGGCGATCCCGGGCTACTCACCCTGCGTGGCTTGCAGCTACTGCGCCGAGCCGATGTCATCGTTTACGATCGGCTGGCGATTCCAGCCCTCCCCCTCGACCTGCCCGACAGCATAGAGCTGATCGGAGTGGGCAAGGAAGCTGGTCATCATCCCGTGCCGCAGGAAGAGATCAACCGCATCTTGGCCCGCCTGGCGCGCGAGGGGAAACGAGTGGTGCGCCTCAAGGGCGGAGATCCCTTCGTCTTCGCGCGCGGAGGCGAAGAGGTCAAAGAGCTCGGTCGCCAGGGCATCACCTGCGAGGTAGTTCCCGGGGTGACGGCGGGCATTGCGGCGCCAGCGGTAGCCGGTATTCCCGTCACCCTGCGTGGCGCAGCGGCGAGCTTGACCTTCGTCACCGCTCATCAAGGCGGAATAGAGCAGGTTCGCTGGGATCTGCTCGCGCAAGACCCGCAGCGAACCCTGGTCGGGTACATGGGGACCAGCAGCCTAGGCGCGGTTCGCGACGCCTTGCTGGCTGCCGGCATGAGCGGCGATACTCCGGCGGCCGTAATCGAGCGAGCGACTCTGGCCGGACAACGTTCGCTCCTGGCCAGGTTGGCCGATCTACCCGAAGAAGCAAGCAAGACCGGGATCGAGCCGCCCGCCATCTTCGTCATTGGTCGGGTGGTCGCGGAAGCGCGCAGCCCGAGCCCGCCACGGCCCTTGCAGGGCCTGCGCGCCGCGGTCTTCGTTCCGATCTGCCCCGTCGCCGCTGCGTTGCGGACGGCGGGAGCCGAGATCCTGGCCGTGCCGAGACCACTGACCCGAGCGGCCCGCCTCGTGCTCGGGTCCGCTCCCCTCGATGCCTGGCTCGTCCGCAGCCACGACGAGCTTACCACCCTCGCCGCCTATGCGGCCGGCCTGGCGAACGAGGCTGCCAGCCGGCCGAGCCAAAGCGAGATGCAAATCTGGTGCAGCCACCCCTCCCTGGCCGCAACCGCCCGCACCCTCGCCGGGCAGGTCACGGTAATTGATGGCAGCGACGTGGCGGCTATTGTGAAAAGGACCCTGGGAGGGTCCTTTAAATCCCCCGCGAAGAGCGCGGCCGGGCAAAGCCCGCCCGCGCTCACGCGTTTGAAAAGGACCCTGGGAGGGTCCTCGTCACCCCCAGCGAAGAGCGTGGCCGGGCAAAGCCCGCCCGCGCTCACGCGAGCTACTATGAAAAGGACCCTGGGAGGGTCCTTTAAATCCCCCGCGAAGAGCGCGGCCGGGCAAAGCCCGCCCGCGCTCACGCGAGCTACTTGGCAAAGTCGACGACGCGAGTCTCGCGCACCACGGAAACCCTGATCTGCCCGGGATAGGAGAGCTGAGCCTCCACCTTGCGCGCGATTTCCTTGGACAAGCTGCGGGCCTGTTCATCGCTTACCGTGGCGTTTTCGACCAGCACCCGCACCTCCCGGCCCGCCTGGATGGCAAACGCCCGCTCCACCCCCGCGCAGCTCGACGCGAGCTTTTCCAGATCGTCGAGCCTCTGCACGTACGAGGTGAGGGTCTCGCGCCGGGCGCCCGGGCGCTGGTTGGCGAGCACGTTGGCGGCGTCGACGATGTGATCGAGCACGTCCTCGGCGACCACCTCGCCGTGGTGGGCCTCGATCGCGTGGCAAATCTTGGGCGCCTCGCCGAACTTGCGCGCCACTATGGCACCGGCGGCAGCGTGCGAGCCCTCTATCTCCTGATCGACTCCACAGCCGATGTCATGCAAGAGCCCAGCCCGCCGCGCCAGCTTGACCGGATAGCCAAGCTCGCCGGCTATGGTGCCGGCCAAGAAGCCCACCTCGATGGCGTGCTGGAGCAGGTTTTGCGCCGTGCCCGAGCGAAAACGCAGCTTGCCGAGCAGTCGGGCCAGGTCGGGATGGAGCCTGCCAACCCCAAGATCGAAGGAGGCCTGGTCACCCGCCTCTTTGCACTGCGCCTCCACCTCATCGGTCGCCTTGCGCACCATCTCCTCGATGCGCGTCGGGTGGATGCGCCCGTCGGCGATCAGGCGCGTGAGCGCGAGGCGAGCAATCTCGCGCCTTACCGGATTGAAGCACGAGATCACCACGGCTTCCGGCGTGTCGTCGATGATGAGGTCTATGCCCGTGGCCGACTCCAGCGCGCGGATGTTGCGACCTTCCCGGCCGATGATCCGCCCCTTCATGTCATCACTCGGCAGCGCTACTACCGCGACGGTACGCTCGGCCACGTACTCGCTGGCGTAGCGCTGCACCGCCGCTCCCAGCACCAACTGAGCCCTCTGCTTTGCCTCGGCCACCGCTTCCTCTTCGATGCGCTTGACCTCGGCCGCGGCGGCCGCCCGCGCCTCGTCCTGCACCTCCGCGGTCAAGAGCTTGCGCGCCTCCATCTCCCCCATGCCCGCGATCTTTTCCAGGCGGGCTCGCGCCAGGGCTCCCTGGCCGGCGGCGGCGCGGGCCACGGCCTCCGCGGTTTGCTCGCGCGCCAGCAGCTGCTTCTCCTTGCGCAGCAAGCCCTCCCGCTCGGTCTTCAGCTCGCGCTCGCGCCGATCGGCCGCCTCGGCCCGGGCATGCAGCTCCGCCATCTCGCGGTCCAGCTCTTGGCGCCGCACGCGCAGCTCATGCTCGACCTCGCTACGCAGTCTCTGCGTCGCCTCCTTGGCCTCGATACCCGCCTGGCGCTTGATGGCATCCGCCTCGCTATCGGCGGCGGCCAGCACGCGCCGACGCTCCTCCTCACTCTCGGGGACCAGGTCCGCCTTGCTCGATCGGCCGAGCACGAAGGCCAGAGCTGCGGCGATGGCGGCTGCGAGAGCCGCGCCGATGATGGTTAGAGCGGTCATGCTTGGTCCTCAATCATTGGCTTTGCCGCAATGAACGACTCGGTCATCGGTCACCACGCAATCGAGTGGCACGTCCCACTCACCCGCCGGACAAACGTCAACCAGCTGAAAGTCGTAAGCGAAGCCAATGAAACGGGCGGCGGTCGCATCGGGATGGGCGCGCACATAGGCGGCGAGCTCGTCGTAATATCCGCCGCCGTAGCCCACCCGGGCTCCGCGCCGATCGAAGGCCAAGCCGGGCACCATGAAGACGTCGATGGCGTGCGCCGACACTTCTTGGCATTGCGAGCTGGGCTCGAGCAAGCCAAATATTCCGAACACCAGGTCGCTCGGCTGCGCCACCCGGTGAAAGCGCAGGCGCGGCGGGATGAGGCCAGTGCTCACGCGGGGCAAGACCACGTCGACACCACGCCGGCCGAGCTCGCCCAGCAGGGGTGCGGTATCCACCTCCGACCGGGTGGATATGAATCCGGCCAGCACGCTCGCGCCACGCACCTCGGGCAGGCTGAGGAACCGTGCTGTCGCCTGGGTCACCAGCTCCTCCCGCTGCGCGGCCGAGAGCGCATCGCGCTGTTCGGCCATGGCGCGACGGAGCGCGCGCTTCTCTTCCCTCAGAGATAACTCGGCCTGATGCATAGCTGCCAATGCTTCGTCCCTGCCTGCCCATGATTTACCGGTGGGCGCAGTGGGAGCATGGCGCCAACTGCCAGCGGGGGAGTAGGAACGAGAGGTTTGCCTCGAGGAATCAGTTTGGTAAGCATCGCCATCTAGGGTGACGTCCCGTCGCAGAGAGCTCGGCAGACGCGGCGCTCGCAACTATACCCGAAAAGGAGTCCATCTATGCAAGCCGCGAAGCAGCGCTTCCGGGCGAGCGCTTTGAACGGCGCAGCATATCCTCGGCGTGAGCCGCGGCCTGGGCCGTAGGCGTGGCGCCTCCCAGCATGCGGGCTACCTCTTCCTTGCGTTCGTCAGCCGACAGCACTGCAACTCTGACGGAGGTCCGGGTCTTGGTCGACTCCTTGCAAACCTTGACGTGGCAGTCGGCAAAAGCGGCGATCTGGGCCAAATGCGTCACCACCAGAACCTGCTTGTGCTCGGCGATGGCGGCCAGCTTGCGACCAATGACCTCGGCCGTGCCGCCCCCCACGCCGGTATCAACCTCGTCAAAAACGTAAGTCGTGGCCTGACCCTGTCGGGCCAAGGCCTGGGTGACAGCCAACATCACCCGTGACAGCTCGCCCCCCGAGGCAATCCGGTCCAAAGGCCGCGGTCCTGCGCCCGGGTTGGGCGAAAACGCAAGCTTGACCCGATCCCGCCCGGTGGCACAGCATGACTCGCGATCCTCGACCAGAACAGCAAGATTGGCCCCCACCAGGCCCAAGTCGCGCAGAGTTTCATCGATGCGTCGGCCGAGAGCGCGCGCGCCACGCCGACGAGCCTCCCCTAAAGTCCGAGCCAGATCGTCCATGATCTTCTCAGCTGCCGCCACCGCCGCCTGGCGGGCCGCCAACCCATCCGCGAAGGAGCCCAGCTCGGCCAGCTCACGTTCTATCTCTGCGCGGCGCTCGAGCGCAGCCGCTATCGACCCTCCGTGCTTGCGCGTGATGCGGCCAATGAGAAAGAGCCGCTCTTCGATATCGGCCAGTCTTTCGGGCTCCAGGCTGAGCCGGGAGGCATAGCGAGCCAACGCCGCCGCGGCGTCTTCTATTTGGGCCTGGGCGGCCTGCAAGGCTTCCACCACCGGCACGAAGAACGGATCGAGCCCGGTCAGAGCAGCGACTTCCCTGGCCACCGAAGCAATGCGGCCAGCGGCGGCGTCCTCGGCCGCGTAGAGGCGGTCTTCGCCCTGACGACACGCGGCAAGCAGCTTCTCCGCGCTCCTGCCTCGGTCACGCTCCTGCCGCAGAGCCTCGTCCTCTCCGGGCTGCAAATTGGCCTCGGCCAGCTCACGCAGCTGGAAACGCAGCAGGTCTTCCCGCTCGGCACGCGAGCGCACGTCAGCGTCGAAAATGCCTAGCTCGGCCTGGGCCTGGGTGAGGGTCGCGAACGCGGCCTTGGCCTCGGCGAGCAGCCCTTCCTGTCCAACAAACGCGTCCAGGATCGCCAGCCGACTTTCGGCGTCGAGGAGAAGCTGTTGGTCGTGCTGGGAAGTGATGGCGCACAGCTTGCCGACCGTGGCCGCGAGATCGGCCGCCGTAGCCAGCGAGCCACCGATATGGACGCGCCCGCGGCCGGAGCGGGCGATGGCTCGCCGCACAACGAGTCCTTCGCCTGGCGCAAGGTCGTGCCCATCCGCTAGCCAAGCCGTGATGGCCGAGTCGGGCCCCAGCTCGAAGACAGCCTCGACCCTCGCCTCGTCGGCGCCGTCGCGGATCAGCTCGGAGCTGGCGCGACCACCGCGCAAGAGCCCCAAGGCCTCGACCATGATGCTCTTGCCCGCACCGGTCTCGCCGGTGATGACGGTAAGCCCCGGACCAAGCTCGAGCTCCACCTCATCGAGCAGCGCCAGACCGGTAACGCGCAAGTTGGTCAGCATCTCAGGCCCTGCGCTCGCCCCACGCCAGTTTCTGGCGCAGTATCTTGAAGAAGGAATGGCCGGGCCGAAAGAGGCGCAGCTTGCGCTCCGACTTGCGCACTTCTACCATATCCCCCGGGCCGACCTCACGGCTCCAGTGGCCATCTACCGTCACGACGCCGTGATAGCATGACGTGTTGGTCACGGTGACCCCTTTGTCGGCGCTGACCACCAAGGGACGGTTGGACAATGTGTGGGGACAGATCGGAGTAAGAACGATGGCCTCCAGATCCGGACTGAGTATGGGCCCGGCGGCGGAGAGGTTGTAGGCCGTCGACCCCGTCGGCGTGGACAAGATCAAGCCGTCGGCCTTGTAGCTGGTGATGGTGTCGCCGTCGGTAGTGGCCAGGAGATCGATGAGGCGCGCCACCTCGCGCTGGTTGATCACCGCCTCGTTGAGCGCACTCTGACTCTCCGGCGCCTGGTCTTTCCGCCGTAAAGTGATGAGCAGGGTCATCCGCTCCTCGATGGGCAGGCGTCCCAGACTGGCGTCGACCAGCGCCTGACGAGCATCGGCCAGGGAGTAGGGAGTCAAGAAGCCCAAGCTGCCCAGGTTGAGACCCAGGAGGGGCACATCATGACCCACCACGAGGTTGGCGCCGTACAGAAAAGTCCCGTCCCCGCCCAGTGCCACCATCGCGTCAACCGCCGAGCCGATCTCGCAACCCGGCATGCCGCGATGGCCGGCGGGAGTGCCGCGGCCGTAATCGGCCACGAATATCGCCTCCGAGCCACGCGCTTGGAGCAACTGGGCGAGGCTAGTCGCCAGTTCTAGCGCCTCGGAGTTGCCATCGCGTACGAGGAAACCGAACCGCATCGTCCGCGATTATGTCACATGGAACCCGGGCCGGGGGCTCCCTTAGCGCGCGGCCGGCATTACCGTCAAAACCACGGCATACCGGCCGCCAGTCACCACAATTACGGCTGCATTTCGTAGAAGATCGTGATGCTCAGGCAATGGAACTCACGATCCGAGCTCTGCGTGACTACCTTGTCGATGATCCGAGCCTTCGGGTTATCGTGAATCCATCGCGTGAGAACCTCACCAAGCTCGTCGCGATCCTTCGCCTTGGTAGCTGTAAAAACCTTTGCCCCCATCATTGGCGCTTCTCCTTCCAGACTATCCTACGGCCTGCGGCCTACGGGCCTACGGGCCTACGGAACCGCTGTTCACAAAGCTCTCTCACAACCTGCTTGTGACTAAATTTAGCCACGTTTGATACGCTTGGCATACAACAATGTAAAGAAGTTTTTTGTAGTAAGGTAACTCACGACAATATTTGGGCTAGATCGCCCTGCCCCAAGCTCGACCGCAGCTCGGGGAGCACCGGGAAAATGCCAACTCGGGCTTGACCACGGCAAAGGACCAGGGTTATTACTCACCGCTCGGAGATCCGCCTGGCCCATTTTGGAGGTTTGCTTGGAGACACTGCTCGGACGCCCCCTCGAAGTAGAAGTTCGGGATTCCATCGAAAAGGCTATGAAAATCCTGAAGCAGAAGATGTCGAAAGAGGGCATCCTGCAGGAGATCAAGCGTCGTCGCTACCACGAGAAGCCGTCCGTCAAGCGCAAGCGCAAGATTCGCGAGGCTCGCAAGCGGCGGCGGCGGGAAGCCAAGAGGCGCGTGATCCGCTGACCGCGTGGCTTGAGGTCCAATTCGAGGTAGACGCTGCCGCCGCCGAGATCGTGGCGGCGGCGGTCGGTCCCCTGGTCGGGGGCGTGGAGCTGCGCGATCCGGGTACCCTCCTGGCCACGGCGCCAGGGCGCACGACCGTGGTGGCGCTATGCGCGCCACCCGAGCGGTCGGCCGTGCTGTCCGCGGCGGCTGCCGCCCTGGCGCAAGCCCGCTCGACCGGGCTTGCGGTTGATCCGGTGGTAGTCAGGGAGCGCTGCGCGGATGAGAGTGAATGGCGCGACGTGTGGAAGCAATTCTTTCGCGCCACTCGCATGGGGCGGCGCTTCGTGGTGCGGCCGAGCTGGGATCCGGTGGCGGTAGCGACAGGCGAGCTGATCATCGACTTGGATCCTGGTCGCGCCTTCGGGACGGGAGCGCATCCCTCGACCAGGTTGGCGGTCGCTCTGGCCGAAGATGTTGCCGATGCGTGCGCCGCTGGTGCGGCCCAAAGACCGCACGGCGGGCCGCTGGCCATCGCGCGCTTCCTCGATCTGGGTTGCGGCTCAGGCATCCTGAGCATCGCGGCAGCACGCCTGTGGCCTGGGGCCACCGGCCTTGCCCTCGACGTCGATCCCGAAGCCACCGCCTGCAGCCAGGAAAACCTCGAGCGCAATGACGTCAAGACCGTCGCGGTCCATACCGGCACCATCGAGCAGCCACCGAGCGCTCGCGACGGGTTAGCCGGGCTCGACCGGTTCGATCTCATCATGGCCAACATCCAAGCCGACGTGCTGCTCGAGCTGGCAGGGCGGATGGCCGCTAGGCTGCGCCCGCGGGGCTACGCCATCCTGTCCGGCATCCTGTGCAGCCAGGCCGATGAGCTTGCCGGCCACTATCGCCGCGTCGGCTTCGAGCTCAAGGCTCGCCGCGACGAAGACGAGTGGAGCGCCCTACTGCTCGTCGCCCCCTGATCTGCGAGCTGCCATGGTGGCCAGAGTATTCGTCAGACCTGAGGCCCTTGCCGGCAGCCGCGCCACCTTGGACGCGACAGCACATCGACACCTTATCAAAGTGCTCCGACTCGAAGCGGGAGCCACGATCCGCATCTTCGACGGTCAAGGCTGGGAGATCGAAGCCCGCGTAGAGAAGGTGGGCAAGTCGTCCCTTGAGGTGTCCCTGGGTGAGCGCAGGCGCCTTCCCCCCGCCCCGTGTGCCATCACCCTGCTGCAGTCGTTGCCGCGGAGGGACAGGATGGACCTCGTGGTACAGAAGGCGACGGAGCTCGGGGTAGCGCGCATCGTCCCCGTGGTGAGCCAGCATTGCACGGTCAAGGCTCCCCCTCACAGCCGCCGCTGGCGCATCATCGCCGAAGAGGCAGCGCGACAGTCGGGGCGAGCTGACGTACCCATCGTGGACGAACCAATCGCCTTCGAGGCCGCCCTGACCCAGCTAGGCGATGGCGGCGAGCCACGCTATCTGCTGTGGGAGGGAGAGCGGAGCTTGCCCCTTCGCCTCGCGCTAGCCCAACGAGCCCAACGCGTGACGCTGCTGGTAGGTCCCGAAGGCGGCTTTGCACCGGGCGAGGTCGCGCGCGCGACCCGCGCGGGGTTCCAGACGGTCTGGCTGGGGCCGCGCATTCTGCGCACCGAGACCGCGGCCATCGTGGCGGTGGCCTTGACTCAGGCCGCTGCGGGCGGGCTGGAGTGAGGAAACTTGCCAGCGGCGCGACCTCTCCCCAAAATGGCAGGGTGAGCTTTGCCGTCGCCGCAACAGGAAAAGGCCATTTCGCCATCGGGGAGCCGCCCAAGGCCCAGGGTGGCTTGGATCGCGGGCCCCTGCTCGCCCCACCGTTCGTCGGAGAAAAGGCCCGCGTCCGCCGCATTCTGCGCGTTCGCGCTGCTACCTTTCCCAGGCGCATGGCCGCCTCCCTCGTCGACCTAGGTTTCGTGAGCTCGGTTTCCGCCGCGGTTGCCGTGCTGGCCGCCCTGGCGCTGGGAGCGCACCTGCCGAGCAGCAAGGAGCTCGGCGCGGATTACCTGATGGCCGGTTTGCTCGACCGCAACCCAATGGTGATCGGAGCCCTGGGCCTGTTCTTCGGCATCAGCGGCCTCTACCAGATCTACCTCAGCGGGATCTCCGGGCAGACCTTGGGCAAGCGCCTGCTCGGCATTCGCGTGATCTCCTCGCAGGGGCAGGCGCCCGGGCCGCTCTTGGCCGGCGTGCGCTTCCTGGCCATGGTCGTGTCCGGGCTTCTACTCGGCCTGGGTTGGCTCTGGTGCATCTTTGACCGCGAGCGGCGGGCTTTGCACGACCATCTGTCGAAGAGCTACGTCATCGTGGACGAAGTGGGCGAAGCGGACCGCGCCGAGCACGGGTGACACGGCAAGAGGGTAGGCGCGCAGCCGAGCCATGGCGCGATCGGAAATTGCCCAGGCTTTGCTCCGCCGGCAAGTGGCCACCGACGCTGCCATCGCGCAGGCGGAACAGCGCCAGCAACTCTACGGGGGTAGCCTGGACACCGCCCTGCTCGAGCTGGGCGCCTGCGACGAGGCGACGCTCATCACCCACCTGGGCGAGATCGTCGGAGGAAGAGCGTTGCCGCCCGCCCGGTTCCACGCCCTCCCCCAACTGCCCGACCTCCCACCCTGGGGCGAAGCTACGGCGCGCGAGCTAGGCGCTCTACCCTTGGCCCGCGCCGACAATACCCTCGAGGTCTGGCTGCGGCCCCTACACGACCGCGCCGGCCTCGTCGCTTGGGCGGAAGCCCATGCCCTATCGGTGGAACCCTTCCTGGTTACCGAGGCAAGATTCCTCGCACTCATGCTTCGGTGCTACGGCCAGCCGATAGCGGCGCGCTACCTGGCCCTGCTGGCCAAGCTGATGGGGGCGAGCGAGATACGGCGATGGCTAACCCTGCCGCGCCGCCCAAGCCCGGGACCGGGACCGGGCAACGCCGGGACGGATCCGGTAGCGGCCTTCGTCGCTGCCGCCCGTCTGGGTGACGAACCGGCCCGAAGATCGGCTCTGCATTACCTGGCCGGCCGGCTGATCGATCCCAGGGTCGTGGAGCTGCGCCGTGCCTTGGTGGAGCAGGCCCACGCCGCCGACCCGGCGGCGGCCAGGGCAGCTCTGCAGGCACTGGCCCAGCTACGCGACAAGAACGCGGTGCCGGCCATCATCGACCTGGTCTTGGCTCCTGATCAAGCCGTTGCGGTTAGCGCGCAAGCGACCCTCCGGGCGCTCACCTGCGCCGACTTCGGCCGTAAGCGTAAAGCCTGGCTCGACTTCTGGGCCGAAAAAGGCAGCCAGCCCCGCCTGGAGTGGCTCCTCGACGGGCTCGCCCACGAGACGGCCGAGATAAGACTGGCGGCGGAAAGCGAGCTCTACCAGATCTCGAGTGACTACTTCGGTTACCACTTCGATTTGCCTGAGCGCGAGCGTGAGGAAGCTCGACGACGTTGGACGGCTTGGTGGCGCCGGCAAGGCTAACCCCTGGACGCGCGCAGTCGTGCCTGTGCTAGATTGAGCGCCCAAATGTTCGAGACACTCACCAAAGGATTTCGCTCGGCCAGGCAGAAGTTCCAGGGCCTGGCGGAGCTTGACGAGAAAACCGTCGACGAAGCCGTGGCCGACGTGCGTACGGCGCTGCTCGAAGCCGATGTCGGGTTCGAGGTCGTCGAGCAATTCTGCCGCCAAGTGAAGGAGAAGGCGGTTGGCGTGATCGTAAGGGTGCGCGCGACCAGCAAGGAGAAGGTCAGGCGAGTGAGCCCCGAGGATCATTTCGTCAAGCTTTGCCACGACGAGATGGTCGAGCTCATGGGGCCCGTCGATAGCGATTTGCGCTTCGCCAAGAAGGGCCCGACCGGCATCATGGTCGTCGGCCTCCAGGGTAGCGGCAAGACCACCACCGTGGGCAAGCTCGCCCGCCATCTCGAGAAGCAAGGACGCCGTCCCCTCCTGGTGGCCGGCGACGTGTACCGCCCGGCCGCCATCGAGCAACTCAAGGTGCTGGGCCAGAGCCTGGGCATGCCAGTCTTTGCCGAGCCGGGCGGCAGCCCGCCCTTGATTTGCGAGAAGGCTCAGCGCTTCGCCGCGGAATCCGGGCGTGACACAGTCATTTTCGATACCGCCGGCCGCCTGGCCATAGATGAGCCGCTCATGAACGAGCTCAAGGAGATCAAGCGGCGGACCAACCCGGCCAACATCTTCTTCGTCATTGACGCCATGATCGGCCAGGACGCCGTAGCCACCGCCAAGACCTTCCACGATTGGCTCGACTACGACGGCGTTATCCTGACCAAGCTCGACGGCGATGCGCGCGGCGGCGCCGCGCTGTCGGTGAAGGCGGTGACGGGCAAGCCGGTCAAGTTCGTGGGCATGGGTGAATCTCTCGACCGCCTGGAGGAGTTCCGCCCCGACGGCATGGCCAGCCGTATCCTCGGCCGCGGCGACGTGGTCGGGTTGGTGCAGCAGTTCGAAGAGGTGGTCGACGAAGAGAAGGCCGAGCAGGACGCCCTGCGCATGCTCAAGGGGAAGTTCGACATGAACGACTTCCTCGATCAAATCGCGATCTTGAAGAAGATGGGACCGCTCTCGGAGATGGTGGAGAAGATCCCAGGTGTGGCGGACGCCAACATCCAGGTGGACGACAACGAGTTGGTCCGCATCGGAGCCATCATCTCCTCGATGACCCAAGCCGAGCGGCGACGTCCCGACCTCTTCGTCATCACCAGCTGGGAGGAGATTGTCGAGAGTGGCAAGCGCAAGAAGAAGCGTAGCGCCTTCTTCGACCAAAGCCGGCTCGCCCGGGTAGCGCGAGGCTGCGGGCGCAAGGAAGCGGAGGTCGCCGATCTGCTCAACCGCTTCGCCATGATGCGTGAAGTGATGATGCAAATGGGGGCTTCGACCGGCCTGCTCGGCAAAATCCCGGGTTTCAAGCAGCTATCGCAGCTGAATCAGGCGCGCAAGATGCTGGGCGGCATGGATATGGAGAAGCTGGCCAGCATGATGAACATTCCCTCGCGCGAGCGTGGCCATTTTCAGGCGCCGACCCGCAACGTCGACAAGGCCAAGGACAAGAGGAAGCGCAAGGATGCACGCAAGGCACGCAAGAAGGGGCGCAAGCATCGCTGAGCGAGCGTCAACCGAAGCAGGGAGTGGCGAGCAAGAGATTGACCGGAACGGGGGCGGTCACCGTCCAGGTTGCCGCGTCGGCCGGCACCAGAACCGTCGCCAGCGGTGAAAGCGTGACCTGCCCAGCGGGCGTCGCAAGCTGGCCGTGGCCGGCGAGACAAGTTACGACCAGGCACCGGCCCTGGCTGGACTGCGCTAGCCTGCCCTCGATCCACTGCTCGCGCACGACGAAATGCGGGCAGCTTACCAGCTCACGCTCCCGGCCCAGACCGCCAAGCGCCTGCCAAGGCCGCTGGCGTTGTGGACCAAACTCCCTGGGCGAGAAGTCGATGGTCTCCAGGCACTCGGCCACGTGCAGTACCCGCGGTTTGCCATCGAGCCCCATGCGATCCCAATCGTAGACACGAAAGGTGACATCCGATGTCTGCTGAACCTCGTAGAGCAGGCAGCCCTCGCCCAAGGCGTGCACCGTGCGCGCCGGCAAGAAAAAGACGTCGCCCTTGCGCGCGGTGAAGCGGTTGAGGGTATCCTGTACCAGGCACTCGCCCAGTGCTCGTTCGAAAGTCTGGCGATCGATACCCGGCCGGGTGCCCTGATAGACTTCGCCGCCATCCTCGAGAAACACCCAGCATTCGCTCTTGCCGTGGCCTCCCACGCCCAGCTTGCGCGCCAGTGCGGCGTCGGGGTGGACCTGAACGCTGAGACGCAAAGAAGCATCGATCAGCTTGACCATGAGGGGAAACTCCCCCCCGGCAAAGCCCCCGCCCACCAGAGCCGCGCCAGCCGAGGTCACTAGCTCGCGTAGCCGCCTACCGGCGAGCGGCCCCTGCGCCACCACGCTCATTCCCCGATCGTGATCCGCCAACTCCCAGGCTTCGCCGATGGGACCAGGCGGCAAGCTACGACCCCATTTCGTCAAGCGCCGCCCTCCCCACACCAAGGGTTGGTACACGGGCGCGAAAACCAAGGGAACGCGGACTTCCATACCGAGTCAGTTTATTATGAAAAGGACCCTGGGAGGGTCCTTTACATCCCCCGCGAACGAGCCCGTCCGGGCAAAGCCCGCCCGGGCTCACGCGAACTTGAAAAGGACCCTGGGAGGGTCCTTTACATCCCCCGCGAACGAGCCCGTCCGGGCAAAGCCCGCCCGGGCTCACGCGACCAATTTAGCCGCCAAACGCAAGCGTCAGGGCGAGTGCGACCAGCGAGAGCAATGCCAGAAGGGCGACAGCGCGGGCAATGGTCGGCAACCTGGCGGCCTTGCCGGAGGCCAAGGGCGGGTCGGAGCGGCTGAGCGCCGCGAGGGGTGAGTCGGAGGGGTGAGCGCCTGCGGCAGAGCTAGCCATCCAACTGGAGGGTTGGGAAACGCTCTCAGGGTTCCCATCACCATCGCTCCTCATCTGCTCAAGGTAGCGATCCTCCGGATCGCTGAGACGCAGGTGGGTCTTGCCAACACGCACCACATCGCCGTCGTGAAGTGGGCAGGAGCCCACCAGCTCCCGTCCTTGCACCGTGACCTGGGGGCCGAGAGCCCGCAGCGTGATCCCGCCGCTGTCACGCTCGACTACCAGATGCTCGCCCGCCACGCTGTGGTCGTGGAGGATCAGATCGCAACCTTCTCCTTGACCCACCCGCAGCGGACGGCCAAGCGGCAGCAAGGCAAGCTCTCGCCCGCACCCCGGGCCGTCCACTACCACGAGACGCGCTGCTTCGGCCGGTGGGCAAGCGGCAAATATCTCGGCTGCCAGACGACGAGCCAACGTTGCGGTGCTGCCCTCGGGCGGGCAGAGCTGGCTCGGCAGCTCGCCGTCGAAACGCACCTCGATGTCGGCGATGCCGAGGATTTCGCCCGCCGCCAACGGCATAGCCACTCCACGCGTCAAGCGACGCGCACCCAAGCACGTTCCATTAGCGCTGCCCAGGTCTTCCACCCAGAGCCGGTCGTTCTGACGAAAAATGCGGGCGTGGCGCGCGGAAACAGTGGCAAAGGGGAGCTCGATGGCACTGCCGGGTAGCCGGCCTATGTCGATCCCGTCTCGAGCCCAGGCGACATCGACCGAGTGCCGTGTTGCTGCGTCGGCAACGTCAGCTCGGCCGGGATGACGTCCGGCCGAGACCGAGAAGCGCAGCAGCATGAGCTAGGTCGAAGACTCGGCAGGCGCGGCGGCAGATCCGGAAGACTCGGGGGAGGAAGCCGAAGACGAGGAGTCGGACGAAGAGGAGGAATCGGTCCGGGGCGGCTCACCGGCGGGCGCCACCTGGGACGCCGAGGCGGCCGGCAGCGGGCCAGGCTCGATCCCATGCTCCTTCAAGATGGCCAGGTAATGGTCACGCTCGGCTATGGCACCCAGCAGCTTGGTGCGCATGACGTCGTTGTTCTGCTTGAGCCGCGCGATCTCCGACAAATCCCGCTGGCGCGTTGAATCGGTCTTGGATGCCCTCGCCAAGGCCTTCAAAAATTCGGCCTGGGGAACCTCGAGAAACGAGGTCGAGCGATACTTGCCGGTTTCGACCTTCTCCAGATACCCTTCCGCGGCCAAGCCCAGCAAGGCGCGGGAAACCGCGGCCTCGCTGGCCCCTATGGCCATCGCGATATCCACGGGCGTAAAGACCAACCCCGTCTGGGCGTGCTTCTTGAGCTCGTCGAAGAGCTCTTGCCGACCCAGCTTGGCTCCCGAGTCGCCCCCGCCGCTAGGGGTGAACCGTGTGCTGGCGTGACTGCGCTTGAGACTCATGTTTTGCCCCGCGAATGTGTTGTACCGCGATCAGGTCAATGGCCTCGTTTATACATCAAACCGACCGGCACGGCGCGACTTTGTCCCTGGCCTGGATCGGGTACGATGGCTCGCCACTTCCGCCACGCTCACCGGCCGCTCCCACAAGCGCGCCCCCTCGGGATCGAGCTTGCTCTTGCGCAGCAGGGTGGCCAGCAGCACCAGACCCAAGACGACGGACGAGATACCGATGAACTGCGAGGTGGAGAGCGGCCCCACGCTGCCGCGGTCAGAATCACCCCGATAGACCTCAATTATGGGACGAAGCGTTCCATAACCCAGCACCCAGGCCAAGAAGACCTCGCCGGAGAACTTGCGCACCCGCCGCAGATACATGAGCAACCCGAACAGCGCCAGGCCGGCCAGCGACTCGTAGATTTGCGTCGGGTGGACCGGGAAGGACCAGGGTGCGTGCTTATCGAGGCCGAAATTGGCCACGTGGTCCTGCCACGCCGGCGCTTCGCGCGGAAAGCGTATGGCCCATGGCAGCTCGGAGCGACGGCCAAAGTCGCAACCGAAGAGCAGACAGCCGATACGGGTGATGGCGGTGCCCAGCACCACCGAGGGAGCGGAGACGTCGGCCCAACGCAAGAGCTCGATCTTGCGTTTGTGGCAGCCATACCAGCTCGCGAGAAAGCCGCCGATCATCCCGCCGTAGGCGACCAGCCCACCTTTGTTGAGCAGGATGATATCGAGCGGGTTGGTGAACTCTTGCCACTCGGTGATGACGTAGAGCAGTCGCGCGCCCACGATCGACCAGATCGCGGTCCACATGTAAATGGCCCCCGCCTGCTCGCTTCCGATGCCATCCTGACGGGCCAGCCGCATGGCCAGGAACCAGCCCACGACCATGGCCGTGCCCAGCATCACTCCGTAGGAGAAAATGGGGACCGGCAGCCAGGGGCGAGAGAACATGGCGCCCGAGGGAATCCAGGAATGACCGCGCAGCCCGAGCACCAACCATGCCCCGATGAGCAGATAGAGCGTGGTCGAGCTCCGCGGCTTGCCCGGACGCCTTTTTGCAGCACCTAGGATCGCCGATGCCAGGGCGAGCACGAGCGCCAACACGAATAGCGGCTTAGCGGGAATCTGAACGAGTATCGGCAGCATTGTGCCGAGTTTTACCAGACCAGCGCACCGACAAGAGCCAGATCGGCAAGGACGCGAGCCGCCACGAAGCGAAGCGGCAGGGGAGAGCCGGGCTCAGCTCGTCTCAACTCCTTCCGCTCATCGTCAGTTCTTGGGCGGCGTCTCGGTATACTCCGCGTCGATGACGTCGTCCTTCTTGGCCGAGCCATCGCCGCTCGCGCTCGGCTGGCCTCCCGGCGCCGCCGAACCACCATCACCCGCTCCCCCGGAAGCGGCACCGGCGGCCTTGTACAGAGCCTCGGCCATCTTGTGTGACGCCTTTTCCAAGCGCTCAAAGGAGCCCCGGAACAGCTCTCCGTCGCTAGCATCCCGGTGCGCATCCAAAGTGGAGCGCGCCTCTTTGAGGGCTTCCTCGAGCTCGCTCCGCTCGCCCGCCGGGATCTTGTCCTTGTTCTCGTCGAAGTGCTTTTGCACACTGAACTGCAGGCTTTCCAGGCGATTGCGCGCTTCGATGGCTTCGCGACGCTTCTTGTCCTCCGCCTCGTGCTCCTGGGCCTCCCGCGTCATCCGTTGCACCTCTGCCTCCGAAAGGCCAGAAGACGCGGAAATCGTGATCTGCTGCGCCTTGCTGGTGGCCTTGTCCTTGGCCGACACGTTCACGATTCCGTTGGCGTCGATGTCGAAGGTAACTTCGATCTGGGGCACGCCGCGGGGCGAAGGGAGTATGCCCTCCAGGCCGAACTTGCCCAGCAGACGATTATCGTTGGCCATGGGCCGCTCGCCCTGGAACACCTTGACCTCTACCGAGGTTTGGTTGTCGGCCGCGGTCGAGAACACCTCGGATTTCTTGGTGGGTATGGTGGTGTTGCGCGGAATTAGGGTGGTCATCACCCCACCCAGAGTCTCGATGCCGAGGGACAGCGGCGTGACATCGAGGAGGAGCATGTCCTTGACCTCGCCCGACAGAACCCCGGCCTGCACGGCCGCCCCCAGCGCCACCACCTCGTCGGGGTTGACCCCGCGGTGAGGTTCCTTGCCAAAGAAATCCTTGACCACTTGCTGGACCCTGGGAATGCGTGTCGACCCCCCCACCAGCACGACCTCGACGATGTCGGAGGGGCGCTTGTTGGCATCGGCGAGCGCTCGCTTGGTGGGCTCGACCGTGCGCTGGATGAGATCGTCGATCATCTGCTCCAGCCGCGCACGGGAAAGCCTCATCTGCAGGTGCTTGGGCCCTGACGCGTCCGCGGTGAGGAAGGGAAGATTGATCTCCGTCTCCATGACCTGCGACAGCTCGATCTTGGCCTTCTCGGAGGCTTCCCGCAGCCTTTGCAGGACCATCTTGTCCTTGGAGACGTCGATACCCTGGTCCTTGCGGAACTCGGCAATGAGCCAGTCCATGATCCGCTGGTCGATGTCGTCGCCGCCCAGGTGAGTGTCGCCATTGGTCGACACCACCTCGACCACGTTCTCGCCCACCTCGAGGATCGAGATGTCGAACGTGCCGCCGCCGAAGTCGTAAACGGCGATGATCTCGTCCTTCTTCTTGTCGAGGCCGTAAGCAAGCGCCGCCGCGGTGGGCTCGTTGACGATGCGCTTGACGTCGAGCCCGGCGATGCGGCCGGCGTCCTTGGTGGCCTGGCGTTGCGCATCGTTGAAGTAAGCAGGCACGGTTATGACCGCATCGTTTACCTTTTCGCCCAGGTGGTCCTCGGCCGCCTTCTTGAGCTTGCCGAGCACCTTGGCCGAAACCTCGGGAGGAGTGACCTGGCGTCCGCGGATCTCGAACAAGACCTCGCCGTGCGGACCGCGCACGCTCTTGAACGGCATGCGCTTGATGTCCTCCTGCGCCTCCTCATAGCGCCGTCCGATGAAGCGTTTGGCCGAAAAGACCGTGTTCTCTGGGTTGGTGATAGCCTGTCGACGAGCGATTTGGCCCACGAGCACCTCGCCCTTGTCGTCCCACGCTACTACCGATGGGGTCAGCCGCCCGCCTTCCTCATTGGCGATGACCTTGGGTTCCTTGCCATCCATGATGGCCACGACCGAGTTGGTGGTCCCGAGGTCAATTCCGATAATCTTTCCCATGGTGCGTCCCTTTATGCCGATCGAGCCGATCAGACGATGGAGTGGTTGTGGTGCAGCACTGGATTGGTAAGCACCCCTGTCCTGGGGTCAAGCATCAACCCTGCCAGATGCCGGCGCCTCGCGCGGCGGCTCACGGTCTAGTCGGGGGGAGCGCGGCGATATCGGGAATGTCGGCAATATCCAGGTCAGGCCGCAATCCGATGGCGCGGCCAAGGTCGAGCAGGCCGCCCAGCTCCGCCGTACCCGGCTGCACCCGCGCTCCGATTTCGGACCGCGCCAAAGCCAGGTCGAGCAGATGCATCGGAGCCAGACGACCGCCAAAGCGCAGGCTTCCCCCGTCAAGGGCGGGCGAGAGCACGAGCATAACCGCCAGAGCGCACGCGGCGGCTAGCCGCGCCCGTCCCAGACGTGCCGAGACATGAGCCGCGCCCACGCAGGTCAGCACGCAGACTATTGCTATCGCGGCCAGCAGCCCCGCGCGTCCGCCCGCGGCGGGTAGCCGGGCCGCCGCCAAGCAGGTGATGAGGTTGAGGAGCAGCCAAAACATGACCAGGCTTGCTCGACCCAGGATGGCGACCAGGCCTACTCCAGCCAAAATGGTGCCAACCACGCCCACCTGATCCGCGACCTCGGCTACGCCGGCCATTACCAGAGCTCGCTCGCCTGGCCCGGCCGGCAGCGACGGGAGCAGCGAACCGGCCGTCGCAATCGGCAAGGAGCCGGCACGGCCGGCGAGCAGGAAGGCTCCCGAGGTGGCGAAGAAGCAGATGAGAGCCAGGACCGGCCAACGTGCCCCCTTACGCAACGCCCAAATGGCCAGCCATAACAAGATGGGCCAAATGATGGGCGCTACCGCAGGTGCGGCCCCGGTCGCCAGGCCGGCGAAAGATGCCAGGACGAGCCCGGCGCTCACGCTCCTGACGTCACGCAACAAGGCCAGCTCCGCCCAGAAAGCACCGAGCAACAAGAGCAGGATTGCCGCAGAAGGGCCCGCGTTGGTCCCGGCCTCGAAGACGCCCAGCGACAATGACCCGACCAGGGCCGAGGCCACGGCGGCTATCGCCTCGTGAAGAAACATGGCTCGGCCTCTCCGCGCGCGCAAAGGCGGGCGGAGAATGGCCAGGACCTCGACGGCCAAACGAGCTAGCAAGCTCATGGCCAAGGCCATTTCTACGCATGAAGTCAGATTAGCGCGCAACCCGACGTCTCCCACGGGTGCCAGCTCGACGAGCCTGGCGGCGAACACGGGTATGACCGCCGCTTGTCTACCCGCGCGCGCCACCGCCGCGGCCACATATGGGGCTGAGGCGACCCGCGCGAGCCCGAGCGGCATGGCCATGGCGTAGAGCAGAAGCGCTGCTGCGAACACCCCTGAGCCGAGCCCCGGCCACCGGCCGGCCGACCCCAGGGCGGAGCGCGAGGCGGAGACTTCCGTCCGACTCTCCCAGCAGCGCGCATCAGATTGGGTCATGGCCACGGTCTTGTCAGGGTCCCCCCCCATTACGCGGTGATATTTGACGAAGTCAAGCTGGCCGGCTATCCCAGGACAGTGCAGATTGTTCGAGGACGTCGCGCCATCGCCCCGCTGGGCCGAAAGCTAGGCGGCCCTGCGGTGGCCATCGGCAATTTCGACGGCGTGCACCTGGGACATCAAGCCCTGCTGCGAGAGGCGCGGCGGCTAGCGCAGGCTTCCGGGGCCGAAGTGGTGGCCCTCACCTTCGATCCCCACCCGGCGCGGTTCTTCGCACCCGACTTGGCGCCACCCATGCTGACCACGCTCGAGCGACGAGCCGAGCTGCTAGGCGAAGCAGGTGCCGATACGGTCCTGATCGAGCCCTTCACGGCGGAGCTGGCCGGCATGACGGCAGAGGCGTTTGTGGAGCAGGTGCTGGCCCACGAGCTAGGGGCCCGCCACGTCGTGGTGGGCAGCGACTTCAGCTTCGGCAAGAATCGGTTGGGCAAGGTCGATCTTCTGTGCACCCTGGGCCAACGGCACGGCATCGGCGTATCGGTGATTCCGCAGGTGAGCGTCAACGCCGTCCCCTGCTCCTCGACCAAGATCCGCGAGTTCGTGCTCGAGGGACGGGTGGAGGGTGCCCGCATGCTCCTTGGGCGGCCCTTCGAGATCGAGGGCGATGTCGGGCGTGGGTTCGGGCGCGGACGCACCCTGGGAGCGCCGACTGCCAATATCACCAACGCCGGCGAAATACTGCCGCGCGCGGGTGTCTATGCCGGCCAGGCGCGACGCATGGGCGCCCTCCCTGCCGACGAGCGCGACCAGGTCTGGTATCCCGCCGCGATCAGCATCGGCACCAACCCCACTTTTGCCGACCAAGGCGATCCCCAGCTGCTGGTGGAAGCCTACCTGCTCGATTTCCAGGGAGACCTCTATGGCGCGCGTCTGCGGCTGGCCTTCCTTGCCCACCTGCGCGAGCAGCGCCGCTTCGCGGCCGCGGAAGACCTCGCGGACGCGATAAAGCAAGACATAAGCCGCGTCCGGGAGATTTGCACCGACCTTGCCCAGGTTGACCAGGTCTGCGACCACGGACCATGACCAGGGACCATGACGATGACCACGACCACGATCACGACTGACAACGACCACTTGTACGAAACCGAGACCATGGCCGAGCTGTGCGCGCGCCAAGGTCGACTGGGTGAGGCCATCTCGATCTACCGGTCGCTGTCGGATCACGGCGACGACGCCGCGGCATGCGCGCGGGCCCGAGCGCGCCTGGCCACGCTCGAATCAACCTGGCAACCGCTGCGCGAAACCGAGGTTCCCCCGGCCGAAATCCCTCTTCCCGCCGAGCCCGGAGTAGCCGTTCTCGTCACCGACGATCAAATGACGGTGGCCTGGTCCTTGCCCAACGTGACCACACCCCTCGCCCTCGACGTCCTGGTCCTGCAGCGTAGCGGAGCAGGGATCGAGGCGCAAAAGAAGCTCTTGCCCGTGGACTCTCCCTCGGGCCGGATTGGGCTCGCGGTCCCCGCCATCCATTCGGCCATCGCCGCCGCCGGGACGGTACGCGCCGGACGATTCGTCCCGCTGGCCACCAGCGCTGCCCACCACTGAGCTGGCTCCTTTGCCTTCCCCCGCGAAGCAATCTGCCCTTGCTCGTTGGGAGTCGGCTGACGCCGCGTCGGTGGCTACGGCGAGGGCTTGCTTCGCAGGGCTTGCTCTAGCGGTGGTCGAGGATGGCGCCGCAGAATCTCGGGCATGGGCGGCGCCGACTCCGGCGCCACCGGCCGGCCGGCCACAGCCTTGCCCGCCTCGGCCGAAAACCACCAGGCCAAGGATGCGTCGCACCCATCACCCGCGGCCAGAGGCGCTTGCTGGATGCATGCGGGGCTGGTCGCCGGACAATGCAGACGGACGTGAAAGTGGTCCGCATGCCCCCACCAGGGACGAAGCTTCGCCAACCAGGAGCCGCGAGCCTCCTTGTCACGGCACAGGGCGCGCTTGACCGCGGGGTTGACGAAAATGCGATCGACGGCGGGCTGGGATGCCGCGAGCTCGAGCAGGCGAGCCGCACCCCGGTTCCAGGCGGGCAGCATCCGGTGCGTGCGCAGATCGACCACGCTAGCAGGAGGGAGCGTCTCGGCCGGCTGGCCCGAGGGTGAGGCCGCTCTGGCCGGAAGGCCGTAGAACAGGTCCACATCGAGCCCGTTCTGGTGACTGCGATGACCGGTGGGCAGCGGCCCTCCGCGCGCTTGGGCGAGGTCGCCGATATAGATGGGCGGCAGCTGCGCACGCGCCGCTGCGGCCGCCAGCTTGTGCAGGAACTGGATCAGGTCGGGGTGGCCGAACTGCCGGTGGCGCTCGGGGTGGATGATGACATAGGCGGGATTGCGCCGGGGCAGGAGCACGGCACCCTGCACGCAGCCCGCGTTGGGCCGCCCGATGGCGAGGGCCTGTCCCGGGCTGGGCGTGCTCACCTTGCTCCAGCCGGCATCGAGTGCGCCGTGAGCCCTAGCCGCCCCGGCGTGATGAAGCAAGGCAAACGCCAGCAGGTAGCGGGCGGCGAAACCGACAGGGAAGCCCAGCCTGCAGCTGCGAGCCGCGCCCGGGCGAGCGGGAGTGGACCGGGCGGGCGTGGCCATGGGCATGGGTCGTCTCTGGTGGCCTTTGGCCCACTTGTCAAGGCCGGACCGCCCTGAGACGGGTATGATGGGCCCGATGGTGTTACCTGACCCAGCCTGCCCAAGGAAGGGCACGCCGGCTATCGCGGCATTGGGCCAAGGCCCGCCCGTCCTGTGCCTGCACGGACTCACCGGTACTCCCTACGAGCTCGCACCCCTGGCGGCCGCGCTGACCGCGGCCGGGTTTTCGGTATCGGTGCCGCTCCTGGCCGGCCACGGTGATACCGCCGCGGCCCTGGTGGCAACGCGCTGGCAGGACTGGCTCGCCTCGGCCAGGGCCGCCTGCGACCACCTCCAGGCTGAGTCGGGCGGAAAGCCGGTCTCGAATCTTGGGCTTTTCCATGGGCGGTCTTCTGGGGCTGCGCCTGGCCCGTCTCCTGCCGGGGCAGGTCGTGTCCCTGGTGCTCCTGGCCGTCCCCCTGCGCCTGCGCCCCTGGCAGATGGCTGGCATAAAGCTGTGGCGCCACTTGCCGGCCCGCTGGCGCCAGGGCCGCCTCGCCGCTTGGCCCAAGCGGGGCGGGAGCGATGTGACCGACGCCAAAGCGCGCCACGACAATCCCGGGCTCCCGATGATGCCGATCGCCGCCGTGGCCGAGATGGTCGACCTGGCCGCGCAGGCTCGGCAAGACCTGGCGTTCGTGCGGCAACCGGCGCTGGTGGTGCATGGCCAGCAGGACCGCACGGTTCGCCCCCAAACCAGCGCCTGGCTAGCCCGGAGCTTGGCCGCGAGCGTGGTGGAAGTCCTACGCCTGCCGCGTTCGGGGCACCTGGTCGGGATCGATGTCGAGCACGCCCAATTGGCAGAGGCAATCGTCCGCTTCTTGCGCCAGAGTTACCGTCCCGCGGCGGGCGGGGTGGGGGAGAGCCGACCCGCATGAGCCGAGCCCTAATATTGGCCGTCGACCAGGGCACCACCGGCACTACCGCTCTGCTCCTGGACAACACCTTGCAAGTGCGAGGCAAGGGCTACTGCGAGCTTGCGCGCAACTTCCCCGCCCCGGGACTGGTCGAGCATGACCCGGACGCCATCTGGGCCTCGGTCCTCACCGCGATCGGGATGGCGCGCGCCCAGGTCCCGGACGGCACCATCGCCGGGCTGGGCATTACCAATCAGCGCGAGACCGTGGTGGCATGGGAGAGGGTCGGCGGAAGACCCGTCGCTCCCGCCATTAGCTGGCAGGACCGCCGCACCGCCCGACGCTGCGCAGCTCTCCGCGAAGGTGGACACGAGCCGCTCATCCAGAGCCGGACCGGCCTCGTCCTGGATCCGTATTTCTCGGGCACCAAGATCGAATGGCTCCTCGACCAAGGGGGGCTGCGCCGTCGGGCACAGAGCGGCGAGCTGGCGGTCGGAACGGTCGACAGTTTCCTGGTGTATCGCCTTTCGGGCGGCCGGACCCACTTGACCGACGTGTCCAACGCCTCCCGAACGCTGCTCTTCGATATCGAGCGCCTGTCCTGGAGCGCGGAGCTCGCCGATCTGTTCCATGTTCCGCTCGGTGCCCTGCCCGAGGTGGGTCCCAGCACTGGACTCCTGGCCTACACTGCGGGCACGGAAGGAATCCCCGACGGAACCCCTATCGCGGGCATCGCCGGCGATCAGCAGGCGGCGCTCTTCGGACAAGGTTGCCTGGACCGCGGCGACGCCAAGTGCACCTTCGGCACGGGTTCGTTCCTCCTCATGAACGTTGGTGGTCATCCGGTAATCTCGCGCCACCGGCTGCTCACCACCGTGGCCTGGCAGGTCGACCAAACGACCAGCTACGCCCTCGAGGGTAGCGCTTTCGTGTCGGGCGCGCTGGTGCAATGGCTGCGTGATGGGTTGGGTATGCTCCGAACAGCGGCCGAGATCGAAGCCCTGGCCGCTTCCGTCCCCGACTCGGGCGGGGTGGTAGTGGTGCCGGCCTTGGCCGGCCTGGGCGCTCCCCATTGGCGACCGGACGCGCGCGGCTCGATCAGCGGCATATCGGGTGGCACCACGGCCGCCCATATCGCCAGAGCCGCCCTCGAGGCCATGGCCTTGCAGAACGTGGACCTGGTGCGCGCGATGGAGCTCGACGCAGGTCACCCCATCACTTGCCTGCGCGTCGACGGAGGCGCATCGCGCAACGACCTCCTGATGCAAATACAAGCCGATCTGCTCGGTGCCGACATCGTGCGGCCCGACATGGTAGAGGCGACCGGGCTGGGTGTCGGCATGCTAGCAGCCCATGGTTTGCGTATCACGGTAGATCTCGATCGCAGGCCCGAGGTCCCGAGCCAGATCTTCCACCCGCGCCTCGATCCGGCCGAGCGGGCGCGCATCCAGGCCAGGTGGCGGGAAGCGCTGGACAAGTCTTGACGGCCTCGGCGCGCAAAGCGATGGCAGGGCAAGCCCCCCCGCGGGGGAGTGGTCGGCGATGAGGCAGCCCCTCTTCGGCAAGAAGACCTTGGTATGCGTGGGCCCGGGTGGGGTGGGTAAGACCACGACCGCGGCGGCGTTCGGCGTGATCGGGGCGCGGGCCGGCCTCCGCACGCTGGTTTGCACTATCGATCCGGCGCCCCGCCTCGCGGACGCCCTGGGCGTGCCCGGCCTCGCCGCCCAGCCGACTCCTATCGCGGCGGCAACCGCCTCGGCGCTTGGCGTCCCCGCGCCCGGCCTTTACGCGATGCGCGTGGATCCGGGCGCAGCTTTCGCCAGCCTGGTGCGCGAACAGGTTGCCGATCCGGAGCTCCGCGACCACATTTTTGCCAACCCGCTCTACCGGCAAGTCACCACCGAGCTTACCGGCTCACACGAGTATGCGGCCACGCTAGCCCTCTTCGAGCTGCGCCGGAGTGGAGCCTACGATCTGATCGTCCTCGACACGCCGCCTACCGCCAACGCGCTCGAGTTTCTCGAAACCCCACAGCGCCTGGCCCAGGCCATCGCCAGCCCTGCGGTCCAGTGGTTCGCGCGGCCCGACCCCAAAACCAGCCGTTTGACGAGCCGATTTTCTCTCCGCCGACTGGGGATGGGAGGCGCCAGTATCATTCGTCGCGCGGGCAAGCTGATGGGCAACCAATTCCTCGATGATCTGGGGGCCTTCCTGCTCGATATTCGCCAGGTCCTGGGAGGATTCCTCCTACGCGCCCGTGAGATCGAAGCCGTGCTCAAGCAGCCCGACGTGGGCTTCGTGCTGGTGATGACACCCGAGACCGCGGCCGTGGACGAGGCTCTCGCCTTCGGGCGCCGCCTGCGCGCGACCGGCGTCTCCCTGTGCGGCTACGTGGCCAACCGAACCTTGACCCAGGCCGGCTCGCTCGGCGCCGACGCCATCGCGCAGGAGCTAGCGGCCCTCCCGGGCGCCCAAGACCTGGCGGGCGAGGCGACCCTGACCAAGCTTACCCGACTGGCCAGCTACCTGGATACCATCGCGCGCGCGCAGGAGCGCGAGCTCGAGCGCCTGGCGCGCGAGTCCCCCGGCCTCGACATCACCACCATCCCGCTTTTGGCCCATGACGTTTCCAACCTCGAGTCTTTGCGCGCGATCGCGGACCGGCTGGAAAGCGGCTAATGCTCCGCCTGTTCGTCGCGGTGGACCTGCCGGCCCCGCTCAAAGACGAAGTGGCACATCTGATGAATGCCGAACTGCATCAGGTGCGCTGGGTTAGACCGCCGCAGCTACACATAACCATTCGCTTTCTCGGCGACACCTCGGAGGACGAGCTGCCCGGCCTGAAGGCGCGTCTGGCCGAGGTGTCGGCGACCGGATTCGTCCTGCGCCTGCAGGGCCTCGGCGTATTCCCCAGCCGACCCGCGGGAGAGCCCCGCGCACCCAAGGTGCTGTGGCTAGGGGTCGAGCCCGCCCGAGCGCTGGTAGCGCTAGAGCATGCAGTCAGCTCCGCCTTGTCGGGCGGAGCCGCCGGGGTGGGGATGCAGCCACGCCCGCGCGAGTACTGGCCCCACTTGACGCTCGCCCGATTCATCGGCCCACCCGACCACACCCTGGCTGACTTTCTCACGCAAAACTCAGGTTATGGCAGCTTGCCCTGGCAGCCGACCAGCTTCCACTTGTATCGGAGTGTGCTCGATAAGGCGGGCGCCATCCACACTTGCCTCGCCAGTTACCCATTCGTCGCCGGCCCGGCCTAGGGGTAAGGCGTGTGTGCTGCGGAAACCAGCGGCCGGGACGATCAAGGTGAGCCGGGCTGGGTGCCAGCAGCTGGGCGCGACATTAAGGTTGTGGTAGGGGTAATTCCGCCATGAGCCCCCGCCCCCCCGACATCGATGCCGCCCCGTCGACCAGCCCCAAGCGCTGGCCGTGGGGGATGGTGCTCGGGCTGTGCCTGGTGGGGCTTGGGCTGTCGATCATGCTGGAGCGGATCCATTTCAAAATCCACACCCAACCGGACTTTCAAAGCTTTTGCGCCATCAGTCGCAAAGTCAACTGCGACGTCGTGGCGCGTAGCAAGTATGCACTCTGGCTGGGCACTCCGGTGGCGGCCTGGGGGATCTTGGCCTACCTCCTGGCCGCGCTGGTCGCGACCTGGGGCATGCTGCGCCGACGCTCGTTGCTCGCGGCCGGATGCGGCCTCTACATAGGCCTTGCCTTCACCCTGGCCAGCGCCGCGCTCGGGCTAATCTCGGCGCTCATCATCACAGCCGTGTGCCTGCTCTGCCTGGCCACTTACGGCGTCAACCTACTTATCCTGCTCGGCACGTTGCTGGCAGCGCGGCGCCCGGGCATCCGCGCCGCGCTGGTCGAGCCCTGGCGTGCCCTGCGCGCGCGGCCAGGTCGTGGGGCCATGGCGCTGATCGCGCTCGCAGCCGTGGCCGCCGGTCTGCCCCTGCTCTATCCCGCCCACGGAAAGGAAAGCGCCGAGCTGCCGGTGCGGCCGACCACCCCTACCTTGCCTCATGGCATCGAGCCGGGGGGTGGGCATTACATCGGCGCCATCCACCCTGCCCTCACCATCACCGAGTTCAGCGACTACGAATGCCCGTTTTGCCGGCAAGCCCACACCAAGCTGCGCGCCTTGCTCGAGCAGTATCCCACCTTGCTCAGGGTCGTGCACCGCCACTACCCGCTCGACCAGAGTTGCAATCCGTCGCTCAAATTGCCGGTGCATCAGAGCGCCTGTTTTGCCGCGGACGTGGCCGAGTGTGCCGGCCTACAGAACCGCTTTTGGGAGGCCAACGACTACCTGTTCAGTCAGGCGCGCGAGCTGCATGCGCGCACGAGCGACGAGATTGCTCACGATCTGGGCCTCGATCCGCGCGCCTTCGCTGCCTGTCTCGACGATCAGGGACCGCGCAGCGTGGCCCTCGACATCGACGCAGGCAACCGCTTGGACATCCAGGGTACCCCAACCTTCCTCATCGCAGGCAAGGCCACCATGGGCAGCCTGCCCGAGTGGGTGCCCAAGCGCCTGGCTGAGCTCGCGTCCGGTACCGCCCCCGCCCGGCCATAGGCCGTGGCCTCCCCCTTCGGCTTGCCCGACCCTCGGCCTCGGCCTTGACCTTGACCTTGGCCTTGCCCTTGGCCTTGCCCTCGGCCTTGACCTTGGCCTTGGCCGGTGGCCGGTTGCGGATAGCCTGCCGAGTCCGCCGCATGAGATCGAGCTCGAGGCGCCGCATCTTCTCGGCTGGGCCGGGGCGGTGGTGGTCGTGGCCCAGCAAGTGGCAAAGGCCATGGATGGCCAAGCGGGCGAGCTCGCCGGGCAAGCGGCTACGGCCGCTGCGCCGCCTGGCGGTCTCCACGGAAATGACGATGTCGCCCAGGAAAACGCCGGCGCCGGCCGGATTGGGGACTCCGGCGAGCTCGAGCTGCGGAAAGCTGAGCACGTCGGTAGCACGGTCGAGCTGGCGAAAATCGCGATTGAGGGCGCGCACCTCCTGGTCGCAGGCAAGGAGCAAGGCCGCCTGCGCGCGAGGCCTGCCAAGAACGCGCAGGGCCGCTCGCAAACGTACACCGAGCCGCCGCCGCGCTCCAGGGGGCAACAACCGACGCGCCTCAGGACGGACCAGAATATCGATCACGACGGCCTACTTGCCGAGGGGGGCGCCACCCGCGAGGGCGCGCGCGGCCTCGTCGGCCGTCTTGCGCTCGTAGGCCAGGATGATCTTCGCCACCAGGGGGTGACGAACCACGTCCACCTCGGTGAAGTAGCAAAAGGCAAGCCCTTCCACGTCCTTGAGCAAAGTCTCGGCTTCCATCAGCCCGGAGCGGCGGCGATCAGGCAAATCGATCTGGGTAATGTCACCCGTGACCACCGCCTTCGATTCGAAGCCGAGACGGGTGAGAAACATCTTCATCTGCTCGCCGGTGGTGTTCTGGGCTTCGTCCAGTATGACGAAGGAGTCGTTGAGAGTGCGTCCGCGCATGAAGGCGATGGGGGCAATCTCGAGTATTCCCCGTTCCATTAGCTGCTGCACCCGATCGAAATCCAGCATGTCATGTAGCGCGTCGTAAAGGGGTCGCAGGTAGGGTGAGACCTTGTCCTCCATGGTTCCAGGCAAAAAACCCAGGCGCTCGCCCGCCTCGATGGCCGGACGGGTGAGAACTATGCGCTTGACCTTCTTTTCCAGGAGCTCGCGCAGAGCCAGTGCCATGGCCAAGTAGGTCTTGCCCGTGCCCGCCGGACCAATGGCGAAGACTATGTCACGCTCACGAATGGCATCGACATAGCGCTTTTGCGCCAAGCCCTTGGGCGCGATGGGACGGGCGCGGCTGCCCACCAGGATGGTGTCGGAAAAGACCTCCTGCAAGTTCGCGCTCGCATCGCCGCGCAAGACCTCGGCCGCCCGACCCACATCCTCAGGTCCGAGCGAACGGCCACTGCGCGCCATGCGGTAGAGCTGCTCCACCAGCCGGCGGGCCTGGGCAATGGCATCTGCCCCGCCCATCAAGGTCAGCTCGTTCCCGCGCGAGTGTAGCCGGGCATTGGTCTCGACCTCGATGCGCTTGAGATTGGCGTTGCGCTCGCCGAAGAGCATGAGAGCAACCCGGTTGTCATCGAGAACAACGCGATCGGACTCGACAGCGCCGCGCGGGGGTTTGGGCGAATGCTCTGGGGCATGCCCAGGGGGCTGCTCAGGTGGTCTATAGCTCAAGGTTTTGCGTCCTTCGTAGCACGTCCGGCCAGCAAGAACCAGGAGCAGGAGCGCGGCGGGTACGGCCCAGAGCAAGAGTAGTGCTAAGCTAGCCCATCGTGCCCAGCTCCCCTGCCCCGCCCGCCCCGGCTCAGGCCGGCCCCGACCCAGCTACGCGCTTTCCACCCTTGCCGGGCAAGGAGACGGGCTCCCACCTGCCGGGCCTGGTCGGGCTCATGCAGCGTCTGCTGGCACCCGATGGATGCCCATGGGATCGCGAACAGACGCTGACCACCCTGCTACCCTATCTGATCGAGGAAACCTACGAAGTCGTCGATGCCATCCAGGTGGGAGAGGCGAGTGACCACTGCGAGGAGCTCGGCGATCTGTTGCTGCAGATCGTTTTTCAGGCCGAGCTGCGCCACCGCGAGGGCAGCTTCGGCATCGACGAGGTCATCGACGGCATCATCCGCAAGCTGGTCCGCCGCCACCCGCACGTGTTCGGAGAGGTGCACGCCCAGAATGCCGGCGAGGCCTTGGCCAGCTGGGCCAAGCTCAAAGCCGTGGAGAAGGCCGCGAAGGGCCGCAAGGGGGCACTCGATGGCATTCCTCGGAGCGCGCCTGCGCTGGTGCGCGCCATGCGGTCGGGCGAGAAGGCGGGCGCGGTGGGATTCGACTGGCCCGATGCCAACGGCGCGCGGGCCAAGGTCAGCGAAGAGCTGGCCGAGCTCGATGCCGCTTGCGCCGAGGGAGACCGCGCGCACATGGCGGACGAGCTCGGCGACCTGCTCCTAGCCATCGTCAACCTGGCCCGCAAGCTGGGCCTCGATGCTGAGCACAGCTTGCGCGCCGCGACCAATCGTTTTGGCCATCGCTTCCGCTACATGGAAGAGAAGCTCGAGGCGGCTGGGCGAGAGCTCAAGTCTGCCTCACCGCTCGAGCAAGACCGGCTGTGGGAGGAGGCGAAGGAGGCACAAAAGGCGGTGAAGCCGGCCGGAATGAAGTGATCCGCCCGAAGACGAAGCCCGAGGGCCGCATGCCGCAGTCGAGGCCGGAGCCGAGCAGCCGGCACTGACCTTCCGGTCGCCGCTAGCTCGTCAACGAAAGCCTACGACACGAGCCAGCACGAGAATTCCCGCTCCCCACAGTCCGGCGAATACGTCGTCCATGACCACACCCCACCCCGCGGGCAGCTGCTCGGCCCAGCGGGCCGGCCAGGGCTTCCATTGGTCGAAGATCCTGAACAGCACCACCGCGGCCAGGATGCCGCGGAAGTGATGGGGCGCCGCGGCCAGGGTTATGAGAACCCCTGCCACCTCGTCAATGCACACGATCTGCGGGTCCGGAAGCCCGGTCCGCTCCACGACCTGGCTCGCGGCCCACACCCCGATGAGGGCGATCACCACCGCCGCCCCGGCGACCGCCAGGGGCCCTCCGCGAGCCAGGACGAGGAACAACGGTATGGCACCCAGCGTGCCCATGGTGCCCGGCGCCTTGGGCACCAGGCCACAGCCGAACCAGACCGCGAGCAGATAGGCAAGTCGATAGCTCACGCGACTACTAGGAAAAGGACCCTGGGAGGGTCCTTTAGATCCCCCGCGGCGAGCGCTGTCGGGCAAAGCCCGCCCGCGCTCACGCGGCTACTAGGAAAAGGACCCTGGCAGGGTCCTTTAGATCTCCCGCGGGCGAGCTCGTTCGGGCAAAGCCCGCCCGCGCTCACGCGGCTTCCCCCAGCATGCGGCGGACCTCGGCCGAGTAGCCGCCCTGCTCGTGCACCACGAGCGGCGGCTCGTTCACGGTCTCGGCCAGACCGCGCCGGGCTTCGATCAGCACCCGGCCTGGCCGGGCGCCCGCCCGCGCGAGCACGGGCCGGAAACGCGCGATCGCAAGCCCGCGACCGGCGCAACCGTCGCGCAGCTCCGGCCAACGCTCGAAGGGAAAGATCGTCGCCAGCCGGCCCCCGCTGCGCAACGCGCGTACCGCCACCTCCAGCCATTCGGCCAGCGCCAGGGTGACCTCGTGATAGGCAATGGCCTTCTCCGGCAGCGGCGGCAATACCCCGGTGCCGACTCGGCGAAAGGGCGGATTGATGACCACGAGATCGAAGCTCGCTGCGGCCACCATGCTGGCGCTGCGAGCGTCCCCGGTAACGACGGTGAACCGGTCAGTCAGGCCATTGGCCCCGCGCCCTTGCTCGGCCAACTCGGCCAGGCGCGGCTGGATCTCCACCCCGACCCCGCAGGCATCAGGGTCACGCGCGAGCAGCAAGAACGAGAGCGCCCCGCTGGCGCAGCCTATGTCGAGAAAGCGGCGATAAGGCGGCGCCAAGAAACCGACGAGCAGGATGGGGTCGAGGCTACTGCGCAAGCCCTGCCTGGGCTGCAGGAGCGTCACCCGCCCGCGCAGCAGCGTATCGCACGTGATCTGCGCCTCGCCGGGCATGGTCACTCGGGTAGCGGCTCGGCGGGGCGAAGCTTCTGCATCACCAAACCGGTCGCCAACTTGGGCTCGAAGTAGGTGGACTTTTGCGGCAGCACGAAACCGGCCTCGCAGGCGTCGAGAACTTGAGCCACCTTGGTCGGGTTCAGGATGAAAGCCGCCTGCACAGCCGCGCTGGCGACTCGGCGCAAGGTCTCGCCCAGATCGTGGCTGTAGCTCAAGTGCGACTGCTCGGCCAGGGCGCGAGCTCCGATCCCGAGCAGCGGCTCCAGGATCAGGCCATGCAAAACGCTGACGTCGAGCCGGGCCAAGCTGGGCGGCCCCAGCCGCGCCAGATCGGCATCCTTGCGCAGCGCGAGCCAGGTGATCCCGCTCTGCCCGGCTCGCTTGAATGCAAAAGTCGGAGTGGTCTCCCCTTCCCGGCGAAGCCGCGCGACCAAGGCAGCCGGCTCGCTCTCTTCGTCACTGCCCACCCTGAACCACGGTCGGCAGCGCTCGAGCAGATTGGCGAGCGCGGCCTCGGGCAAGCCGCTTACCATGCGATGAGTGGGCAATACCAGCAGCCCGGGGTCCTCGGCACGGGCAAAGAACATGGGGCCAAAGTCGGCCTGTGATGCGCCGGGCGCCGCGGCGCCGGGACGGATGGCATCACGCACCGCCAACATGGTTTCGTAGCGATGATGGCCATCGGCGATCATGACGGATTTCTTGGCCAGCACGGCGCGGACGCGGGCGATGACCGCCGGGTCTGTGATCGGCCAGAGGCGGTGCCGGCATCCGTCGGGAGTCGCGACATCTACCGCGGGCCCGTCCCCGGTGGCGCTGCCGAGCACCGCCTCGGCCTCGCCCTGTGGGTCGCGGTACAGGGCGAAGACCTGGGAAAAGTGGGCCGAGGTGGTCTTGATCAGCTTGAAGCGATCGACCTTCGGACCCGCGAGCGTGTGCTCGTGGGGCAGGACGACGCCATCGGCAAAGGGTGACAACAGGATGAGGGCAATGAACCCCTGGCGCGTGTAGGAGTGCGAGGCCGCGCCGTCGTTAAAAGTGAAGCTTTGCTCGTAGCGATAGATGGCGGGTTGGCTGTCTTCGCGCAGAGTGCCATCCGCCATCCATTGGTCGAGCTGACGGCGGGCGTTTTCGTACTTGTCATCTCCTTGCCCATGGCCCGGCCCTTGCCCCGGGCCGGAGAGCGACGGTGAGGGTAAATCGAGATGCACCACGTTGCGGTCGTGCTCTGCCAGCACCGCCCGCTGCGCGGGTGAAATGACGTCATAGGGCGGCGCGAGAACCCGCGCCAGATCGGGCACCCGCCTTGCGTCGTAACGAAGGGCTCGGAAAGGAGCGATGATGGCCATACCGGGCCGACTTTACCACCACCGCTGCCGCGCAAGCTGAGGTATAGAAAAGGACCCTGAGAGGGTCCTTACCTCCCCCGCGAAGAGCGCAGCCGGGCAAAGCCCGCCTGCGCTCACGATGACGTATAGAAAAGGACCCTGAGAGGGTCCTTTACATCCCCCGCGAAGAGCGCAGCCGGGCAAAGCCCGCCTGCGCTCACGATGACGTATAGAAAAGGACCCTGAGAGGGTCCTTACCTCCCCCGCGAAGAGCGCAGCCGGGCAAAGCCCGCCTGCGCTCACGATGACGTATAGAAAAGGACCCTGAGAGGGTCCTTTACATCCCCCGCGAAGAGCGCAGCCGGGCAAAGCCCGCCTGCGCTCACGCGTTTGCTCCTGCTCCGCCCGGAGCGATTGCGCCGCCCGGGCAGCAGTGGACATGCGTCAAACGCCTGGGCGCTAGCCGGCCATCTCGGGATATAGCCTGCGCAAGCCCTCGGCCGTGGCTGGGCAAACCCCGCGCTCGGTGATGAGGCCGGTCAGCAGGCGTGCCGGAGTCACGTCAAAAGCCGGGTTGGCCGCCTTGCTGCCCTCGGGGAGAATGCTGACCGCCATCACACGTCCTTCGGCGCTGCGTCCGCGTACCAGGCCCACCTCGTCGGCCGAGCGCTCTTCGATGGGGATTTGGAGCAAACCATCGCGCATCTCCCAATCGACCGTCGGGCCATTGAGCGCAGCATAGAACGGCACCCCGCAATCGTGGGCGGCCAGCGCCTTGAGGTAGGTTCCGATCTTGTTGCACACATCGCCCGTCGCGGTGGTCCGGTCCGAGCCCACCAGGCACACATCCACCCGTCCGTGTTGCATCAAGTGTCCGCCGGCGTTGTCGGCGATGACGGTGTGGGGGATACCATGCTGGCCCAACTCCCAGGCCGTCAAAGCGGCGCCTTGGTTGCGCGGCCGGGTCTCGTCGACCCAGACGTGCACGGCAGTTCCGGCATCGTGGGCCTTGTATATGGGGGCCAGGGCGGTTCCGTAGTCCACGGTCGCCAGCCACCCGGCGTTGCAATGGGTGAGCACATTGAGGGGACGGTCCGGGTGGCGATGGGCGAGCTCGGCCAAGATGTGCCTGCCGTACTCACCGATCGAAGCACATTGGGCCACGTCTTCGTCGCAGATTTCGGCCGCGCTCTGCCAGGCTGCCGCTGCCCGCTCGGACGGGGATAGCGGTGCCACCGCCGCGAAGACTTCGTCGACCGCCCAGCGCAGATTCACCGCCGTCGGGCGCGTGGCGACGAGGCGCTGGCGCGCCAGCTCCAGCCCGGGCGTGCTGGGGTCAGCGCGGAGAGCCAGCGCCATGCCATAAGCCCCGGTGGCCCCGATGAGCGGAGCGCCACGAACGATCATGGTGGCTATGGCCGAGACCGCGTCGTCGAGCGTGCGCAGGCGGACCAAGGCGAATTCGTGGGGGAGCTTGGTCTGATCAATGACCTCCACCTCTTGCCCGCCTGCGACGGGGCGAATGGTGCGGTAGTGCTGACCGGCGACTTTCATCTATGACACGTACTTGGCCAGGATGGGCTGAAGACGGGCGCGGGTTTCCGCGGCGATTAGGCGGCGATCGCTCCAGATGGCGAGCTTAAGCGCCGATTGACACTCGCAGGGTCGGCTGGCCTGCGCCGCTACTTGCGGCAACGCGCGCTCGATGAGCGCCAAGGCGTTGCGCGTGGCCGCCTTGACGTTACCCAGGATCTCTTCCAGGAGCCGCAGCTTGTCCTCACCCTCGCTGTGCGGGCGCCAGCAATCGTAGTCCGTCGCCAGCGCGACCGCCGCGTAGCAGATTTCAGCCTCCCGAGCCAACTTGGCCTCGGGCATGAGGGTCATGCCCACCAGATCCGCGCCCCAGGCACGGTGCATCTCGCTCTCCGCCCGGGTCGAGAACTGCGGGCCCTCCATGCACAGATACGTGCCGCGCGTGTGCAAGTGGACCGGCAATCCTCCCCCAGCCTCGCTCAGCACCCCGCGCAAGGTCGAGCAGAACGGCGTCGCCATTTCCACGTGGGCGGCCAGGCCGTCGAAGAACGAGCCAGCCCGGCGGTAGGTCTTGTCGATGACCTGGTCGGGCAGCACCAGATCGCGCGGCGCAATCTGCTCGCGCAGACTGCCCACGGCGGCGCTGGCCAGGATGTGGGTCACGCCGAGCTGCTTGAGCGCGAAGATGTTGGCGCGAAATGGCACCGAAGACGGGCTGAGCAAGTGGCCTTCGCCATGGCGCGACAGCAAAGCGCAAGTGACGCCGGCAATCTGCCGGGTGATGATCGGACCCGAGGTCGGGCCGAACGGCGTCTCGAGGTGGTGGCTTTCGCCGCCACCCGAGGTGCCTAGAGATTCGTCGATTCCGGTTCCGCCGATAATGCCGATCATGGCGCTGGTTCTCCTGTCAGAGGTCGAGGCCCGAGAGTGCCCCGTCCCACGCGGCAACGCAAGCCGCGCGAACCGCCCGCGCGCTAGAAGCTGTAGCTGACCTTGCCACTCAAGGACAGCGTGATATCGGCGGCCCACGGCTGCTCGGGCAGATTGCCGGCGATGTGCAGAGTGAGCACGACCTCCGGGGACGCCAGGACACTGGTCACGTTGATGGGCGAGACTGTCTTGGCGTCCAGAACAGGGCTGGGCGTGTAGTCGGCGGGACGTTGGTAGTCGACGACCTCGATGGGGGCGACGCTGCCATCACCCGCGGACATGGAAACGAGCGCCAGGTCGATGAAGCCGAGGTCCGCTACTCCCGAGACGGCCTGCATCTCCACCTGGTAGGCATAGACATCGGAGTTCAGGTCCTTGATCCAGGACAGGCTGTCCGTGCTCATGGTGATGGTCTGCGTGGTCGACACTTCGCCGGCCAGCGCCGCCCCGGGAACACCCGGGAATGACACGGCCTTTTGCGTCACCTGAGCATTGGGAATGTCGGCCTCGACTTTGGCGCAAGAGGCGCCCAGTCCGAGGAGCAGGAAGAGGGAGGTCACTTGCAATCGCTGGCTGGCTTGCGCGGTCATGGATCACCTCAAATGAGAAAGACGATGAGACCGATCTTCACGGAGGAGCCGAAAGCCGTCGCCTTCGGATCCTGGCCGACCTCGACGACGGTCGAACCCGAGTTGGCCACGGCTTGGTTCAGGTTGTGAGCCTGGGCCCAGACCATGGAAACCCCACCGTGGATGAAGAAAATGACGTTCTTGCCGCCGAAGTCGAGACCGACGTGGGCGTTGAAGAAATCGTAGCTGACCTGGTCGAGGAGCGGGCTGCCACTGAAGCTGCCGCTGACCAGATGGCGGATCAGGCCGTTGGCATCGCCCGCGCTGTACTGGCCATACTCCACCGAGAGCGAGGGACCGGCGCCGAAGGGCACCAGGCTGAGCCCACCCCGGAAGCCACGGCTGACCGAGTTCGAGCCCCCCCGCCGTAAACGCGCAGCCACTGCCACGGCCGCACCACGAGCGAGCCCATGGCCCCGTCCGGAATACCCGCATCCAGCATTAGACCTAGGCGCGGCCAGTGCTCCGAGTGACGCGCTTGCAGCGCACCCTCGACCGTCACCGGTTCTTCGGTCTGGGCCACGGCCAGGTTAGCCCAGGTGGCTGCGCCAACCAGCCCCGCCATGAATATCGACAACCTCATGGTCAGATTATATCGCCGAATAAGACGTAAGCTAAAATACTTTTTATATCGCAAAAAAGATTTCGAGACCGACCTTGGCCGCCATTGCTACAACCCGGCTCAACGGTTGAGCATTTTCCGGCCCGCCCCTCACGCCGCGCCGCGCCGGCCGGGCATCCGGCAGCCCCCCGGGCGCGGGCGGCTAGCCCACGGCCACGCTGCCCTGGCGCAAAATTTCCACCCGGTCGCCACGCACCCGCACCAACGTGCTCGGGGCGCCCCCGGGAGCGCTGCCACCGTCGAGAATGTGGAAGCCGCCCGCGGGAAAGAGCGATGCCAGCTCGGCCGGGCTCGCCACCGGCGGACAAGCGGAGGGATTGGCGCTGGTCGCGGTGATGGGCCGGCCCACCTCGGCCACCAGCGCATGCGCCAGGGCATGGGATGACACCCTGGCCGCAACGCAGCCTTCGCTGACGATCGCCGACGGCAGGTGGGGACGCGCCGGCAGGGCTAAAGTCAAAGGGCCAGGCCAGTGAGCCCGGGCCAACTGGCGCGCACGTTCCGGAACATCGAGACACAGGGCCGCCAACATGGCGAAATCCACCACCAATAGGGCGCTGACCTTGCTCACCACGCGGCCCTTGAGCGCGAACAGACGGGCAAGCGCGGCTGGATTTAGAGCGTCAACCGCGAACCCGTAATAGGTCTCCGTGGGATAGGCCACAATCTCACCCCGGATTATCGCGGCGGCCGCCTGGGGAACTTGCTCGGGAAGAAGGATCATGCTCGGTGTGCTCGCGGGTCCATGCTCGGCGGGAGCTAATCTAGCAGCCCTTTCCGGTTGGGGGCGAAGCCTGCGCCCGCGGGCGCGTTTTATCTCTTGTGTCGGCCTTGCCGATTGGGACATGGTCAAACCCATGCCTGAAGCGCCCTATCCCGTCCGCAAGCTCGCGAGCGGCAACGAGGCCGTGGCATGGGCCGCGTTTCACGCCAACGTGCACCTCGGCACCGGATATCCCGGTACGCCGTCCACGGAGATCCTGGAGGTATTGGACAGGCTGGGGGGCAAAGCGCAATGGGCGCCCAACGAAAAAGTCGCGCTCGAGGTTGGCATAGGGGCCGCATTCGCCGGGGCACGCGCCCTGATCACGATGAAGCACGTAGGGCTCAACGTGGCCGCGGATGCGCTATTTACCGTCGCTTACACCGGAGTGAGCGGCGGCATGGTCATCGTCTCGGCCGACGACCCGGGCATGGCATCCAGCCAGAACGAGCAGGACAATCGCCGCTACGCCGTGGCGGCGGGTATACCGATGCTCGAGCCCTCCGACTCGCAAGAGGCTTACGCGTACACCCTGCGCGCTTTCGCCTTGTCCGAGCGCTGGCAAACCCCGGTGCTGCTACGCCTGACCACCCGGGTATGTCATTCCGCGACCATTCTCGAATTGCCCAGCGCTC
Source organism: uncultured delta proteobacterium (assembly GCA_963849735.1). Lineage (GTDB taxonomy): Bacteria > Myxococcota_A > Polyangia > Fen-1088 > Fen-1088 > Fen-1118. The sequence continues at coordinate 115,898 of CAWKJE010000040.1, forward strand.
CGGCCGAGCCGCTGGCCGAGCCCCATTTCGTGCGCGACATCGCCGCGCGCGTCATGATCCCGGCCCATGCCCGCCCAGCGCACCAGCGCCTGCGCGCCCGCCTGGCTGACATAGCCGCCTGGAATGACGCCGAGGGACCTAATGTGGTGGTGGGAGGCGATCGCGCGCTCGGCATCATCACCTCGGGTATCGCCTTTCAACACGTGCGCGAGGCGAGCCCTGGCGCCAAGGTGCTGAAGTTGGGGCTCACCCACCCCTTGCCCCTGGCGAGCATGCGGGCTTTCGCGGCTTCAGTCGAGCGTTGCCTGGTGGTCGAAGAGGGCGACCCCTTCCTCTACGAGGCCGCGGCCGCGGCCGGCATCCGCGTCGAGGGCAAGCCGGACGTCTACCGTCTGGGTGAGCTCAGCGTGAGCAGAGTGCAGCGCATCATCGACGGCGATGTCTCGCCCGAGCCCAGTCTGCCCACGGGGAAGCCACCCGAGCTGTGCCCGGGCTGTCCGCATCGCAATGTCTTCGCGGCGCTGCACGAGCTCGACTGCATCGTGGCGGGCGACATCGGTTGCTACACCCTCGGGGTGCTGCCGCCGTTCTCGGCGATGGATACCTGCGTCTGCATGGGTGCCGCCATAGGCGTCGGGCTGGGACTGCGCCACGTCCTTCCCCCCGCTGAGGCTTGCCGCGTGGTCAGCGTCATCGGCGACTCGACCTTCATCCACAGCGGCATCACCGGCATGGTCGAGATGGTCTATAATCCGCCCGCTACCGGGCACGTCGTCATCATTCTCGACAATGGCACTACCGCGATGACAGGTCTGCAAGAGCATCCCGGCACCGGCCGGCGCCTCAATCACCAGCCCACCGGACGCGTGGTATTCGAAGACCTGGCACGGGCGCTGGGGCTCGAGCACGTCATGGTCATCGACCCCGTCCGCGATGTGGCGCAGATCAAGCCCATGGTAAAGGATGCTCTGGCGCGGGGCGAGCTCACCCTCATCGTCGCCCGCCGACCATGTCTGCTGGCGGCGGGGGCGATCAAGGCACGAGCACAGGCGGAAAATGTCTAGCGCCGAGGCTGGTCGCGCCCAGCTGGCGGCAAATGCGTCGCGGCCTGACGAGATGGCACCCCGACAGCTGGGCGCGGATGGCTGGGTTGTGAACGTGGTCATCGCCGGGCTGGGAGGCCAGGGCGTGCTCAAAGCAGCCGCCATCTTGGCCGACGTCGCGTTCCGGGCGGGCTTCGACGTGAAGAAGAGCGAGATCCACGGCATGAGCCAGCGCGGCGGCTCGGTGACGAGCGATGTCCGCTTCGGCCGCAAGGTATTCTCACCCATGGTCCCGCGCGGTCAAGCCGACTTCCTGGTGGTGCTCGGGCAAGGCCAAGGCGAAAGCGCGCGGCCCCTGCTCAAGGCGGGCGGAGTCTTGATCGAGCCTGACCCGGCCATCGAGTCCCGGCTCGCGAGCAAGAAGAGCCTGAACGTCGCCCTGCTCGGCGTGCTAGCGCGCCATCTCGATCTGGGCGACCAGCTGTGGCACTCTGCCCTGCAAGCTGCCCTGCCCGAGAAGCTGCAGGCCGCCAACCTCCAGGCCTTTGCCTTAGGAAAGACGCCATGACCCGAGCCGATACCAGGCCGCATGCCAGGCCGACTTTCCATCCCGCCAGCGCGCCCGACTTCGTACCGGCCCCGCGCCTGCGCGAGCTACAGCTCGCCCGGTTGCGGGCCATCATTCAGCACGCCTTCGTGCACGTCGAGCTGTTCCGCCAGCGCATGGAGAGTCGCCAGCTCGCACCCGAGGTGCGGTCCCTCGCCGACATCGCCAACCTGCCCTTCACCACCAAGGTCGACTTGCGCGACACCTACCCCTTCGGGCTCTTCGCCACCCCGCTCCGCGAGGTGGTGCGCGTACATGCCTCGAGCGGGACCACCGGCAAACCCATCGTGGTGGCGTACACGCGGCAGGATCTGGACATCTGGACCAGCGTAATGGTGCGCAGCTTGGCGGCGTGCGGGCTGCACGAAGGCGACATCATCCAGAACGCTTATGGCTACGGGCTCTTCACCGGGGGTCTGGGGGCCCACTACGGCGCGGAAGGAATCGGTGCCACCGTTATCCCGATCTCTGGCGGCAATACCGATCGGCAGCTCATGGTGCTCAAGGATTTCGGTGTCACCGCGATCTGCTCCACTCCGACCTACTTCCTCCACCTCATCGATCGCGCCGTCCAGCTCGGCCTCGATCTCAAGTCGCTGCCCTTGCGCGTAGGGGTCTTCGGCGCCGAGCCCTGGACCGACTCAATGCGTAGGCACATCGAGAGCGCCACCCGCATCAAGGCCTTCGACATCTATGGCCTGTCGGAGATCATCGGTCCAGGCGTGGCCGTCGAATGTCCAGAGCACGACGGCCTGCACATCTTCGAAGACCACTTCTACCCAGAGGTAATCGACCCCGAGACCGGCGAGGCTCTCCCCGAGGGGCAAGAAGGCGAGTTGGTGCTGACCACCTTGTCCAAGCTAGCGATGCCGCTGGTTCGCTATCGCACGCGCGACATCACGACCCTGCTACCGGGACCATGCCCGTGCGGGCGCACCCTCCGCCGCATGCGCCGCATCGGCCGCCGTAGCGACGACATGCTGATCATTCGTGGCGTGAACGTCTACCCGTCGCAGATCGAGGCCGTGCTGCTCGAGGTCGAAGGCACCCTGCCCCACTACCAGATCTTGATCACGCGCGAGCACGGCCTCGACCAGCTCGAGATCCAGGTCGAGGTGACCTCCCAGGTCTTCAGCGATCGAGTGGGAGCCCTCGAAGCCCTGTCCGACCGGCTGGTCGACACTATCCAGCGCGTGATCGGTATTCACAGCAAGGTCACCCTGGTCGAGCCGCGGACCATCCAGCGCAGCGAGGGCAAGGCGAAGCGTGTCATCGACAAGCGAGGCCAATCGTGAAAATCCCGCAACTCTCCCTATTCGCAGAAAATCGGCCCGGCCACCTCGCCGGTCCCTGTCGGCTCCTGGCTGAGCACGGCATCAACATACGCGCCCTGACCCTGGCCGACACGCAGCGCTTTGGCATCCTCCGCCTCATCGTTTCTCATCCCGCCAAGGCGCGACAGGCGCTAGAGGCCGGCGGACATGTCGTCACGACCAGCGAGGTGCTGGCCATCGCGGTGCCCGACCAACCGGGCGGTCTGGCCACCGTGCTTTCCGCGCTCGAGGGCAGCCCGACCAACATCGAGTACATGTATGCGTTTCCGGGTGGCCACGGCGGGCAGGCGGTGCTGATCTTCCGCTTCGATCAGCCGGACGCGGCGCTCGCGGTCCTGCAAGCCAAGGGGGTGGTCGTCCTGCCGAGCGCGCTGATCCTGGGTGGCTGACGGGTCGCGAGAGGGCGGAGCCGCGGGGGCGAGTCGGCGCCCATCCGCGTTGTCCAACGGGACTCACACCGTGCGGTGCTCCAGCAGCAAGCGCGCCACCTCGGCAAAGCCGCGCGCCGATTCTCCCCGGGTAATGTAGGCAGGCCGGTCATCGCCGAGCTCGCCCAGGAATTTCTCCAGGTTGCGCACGCCAACGCTGGTCTGGGTTAGTAGCGCGAACAACGATCGATCATTGCTACTGTCTCCGACGAACATAATGCTCTGCTCCGGGGTGCCCGCCGCCTCGGGCGCCAGAGGTCGCAACGCGGCGATAAGCCCGTCGGCCTTGCCCCAACCGCCGGGGCGAACGTGCAGGTGGATCGAGCTGGCCATCACCTCGAAGTCAGGGTCGACAACGCGTTGGCTGGCAGCCAGCGCCGCGGCATCGAAGGTCGCAGGCCGGACGAAAGCCCGTTCGAACAGCCGGAAGGCATCATCGGGGGTGGGCTCGAGGCGATAGGCTTCGCGCACCCGGGTACCATTTTCGGCCAACCGCACGAAGAACTTGGCATCGCGCTTGGGACCGAGGTCGACCCGCTTGCCGTCAGCATAGAAGGCGACCAGCCCGTTCTCCGCCACCGCGACGCTAACCCCAGGGAGATAGCTGGCCAGGGCCTGGGCCCAGCCCGCCGGCCTTCCGGTGACCAGCGCAACGACCAAGCCAGCGGCGCCGAGGTCCGCCAGGGACTCGATGGTGGACGCGGGCAGGTGCCCCGAGCTGGTGATGGTATCGTCGATGTCCGCCGCCAGCACCCGGATCCGGGACAGAACCTGCGGCGGCACACTGGAAATGGGCTGCATGGCGCGCGCCATATTGGGCATTAGTAGCTCGGGCGACGGCGAGCCCAGGCCTAGAGCTCGAAACCGTACGACTTGTCGGACGTTTTGTCCTTGTTCTTGTCCTTCTTGGTCGGCTTGGTCTGCTTGGCCTGGCCGTCGCCCGCCCCCTTCGCGTGCTTGCGCTTGCAAGAGCCGGCATGCGAAGGCGCCCGCCAGGTTGGCTCAGCGGCGTAACCGGCGGGGGCGAACAGGGGAACCAGCGAGAACAGGGCCAGCGAAAGGAGCACTACGGTGAGACGCATGGGCTCTTGAGTTTAGCAGCACATATGGTGATGCCAGCCCGAAAATGGGTGGGCTAGCGGGCGAATGGGTGGGCTAGCGGGCAAAACCGAAGAGCCCGTGCACGACCTTGGCGATATGGTCGAGGCTCGAGCCCGGGATGGCGAAATCGAGCACGGCAGCATCGCCCCCACGCCAGGCGAGCACGAAGGGCGCCTGCATCTCCGCCAAACCGGGCAGCGAGCTGGCCAGGGCCATCATCGGGTTTGCCGCCATGCCACTGGCCTTGCGCGCCAGCCTGAGAACCGCGGCGACAACGTCCGCCACCGCCACCCCTTCCTGGTCGCGGGTGGCGGTCAGAGCCGCCGACACGCCAGGCGCATGCTCGAGGCCGTCAACCGGGCCATAAGCCGACACCAGCTCCCGCGCCTTCGGCCCGGTCGCCTGCACCAGCCGGCCGTTCTTCACGGCAACCACGGTGGTCACGACCTCTCCCCCGGCCATGGCCTGCGCGAGCCAGCGCGCCGAGGGGTCCTTGCTCTCGATCTTCTTGTCGATTTCCACGTCTTGCTTGCGCCTAACCTTGAGCGGCGTGGCCTTGCGACCTTCGAGCTCAGCCTCCCAGGCGTTCTCCGCCGCCACGAGCGCCACCGCGTCTTCCACCGCCTGCCTGGACGGCGTACCCGGCGCCAAAGCCGAGCTACACAAGCTGGTGAAACCCGCCGCTACCGGCTCGACCACGCACGACACGTCACTCACCCTCGCGAACCATTGGTTCACCTTTGCCCGCATGGCCTGGCCGGCCGGACCAGACAGGGCGAAGGCGGAGGTGAACGGGGCGAGCCACGGCGTGAGGTCGCCCATGGCCAAGACCGCCGTGCCATCGCTCCGCACCGGTAGCCGCTCGTCGAAATGGTAAGATGACCGGTGTCCAACCATGGCTGCCAAGTCGGTGCCAGGCGAGGGCAGCATTTCCAGGTGTACCGACGGGCCGTCCTGCGCTCCCAGTGCAAGGATGACCCGCACCTCGGCGGCCTCCAGGGCCAGCTTGATCACGGTCTCGGCCACCGCGTTTTGCACGCGCTGGGCCCCCGGGGTCACAGTCCCACGCGACGCTGCTCTACCCGATGCGTAGAGCACGCCAGCTACGATCTGGTCCCTAGACAGCCCGCTGGCGCGAGCCAAGGCCTGCGGCATGATGGTAAGCACAGTCTGGCCCAGCTTGGGGTTGGTGCGCAGGGACTCCGTCAGCGCGCCGCCCAACAGCAAAACCTCGGCCGAGCTCGCGACCAAGAGCGTCGGTCCCTTCACCGTCGCCCAGATGGTTTGCCCAGCCGTCACCTCGATCGCGAATACACCCCCGGCCGGCCCACCATGGTTGCCCAGATCGTCCAGGCTCTGCCTCGCCAAAGTGGCATCCTTGAATGACAGCGCCGCACAGTAGCCCCTAACGCCCGCCCGCGGCGCAAGCAGCCACGCGACGGCGAGCGGAGCGGAGGGGTCAAGACGGTCCCAGAACCGCTGGAAGCGCTGACCATCCCCGACCTTGCCGCTCGAGCCCAGCCAAGCCACGAGCTCATGGCCAGCCTGCATCGGAAGCCCCAGGCGCGCCGACAGCCCGTCCAGGTCGGCCACGATCCGGGCCGGGGCCACGGCCACCAGGCTAGCCACCAGCGCCGGCGCGGCTGTCCTGGCATCGGCAAAGACCGCCTCGGTCGGGACGGTATCGGCGGCGCGAGCCGGCAGCGCCGGACGGGGAGCGAGAGCCACCGGAGCAGCAACTGGCCGGGCACCCGTCGCACAACCAGCGGCGACTGCCAGGCAAGTTAGGTGGGCCAAGGTCGATTGCCAGCGGGCTTTCGTCATGATCTCGCCACGCAACATACGCCATTACGCGGGGCCGGCAAAGGGGGCGGCGATGACCGGATGACCTGCGGCCAAGGACCGCGACGGACGCGACAGGGCGAGCAGACGGCCCCAGCCGGGCCAGCACCCCGAAGGTGGATCTGTCCGAAGGTGGATCTTGCCGCGCCTGCCGGCCCCGTGGTATCGTTTCGCCCTGTTCCGCCGCCCTAGCTCAGTGGTAGAGCATCGCTTGGTCCAGCACACGCATGCATGGCACTATGGGGTGGGCAGTGCCGACGACACGTTTGGATAGCTGTCTGAAGCTCGGGAGAACACGGCGATGAATAGAGTAGCCAGACTGGGATTGCTAGTCGTCGCCGCGATGGCGACGGGGTGCCTGCATCAGTCGCTGAGGACGGTGACAGACACGACTGATGCTGCAGGTGGGGCTGTAGCTTGGGATGGCAGCACGGCTGGTGCTGGTGGGAGCGTCGGAACTGGTGTGCCAGACGCCCACGGTGCCGCACTCGACTCTGCCATAGTTGCTTATGGCGACGCGATGGCTACGAGTGGAATGACAGACGCCCCTGGCGCCGTGCTGGATTCTCCCATGGTTGGTTACGGCGGTGCGATGGCTACGAGCGGAATGACAGGCGTCGGTGGTGCTACGAGCACCAGCGGCGCCCGAGGGGCTGGCGGAGCACCAGGCGCCGTGACTGGCACGGGTGGCGCGAATCTCGATGCGCCTCTGGGCACCGGCAACGGGGGCTTGGCTGGCGAAGCTGGTGGGACGGTTCGAGGTGGTGCGCCGGGTTCCGGTGGTGTCACCGCCCTGGGTGGTGCGACGGGTTCGGGGGGAACAGCGGAGGCCGGCAACACTACGACCTTCGATCCCACCCAGCCACCTTGCGACATCTACGCCGAGGACGGTGGCCCCTGTGTAGCTGCTCATAGCACGGTTAGACGTCTCTTCAGCGCATACAACGGGCCACTCTATCAGGTCAGGGTCGGCGGCTCGAACAGCGGCGCGGGTGGAACGACAACGGACATCGGCTTCATCGCCGCCACCGGCCTGGCTGACTCGGCCGCCCAGGACACAGCCTGCGGCAGTCTTCCGTGCACCATATCGAAGATCTACGACCAATCCGGAAATGGCAATGATCTGGCCCGGACTCCTGTGGGCGGCGGAGAAAAGCCAACCGCTGACAACGAGGCAAGCGCCACGGCGGTCTACCTTACGATGGATAACGGTCAGAGGTATTACGGCGTCCACATCGTAGCTGGGGTTGGCTATCGCAACATTGCCGCCACCGGCACCGCCACCGGCGACAACCCGGAAACCGAGTATATGGTCGCCTCCGCAACCTACTACAACGGGGCATGTTGCTTCGACTATGGCAACATGGAGACCAGCATCCACGACGACGGCGAGGGCTCGACGGAGGCGGTCTACTTTGGCAACTGCACCATCTGGAACGAGGGAGGAGGCAACGGTCCGTGGGTCATGGCGGACCTCGAAAACGGTCTCTGGGCCGGGGACGTAAGCCCATACAACCCCAACCCGTCGATTCCGTCCGACTGGCAGTACGTGACGGGCATGGTGAAGAGTGACAAGACGGGCACGCACCACTGGAGCATAAAAGAAGGCAATGCCCAGTCGAGCACGCTCAACACGGTGTTCGACGGACTGCGTCCTGGCGGTGCCGACGGAAGATACTGGACTATGAAGAAGGAGGGCGCCATCGGCCTGGGCACTGCTGGCGACAACAGCGACGGCGACCACGGGGACTTCTTCGAAGGGATCATGACGGCCTCCTACTCGTCAGATGAGGCCGACCGGGCTGTACAAACCAATATCGCCTCCGTGTATGGTCAGGTGAACACGCAGTAAGAGGGCAGCAAGGGGTCCGCTCGAAGACGTCCCCGAGAGCCGGAGCTGGCCATCGCAAGGGTCAAGACCGCGCGCTCGCCAGCGCCAAGAAAGCCGAAGGGTTCCAAACGCGGGGACAAAGGCGTGACCGGTCGCACGTCTGCCCAAGGCAGGACAAGCGGCTCGGGGAGGCAGGAGCTTCCACGCAACTTGCAGTGCCAGCAGGTGCCGGAGCCACCTCACCATCGGCGGGGGCCGATTCGAAATTTGCTCCCTGGCCAGCTCCCCGATGAGTTGGTCTTCCAGGTGACGGTTTAGGAAACGAACAGCCGCCATGCGCTAGTAAGCTGTTGGCCCTTTGGCCATCGACGCAGGTGGCGGTCAGGTTGCGGCGCCTAGAAGAACCCTCGTCCAGGTAAGCAAGCACAACCACCCCCGGGCGCGGATCTTGCGGCCAGGGCGGTATGATGCACTTCTATGGGGGAGGCGGAGGTATCACGGCGCAGGACCAGTAGCCAGCCTGGCCAAAGACGCAGCCTTGGTTCGAAGCGCACTCGCTGTCGTTAAGGCAGGTATCACTTGCGGTGTGGCAGTCGTAGGTGAGCTCGTTCCAACTGGGTTGGCTTGGCGAGCAGAAGCCCCCTGGACCACAATCCGAGTCGACGCGACAATTGCTGCCGGTCAGACACGAGTTTGGAGTCGAGCTGGAAGCGGAGTCGCGGCAGTTGCATGGAGTATGCGCCGGACAGTCCACGTCGCTGAAGCAGTCGTCGTATGAACACTGCATATTGGGCAACGGACCTTCGTCAAGGCAACGACCGTTGATACCTGCGGTGCAGTCTGAGTCTTCGGCGCACCCGCCTGGAGGAGCGCAAGGTGCACAAACGCCAGGGGCACCTGCGCAATTACAGATATTCGCGCCAGGCGCCCGGGCAGCCGGACAGGTAGTTCCGGTGGGGCGATGGAACAGCGGCGCGGGCGTGCCCTCATCCTGAGCATCCTCCGCCACGCTGGCGTCGGGGCCACCATCACCACCGGAAGGTGGGCACCGGAGACCGCATTCCCCGCCAACGCAGGAGAGAGTGGGCGTGGCTGCAGCCTGACCTTGACACACCTCAGCCGCGCATGGGCACGCACGGTCGGCGGGCATTTGGTTGGGGCAGTAGGAGTTCCAAGCTGCCTGATTGAGCTCGCATCTGCTCCTGGTGGACACCATGCCGCCGCAACAATACGAGCCGGTACATTGGCTCGAATCCTCGGGCGCCGTCTCCCAGATGCACATCACGCAATCGTCGTCGCCGTAGCAAACATCTGGACTTGAACCACCAGCGACCGAGACCAACCCGCCGGTGCCAATCGTGCCTCCCACTCCGGGGGCACCTCCGGGACCTGACGCACCACCGGACGCCGCATTCGGGCCAGTGCCACCGCTGCCAAGTTTGCCACCTGTGACCGTTGGTACGGCGGTGCCACCAGGGCCCGCATTTGCGCCGCTGCCACCGGTCGCAACGACGCCTCCACTACTGCTGCTGGCGCTATCGGCGTCGTAGGTGGGCACACCACGCAGTCCGGTCCGGTCGCACGAATGTGCTGCAAGCAGGACCGCAACCAGGATGTGCAGTCGGGCTACCCTGGGAATTCCACGTCTTTCATCGTGGATCTCGTCAACTATGTCCTGCGCTGCCATGCGTGCCTAATCGACGGGATCTGCAACTATAGCGCCACGATCCCTTTATGGGTGAGCGTGGCCAAGTCCCTATATATCGGCACTTTCCCCGAACTACGCGCCCACCTTGCCTCAGATTTCTGAAAGGCCTGGCGGCGACTCCTGCGACCTGTCAATTGCAAGTCATCGTGAGCCGGGTTTCTGGGCTGCGACTTGTGGCGAACCTCTGCGGTGCACCAATGACGTGTTGGCCCGTCGAGCTATCAACGCTCCCGGACTTCAGGTCGCGGCGCATCGCGTTTGTCGAAGTGGTGTACACCTCGACCGATTCCGGGGTCTGGATGGGAGGCGGTGGCATCTTCGGCGGACGGCACCAAGCTTGTCGGGGTTGAATCGGCCGGCTCCATTTATACAACCACCAATGGCGGCGAAACCTGGAGTATCCCTCGCTGATTGCCAAGGAATGGACGGGGGTAGCATCATCGGCCGACGGCGCCGAGGTCGTCGCGGTAGCAGCCTACGACTTCGTCTACACCTCGGGCGATTTCGGCGTGACTTGGACTCAGCGGGCGACCTCGCAACAATGGTCTGCAGTGGCTTCCTCAGCGGATGGGACCAAGCTTGTCGCAGCGAGCAACGGCTATACCTATGCGTCTACCGATTCCGGGGTCACCTGGACCCAGGGAACGACGACGCAGAGTTGGAGTGGAGTGGCATCCTCGGAGGACGGCACCAAGGTCGTCGCTGCTGCCTTTGGCATCTTGAATACGGGGGGCCTGAACGGCTACCTCTACACATCCACCGATTCGGGGGCTAGCTGGACCCAGCAGACCACTGATAGGCAGGAGTGGAACAAGGTGGCTTCGTCAGCGGACGGCACGAAGCTTGTTGCAGTTGCAACGGGCGGATACATCTACACATCATCTGGCCCAACACCATGATGTTACGCTCACCTATCGGCACTGGACCACCAATGAAGTTGGTAGCGCGATGGCAGTTTTGGGTTTTGGCCCTGGACCTGGCGGTTCTCGGCTCAAACGCCCCTGGCGCTGCTCTGGCCAAGGAATGGCGGGCACCCAAGGGCAGCCACGTGCTGTTCGTGTGCACCGGCAACTTCTACCGGAGCCGATTCGCCGAAGCGATCTTTAAGGCCCATGCCACCCCTGGCTCAGCGAGTGCTAGCTCGCGTGGCCTCGACACGTCCAAGCCGCGCGCCACGGGGCTCTCGCCTCTGGTGGTGGATGAGCTGAAGCGTCTTAGGATTTCTCCGGACCTGGTTGCAGGTTACCCGCGCCAGCTCAAGCGCGCGGACTTGAACGCTGCCGATGTGGTGGTGTTGCTCAATGGCCGCGAACACGCACCCATGTTGAAGAAGCAGTTCCCGCAGGTGGACATGACAAAGGTCCGCCAATGGTCGGTGCCGGATGTACCGGCCATGGCGGCCAGCGATGCCTTCGCCCAGATCGCGCGCCAGGTTGACCTTCTCATCGTCGAGTTGGGCGCGGGCCAGCCTCCCCGGTAAGTGGCCCAGGGCCCGGACCCCTAGTCACCGGGCGTTGAGATCACTGGTTGCAGGTTGCGGCTGCGTCACCTTGGCATGGTACCTGAACAAGGCCCTGGCCGCATGCACCCTGCCCCGCATCACGTGGTACCAGGCGACCCGCCATACGTTCGCGTCACAATTTGTCCTAGGCGGCCGCGGGATCGAGCTTCTTCCCAAGATGATGGGCCACGCCAGCATCACCACGACCGAGATATACAGCCACCTGCGCCACGACCTATGCGCGGAGAAGGCGTTCGATGCAGTGCGGGTGGACCTTTCCAAACCGGCAGGCGATGTGGTATCCATCTCGCGTTCTTCCGGCACACTTGGGCAGAGAATAGGCAGAACGCAGAAGGATACTTCAGCGCAGAAGTCAGCCTAAGTCAGCGTAATAACAACAGATTCGCCGCCCTAGCTCAGTGGTAGAGCATCGCTTTCGTAAAGCGAGGGTCCCCGGTTCAATCCCGGGGGGCGGCTCCATCGACGCTTCCGCCAGTGTCCGAGAAGGTCTCCACGGCGCACAAAGACACCTTGATTTCCCGGAGTTCTAGTTCGCGAGTGTCCGTGTGCGTCCGTTGACTGCCGGGATAGTTTGGGGGTACCGTTTGGGGGTATCAGCATGGTCGTGGGGGTATCGCCACTTCCCGGGATTGAACCCGGACCGCCGTGGCCCCAGATAGGCTCACATGTTGACGGACACAGCGATCAAGAAGGCCAAGCCGACCGAGAAGCCGTGGAAGCTCTACGACCAGGGCGGTATGTTCCTTCTCATCGCACCGAGCGGGGCGCGCCTATGGCGGCTCAAGTACCGCTACGCAGATAAGGAGAAGCTGCTCGCCCTCGGCTCCTACCCCGAGGTCAGCCTTGCGGAGGCCAGAATCAAACGCGACGAGGCGCGCAAGCGTCTCCATGAGGGCAACGACCCTTCGGCCATGCGGCGAGCGGAGAAGCTGGCCCGGGCCGCGACCGCCGCAAATAGCCTCGATGCGATAGCGCGGGAGTGGCACGCCAAGTTCCGCCACATGTGGGCGCCGTCGCATTCCGAGCGCCTTTGGCGGCTGCTGGAACGTGACGTGCTGCCGTTCATCGGTTCCAGACCCATCGCGCAAATCACGGCCCAAGAGCTGCTCTTGGTCCTGCGCAAGATCGAGGCGCGCGGGTCGCTCGAAACCGCTCACCGTGCCCGCGTCTACGCCGGCGTCATCTTCAGGTACGCCATACACACGGGCCGATGCGATAGGGACGTGTCGGCCGATCTGCGAGGCGCGTTACCACCGAAGAAGAACGGCCATTTCGCGGCAGTCACGGATCCGGCGAAGCTTGGCGATCTACTCCGCGCCCTCGACGGTTACAAGGGATCGCCCATCGTGGCCGCGGCGCTCAGGCTGGCACCCATGCTGTTCGTGCGACCAGGCGAGCTGCGCTCTGCCCGCTGGGCTGACATCGACCTGGACAAGGGCGAGTGGGCTTTCACGGCCAAGAAGACCGACACGGACCGCATCGTGCCCCTGGCCCCGCAAGCCGTGGCCATCCTGCGGGAGCTCCAACCGCGGACCGGGAATTGCGCCTTCGTCTTTCCTGGTGCGCGTACAAACACGCGGCCGATGTCAGACAACGCGATCCTGGCCGCGCTCCGCAGGCTTGGCGTCCCGAAAGAAACGGCATCTGGGCATGGCTTCCGCGCCTCGGCTCGAACCATCCTCGACGAAGTCTTGGGCTACCCCCCTCACCTTCTCGAGCACCAGCTTGGGCACGAGGTTCGCGATCCCCTGGGGAGAAGCTACAACCGGACCCAGCATCTGCCACAGCACCGGAAGATGATGCAGGATTGGGCCGACTATCTGGACAAGCTGAAGGCGGACGTGAAGGTGCTGCCGTTACAGCCGGCGCCGCTGGGCGCATGAGGCAAGCCAAGGCAACCAAGCACGTCTTTCAAATCATCGCCCACGCGGAGCAAGCGAGTCTTCCAGGTGCGGGAAAGCGAGACGTTCCGCCGTCGCCCCCGCCCATGCGCCTGAAGAAAAAGAGCCTCGACGATCTGACGCATGACCTCGAGGTGGCGATGCCACGTTACACAGAGTGGCTCGACTCGCCGACCCATCCACTCCAGGCGATGCCTATGACGCCAGCCTGTCCACCGCTTTCGAGCCCTCGTCTCGGCCTACTCCGGCCGGCCGGGTTCCTGCCTGACAGGCCGTCCTTGCTGCTGGCCGCCTCAGATGCAATCCGCGTGTCGGCATCTTGAATGCCATAAAGTCGAGCAGCCTATTCCTCCGACGGAAACTTGTGTGTTGGCGGGCACTTATCGTCACCAAGGGTCACGGAGCGCCACGCTCCGCCACGCACAAGTGGGGGATCAGGTGGGGATCGAAATAGGCAGGAACTGCCTGCCGATAGACCGAATGGCCCTATGTAGTATTGGGTCTTGTCCGCACCCGAGAGAGCTGCATCTCCCAACCAACCCGCAAGCCGTGCGTTTCGGGTCTTTGTCGAAGGGCAGGGCGCAATGCGGAGGGGCTGAACCGCCATGGCCGCGCAGCAGTCCACGACGTCTTGCGGTAAACTGGCCCTGCAGGAGCTGAAACATGACGGCGATGGCCGCCTACTACATCAAGCTCGGGACCGGCGGAAAGTGGGCCGAGGATTCGATCAAGCACGGCATCGCCAGGATCTCTACCCCCTCTCAAGTGTCGGTCCTCCTCCAGGTCTTTTCCCAATTACCAAATGACGCGCGCATCACGCGGGCATCTCGAACCAGCACAGGGGCAATGGCAGCGCCGGCCACTCCCCCGGGGTTGACAGCTTGCGCTGACCAGGCGCGACGCCGACGAGGCGCCTGCGCACCCGGCTTCTCGCTAACCTCCCGCTACGGATGGCCACGACGCCGGTCGACGACTTCTCCCGCCGATCCGTGTAAAACCCGGCTGCTCTGCTAAGGAGACCTACCTGAGAAAACCTGTTCGGTCCGCGTCCGCGTCATCGAGGGCCGTGCTCAGTGCCATCGCCGCGTCGACCTTGTTTGCATCGATGGCCCTGGTGGCGCGCCTCGTTTCGGCGACCATTCCCGGGCAACAGGTCGCGCTGGTCCGCTTCGCCACCGGCGCGCTGGTGATTGCCATCGCCCACAGCCTCGGCCAAGAGTTTGGCCGCATGCTCGAGCACAACCTGGCCATCGATCGTCAGGGAGGCCTGCCATGACCGGGCAGGCGAGGCCAATCCACCTACTACCCACCCTCCACCTGGTGGCCATGCTCGCCCTCGCCCTTTCCTGGGGTCTCTTCTTCTGGCAGCAGAGCCCCTCCGTGGAGACCTTGCGGCGACCTCTCCCTGCCGATGCCCGGGGCACCCGCCGTCCTCGCCCCGAGTCGATTAACTAATAGGCGTTTGGCGCGGGCGCGGAGGGTAGACCGGTGGCAACGAGTTGACCGTGGAGCGCCTGCGCTAAACGGCGGGTTGAACGAAGCCGCGTTGTGCAAGGAGCGGCGGTGCCCTATGGGTAAAAAGGGCGTTCGACTCTGGATGGAGAAGGGCGATGGGGCCGATGACGTGGGACGAGAAGGAGTTGGCGACGGGGGCCAAGGGGCTCTGTACCGCGGGTTCGGGTCGTTGTTTCGGCGTTTGGGCAGACGTGTTCACAGCGCCGCGCGGGCGTTCGGAGTGAGCCAGTGCGCGTGCGGCAGCGGTGGTCATGATGTGTCGATGGGTGCGGGAGGGTTGGGGACAAGTGTCGAAGGCAGGGGGTAGGCGCGGAGGAGTCCTTGGCCGCAGGCTGGACACGTGCGCAAGGCACGGTTGAGGTCGTCGGCCTCATCGCGGTCGGCGGGTGGAGTGGCGAGTTGCTCCGCGGGCGAGAAGGTGGGCCGCTGACGGGTGAGCAGGGAGAGCAGGAGGATCGCGACTATGGCGAAGCCGGGAGAAACGCGGTTTGGCTGAAGGAGACGGCGAGCGGCGGTGAGCCGTGAATTGACGTTGCCAGAAGCCATGATGCCGAAGTGGCGGATTTTGACGAAGCCCCCAGGCAGGACGTGAAGCAGGAAGCGGCGGATGAATTCTTGGTGGGCCAGAGTGGTGGAGCGGCCGTCCTTGGTGGCAAAGCGGACGCCGTGCTCGTCCATGGTGATGAGGCGCTGATTGGAGATGGCCACGCGATGCGTGTAGCGGCCTAGGTACTGGTAGACATGGCGCGGGCCGCCGAAGGGGGACTTGGTGTAGACCACCCAGTCCTTCGCGTACAAGCACGTCCTGAAGTAGGCCCACTCCGCAGGGTCTTCAAGGTGGGCGCAGCTACCGCCGAGGTTGAGGCGACCCTTGTCGAAGGCACGCTGCAAGCCGGCCATGAATTTCCCGCGCCAGAGACGGCCCATGACCTTGACTGGGAAGAGGTAGTCGTCTTGTTTGGTCGAGAGCCATCGCTGCCCGTCCTGAGTGAGCCCACCCCCGGTAACGATGCAATGAAGGTGCGGATGAAGCTGGAGATCGCGCGTCCACGTGTGTAGCACGGCGGTAATGCCGAGTTGCCCACCAAGGCGTTTGGGATCCTGGCCAAGGTCGAGCAGCGTGCGCGCCCCGGCCTCGAAGATGAGGTCGTAGATCACCGCCTTGTTCCGCATGGCCAGTGGCCGGAGCTCGGCCGGCAAGGTGAACACCACGTGAAAGTAGTGCGTGGGCAGGATGCGTGCCATCCGCTCGGCCACCCACTTGGCCTGCCGGAGGGCCTGGCATTTCGGACAGTGGCGATTCCGGCACGAATTGTACGCTTGGTCGACGTAGCCGCAGCGGTCACACTTGTCGAGGTGCCCACCGAGGGCCTCGGTACGACAAAGCTCTAGCGCGCGCATCACCGCACGTTCCGGCGGCGCCACCACGTGACTCTGCCTGTAGCTATCGCCGTGGGCGCGAAAGACGTCCGCGACCTCAAGGCGCGGCCGCCTCTGCCCCTCAAGGGGAGAGGCGGCCGTATGGCCGTGCATTGGGCGCTACCCGAGGACTGCGCCCTCTTTGGTGCCCAGGCGATCGAGCGGGCTCATCACGCGACCGATGTGCTGCGTACTCACCCGCGTGTAGATCGTCGTGCTTCGGATTGAGCTATGCCCGAGCAAAACCTGGATCGTGCGGATGTCGGTTCCGGTCTCCAGAAGGTGGGTGGCAAAAGCGTGACGCAGCGTATGCGGCGTCACGCGTTTGGTCAGACCAGTCTTCTCTACGGCCACCCGCAAAGCGCACCGCACCGCCGTGGGGCTGACCGACGCTCCCGCTTCCTGCCCGGGGAAAAGATATGGGCCGGTGGGACGGGTCAGCTTCCAGTACTCCCGCAGAAGCACCAGTAGCTGCTGCGCGAGCATCACGTACCGGTCGCGGCCTCGCTTGCCATTGCGGATGTGGATGAGCATCCGCTTGCTGTCGATATCGCTCGTTTGCAGCGAGCACCCTTCCCCGATTCGCAGTCCCGCCGCATACGTCGCCACAACGACGGCACGATACTTCGGTGGATCAACCGCCAGTAGCAACTTCTCCACCTCCGTGCCGCTCAAGATGTCCGGTAGCCGCCGCGGCACCTTTGGCCACGGGATCCGCACCACCTCCTCCGGGCGCCCGAGCGTGGTCTCGAAGAAGAGCCGGAGCGCCGCCAAGTGCATCTTTTCATTCTCAGGCCCCGCCTTCTTCTCGTTGATGAGGTGAAGGAGAAATCCCCGGATCTCCTCTTCCCTCAACTTGGCCACTGGCCGCCGATAATGCGCGAGGAATCGTTCCACGCATCGCTGGTACGCCTTCATCGTCGACGGCCGGTAGTTCGCCAGCTGCATGTCCTGTCCCAACTTCGTGTATGCTTCCGTGCTTGTCATTTGGTCTCCTTGTGCTCCGGCTGTCGTCCACCGACCTCCGGAGTCACAAGGAGACGCCTAATCCAACCTCGGCGCAGCAGGTCTGCGTCTCTGAGAGTCGCTCCACCACAGCGCACCACGCGTGAGACTCCGCCACCGGCGCGGCATCACCAGCCGGAGCTACCGCTTTCCTAAAGGCGCGAGGCTCGATCTAGCCGTCGATACCACACGACCGCGGCTCCCGGGCGGTGCCGCGCTCTGGGGCTCCGCACCCTGCCGCGCAGCGGCTTCGTTCAACCTGCGCAAATTGTCCATCGCGGTGCGCTCCGGGACGGCCGACGCGGCCCTCGGTCCCTCGCTCCTGCTGCTCTTCCGCCTCGCCTCAGGCGTGCAGGTGAAGCGCCTCGACAACTGGCTCCACGCCCGCTCGTCGGGCGACGCCGCCGTCTTCCGCGGCCAGAACCTCGCCGCAGCGAACATAGCGGCCGACAGAACCTCGAGATAATGGACTTCCGCAGGGCCGCGTGATCATTGGCCTTCAAACTGTTCGGTGCTCTAGCGGCCGTCCGCTGCTCGCAAGCCAGGCCACGCCGCCTACGGTATCCGGAGTGTGCGCGGTGTGGGTGCTGTTGGGGCGGGCGGCGACGCCACCCCCGCATTTCAACGGCTTAGGCCGCGCACCAAAATTAGTTCTGCAATTAGCGTGGTGTCGCTCCATTGTGTGCACACACATTTCCGGGACCCTGGGATTGTGAGTTGTAACCTCGCGAGCTGACTAGGTAATTAGGATCAACGGCCTTACGAACATGAATTGAAAAATGTTCTCGCTCACGGCACGGCGGCCAACGGCAAACCGCTCAATCGGTCGTAAGGGCCCACGCGCCAGGCCGACACAGCTCGAATGGTTCGCCCAGATTCCTATCTCTTCGCCGTGATTTCAGCCGATCCCACGATGGTAATGGTGTCGTCGACCGGCATGAAAAGCAAGCTCGGACGCTCGATCTTGTGCGCGGTCAGGCTCTCGACAAATTCAAAGTGCACTCGGAAGTGCACGCCGTCCTGAGTTTCCACGCCCAGCTCGATGGGGTGATTGACCGTCACCCCGTGGAGCTCGACCGCACCCTGCACCACGAGCTTCGCCGTGCTTGGGGAGGTTGGCAGCTTGTATCCCATTGCTGCGACCCGCACGGTGACCCACGGGTACTTGGTGCCTTCGACCGTCTCCATCATATGTTCGTCGCGATTCGTGTTGTCGCTATCGAACGTGCCGACTTGGGCGCGCGCCATCGCCTTGAGCCCGCCCGCGTCCACGGCCCCGCGCACGACCATGGCCTTGCTGCGGCCGGTGAACTTGTGGAATTTGTGGACCAGTCGGTATTCGACCGCTCCGGTGCCGGCGAGTTCCGTGGATTGCGCCCGCGCAGGTAAGGGAACGATCGCGCTGGCCAAGACAAGACACCAGAGGGCGAACAGACGCTTTGAGAACATCGACTAGCTCCTTTCGGTGGTAGGCTGGATCAGCCCCGTACCGTCGCGCGAGGCCCTCCGAGAGATCCGTACTGTGCCCGAGACACGGCAGGGAACAGATGGTCCGCGAGGCACACGTATCACACTAAGATGATCCTTGGCGTCCGGATGTTTCATGGTCGCCCGCCGCTCGCAAGTACCCGATCCAGAGCGCCCTCGATCACTCGGAAACCGGCGTATCTGTCGAACCGGGGCCACCATCCAAGCCGCTTCCGGTCGGATAGTCTGGATAGCCGTCGATCTGCCAGTTCTGCAGTAGTTTTTCCCCATTGGCGCCGACGCCTTCGCCCCAAAGTGCGGCGGGCGGCATCTTGTTGCTCAGGACGGAGTTGATGAATCGGGGAGCCTCATCCCGGGCCCCCGCAATGCGACCGGAGGTGGCGTAAACGTCGAGGCGAAAGCTGGTCGGCGCGCCACGTGTGGCCGGATAGCTGTGGCAGAGCAGGCAGTGATCTGCCAGCAATGGCTTTACGTCCAGCTCGTACGAGGGATGCGCGGGTACGGTGGTGATGTCAGGTTTTGCACAAGCAGATAGGACCGAAACGAACATGACGAGCAGATACCCCAGTACAACGGGCTGGCGTGAAGTCCGGATGGCTTTGAACATAGTTCACTCCTTTCCTGAGCTCGATCTCCCTGTATGCTCAGAAAACCCAGGCGGCGCCGGCGGCGGTCATGAAGCCAAAGGTGGTCCAGCCCACGACAGCGTGAACCTGGGCCATTTGCTTGAGGTCTGTGGGATTGCCTGCGTCGGCCTGACGGGCCGTTATAAAGCCGAGCGCCACCTGAGCAATCATGCCGGCGGTCGCGCCGATGGCGGCGATCCGATGGACGAGCGCGGTGTCGAACTTGAGTGGTTTCTTGTAGGGCGTAGGTGCTAGGAGCGCGTAGGTGCCCGTAATGGCAAACATGATGGCCGTGGGATAGACCAGCAATTGATGGGGGAGTTGATAGGCGCCCCTGCCACTGCCACCACCATAAAGGTCATGGTAGTTGAGCTGGCCCACTACGCAACTGGCGCCCATGAGTGCCCACGTCACGAGTCCGAGGGTCTGGTGAACCGTGAGTCGATGTCGGCGCGTTTGCGCGAGCTTGTCGATGGCGGCGCCCTGCGCCACGGAATCCGCGTTCGGTGTGGCACCAGGCTCCGCAGCGAAGAAGTTGAACTCGAGGCCGGCCGGCTTGTCGCTCGGCGCGGGGACGGCACTAACTTCAGACGGTTTTCCCGGCGACGCAGCCAGCGCACCAGTGGTGACCTCAGGGCTCGATGCCTGGCTTGCTGCCACCGGGGCCGACTGCTCGAGCACGGCTCTCCCCTCGCCCGCGGCAGTATCCGCCTGCGCCCTGGTGACGGCAGGTACAAGAAGAGACACGACAAGGACAATAGCGGCAAACGACCAGCATCGGTGGGTGTGAGACATGATCGGTGCGAGTTTACTTATAATGTCCCTGATGGCAACGGAAAGCAGGCACCTCCGGCAGAATTTCGGCGCCATCGCATCTAATCGCCAGCCACGCTGCGCATTCCGGAGGATCTGGGCAGTGATTCCGGAGCACTTGGGCAGGGAATCGGAGCGAAGCGACGGGTTCATTTCGGGCACACGGAGCGAAGCGACGGAGAGAGGGGATGTTGGGGTTAGGGTGAGGTCGTTTCTTGGGCGGGTAGCATACCCTTCTTTTCACGGATTGATGGACCGCGCAGACCGACAACGTGTGCGTTATGGGTCACCCGGTCGCAGATGGCATCCGCGATGGTGGGGTCGGCCAGGTTTTCGTGCCAATGCTTCGTGGGAATTTGGGTCGTGATCACCGTTGAGGAATGGCCATAGCGATCCTCCAGGATCTCCACCAAATCCCTGCGCTCCTGGTCCTTCAGTGGCCCGATGAGAAAATCATCCAGGACCAAGAGATCGAGCTTGGATAGCCGAGCCAGCAGGGAAGCGAAGCTGCCATCAGCGTGAGCGATGGCCAGTTCATTCAGCAAGCGTGGGACGCGCGTGCAAAGTGCGGTCATGCCATGCGCGCACGCAGACTGGGCCAGCGCGGATCCCAGAAAGGTCTTGCCGACCCCGGTCTTACCCACGATGATCACGTTTTGCTTATTGCGAAGCCACTTGGCAGTGCCGAGGTCGCGCACCTGGGATTTCTCAAGTCCCCGGGCTGGATCGCACCACACGTTTTCCAAGCATGCGTCGACGATGCTCAGGTGTGCGGAGCGAGTCAGGCGGGCAAGGCGTCGGTTTTCCCGCATGGTCCATTCATCATCCACCATCATCGCCATTTGTTCAGACAAGGTGAGTTGATCCCCCGGTGCATGAGCCAGGATCTTCCTGAAAGACAGGGCCATGGCGGTCAGCTTCATTTGCATCAGTTTCTCGATCGTCTCTTCGTCGGTCATGTTCCTCGGTTTCCTTTCGGTCGTAGTACTCGGCGCCGCGCACGTTGTCGTGTAACGGGCCAGGGGGTGAGTAGACATCGTCGGGCAAGGCCGCGTGGTCCAAGCCCTTCTTCAAAATCGAGCGCAGGCTAAAGCGCGTGGGCGAGCCGATTTGCACGGCCCGGCGGCAGGCGGCGTTGTAGCGCTCTGGCGAGTACGCCTTGGCGTCGCGGATGATGGCCATGCACGATCGGTAGGCATGTTCGGGATAAGGGCGGTTTTGCAGGATGTGCTCGACCAGCGCGCCCACGTCCGTGCCCTTGGTGGTGGCCCACGCGATCAATCGTGAAGGCGACCATTCGCCATAATCCCGGTGATGCTTCGGCCGGTGTTCCTGTTGCGTGCTTGCCGACCCCTTCGGCGACCACAGCCGCGCGTGCGTTGCCACCCGTTTCCCGCGATGGAATAGCTCGACCACCGAGGCCGTGAAGCGCAGGTCCAACAACTCGCGCACCAAGGTGTACGGGGCGCTGTACAAGCGACCGTCCAATTCCACGTGGTAATCGATATTCACGCGAGCTTGCTTGTGCTCCACGTATTGCCACCGCGTGGCTGGTAGTGCTTTCATCGCCGGACGGTCGATGCTTTCAAAGGCGGATCGTCGGCATCCTTCCAGCTTCTGAAAGGGGCGATTGTTCAATTTGACGAGCAACTCCCCTATCGCCGCGTTTAGTTCCTCCAGACCGAAAAACGCGCGGTTTCGCAGGCACGCCAAGATCCATCGTTGGGCAATCCGCACGCCGCCTTCCACCTTCGCCTTGTCGCGCGGCTCGCGCGCCCGCGCGGGCACGATGGCCACTTGGTAGTGCCTCGCCAAATCGGCGTAGGTGGGATTGATCTCGGGGTCGTAACGATCGGGCCCCTTCACCGCGCTGCGCAGCTGGTCCGGTACCACCACGATGGGTGTCGCCCCGAAGTACTCGAACATGCGCACGGTCGAGGCGCAAAAGTCTGGCTTGGTCTGCGTGCGCGTGGCCTCCGCGAACGTGAAATTCGAAGCCCCGAGCACCCCGACGAATAGGTCCACCTCGATGACTTCCCCGGTGGCCATGTCGTGGAAGCGCGGCTTCTTCCCCGAATAATCGATGAACACCTTCTCGCCGGCTCGGTGCTCCTGCCGCATGGTCAGGTCTACCTGCCCCTGGTACCGCGCGAATAGATCGCAAAATTGGCTGTATCCGTAGGGCGCCATTCCCATCGTGGGGCCTTGGTGGGAAGCCTCCACGTATTCATTCCAGAGCAGCGTCAGCGTGACACCGCTTTTCCGCAATTCCTGGTGCACCCATGGAAAATCGATGGGCACGCGAGAGGGGGGCTCGCACTGGCCCACCCTCCGGAAAAGCCGTGCTTCCACCGCATGGTCTTCCATCCCACGCGCTTCCTCCCAGGTCAGCCCGCTGGCGACGGCTCGTTTTATATAGCCACCCACGGTCCCCTTGGACATTCCGGTGGAGGCGGATATCTGTCGCTGGGTCAGGTGGCTGTCGAAATGCAGTCGGAGAACTTCTTGGATGCTACGCATAGGGTGACGTTCCATTCCGCGACGATGCCCCCTGGCATCGCTCGCTGTCGTCCCCTATCTCCCCGTCGCTTTCTTCGCGTCAAAACCGGTCTTGTCCTGGCTGCCCAAGTGCCCGGAATGTGCGCCCACGTTACGCCGGAATGCGCGCCCACGTTAAATCGGAATCCCTGCCCAGATGCCTCCGGAATATGCAGCCACGCTGAGGACACGCAGGTTCCTGTGCCGATATTCAGCTTTACCACAAGCCTATTTCAGGAATGCACCGGCACCATAGTTGCGACAAGAGGAAAGAGCTCGTCGCGCTAATGCCCTCCTGATGATCATTAGACTAACCCAATTCCGATATTGCTCATCCGATTTTCTGAGCTGTCGAAATCGCTGCCAGCAGTCGTTCGATCCACATGGGCACGCCAGGCGGCCATTCCGGCCCGGTATTTCCTGAGCAACATGGTCGGCGCCGGCCGAGTTTTGGCACCAGGCGGGTGCCTTTGCCGCTGCCTAATGCCCCGTTTTGCACCGGCGACTTGGTTTCGGGCGGGTGTGGGGGAATCCTTCACAGAAACCCGACCCTGTTCCTCTGCTTTTGCTTGCTCAGAAGGCCATACTCGGCGATAGTCATCCCAAGACACTCGGCAATGGGAGGCTCGAATGCTCGTCTCTCCGAACCTTAACACTTCCACGCCCACCTGCCCCGACGATGTTCTCGTTGAACGCGCGCAAGCTCGTGACGCGACCGCATTTCGGGAGCTGGTTCGTCGTCAGCGCCACGGAATGCAGCGCCTCGCTTCGCGGTTCGTCGGTCGGCCATCGGACCAAGAGGATGTAGTGCAGAATGCGCTTCTCGCAGCGTGGCAGCACCTGCCTGACTTCGAGAGGCGGGCGACGTTTGGGAGCTGGATGCACAGAGTGACCATCAACTCGGCCCTGATGTTTCTGAGACGCCAGCATCATCTTCAAGAGACGTTTGTCGCCGACCTCGAGGAGTGGACGACGTCCCGGGAATATCGACCGGGCAGTCGGGCACATGGGACTGCCTTGCATTCGGCCCAGCCCCCTGATGAAGCCCTACACCTGTTGGAGCTGAAAGCATTGTTGACGCGCCTAATTGCCCAGCTCCCTCCTCGCCTACGCGAGGTCTTCGTTCTCCGCCACATCGAGGGCCAGTCCACCAAAGAGATAGGTGCATTGCTTGGACTGTCAGACAGTGCGGTCAAGACTCGAGTGCATCGAGCATGCCGGGCGTTGCGCGACGCGCTCCATGGTACAACTCCTGGTCTCGCAATCGATACCGTCCGCAAGAACCGTCGTGCCCTGACTGCTTGATTTCGGCTCGTGGGACCGCTTACCCGAGACAAGGACAGTTTGGCACAGGCTGCGCTGGCCGCTTGAACCAAGTGTCCTCGGAATCGAGGCAAGCTCAGATGCCCATTCGAGGAAGGGAAATGGTGCGTAAGGCGACTATTCACAAGCAAATGGCGCTCGCCGTTATGCTGCCATCCTATTTTGGGTTAGGGGTCATCTTCGCGCAGTCGAACCCCGGCAGCGCGCCGGTGTCAGAAATGAGCTTCACGCGCAGCGTCGACTTAGATCTCACGGCCGCGTGGGCGTACAAGCAGACTTTGGGCCTCGACTCCGACAGCGCGAAACTCGCGTATTCACCTATGATCACCTACAGCTTCCTCTTGGACGAGCGCAATGCTTTGGGCATCGTCCTCCTCAAGTTCAGCCATTTCCCGCTCGCCGCCAACCCGGTGTACAACTTCGCCTACGGCTTTCAGTTCAAGCATTATTGGAACCGCAAATGGGCCGACCTCGGCGCCGTTGTGCCATGGATCTCCTACGGCATACTCCTCAACCAAGCCCTGGTAGCGAACGAGGCGGGGCGGGCGATCGGCCACAACACCCGTATGGGGCTGGGCTGCGACATCGTCCTCGCGCCGTCGCATCGTCTAGTGCTCCAGCTCGGCTGGGACTTGGTCGACTATCCCAGCCTCGGAAGCAGCGTATCTAACTCTCTCGAGTCCGTTTCAATGGGCTTGGGCTACCGTCTCCTTTTCTAGGCTCCACAGACCTTGGCTCGGATGATAGTGGGTGCGTCGGTCCTCTCCCGCTGCAGCTGGTGCGCGGGCGAGAGGTACAATGCTTCTTCTCGTCGGTTGCCGAGCGCCAGAAGGTATTGAGAGCGCACATGCTCTGTCACGTGGGTCCAGTCGAAATCCAGCGACCGCTGGCGATTGATGATGCCCATGGACCGTCGCCGCTCTGGATCAGCGGCCAGGCCTGCGATGGCCTCCGCGAGGCTCTCAGGTGAACGGCGAGGGCAGAGATAGGCGCCCTTGGCGTCCACCACTCGCCGGTAGCCTTCGATGTCCGAACAGACGATAGGTCGGCCGCTGGCCATGGCTTCGAGCAGAACGATGCCGAAGGATTCCTGCCCGGTGGATGGGGCCACGAGAACATCGCAGGCCTGGAACCGCTCCACCAGCCTGCTCAGGGACACTGGACCGTGGTAGGTAAGTCCCGGCAGGTTGGGTGGCAGTGGCCCCGCCGCCTCGCCAGCCAGGTCAAGGACGACGGGAATTTTCCTCTCGCGCAAAATGGTATACGCGCTCAGAAGATCCGCGAACCCCTTACGCTCGTCACTCAGGCGGGCGCAGAAGAATAGACGCAGGGGACGTTTGGGGTCCACCGGGTGCGTCAGATCGGACGATGGAGCGGGCGTGAACACGTCGGTGTGCACACCATTCGGGATGATGGAAAGTGCCCGACGCCAGACTCCGTACACAAGCTTTGCGGCCGGCGGGGATACGGCCATCCCGCGCTGGTAATGCGGCAATACCCAAGGTGCGCTCAGTCGCTGTCCTACGCGCAGGCTAAGGCTCGGATGTTCGGCGTATGCGTGGAACGTGCAGATCTTGCACACGGATTTCGACAACCAGGCAATCCAATACGGCAGCCCTGGCGTGAGAGGGTCCTGTACGTGGATGATATCGAACCTATGCCGTCGCAAAAATCGTCGAACGGCCAACGGGTTGACGAAGAGTCCGATCCGGTTGGCGGACCCGTTGAATTGAACATTGACGACGCCGCGAAACCCGACCATGTGCGGCTCCTGAACCGGCTTGCTCGTAGGTCCAGCCACCATGACGGTGTCTCCCCTCGCACGCAGCACGCGCGCCAGACCCAGAGCATGGTGTTTGACCCCACCACCGGGCTCGGCCAGGTCGTAGGGAACAACGATGAGAATCCGCAACCTCGTTGCTGAGATACTGGTACGGTCGCTCATGAACCACTCCTACGGGGGTCACCCTCGACCGCCCAAGGGTTCTGGATGACAGCCCGACGAAGGACGCCTTCTCTCTCATCCTTTTCCAGGCGCTTCCTCATGTGCTTGAGGAGACCTTCAAAGGATTCCCTCATGATGATTCCGTTGAATTCTGCGCGATAATTCTCCAGCATGCTCTGGTCGTTGGTGACGACGTCGAGCACCCACCAATGGCCGCCATGGTGGAGCAATCTACACTCCAACCTAACACTGACCTTCTTTCCGTTGTCTTCTGCATCCAGGGTGGCTGCCACGGTCGCGGTGCTGCCCGATAGCGTCTCCCTCTCGAAGCGTAGATCGTAGTCGGGATGATCATGTACCCTCTTGATGTAGTTGCGTTCGATTAGGTCGCGCAAGACAGCAATGAATTCGTGCCGCTGTTGGGGGACGATATCGTCCCAGTGGCCCCCCAGGGATCGCCGGGCAATGTCATCGAAATCGATAAGCTCCGAAGCTATCTTGCGCATTCGGCTTCGCTTGACCTCGTTCTCGGGTGACCAGGATGGCGGCTGCTTTTGGAAGAGCCTCTTGAGAGCCGTGCTCACCCTCCTCAGTTCCGCGATCGGTCCGACAACCGGCGACTTTAGTGGCTCCCCGAGGGTTGGCGATAAATCGCCGCCTTGGCTGGCGGTGTACAAAGAGCCAGGAACGGCCATCGCCGCATCGGTCCTGACTGTCGGCAACGCCAATCCGAAGTAGACAGCGAAGGCGCGTGCCCGGAGACCGAGAAGACCGAAACGGGGGTTCGTCGCTACCTTCGTAGTGTGCATGATCTCGAGTCTGTGTTCACCACCATTTCAAACGGATACCTGGTTGCGACCTCCTTGTTTGGCGGCAGAGAGGCGGTCGTTGGCGCGCCTCAGTAGCTCGGCGGTCGTTTCGTTGGATCTGGCCAGAGCGCATCCAATAGAAACGGTCGTGCGATATCGCTCGCTCGCCGAGTTGCGCAAGCCGCTGGTCTCGATCAAGGACCGTAGCCTTTCGGCCACGCGGCGCAGCGCGTCTCCATCGATGCTGGCAATGATGGCGCCGAAGGCATCACCTCCAAGTCTGGCTACGGTGTCGAGCGATCGACAGTTAGCGAAAATTGTGCGCGCTACCAACTGAAGAATGTCGTCTCCCAGGTGATGGCCAAAGTTGTCGTTGACCAGCTTGAAGTGATCTATGTCAATCATGAGCACACCGAACTTCCAGCCGAAGCGTTCGAGCTCAGCCAGCCTTCGTTCGAGATGGGCTTCGAATAGCCGGCGGTTGGGCAGCCGGGTCGGTTCATCGATCAGAGCGAGCTTGGACAGCTCCTTGATCAGCCTGGCCTGATCCTCTTCCTCGGACGCCCGTCGAAAGACCTCGAGCGCGCCAAAGACATAGCCGTTGCGGTCGCGCAGAGGCTTGGTCTTGATGTTGACCGCGACACGATGGCCTTCCTTGTGGTGCAGGAAGGCGCTGGTCTCGATGGGGACGCCAGTCAAGAATGCTCGACGAAGGGGGCAGCCGTTGGTACAAAGAAATCTGCCGCTAGAGTCGACGTGGCAGAGTAGATTTTCTGCACAGGTCCGACCAACGACCTCCGCACGCGAGAATCCGGTGATGGCCTCGGCACCTCGGTTCCACCACAGGACGCGCTCGGTTCGGTCGACCAGGTACACCCCGTCCTCCATCTCGTCGAGAATCCCACGATAGATGGTTGGGTCGGGGCTGAACGAGGTCTCCGTCCAGACCGGCCTCGTCGGGCGAGGAACAAGCGCGGCGTCAATCTGGAGTTGCGTTTCGGCGGGATACTCGCTGGTGGTCATGGGATTCACGCTCCTTTGGGGGCGAGCCGATGCGACCCGAGGGGAAGGATCCGGGGGAGTGCGTAGCGTTCAGTACGCCGGCGCCTCGAGAAGCAGGCAGACCTCCATCGTGACGCGCACCGAGGGTGGTCAAATCTTGCGGCAGGGTCGGGCGCGTTCGCGATGTCGTCTCTCGCCGCCCGGGATGCGACTCTCGCACGACGGATTCCGCCTGCTAGGCAGGTAGCCACGGTACAGGGCCTTCAAAGCTGACTAAGGAGGTCCTGATGTCCACAGCGGTATATCCACCCCGTTTCTCTTCCCCATTGCTCAATCGGCGCCAGCTTCTGCGGGTCGCGGGCACATCGGCGGGCGCCATTTTCTTGGCCAGGGTGGCGGCGGGATGCCAAAATGCGACGGGCTCACCCCCAACTGGTCCAGTCGGTGGCATCAAGACCTCCGATCTCAAGCTGAACGAGCTGCAGATCCTATCGTCCAACGTGGCGGTCGCCGAGGACAGCAATGGCATCTACGCCATGTCGGCCATCTGCACCCACGCCGGCTGTATTCTGGACGACGGTCCTCAGACCATCGCCGCCGGCCTGTCCTGCCCTTGCCATGGGTCGATGTTCGATGGCAATGGCAATGTCACGCAGGGTCCCGCCCGCGCTCCCTTGCAGCACTACCAGGTCACCATCGCCGCCGACGGCAGTATTACTATCGATGGCAGCAAGCCGGTCGCGGCCAATGTGCGAGTGCCGGTGGGCTGATTTGCGGCCGAGTGATTCAGGTCAACGATGGGACGGCTGAGCCGACAGAATGCGCTCGCGTTCGGCGCGGGCGCTTTCGCCGAGCGGACCGTCGGCGAAACGGGCGAGCAGATCGTCCAGCTTGCGCAGCGCGAGGTCATGCTGGCCTTGACGCTCGGCCGTCGCGGCGGCAGAGAAGAGATCGTTCTGCTCGGCCAAGCTCGACGTGGTCACCGGGGGCCGGGGGGCCAGCCCCGGCATCCGGGCTGCCGATGATATGTCGTCCACCACGACTTCCTCGGTATGCCTACTAGCTCGCGCGCTGGGTGCCCTGGGGACCGGTGCGCCCGCCCGGTCGGGTGCCTGCGCAGATTCGGGCGCGGTTGGTGCGGAAGGCCTCACATCAGCGCAAGGCGTGCTCCAGGTCTCCCCGGGATGAAGGACGACTTCCTTGGCCTGCGAGCGTACCCACACAGCGCCTTCGCTGACCAACACCGTCGACGAGCTGGGTGATCTCGGGCACGATGAGGCCGCTTCATTGACCGCGACGGTGAACTCGGTTCCGCGCACCTCGACTTCGGCGTCGGGCGTGGCCACGACGAAGCGCTCGCGGGGGGCCAGCTTTGCTACGCGCACCTGCAATCGACCACCGAGCAGCGAGAACCAGCGCGTGGGGCCAAGCTCGTCTACCCGCAGGTGCCCCAAGGGCGATAGCATGATGCGCGTGCCATTGCGGAAGCTTAAAGTGGCGCTGCTGTCCGCGTCCGAACGCACGCTATCGCCGGCCGCGAGAACCTCGAATGCGGGCAGAGGCCGTGCCGACCCTGCGCGCACGAGCAAGTTTCCCCGCCCGGTTTCACGTTCCACCACCAGTGCGGATGCAGAGGCCGAGCCAACACCCGGCACCTTGTTCCTCGCGGAAGACCAAACCACGAACAAGGTCGTCGCAGCCGCCGCGACGACCATGGCGGATCCGGCGGCAAGCCAGAGTCTACGCTTCGTCCGGGCCAGGGCCAGGGCCATGGCGGCGGTGATGGCATCCCGCTGGGTGTCGGCCCGCGGGCAGTCTCGGTGCTGTTCGGCGAGCAACCGGGCGGCCAGGCGCGCATATCGATCCTCGCCGCCGCCCCTGGCGCGTTCTTCGCCGTCTCTCATAGCTGTTCCTCCAGGGCATCGAGCCCGCCGGCAAGCTCAGGGTCCTTGGCAATGTATGCGTGTAGCTCGCGGCGGCCGCGCACCAGGCGCGATTGTACGGCGGCCACGGTGGCGCCCGTGATGGTGGCGATTTCGTCCAAGGAGTAGCCGTGCACGTCGTGGAGCAGGAAGGCCCAGGCGCGGTCGTGCGAGATCTGCTGCAGATACTGGATTACCCGCTCAACCATGGCCCGCAATACCGGGCGCTGACGCGAAGAACGCTGAGCATCCTCGGGAGCAAGCTCGCGCGCAAAGATGGAGCGCTCCAGCCCGCGCCGCCGGATGTGCTTGTACACCTGGTTGGCCGAGATGGTTGACACCCAAGTGTCGAGCGCACACTCGCCACGATAGCGCCCGAGCGAGCGCAAGATCTCGATCATCGCAACTTGGACCAGGTCATCGAAGTCATTGTCCGCGCTGCCCAGCAGGCGGTGTACCGTCTTGCGCACCACGGGAGACGTGCGATCGTAGAAGGCTCCCACCGCACGCGCGTCGCCCGCGCGCAGTGCGGCTACCAAGGCGGCGTCGTCACGCGGAGCGTCCGAAGCGGGCGCGGGATCGACGCTCCTCACAAGTCGCAGCCTGGGCGTGCCTTCTGTCACGAGAACCTTGTACCCCGGCCGCCCGCCAGACAGGCCGGATGGCTAAAATCCGGACTCCAACCCAACCGACAGCGCAGGGCGCCAACGACTAAAGGCGGCAGAAGCGCGGCTGGCATCGCCTCCATACGTGAAAGACATGCTACTGGGCATGACCCCCAGATCCGCCTGGGCGACAACCCGCAGGGACCGCCAGACGGTCGCGTGGGCCCTGAGATTGGACACAATGGCCACGTTCCATTCCGGAGCGGGGCTACCATTCTCTGATGCCACGGACACCGACTCCCGCATGAGGTCAAGCCGCAACCCGACGCCAATCGCGTGCCGCCCGTCGTCCCAGCGCAAGAACCTCCAGCTTGCGCCTACACCCAAGACAACCTGGATGTAGTTGTAACTGGAGGCGAGAAGAGCGGCGGCAGTTCCTTGCAGCCAAATCGCCTTGCCGAACGCATAGGCATAGGTCGCGCCAGGTCCAAGGGCCCACATGCCGCTCGCGACGTGCTGAGCGGTGAACATGGCACCGAGCGCAAGGTGCGAAGACACAGCTGGAGCCATGACCGGCGTCGTTGCCCGAGCGCTGTCGATCCAGGCAGAGGACGGGGCTTCGCGCATCATTTCGGCGATCACCAGTCCCAGGGTACGGCCACGTTCAGAGTCGCTGTCACGCTGCGTAAATGCCAACCTGCGCAAGTGAGGGGCCTCGGTTCCGGCGGCGCGGCCGGGAAACGCGAGCAGCTCAACACGAGCGCGGTCTTCTTGTTCCCACACTACCCGCGCCACGAAACGGGCGCGCATGTGCGCGTTTTCCCCCTGCCACATGGCCGGGGTGACGAGGCTATCGGGCACAACCGCCATCGCGACCTCGCCCAGCTCGCCATGCAGCGAGGTTTTGATACCCACGGCCAAGTTGCCGGTGGCGTCCTGGGGTGGCAACAGGATGAGAAGGAGCAATGCGGCGGGTTCCATGCCTATGCGAAGGTCGTAAAGATTGGCTCCAATATCTCAGCGCAGCCTTGCCGCGCGCAAGGGCAGAGTGGGGAAAATGGGCGCCCCAGAAGTTCTTGGCGGCAAACCGACCTGAAATTCCCACTGCCTGGGCGTGAGAGAGGCACAAAATCCCCCTAATCTCATCTGGATGGAATCGGAGACGGCACTGACGACGCGGACCGCGTGCGCACGTATCTGTGCGACTTTCGCATGAAGAGCTCTGCCTGTTCCCCGTACATCGCCGGTACAAAGTCACCAAACACGACCAAGGAGGTCCTGATGTCCGAAGCAATCCGTCCCACCCGTTACCTGTCCCGGGGCCGGGCACGCTTACGGCCGACCAGGAGACGACGGGCGCTACGCCGAGATCATCACACCGCTGCTGGCCACGGGGGCATAGGACGGCGCCGTTGGCGCGGGTTGCGCGGGGCCTGCTCTCGTAACCCCCGCTGCTGGCAGGGCCACTCACCGAGTGACAGCTCGCGATCGGCGGGCCAATCAGGGCCTCGACCGAAGGTGCGTGAAAGGTGTTGGCGCGAAGAGAGAGGTACTCGCGCCGAAATCCCAAACTCCGTTGCGTCCATGCCCGGTCCGCCACGGCCAGTACCAGACCGTCTGGACTATCGCCGCGCCAACCATCGCAACCTGCACATCCGCGGCTACAAGGAGAAGGGCAACATCAACACGCCCCTCGAGCTCGCCATCCAGAACGAGCTAGACCGCTTCAGCCTGGCCATCGACGTGATCGATCGCGTCCCCCGTCTGCGTGCCATAGGGGCCCACGCCCGCGAGCGTTTCCGCAACCGTCAGCTCGACTGTCGCAGCCACGCCCACGCCGAAGGGGTCGACCGCGCGAGTGAAGCGGACTTTACCTGGCCGTTCAAGTAGGCGCGGCGTAGCTTGGCGTAGGCGGTACGGCTTTGCAAAAACCGCAGCACGATGTGATTGCGCCCGATGGGAGAGGGTTGCTAGGGTGGGCTGTCTTGCGCGAGGCGCCATCCACGGCTCGCCTCTCCAGCTCTTGTTCGCGCGCCGCATGGCCGCGCCTGGGGCTCGCCCTGCTGATCAGCTCGGGCGTGCTCGCCGGGCGGCCGGCAAGCGCGAGCGCCCAAGTGGTGACGGCGGCGCAGTGGTCGCCGCCGAGCCACATCGTGGATGCCCAGCTCTTCCTAGCTACCCCGGCCGCTCTGACCACGGGTCTCAGCGAAGGCGTCGGCCTCAGCTACCTGCGGCCGATCCTGGGCAGTCCGGTCTTCGCCTGGGGGGGGCGCGCCTCCTGGTCGACGGCGACCGAGTATTCCCTGGTAGATACCGTGCGCAACGACGACATCCGGCTGCGCTTGTGCGCTCTCGCGCAACACCTCGTCGGACGAGGTGGGTTCGGCTTGCGTCTAGGGCTAGGCGCCACCACGGTCTACGAAGCGCGCACCCGCGACCAAGGGGCGCGGGTCGGCCTCACCGGGAGCGCCCTCGAGGCCACTAACTGGTACCTTTACCCCGCCGCCGACCTGGACGGGGTAGTTCTGATCCGGGTATGGAACGGATGGGGCATGAGCCTCTCGGGCGGCCCAACCCTCCACCTGATCGACGGCTCCGTCCGCGCCGGCTGGAGCACGGGACTGGGGGTGGCATGGGAGCCTTAGCGCGTTTATCGCTCCTGCTGTGCGCGGGCAGCTTCGCCGCCGCTTGCGGCAAACCAGTCGGCCTGGGCGCCACGGTCACGCCGCTGGTCGAGGTCAACGTGCAGATATCGCAGGTATCGGGCGCCAGCGCCGCTGGGTCTGACGCCGGGGGGTTAGCCTTGGGCGGAGACGGAGGGTCCAGCCTGCTCGACGGCAGTGATGCACTGGTCGGTCTCGCGGGCGGAGCGGGGCTACCCCCGCTGCGGGTCGCCCTGGTGTGGGGGCAACAATGGTGGCCGGAGCCGTTTTGCCTGCTGGCGCAAGCCGCGCCCGCGACCCTGGCCACCGACCCTACCCAGCTCGGGGCGGTCGAGGGCGTGGCCCAGGCCGGCTGCCGCGACAACTTCGGCTTCGTGCCCCTGCAAGTGGGAGCAGACGTGCCGCTCGAGGCAAACGGGACCACTGCGATTCCCGTCATCAGCTTGCCATCGGCCGCCGAGATGGTGGGCGATCCCGCGGCGCGCGTCGCCTACGCCAGCCTCATCATATACCAGGATGGCAACGGCGACGGCATCCTCGACTTGGCTCATCCCGCAGACCAGCAGCAACGAGGCCAGAGTAACTCCAACTCCAACGATGCCACCAACTCGCCCGATACCGTGTACGGCGCCAGCTTCATCTCGATGACGCAACCCGATCAGCGGGTCGCCTACCGCGAGGGCAGCTTCGATCCCAGCGTGGCCTTTTTATCCCCGGGCCGGCTGCGCCGCTCCGCCGCCCTCGTTCTCGATCCTGTCGGCGGGAGGATTCTCCGTAAGCGAGGGTCTACTCAGCAACGCCACCGGACAGTTTCCGCCCGAGACGAGCTGCGGCAGCGCCCCCATCAGCGCGTCAGTCACCGTCGCCTTGCAAGCTCCCGGCACGCTGGCGGAGCTGGCCTGCACGGTCAACGACGCCAGCGGCGTAACCTATTACAGGAAGCCGCCGGCAGCCAATCCCCGAACGGTCGGCAACGCCGGCGGTGCCACGATAAGCGCGGCCTGGGCCTGCACTAACTTTCCTTACCTGAGTGGTGACGACGGCGGGGTACCGCCCGGCCAGCAGTTGGTGGTGGCCGGCCCGCCCGGCCAGACCTGCCTGGGCACCTTGCACTACACCCTGCGCGGGTGCAACACCAACCCCTCCTGTTCCTCCCCGACTTGGGACGTCAGCGCTTCGCCGCCCGCCTGGTGGCCGTGCTCGGAATCGCCATGAGCTTACGCCCAGGCCTGGCCAACCTCGTGCTCGCGCTCGCCCTGGCGGCGCCGGCGTATGCGGCCTCGCCCTTGGCCGCGCCCGCCACCGCGGCCGAGGCTTCCCCCTCGGCGGGCCTGCCGCCGCGGGAGTCCCCGCCGGGTTGCCCACGGCCACGCCGGTCTTCGACGAGGACGCTCCCCGCGCTTCTCCTTGCCCACCGAGAGCGACCGCGCCCTGTGGAAAAAGCCCGGCTTCCGCTTCGGCCTCGGCCTGGGTTACGGCCGTCTTTACGGCATCGACGGGCCGCCCCAGGGTAGCCTCATCGGACCGGTGGTGCGGGGCGGGGTCGCCTGGACAAGCGTTGGTCACATGAGCACGCTGTCCTACCAGTACGCCAGGGTCGCGGGAGGTCATGCGGGCCTGCGTACTCCGGCACCATCGAGCCGACCTGGCACGCCACCGAGCATCTTTCCTTGGCGGTCGGGTTAGGCTTTGGCGGCATTGTGGAGACCTCGACCTCGCGGCCAAATCCCGCCCCCAGCCCAGCACTCTAACGTCGTCGTATACCTTCCCCAATGCCGAGCGTCCCCTGCCCAGCTGCAGCGGCTAGGCCTGGCGGCGCTGGCCCGGCAGAATGGACGGTGGTGATGGGTCCCCGCTCCGCCACCGGCTTGTTCCTGCAGATGGACAGCCAATGGACCGGCTGCGTGGAAGACACGGGCTCGGTCGACCCCGACACCGCCCAGCCCATCACGCGCCGCCAGTGGTGGGGCCACCTGGGCGGCTCGCTCACCTGGGAAATATTATGGCGGTGAGAGCAGTCATCGCAGCCTTGCTCGGCCTCGGGCTAGGCCTGGGGACGGGCAATCGGCGCACGCGGCGGAGGCGGGAGACGGCGCTGACGGGGGGGCGGCCGCGCCGGCCGAGGAGGCAGCCCACGCTGATGGTGGTGGCGGGGGCGGCGGCGAGGGCGGCCACCCCGGCCCGGCCGGCGACGCTGGGGCGGGTAGCTCGCCCGCAACTTCAGGCCCGGACGCCCCGGCTCTCGAACCGCCGCAGCCCATCTCACCCACCACGGTCCCCTATCCCAAGGACGCTCCGCCCCACGACCAACCCATCGTGGTGCGAGTCAAGATGCTGGTGGGCAGCGACGGATTGGTGCAGAAGGTAGAGCCGTCACCCACTCCTTGCCGGTCTTCGACGATGCGGTCGTGGCGGCGGTTCGCGCCTTCAAGTTCCAGCCGGGCCGCTATGGCGGCAAGCCCGTCCCGGTCGAGATCAACTTCACCCAGACCTTCCAGCCTCCCCCTCCGCCACCGCCCGCAGCCGAGCAAGGGCCACCTTTGGTGTCGGCGCTGCGCGGGCGCCTGGTGGAGATGGGCACTCGCCTCCCGGTCACGGGAGCGATCGTAAGCGCACAGATCGGGGATCGGCACTATTCCGCCGATGCCGACCAGAAAGGCCACTTCCGCCTCCCCCTGCCGGCTGGCACCGCGCGGGTCATGGTGAGCGCGCCCAACTACAACGCCTTCCTGCAGCACGAGCAAGTGGCCGCCCGCCAAGAGCTAGTGGTGACCTACTATCTCGAGCGGGATCGCTAGATCCGTACGAGATCGTGGTGGTGGGCGACCAGCAACGCCAAGAGGTTTCCCGCATCACGTTGCGCGGGCCCGAGATTCAGGAGATCCCGGGTACCTTCGGCGATCCCTTTCGCGTGATCCAGACCCTGCCGGGCACGGCGTCGGTGGTCTCGCTCTTGCCCTACCCCGTGATCCGGGGCGCCAGCCCCAGCTCGAGCGGCTACCTGCTCGACGGCACCAGCATCCCCCTGCTCTACCACCTGCTGGTCGGGTCGAGCGTGGTCCATCCCGAGTTCATCGAAGAGATCCAGTTCTATCCCGGGGGAGCCCCCGTCCTCTACGGTGGCTATACCGGCGGCGTCATCGACGGCCGGACCCACCGCGCGGGCGCCGACGAGCACCTCATCGACCTCGATGCCAACCTGACCGAAGCAGGCGGGTTCGTGCGCGAGCCCATCCCCGGCACGGGCGTGACCGTCTCGGCCGCCGCTCGTTATGGCTACCCCGGCTTGCTCCTGGGCCTGGCCACCAACAAGATCTCCCTCTCCTACTGGGACTATCAATTCCGTCTCGACGGCGGCAACGCGCGCACCGGCTGGACCGCGCTCATTTTCGGCGCCAAGGACGAGCTCGAGACCCCCTCGTCCACCGCCCCGGCGGGCAGCAGCAATCCCCCCCTGGCGCCCGCGCTGATCCTCGAGTTCGATCGCGCTGATCTGCGCGCCTACTATGGCAAGGGCGGCTTCGATGGCCTGGCCCGGGTGGTGCTCGGCTACGATCACACCGACAGCTCGGGCAGCAACGTCGAGGACTGGTCGGTATCACCTTCCCTGCGCCTCAGCTATCGCTTCGGCCAGCGCTTGACCCTGGTCGCGGGTCTGGAGGGCGGCTTCCACGATTTCGTCCAGGGCCAGTCGTCCACCATCGCAGCCAATGGCTTCAACCTGGGCACCTTCACCCAAGGTCTCACCGTGCTTTACCAAGGCTCGGCGCTGGCCGAGGCTCTGTGGCGACCTACCCCGCGCTGGCTCATCCGTCCCGGGGTGCGAGAGGACGTCTACGACGACGGCACCATCGAGCACGCGGGCTTCAATCCGCGCCTCACCGTGCGCTACAAGCTGGCCGAGCGCAACCTGCCGGGCATCGCCGCGGGCAGCGATGACAGCGCCATCTGGCTCAAGAGTGCGGTGGGCATCTACCACGAGCCACCGCGCTTCGTCTTGCCCTTGCCCGGGTTCGACTTTCTGCCGCTCAAGTACGGCCTGGAGGAGTCCGTCCAGTCGAGCCTGGGCCTCGAGGCGCCGCTGCGGGAGCATTTCACCCTCAGCCTGGAGGGTTACTTCGATTATATGAATCCGACCCTGTTCGACCTGTCGTTCAACTCGCAGAACGTAAACACCACCGGCAACACCACCCTCCTCCCGCTCACCACGGCGCCGCCGCAAACCACCGCCCAGGACATCGTGAACCGCCTGGCCCAGGCTAACACCGGCCGCGCTTATGGCATGGAGGTCATGATCCGACGCGATGCCAAGAGCGGCCTTTTCGGCTGGCTGTCCTATTCGTTGTCGCGCTCCGAGCGCTACCGCGACGGATCGTGGGTTCCCTATGATTTCGACCGCACCAACCTGGTGAACCTGGTAGCCGGTCTACGCCTGCCGCGCAACTGGGATCTCGGCGTGCGCTTCCAGTATCAAAGCGGCCTGCCCGAGACCACCACCGCCGGATACAATACCGGGCGCGAGAGCGGCTACTACCGAGTCGACTTGCGGGTCGACAAACGTGCGGTATGGCAAAAGTGGATGCTC
>CAWKJE010000041.1:0-115104 GCA_963849735.1 uncultured delta proteobacterium
CTGCCCGCCGACGCCTTGCCCACCCTCTGTGCCTCGCGCTCGGCCTGCTCGATGTAGTAGAGGGCGGAGTCGGTGGCGGGCTCGAAGAAGCGTTCAGCCGCGGCCGCGAGGCCGGCTTTGCCCAGCCAAGGAGCAACCGTCTCGGCCTCGTCGGTCTTGGTGATCTCGACATAGACCGGGGTGAAGATCTCCTTGGGACGGCGCAGACCGAAGTAGAGCGCGCAGGCGATGCCAGCCACCGCGACCAGCGCGGAAGCCGCAGCCACCCGCCGCAAGCGGCGCGATCTTGGCGAGGGCATCCGATTGGCCAGCTTCTTCCGCCATTCTTCGTCGATCTCGGGCAGCTCGAGGTCGTCCCATGCGGTCAGCAAATGTGCGGCGATCTGGGCCTCGCACAGCATGGCTTCGACCACGGCCATGCTCTGCGGACGCTCGGCCGGGTTCTTGGCCAACATTTGCGTGACCAGGGTGTCGATACCTTCGGGGATGGCGAGATCAGGGGCTTGCTGGCGCAGCGGCTTGGCCTGGGCGGTTACCTGCTTGGTGATGGTGGTCATCACGTCTTCGTCCCAGAAAGGGCAGGTCCCGGTCAGCATTTCGTAGGCCATGGCGCCCAGGGAATATATGTCGCTGCGATGATCGTAACCCTTGCCACGCACCCGCTCGGGGGCGAGGTAGTCAGGCGTGCCCACCACGTTCTCGCGCGCGGCAGTCCCATCGGGGGCGGGTTGGGCGCTGATCAGGCCGGCGATACCGAAGTCGACCACCTTCACCATGTCCTCGCGCCGTCCGCTGCGGGCGAGCATGATATTGTCGGGTTTGACGTCGAGATGGATAATGCCTTTGGCGTGCGCGGCGCCCAGGGCCTTGCAGGTCTGGCGCAGGATGGCGATGGCGCGGGGAGCGGCCACCGACTTGTCCGCCTCCAGTACCTGGCGCAGGGATGGCCCCTCGATAAACTCCATGACGTAGAAAACTTGGCCGTCGGGCAGCTCGCCGAAGTCGGTCACATCGCATATGAAGGGATTGCCGATGCTGGACGCCGCTTTGGCCTCCTGGCGAAAGCGCTGGGTAGCCTTGGTATCACGGGCGCTGGCCGCGAGCAGGGTCTTGAGCGCCACCCGCTTCTCCAAGTCCACGTGCTCGGCCTGGTAGACCGCCCCCATCGCGCCCGAGCCTACGCGTCGGATGATGCGATAGCGCGTGCCGGGTATGAGCTCTCCCGGCGGGAGAGCCAGACGGGTGCTCCCGGCCGGAATTCGGTTCCTTTGGGCCGAAGTACGATTTTCCA
The DNA here is from genome assembly GCA_963849735.1 of uncultured delta proteobacterium. Taxonomy (GTDB): domain Bacteria; phylum Myxococcota_A; class Polyangia; order Fen-1088; family Fen-1088; genus Fen-1118. The sequence continues at coordinate 1,292 of CAWKJE010000041.1, forward strand.
CTTGCGCTCGGATAGGCTAGAGGCGGGCAGAAAGAGCCAAGCTGACCATTAAATGTACGGCTTAGCTGCGGATTATTCACCAGAATTCGCCCGCGCGCAGCGGAGCCATCACGAACGAGGCAGGCGATCGTGTGTTGGCGATGGCTCGATTTTTGGGTAGGAGTCGCATTCGGCGCGCCAGAGGGCGGGAGGGTGCTCTAGCGCCAGTGGTCGAAATCGTCCCGTGCTAGGCTCGGCCTGACCATGAAGATTGCCGCCAGCTTACACGACCAAGTTCAAGCCGCCGCCGAGGCTATCGCATTGCATCTCGACGCCGATGCTACTGATGTCGTCGTGGTGCTCGGCTCGGGCCTGGCGGCCGTCGGCGATCGTTTGCCCGAGGCGCGTTCGGTTCCCTATGCGGCATTGCCCGGCCTGCCCGAGCCAACGGTGGCCGGTCATCCCGGCCGCCTGTTGTGCGGTCAGTGGGCGAAGAAGAAGGTCCTCATTTTTTGTGGTCGGGTCCACGGTTACGAGGGGTACCCGGCCACGGAGCTAGCCATACCTATCCGTGCGGCGGCCACCCTAGGAGCGCAGACCGCGGTGATCACCAATGTGGCGGGCGCCATCAACCCGGCCTTGGCCGTCGGGCAGATCGTGGCTATTCGCGACCACATCAACTTGACGGGCACCTCGCCCTTGACCGGACCCAACGACGAGCGCCTGGGCCCGCGCTTCCTCGACATGGGCGAGCCCTACCTGCCGGCCTTGCTCCGCCTGGCGAGCGCGGTGGCCGAGGATCGATTCGGGGCAGCGTTGGCCGAGGGCGTGTACGCATCCTTGCCCGGTCCATCGTACGAAACCCCAGCCGAGGTAGCCATGTTACGCGTGCTGGGCGCGGATCTGGTCGGCATGTCGACTGTCCACGAGGTCATTGCCGCCCGCCACTCGGGTCTGGCGGTCATGGGACTGTCCCTGGTGGCCAATCACGCCGCCGGCCTCGCCAAGGCCAAGCTCAGCCACGAGCAGGTCACCCACGCGGCAGCGGTCGGCGCCGCTCGCATGGGCGAGCTGATCGAGGGGCTGGTAACGCGCTTGCCATCCGAAGCATCTGATGCCTGATCATATCTCGTCCCATCGATTCGCAAGGAGAACGCCGTGGAACACAAACTACCGCAACTGCCTTGGGCCAAAGACGCACTCGCGCCGCACATTTCACCCGAGACCATCGACTACCATTATGGCAAGCATCACGCGACCTACGTTGCCAACCTGAACAAGCTCATTGCCGGCACCGAGTTTGCTGACCTGGCGCTCGAGGACATCATCAAGAAGGCGTCGGGGGGCATTTTCAACAACGCCGCGCAGGTGTGGAACCATACCTTTTATTGGAATTCGCTGTCGCCCAAGGGGGGAGGGGAGCCCGGCGGTCCTTTGGCCGACGCCATCAAGAAGAGCTTCGGCTCGTTTGCTGCCTGCAAGGAGAAGCTGGCCACCGCCGCCACCACCCTGTTCGGGTCGGGTTGGGCGTGGCTGGTGAAAAACCCAGATGGCACGCTGGCGGTCGAGCAGACCAGCAACGCCGCCACCCCGCTGCGCGAGGGTAAGCGCGCACTCCTGACGGTTGACGTCTGGGAGCATGCGTACTACGTCGACTACCGTAACGCCCGCGCCAGCTACATCGACGCCTTCTGGAAGATCGTCAACTGGGACTTTGCCAGCCAGAATCTGAAATAGGCGCGCTAGGCGCCTTGGCGGCGCAGCACGGCGGCGAAAAATCCATCGGTGTCGTTGGTATGGGGCAGAAGTCGCAGAAAGGTTCCGTCGCCTAAGTGCGCCGCCCGGTCTTTGCCCCAGATCTCCTTGAGGGGCATGACTGCGAAATCGGATCGCTCGCGGAGGAAGCGCTCCACCACGGCGTCGTTCTCCTCACGCAGGACCGAGCAGGTGGCGTAGACGAGGCGCCCGCCCTTGGCCACCAAGGGGGCGTAGGTGAGGAGCAGCCCTGTCTGCTCGGCGGGATAGCGGTCAAGCAGTTTCGGGGTGAGGCGCCAGCGAGCTTCCGGGTTGCGGCGCAAGGTGCCTGACCCCGAGCACGGCGCATCCACCAGCACGCGATCCCAGGATTCGAGCTTGGCTTCGGCTGGTAGCACGGCTCCCGTCACCTGGCGGGCGACCAGGTTGGAGAGCCCGGCGCGTCGTGCTCGGCGGCGCAGCTCCTCCAGCTTCTTGCCATTGTCATCCAAGGCCAGGATGCGTCCCTGGTTGGCCAAGAGCGCCGCGAGGGCCAGGGTTTTGCCCCCTGCTCCGGCGCAGGCATCGACGACCTTGCCGCGCGGCGGAGGCGCGGTGGCCTCGGCGACCAGCTGGCTGCCTTCATCCATGACCTCGAACAAGCCCTCGCGAAAGGCACTCAGTGCGAAGGCGTTCACCCTGGTCTCGAAGACCAGCCCCACCGGTGAGAGCTGGGTGGGGGTGGCCGTCACCCCTTCCTGGGCCAGGCGAAGGATGAGCTCCGCCCGCGCCACCTTGACCGTGTTGGCACGTACGCAGAGCGGCCCGCGCACGTTCATGGCCGAGGCCAACGCGGTGGCGTCGCCTTCGCCGTGGCTTTTCACCAAGCGCTCCAGCAGCCAGGTCGGATACGACAAGCGCAAGGCTTCCCGATCCAGACCGGCGTGGCCGTCGAGGCCGGCGTCGTCGGCGACGGCCGACGCCAGATTGAGCTCGCCTCCGGCCAGACGGCGCACCTCCGCCTTGAGCGCCTCGGCGGGCAGCCCGTTGCGTAGCTCGTAGACTATCAGCTTGAGCTCCTGGCGAGCTACCGTGGATACCTGCCGGCGCGCGCGCACCAGCAGCTCATCGACTATGGCGGCGAGCCGCCGTTCCCCGCGCACCAATCCGTAAACCGTCTCCGCGACCTGCCGGCGTTCCGAGCTCGCGAGCTGGCGGTCCTGGCGAAACGCGCGCGCCATGATCTCGGTGGCAAAGCCCCATTCGGCCCGCGCTTCCGCGGCCAGCTGGAGGGCAAGTGCCCGCGCCCGGGGTGTCAACGGGCTAGGCCTTGTCCTTGCTGCGCCAGAAGGCACCCTGTCCGCCTTGGACGGCGGTCGACTTGTCGCCCCGGCTGAGCAGCTCCTCCATGTCGACTATTCCGTCTGCCCTGCGCACGGTGGGCCAGGCGTGAACCCCGGTGTCCATGCGGATAGCATCACACGGGCATGCCTCCACGCACAAGCCGCACACCACGCAGCGAAGCTCGTCGATTTCGAAGATGCGGGGCCGCTTTTCGATGCGGCCGTCAGGCGCCTCTTCGGGCACGATGGTGATGCAATGGGCGGGACAAGCCGTGGGGCACATCATGCAGGCGACACAGCGAACCTGCCCGTCGTCGCGTTTCATCAAGCGGTGCAGGCCACGATTGCGCGGTGGATACGGCTTCTTCTCCTCCGGATAGGACAGGGTGGCGATCAGAGTTTTCCGCCGGAGGCCCAGCATGTTGCCCAGCCAGTTGGGCATGAGGTGGCGCAAGGTCACCCAGAGCCCCTGGAGGACGCCCAGCAGATAGCTGCGGGTCACTAATCCGGCCGGACGAGCGACTACCTTGACCCTGGCTGCCATGATCGATTCACCGGCGCACGAGGAGCCAACCCGCGGTAACCAGCACGTTGGCAATGGAGATGGGCAAGAGCCGCTGCCAGCCCAAGCGCAGCAGCTGGTCGGCGCGAAAACGAGGCAAGGTCCAGCGAATGAGGAGCTGCAAGGTGCATAGCAGGAACACTTTCATCGACCAGATCACGATCGATAACAGGACGAAAAGCCAGTTCGGCCAGTGCATGGCCAAGGTCGCGGCGCCCGGGAAATGCCAGCCGCCCCCGAAAACGGTTACTATTACCGAGCTGCTCACGATGATCTCGACGAATTCGCCGAGATAGAACATGCCGAAGCGCATACCGGAGTACTCGACGAAGTATCCCACGATCTCCGACTCGCCCTCCGGGATGTCGAAGGGCGTGCGCTTGCTCTCGGCGATTGACGAGGTCAGGAACAACACGAAGGCGATGAGCTGGGGCAGGCCGGCGATACCCCACTGCCAGGGCCAGTCGCCCTGGGCAGTCACCATGGCGCCCGGCTCGAGGGTGCCATAGTAGAGGAACATGGCCATGATGGCCATCCCCGTGGTGACCTCGTAGGCCATCATTTGCGAGGCGGCCCGCAATCCGCCCATGAGCGCCCACTTGTTGCGGGAGGCCCAGCCCGCCAGCGCCGTGCCGTAAACCGTCAGCGACATGACGGCGAAGTAGAACAAGAGGCCAGCATCGAGGTGTACGGCCTGCAGTGCCACCGGGCGGGCGCAAGCGCCCAGGGGAACCGGCTCGCCCAGTTGCCCGAGGCAAAGTGGTGCACCGAAGGGCACGATGGCGCTCGCGATGAACACGGGCGCCACGGCCAACACCGGCGCCAGGGCAAACAGTAGCTTGTCCGCCTGCGGGGGGACGAAGTCCTCCTTGAAAATCATCTTCACCGCGTCAGCCACGAAATGCAAGATGCCCCAAAAGCGGAACCGGCCGATATTGGCGCGATTGGGTCCTAGGCGGTCTTGCATCATGGCGGACTGGCGGCGCTCCATCCAGGTCAAGATGCCCGCCAGGGGTAGGGTGAAGAGGAAGACGAAGAACAGGCTCTTGGCGGCCGCGGTGACGGCCAAGAAGGCGGGCGAATCGTAGGCGAAGGACAGCGCTGACATCGCTGGCATCATTATCCTCGCGAGGCACCGAAACGAAGCAGGGTCGGCCTTGCCGTGGGCCCCCACCTCAGGGATTGCATGAAGGGATGGCGAGCGGAGGCATCGGCGAAGACCTCGGCGGCCGAGGTGTAGGCCAAATCCACAGACAGCTCGTGGCCGAGCAGGGCGGCCACCCGCCACGCGGGCAGGCCGTCGCCGCGCGCTGCCAGGGCAGGGTTGAGGCGTTGCACCCGGCCATGCCGGTTGGTGAAAGAACCCTCCACTTCCGCCCAGCTGGCCACGGGCAGAGCGACGTTGGCCGTCTCGACCAGCGGACCTTGGTGCGACGACAGCACTACCGCAGCCGCGAGTCGGCCCTCCGGCAACACTAGGCTCGCGTTCCCCAGCACGAGCAGGGTGGAAACCGCGCCGGAGGCCACGTCGCCCGCCAAATCCTTGAGGGTGAGAAGGGGTGGGGGCACGATGCGCTCGACCCCGGCGGTGTTGGGATTCTTGTCCGCGCTGACCAGAATATTGTCGGACCAACCCAGGGGGGCCCCGCCCAGGTAGGCGCGGCCGATCTTGAGCCCGTCCAGGGCAAGCCGGGCCAGGGCATGGGTGTCCTCGTTGGTCGCCCCGGCCGAAAATACCACCCCGACCTTGCGCGCGTCGCGGGCTAACGCCTCCTCTAGCAGGCGAGCGCCCTTGCTCACGGCCGTGGCCAGGGAGGCGCGCTGGCCAGACACGGTCGCAAGCAAGAAGCGGTCTTGCTCCGCGGCCCGGTACGTGAAGCGACCTTCGTCGCACATCCAGAACTTGTTGACCTCGAGGTTCTCGCGCGGGACCAAACGATGGATCTTGCCGCGAGCAGAATGGATCTCCATGTTGCAGCCGGTGGCGCAGCCCGGGCAAATCGAGGGCACGGATACGAGCTCCCACACCCGGCGGGCAAAACGAAAGCTCTTGTCGGTGAGCGCGCCCACCGGACACACGTCAACCGTGTTGAGAGAGTAGGGATTGTCGAGGCGGTGACCCGGGGCCGTGGTGAGGACCTGGCGGGCACCTCGGTAGGCCATGGTCAGCTCGCTTTGCTTGGCGACCTCGTCACAGACGCGGATGCAGCGGGTACACAAAATGCAACGCTCTTGATCGAGTACGATATGGCGGCCGATATCGACCACCTTGGCCTTGCGGACCTTGCTCCCCTCGTTGCGCGCCAGCTTGGCGTCCCAGTCGAAGTATTGCCGTTGCAAGATGCACTCACCCGCCTTGTCGCATATGGGGCAATCGATGGGGTGATTGAGCAGCGTGAACTCCAGCATCTGGCGCCGCACATCCAGGATCTTGGGAGAGCTCGTGCTCACCTCCATTTTGTCGGCGACCATGGTGTAGCACGAGGGCACCGGCTTGGGCGCGCCCTTGACTTCGACCAGGCACTGCCGGCACACGGCCGGCGAAGACAGCCCCTTGTGATAGCAGAAGTAGGGCACGTCGGCCCCCACCGCGCGGCAGGCCTCGAGGAGATTCTGTCCGCGCGGAAATTCGTGCTCCTTGCCGTCGATGGTGACGGTTACCGTTGCTTTGGGCTCGGTTGCCTTGGGCTCAGCAGGTGCGGCCATGGAATGTAATCCTGCAATGCGGCGCTAGCGATCGCATTCGCCGCCTATCATGTTGATCATGCCGAAGGTTGGCACCACGTCGGCGAGGAAGAGGCCGGGGAGGACCTTGGCGAGGATGGCCAGATTGGCAAAGCAGGGAGGGCGCACTCGGCACTTCCATGGCTGGCCAGTGCCGTCCGATACCAGATAGAAACCGAGCTCGCCGTTGCCCCCCTCGGTGTAGGAATAGACCTCGCCGGGCGGGACGTGGATGCCGTCCATGATCAGCTTGAAGTGTGCGATCATGCCCTCGATAGTGTTGTAGGTTTCCTGCTTGGCTGGCAGCGTTATCCGCAGATCGTCGATCATGATCGGCCCGGATGGGATGGTGGTCAGAGCCTGCTCGATGATGCGCATCGACTGGCTGATCTCCTCCAAGCGAACAGCGTAGCGGTCGAAATTGTCGCCGGTGGCGCCCACCGGGACCTCGAAGTCGAAGCGGTCGTAGACCAGGTAAGGGTGGTCCTTGCGCACGTCGTAGGCCAGCCCGGTGGAACGGGCCACCGGGCCGGTCAATCCCCAACCTGCCACGTCCGCCTTGCGGATGATGCCCACCCCATCCATGCGGTCACGAAAGATCCTATTGCGGGTGAGCAGCCGGTCGGCATCGGCGATGGCCGCGCGCGCGCGGTCGAGCACCGCCCGCAAGCGCCCGGCCCAGCCTTCGGGCATGTCGGCCACCACCCCGCCGATGCGCACGAAGCTGTGGGTAAGGCGGGCCCCCGAGATTTCCTCGAGCAACTCCCACAGCCACTCGCGCGCCTTCATCAAATAGAAGAAGACGGTGAACGCCCCCAGCTCCATGGCACTTGCGCCCAGGCAGGTGAGGTGGTCGGTGATGCGGGAAATCTCGCCCACTATCACGCGAATATACTGGGCGCGCTCGGGGATGCTCGTGTCGATCCCGATCAGTTTCTCGACCGCGATGGCGTAGCCCACGTTGTTGAGCATGGGCGAGACGTAGTTCAAGCGATCGGTGTAGGGGAAGATCTGCGTCCAGGTCGCGTTTTCGCTCTCCTTCTCGAAACCGCGATGCAGATACCCGATCTGGATGTCGCTGGTCGTGACCATCTCGCCCTCGACGTCGAGCACGATGCGGACGGTGCCGTGCATGGCCGGGTGCGAGGGTCCCATGCGCAAGGGCATGCTCTCGGCCGGCAGATCGTTATCGTCGAAGTCGGACGCCTCGGGCTCGCCCAGGACCACGCGACGGCGCCCGATCGCCGGGCTATGGTCGGAGCTCGCCTCACGCTCGGCCACGGTCAAACGCTCCCCGGCAGGCGCCGCAAAAGGGGCTGGCGCTTTTCCTTGGGATAATCCTTGCGCAAGGGATAGCCCTGGAACTCCTGGTACATGAGAATTCGGCGCAGGTCGGGATGGCCGCTGAAGCGCACCCCATACATGTCGAAGGCCTCGCGCTCGAACCAATTGGCCCCGGGCCACAGCTCGACCAGGGAAGCGATGACCGGATCACCTGCGGCGAGGCCGCACAAGAGCCGCAGTCTGTGCTTCTTCGCCACCGAGTAGAGGTGCAAGACCACGTCGAAGCGCGGCTCGCGGGGCAACCGGTCGACGCAGGTGAGATCGATGAACATGTCCATCTGGAGGTCGGGGTCGCGGAGCAGGTAGGTGCACACGGTCAGCCAGGCCTCGGGTGTCAGCCGCGCCCACTCGTTGCCGTGCTGCGATCCGGTGTCGATAATCTCACCCGCCGCGAAATGCGCCTTGAGCTGGTCGAGAATCAACTGGGCCATGACGTGGCTATACCTTTCCCCCGCGCGCGGTGGGGCGAATCGCGGCCAGCGGCACGTCGAACCCCTTCTCCTGCTTGAGCACGACTTGGCTATGCCCTTCCCCGCGCGCTATCCGCTCTTGCAGCAGCAGGAGCGCGTCGAGCGCCTGCTCGGGCCGCGGTGGGCAGCCCGGGACGTAGACGTCGACCGGGATCACCTGGTCCGCGCCAGGCATGGCGGTGTAGTTCTGGTAAAAGCCACCGGTCGAGGCGCAGACGCCGAAAGCGACGACCCACTTGGGCTCGCACATCTGATCGTAGATTCGCCGCAACACCGGCCCCTGGCGCTCGGTCACCGTCCCCACGACGAGCAAGAGATCGGCTTGGCGAGGCGAGAAGCGGGGGAACTCGGCCCCGAAGCGCCCGATATCGTACTTGGGTGCCCACAACGCCATGAACTCCATTCCGCAGCACGCGGTGACGAAGGGATACTGGAAAAGCGAATACTTGCGGGCCCAGTTGACCGCGTCGGCGAGTCGGCTGCTGTAAAAGCTGAGCGGCATTGCTAACCCCAACCTATGACGTCTTTGCGCCACGCATATATCAAGGCGACCAGGAGCACGAGCATGAAACCCAGGGCCGCGACGATACCCAGCGCAGAGGTCCCGTCCGCGCACGCCCCGCGCTGTAGAACGCCAGCGCAGGAAAGCTCGCGGTAGCTCACCGCCCACGGAAAGAGGAAGGCGGCCTCGATGTCGAACACCACGAACAAGATGGCCAGGGGATAAAAGCGGATGGGAAAGTGGCCGCGCGGGTCACCCACCGGCTCGGAGCCCGCCTCGTAGGTAACGTTCTTGGCCGGGCTGGGCCGGCGCTCGCCCACGAATTTGGCCAAGGCCAGGAACTGCAATGCGCCCACCGCGCCGACGATAACGACCAGGGTGACCGCGATGTAATCGTTGCTCATGCGATTTGACCTCGAGCGCGGTACATACTGTCCGCTGGAGCGGGCGAGGTCAAATGGGAACCCTGCCTATCTCGCCCCTATCCGCTTCCGGGTTTGACTTGTGGCGCTCGGATTTCTAATCTGGGGGCCGATGTTACGCCCTCAGCCCTTCCGCCCCCGCGCTCTGCCCCTCACGGTCTGGCTGGCCGCTTGGTCGGCCGCGAGCCTGCTCGGGCCGGGGACCGGTCGCGCCGAGGCCGCCGAGTCGATTGGTGCGGGTGGGGCCCCCGCGGACGAGACCCTCCCCCCGGGAGTCGACGCGAGCAAGCTCGACGATTTCGGGCGCAAGGTCTTCTTTCGCGTGGTCAACCACGAGGCGTCGGTGTGTGGTAAGGGGCAGAGCCTGCTCTACTCGGCCAAACGGGATCCGTCATGCCGGGCTTCCTTATATGCGCTGCGCTATGTGGTGCGCCTCGTCGATTCAGGATTCACCGACTCCGAAATTGGGGAGAAGCTGGCCAAGCGTTTTCGCTCGGAGCGTTACCCGCATATCGACGTGGCGGCTGCTCCGAGTAAAGGCAGCAGCTCGGGCCGGGTTACCGTGGTGGAGTTCGTGGACTACGAATGCCCACACTGCAAGCATGCTCAGGCGTTGATGCACCAACTTATCGCAGAGTATCCGACCGACGTCCGTCTCTACTTCAAGCATTTTCCCCTGAGCTCCCACTCCAATGCGCGCGCGGCCGCGCAAGCGGCGGTGGCTGCGCACAAGCAGGGGAAGTTCTGGATCTACAACGACAAAATCTGGGCCAATTCGGAGAACCTGACTCCGGCCATCCTGGAGAAAGCGGCTCGCGAGGCGGGGTTGGACGTGGCACGCTGGCGGGCCGACCGCGATTCCGACGCCAGCCAAGCGCGCGTCCAGGCCGACAGGGACGAGGGCATCGAGCTTGGCATCAATGCCACGCCCAGCATCTACATCAATGGCCGCAAGTACGACGACCCGCTCGACATCGAGAGCCTCAAGGATTGGGTCGACGAAGAGCTCGGCCGTTAGCCCCCGGCCGAGGCGAAGCCATGAAAGAACGCGTTCTTGCCGAATCGCATTTCTTGCGCATGAAGGAGCGTGACGGTTGGTTCTTCGTCGATCGCCCTAACTGCAACGGTGCGGTCATAATCGTGCCCTTGACCCGCGCGGGACGGCTGGTCTTCGTGGTGCAATATCGCGTGCCTCTGGGACGCCAGGCGGTCGAGTTCCCGGCCGGGCTCATCGGCGACGATGCCGGGAAGGAGCGCGAGTCTCCTCTGGCGGCGGCGCGGCGCGAGCTGCAGGAGGAAACCGGCTATGAGGCGCACGATCTCGAGCTGGTGGCAAGCTCCGCCACCTCGCCAGGCTTGGCCGACGAGCTCACTCATTTCGTTCTAGCCGCGAACCTCGATCGGGTGGGCCCGGGGGGTGGCATCGAGGGCGAGAGCATAGTGGTGCACGAGGTGGCGATGGCCGATGTCGAGGGTTGGCTGGCGGCTCGTGCCCAGGAGGGTCTGGCCATCGCCGCCAACCTCTACGCCGGGCTTTACTTTGCCAGGCTGCGCTGGGGTTGATCAACGCTAGGTACTGTCCGCGCGAACCGCCATCGGCATCGCGCTCGCCGATGCCGCCGTGGTAGCCGTAGCCGCGTGGTAGCCGATGCTGCCGATGCCGCCGTGGTAGCCCCGTAGCCGCGTGGTAGCTACGCGCCAGGCCCGAGCAGGCGGCCGCGCGTCTGGGTGGTGCTGACCGGCTTGTGCAAGACGATCTTGCGTCCCGCCTCCCGCCCTTGGTGATAGGCCTCGGTCATCCTCGTTCCTATGCCGCCACCGCTGTGACGCCGGGGATAGCGCCGGTCGAGGAAGTCGTCCAGTCCGGCATCGCCCACCCATATCAACCCCTCGCGACGGTTATCGATCAGGTTGGTCTTGAGCTTGTCGCGAAAGCCCGCCATGACCCCGAAGAGGAAACGCCGGCGCTCCTTGTCGCCCGCGATGGCGCGGGATCGCTTGTGCTCGCGCCACAACCGCTCGCCGGTTTCCAGCAGGAACCCATGCACGTACCTCGCGACCTCGAGATTGGAGGGCGTGCCACAGAGCTCGAGCACGCGGCCGCTTCGCCCTTCGCGCGGCAGATAGGACGGCACCCAGATAACGCGTACGAAGAAGTAACCGGACAACAGGCCCGCTAGCACGTGCTCGTGGGCTTCGACGCGCCGGCGTGGCACTCCCACGTGGAGGAAGGCATAGCCTTCTTTCGCCGCCGCCACGGTGGCGTCTATGTTGTGCTTCAACATGAGCCGCTGGGCCGCATTCATGGCCGCCTCGGCTTCGTGCACGTTGGGGCTCTCGGCCAAGGCCAGCAGGCGAGTTATCCGGCGCAGGACGGGGCTGCCGCCCTCTTCACCCTCGGGTTGGCTGGGCACCCCGGTGGCGCGGGGGTCGATAGCGAAACGCCGGCATATATCTTCGAAAGCCGGGCCGTGGGCGGTCTGGTCGTGGATCTGCATCACCTCATCCACGAACTGGTGCGCGATCTCGTGCTTGAGCACTTCGCGGACCACACTCCACGGCTTGTCGAATACCAAGGTGGCATCGATCGACATGGTGCGAGTCGCCGGGCTCCACTGGCCGAGGTGGCTGCCCACTTGGGACAGCGTGAACACCGGCGCCCGGAGCCGGCCGCGGAAGTGGTTGGCGTTGAGCTCGCGCCAAGTGGCGCTGAGCTGGCGCAAGAGCGCAGCCGAAATATCGACGTGCACGGGATGGGTCATGGCGGCCGGCATCTTGCCAGGAAGAGAGCTGTGGCTGCCAGGGGAACCGTCGCTATGACGATAGCCGTCGCTACGGCTGCGCCTGGTCGGGCTTGAGAAATCGGGCTATGCGCTGGGCTAGCTCGGTCGAGCGACGGACGAGCTCGGGCACCCCCGCGTTGTGGTAGGCGTTACCGTGGAAGAACAGGCCCGGATGTCGCATCTGCGCCGCGGCGAGCGTCGCGATGCGCTGTGTATGACCGAGGGTGTATTGGGGCAGGGCACGTTCGTGACGGACGATGCGCACGAAGGCCGGGGGTGAGCGCAGGTCCAAGAGGGGGGTGAGCTCCTCATGGGCCAGCTCCAGCAGCTCCTGGTCGGACATGGCTAGCGCTTCGGGATGGCGAGCGCCTCCGGTGCGCACCGAGAGGAGGTGGTGGCCCGGCGGAGCGCGCCCGGCAAAGAGCTGGGAGGGGAAGATTCCGCCCAGCACGCGCAAGGGCTCGGAGGGGGGGACGAAGAAGCCATAAGCCGCGAGTGGTCGAGCGATCGCCGCTGCCGCATAGCCGAGATGGACGAGGGCCACTGGAACGTAGGGAGTCAAGGCCAGCGCATCGGCCGCCGCAGCGTCTAGGGCAGCCACGATAGCGCCAGCGGCGTAGGCCGGCATGGCCAGAGCCACGGCATCAGCGGCGAGAGTGTGCACCATGCCGTGGTCTTCGACCGTGACCCGGAAGCCCTGCGGCTGGCGGTCCACCTTAACGATGCGCGTCTGCAGGTGTAGGTCGGGCCCGAGCGCTAGCGCCAGGGCCGAGGTGAGCTCGGCCAGGCCATCTTGGAAGGACGCCAGGCGAGGCCCGGCTCCATTGCGCACCGGGGCTAATTCACGCCGCATGGCCAAGAGAAAGCTGCGGTGATCGCGTTCCTTGGCCGCGAGCATGGGGAAGGCGGCAGGTAGGCTGACCTGGTCCGGGTCGCCAGCGTAGAGCCCGGATACCAGCGGCTCGAGCAGGCGCTCGCCCGCGGTGATGCCCAGGCGCCGACGCGCGAAGGCGGTCACACTTTCGTCTTCGCCGCGCGCTGATGGTCCACGGGGCAGCAGCAGGTCGAGCCCCGCCCTGAGCTTGGCCGACCAGGGCAGAAGGGAAGAGCGCGCGAGCTCACTTGCGCTGCGCGGGGTATCGTGGAGGTGTCGGCCCACGGCCACCAAACGCCGCTCAGCGGCAGCGCTGGCCCAGGTCACCCGTCGTGCTATGCCGAGATCGTGTGCGAGCTCACCTATGCTGCCGTCGCGGTCGAGGTAGCTGGCCGGGCCGCGCTCGCACAGATAGCCACCCGAGCGATCGGTCTCTATCTTGCCCCCGGCGCGCGACTCGCTCTCGATCACCACCACGGGCAAACCTGCGCGGCGCAGCGCGAAAGCGAGCGCTAGCCCCGAGATCCCGGCCCCGCCCACGACAACCGCTGGGTTTCCGCTCAAAAATGTGCCTTTCGCTCAAAAATGCGCCGCCAGCTTGGCCACCCCTCCCGCGGGGGCGGGCGCCAGATAGACCATGGTGGCCCCGACGGTGGCCGCGGCGACGCCGACGCCGATCATGGCGGCGCCCCACCACTTGGTGTCCCACACCTGCGGACAGCGTCCCAGGTAATAGTTGCCGGAGGAGCAAGCGACCTGGTCGTGGTCGAAGCTCGTGGTAACGATGCCGGCGAGCAGCAGGGCAGCGCCACCGCCCAAGGCTGACCAACCCGCGGTGCGCTGGGGGAAGCGGGAGGGCAGGGCGGGCAAGGTTAGCTCCACCGATTCCTCGACCCCAGCCACCGCGGTGAAGGAGCGGGCAACCGCGGCGTGGTCGCGCAAGACAAGCTGCAGCTGATGTTTCCCGGCGGTCAGCTCGGCGGCGAGGGGCGTGACCCCACTCGGCTGGCCGTCGACCACCACGGTTGCGCCGCTGGGGCGCGAGCGGATCAGGACATGCGCAGGGGCACTGGCCTCGACTTCTAGCCGCTCGCGCAGGGCCGAGGCGGCCAGGCCCATCTTTTCACCCGCCTCCTCGGCCCCACAAGTCTCGCAGCTCTCGTGGCTGCTCGCGAGCACGCCGCCGCTCTGGCCATTGATGATATCCAGCACCATGGTGTAGGTCTTGTTGCTCTCGCTGACCTCGGCGGTTATGAGGTAGCTGGCTTTTAGCAGAGCGGCCAGGGCAGGGTAGCAGGCGGGGCTCTGGCAGGCAGCCACATCTTCCGGCGCGCTGGCCAGGCGCGATGCGACATCGGGCCCGGGCATGACTTCGAGGCGGGCGGCGGTCAGACCCTGAGCCAGCCGCTCGGCGAAGAGGTCTTGCAGACCCTCGGGGATCTTGCCCGCAAAGCGGAGGCGCAGGATAGCGACTCTTTGGGTGCCGAGCGCGGGTGGGTCGGCGCTGGGGATATGCGCCGAGAGGACCAAGGCCAGAGCGGGCAGGGGCAAGAGCGGCATGGGTGGAAGTTACATTGTACGCCAACGCGGGTGACTGGGCCCGGGCCCTTCCAAGACGGAAAGTGCTACAATCGACAATCTGCATTGGAGGGCAACTTGAGCATGAAGCGCATCTGCCAGCTTCTCCTGGGTCTGAGCTGCGCGGTGCAGGCTTCCGGCTGCCAAGAGGCCAATCCGGCTTACCTCGGGCTGGCTGATGGCGGTCGCCTGGATGGGCCGAAGACAGATCGTCCGGCTGATACTCCGCTGTCTGGCGCGGATGCCCCTGGCGAGCGGGCCGACGTGTATGTCATCAGAGCACCTGATGTCAGCGCGGATCGTGCCAGCGCTACCGATTATCCCAGGGTGGGCACCGAGGTTGGCCAAGGGCGCGAGGTCTTGCCCGACGGTCTGGGGGGAGTGAGCGACATTACCGGGCCGAACGTCGATGTCCCCGGAGTGGACGAGGCGGAAAGCGGGGACGGACCGGGGTCAGAGTACGCGGGCGAGGTGGCGGGCCCTGCCGATGCGCAATGCGATGCGTGCGATGACGCTACATGGGGAGCTTGGCTCGACGGCCAGGAGGCAGGCGATGCGGCCAGGGACATGGAAGACCGGGGCGGGGTGCTGGACGGCGCCTAGACTTCTGACGCCGACGCAAGTCCGATCCCGATCCCATTCCCTCCGGCACCGTTCCCTCGTGACAGCCTCCCGGTTAGCCCTCGGTTAGCCACCGGTTAGCTCCCGGTTAGCCACCCTTGCCCAGCCAGTGCCGGCGCAGGCGGCGCCTCGCCTGGTCGGCCTTCGGATCGATGGTGAAAGCCCAGCGACGCTCGGGATTGCGTGCCATGCGCAAGCGCACCTGGCGCAGCTCATCCTTGCGGAAGAAGACCAGCTCCACCTCGTGGCCGGGTGCCACGTCGGCAAGGCGCTTGCCGACGGTAGCAGCGCTGACCCGCGTGCCGCCAACCGCGGCCACCGCGTCGCCGTAGGTGAGGCCGGCCCGCCACGCGGGCGAGCCGGGAACCACGTTCTTGACCACGGCGTCATCGCCGGTGTTGCTGAACACCAGCCCGCTAAATCCGAGCAGGCGAGCCGCCTTGATGGCGTCACTCTTTTCCTGGGCGAAGGGCGAGCTTGCGACGACGGCAATGCCGATGCGTTTGAGCAGGGCCGGTACCGGCAGCTCCGCCTTGCCGTCGATGAAGCGGTCGAAGTAGCCGGCCAGCGAGCGGCCGGCCAGGTCTTCGGCTTCGCGACGAATGACCCCGGCATCGATGGGGCGTTGCCGCGCGCCGTGGCGCCGCCACAAGCGGCGGAATAGATCGAAGATGCCGCGCCGACCGCCGGTGGACAGGTTGAGCTCGAGATCGAGGACCAGACCGGCCCAGCGGCCCTTGTCATAATAGCTAACCATGCGATTCGGGTGATTGTCGGCTGGCTTGTATTGCTTGACCCAGGCCTCGTACGACAGCTGGGACAGCGAGCTGACGTTGCGGCCGGGATGGCCGAGATAGCGCCCCCAGCTTTCCGCGAGATCTTTGAGGTAGCGCTCCGCTGCCAAGAGCCCGGCGCGCACCAAGATCAGTCCCTGGACGTACTCGGTGAAGCCCTCGTGGAACCACAGCAGCTCGGTGTAGTTCTCCTTGCCGTAATCGAAGGGGCCGAGGGCTCGGTCGTGGATGCGCTTGACGTTCCAGGCGTGAAAGAGCTCGTGGGCGGCCAGCTCGGCGAAGCTCTGGTAGCCTTTCTCATCCTCGAAGGAAAAGCCCGCTACGTCGAGGGTGCTCGAATTGGCGTGCTCGAGGCCGCCGCCGCGGTGTGGCAGGGCGTGGATGATGAAGAGGTAGCGGGCAAACGGGAAGCCGCCGAAGATCGAGCCGGTGGTGGTCGCGATGGCGCGCAAGGTCGACAGCAGGCGCGGCCGGGAAAGGTTGGTCTGGCCTTGCATGGCGATCGCGAAGCGCGTGCGGTCGATGTTAAAGGCCAGGCGGCGGTGCGGCCCAACCTCGACGGGAGAATCGACGAGCTCGTCGTAACTCTGGGCGCGGAAGGTATGGGCATGGCCGGGGAGGCCAGGCAGGGCGGTGGTCACTGACCAGCCGGACCGCGGGACGATGCGCAAGAGGCAGGGACGGTCGACCTCACCCTCGACGAAGAAGAACAGGCTTGTCCCGCTCAGGAAGGCGCGGCTGTCGTCGAGGAAGGAGGTGCGTACGCTGACCTCGAAGGCGAATACCCGATAGCGCACGATCACCTTGCCCTGGCCGGTCCTGATCCGCCAGCGACCTTTGTCGAGGCGAACGCTGGCCAGACTGGCCCCGGTCGCTCCGCGTACCTCGAGATCGTAGATGTGGCGGCAGAAGTCGCGTACTAGATAGCTGCCTGGGGCCCACACCGGAAAGGCCAGGTCGATGTCGTCCCGCCCCGCCAGCCCGGGAATCTCCATCTCGATGTGCAGCTCGTGCGCCTGCGGCTCGGGCATGGCGACGTGATAGCGGATGGGCTCGCGCGACGGCATAGGTCTCATATCTCTGGGCATGCTTTTATCGTGCAAGGGTGCGCCGGCGCTACGGTTGTGCGAGTCCCTTGGCTTTTGGCGCAGGCTTCACCTTTGCAGGCGATCCGGAGTCAGCCTTCCGCTCGGGCGGCCCCGCGAGCGGCCGGGAAGGGCAACCGTCTACTCACTACTTCACGCCTTTGCCCTGAAAGAACACCTTGTAGGCCATGTCCACTTTGAGGATGTGGTCGACCAGCCAATTCTTGAGAAAGTCGAGCACTGGCGCACTGACAACGGCCTTGCCGGCTTTGACGTCGGTCTGGAGCGCGACCGCCTTCGCGGTGAGTGAGTCGTGCTCCTTCTTGTGCTCTGTTGCTCGGGGGTAAGCGTGGGTACGAAATAGCGTCTCTTCGGTGGCAAAGTGCCTCTTGGTGTAGTCGACGAGCCTGTCGACGACGGTGGCGAGCGTATCCTTACCCTTGCCGGCCAGCATCTCTCCGTGCAGCAGATTTATAAGATCGATAAGCCCCTGATGCTGACTGTCAATCACCTTGACGCCTACGCTCATATTATCGGACCATTTGATGAGGGGCATGCGCGCTCCTTTCCATCCCACGCTTATCGACAGAGCGCCTGTTCAGTTTAGCTCCTTCGGCGCGCCACCCGCGGGCGGGGGCCGCTCATCGATGATGCCCGCCGCGACAGCTTTGCGGCAAGGGTACTAGTAGTCGAGCTGCCGTCGACCACACGACGAAGGACAGCAGTCACGCGGTGGCCTGCGGGGGCGGGGTTGCGCCCGGCCGGCCGGGATGGCGTGGCGGGGCTTCCGCGGGCAGGGGCAGGAAGACACGGAATACCGCTCCGCCGCCCGGGCGGTCGCCCACCTCCATCCATCCGTCGTGGTCCTTGATGATGCCGTGGCTCACCGGCAGGCCGAGGCCGGTGCCCTCGCCGGCTTCCTTGGTGGTGAAGAAGGCATCGAATATGCGCGCGCGATCGGCCGGGGGCACGCCCGGACCGGTGTCACTGATGGACAACATGACAAAAGGCGAGGGCGGAGCGAGATCGAGGCCTTCCTTCCGCCGGATCACGTACTCGACCGTGACCCCCAGCTGGCCGCCCCTGGGCATGGCGTGAATCGCGTTCATGATGAGGTTGAGGCAGACTTGCTGAATTTCGTCGGCATTGCCGGGTATCGGGCGCAGCTCGGGCTCGCTCTTGAGCTCAACCGTGATGCCTTGCTGCTTGAGGTGCTCGTCGACGAACTCCAGGGTCTCGCGCACGGTCCGGAGCACGTCCAGCTCGCCACCTGTGGGTCTGCTCTTGCGGGCCGAATCGAGGACCTGGTTGATGATCTTGGCGATGCGATCAACCTGGACGGCGATGATCTCGGCATTCTTCTGTACTTCGGCCGGATCGGGCGTCTTGCGCGCCAGGGTGCGGGCGCGGCCGCCGATCACGTTCAAGGGCGTGCCCACCTCGTGGGCGATCTCCGCCGCCATCTGGCCCACGGTGGCCAGCTTTTCCGTGCGGCGGAGGTGGACCTCGGTAGCCACGCGCGCGGCGGTGGCGCGCGCCTCCTTCTCGCGGGCTTCGCGCAGATAGGTCATCATTTCGTTGAAGCGGCCAGCCAGGGCCCCAATCTCGTCGTCGCGCTCGGGCAATACCACGCGCGACAGATCGCCCTTCGAGACGCCGTCGATGGCCTCGACCAGTCGACGAAGCGGGATGGCAACCCGTCGCATCAACATGATATAGACGGCGCCGGCAAAGGTGGCGACGAAGAGCAAGAGCAGGGGTGCCATGCGCCGCAGGGAAGGGAGAACCTCGTTGCCCATAAAGTCGCTGCCACGTACCAACCCAAGAAAGGCGACCACCTGGCGCAGTGGCTCACCCGGCTGCATGTCGTGGACCGGAATCGCCATGGCGTAGAAGGGGGGAATACCCTTGAGATCGAAGAGTTGTCCGACCGGTGCGTCAAGACGGGTGGCCTCGTCCACCAGACCCGCCCACGAGTTGTTGGGACGTTGACCACCCCAGGCTACTGCTTCCAGGCGGAAAGGCCCGCCCTTGTTAGCCATGGTCGCCACCCGCGCTTTGACGGCCTCGCCGGCCTGGCTCGCGCTCAGCGGCTCCAGGCCGGCCAGAATGGCGTCAGCCATCGCGTGGGCCTGCCGATCTATGTCGCGCAACTGATCCGAGCGCAACCGGTACAGCGTCACCCCCAGGGCAGCCGTCAGCACGGCAGCCATCAGGAGGGTGGCGATGATAGCGACGCGCGGACCGAGCTTCATTGTAGCTCGCGATTATAGTACGGTCGGCCAATCACCAAGGAGGTGTCCAAATGCGTCGAATGATCCTGATATCCAGCCTGGCCGCTTTGGCAGTTTCTCTGGCCGCCTTGCCCGCGCTAGCCCAGCAGGGCGCCACCCCGCCCGCGTCCCCCACTTACACGAGCACGGGGACGGCCACCTTTACTAGCGCTCGTTCGACCCATGGCCTGGGCCTGGGCCTGGGCGCCATGACCATGCTGGATGGGACCAGCGGTCTACTGGTTACCTGGGGGTGGACCGGGTTTCACGCCGATGGGTTTGCCGGACTGAAGCACACCCCGGCCTCGCCGGGGATCGACAGCTCGAACTGACTTCACCCTGGGCGGGCGCTTCTGGTACCACATCCACGCCGCTTCCTTCGCCGATTTCTCCTTGGGCGGAGGGGTGGGGATCAACCGTGTCGATACCAACGTCTCGGTTTCTCTCGAGGCGGGCGGGCAAATCCGCGCCTTCCTCGTGCCCAACGTCGCCATTGCCGCCGATCTCGGGTTTGGCGCCAATTTTGGCAATCGTGACGACCTTCTCATAGGGGCGCAGTCGATTGGCGGCGGGGGCAACGGATTCGTCGCTGGGACCCTGGGCATTGCCTATTTCTTCGAGTAGATCTCGTGCTTGGGCATGAAGCATCCGCCTAGCGCCGAGGAACCGGATTTCGTAGTCGTTCGCGGCGCTCGCGAGCACAACCTGCATATCGACGAGTTGGCCGTGCCCAAGCGCCAGCTCGTCGTGTTCACCGGGGTGTCCGGCTCGGGCAAATCGCTCGCTGGCCTTCGATACCCTTTATGCAGAAGGTCAGCGGCGTTACGTGGAGTCGCTCTCCTCGTATGCGCGCCAGTTTCTGGGGCAGCTGGAGAAGCCCAAGTACGAGCAAATTCGGGGCTTGTCGCCCACCATCGCTATCGAGCAGAAGGCGGCTTCCTCCAACCCGCGCTCGACCGTGGGCACGGTGACGGAGATCTACGATTACCTGAGGGTGCTCTATGCTCGGGCGGGTGAGCAACGCTGCCATCTGTGCGGGGGTGAGGTCGCGGCGCGCTCGGCGGGCGAGATCGTGGCCGAGCTGATGACGCTCCCGCCCAAGTGCAAGGTGACTCTGCTCGCGCCCAAAGCGGACAACCGCAAGGGCGAGTTTCGCGAGGTTTTCGCGGAGGCACGCCAGGCCGGTTTCGTGCGGGCAAGGGTGGACGGGGTGGTGCGCCGCTTGGAAGAGCTCAGCGCTCTCGACAAGAAGAAGAAGCACACCGTGCAGATCGTGGTCGACCGGCTGAGTCTCGCCGTGGCCGAGCGGGCGCGTCTGGCCGATTCGGTCGAGACCGCCCTGCGCGCGGGCAGCGGCACCGTGCTGGTCGCGGTCGAGGGCGAGGAGCGGGAGCGAGCCTATAGCGAAGAGCGAGCCTGTCCGAGCTGCGGGGTGGGGCTGCCCGAGCTATCGCCGCAATCATTCTCTTTCAACAGCCCGCTCGGCATGTGCGTGGACTGCAACGGCCTGGGCGCCAAGCTCGAGGTCGATCCCGAGCTGGTCGTGCCCGACCCGGGGCTCTCAATCGCGCAAGGGGCCATCGAGCCCTGGGGCGAGCGTTTGGGGCGCGAAGAGGGTTGGACCACCCGTATCGCCGCCGCGCTTGAGCGCGACATGGGAGTGCCGCTCAAGAAGCCGTGGCGCGAGCTTACGCCCCGGCAGCGGGAAATCGTGCTGTACGGGACGGGCGAGAAGCGTGTGCAGGTGAGCTGGGAGGGCCGCCACGGCGGCGGCTCGTGGGCGCTGCGCTTCGAGGGTGTGGCCAACAATCTCATGCGGCGCTGGCGCGATACCCGCTCGGAATCGATGCGGCAGTGGCTGGCCCGCTACTTCCGCGAGCAGCTCTGCCGGGCTTGCAAGGGCAAGCGGCTGCGGCCCGAGTCGCGTGCCGTCTTCCTCGGGGGCAAGAGCATCGTCGAGGTGACCAGCCTCACGGTGGCCGAGGCCGAAGCGCACTTCGCCGCTCTTCCGCTCAGCGGGGCGCGCGCCCAGATCGCGGCGGAGGTGCGCAAGGAGGTGCGTGCTCGCCTGGGTTTTCTCCTCAACGTGGGCCTCGATTATCTCACTCTCGACAGGGTGGCTTCTTCGCTATCGGGAGGAGAAGCGCAGCGCATTCGCCTGGCCTCGCAGCTTGGCTCCGAGCTGTCGGGGGTGATGTATATCCTCGATGAGCCCTCCATCGGGCTGCACCAGCGCGACAACTTGCGCCTCATCGCCACCTTGCGCCGCCTGCGCGATCTGGGTAACAGCGTGATCGTGGTCGAGCACGACGCCGAGACCATCATGTCGGCCGACCACGTGGTGGACTTCGGTCCGGGTGCCGGGCGCCAGGGCGGGCGAGTGGTGGCAGCGGGCACACCCGCCGAGCTCGCGGCTGCGCCCGCGTCGCTGACCGGCCAGTACCTGGGCGGAGCCGTGCGCATCGAGACCCCGACCGTCCGTCGACCGCCCGCCGGCTTTCTGACGGTGCGCGGGGCGCGCGAGCACAACCTGCATGACATCGACGTGGCCTTTCCCCTGGGTGTGCTCCTGGCCATCACCGGGGTGTCCGGGGCGGGCAAGTCGTCGCTCATCAATGGCATTCTTCACCCGGCTCTGCGGCGCAAGCTGTACGGCGGCAGTGAGCCGGTCGGACTCTTTGCCAAGCTCGAAGGCGTCGAACAGATCGATAAGGTGGTGGACATCGATCAGAAGCCGATCGGCCGCACCCCTCGCTCCAACCCCGCGACCTACACCAAGGCCTTCGACCACATTCGCGAGCTCTATGCCGCGACTCCCGAGGCCAAAGCCTTTGGCTTCGGGCCGGGGCGTTTTTCCTTCAATGTCAAGGGCGGCCGCTGCGAGGCGTGCGAGGGCGATGGCGTGAAGACGGTGGAGATGCACTTCCTGGCCGATGTGCACGTGACCTGCGAAGTGTGCCGCGGGCGCCGTTACAATGATGCCACCTTGCGGGTGAGGTGGAAGGGGCTCGACATCGCTCAGATGCTCGACACCAGCGTGGCCGAGGCGCTGACCTTGTTCGAGCATCACCGCCAGCTATCTCATGTCCTGCGCACGCTCGACGACGTGGGCCTGGGCTATATCGCGCTCGGCCAGTCGGCGACCACTTTGTCGGGCGGCGAGGCCCAGCGGGTGAAGCTGTCGCGCGAGCTGGCCAAGCGTGACACCGGGCACACCCTCTACCTGCTCGACGAGCCGACCACGGGCCTGCACTTCGAGGATGTGCGTCGGCTCTTGGCCGTGCTCGATCGTCTGGTGGCGGCCGGCAACACGGTGCTCGTCATCGAGCACAACCTGGACGTCATCAAGACCGCGGACTACGTGATCGACCTCGGACCTGAAGGCGGAGCGGCGGGCGGCCAGGTGGTGGCGGCGGGCACGCCCGAGGAGGTCGCGGCCGTGTCCCGCTCCTTCACGGGGCAGTTCCTGGCCAAGCTGCTCCCGCTGGCCAGGCAGCGCGCGGTTGCTGGCTGACGGGCGCGGGTGCCACCGCGGTGGAATGGGGAGCGTGTCCCGCAGAGCGTGTCCCGCAGGCCGGCGCCGGCAATGTGCGGTGCCCGCGGCCGGCGACCCGGGCCGCAAAAGTGCCTCTCGCTGGAGCTCGGCTATAAGCCGGGTTCTGTGCTTGCGCTCGTCGCCGCGCGCAAGTGGTGGTCATTCCTCTTGGCCGCCCGTTGCCGGACGGCTCGTGCGACCAACTCCGGATCTGGATTCGACGCGGGCCACGCCGGCAGGTTGACCTGCGATCCGTCTTCGGTCTTGCTCCAGGTGGGGTTTGCCGTGCCCCTCCTGTCACCAGGAGAGCGGTGTGCTCTTACCACGCCGTTTCACCCTTGCCGATGGCACGGTTGCCCGCGCACCGGCGGTTGCTTTTCTGTTGCACTTTCCTTCGAGTCGCCTCGACTGGCCGTTAGCCAGCACCCTGCCCGACGGAGCCCGGACTTTCCTCGGCGATCCCCGAAGGGCGCCGCGACCACCCACCGGCTCCAGCGAGAAGCGGCTAGACTATAGCGCAGCCAGCGACAGACGGGCGAAATTTCCCCGTCGGGCGATCAGGAATTGGCCGCGCCCCCGCTACCCGAAGTCGGGGTGGGAGCTTCTTTCATGAGGTTTTCCCAGTAGACGATGCGGTGGCAGTATGGGCAAGTCTCGATGGTGTTGCCGCGCTGGAGGACGTTGTAGAGCTGAGGCGGCACGTTCATGTTGCAACCTTGGCAGGTGCCGTTACGAACCGTGGTGACGGCCAGGCCGCGGCGCATGCGAATGGCGCCGTAGCGCTTGAGCACGTCGGGGCGGATGCCGGTAGCGACCTTGTCGCGCTCCACCTTGATCTCCGCGATCTTGGCGTCGAATTCGGCCATCTTCTTGCGCCCGGCTTCGCGGTCCTTATCGATGGACTTGCGCAGAGCCTCGAGCTCGACGGCGCGTTCGGAGAGCAGCTTCTCCTTGACCTCGACGGCCTCGATCAGCTTAGCCATCTCCTGCTCGCGATTCTGCACGCTCTCGCGCGTCTGCTCGATCTCCCGCTGGGCCGCTACGTACTCCTTCGAATTGCGCGCTGCCGATAGCTTGCTCTTGGCTCCGGTGGCCGAGCTCTCTTCGGTCTGGAGCTGGCTCTTCTGCTCGGTGTAGTAGCGCTGAGATTCGGCCAGCTGGGCGCGCTCGTTTGCGAGCAACGATTCCACTCGGGCGAAGTCGGTTTGGGAGGCTTCGAGCTTGGCGGGGATCGCCTTTAGCGCGTTGGTCAGTTCTTGAATCTGGGCGTCGTAGCGTTGAAGTTCCTCGAGACGCTTAAGCTGATCGCGCAACTCTTCCTCCTGGCCTTTGGTGGGGGCGGTTTTTCCTGCGAGAGACGAAGGACCATCCGGCAGGCGTAACTCGAGTGGGCCCACCTGGATTCGAACCAGGGACCGAGCGGTTATGAGCCGCCAGCTCTGACCGCTGAGCTATGGGCCCAGCCTTGCCTAGAATATTCGTCAACAAGCCGGCGAAGCATACTCAGCATGCCCCGCGGTGGCAAGGATTGTGGGCGAGAAAGGGCGAGAAAGGAAGCCACGGATGGCGGGCGAGCGGTGCTTGTGCAATGGGTGCCGGGACTTGGGCTTCTCACCCGTGCCCGCCAGGCAAAGGCACGGGACAATGAGAGCGATTGACGTCTTTACAGCTTGCCCGCCAGCAGGGCAAGCCCGAGCCCGAGCCCGAGCAGGATGCGGTAGGCGACGAATACATAGGTGGTGCGCGTGCGCAGAAAGCGCAAGAGCCACGCCACGCTGAGGTAGCCTGAGATCAGGGCGGTGGTCAGCCCGACCAAGAGGGCCGTGGTGCCCACCTCGCGGTCGTGCAGCAGCTTGGGCAGCTCGAAAACGCCCGCGGCGGCGACGGCCGGGATCGAGAGCAGGAAGGAGAAGCGAGCGGCAGCATCGCGGCGAAATCCCAGCAGCATGGCCGCCACCAGAGTGGTCCCCGAGCGTGACGCGCCAGGGATGAGAGCCAGCGTCTGGGCCAGGCCCACTATAATCGCGTCGCGTAGGGTGAAGCTCTCGAAAGAGCGCTGGTGACGCGCGTTGCGCTCGACTACCGCCATCAGCACGGCGACCACGACCAGCGAACAGGCGATGACGGCGATGGAACGTAGAGGGCCTTCGACGGCGTGCCGAGCGAGCAGGCCGACGCATCCGATGGGGATGGTGCCGGCCACCAGATAGAGCAGCAGGCGCGCATCGAAATCGCGCCGGCGCGCTGGATCGGCGAGGGCGGCCAGCATGCGCGCGAGGTCGCGCAGGAAGAAGCCGATGACGGCGATCAAGGTTCCCAGTTGAATCACCGCGGCAAATGCGGCTCCGCCATCGGACCAGCCCAAGATGGCCGGCACCAGGCGCAGGTGGGCCGTGGACGAGATGGGGAGAAACTCCGTGATGCCCTGGACAAGACCGAGAACGGCAGCCTGGAAGATAGTCAAAGCCGGACCACTATAGCACTGCCCTGGACATGCTCCAGCTGACATCTCCCGCGTGGATGGGCAGCAAGGTTCCGCCGCCAGTGCGCACCAGCAAGGCCCCGGTTTCGTCCACCCCCTCTGCGATGCCATCACAATCGTCGCCGTCGAGCTCGATCCGGCAGGGTTGGCCGAACCGGGCGAAGCGGCGCCAAAGCTCGAGCGCCGCGCCTGGCCCGTGGGCCACGAACTCCTGGTAAAGCGGTTCGAAGGCGGCAAGAAAGCTGGTCAGGACGGATAGGCGATCCAGAGACTTACCCCCTACCAGCGCCAGCGAGGTGGCCTGGCCGGCGAGATCGGCGGCAAACTCGCGTGAGTTGACGTTGATCCCGACGCCCAGCACGAGGTGGCGGACCTGGCCGCGCTGGCTGGCCATTTCGGCCAAGATGCCCGCGACCTTGCGCGGGCCTTCTACCCCATCCAGCAAGACATCGTTTGGCCATTTGAGTAGCGGGCGGAACCCGAGCCCCAGCCCCTCCAGGGCACGAGCCAGCGCCGATCCGGCCGCCAGAGCGAGCGGCGCCACTTGCTCCGCGGCGAGGGCGGGACGCAGGAGCAGCGAGAAGCAGAGGTTCTCCCCCGCCGGTGAATGCCAGGCCCGCCCTCGGCGTCCGCGGCCGCGGGTCTGCTGGTCGGCGGCCAGCAAGAGACCTTCTGGGGCGCCCGCCGCAGCGCGCGCGGCCACCTCGTCGTTGGTCGACCCGCATGAGGCCAGGAACAGGTAGGGGCGGCCTAGGCGTCGGGTGGTGAGAGTGCCGGCCAAGCGCTCTGGATCGAGGTCGCCTCTGGTCACTAACATCAACCCTAGCTCATTGCTATATCGAGGGCTAGATCGACGGCGGGTGCCGAATGGGTAAGCGCACCGATGGAAATGACGTCGATTCCGGTCCGGACGAGGTCGGGCATGCGCAAAAGTGTCACGCCGCCCGAAACCTCGAGCAACGGGCGGGGTTGTCTCGCCCGAGTGCGCGCCACCGCCTGCTCGATGTCGGGCAAGCTGAAGTTGTCGAGCAGAATGATGTCAGCCCCCGCTGCCCAGGCCTCGTCGAGCTGGGTGAGCGAGTCCACCTCCACCTCGATCTTCAGCCCGTGCGGCACCCGGCCGCGCACCTCGGCCACTACCGGGCCGATGCCGCCCATGATGGCTACGTGGTTGTCTTTGATGAGAACGCCAGAGCCGAGAATCGTGGCGGTGATTGCTCCCACCCCCGGCGCGGACGGCGTACTTGTCGAGCGGGCGAAAGCCAGGCGTGGTCTTGCGAGTGTCGGCGATGCGCGGTCCTTCCGGGCCGGCGGCCTCGACGAATGCCCGGGTCAAGGTGGCGATTCCGGAAAGGTGCTGAACGAAGTTGAGTGCCGTGCGCTCGGCGGCCAAGATGGAGAGCGCGCGACCCGAGATGCTGGCTATCTCGGCGCCGGCGGGAAGCTTCTCCCCATCCTTGGCCAGCTCCGTCACCGCGAGCGTGTTATCGACGCGGGTGAAGACCGCCGAACCTATGCCAAGGCCGGCCAGAACCAGGGGTTCACGCGCCACCAGTCGGGCAGTAGCCACCGCCTGTGGCCCGATCACCGCCTGCGAGGTGACGTCGCCTCGGCCCAAGTCCTCCTCCAGGGCGAGCTCGATCAGACGACGAACTGCGTAGGTATCGAGGCACGCATCTAGCATTGGGCGAAGTGTAGCTCGGCGGCACTGATTCGGGAATGCTCGCGGGGGTTGCATCCGCGTACCGTGGTTGCGTTGCGCGGACGGTCGTTGACTCCCACGGTGGGGCGCGGTAGGTAGTCCTCGAAAGATGCGGGTTACAGCAGGTGCCGACCGCGGGCGAAAGTTGCGTGCGCCACGCGGTGCAACGACGCGCCCGACCGGGGCCAAGGTACGCGAGGCCATCTTCAATATACTCGGGCCACTGCCGCCGAGCCCGGTGCTCGATCTGTTCGCGGGCACGGGCGCTCTCGGCATCGAGGCGTTGTCGCGGGGAGCCAGTCGGGCCACTTTCGTCGAGCGTGATCACCGGGCTCTCGCCTCATTGCAGCGCAACCTGCGCCTGGTGGAAATGTCCGGACGTGCGCGCGTCATGGACTCGTCCGTCGAGCTGGCGCTTCATAGACTTTCGTCGGAAAAGGGCGAGAGGTTCTCCTGGGTGTTCGTTGATCCACCCTATGCGGCGGGAGAGGTCGAGTCAGTTCTCGTCCTGCTCTCGGGGGGGGGGCTATTGGATAATGGGGCTGTGGTCGTCGTCGAGCACGACCGGCACAGCATTCCGCCCGACAAGGTCGGCGTCTTGGACATGGTCGACCGTCGCTATTACGGGGATACCGGCATATCGTTTTATCGTCGCCAGCGGGAGCTGGACTAGTGCCGCCTGGCCGCCCCCTGGTGGGGGTATATCCCGGCACCTTCGATCCGATCACGAATGGGCACTGCGATATCATGCGACGCGCCCTGGGCCTGTTCGACAAGGTTATCGTTGCCCTGGCCGTGAACATGCGCAAACGGCCCCTCTTCTCGCTGCGGGTCCGCATGAGCATGATTCGTGCCGCGGTCGGGCAGGAGCCCCGGCTGGAGGTCGATGCGTTCCAAGGGTTGCTGGTGGATTATGCTCGCGCGCACCAGGCGCGCTTCCTGATCCGCGGTTTGCGCGCCGTGGCCGACTTTGAATACGAGTTTCAGTTTGCCCACATGAATCGTCAGCTCGCCCCGGACATCGAGACCATATTCCTGCCCACCAACGAAGAGAATTTCTACGTTTCTTCGTCGCTGGTACGCGAGGTCAGCGCCATGGGCGGCGACGTCGCGCGCTTGGTCCCGCCCGCGGTCTTGCCCGAGCTGAGAAAGAAGCTCAAGAAATTGGGCCGACCCTGACATGGCCTTACCGCTAGCCCAGAGACTCGATCTGGTGAAGCCATCCGCGACCATGGCAGTCACGGCCAAGGCGGCGCGCCTGCGCGAGCAGGGTGTGGATGTGATCAGCCTGAGCGCGGGCGAGCCCGATTTCGCCACGCCGGAGCACATAAGGACTGCGGCCAAGCTGGCGCTTGACCACGGCGCAACGAAGTACACGCCGGTACCCGGGACGCCCGAGCTGCGGCACGCAGTGGCGGCGTGGTTCGCAAGAGCCCACGGGCTCTCGGTGTCGCCCGACGAGGTGATGGTCAGTGCGGGAGCCAAGCAGGCGGTTTTCAATGCCTTTCACGCCCTGCTCGGCCCCGGAGACCAGGTCGTGCTGCCGACCCCATGTTGGGTCAGCTACGCGGAAATCGCCAAGTTGGCTGGTGCCCTACCGGTGCCCGTCGCTACTCGGGCCGAGCACGGCTTCGTGGTGACTCCGGAGGCAATTGCCCGCGCTCTTACTCCGGCAACGCGCATGATCGTGCTTTGCTCGCCTTCCAATCCAACCGGTGCGGTATACGACGAAGCCACCCTGCGCGACGTGGCAGACCTGGCAGTGCGCCACGATCTCTGGCTCTTGACCGACGACATATACCGCCGCTTTTGCTACGACGACGCATGCTTCGTGCAGCCGGCGACATTTGGGCCTGCGGTGCGGCAGCGCACGGTCGTGGTGGATGGTCTGTCCAAGTCCCATGCCATGACCGGTTGGCGTATTGGGTTTACCCTGGCCCGGCCCGACCTGATCACGGCCATGTCGACGCTGCAGGGTCAGTCGACCAGTAACGCGGCGGCGGTCAGCCAGGCCGCCGCCCTGGCCGCGGTCACCGGCCCCGACGACGAGGTCGAACGCATGCGTGGCGAGCTCGATCTTCGCCGGCGGGTGATGGTGGAGGGCTTGCGCGCTATTCCGGGGGTAGTCTGCGCCGCGCCCAAGGGTGCCTTCTACGCTTTTCCCGACGTAGCCGCCTACCTGGGTAGCACGGCCCCGGGTGGTCGGGCGATCGAGGACAATCTGGCCTTGGTCGAGTACCTGCTCGACGAGGCAAGGGTGGCAGTGGTGCCCGGATCGGCGTTCCTCGCGCCCGGCCATATCCGGCTCTCCTACGCGACTGCGCAAGCGAAAATCGAACAAGCTCTAGCGCGCATCGGAGCGGCCCTGGCCGAGCTATTGTGAAAAGGACCCTGGGAGGGTCCTTTACATCTCCCGCGAAGAGCTCAGTCGGGCAAAGCCCGCCTGCGCTCACGCGATCTGTGAAAAGGACCCTGGGAGGGTCCTTTACATCTCCCGCGAAGAGCTCAGTCGGGCAAAGCCCGCCTGAGCTCACGCGCTATGAGGAAGGCACCGCTGCGCTCCGCTTGCGCCGCAGCTTCTCCACCAGCGTGGTACGGTTGAGCCCGAGCAATTCGGCGGCGCGGTTCTTGTTGCCGCCGGTACGCTCGAGCGCCTCGGAGATCATGCGATCCTCTACCGACTCCAGGATGGCGCGCAGATCGGTGCCGTCGCTGGGAAGGTCGGGAATAGGCGTAAGCTGTTGCGCCCGAGCTTGCACGGCTTGGTGCAGGTTAGCGGGCAAGTCCGCGAGGGCTATGCTCCCGCTGCCCTTCAGGATGACCATGCGCTCGAGCAGGTTCTCCAGCTCCCGTATGTTGCCGGGCCAAGAATAGCGGCGCAAGGCCGCCATGGCGTCGGGTTGCAGCCCGACCACGGTACGGCGGTTTTTGTCGTTGAAGCGCTTGATGAAATGCTCGCACAGGAGCGGAATGTCGTTGGGGCGGTGGCGCAAAGGCGGCACTTCGATCGGGATCACGTTCAGGCGCCAGAACAAGTCGGCGCGAAACCTGCCAGAGGCCACGTCGGAGTCCAGCTTGCGGTTGGTCGCCGCCAAGATGCGCACGTCGATGCGCTGATCGGTCTCGTCCCCCACCGGGCGGAGCAGCCCATCCTGGATCAAGCGGAGGAGCTTGGCCTGGATGGCCAGCTCCATTTCGCCGATCTCGTCGAGCAAGATGGTACCTCCGTCAGCTTCGGCAAAGCGGCCGATGCGCGACGACGTCGCGCCGGTGAAGGCCCCGCGGGCATGCCCGAAGAGCTCGGATTCGACCAGGTTGACGGGAATGGCCGCGCAGTTGACCGCGACGAATGCCTTCTTGGCGCGGGCCGAGCCCGCGACCAGCGAGCGCGCGACCAACTCCTTGCCGGTCCCCGACTCCCCAGTGATGAGGACGGTGCAGTTGGTATCCGCGACCTGGGCCAAGAGCGACAATACGCTGATCATCGCGGGATCGTTGCCCAGCAGCCAGGGCGCGGTCCGGTCCCGCCAGGAGACGGGGTCAACCAGAGTGGAGGGGGTGAGCGAGCTGGAGAAACCCAGAGCGCTGGCCAGGGTCTCCTCGATGCTCCGGAGCTCGACGGGCTTGACCAAAAAGTCACGCGCGCCCGCCCGCATGGCCCGCACCGCGTCCGTGACCTCGGCGCTTCCGCTCATGACAATCACGGGGGTCATCGGCGATTTCGCGCGTACCGCGCTCAGAATGCCGAAACCGTCCACACCGGGCATGCGCAGGTCGGTGACAACCGCGTCGAATGCCTCGTGGCGCAGCCGCTCTATCCCCCCGGGACCGTCGCTGGTCACTACATCGTAGGAAGCGGAACGAAGCAGTCTGGCCATGGCCCGGCACAGGGCTTCTTCATCGTCGCAAAGCAATACCTTCGCCATGTTAGATGTTAGCGCTCGTGGCAGGCAGGTAAAACCCTACGCGCTCGAAGATGCAGTCGGCTGGGTGAGGCGTAAAGCGTTCATGCTACGAGCGGGCTCAGTATGACGCGGCGTCGTTTACAGGTCAAGCATTATCGAGACCTCTTGATTGCACCGGCGGTGCTGCGTATACCCGGTCCATGGCCGACCCAGTACGCACACTCTTACTCGAGATCGAACAACAGTGTGGGGCAATGTCGGGGTGCGTTCTTCAAACCTCACCGGGCGGCGACATGCGTATCGCCAAGCTCAAAGCCATGTTCAGCAGCAGCCAGGTGTCTCCGGGCTATGCCGCATTTGTATTGCGCTACGACGGGGGCAAGCTCGCTCGGCCGCCTACACAGGGCGGGCAGGCTGGAGGCGAGGACGGGCCGGGCGCTGACGAGCACACCTACCTCGAGCTGCTCAGCTTCGATGAGGGACAGCGTGTGCTGCGCGATGCCGTTCAGCCCGCGGACTGGAAAGGGCTCTGGCCGGTCGCGCGCAGGGGGGCGCGGGTCTTCGCCCTCGATTTTGATACCGGCGCGGACAGCGAGCAACCGGTGGTGGAGGTCGCTGATCACAGCGTCGATCGGGTAGGGAGCAGCTTCTTGCGCTTCGTATCTGCTTGTCTGGGCGAGATTGCCATGGGCGAGGACGCCGATGCGCTCGATGATTCGCTCGACAGCTCGCTGGGTCTAGCGCGTGAGCTGTGTCGCCGCGACCCTGGGCTGGCCGAGCACTGGGTACATCTCATCGACTTGCTCGAAGACGGCGCCCGCAAGAGCGAGATCGACGCGGTGCTAGAGGAAGCCTTGCGCTGTGCCAGCCCGCCTGGACCGGCTCTGGTGATCCAGGTGGCGCTGCGCGCGCTCGATAAGGGCGATTCCGGTCGCGCCTGGGCGGCCATAGAGGATGCGCTCGGCCTCGAGGCCATGACCGCCCGCGATGACGACGCGCGACTCGACGCGGCTGCCATCTTGCTCGTGTTGGCGGGCGAGCGCGGCGATGGCAAGGCCAAGCAACGGGCTCTCGACGCTCTTGGGGGTGCCGCAGCCTCGACTGGTGCCTACTGGCGGGGCGAAGCTTTGCGTGCCTACGTGCTCGGCGACTCCGTTCGCGCCGCGCTCGCGAGCAAGGTCGTCGAGGAGCTGGTCGGCGGCGATGAAGATCTGCGGCGTATGCGCGATGCGAACCCCAACGCGGTGCTGGCGCTCAAGTCTCTGCTCAAGGCACGCGACATGCTCGAACAAGGGGATCTGGATGATGCTATACGGCACGCGCGTGCCGCGGTAGCGGAGAGGTCTGATCTTGGTGTCTGTCATGCGGCCTTGGCCGAGACTCTCAATGCTGCGCGTGATCGAGGCGCTCTTGACGCTGCTCGCCGAGCGACCGAGCTCAATCCGGCGTTGGTTGACGGGTGGCGGGAGCTGGGTGACGCCTACATGGAGGCCCGGCAGCCGGGCAAGGCCGAGGCTGCCTATCGTGAGGCCCTGGCGCGCGACGAAAGCTATGCTCTGGCCAGGGCCAAGCTGGCCCAGGCTCTGCTCGACCAAGGCCGGTCGCGGGAGGCACTGGACATGGCCATGTCGGCCGAGGATCGGGGTGGCGACGCCTTCATGGTAGCCGCTATTCGCGGCGATATCCTGGCGGAGATGAGTAGGCACGGCGATGCGGCCGAGGCCTACGACCGCGCCTTGCGCATGGAGCCGGAGGATCATTGGATTTTGCATCAGGCCGCCATCGCGCACAGTCGGGCCGGGAACGACGATCGCGCCGTTGTCCTGTTCGAGCAGGCATTACGTCACGATCGCGACGGCTGCCATCAGACCTTGGTCGACTATGGGGATCTGTTGCGCAGGGTGGGGCGCATCGGCGATGCCGTCCGCATGTATCGCAAGGCCGTCGCCGCCGTTCCGACCGATCCGGACTGGCGCCGTATGCTGCGCGAAGCGGAACGCGAGCTAATGTCCGCCCCCAACTGATCTGGGCAGGCGTATCACATCGTGAGGCAACGTCCCGCCCGGGGCGTTGCCGTACTAGCTGTCATCGAGGCCTTTGCCCTGGAGGATGCGCGGGATATGTCTTTCGATGCGCGGTGCGGGACTGCTGGGCACGCGCCAAAGTGCAAGAGGCATCCTCTTTGCCGGTCGGGTCACCAACGGTAGTGGACTAGGGCGCGCAGCTTAGCATCGTAGATTTTGCGTATGGCCGCCATGGTGGCATCGGACAGCGGGTCCAGATCTGCACTCTTGAAGTTTTCTTCAACCTGATCGGGACGCTTGGCACCCGGGATGGCGCAGGTCACAGCATCGTTCATGAGAATCCAACGCAAGGCAAAGGCCGCCATGCTCGCGCCCGCGGGTACCAGCGGGCGTAATTCGTCGACGCTGTGCAAGCCGGTTGCAAAGTCAATGCCTGAAAAGGTCTCGCCGCGGTCGAAGGCCTCACCGTTGCGGTTGAAGGTGCGGTGATCATCGTGCGCGAATGTGGACTTCGCCGACATCTTGCCCGCCAGCAGGCCCGAGGACAGGGGCAGGCGTGCCACGATGGCGGTCTGACGGCGTTTGGCCTCCACGAAGAGCAACTCGGCGGGACGCTGCCGGAACATGTTGTAGATGATCTGGACGCTCTGCACGTTCGGATACTCGATGGCTTGCAGACCCTCTTCCACGCGCTCTACGCTTACCCCATAAAAGCGCAGCTTGCCCGCCGCGACCAGATCATCCATCACGCCAAAGACCTCGGGGCGGTAGTAAACGTCGGTGGGCGGACAGTGGAGCTGGACCAGGTCCAAGGCTTCGGTGCGCAGATTCTGCAAGCTACGCTCGACAAAGGCGGTCAGGTTCTTGCGGTTGTAGCCGTCGGCAAGGTGGGGATTGAGCCGGCGCCCGGCCTTGGTCGCGATGATGATCGGCTCGCGACGTTCGTGGCGCAAACGTGCCAGGAGCTGTTCGCTGCGTCCGTCGCCGTACACGTCGGCGGTGTCGAAGAAATTGACGCCAAGATCCACGGCGCGGTGAAGTGCCCGGAGCGAATCGGTGTCGTCCACCTGCCCCCAGGTGCCGCCGATGGCCCAAGCGCCAAAGCCGATCGGGGAGACATTCCAGCCCGTCCTTCCCAGGGGTCGCAGCTTCATGGCGCCAGCTTGGCAGAATGCGCGGGGGCGGTGCAACCGAAAACCAGGCGGGCAGGCGAGTATCTCCCAATCAGAGCCACCAGCAACGACCTCACGTGCATGGCTCGCCCTCCCGCGGTTCGCCTTCGCTCTCGTAAGGGGCATCTGCGCCGGCCTGGTGCCACGGAACAATTTTCAGATCCAGGACGAACACCGCGTACATCACAGGCACCAGGAGCAAAGTGATGAAGGTCGCAAGGGAAAGCCCACCGATCTGCGCGTAGCACAGCGGCTCCCACAGTGGCCCCCCGTGCAAGGCGAGGGGAAAGAGACCGAGGACGGTCGCTGCTACCGTGATCAGCACCGGACGCAGACGCACGATACCGGCCTCGACCAAGGCTTCGCGCAGGGGCTTGCCTTGCTCGTGGGCGACTTCGATGAAATCGAAAAGGACCACGACGTGGCTGACGATGACCCCCACGAGACTTGCGATGCCCAAGAACGCCATGAAGCCGAAGGGCACTCCTACGCCGATGAGAGTGAGCAGGGCGCCGCAGGCACCGAAGGGGATGGCCGCGAAGACGATGAGCGGCTTGATGGCACTCCGAAATTCGAAGACCAGCACGAGGTAGATCAGAGCGATGGAGATGAGCAGGGCCGTTGCGACTTGTTTGAAGCCCCGAACTTGCGCCTCCTGTTCGCCGGCGATCTCCATGCGATAGCCGGGCGGCAATTCCTTCTCCAGCGCCCGGAGCCGTGGCATCGCCTGCGCCAGCACCTCGGACGCCATCTTGCCGTCGGCCGGAAAGGCGGAAACGGTGATGGTGCGGAAGTGATTGCGGCGCTTGATCTTCTCGGGTTGCATGGCCAGCCCGATCGACGCCAGCTGCTCGAGCGGTAGCCTCTGGGTGTCGAGCGCGGAGAACACGTACAGGTTCTGCAAGTCCGCCACGGTCGAGCGCTCGCTGGCCCGCAGGCGGAGCTGAACCGGGATTTCGTGGTCTTGGTCGCGCAGGGTCGTTACCTGCACTCCGTTGGTGGCCGCGGCGGTGGAAATCGCGACGTCAAAGTTGGTCACCCCCGAGAGGTTGGCCCGATCGGGCTCCACGCGGACAGGCAGGGCGAGGGTCTCGGCCCCCCAGTCGTCGCGCACCCGCCTAGCCTCGGGAACCGCGCGCAGAATGGCTTTGGCGCGTTCACCGGTATCGCGGAGCTTGGCCAGCTCCAATCCGCTGAAGCGTATGGAAACCGGGACACCGATCGGCTCGCCGGTTTCGAGCTGCTGGACGTCGACCTGTGCGCCCACCATGGACCGGTCGAGGGCAGCCTGCAAGAGTGGCACGAGCTTGGCAGTATCTTGCTTGTCGGCGACCTGAACCAGGAGCTGGGCGTAGTTGAGCTGCGCCTGCTCCGGCGTCACCGAAAACCAGAAGCGCGGGCTCCCGCCACCCACGAAGGAGGCGATGGAGGTGATCACGTCGGGCGGCTGGTCGGAGTCGGCGGGGTGCTGGCGTCGGTATTCCTCGGCCACCCGCCCGATGACCTTTTCGACCTGCATGGCAGCTCGTTCGGTGGTGGCGAAGGTCGAGTCTTCGGGTGTCCAGACATCGACATAGAAGAAGTGGGACAGATCCTTCGGAAAGAAGCTGGTTCTGAGCGAGCGCAAGGCGGGCAGCGCTCCCGCGAGGGCCAGGCAAGCCACGAGCAGGGCGGCCTTGCGATGGTCGAGCAGCCAACCGGAGAGCCGGCGATAGCCGGTGCTGAAGCGGCCCCCGGAGCCGGCCCGCTGCGTCTTGCCCGGGAGCAAGAGATAGCGGCCGATGAGTGGCACGAAGGTCATGGAGACGATGCGGGAAGCGATCAGGGAACAGGTCAGGACTACCGGCAGGGAATAGATGAAGTCGCCGGTGCTATCCTTCACGGTGAGGAAGGGCAGATAGGCGGCGATGTTGGTGATGGTGGCGAACACGATGGCGTTGGCCAGCTTGGTCGGTCCCAGCCAGGCGGCGATGCGCGCCGCGTGTCCTGCTGCCAGCTCGCGTCGGATGGCGTCATTGGCTACCACGGGATCGTCGACCAGCAGGCCGAGCGCGAGGATCAGCGAGGCGATGGAGACCTGCTGCAAATCGATGTGGAGGGTCTGCAGCATTCCGAAGGTCAGGGCCAGGGTGAGGGGAATCGAGAGCGCGATTAGCACCGCGGACCGCCATTCCCAGAACCCGACCAGCGCCGCCAACACCACCAGCGCGATCGCCTCCACCAGGCTGCGCATGAACAGGCTTATGGTTTCCTTCACCTGCAGGGGCTGATCCGAAGTGCGCGCGATGACGAGATCGCTCGGGAGCAAGGAGCGCGCCTGGTCGAGGATCCGGTCCACCTCGGATCCGAAGTCGAAGACTTGCTCTCCGACGGGCATGATCACGGACAAGGTGACGGCGCGCAAACGTTGCATCTTGCCGTCGGGACCTGCCACGGTCAGGGCGTTGAGGAAGCGGGGCGGGCTCTGGTAGTCGCGGGATATCTCGAACAGATCGCGCAGGTAGACCGGGCTGCCCTGGGCCGAACCCGCCAGCATCACCTCGCCTAGCTCGCTTGCGCCCGAGAATTCGCCGGTGGGAGCGAGGGGCAGGTTTCGCCCGCCGCTCTGAAAGATGCCGCCCGGCAGCTCGATGTTGCGCGCCCGCAGTGCGTCGCGTACCGACACGGGCGACAGGCCGTAAGCCGCCATCCGTTGCTGCGAGTAGGTCAGGTTGACCACCTCGGGCAGCACGCCCGCCCGGGAAACCCGGGAAACCTTGGGCGAGGTCAGCAGGATGCGGCGCAACAGATCCGAGTATTCGTCCAGGTCGCGATAGGAGTAGCGGGGACCGGCCGCCTCGGCCAGCCTGGCCTCGGCTTCGCTGGGATCGTGGATGAGGACAGGCGGCCAGACGTCGGGCGACAGGTCGGAGGTCTGCATCTGGTCGCGGGCGAACTGGTGAGCGGCCTCGATAATGCTGGGCTCGTCGCCCAGCATGACGGCGTCGAGGCCAAGGAAGGTCGGTCGATCGAGGAGACGCACGTCGATCGCGCGATGCGAGCTCTCGAGAAATTGCCCCAGGGCGGCGACATCGTCGCGCAGGGCCTGCGTTAGGGCCGACTGGGGGAAGCTGATGATGAGGGACGTGCGTGCTGTGCCGCTGGTGCTGCCCGCCCGGACGGCCTGGATGGCCTCGCTCACCGAGTGGGCGCGTAGCCCGATTTCGGCGGCGTCGGCCTTGGGGCTGGCGACGGTGAGCATGAGGGTCGCGGTGTCCTTGAAGTCCTTCATGAAGACGGCGGGGCCGGCATTTTGGGGCAAGTCCCTGATCGAATCGACCTTACCGCGCAGGTCTTCGAGCTCGCGCTCCAGGTCGGGAACCGAACGGAGCCGCACGATCGTCACACTCACATTGGTGCGCACCGTGGACTCGATGTACTTGATGTTGGGATTTTGGGCGAGACGATCCTCAATCTTCTCGGTCACCAGACGCTCAATCTTTTCCGCGGAGATCCCCGGCCACGGACAGACGACGGCGGCGATGCCGATGGGAATGTCGGGGTCCTTCCGCTTCGGCATCTTCAGGTAGGCGAAGATGCCCCACAGCAAGGTGGCCACCAGGACGACCCAGGCAATCTGCGGGTTTTCCACAAAGAAGCGGGCGGTGTTGCGATCGTGCTTGATGCGCTGCTGGTCCGAGCGATGAGCCATGACGAATCCTAAGGAGCGAACGCGACTCTTTCACCGTCGAAGGACTGCGCTGCCCCTTCCACCACGACGCGATCGTGGCTGGTGAGACCTGCCCTGATCTCGACCGTCCCGCCGCACAGCTCGCCTGGCTCGATGGCCTTGACCCTGAGGATGTCTGCTTCGGCGACGAACACGGCAAAGCCTGAGGCTTTGCCGGGCGGGCGTACTACCGCGGACAGCGGAAGCGAGAGCTGGGCTCGGGGCGCAGCCTCGTCGAGGAGGAGGGAGGCGATCATGCCGGCGCGCAGTCGGTCGTCGTCGCTCGGCAGCAAAACCTCGACCTCGAATAGTCGGGTCCTCGCGTCGGCCGCCGCAGCTACGCGATTCACCTTCCCGCTCAGGGCGGTACCCTGGAGGGCTTCCACCGCAACTTTGAGCTGGGTCCCCACTCGCACCCGATCGAGCATCACGTCCGGCACGCCGAAGGTGACCTTCATGTGGGAATCGTCGGCCAGGATGAAGCCAGGGGTCCCGGGGCCGACCAGGCTCCCCGGCTCCACCATTCGCCTAATGACCACCCCGTCGAGCGGTGCGGCGAGGGTGCAGTCGGCGAGGGCAAGCTCGGCCTCCTGCACTTGCAGCTCGGCTGCCCGCTGCTGGGCCGAGGCGGCATCCGCCTTGTTCTGGGCGCCGTCCAGCGTCGACTGGGCCGTGGCACTGGCGGCGAACATTTTGCGGGCACGCTCCAGGTCCTGCGCGGCCTGAGTCGCGGCGGCCCTGGCCTGACTCAACTGTGCTCTCGCCTGCTCCAACTTGACGCGGTAGTCGGCATCCCGCAGGCGGGCCAGCACCGTTCCGCGCTTGACGTGGTCGCCCTCGTCGAGCAGGCCGCCCGGGCGATGGGAGACGCGGTGGACGTCCGCCACATACCCGCCGCGCTTGAAGGCCAGCTCGACGCGTGCCAGCGGCTCCACGTTGCCCGAGAACCGCGGCGCGGCCGAGCATGCCGCGGCCTGGGGCATGCGCACCCGCACCGGTCGCAGGTTGCTCGTAACCTCGGCCGAGCGTACGCATCCGGCCGACAGCGTGACGACAGCTAACGCAAGCCAAGTCCTGATGGTCATGCCTTCCTCCCGATCCCGTTGACGAGAAGCTCCA
This sequence comes from uncultured delta proteobacterium, assembly GCA_963849735.1. GTDB lineage: Bacteria > Myxococcota_A > Polyangia > Fen-1088 > Fen-1088 > Fen-1118. The sequence goes on from CAWKJE010000041.1 coordinate 40,028, forward strand.
TGAGCTCGTCCGCGCACGCCTCCGCACTGCGGGGTCGCCGCACGAGCAGCTGGTATTGGGTAGCGTGGATGAAAAATCCCGTCGCAAGAGCGGCGAGCAGCCCGGCATCGGCGGGCGCGAGCTGACCGGCATCGATGCCCGCCGCGATGGTATCGCGCAGGCCGTCCGCGACCTGCCGGAGCCCGCGGCGAACCGGATCGGCAAGGTGAGAGCCGAAGTCCCAGTCGGCTTCGATCTTCTGGCTCAGGAAGAGCGGAAAAAACCGTGGCCGCTCCATGAAGAAGGCCGAGTACGTCACCGCCAGATGACGCAGACGCGCGATAGGGTTGGCGACTTGCTGGGCGGCCTTGATGCGCTCGTTGATCTCGCCCAGGCGAAATGCGACGACGGCGGACAGCAGCTCCTCTTTCGAGGCAAACTGCTGGTAGAGCCCCTTCATGCCGATGCCTGCCTCTTCGGCGACTGCCTGCATCGATGCCTGGTCATAGGGCAGACGCCCGAATACCATTTCAGCCGCCATGAGGAGGTGCTGGCGGCGATGCTGCTGCTCGCTCTCGCGCCGACGCTCGGCGTTGGTCCGGGGGGTGGTGGCGGTTCGTCCGCCGACTCTGGGCTTGGGCATAAAGGGAAATTTAGCGTTGCTGCATCGGGGTGGAAGTATGGGGACGCAATATTCTTTCAGGAGAATGTACATTCCCTGCGAGCAAGGATCAAGGGGTTGGTTGCCGGCCGGCAGGATTGCTAGCCAGATTCTTCGGGGGCGGCGAGTAGTCGATGTGGGGTGACGAGCCGATGCGAGGTGGTGACGGGGGCCGACCGGGCCAGCTTTGCCGGGTAACTGATGGGACCAGCCGGGACGGCGCTCGGCGAGCGACATTCCCGTCGGCGTGGGTGCGAGCGGGGCGTCCGTCCGGAGCGGCCAGGGCAGTGGGCGGGGCGGGCGTGCGCGGAAGGCCAGGTCACAGCTAGGGAACGAAGCCGCCATCGGGGATCGGACAGCTGGCAGCGGCGGTACCCGAGTACCAAATCTGGTCCCAGGTATGACCGCCTGGGCCAATCTGGAAGTAGTAGTAGCCAGCGGAGGTTTGTGCAGGAAGGGTGCCTCCGCACTTGACCGCCACGCCGTTGACCGTGACGGATCGCTCGGTCTGGTCGAACGACGAACAGCCCCAGCCGAATTGCATGCTATCGCAAGTGACGAAGCAGAACGCCGCCGTGGTGTCGAGGGTAACGGAGCCTCCCGTAACGGGGCTGGAGCTCGCGCATGCGCCCGCGCTGGCGGCGCCATCGATCGGCGCCTCGGGCGTAGTTTCGGGGGAATCGCGGCCGCTATCCGCTCGGGGCGCGGCTCCCACGTCCGGTTGCCACGAGGGCTCGGGTACGGGCTCCGGTAGGGGTTCTGGCCGTGGCGACGGTTCGGGGCCGTTTGGCTCGGCAACGGGTTCGGCGGCCGGGTTTGCGTCGGGTGCCGGGTCGGGCGGTCGGTCGGCGGGTCCAGCCACGGCGGCCTCGGGCTTGGCTGGGATCACGGAATCCGCGGCCGAGTCGGGGCTATCGGGCTTTGGGGCATAACCCGCGTCCGGGCTTGCGGGGGGGCTGTTGATGTCGTCGTTATTCGCGTCCGCGCGCGGGTCTTGGCTCGGATTGTCCAGACAGCTCAGGGCCGCCGAGCACAGTTGCAGCTCGCTTGGCTTGTTCAGATCCACGCAGCCGACGAGCATCAGGGCCGGAGCCAAGAGCGAGAGGAGGCGAAGAGGCATACCAACCCGGGCACGCCGGCCTATTGGAGCAGATGCTTTCATATCGGAGCAAGGAGCCCAAGAGTGACATCGACCGTGACGCCACGCTCCTTTATGCCGCGGGCGAATGACAGCGATGAGTAGTGGCCACGCGCCGTCACCGGATTGTCCCAGGCCGGTCTTGGCACTGGTCGATCGGCGCTGTCCTACGTCGCCGCCCCGCCTGGTGATTGGGGAATGCCAGTAGTCGGAGGGGGTGAAGCGGGTGATGGCGGTGATGCCCGGGCCGCGATCTCGACCCAGGGGTGCGGTGGCCCGTGGTTTGCCGCTGGAAGGCGCGATTCGTGGGGCATACTGGTGCATGGAGGTATCCATGGCAAAGACGCGAAGCCTACAGAGCCTGCTGCAAGCCAGTCGAGCTTTTCAGGAAAGCCGCGTGCTGCTAACGGGCCTGGAGTTGGACGTATTCACGCTGCTAGGCCCTGGCGCTACCGCGGTCGAGTTGGCCGGGAGGTTGGGTACGGATGCGCGCGCCACCGAAATGCTGCTCAACGCCCTCGTGGCGGTGGGCGCGTTGCTCAAGCAGGGCGGCGTGTTTCGCTGCAGTGAGGAAGCCAAAGCTCTGGGACCCGCCCGTGCGGGTCTCTTGCACACGGTGCATCTCTGGGACACATGGTCCACCCTCACCGCCTGTGTGCGGTCGGGCAAGGCGGATGCTACGCGCGGACCGGCAAGCTTTCCCGAGGCGCGCACCCGCGCCTTTATCGCCGCGATGCACGCGCGGGCCCGCGACAACGCCGAGCAGACCGTGCAGATCTCCGGGGTTCGCAACGCTCGCCGCATGCTTGATGTGGGCGGGGGTTCGGGAGCCTACGCCATCGCCTTCGCCAAGGCTTGCCCGGCGCTGCACGCGGACATTCTCGACCTTGGCGCCGTGGTGCCTCTGGCCGAGGAATACATTCGTGAAGCGGGCCTGCAGGGGCGGGTGCGGGTCCGCCCCGGTGATATGCGCACGGCCGACTTCGGTGAGGGGTACGATCTGGTGTTGCTCTCCGCCGTTTGTCACATGTGGGGCGAAGACGACAACCGTGCTCTCATCCAGCGCAGTGCCCGGGCTCTGGTTTCCGGAGGCCATCTCGTCATTCGCGAATTCATCCTCGATGAAGATCGCACTGCGCCGGCCTTCGCGGCCCTGTTTGCCCTCAACATGCTGGTGGGCACCGAGCACGGCAACAGCTACACCGAGGGCGAATACCGCGCCTGGATGGCCGCGGCTGGCCTTGCCGCCATCGCTCGCCCCGACCCGGAGGGAGAGGTGCTGGTCGCCGCCAAGCCCTGAGGCGCCAATGAAGCCCTGAGGCGCCGCCAAGCCCTGAGGCGCCAATGAAGCTAGCTCCATACACACCGGCGAACATGCTACGCTGCATCCCCCCATGACTGACCCGCTGATTCCGCTTCGTTCCTGTGTCGACGCCGCAATGCAGGCTGCCTATGGCGAGTTGGCCGCCGGGGTGGACGCCGGTTTGCGCCGCTCACAGCACGCCGACTACCAGGCCGATGTGGCGCTGGCGCTGGCGCGCAAGCTGAAGAAGAACCCGCGTGAGGTGGCCACGGCGATCGTGGCCAAGTTGCCCGTCGACGGTCTTGTCGCCAAGGCCGAGGTCTCGGGCCCGGGCTTCATCAACCTCACGCTCGGTAACCAGTACCTGGACGCGACGCTTGCCGCCATGGCCGCCGATCCGCGCTTGGGCGTGCCCCAGCCGGTTCCGCGCATCGTGGTCATCGACTACTCGGCCCCCAATGTGGCCAAGCAGATGCACGTTGGTCACCTGCGCAGCACTATTATCGGCGATGCGTTGGCGCGCGTGCTCGAGCTGCTCGGTCATCGGGTCATTCGCCAGAACCATATCGGCGACTGGGGTACGCCCTTCGGGATGTTGATCGAGCAGTTGCTCGACGAGCAGGCCTCGGGTGCCGAGGCGGGCGTGCGCGAGTTGGCTGCCTTCTACCAGGCGGCGCGGGCCAAGTTCGACCGTGATCCGGCTTTCGCCGAACGCGCGCGCAAGCGGGTGGTGATGCTGCAGAGCGGGGACACCGAGACGCTGGCGCTGTGGCACCGGCTCGTAGACATCTCGATGGAGCACTTCTCCGGTCACTATCGCCGCCTCGATATCACCCTGCGGCCCGAGCACGTGGTGGGCGAGAGCGCGTACAACGAGGATCTGCCGGGCCTGGTCGAGGACATGGTCAAGCGAGGCCTCGCCCGGGAGAGCGAGGGCGCGATGTGCGTTTTCCTGCCCGGCTTTACTGGGCGGGAGGGCGAGTTGGTCCCGCTCATCGTGCGCAAGCAGGACGGTGGCTACGGTTATGCCACGACCGACCTGGCCGCTCTGCGCCGCCGGGTGCAGAAGCTTGGCGCGAGCTGGATCATCTACGTGGTGGGCGCGCCGCAAGCGCAGCACCTGAGTATGGTCTTTGCCGCCGCGCAGGCCGCAGGCTACGCCGGCCCCGAAGTCCGTCTCGACCACGTGGCCTTTGGCGCCATTCTGGGCTCGGACAAGAAGATGCTGAAGTCGCGAGCGGGCGAAGCGCTCAGTCTGGGCGCGCTACTCGACGAAGCCGTAGAGCGAGCGACCAAGATCGTGGCGGAGAAGGCCACTGATCTCGACGAGGCGGCCAAGGCGCGGGTGGCCGAGGCGGTCGGCATCGGTGCGGTCAAGTACGCGGATCTGGCCAACGATCGCATCAAGGACTACGTGCTGGAGTGGGGGCGGATGCTGGCTTTCGACGGCAACACCGCGCCTTACCTCATGTACGCGCACGCTCGCATCCGCTCGATCGTGCGCAAGGCCGGCGGCAGCGACAGTACGGCAGCATCCAGCAGGCCGCGGGTCGAGGCGCCCGAGGAGCGCGTCCTGGCGCTGGCGCTGCTGCCCTTCGGATCGACCATCGAGCGCACTGCGGATACCCTGCAGCCGCATCGTCTGTGCGCGTATCTTTATGACGTGGCTACCGCGTTCACCGCTTTTTACGAGAAGTGCCCAGTGCTGAGGAGCGAGGGCGCCACCCGCGAGGCGCGCTTGGCGCTTTCGTTGCTCGCCGCACGTGTGCTCGCCCGCGGTCTGGATGCTCTGGGCATTGCCGCGCCCGAGCAGATGTAGGGCGATCGTAGACTTTGGCCGGAGTGGTGGGGCGCTCGGCGCGGTTGGCGAGCCGATCAGGGCGCTCCGCCGAGGAAGCATTCTGCGCCAAGGGCGGCGGCCTATCGCGCGTGCGCCAGAGGGAGCACGGGTGCCATGGGCCGATCCTCGGCCGCGCGCTGGCGCGCTCCTTCGCGCTGCAATTCGGCCGCGCGGCCAGGGCGGGCCAGCAGGTAGTAGAGCAGGGGAACTGCGAGCCGCGACAGGAGGGTCGCGGCCACCTGGCCGGCCATGAGGGCTATGGCGAGACCCTGAAAGATCGGATCGGCGAGCATGACTGCGCTGCCGACGAGCACTGCCGCAGCGGTCAGGAGCATGGGGCGGAAGCGCACCACGCCCGCTTCTTCCACCGCGAGCGCCAGCGGCATGCCCTCGCGCAGCTTGAGCTCTATGAAGTCGACCAGGATGATGCTGTTGCGGAGTATGATGCCGGCGCCCGCGATGAAGCCGATCATGCTGGTCGCGGTGAAGAAGCTGCCCATGGCCCAGTGGGCGGGGATGATGCCGATAAGCGACAGCGGGATCGGCACCAGGATCACGAGCGGCACCGAGAAGCTTTGGAACCATCCGACCACCAGCACGTAGATGAGGATGAGCACCGCTGCGAAGGCGAGCCCGAGGTCGCGGAACACCTCGAGGGTGATGTGCCACTCGCCGTCCCACTTGATGGAGGGATGCTCGGTTTGGCTGGGCAGGTCGAGGCCGAAGCGCGGAACGACTTGTCCGGTCGAGCTGCGCAGCAGATCGAGCTTCTGGTTGAGCGCCGCGAGGGCGTAGACGGGGCTCTCGATAGAGCCTGCCAGATCGCCGAACACGTATGACACGGGCATGAGATTCTTGTGGAAGATGTCGGCGTCGGCGCGGCCCTCGGCGACCTGCACCAGCTCGGACAGCGGCACGGCGCCCTTCTGGCCTGGCACCGTCAGTTGCAGGAGCTGGTCTATGCGGGTTAGCTGTGCCGGAGCGAGCTGCAGGATCACCGGAATCTGATGGGCACCGCGGCTGGCGTGGAAGGTGCCGAGCTGAACGCCGTAGCCGGCGGCAGCCAGGGTCTGCACAACCGCAGCCGGTGCGATGCCGTGGAGGGCGGCCTTCTCCCGGTCGACCTGCAGGGACAGCTTGGGCGCCGTTGGATTAAGGGTGGAATCGACATCCACGACACCGTTGGTGGTGCGGAACGCATCCAGCGTCTGGGCGGCCAACCGATCGCGCTCGGCCGGGCTGGGGCCGTAGACCTCGGCGACCAGGGTGTCGAGCACCGGCGGGCCGGGCGGAATCTCGACCAGCTTGAGCCGCCCTCCTTGCGCAGACGCGATGGCCTCGAGCGCCGGGCGCAGGCGCATGACGATAGCGTGGCTCTGTGCTTTGCGGGCGTGCTTGGGCAGCAGGTTAACTTGCAGATCCACCTGTTCCGGTGCGTCGCGAAAGAAGCTGTGACGAACCATGCCGACGAAGGTGAACGGTGCGGCGACACCCGCGTAGACCTGAACGTCGTGTGTCTCCGGCTCTGCCAGCGCTCGGCGGGCCAGATCCTGTCCGACCGCGAATGCCGTCTGGCGAGGCGTGCCGGCCGGCATGTCGAGCTGAACCTGGAACTCCGCTTTGTTGTCGAAGGGCAACATCTTCACCTTCACCGCACCTCGCCCGACCATGGCCATGGCCCCGGCCAACATGGCGATGAGACCGGCCATGAAAGCCCAGCGCACCCACGCCTTGCCGAGCAGCCAGCGTGTGATGGTACGGTGCATGCGAGTCCACATGGTCTCGGGATGCGACTCGGGGTGTGCGCTCTCGTCGTCGGTCTCGGGAGACGGTGGATCGAAGCTCGGATCCGCTGGGTGCAGCCCGGTCTCGTCGGTACCGCCAATGTGCACTTTTTTGCGGAAGACCTTCATGGCGGCCCACGGGCTGACGATGAAGGCTATGGCCAGCGAAAAGATCATGGCCACGCTCGCGCCAATCGGGATTGGCCGCATGTACGGGCCCATCAGTCCGCGCACGAGGGCGAGCGGCAGAATGGCCGCCACGACCGCGAAGGTAGCCAGGATGGTCGGATTGCCGACCTCGTCGACGGCGTCGACCACGGTGCGAGCGAAGCTGCGCGGAGGGCCGGGCAGGTACAGGTGTCGGTGTACGTTCTCGACCACCACGATGGCGTCGTCGACCAGGATGCCGATGGAGAAGATCAGGGCGAACAAGGTAACGCGATTGAGGGTGTAGCCGAACAGGTAGGTCAAAAGCAGGGTGAGCGCGAGTGTCACCGGCACCGCCACCGCAACCACGACCGCCGAACGCCAGCCCATGGCGAGGAAGATGAGCGCGATGACCGAGAGGGTGGCGATGAGCAGGTGCAAAATGAGCTCGTTCGACTTCTCGCCCGCGGTCTCGCCATAGTTGCGCGTGACATCGACGGTGATCGTCGAGGGGATGAGACCACCCTTGAGCGCGTCGACTTTGCCGAGCACGCGCGCGGCCAGGGCGGTGGCGTTGGTGCCGGGGCGCTTGGCGAGTGCGATCGATACAGCCTGCTCGAAGCCCGGCTTGCCCTTCTCGGCGGTAACCGCGATGGCAGGCTCGGGCTCGGGACCGTCAGTGACTTGTGCGACGTCTTCCAGGTAGACCGGTCGATCGCCGCGCGTGGCAACGATCACCCGGCGCAACTGTGCCGCTGACAAGACATAGCCTTGCGCTTCCAGCTCCAGGCGCCGACCGTTTTCCACCAGGGCCCCGGCTGGCAATTGCGCCTGCGCGGCACGAATGGCCGGATCCAGCTCGGCCAAGGATACCTGCAGCGCACGCAGGCGCTCGGGATCGGGCTCGATGCGCAAGGTGCGCTTCGCTCCTCCGAGAACTGTCACTTGCGCGGTCTGGGGGACGTCGGCCAGCTCGCGGGCGACCTCATCGGCTACGGCCCGCAGCACGCCGGGCGCCGCGTCTTGGGTGTGCAGGGTGAGGTTCAGGAAGGGAACGTCGTCGATGGTCAGCAGCCGAACCACCGGAGGCATGGCCCCCGCGGGCAGCAGCTCGGGATGCGCTGCCAATTCCTGATGGACCTTGACCAGGCTCGGCTCGAGCGGCTCGTTGACCTTGAAGCGAATGGTGAGCAAGGCGGCGCCGGGGCGGCTCGTGCTGTAGAGATACTCGACTCCCGGCAGACCCCACATGCGGCGTTCGAGCGGGGTAGTGAGCTGGCTCTCCACCTCGGCCGGGGAGGCGCCCGGCATGGGGACGATCACGTCCACCATGGGCACCACAATCTGCGGCTCTTCTTCGCGTGGGGTCAGCAGGACCGCCGCCACGCCAAGAAGAAGGGAAGCGATGACGATGAGCGGGGTGAGCTTGCTGCGCAGAAAGGTCTGGGCGACCCGGCCGGAAAAGCCAATGGCGTGTCCGTCGGTCATTGGCGCGCTCCAGGCGCGATCTCGATGGGATCGTCATCGCGCAGCGCGCCAGGGCTGTCGATGACGGCCTCGCCGCTCGCCAGACCGGCGCGAACCAGGACGTCGTTACCGAGGACGTCTCCGACGGAAAGCCAGCGCAGGCGGGCGCGGCCATCTGTGGCAATGAAGACGCCGGTCAAGTCGCCGCGCTGGACGATCGCGCTCTGCGGGACGCGCATGGTGTGGGTGGCGGCACCGCCGGCCAGCATAATGCGGGCGAACGCGCCGGACCGCAGGTTGGGGGAGGCGGCCGTGACTTTCGCTCGCAACGTGCGTCGATGGGAAAGGGCATCGGCGCCGGTGGTGAGCGCGGTGACCACCGCCTCGCCGCGCTGATCGTTCGTCTCGAACATGACCGGCTGTCCGATGGCGAGCCCGGCGGCTTCATCCTGGGAGAGCGTCGCCTGCAGCTCGAGCTGTGCTCCCTCCACGTCGACCAGGGGCTGTCCGGGGCCCACGAAGTCTCCCGCGCTCACTCTTCGCGCTTGCACGGTTCCGTCGAATGGCGCGAGCAACTGCGTATACGCCATGGTCGTTTGGGTGGCGGCAACCGCGGCGGTGGCCTGGGCCCGTTGCGCTTGTGCGGCCTCCAGCTCGACCGGGGTGGCAGCATGGCTGCGCACGAGCTCGGCGATGCGCCGCTCATAGGCCTCGGCATTGGCCAGGGCCGTAGCCGCGGCCGCGAGCTGGGCGCGCACATCGCTGGCGGAGAGCACCACCAGGAGCTGGCCGCGCTTGACCTTGGCGCCCTCGTTCGCCAGCACCCTCTGCACCGACGCCGCCAGGCGCGTCGAGATAGTGGCGCGGTTTACCGGGGCCACGGTCGCGGCGATGAGGCGGCCCTCCGGCGCGGCTGCGCTCTTTACCAAGCGCACGCGCGCGGGGGCGGCCGGGGACGAGGAATCGGCGAGCGCGTCGCCAGACGGCAGGGCCAGTGCCACGAGCAAGCCGACTCCCAACATGATAGGGCGGGTCATTCAGTTCACTCCTTCGATGGGTTGACCAAGTGCGAGCTGCAGCTCGGCGGCGGCAATGCGCACGTCGTATTGGGTGCGCAGCAGAAGGGCACGCGCCCCGGCCAGGGCGGCCTCGGCGTCGAGCACATCGGTGAGCTGGAGCAAGCCCTGGCGATGGCGTTGGATGCGTAGACCTCGGGCTGACTCGGACGCCGAAACGGCCTCCTGAGCCGATATGAGCTTGGCCTCGGAGGTCTGCAGCGAGCGTCGGGCCTCTTCGACCTCGTGGTGGGCTTGCTCCTCCTGCCAGGCTTGGGCTTCGCTCGCGGCGCTGGCGCGACTTTCGGCCGCTTGCGCGGCTCGCCAATCGGAGAGGCAGAGCTTCCAGCGGGCGAATACGCCAACGGTGAACCAAGTCGCGCCTTGATCGAGCGCCGGCCGCAACGTCTCCACCGATGCCTGGGCCATGATCTCGGGCCTCGACGAGGCCCGGGCGACCTTGACCATCTCGCGAGCGGCTTCGGCCCGCATGCGGGCAGATTCGAGATCGGGGCGCTGGCCGAGGGCGGCCGAGCTTGGCGCCGGCACTCTCGCCGACGGGTGAGCCTCCGTCTGAACCGGCGTGGTCAGGTCGGCCGCGAGGGCTACCCTGCCCGCCAGGAGAACCAGGAGGGCCCGGGTCGAAGCCAGGCGCTCTCCGGCCGATACCGTATCGGCCTCGGCTTGCGCTCGGAATGCCGTGGCGCGCGCGACGTCTGCGTCGAGGGCGAGCCCTTGCTGATTGCGTGCCTTGGTAAAGGTCTCGGTGGCGCGCGCTTGGGCCAGCAAGTCGTCGGCGTAGCGCACGCCTTCCGCCGCGACCTGCGCCCCGAAATAGGCCTGTGCCACCTGGAAGGCAAGCTCCTGCCGACGGCGGTCGTGTTGTCTGGCCTCGGCATCGGCCTGGGTAGCGGCGGCCCGTGCACCAGCGCTGAGCCGCCCTCCCATGTAGATCGGCTGTACGATGGTGGCACCCACCCCGACGCCACCTACCACATCGGGTGAGCTCAAGCGGGCGGGGGCGAAGTCTGCAGCGGTTATACGTTGCTCGTCGAGCTTGAGCCCGAATGCGGCGACGGGCTCGTTGGTGAGTATGCCCTTGGCGGAAAGGATCAGGGACGGCAGGCCATTGTCGCGCGCGACTTGTGCGTCGGTGCGAGCGGCAGTAACCATGCTACCGCTGCTAGCGATGCCGAGATTGGTCTTCCAGGCCGAGCGAATCGCCTCCTCGAGGGAGAGTGGCGCCGCGACGGCCGAGGCAGGGAGGGCGCCGAGGAGCAACGCGACGAGCCTCCGGCCGTGGTGCCGGGCGAATGGCGTGGTTGGAAAAGCTGGGGTACTCATCACCCTGGCTCAGAGCCGGCCGTGTCGGCAAAGGATTCGCGGAATCATTGACGTAGGCGCTGGCTAGACTGCGCCCGCTCGCCAACGATGGATCGAGATGAAGCCCCCCGACGGCAACCCACCTGGCGGAGGTGATCGCGCCCACGAGCCCGCGGCTGCCGCGGCCGAATGTGCAGTCGCTAGATTAGGCAGCCGCCGACGAGCGCGGGGTGTGGAGCTCTCCATGGGGAGTACACCGGCCAGTTCTTTCGTCTTGGCGCTGGGCGATGACCGCTGTCTGCGTGGGGCAAGCGACCGGACCGGGGCGTCGATGATGATGTTCTGCGCGTCGGCGCTGCTGCTGGTAGTCGTACTTCGGAGCAAAATGACGGATGCCCAGGCGCAGCTGAAGACGCACTCGCCTTGACACTTATAAAGTGCACACGTAAGCTGTGTGCACTATGAATGTGACAATTGCGCTTGCAGATGAGCTGGTTGCACGAGCACGCGAGATTGCGCAGAGCCAGGGAACGACCCTCAACGATCTGGTGCGCCGTCAGCTTGAGATGGTCGCCGGACGCCCAACTGGGCAGGCGCTCGCTGACGAGATGCGCAGGCTATGGACGCAGTCGCCCGGTCGTTCAGGTGGCAAGCGCATCCACCGGTCGGACGCCTACGATGGGCGTCGTTCGTAATGGCTCGCGCCTTTCTCGATACCAACGTCCTGGTCTACGCCGACGACGTCGACTCGGGGGCGAAGCGAGGCAAGTCCCAGGCGCTGGTCGTGGCGGCGCTGGCGAACGGCGATGCGGTGATCTCGACGCAGGTGCTGCAGGAGTACTTCGTGGTCGCGACACGAAAGCTCGCCGTGCCTGCCGAGGTCGCGCAGAAGAAAGTCGAGGTCTTGTCCACGCTGGTCGCCGTCACGATCGATGCCGATCACATTGTCGAGAGCATCAAGCTGCACCGGCTCTACAACCTGAGCTTTTGGGACGCACTCATCGTCCACGCTGCACGGAGAGCCGGCTGTGACCGTTTGATGACCGAGGATTTGCAAGCAGGTCAACGAATCGAGGGCGTCGCCATCGTCAACCCATTTGCCTAGGCGTGGGGCAGTCGCCCAGCACCAGCGCCGCGTGGACGAGCTCGCCGCGGCAGGCCTTGAGCGGCACTGCATTTCGGACCCCCACGAGCGGCGCGCACGGCATGGCCACATTGAGGGCCCGCAGGAAGGGGCGCTCAGGTACTCTAGGGTCTCTCGGGCGCGGCAAAATCCTGGCGCATGGTCAAGCTGCCTACTCGGTGCACCCGGTTGGGCCCGAACAGCCTTTCAATGATGAGGGACACGTGCTCGAGGGTCTCCAGGTTGCCGAAGGCTCGAAGGGTTTGGTCGTTCCAACGCTCGACAAGAATTTCCAGATCGAACGGCATCGCCCTGTGCATCTCGGCAACGACCTCCATGTCGCGGCGGCTGGCACGAACGGCCATCATCAACAGGAGTCGGTAGCGGTCAGGAACCCAGACCTGGAGATTGCACAAGGGAAGATCGAGCCGCGTGCGGTTGTCTTCGTATCCAGTCGGGACTACGGGCCTTGCACAGTTGATCGGGATCTTGCTGGTGGTGAGGTGCCCGGCCAGGCCGATCCTTTCGTCCACACTCGTGAGAGTGGCGATGTCGTTTGTCGGAGTCTGCGCACCGTAGGCGAGAAGCGCCGCCGCGCCCCCGACTATCTCGATGCCTGTCCGTTGGTCCAGATGCCGGTCTATTTCGCCGAGAAATCCCAGAATCTCGTCGCGCCCGAAAGTTCTGGCTGCCCCCAGGGACCCGTGCCGATCGGAGCGCGAGCGCTTGAGCGCCTCGCTGCTGGCCGCGACGTTTCCGCGCGCCAGCTCGAGCTGCGACAAGACCTCGGCCATGGACCCTTGCCGATCTGCCGGCGCCTTGGCGAGTGCCTGCAGAATGATGCTCTCGATCAGGCCTGGCAGATCGGGCCGATACTGCGACGGCGGTACGGGTGGATCATGGATGTGCATGCTCAGCAGGGGATACACACCATCTGCGTCAAATGGCCGCCTGCCCGCAGCCATTTCGTACAGGATCACGCCGAACGAGTAGATATCGCTGCGGGCATCGAGGTCCTTGAGGCTCATGCACTGTTCGGGGGACATGTACGGGGGCGTACCGAGCAGGGTGCCGGTCTGGGTTCGGTAGTCACGCTCGCCAGTGTGTTGCAGCTTCGCGATGCCGAAATCCGTCACCTTCACTTGCTTCTTCCCCGGGCGCTTCCTGTCCGCGATTAGGAATAGGTTGTCCGGCTTGAGATCGCGGTGGATGACGTAGTTGTCATGGGCCGTGGTCAGGGCATCTGCGACCTGACAACCCCAGTCGATGATTTCCGTCAGGCCGACACGCTCTCGACGCAACACTTGGGTGAGGGTTTCGCCCTCCAGGTACTCCATGATGATGTAGGGCCTGACCTCCTCGATGGTGCCCGAGTCGTAGATGTCCACGATGTTCTCGTGGCGGATTGCATTTGCGGCTCGGGCCTCGGTGAGGAAGCGGGCCACGGCTTCGGAATCAGCACGATCATGTGAGAGTAGGACCTTGACCGCCGCCATGCGTCCGAGCGTAGGATGCACGGCCAGGTAGACCTTGCCCATCCCACCCTGCCCAATTAGACGCTGGATCTTGTAGTTCCCAATCGTCGCTCCAATCACGGCTGTAACGCGCATTCTTACCAGGAAGCGACGATTGCGCAACATCGTCGCTAGCTCGGACGAGCTCAGCACAATGCTCCGCGGGCGCTCGCCCCGTCCGCTCCAAGCCCTCAAAATCGACAGAAGTGCGATCGCTCGTTTGTGCGCGGATCCAGTCGCCCTGCCAACCCGGAACCGTTCTCTCGCCCAGACCGTGGTTACGGGGGCACCAAGGCGCGATAGGTCTTCAGAACATTACACCCCCACGAGCATCGGCCACACATGCAACTGAATGCACTGTAGTCACACTCCAAACCGAATTCATCGCATGGCTTTCCCGACAGCGCTTCGAACCCGTCCGCGCATGGGCATGCCCCGGTTCCTGCGTCGCTATTGGAAGAATATGCTAAGCCGCCGTCTAAACACACCGGCGGGCTCGAGGCGTCTCCGCCGTTGCTCGACGGGCATGCAGGAGCGGGTGGCACACTTATCGTTGTCCCTATGACGCCGCTACCCTGGCCCCCCTGAGCGGGCGTGCCCGTGTGGACGCCGAGGGCGCCGCCTGCCTGGGGAGCCGTGGCCACTTGGGCGCCCCCAGCGCCGCTCGTCGCAGCTGCGGCCGAGTTCGGCCCCTCGCCGATCGGGGACGAGCACGCCACGGGACACACCGCTAAAATCGTAGCGAGGATCTTAGCACCACCAGCTGCAAGCCCTCGATTCATACGTTGTTGAGACTACCACGGCGAGGCAATCTTGATCCGTGACTAGGCCATAGGTACAATAGGTAGCAGGGGTGCCCAGAAGTTCGTGGCGGCAGACCACCGCGAGCTTCCGAGTGGGACGGATGCGTCAGATGGGCAATGAGGCCCCTTTCCCCGTCGGGATGGGTGTGGTGGCACACCTCGGGAAGGTCTGGCATCCCTTCCGCAGACCAAACCAGAGCGTCGCGTACCCAGTCTCGTAGCTGCTGCCACGCGGCCTTCCTCGCTGTCTTGGAGCGCAGGTGCACGGCATGCGGCATCTCGAGCAGGTTGTACGCGATGATGCGCAGGAGCGACACGACGGGCAGCCTGTTGCCGCGATGGACCCAGCGTCCGTGGTCTTCCTGCCACTCGATGTCCAGCCGCCCGAAGCAGTTGTTCTCGATACGCCAGTGCGCCCTGACCAATCCGAAGAGCCGAGGCACCTTCCACCGGCACCTCCTAGAATCAGAATTGTCCAGGATGCCAATACGCGAGGTGACGACGGGCCGGGTGGAGCAGTTCATCCAGGCAAATCCGGCGGCCGTCCAGCGCATCTTGCGCCACAGCGATCCGCGCATTACCACCGAGGTCTACGGTCACCCGGCGCCGGAGTATCTGCGGCGAGAGCGAATTCACCAAAGAGCGATCCATTTGGTGCATTAGTGGTGCAAGGACCGAATAACGCGCCGCTCGCAGATTTTGGCGAATCTTGTAGGCCCTCGGAAGTGCAGGGCTTTTCGGTTGAGCGCGAGAGGGGACTCGGAGGCGGCGTACCGGGTGAGCCAGAGTGCACTGGCGTCAACTGCACAAACGAAAACAGGCACTTACAGCTGGTCCTGCGTACCGATGAGGAGCCAGAAGGCACCGATGGGCAGGCGCCGTGTAACTCTGTAACTCGCCCTCCGGCAGACGAAGATGCCAGCGATCCGGTGATCGCGCGGCTCGCCGCGTTGCTAGAGAACTGGCAGCACGCCCACGACCAGAAGGCAATGCGGCGAGGGCTGCTCGACATCCTGCGGGCGCTGGAGGAGGAGTAGTAGCCCGTTGCTGCCGCACCTGCCACCGGGTCCATGTCCGAAGAGAGCGGACCGATGTCCGGCAGCCGTGTTGCGCATGCAGTCGTTTCTATGGTCGCAATTTGCGACTTCAAGTTACCATGGTGGCATTCATGGCTGACCAGCACGTCGTCCCTCTGGAGCGGGTGGAACGCTCGTGTGGCAGCAGCAGGCGAGCTCCACTACCATGACGTGGGCAGTTGCCCAAACCTATTGCACGAATGCGGGAGCAGGTTTTCGCTTGCCCACGTACAAGGAGATGGTCTCCCTCGTAGACTTCACGATGGCCTCTCCAGGACCTATGATCAACCAGACGGCATTTCCGGGTACCCCTGCCGAAGGGTTCTGGACTTCTTCGCCGTATGCTGGCTCCTCCGGCTACGCGTGGGACGTCTTCTTCAACGACGCCTACTCGTACTTCTACGACGTGGGTAGTTCTTACAGGGTACGCTGTGTTCGCTAAGGACAGGGGCAAGTCTTTGACGACGGCCGGCGGTGCTCACGGATATGTGGAAGTTGTCCTACGAGGGGGCGGTTTTGCCAAGGGCCTTGTCCCCTGCCAGTATCTGCGTGGGGCAAACCTACGGCACCGGCAGGACGAATTCAGAAGTCGAGCACAAACGAAAACAGGCACTCACAGCTGGTCCTGGGTGCCGATGAGGAGCCAGAAGGCACCGATGGGCAAGTACGACCCGCCGACGAAGATCATCGCCAAGCTGCGCGCCCTGGAAGGGGAGATCGCCAAGGATCTGGACGAGCTGGAGGCCATGCTGTGACCAAGAAGCTCGTGGCCAATAACTTCGCGAAGGCACCCGCCGCGAAGGCCGCACCGCCAAGCCTGGCTGGCCGGCCGGCTGGGTATTCCGAGTGGCTCGCGGAGGTGAAGGAACGTGTCCGCTCCGCCCAACAACGCGCGGCGCTATCGGTGAACCACGAGCTGCTGCGCCTCTACTGGGGCATAGGGCGAGACATCCTCGACCGGCAGGTGGCGGGCACCTGGGGCGAGGGCATCGTCGACCAGGTCGCGACCGACCTGCGCGCCGAGTTCCCGTCCATGAAGGGCTTTTCGCGCTCGAACGTGAAGTACATGCGGGCCTTCGCGCAGGCCTGGCCCGACCCCGCATTTGGCCAACAGCCTGTTGGCCAAATTCCCTGGGGCCACAATCTGGTCCTGCTGACCAAGCTGAAGGACCGGAACGCCAGACTCGCCTACGCCAACAGCGTCCTGCAACACGGCTGGTCTCGCGCGGTCCTCGTCCACCATATCGAGGCTCGCACCGTAGAACGTCGGGGCAAGGCCATCACCAACTTCGAGCAGCACCTGCCCAAGCCCCAGTCCGACCTGGCGCGCGAGAACCTGAAGGATCCCTATCGCTTCGACTTCCTGAGCGTGGGTGAGGAAGCCGACGAACGCACACTTGAGGACGCCCTCGTTCAGCACATCACGAAGTTCCTGCTGGAGCTAGGCGCCGGCTTCGCCTTCGTCGGACGGCAGGTGCTCCTGGAAGTCGGCGGTGATGACTTCTTCCTCGACCTCCTTTTCTATCACCTGAAGCTGCGCTGCTACGTCGTGATTGAGCTGAAGGCGGTGCCTTTCAAGCCCGAGCATACCGGCCAGCTCAGCTTCTACTTGGCCGCCGTGGATGGCAAATTGAAGGCACCCGAGGACAACCCGACCATTGGTATCCTGCTGTGCAAGAGCAAGAACAAGGTCGTCGCCGAGTACGCCCTCCGCAACACCAAGGGCCCCATCGGGGTGGCCGAGTACCAACTCGTCGAGGCGCTGCCCAAGGACCTGGAGGCGAGCCTGCCCAGCGTGGAACAGATCGAGAGGGAACTAAAGGAGATGGACGAATGATCGGCGGTGCCGGGGCTCGTCAAAAAGCGATTACTGTGGACACGAAACCTGAACCTATTCGGTCTGGCGTGAAGTCCGTCGCCGGATGGATCCAGATGGCCAACCAGAGAGCCATCATGTTCATGGTGGGCCAGGACGACGCCCAGCGGGTCTACCTCTAGACCCGCGACCGGGGCTGGATCGACTCCAACAACCAGAACATCCGGGCCCTCGGCCACGAGCGCAAGCCCTCGGAAGGTGTCAGGTTGGTCGATCAGGGTTTGAACCGGTCCAGCAGGGCCATCGACGAGCACGGTTTCACTTGCGCGTAGCATATGGAGAATCTAGCGGCTGCCAGCTGGCGAAAGCGACAAATCCCGAAATCCATCCGAAGCGATGGATCATCGCTAGCGGGCAGGAATGCGTTTCACAGCGCGGCGGGTCATAGGTTATGGTTGAGCGCGAGACGGGACTCGGACCCGCGACCCTCGGCTTGGGAACTCGCGATGAACCATCGCACGGGGTAGCCGACGATAGCAAACCGTTGCAATTTCAACCACTTGCGGAAGGTGGCTCTAGCCGCGCTTCGCCAGGAATTGCACCAAATCGCCAACCGTTTGGTGCATTAGTGGTGCAAGCCGAGGGTGGGGGTTCAGGCGCGCCGAGGGCCCTCGGTCCGTGCCTCACTGCTCGCGAAGTGGCGAACCGACTGCGGGTGAGCACCGTAACCGTCTACCGCCTCTGCGAGACGGGCAGGCTGCCGCACGTGCGTGTGCTCAACGCGATCAGGGTGGACGAGCGCGACCTGCGGACGTATCTGCGGAATCAACGGCGGCATGGTGCCGGTTGCGCCGGAGCGAAGGCAGACGGTGAGGGTGACAGAAGGGACGGTGCCCCTGCAAGCCAGCCGACGTGAAGACGTGAAGCACGACTCGGCGTGGCCGTTGCAGCTACAAAACGGCGCCTGTGACCATTGGAAATCACGGCAGATGCGGCGCCGCTACCGCTGGAGTTGCCCCGAAGTTGCCCCCAAAGGTGCCGCGAGTGCCCGAAGACGGAGTTGGCGCCCCCCACGGATCCGCACCGATGGGCAGGCCTCCGGCTTGGGGACCACGGCGCGTATCGGGCCTTCGATCGGATTCCGCTGGGCGCGTTGGAGCGAAGACCGGATCGGTGTCGATGGTGATCGTTACGCCGTATGATGCCCGCCCATGGCCCTGCGCGTTCTTCACACCAGCGACTGGCACCTCGGTCACGTGTTCCACGGGGTCGAGCGCGAGTACGAGCACCGAATTTTTCTCGACTGGCTGCTCGATACACTCGAAGGGGAAGCCATCGACGCGTTGCTCATCGCAGGTGATGTCTTCGACGTGGCCAATCCGCCCGCGAGCGCGACGAAACTTTGGTACCACTTCCTTGGACGGGCACATGCGCGCGCTCCGCACCTGCAGATCGTGGTCATTGGTGGTAACCACGACTCCGCCGCCCGGCTCGAGGCACCAAGGCCGATTCTAAACGAGCTCGGTCCGCTTCACGTGGTTGGCGGGCTGCCACGGGCGAACGGTGACGTAGATGTTGCTCGACTGATGATACCGCTCCGGAACCGTCAGGACGCGATCGCTGCCTGGGTTCTCGCCATGCCATTTCTGCGGCCAGCAGATCTTCCTACGATGGTCGGAGCATCCGACCCTCTGGCGGAAGGAACGCGTGCCCTGTATCAGCGAGTATTCCAGGCGCTGCATGCGCGTCGTGACTCGGGCCAGGCCATCATTGTCATGGGACACTGCTACATGGTTGGTGGCCAGCTATCCGAATCGTCAGAGCGTAAGGTCCTTGGTGGCAACCAGCATCCGCTGCCGCATGACATCCTTGGCGAGGACATCGCCTATGCTGCTCTTGGCCATCTGCATGTGCCACAGCGGGTCGGCGGCCGCGACAACTTTCGTTATTCGGGAGCCGTACTGCCGCTCTCATTCGATGCGAAAGCCGTCCGTCACGCGGTCGTGATTGCCGAGATCGTTGGAACCCAGGCGACGAGTATCCGCGACCTCCGAGTGCCACGCCCGGTGCCGCTGGTGTCCGTGCCGAACGGCGGCCCGCTTCCACTCGAAATGGTCTTGGACATCTTGAAGTCCATGCCCAATCGCGGCGACGGCCCCGATGAGGAGCGGCCACTTCTGGAAATTCACGTTGCTCTGGACAAACCTGAGCGTGCCCTACGCAAGCGAATCGACGAGGCTATGCAAGGCAAGGAAGCTCGCCTCGTACGCATCGCCCCGCCAACCTTCAATGGCACAGGCGTTGTTTCGCCAGATGGGGTAACCAGCCTCAGCGAGCTGTCCGTCGAACAGGTCTTTCTTCTCAAGTACAAACAGAAGCACGGTGGCGATCCGAGCCCGGAGCTGCTCGCCGCCTTTCACGAATTGCACGACCAGGTCGCGCAGGCGGGTGCATGAGAATTCTGGTTATCCGTGGCAGGAACCTCGCGAGCCTGTGCGGCGAGTTCGAGGTGCGACTCGACCAGCCACCTATTTCCTCCTGCAACCTGTTCTGCATCTCGGGTCCTACTGGTTCCGGCAAGAGCACGCTCCTGGATGCGCTCTGTCTCGCCCTTTACGGCAGGACGCCACGGTTGTCCGATGAAGGGGGGCATCTAGTGGGAGCACCCGAGGAGGACGATAAGGAGCCGCTCGAAGATAACCTTTTGTGGATGACGTTCAAGTTTTTTGCCTTTCGGAGGCGATCATGTTCTGTGATCGAGGATGGCGAGGACCGATGACGTCAAGCGGGTCCAACAGAAGTACGAGATGCTGAGTCCGCTGCTCAACGAGCGGACGCGCAGGCTCTGGGCCGCCACGGAAGCACAGGGGCTCGGCTGGGGTGGGATCAGCCGTGTGGTGGAAGCGACAGGGCTGAGCGAGCCGACCATCGTGCGGGGGCTGCGCGAGTTGGCCGCGCAGCGGGCGCGCGGCCCGGCATTGCCGCCAGAGCGTATTCGTCGTCCCGGCGGTGGCGACAAGCGACTGAAAGCGAAGGATCCGACGCTGGTGGTTGACCTTGACGCCTTGGTCGACCCTGCGACGCGGGGTGATCCGGAGTCGCCGCTGCGCTGGACCTGCAAGAGTACGAGGAAGCTGGCGAGCGAGTTGCAGAGCCAGGGGCACCAGGTCAGCGCGCAGACCGTGGCAGAGCTGCTCAAGGAGCAGGGCTACAGCCTGCAGGGGAACCGGAAGAACAAGGAGGGCAGGTCGCATCCCGATCGCAACGCTCAATTCGAGCACATCAACCGGGTGGCGAAGGCCTTCGCCAAGCGGGGACAACCGGTGATCTCCGTCGACACGAAGAAGAAAGAACTCGTCGGCGACTACAAGAACGGCGGGAAGGAGTGGCAGCCGGCAGGAATGCCCGAGCAGGTTCAGGTGCACGACTTCCCGGACCCATGCGTCGGCAAGGCCATCCCGTACGGTGTGTACGACATCAACCGCAACGAGGGCTGGGTCACAGTCGGCGTCGACCACGACACGGCGGATTTCGCGGTCGCCGCCATTCACGCGTGGTGGCAGCACATGGGGGCGCGCCGCTACCCCGACGCGACAGACCTGCTGATCACAGCGGACAGCGGTGGCAGCAACGCTGCCCGATCGAAGAACTGGAAGGTTGCGTTGCAACAACTCGCGGATGCAATCGGTGTCCGCATCTCGGTCTCGCACTTTCCTCCAGGCACCAGCAAGTGGAACAAGATCGAGCACCGCATGTTCTGTCACATCTCGCAGAACTGGCGTGGTCGCCCCCTCCTCACCCACGACGTCGTCGTTGACCTCATTGCGAACACGACGACCCGGACCGGACTCACCATCCGCGCCAAGCTCGACAAACGGTCCTACCCCACCGGCCTCTCAGTCACGGACGAGCAACTCGCCGACCTCAACCTTGAGCGGGGCACCTTTCACGGCGACTGGAACTACGCGGTTGCGCCCCATGTCTGACTTTCAAACAACTATCTTCGAGCGGCTCCTAAGCTGCGTTTGAAGAGCAACGACGCCCGTGCCCTGCTGTCGCGCGGAGCCGCGGACGGCTTCGCCGAGGTGGAGTTCCAAGGTTCGGATGGCAAACGCTATCGAGCGACCTGGAAAGTTCATCGCGCCCGCAACTTGGGCAAGTTTCAGGACCAAACGATGGCGCTGGTGGACCTCGACTCTGGAGACATCATCTCTTCCCGAATCACCGAAGTCCGGCAGGCGGTCGCGACGCGGGTTGGCTTTAGCTTCGAGGAGTTCAAGCGGACGGTCCTCTTGCCCCAATTGGAATTCACCAACTTCCTGCGCGCAAGATCCGACGACAGAGCCCAGATTCTCGAGTACGTCATGGGCGGAGCGATCTTCACCAAGTTGTCGGTGGCGGCGCATGAGCGCGCCACCAGTGAGCGAGAAAAGCTGATTCGCCTGCAGGACAAGCTGGGTACCCTGATGACGCTTTCGGAAGATGACCGTGCGCAGCTCGACGGATCCGCGGCAGCCGCAGACGAAGCTCTTTCGCTAGCCCGTACGTCCATGGAGGAGGTCGGGCTTGACTTGGCGTGGCATGAGCGACAAGCCGATCTTGTCGCTGGTGTCGAATCGGCGGGTATAGCTCTGTCGGAGGCAGAGCAACGCGTGGCGCTGGCTGAGCCGCTGGAGAAGGAGATACAGGCCGTTTCGGCTGCGCAGCCGTTTCGCGCGGCCCGAGATGAGGCGAACAGGACCGCAGCCGCGCAGGGCAAGGCGAAAGACGCGCTCGGCGGCATTCGCCATGAGATCGAGCAAACCACTCTCGATCTCGAGAAGGCAAGGCAGGCCTTCGGCGAGGCGGAATCGGAGCTCAGAACGGCGCGTGAGCGCGAGGCGAGTCTGCGTCCGCGGATCGACGAGGCGAAGCAATTGGATTTGCAAATGGGGCTTGCTCGCCGCACCGCCGCAGTAGCCCGAACGAAGCTCGCAGAGCTTCGCGATCAGGTCGAGCATGACCGCGGCGAGCAGGACAAGCTGGCCAAGAAGATCAGTGAACGCGAAACGGAATGCTCCGAAATGGAGCGGTGGCTTGCGACGCACAGCGGGGAAAGCCAGCTTTCCGCCGAGTGGCCGCGTTGGCAGGCAGAGCTGCGGAAGCACGCTGCTGTTGGGCAACGGCTCGCCACCATAGCCGAGAGGTTGGCGACCGCAAAGGACGAGGTCGCTCGCGTCGTTCGGGAGCGCACGAAGGCGGCGGGCGCGGCTTCCGAAGCGGAGGGACTACTCACGACGGCGCAGAAGCGCTGGGAGGAGACCGAAGCGGCGTTGGGAGGCCGCGATCTGGCCGACTTGAGAGCGCGCACGTCGGAACGCCGAAAGGATCTGGACGAGCTCGCCGCCGTCGCCGAACTGGTGGAACGCGCACGGTCTGCCCAAGAAACTAGCTCCACCGCGCGGGCACAAGCTGCCGAGTTTCGGGCGGACGAGGAGCGCTGGCGCCTCGAAGTTGCCCGCTTGGCCGGCGAGCTCGATGGATGCCGGAGCCGAATGGCCGAAGCCCGTCTTGCGGCGGAGACCACGCGAGCCGCGTTATCCTTCGATCAGCAGCGCTCGCTGCTCAAGGATGGCCAGGCATGCCCGCTTTGTGGATCGACAGACCACCCCTATGCCCACGCAGGCCTATCGTCGATCGCGATGGAAGTGCTGGAACAGCGCGTTGTTGAGCTCGACCGACTCTCGCTCGATCTCCAAGGTTCCCGAAGCACCGCCGAGGCAGAGCAGGCGGTGGCATGCACCAAGGCGTACAGCGCCGAGAGGGCCGCCAATGAACAGGTCGCCGCGGCAGAGGAGGTCCAACGCGACTATCTCAACCGGGTGGCATCCCTGGCGCTGGATTTGCCGACATCGGCCGCGACGGCCAGCGCCGCCGTCACGGCCAGGGTTACACAAGCGCAGGCAAGATACGACCTGGCTGACAGCGACGAGCGGCGCGCTCTCGGTCTTGCGAGTGAACGGGACCGGGCTCGTGGGCGGGTCGATGATGCACGCAGCACCTGGGGTGCCGCCGTCAAAACGCACGCCGGATGTGTCAAGCAGGAACAGGAGATGACCACAGCGGTCGGCCGCCTCATCGAGGACCAGGGACGGTTGACGGGAGAGCGCAACGGCATCGAGACCCTACTGACTCCAGTGATGGGGTGGCACCCTGACTGGGGCGTGGCGGCTCGCGAGAGCCCGGATCTCTTCCTGGAAGTCTGCCAGAGTCGAGCTCAGGAATTCGAGACATACCAACAACGGCTGGCGACCGCTCTTGAGAGTCTTGCCGCCATGCGCGCAGGGTGCGAAACCGCCCTGGCCGTGCTCGGCGAGCGCCAGGCCAACCTTGAAACCTCGATCACGGCCCTGCGCGAGCAGGATGGGGCGTTGAGTGCACTCGAGACACAGAGGGCAGCGTTGCTGGAAGGCCGCGGCACGCTCGATATCGAAACCGAGCTCAAGACCAGGATGGAAAGGGCCACGAGCAGGTGCGAAACTGCGCGCAACTGCCACACACAGGCAACCACATCTCTGGCCGTTGCCCGGGCTGCTGAGGAAGCGGCGGACAGGAACTTGCACGAAGTTGACCAAGACGCCGCGCAGGCCGGACTGGCGCTTGACCTCGCGTTGGCAGGGCTAGGCGTAGATCGGCCTACGCTTGAGGAGAGACTTGCTCATGACGAGACATGGATTGCTGAGCAACGGAAATGTCTGGAGGCCCTCCGCGAAGAGGTCGCCCGCGCCTTGGCAACCCGTAATGACCGACTACGGAGCCTTGGCGAGCACGCCGGCAAGGGGCGCCCCAAGTGCGACTACGAGGCTACGCGGGATCTGGCGGCGAAGGCGCGGATCCAGGTGGATGAGCTTGGGCCGAAGCTGATAGGGCTGAGGGCCAAGCAGCAGCATGACGACGAGCTACGGGCCGGCCGAAGCAGCGCACAGGTCGAAGTGCGGGCGCAGGAAGAGGCGAGCAAGGTCTGGGAACAACTGGACGAGGTCGTTGGGTCGGCGGATGGCAAGAAGTTTCGGGTGTTTGCCCAGAGCCTGGCCTTCGAGGCACTGCTGAGGGAAGCCAATGCGCATCTCGGGGACCTCGCGCCTCGTTACCGTCTGATGTCGGTGCCGGGGGCTGGGCTGGAGCTACAGGTGGCCGACCAGGATCTCGGCAGTGAGGTCCGCACGATCAACAGCTTATCGGGCGGGGAGACCTTCTTGGTGTCTCTCGCCCTCGCGCTTGCGCTATCAGGCATCTCGACTCGCGCGACTCAAGCCCAGACCCTCTTCATCGACGAGGGCTTCGGCACCCTCGACCGCGAGACCCTCGACCACGCCATGGTAGCCCTGGAGAACCTCCAGGCCACCGGGCGCACCGTCGGCATTATCTCCCACGTGCCCGAGCTCCGAGAACGATTCGGCGCCCAGGTGCGGGTAGAGCCGGTGGGGTGTGGAAGAAGTCGCGTGCGGGTTGCCGGGCCGTAGTCATCAAGGGTCGACGGGAGTGCTCTTCCACATGTGACCATGGCCACCGGGAGGTGGTGTTCACTCCTGGAAAGCGTTCCGATCAACGGCCTACTTGGACTCCTGCCTCTTCAAGTATTCGACGCACCACGCGTCAAGGCGGTTGATGTCTTGCTCAAGCTCGTCGGGTTGGGGCAAGCGTGACGGCGCCTCCATTGGCTGAGAGTGCTCGTAGATTGAGTACTTGGTCATGAGCTCGTCGATCAGGTCAACGTCGCGTTGGGTGATCTTCGTGAGCTTCTGCAACTTGCCTTGAGTGTTCACCGAGCGCCGGAATCGCTGGACGACGTCCGCGAGTAGGTAGGTCTCGGTGACGCGCTCCAGTATGATGCGGAAGTCGCCGCAGATTCCCTTCGCATGTGCGAAATAGGCGTCAGTACCGGACGCCCTCAGTGCCTT
The DNA here is from genome assembly GCA_963849735.1 of uncultured delta proteobacterium. Lineage (GTDB taxonomy): Bacteria > Myxococcota_A > Polyangia > Fen-1088 > Fen-1088 > Fen-1118. The sequence goes on from CAWKJE010000041.1 coordinate 64,997, forward strand.
GGCCGCCTGAGCGAGGCGCTGATCCCGAAGACTCCTGAGCGCACTCTCTGGTTTCTTTCCGTCGAGTGGGGTGTCGCCCGGTTCGCCTGCACCCCATGGCTCCGCTCGGATGCAACGGGTATCCACAGCCGTCCCGGCCTTCTTGGCGGCCTCCTGGATGAGGACGAGGAGAGAGAGTCGGTGGGTAAAGACAAGGACCTGGCGTGTCGCCGCGAGATCGACGAGTCGCGCCACAACGGATTCCTCAAACTCCTGGTCCAGGGATGACACCGGGTCATCGAACACGAAGGGCGTAGCGGTCGGCCGTCCCTCAGCGTCTGCTAGAAAAGCCGCAAGAGTAATCATGCGCCTTTCGCCTTCGCTCAATACCTCCGGCACGGACACTTTCGATTCAGTGTCTAGCTGGATCTGGTGCAACGCCCGACCGTAGGCGACACGCGTTTTCTCCAGCTTAACCCGGATTCGCTGGCCGTTCAGTCGACCAAGCTCCTTCAGAAAGCGCTCCTGGAATGCCTTCGAAATCAGCCGTTCGGCGAGCTCACTTTTCTTCTTCGAGATGGCGCTCGTTGTCGCCATGCGTTTTGCTCGTTCAATGAGGGCGAGACGACTTCTTCGCTTGAGCTCGGTGTGAATCGCGCTCGCCTGCTGGCAGACCCAAGCCCGCGCGTCCAGTTCCAAGGCTTGCAGTATAAGCGCGGATCGTTCGCAATCCCGGGCATCGGCGTCGAAACGCAAAGCCTCGTTCTCGAGTGCTGTGGCGTGGAGCTCCAGAGCTCGTCCCAGCTCATCAGACCTCGGAATTGAAGGGCGCATGGGTGGCTGAACTCTAGCAATGATCGCTTGACGTCGGTGTCGCAGGCGGGAGACCGAATCCAGGATTTCGCCGCAGACCGCAGGATCGACGACTTTGGCGGCCTCAAGCTTAAGACCAACGTCGCCATCGGAATGGTCGTCAGGAAGTGCCTCGATTGCCTCTTTGTATGTCTTTCGAGCGGCATCTGCTGCGGCACTAAGCTCGCCTCTCACAAATTCGTCGAACGCCTGCAGCCGAGGGCGAGCCTCATCGGTTAGCTCCTGTTGGCAGAGTACGCACAACGATCCTGGCATCGTCGACGGATATTTCTTGCCAGGATATGCGAATGCCTCGGAATACTTCTTCGCGGCATTCCAGAGCTCTCGCCACACTTCTTCGCCTACGCCCTGCAGCGGAGCCCGGGCGAACGCTCGATCAGCGGAGACGCGTGCCGCCTTAGTCGTGACATCACATTTATTCCATAGGTTGTCGATGTTTGTGCAGGCTACGTCGTCTAGCGCGGCGCGCGAGCGCTCGAGCTCTGCCGCTAGCCTCTTTGCGTGTTCGACGTGGCCTCGAAGCTCTCGCGCGCGTTGAGATGGGTTCTGTTCACCAATACGCGCCTTCAGGGCCACGCGATCTGCCTCATCCTTTGGAGTCCAGCTACAGCGCTCTGACACTTCTGCTTCGGTTGTCGTTGAAGAGAGATTCAGGTACCACGTGCCAGCGATTGTCTTCTCGTGCTCGGTGGGGAGCTTCGGCAGAATTGACTTTTCCCCTTGCACGCGACGGTCCAACTCGAGAGAAACGCGGTCGCACACGTCTGCAAGGTCGGTCAGGTGTGCGAGTACCGGTGGCTCATACACGACCTCGCACTCGGAATCGTATGTGTGCTCCGTGTCGACGTCGAATACATCGACGCCGCGCAGCTCATCTATTGGTTCCTGTCCGATCTGCCAGGCTAGGCTGCGAGTTTTTCCGTCGAGTTCAAAGGACACTGAGCAACCTCGAGTTTCGGGCGGCGCGGAAAAGACGTCGGCGTGGATCGTGCCGGGGTTGCGGGCACCACATATGTGCTTCAGCAGTCGAACGTAGCCAGACTTGCCGGAGCCATTGTAGCCATAGATGATGGTAAGGTTTGATTTGCCCAACTCAAGCGCCTTGCGGGGAGCGAGTGCATTGATCCCCTTGATATCGCCGATCCGGACGAGACGCAGATCGGCTGACCTGTCCGGATCCATAGCCGACCCACTAATCGGACATGCGGCCTTGACGAGAGTCCCCTCAGCCTCGGCTATACATGACGTTGCGAGGTCACCAATCTGCTCGGCATCGAGGGTAGCTTCGCCGCGCTGTTTGCCTGCCGCAAGGCGAAGCCACCCTGGACATTTTTCACACCACCTCCCAAGGGGCGCTGCTACATCGGTCTGCATTCCACAGTACTCCCAGGAGGCAGTGTAGCTTGATCAAGGAGCGCATGTCGAGTTGGAACGGGACGATCCAGCTTCACTCAGTCGGCGGAGAGCACAAACGCGGTTTTGGTTGCCGAGTTCGTGCGAATCGGCGGCATCCGCGATCGAGATGGGGGCCGTCCAAATTGTCGAGCAGGTCTTCTCCTGTCCCACACTACCAGACATCCAAAGCGACATCCGGCGAGCGCTGGAATTGCGTGTTCAGGGGGCGCAGCAGCCCCACCCTGGCTAGCGTGCGCAGGAAGTGGGCGAGACCGCCGGCCAGGAGCAGCGAGTCCTAATCTCACAGGGATGCTCGGTGGCGGCAGCCTTCAGCTCGGTGATGGGGGATGGAATTGCGGGTGATCTCGGAGCGGTCGTTCGCACCTGGGTTAGCTCGAGGAGGGGAGCATGGCGGCCCCTTCGAAGTCCAGGAAGCTCCTCGCCACGAACTCCGTCTCGGCCTCGGGGGGCAGCGCACGCTGGAACTTGCTCAGCCTGAACGGCGGCACACGGGCACGGATGGCAGCTCTTGTCTCGCGGTTCTCCCAGAATCCTGGCTCCCTCATCTTGGCCAGAGCCGCCTCTACCGTCGCGTGGGAGACGCCGGCGCCTTCGATGCGCAAGGCGAAGTTGTCGGCGACGGCCTTCCAGCCAGCGATGAGCTCGAGCGCGTACTTGAGGGTGTGGTTGATCCGGCCGCCGGCGAAGGTCCAGAGCCGGACGGCGCGGTCGTCTTGCTGGGCGGCGAAGGGGTGGCTGCGCCGGAGCAGGTCGGCCAGGTTGGCTCGCCAGGAGGCGAGGGCGGCGAGGGCGGGCTTGTCCAGGTAGGGATATTCGGCGGTGTCCAGGATGATGCGCCGTATCTCCTGGCAGATTTCGAAGCCGAGGAGCTGGGGCAGGAAGCCACCCCAACTGGGCTTCTGGCCGCGCGGGGCTTCGCGAACGACCACGGTCCGCTCTTCGTGGTCGAGGCGTACGACGGTCCAGGCGCGGCCACCGAGGAGGAAGGAGCTCATCTCCTCCACCAAGCGATCGGCGAAGTCCTGGTCCAGGGAGCCCAGGTCTCGGCCGGTTTCGGTCTCCACACGGTAGAGGATGGGGCTGGAGAACACGGCGTAGAGCTCGCTGAAGTTCTTGCGGCCGAAGATGCGCTCGGCCTTGGTGCCCATGGAGAGGAGGCCACCCGACTCGAAGAGGTAGTCTTCCCTGGTCAGGTGCTCGATCAGATGGGCTCGCTCGGTGGGGGTGATGCCACGGAAGTCGGGAACGCGGGCGAGTTGCTCGAAGCAACGCTCGGCGCTGATGGCGCCGAATTGCAGCGTCTGGGCGAGGATTCGGTGAACCAGGACGGGCCAGCAGCGATCCTGCACGGGGACGGATTCGACCCAGCCTCGGCGGGCGAGCTCGACAATGGCCACGGCCTGAAGAACGTCTTCGGGTGACTCGCAGAGAAAGGTCGTGTTGGCGACCTGGCCGGCGCGGCGGCCGGTGCGGCCCATCCGCTGCATGAAGGAGGATACGGTCGAAGGGGCGTTGGCCTGGAAGACCAAGTCCAGATCGCCCACGTCGATGCCAAGCTCCAGGGTCGAGGTGCAGACGATGGCGGCGTCGGTGCCGTGATGGAAGCGAGCCTCGGCCTCGCGCCGCTCATCGCGGCTGACCGAGCTGTGGTGGACGAAGACCTCGGCTCCCCGGCCGCGCATGCGTTCGGCAATCGCTTCCGACAGGGCACGGCTTTGGCAAAAGAACAGGCTCTTCTTGCCGCGCGCGCGCGCGCTGGCCTCTTGCGCAATCTCCAGGATGGTTCCATAGAGACCGACCTGAATTTGCCGTGACGCGACCACCTTGGGCGGGTCGATGACCTCGGCAGCCCGTTGCGAGCCCCCTTGCAGCCAGCGCACGATCTCGGAAGGATTGCCCACGGTTGCGGAGAGCCCCACCCGCTGGATGTCGTGCCGGGAGAAAGCGGCCAGCCGTTCGATCACCGACATCAGATGCGCGCCACGATCGGTGCCGGCCATGGCGTGGATCTCGTCCACGATGACCATGCGCAGATCGCCGAACAGGCGAGGAACCGGACATCGAGGCGAAACCAGCATCACCTCGAGCGATTCCGGGGTGGTCATCAGGATCTCGGTCGGCTCGGCCTTGAACTTCTTCTTGTCGGCGTCGGAAACATCGCCGTGCCACACGAACCGCCGCAGGCCGACCATGTCGGCGTAGGTGCCCAGGCGCTCTTCCTGGTTGTTGAGCAAGGCCTTGATGGGCGCCACGTAGATGAGGCCAGTGCCGCTCGGCGGCTCCTCCATCAGCCTCGCCAAGGCCGGGAAGATCGAGGCTTCGGTCTTGCCTCCCGCGGTTGGCGCCAACACCACGGCGTTCTTGCCGTCCAGGATGGCCGCACCGGCCAGCTCCTGTACCGGGCGCAGGCTGGTCCAGCCCAGGCGCGCCACGATGGCTTCCTGCAGGCGGGGCGGAAAGCGGGCGAACGTGCTCACGGAAGGTTGGCGCTCCTAGAAGCTCATGGTGGGGTAGCCTTTGTCATCGTCGGGCTCGGCGTCGTAGGGCGGCTGCCCCTTCATCTTTCTGATCTCGTCCTCGGTCGGATCCTTGAGCCCGAATCCCAGCTCGGCCGCCGGATCGAAATCGTCGTGCTCGCCGACCGTGTCCATCACGTCGACGAAACGGCGCAGGAACTGGCGCGGCACGACCCCCACGTCGCCCTTGAAGCCCTCGGTCATCTTCTCCACCAGCGCCTCGATATACTGCGGTGTGACCTTAGACTCCAGCTTGGCTCGGTCCTTGGCCGGGAACATCTCGCGCAAGCGCAGCGCGACCTCCTTCAGCCGCGCCTTGTCGAATGGCCGCAGCTCCAACTGGGCCTGCTGCGAGCTCACTATGCCACCGTGGCGCAAGAACTGAATGCGGTCGTGCAGGGGCTGCAACCCCTTCACGCCCCGGTTGGTGTCGAAAAAGTCGGGTGTGCCGGTGAAGACCCAGAGCAGGCCTTTGTACCGATCCGCGGCGTCGATGATCTGCCGGATGCCATTGAGCGACTTGCCGCGCACATCGGTGCGCATACGCAGGATGGTCTCGGCCTCGTCGATCACGATGACCAGGCCCTGGTAGCCGGCGGCCTTGACGATCTCCAGGATGCCGTGCAGGTAGTCCATCGCGGTCTGGCTGGTGATGGTGCCCTTGATGCCGGCAGCGGACTTCTCGCTGGCGGCCACGTTGGGGGACCCCGACAGCCATGACAGGAGAGAGCCGGCCGCCTGGACTTTGCCATCCTGCTTCAAGGCGAAGACGGTTCGCAGAACCCGTGCTAGATCCTCGGGGGCCTTGCCCTCGGTCTTGGACGCGATCTCCTCGTCCATCCGCTGGGCGACCTTGCGATCAAAGCCCGGGCTTGATTCGTCTTCACCGCCAGCAATCAGGCTGTTCTCGACGGTGGCGATCCAGCGGTCGACGATGTCGTTCAGTGCGCCGCGTGGGCAGGTATGGGTGGCCAGCTCCTGCACGACCTTCCGGTACACGTCGTCGAACTTGTAGAAGTGCAGGTCGTTATCGGACACCACGACAAAGCTGGTGGCAAAGCCGCGTTCCTGCGCATCCAGCATGGCCAGCCGGGCCATGAAGGTCTTGCCGCAGCCGTAGCCACCGCGCAGGAACTTGAACACGCCATCGCCCGCCGCGGCCAGGTCGAGCTGGCGGCGAATCTCGCCCCTTTGCCTCTCGATGCCCACGGCAAAGGCATCGAGTCCGCGCTCGGGAACGACGCCCGAGCGCAAGCGCTCGAAGACATGGTCAGCATCACGGCGGGATAGGGGCATGGTCAGTTGTCCTCCTCGCGAACGTACCGCTTGCCGCTGGCATTGGTCTCGCTCCGCACCTTGAACGGCAATAGCTTCAAATGTGCGTCGAAGCTCAACGCGAATCTGCGCGCCGCGCGCGGGCTGCCGAGCTTACGAATGATTTCTTCCTCCGTCATCGAGCCGTGCTCGGCCAGGTGCTGGAAGATCCCTCGCGCTCCCTCGTCTTGAATCGCCGATTCCCAGCCGGATCGGGGGGAGGCAACCGCGTCTTTGTTTCGGCCTACCGCCAGGAACAGCCTGTCGGTCACCGCGGCTTGCACGCGGTGAATGTTGTCCGGGTGGAAGACCTCGACCGGCACGCGCTCGTCCGCCGGCCCCTCGAGGGAGAAGAAGACCTCGACCCACTCCTCCTTCACCGGGGCCTCGATGCGACCCGCCTTCAGCTTGCCAGCACCCGCCACCTCGCGCACCATGGCGCGGATGTCCGCCCGGCCAGGCACGCGCAAATCGAGATCGATGGTGCGGGGCCCGACGTAGGCCAGGTTGCTCTGGGCGCCCGCAGGAAAGACCAGGCGCAGGCTCAAGCGATGGAAGCCGAGCGCGTCGTCCTCGGCTTTGACCTCAGCCGCGTAGCTGGCCACCGCTACCCCTTCCGGCAGTCTGCGCGACACGGTCAGCACCGGAATGATGCGTTCTTGGGGACTGTTCCCCCCGTGGTCGAAGGCGACGTTCACGTCCTTGGTGGCAAAGGCGGCGGTGTCTTCGCGCAGGAGCAGATAGCCTTCGATGCCATCGTAAGCGAGCGAGGCCAGCGACACGGGGGTCAGGCCCGGTTCGCCTCGCTCGTGGGCAGCGAGGACGTAGCGGCGATGGGGGTCTGTCTTCTTACCGTATGTCACCGCCACCATGGTTGCGTCCTGCATGAGGAACCCGTGATCCGCCGTGAACACGGCCTGTTTGATCCCCGCGCTCTGCAAGTGATGCCAGCCTGCCCGCAATTGACGCAGGATCGCCTCGAAGGTGTGCACACCGAGATTGGCCTCACCCGCCGTGTCGATCTCGGTCGAGTGGACCACGATCACGAGGTGGTCCTTGATGTCCTTCAGAACCTCAGGCGTGCGCTCGCACAGATCTGCGAGGCTCACGTGCAACGCTGGCCGGCCGCCCGAGCGCATGCCCATGGCCCGACTGCGCCCTCGGGGATCCTTGACCGTAAACTCCCCGGAACGGAAGCCCTTGAACTCTCCCACCACGCTCAGCCGCTCGCCCTGGGCCACGGGGGCCAGGGCATTCATGCCCACCGAGGTGATGGTGGGCAGCTCGGCCAGGCGCGGCTTGAGATCCACGACCGTGCTCGGCACGCCGCTGCTACTGCGCAGCTCTTCGAAGAGCTCGCTGGCCATCTCGAAGCGAAAAGCGTCGACGAGAAAGACCGCCACCTTTTCGCCAGCGAGAGTGAGTGGCTGGACGACTTGCTCGTACAGGTCGCGCTGGCGCAGGTCAGGCTCGGGCAAGAAGCCACGTGAGCGGCACACACGCGTGAAGTCCCTGGCGAGCTCATTGGCCCAGTTGCGGTGCAACTGGCGCAAGATCCCGGCGACCTCCTGCAGCGCCCCCGAGTGCCGGACGTGGTAGTCGAGCCGCCGCGCCAGCTCCTGCTCGAAGCGGCGGTGGGCGCGGTCGACCCGGAACGCTCGACTGGAGTAGACCGCCAGCGCCTCCTCGTGCGATGTGACATCGGCAAAGGGACGGGGCTGCTCGGCAATGGCCGTTCCGAAGGCCGCGGCCTCGCCCACCAGATCCCAGACCAGGCGCCGTTCCGGATCGCGCCGGACCCAAAACGACTTGTCCCCCTCGCGCGCCCTGCCCCAGGACTGCGCCTTCTGCCAGTCCTGGGCCTTCAAGGCAGCCACGGCACCAGCCAGGACCCGTTCCTCTTCCTCGCGGAAGGTGTCGACATGGCCGAGATCCTCGGCTGTCATCGCGTCCAGCTCAGCGTGGATTAGGCCCTCGACAGCGTCGGCCAGCTTGGCGTAAGCGTCGGGGTGCTGGTCGCGCAGGTCACTCACCAGCTTGCAGCTAATCTTCACCAGCGCAGGCGCCACACCCTTCAAGCGACGGAGGGCCGGGAGCTGCGGTTCTCGCTGACGATTGTGAACGTAGTCGAGACACAGCAGCCAGGCACCCAGGGCGGTGAGCACACCCTCGACTCCAGCTTTTCCTTCTTTGGGCAGGAACGCGCAGAACTCGTCGTCCATCCCGGTCAGCTTGTGCAGGTACGCCCGCAGGGTCGCGACATCGGCCGCCGACTTAGTCCTGGCCACGGTGCTGTCGGGCCGGGCCAGCGCCTCGATGACCAGCGCCGGCCCGCTGGCTTCGAGCAGGGCCAGCAGCCCCATGGCAGGCGCAGCCGCCGCCTGATCGAGCCAGGCATCCGCCTGCTCCAGGTCAGGCTTGCCGGCCAGGAAGCGATCCACCTCGGCGGGCGCCATGCGCCCCGCCGCCGCCTGGCGAATCAAGGTGTCCAGGGCCTTGCGGAAGCGTGTCCCTGCCGCGTACAGCTCCAGCACCGGGGTGCCGCGGATTGCCTCCTCGTTGAAGCCGGGCATGTGGATCAGGAGAGGGTTACGGTCGTAGCCGCTGCCGCGGGTCTCCAGGGCGAACAGCAATTCGAGGAAGCTGCCCCGAAAGCCGACCACCGGATGCTCGAACGTTCCGGCAGCGTGGCGCTCAGCCAGGCGATCGACGAAGGTGGTGAAGCTCTTATCGCGGTCCAGCCACACTACGATGCCCTGTCTCCGGATTTCCTGGGCCAGCTCCTGTTCCAGGAGCGCAGACGCGGGTCCGAAGGTCATGGGCACCTCAGTTGCTGGGTCGAAGCAATGCGCCTGGTCAACGCGGTCGTCTCGCATCCCTTAATAAACGCGGTTCTATACGCGCTTAACCGCGCTACTGCGTTTGTCCTGACGCGAAAGATCCACGAAATATCAGGGCTTTGGTGCGGCATCCTGGTGATGGACTTGTGCGCCATAAACGCGGCCCCCTGGGCGATCCCACTCATTTCTGCGTCACCCCGGGATTTCCCGCTTGATAGGTGCGCCAGCGTTTGTCGCCTTTAGCGACCAGCGCTCCGGACTTACTCAGCCGGGCCAGAAGCCTGGTCGCCTGGTCCTCACTCAATTGGCAAAGGTCCATCACGTCGGATCGAACGATCTCTCCGCGCTGCTGCACCAGATTCTTGACCATCTGCTCTTGCTGAATGGCAGAGAACCTTGCTTGTCGCACGTATTCGGAATGCGAGCCGAGCGAGGCATAGACGCTAAGGCTCAACGTATAGGCCGTCCCCGTGCCGCGGCCGTGCGACTGGACCATCCCTCTTTCGCGCAGCGCCTCCAGGGTGTGGATCGCAGCCGCCTCATCCTTCTGAATCGCCCGCTGCAGCTCGACCCGGGTAACCCTTCGCTGCTGTCGGAACAACGATAGCGCGATCAGGGTATCGATAGGCAGAGGCATCTCCCGCCGGTTCTCTTCCTCCAGGATCAAGCGCAGGAAGGCGAGGTCGGCATCGGACGTCGGCATCCGCAACACCACCGACGAGCTATCGCTACGGGAGTAATCCGGTCGCGGACGCCCATACCGCAACAACCCCCGGTAAATCAGGTCCACGCCGCGACCCGTGCGTTCCACCAGCCCCAGACGCTTGAAGACGTCCGCCAGCCAGGGATTGCGCGGTCTGGGTTCGGTGGTCAGCAGGTTGTCCAGCGTCACGCCTTCCACGAAGCCACCCGGATTGCTCACGGTCAGGGCGTCGTCCTGCAGACGCACATGGATCGCGCCGATGCGCGTGTAGTCGCGATGGGTAAGGGCGTTGGCCACAGCCTCGCGGAAGGATCGCCTCTCCACCCTTGGAATGGGCACACGGAACAATCCGACTTGGACCTCGTCCTCGCGGTTCCAGGGTGCCATCATGCTGTCCAGCCACTCCACGACCCGAAGGAGCGGCGCACGGGTGAATTCGTTGGCCCGCACTTCTTCCCGCTCGAGGACCTGAAACGCCACCTCGTGGGTTGGCACGAACTGGCGCAGTGCTTCCTCTTTTCCGATCAGCAGCAGGCCCGCAAGGGTTGGCGTGGTCTCCCCACCACGCGCTGTCAGCCCGAGAACGCCATCCAGCTCCTCGTTCGAAAGCGAGGCCAAAGACGCATCACCCTGGTTGCGCTCGATGAACTGTCGCAACCGAGTCCTCTCGGCGTCGTCAAGGTCGGTGATCTTGCTGCCGGCGACGGGTTGCCGGCTCACGTCCTGTGCTCCCAGCTGGCTCAACCTTGCAGGGATATCGTGCGGCAGGATGGGCACGTTTTCCGGGCTGCCATCGTGCTTCAGCCGTCGCTTGAAGTAGCTACCTGCCGTCGTGGCAACGATTTGGCTCAGTTTGGGGACAAAGATCTTGGCAATCGACTTCCCCTCTACCGCGAGCGTCTCGACGCGTGCTTGCACCGAAGGCACGGTTCGATTGCCCACCAAGGCAGCAATTCCATCAGGCGGCTGGTGCGCCGAGTGGAGACCCGTGACGGTGCCGTCGTCCTCCATGCCAAGGTAGATGACACCGCCATCGGTATTGGCCATGGCCACGGCCGTGGTCACCAAATCGTCGTCAGGCAGACGCTTCCGGTCGCTCTTGAATTCGACCGTCAAGCTTTCCTTGCTTGGCAGCTCAGGCATCGCTGGCCTCGGACTCTTCTACGCCGTCGAGCAGAGGAGTGTCGTCCTCTTCGTCGGCGCCCTTGGCGGACTTGCGGGCGCGGCGTTGGGCTTCTTTGGCGCGGGCGGCTTCGGCTTCGTCGGTGTGGGCTTGCAGGAATTGGGCGCGGTGCTCGGCGGAGTTGGGCTCGTCGATGATGAAGTCGGGACGGAATCTCGTCTTGGAGGCGGAGCTCCCAGGCGTAGGCCTTGGCGGGGTGAAGCTCCCAGAAGCACTTGTGGGCCACGGCCAGCGAGGGATCCAGCACGCACTTCTCGCGCACGCGCTTGGGGAAGTAACGGGCCGCCAGGTGGGACCAGTCGTAGTCCTTGCGGCCCTGGGCGCATGCCAGCTCTTTCCACCACTTCTTGGGGTCTTTCCACTGCGGCTCCAAGAGCGGCCACAGCGCGGCGCTGTTCACCATAACGCCGTCGTCGAGATCCATGGCGAAGCGGGCGTCGCATTCGCGCTTGGGGGATTTGTCGTCAGGCGCGGGCGAGCCGTGCTCGGCCACCTCGGTAACCTTGGCGATGAAGTCGGACAGCTCTTCCAGGAGCTTCGACACCTCGGCGAGGCGCTTCTCGGTCTTGCCGCGCGACCTGGCTTCCGCGGCGGCTGAGCTACGCGCCTTGCGAATATCATCGAGCTCGCCCTCAAGTCGACGCCGCTCCGGCACCAGGTGGTCGGCGAGCAGTACGTTCAGAGCGGTATCTCCAAACCTGGTTCCGTCGCCGAACTTGCCTCCGTCACCCCACGTCCGCGCGAAACGGTGAATTGAGACGAAGCCGACGTAGCTCTTCTTTGCCGATGAGATGGGGAAGTAGATGGGGCGGTTCTCGTAGAGCTTCTTGTGGTAGTCGAAGAACGAGCGTTTCAAGTAGGTACGCAGGTCGTCACCATCACCAATCGCGGCTCCGTGTTCCTTCCATGCTTCGTGCAGGGGTGCGCAGGCAGGGTGAGCCAGGCTGTCGCGGCCTTCTTCGCCGAGAAGGAGAATGCCGTGCGGCAAGGCCGTCTCGGGCGCGCGATCGAGGATGCCTTCGCCGTTCGCGCCGAAGCGGCCCAGCGCCATGCCCACGGCGAACGACACGAAGGCAATTGGCTCGGGCGGGTCGCACTCGGGCTCGTAGGGGGGCAGGGGCGCGCCGTCGGGGCGGTCCACGGACCGCTGAGCCCAGTCCTGGGTGTAGCGCCAGGCGGATGGTCCGGGGCGCTTGAACTCGACAGATGGTTCGCGGGCGGCTTCGTTCTCGGTGAAGGCGCGATCGATGGTGGCGAATATTTCGTCGGACTTTGTGACAGGGAAGATGGGGAGGCGGTTCACGTCGCCGACTTCGAAGCCGATGCCGGGATTCAGCGAAGAAAGCACGAACCGGGATTCGGATCGGTTCATGGAGCAAAGCACACTAGCGATCGATGTCGGAAATACTGATGACCCCTTCTTGCCCATGATGCTTGGGCAGCGAAAGGCCCGCGCGGCAAACTCCGAGCCGATCATCGTAAAGGCGACGCCCCTGCGAAAATAGAAGGGCTCGTTCTGCACGGTGCGAGAATAGCTGCCATACAGTTCCGCATTGAAGACCTTCATCTCAAAGCCATTTGCAAGCCATCGACACACTTCGGAATTCCTATCAAACCAAACCACGCCCTTAGCGCCCGAAACGAACGGCGTCCACGGCACCCTGCTCGATTCGTCAACGCTCAATGCGCTCCCCTTTCCGCCGAGCTCCCAGGTTCGTCTCAGGAAGCGCATGTTGTCACTGGTGCAAACACCGGTTCGTACGGGTGCCGATGCTCCCAGCTTGGGTGTCGTTGCGTATCGTCGGAGGAACTCTTTGCTCCACCAGTAGACGATGGGCTCGCCTTCGATGACCTCGAAGCCCTTCGGGTCGAACTCGTAGCGGCCTACCTGAGCGAGAAGGCCCGCCGCTAAAGCCCGGCGGTTCTCATCGGTCCGATTCCTCGCCGTTGGGCTGCCCGGACAGACAGCGAATGAGTTGTTGGATGGCCGACTACGCCAAATGACAGACATCGTGACTGGATTGTCCGTCATCTGTTCGAATGCGCCCCAGCCAAGATCGCCGAGGAGAAGGCCGTGATGAGAGAGAAGTGCCTTCCGGAGTTCTGTGAATTGTCCCAAGAACATCCAGCCTCGGATTGTCACGAGGCTCGACAGCCCGCCCTCGCGTGCCAGCTCCAGCCCGCGCTCCAAGAATGCGGCATACAAATCCGCTTTGCCGCGCGGGTAGTGCTTGGCCACGTAGTCCGACAGGCTGGTCTTCGCTAACCCTTGGTACGGCGGGTTCCCTACCACCACGTCGTAGCTGCCCTCGCGCACAATGCGCACGAAGCGCACGCCCGCCGCCAGTTGCTCGCCATCCAGGCGCAGGCCGAGATCCTCCGAGGCCGTGTGCCGGGACAGAAACTGCTCCAGCTTGTCGAGCACGGTGGCCTTGGCCTCACCCGTGGTCAGCTTGACCTGCTGCTGGGGAAAGCCGCCGAAGAGATCGCCCTGGCCGTGGCTGCGCTCGAATTCGAAATTGGTCGCAGCCAGCGCCTCGTCCACGGCCGCATCCACCTTCAGCAACGTGCCCAGGTGATCCACGCCGGCCAGCGAGGCCACCAACCGCCGGGTCAGGTCTTCGGGAATGCCCGCCTCTTGTTTCAAGTCGCGGCGCAGCTCGACCAAGGCCGGGTCGTCGTCGCTGAGGTTCCCGAGCTGTAGCGTGGGCGCCACCAGGTTGAGTTGACTCGGCCGCGCGTCGCGCGAGAGGGTCTTGGCTTTGAGGTATAGGCCGGCGGCGGCGATCTGCACGGCGCGCGGGTCGATGTCCACTCCGTGCAGGTTGCGGGCAAGGATGGATTCGGCGATGTCCTTATCCGACCAGATGTCGCCGCGATGGCGGGCTTCCTCGCGGTATAGGAGGACGAGGAGATCGAAGGCGCTGCACAGGAAGTGGCCGGAGCCGCAGGCTGGGTCGAGTAGGCGCACGTCGGGGATGGAGAGGGGAAGCCCATCGCTCGTGTCGCGCGGCAAGGGCTGGGGGACGTAGTATTTCCATGCGTCCTCCAAGGGGCCCTCGATCGGCATCAGCGCATCCAGGGCGACCTCGCCCGCCTCGCGCTTCTTGCGCCACGCCGCTCGGCGCTCCTCCAACACCGGCACGACCCGCTCGGCGTCGGGCGTCCAGCCATTGCGCTTGCAGATGCACAGCCACGTCAGCCCCAGGCTGTTCTGCAGCAACCACTCGACCATGTAGCGCTCGGTGAACATCTGTGTCTTCGCCGCGATCTCGTGCGGGGCAATCTTGCCGCCGTCGTTGATCCTGGCGTCGAGCGCCTCGCGTTCGGGGTCGTTCCAGTACTGGTAGACCCAGCCCAGGGTCGTGTCGTCGGTCCAGGCTGATTCCAGGGCTGGGTGATCCAGTCGGTCGACGATCTCGCGCAAGGTCGCTGGGGGGACGGAAAAGAGGCGCGTTAGCCCCACGTCGCCGAATAGGCCGGGCAGCTCCACGGCGAGGTCGTCGAACTTCAGTTGCAAGAGCGTGGCGTAGCCCTCGGTCTCGTCGCCCAGTAGGCCGGGTGCGAAGTCGCGCAGCTCTTGGTAACCCGCGCTATTCCAGCCGCCGATCACGATCGCGGGACGCGACAGCCCCATGGCCTCCAGGTGGCGCAGTAGCACCAGTCGGTTGAGCAAGGTAGCCGCCGCTTCCTTGATCGCCTGCGCCAGAAACCGCTGCTGTGTCGTCTGCCTTTCCTTGTCATTCTTGGCACCGGTCGACCGCACCCGCTCGTCCAGCCATGCCTCCAAGCGCTGCCGCTGCCGCCGGGGCGCCTCGGCCAGCCCGGACTGTGCGGTCGGCACCGATAAGCGATACCGTCGCTCGGCCTCGTCCCCCAGGTCGCGCAGCAACCGTTCGCGTAGCGCCCGGATGGTGGCGGACAGGGCCTGTTTGGCCTCGGGAGTGAGCTGGCGTCGGGCGTCGTCGGTCATGGAGGCTAGCCGAGACGGACCTTGTCGCCCCGATCCAGGAGTGGGCCGATGCGCTCTTCGAGCTCCTTGAATACGGCGTGCAGTTGCTCGCGGCTGGCGATCTCGCGCCCGCGCAGGTGCGGCTCGACTTTCACCACCTTTTGCGGTGCGTTCTTATTGCGCTCTTCGTCCAGTCGGTCGCGGGCTTGCTCCTCGGCGGGGCCGATGCGGCTGGCGAAGGTCTCGCGCAGGACGAGCAAGGTCGGTGACACGGCGTCGGGCGTGGTGTCCACCCGCGCGTCCAGGATGGGACGCAGTACGCGATGGGCGGCGTCCGCGCCCAAGGTGGCAAAGCCAGGAGTGGTCTTGATGCGCCCCTGGGCCTGCTCGGCCGCTACGCTGTGCTGGCCGAGAATGCGCTGGCGTACCTCCAGGTAGCGTTGGCGGACCCGATCCAGCGCACCCTCGATGGTGTGGATGCCACGCCAGGGGCTACTGCTGGCGAGCTGGCCGCGGATTGACTCGGCCTCGGTGGAGAGGCCCGACAGCTCGCCGGCCTCGTCGAGTTGGGCCAGCTCGGCGTCGCGCACGCGGGCGGCCTTGCATACGGCGGCCACCGCCTCGCTGCCGAGCTCGGACTTGAAGATGCGAAGCTGCTCCATGCCATCGCGCAGGGCGTCTAGGTGGCGCTTCAATTCCAGCACGATCTTCTGCACCGGCCGTTCACGGCAGCAGTCTTCCAGGGACTTGCCGAGCCTGCTAAGGCGCTCGGGCAAGGCGGGACGACCCGGGAGTTGCTCGTGCCGGCGCTCGATCTCGCGCAGGTCGTCGCGCTCGCGCGGGAAGAATTTGAACGCGGCATCGGCGAAGGCCTCGTCTTCCTGTTCCAGGCTCACGCCCACGAAGGTCTCGAAGAACTTGCGGATGGCCACGCGGTCGCGCGCGGTGATGGGATCCTCGGCGGGCGGGAAGATCTCGGCCTTGCGGAAGGGGCGATCCTTGGTGAACAGCTCGCGCACCCCGGCGTCGCGGTACGAGGTGATCTCGTCGCCGGCCTCGGGTCGGATGCGCAGCTTGCGCGCGCGCAGCAGCCCGGCCACGCAGGCGCGAACCAGATCGGGCGGGTAGCCGTAGGGGGGGCCGACGAAGGTGGCGATGAGCGACTGCCCGGACAGGCCGCCGGTCTTCCTGATCTCGTCCTCGATGCGGCGGGGATGCTCGCCCTTGCAGGTGGCCACGTACTTGCGGTCATCCAGCGACAGGATGCCCAGGGCATCGTCGAGGAACTTGGGCGAGGGGCCGTGCAGATCGGGCTCGAGAAGCTGCAGGATCTCCGTGTCGGTGACGGCGACCATCTCGGCCGCGTAGGGATAGAGATCGGGCAGCACCCGGTTGGCGGTGGCGAGCAGGGCTGTGCCGAAGGTGGCGCCGAGGTCGTGGGGCCGGAACTGCTGGCCGCGGAAGTAGAGGTTGCCCTGGTGGAAGGCAGCACCCACGGCCTTGCGGGCGGCACGTTCCAGCTCTTCCAGGCGGGTCTCCTCCTCGAGCACCAGGCTTTGCTTGGCGCGCGGCAAGGAAGCCCAGCGCGGTTTGTAGCGCTCGACCATCTTCTGCGAGCGGAGGAACTCACGCGCAGCATCCTCGAAGGCGCCCTCGCCGACCACCCAGACCAGGCGATTGCCGAGCGGGTCCTGTGCACTGCGCTGGATCCAGTAGGCGGGCTCGCGCTCGCCCTTCTGCAGGCGAAAATCCACGGCGAAGGTCGAATCCTCGCGCGCGTCCATGAGCTTGACGTCGCTCGCCTGGCGACCGTCGGAGTACCACAGGGTCCACGGGAAGGCACGGCCCTTGTAGCGCGGACGCTCTTGCTGCTCTCCGACCAGGGTCTTGAGCGTCGCCTGTACGACCTCGCTGATGGAGTCGAAGGCGACCGGGAAGTCGGTGCGCTCGCGTTCCCATTCCTGGCCCGCCGAGCTCTGTACCTTGAAGCCGGTCTTCTCCGAATACGCGAGCAACCCCAGATCGCGCAGCTTCTGCAGAGCAGCCGTGACTGCCTGTACCTGGCTGCCTTGTCCGAGGTGGGCGTAGAGGCACGAGGCGATCAGCTCGGGCGTGGTGGCAGTCTGGTCCTGGATGAGCTCGAGCAGGGCCACGGCCTTGGCCACGCGGAGGGCCAGCGGGTCCTTGGCGACCTCGGGATGGGCGAATACCCGGGCCAGGGTAGCCTGGATGTCGGCATCCAGGGCGGACTGCTGGACGTCGAAGATGGCATCCAGGGTGACCAGCGTACCGACCTCGCGCTCAGCCAATTCCTGGGCCCGGAAGAGCTCGCCCAAGAGTTGCAAGAGGCCGCGGATGGCGTGATCGTCGCCCTGGGTGCGGGTCGAGCGGGTGCGCAGGTTCGAGGTGATTTGCATGAGCAGGCTCACCTGGCCGGGCAGCATGGGATAGACCTCGACGAAGTCCTCCTCGGTGATCTCCTCGCAGCCGTAGCCGTGCAGCTTCAGATCGCCGCGGTGCTTGCTGAAGAGATCGCGCAGCAGCGGCTCCTGGTCGGGGCGCTTCTTGAGCAGACGCTTGTGAACGACGTCGCGGATGTTGGTGGTGCCAAGGTGTACGCGCAGGGCCGGGCGGAAGCGATCCTTGAGCTTGCCCAGGTTGCTGTCCCCGGGGTCATCGTCCAGTTTCTGCTGGCCCGTGGCGATGAGCCACACGGCGCCCTTCATCTTCTGGCCCAGGGCCGATACGAAGGATTGCAGCTTGAGCATACGATCGTCGTCGTCGTGGACGTACTGCGAGACTTCGTCGACGACGATGAAGAGAGTTTGGCCCTCGGCGTTGCGGGCCATCATGGCGTCGATGGCGTCGATGACCTCGTGGGGAGCGGTGCCGGCTCCGGTGCGCGCGCCGGCCTTGCTGTCGATCCAGCTCGTCGGCTCGACGTAGCGCTCAGGGTTGAGCGCGTGCATGACGTGCGAGAAGTGGTCGTCGGCCTGCTCGTCGTCTTTGGCGACGTCCCAATCCTTGCCCAGGGTGGTCTTCGCGACGTGAAGAAAGCGCTCCCAATCGCCGTCCATTTGCAGCTTGAGCTCGTGCTCGGCGACGAGGTTGCTCTTCCGGCAATAGCCCAGGCGGGCCTGCACCTGGCGCAGGATCGCGCAGTGGATGTGCTCGTCGTCGCGGGCCACACCGCCGATGTCGAACACGACCGCGATGGGTCTCAGCGGGGGACGGGTCTGGGTTCCGGCGAGCAGCGTGGTCCAAGCTTCGACGAATTCGTGCCGGAGCGGAGAATCGTCGCGGTGGAGCAGGGCTCGGATGAGAGGTGTGCCGTCGGGCAGGTGCGCATCGTTCAAGGCCAGGCCGAGCAGCTTGGCAAAGCTGGACTTGCCCGAGCCGTAGAAGCCCGAGATCCAGCACGAGGGCAGCTCAGGGCCACTGAGCTTGTCGAGCTCGGCGGCGATCCCACGCAACAAGCGTACGAACTGCTCGTGAATGCCGCCCGAGCCGGTGCCGCCGTCGAAGCGGCGCGCGCGGGGATCGCCCTCGGGGTAGCCCCCGGTGACGATATACTCGCTGACCTCCGCCTGGATCTTCTCCGGGCTTTGCTCGTGGAAGTACACGACCGGAGGAATGTCCCGGGTGACGTCGGCGGCGAAGAGCTCGTGAATCTTCATGGGTGGCCTTGGCTCAGGGATAGATGCGCGGGCGATAGTCGTGGTCCGGGTCCAGCTCGCACATGAAGGAGAGACCGGTTTGGGTGACGCGCTTGCCTGGATAGAGCAGGACGACCGGGATGTTGTGGGTCTTGCCGTCGATGTGCTTGAGCAGCGCCGAGGAGCGAAAGAAGGGATAGAGCGCGCCGGCACGGCCGATGAAGACCAGCGAGCGGTCGCGGAGGCCAGGGTTCTGATCTGCGAAGTCGCCGATCAGCTTGACCACGTCGGCAGCGATGCCGTCTGGCCCTTCCACATGCCGGGCGATGGTCTCGCTGATGTCGGCCAGGGCGCGGTCGGGGTCGCGCTGGTAGAGGCGCCGCTCGCGGGCGATGAGGCGTTCCACGTTGTGCTGGCCCGTGCGCCGGATGCGCTCGATGAGCAGTTTCTGCAGCGAGATGGGCAGTACCGCCCAGCTCTCGGCGCGCAGCTCTTCGGAGAGGCTGAGCATGTACTGCCGGAGCCTGAATTCCTCGCTCGGCAGATAGGGCAGGATGGCGAAGCGGTAGTTGCGCATTGTGCTGATACGCGGGCCGTCTTCGGACAGGAGGTCGCGTTTGAGCGCGGCCATGGCCTCATCGAGGTCGCCGAAGCGGGTTGGGGCCGGAGATTCTTGCATTATGAAAGGACCTCGCGAGCCCAGACACCGAGATGGCGGTAGCTCCAGTCGATCTCGGTCAGGCGCATCATGCTGCGAATGCGCAGCCCAGGCAGGGCGCGGGCGCGGGAGAGCAGGAGGTCTTCGTCGAGCCCCACCGAGCGCAAGTAGGGATTGGCGGTGAGCGTGCCTGCGAAGCGGGTTTCGCGCAGGAGGTAGAGGAGATAGGCCAGGGCCAGGTCGCTGACCTTGGGGAAGTGTAAGGTGCGAGGATCGCGCTTGGACACGAGACCCGCCTCGAGGGCAGCCGAGAGCAGCTTGCTGGCGAACTGGACCAGGGTGGCCTCGGACCAGCGGGTCGGGTACTCGGCGCGCAGCCAACGCAAGATGGCGTGGCGATCCACACGCGGAGTTGGGAGGGCGCGACGCTGGCTCAGGAGTCGGTCGGAGAAGGCTCGGTAGAGCGGATCCGAGAGCTGCAGGTGCCAGTGGCAGATGACCTGGCGGCTGGGCAGGTCCATATTTCGCCAATGGGCCAGCACGGGAAGCGCGCGCGGGAAGGCGTCGTAGCGGGCCTGGAAACTGGCGAGGAGATAGCGCACTCGCTCCATGCTCTTGGCCCCGAACCAACGTCCCTCGAAGGCGTGGCGTGCTCGGGCGCCCGCGGGAATGTTGGCATCCACGTGCTCCCAGTAGCACCGCGAATCCTCGATGGCCAGGGCGAGCCGGAGGATACCCGTGTGGACCTCGGTGTTCTCGCTGGCCGGCACCACCGGCGAAGCCACGACGGGGGATGGGGTCACGTCCTGCCCTGCTAGCATCGCCTATGGCTCCACCCGGAAGAAGGGCAAAGGGTACGGAATCCGCCAGCGGCACCAATGCTGCCACGAGCTGTCGAACGAGATCGGCGCCACCGGCGGGCGGAGCACCTTTGAGCTGACGACCGACGGGCGGAACCGGTGAGAACGTGGGTGGTTTGCCGGGGCACAACGCTGCGACGGTCTTGTCCTTTGACCACCCAGCGCCGAGCTCCCATGGCAGAGGTGTTGCCTCGGACGGTGGCCGGCCCAACCGCTTGTGCATGGCCAGCCGGTCCGAGAGCTTCTCATCCGCCTCGAATCCCAGGAAGAAGATCGTCCGTAGTCGATCCGGCTCACCGTGCCGCTCGCGCGCCCTGGCGTCGGTCTGCCTGGCCGCCTCGCGCACCGCTTCAAGCGCGGCCCAAGCGTGGGTGCGCGGCAGCAGCCGGGCAAACAGGTCCCCACCACCGTCCGGGTCGACCAGGTCGGTCTCCCACCACCCTAGGCGCCTTGGTTTGCAGCGTCCTTCGCCGGCCCAGGCCACCAGGAACTGCAGGGCGAGAATCTCGTCGAGGGCGGCCTCGGTCAAGGGCGTAGCAGGGCCGGACGGGGGGTGGTCCTTGGCTACCGCCATTGCATGCCGTGGTGTGAGTCAAAGGAGGACATCTCTGGCAAGAGATTGTAACAGGATCCGTTGAGGTGGAGGTGGAGCTGCTGCAGGCTGCTGCATCCTCCAGCTCTTGCAGACAGCTTGGAGTGGTGTTGCAATAAGGAGGCGGCTGCCGTCCGTGGACGATCCGAGCCGCTGGAGGGAGCAGATCATGGCAGACCACCAGGTCATGACGAGAGAGGGCTCGGATCAGGACGCAGATCAGGACATCCCGGTTCCAGGGTACCGGAACTATCTCGTCTATTCGGATGAGAGCGGCATTCACGGTGCGCGCTATTACGGGTTCGGCACGTTGTGGATGCCATGGGAGCGTCGGGGCGACTTCCAAGCCCTTATAGGAAATCTGCGGAGTCGGTATCGGTACAGCGACGAAATCAAGTGGACACACGTTAACAGGTTCAGCCGACCCTTCTATGCAGCCATCCTCGACGAGTTTTTTCGGCGCAAGTGGCTCATGTTCCATTGCCTCATCGTCCGAAAGGGCTTCGTGAACATGGATTTTCACGAAGATATCGACGAGGCCCGTCAGAAACACTATGCAATGCTGGTCAAGGCCAAGGTCAAATATTTCTGCGCCGGGGCGGCGAACAAGGCCTACCACTTCCGAGTGGATCCCTTGCCCTGCCGCTACAAGAAAGCCGACGAAGTGACTTTCAAGATAGCTGGTGCACAACTCAAGAACGAGCTCGGGCTTGATCCCCTGAAGACGCTACTCACGCGTGACTCGAAGTCGACGGCGGGCATCCAGGTTGCCGACCTGCTACTGGGTGCTGCAATGTCCGACTGGCAGAACGAAGCGACGGCCGGCCCCAAGCTTGAGATCCGAACCGCCCTGGCCGACCATCTGGGCTGGCCCGACGTGAGGGCCGACACAGCCCTGCGGGAATGGAAATTCAATATCTGGTACTTTCACGATCCGAAGACCGGAGCTCCACGCGAGTCTAAGACCAGGCCGGTCAAACTGAAGGTGCCGATGCCGACATTTCGGCCGAAAGGGCGGCTATCAGGCAGGCCAACCTGAAGGCCCTCACGCCTCCAACCTGAACGCCAAGGCTGCTGCGCTGGTATGCCACACGGTCCGCAGGGCGTTCAGGCACGACGAGCCCAGAGGGAATGCGATGGCGCCGGTCGTGGTCGTGTCGTCCGTACACGTCCCGTCGGTGTTGGCGGTCCACGTTCCGCTCACCGAAGGGAACCGGCAAGACGAGGGCCTGGGGTTTGAAGCCTGCACACTCGCGCGGCTGCGCACCCATGGTGAGAGTCGAATATGCCGCAGCGCACCTCAAGATTCTGAGGGCGCCGCCTGTCGGTGGCCGGGAAAATCGAGGAGATCTTCGAAGCCCACGTGTCTTGCGGCCGTGGCACGCACATTGCTGCGGTTTTGGGCGGAGCGATTTGGCGAGCAACATGAATAACAGATGGTCGGTTCTCTTAGTCGCCACCCTGGGCGCGGCTTGCAGCGGGCCTGGCCCCGTTTTGGGGGTCCCCGACACGGGTGGACGTGGCGGTGCCAGCCCTGTCGGAGGTACTCGCGGCGAAGCCGGCGCCTCGACTTCGTCGAACGCGATCGCCCCGGCGGCCTGCGAGCCAACTTTGGGCCAAGGGGGGGCCGTGTCGATGAACGACGCCGAGGCTCCTGTCAACCACCGGCCCACGCCTGTGTGCTGCCCCGCGCAGCGCGGTCCAGGACCGTCGGGCCAGCCTTACCCATACTGTGGGGTGACGGCGAAGATATGCCCGTCCCCATTCGCGACGACGTGTGCGTCTGACTCCGAGTGCACCGACGGAGCGAACGGACGTTGCTTCCCGTTCGAAGGCCTGGTCGGGCCGGGCGGGTGCTCGTACGACGAGTGCTTCACCGACTCGGATTGTGGATCGAAGACACCGTGCCTTTGCCGTTTCTCCTCAACGGACAACAACGCGAACGTCTGTGACGTTGCAGGCAATTGCGCCGTGGACTCGGATTGCGGCCCGGGCGGATATTGCTCTCCCTCGGTGCAAATCATACCGAACCAACTGGCGAACGTGTGCTCGGGTTCGGGCCCATATTATTGCCATACGGCATCGGACCTCTGCATCAACGATTCGGACTGCGCTTTGTTAGACGCGGGACCGCCGACGTCCTCATCTCCAATGTACGCATATGCATGCGCTTACAACCCGCAGGACAACCGCTGGGAGTGCACACAGGCCTTCTGCGGTATTCCTTGAGCAGGCCCAGCGAGAGCTCCCGGACGGCCCAGCCGCCCGCCGACGAGATCAGGCGATCGCCGGGACCGGGCGCCCGTCGCCGGGTGCGTGCGGCCCACCCAAGCGGGTGGACGGCAGCCTCGAGTCCGCCTGCGCATTATTGCCGCCGGTTCGGCGAATGCCGGCACCTCGCCTCCCTTCTCCCGCCCCAACCTTTGGCGGAGGCGACCACAAGTCGAGCCGTTTTCTCACTGCCGCACGCCCCACCTGTTGGCCCGCGCCGAACACCTATTCGTTTGATGATGGCGCTGGCGGGGAAGAAGGACGAGCCAGCGCACGATGGACGTTCTTAGCGAACGCAGCGCACCCTGTAGTCTGTCCCGCCCAAGCTAGTGTCGCCTGAGCTGCCGTCCCCGAAGGAGACGAGCCACACAACGCCAGGCTGGCCAGCCAGCTGCGAAGAGGTCCAGTAGAAGTCTGCCGGCGTATTCGGAAACGCCGTTTGGCTGATGCTCGGCGCAGATGTCGCCGCAAGATCCGCTAGGGATTCCAGTTCCTTGGGCACAGGGAGCCGGAAACCCGAACCGGCGGTTGAACAATACGACTGGGCATCTGACCATGTCATATCCGTCGCGCTCGCCTGCTGCTGCCATATGAGGCCAGTGAGCGTGTCCGTGACCACGCCGTTCGAGCTCACAAATCGGGACGTAGGATAGCAGCGCGACCCACGGACGCAGCGCGCCAGCTCGAAGTTCCCTATCGGCGCGTCGTACGAGTAGCCGAATTCAAAATCGAGAGCCCAAGCACTACCGGAAGACATGGCATACGGCGAAGATGTCCAGTAGTAGAGGTTATCTAGCGTGTTGGCGAACACGGCCGAGTCGATGGACGTCTTAGCTTGCGTCAAGTCAACGATGGTCTCCAGCTCATGCCTCGCAGGCAGCCGCCAATCGGAAAATCCACCCAATGAGAGACTGCTGCAGTAGGCCGCGGCCTCGGTCTGAGTGCAGGACTGCTCGCCACTTCCGTAGCCCTGGACGCGTCCGCTGCACCCGCTTCTTGTGCCAGAGCCGTCCTGTTGCCAGACCAGCCCGGTAACAGTGTCCGTCACGGTCAACCCGTCCGTGCTAACGACGAATTCTCCGGGATTCGTTGCGTCCCCCGAGGGCAGCCTCGTGCCATCGCAGCTTTCGTTGGAGCCGTCACAGCAGGTCGAACCGCCCGGGCAATCAGCGTTGGTCGTGCAAGACATGCCGAACACCGCCGTGCTAGCTGCTCCAGCGGCGCCACCAACGGCAGGCGTTCCCCCATCCGGAGCCATGCCGCCGGTTCCCAGCATGCCGCCACCCCCTCCGACACCGCCCGTTAGCAGTCGGCCGCCAGAGCCACTCAGACCGTCGCTGCCAAGACTTCCGCCGAAGCCCAGCGATCCCCCACTTCCCGTGACTCCACCAGACCCGACCAGGCCCTCGGTACCAGCCGCATTGCCTCGCCCAGCCTGACCACTGGCTCCACCCTCGGATGAGCCCACGTTGACGGACGAATTGGTGCGGGGCTCCTCCAGGGAGGTCCGCCCACATCCAGTTGCCAGAAGCAACCAGAGCGCCCACCTGCTCCAAGCGATGGAGCGCAATACGCTGCGGGGCCGCTTGAGGCTGGCCGACTTGGTAGGCATGGTTCCAACTGACTCCTGTTCCGACGGTGGCATTCTACCGGATCACGAGCCCAGGTGGCGCATCATGCTAAGCGCATCCTACGGCGGAGGGTATTGCGCCGAGTCGCCTGCGCTGGAACTGACGCTATCAGGTAATGGCGGCAATCGACATTGCCCAGTGACGATGTGATTGGAAGGATGGCCTACGCCAACAACTCCCCACTCAGCACGGTTACGGCCCGGCCGCCGAGCTCGACCCGACCCCCGCGCACGCCAACGCGAATTACGCCGCCACGTTCGGACACCTGACGGGCCACGAGATCGTTCTTGCCCAAGCGGTCGCCCCAAAAGGGGCCCAGGCAACAGTGCGCAGACCCGGTTACCGGATCTTCCGCAATGCCTGCGCTGGGTGCGAAGAAGCGCGACACGAAGTCATACGCCGAATCCGATGAACGACTTGTCACCATGATTCCGCGCGTGGGCAGCGCGGCCAGGGCGGAGAAATCGGGCGCAAGCTCTCGAACCGCGGCCTCGGATTCGAGCTCCACCAACAGGTCGAACGTACTCTTCCCGACGTACTTGGGCTGCGCTCCAAGGGCACATGCGAGCCCCGCAGGGGCGGTACAAGCCTCCGCTCGAGTCGTCGGGAAATCGAGCACGATTAGTTCATCTTCGCGCCGTGCGCTGAGGGGACCGCTCCTGGTCTGGAAGCGCGCATGCTCTCTGGTCCGGAGGCGGCCCGATTCCCATAGCACATGGGCGCTGGCCAACGTGGCATGGCCGCACAGGGGAACCTCAACCGTCGGCGTAAACCAACGCAGCCGAAAATCGCCGTTCTCGGGATGGAGGAATGCCGTCTCCGACAAGTTCATCTCTTGCGCCACTCGTTGCATCCAGGTGTCGTCCGCCGCTTCGCCCAAGATGCAGACAGCGGCTGGATTGCCCTGGAACGGCTGTTCGGTAAACGCGTCCACGACCGTAATGCTATGGGGCATGCGCTATTCTACGATGACACTGGAGTCCTCACTATCGGCACGATCGCTCCTGTGCGGATGGCCAAGCTGCACCGGTCAGGCGGGCAAGAGCTACCCGTGGCGCAGAATAGCGCCGTCCCAGCTGTCCGAGCGTTCCGGGGAGACCAGGCGCCTCCACACGATGCGCGCTCGAGCACAGACGACACTTTGAACACTGTACGGCAGGTCATCCGCCGGGCCCGCCTCTACCACGTCTTGAGCCTGGTTGGGACGGGGGTACACTCCGCCGATGCGACGCACACCTGCTGACCCCAGCGAGCATCTCAAGTTCTCGATCGAGAGGTGGACCTGCCGATACGGCTTCATGATCAATCCGCTTCCTGACGAACGGCTCCCCGACCTGTGCTGGCAGACGCAGGAAATCGAACTCCGCGGGTCACTCAGGTCGAAGCGGTGGCGACGAGCCAAGAGGATTCACCTGACCCTTTCACCAACCGCCAGCGATCCGCGCGAATGGAAGGCTGAATGGAAGGGATTCGGACGTATCAACGGAATCCGTGCCGGTGCACTCATGGGCGCAGCCAGACTCCCTCCCGACTCATTCTGTATCATTCTGTCAGGCCTTGCTGGCGGAAAGATTCCGATGGCGTCGCTGGGCGTCGATCTGCATGAGCGGGGCACAGGTCTCATCACGTCCTTCCATCTCGAGGATCCTGGGTGGAGGGACGAGCTCGAGAACGACGTCTCCTGTTAACTGCAGCTTTTCATCGGTTGAACGATCTCTGACGTGCTCTGCCCTGGACACGTCGTTGAGAGCAATCTTGGCCCGGCGATGCCCGACAGCCGAGCGCTAGATTGATCTACGGTTTCGAGCGAGCAGGCCCACCAAACCGAACCTTCACCCAAGATCTCAGCGAATCTCGCCACTCTGGCGGCCTCCTTGGGCCGCCCCCATTCGGGTGCCGATTAGCCGTGGGCGCGCCTCGAAATTCGCGTGGGCGTGATGGTGTCTCCCCGAGTGAGACTCGAACAAGCGACCCGTTGCTCGTCACTTCTGGGCGTCACTGCTGTGTGAGCCAGCCAGCAGGGGACGCGAAGATCCGCCTGGTATGCGGAACCGACACCTCCCTCGTCCGGATATACGAGTGTGACCGCGAACTGGTCACGAAAGGAGAGGCAAATGTCGGGTAAGACGAAGAGATTCCTCGCACGGTACGGGTCATCGATTGCGGTTTTGGCATCGTTGGGGGTGGTCGTGCTGGTGGCGGGACCGGTGCTCGCTCAGACGGACTTGAGCGACGGAGTCACGACCGCCACGACGTCGTTCCGGGCGATCATCAAGACGGTGTTCACGATTGCCGCGATCGTCGTGGTGGTGGGCGGCCTGGTGCTCTCGGCGTTCAAGTTCACGCAGCGGGATCCCCACGCTACGCAGTACCTGGTGGGGACGATCGCGGCGGGTGCCATCTGCGGCATCGTGTCAGGGCTGCTCTGAGGGGCGACCATGGACGACGGTCGGCGAGCGCCGATCTACCGCCTGCTGCACGGTGCGCCCATGCTGGGTGGCATCCCGGCGCACTACGTGCTGGTGCTGCTGGGCGTGGCCAGACAACCGGAGGGATCTCGACGGTAGCCAGGGGAGCCCGGCCAGCGTAGAGAAGGGCGGCGCCTCCCGCGCCAACTCGTCCATCGACCGGCCCCAAAGGCGCGACGCGGCTGCCGAGATCAGTCGCCCTAGTGGGACCTTGCTCGAAATGCCGATCGCGATGGACCAACTCGTGGTGGTGGTGTGATGGACGCCGGAGAATGCAATCTCTTGCGTCTGTTGATCCTCGCAGGTGCTTGGCGCCGATGTTGGTCCTGCGGGAGCCTCGTCCTCTACGTCGACTATAATGCGCGCACGGATAGCGCCTTCGTGTGCGGCGAGTGCCAGGACAGACGGCAACGCCTCGGGCAAGAGTGCCTACGTGCCGCGCACGGCCGCTTTGGCGGCATCAAGCGGTGGTTCACCTTTGTGCCGGCCAACGATAACGCCCGGCCGTTGGCCATGGCCGCCAGGTGGTTCTAGGTCGGTGGCGCTGTCCGCTCGGCTGGCGCCACCGGTGAGTAACCCGGACTGGCCGGCAGATTGCCGGCATTGCGAGCCTAGGAGCTACTATGAAGAAGCAGGAGCGTACCTGGAAGGAATACAAATTTCGCTTTTCTGACATGCGTCTCACTGTCATCGATGGACCCGGTGCGGAGTGGGTGTGCGTGCTGGCGGGATGGCGGAAGCAACTCCCAGACCCGAAGAAGAGGGTCGGGCGGCAAAGAGTGGGCGACGTGGCCAAACCTGGACGAACTGGCGGGCCGGCTTCGGCGGCTGGTTTGCGCCAGATCTAGCTTGTTGCGCTGCCTTCACGGCCACGCGAAAGAGGTGCAGCGGCTCCCCGTCCTAGCGAAGGTTTTCGAGGGGAGAGGCAGGTGGTCCAAGGCGGCCAGCCGCGGACCAAGCATGGTCGGTGAGAGGCCATCTGGTGCAGGCAGGTGGCCGAGCTCCTGATGTTGTGCCCGGAGGTGGTGTGATCCGTTAGCGGCAAACGCTACCGCGTCAATCCTGCTTGCGCGGCGCTTGGGTCACGTTTAGTGTCCTGAAGAGGTCGTCGAGGTACGGCCCACCCTCCAAGCGATGCTCCCACTGCGCGGAACTCTCACCCTGTACGACCCCCTCGATGGCGATATGGTCCTCATTGCGCGCAGCGAGTGGTTCTTCTGCCGGGCCACAAGCGGATACCACGAGGTGGACCCTGGACTAGCGGTTTGGCGCTTGCGACAGCTCTCGGGCTACCAGTTGGAGCGCGCCCGCACCTTCGCGCAAGAGGCGCACCTTGAGTACTTCAATGCTGGGTGGATGCGGCCCGTGGGGCTGTACGACCATCGGCCGATCGACATCATCATCGAGGCCATCCGCGACCACCGTGTGCTGGTCCTCCAGAGGGGGGCGGCAGCCGTGCCAGCCAGGAGTGCCACGGCCGAGCTACGTGGCTTGGTGGCCCAGCTGCCCCAGCGCGGCACGCTGGTCTTTCAGGGCCGGCAGTACAAGTTGGTCGTGGCCGATGACCTCGCTCGCCTGGCAAATCGCGACCGGTACGAGGTCGTCTCGCAATCCAATGCCCTGGAGGTGCTCGACGAACTGGCGAAGGGATCGCCGGCTTCCGCAGAGCTTCTGCGGAAGGTCAAAGAAAAGATCGGCAAGGATTGGCGCCCTCCCTTCTCGCAGCCCGAGGGCGTGGTGCTGATGCGACGGATACCAGACCCGGTCTACGTGTCCATGGCCGATGCCGGCCCGGCAATGACGCCCTCGCAGATCCAGGCCCTGCGCCAGAAGGACTGGATCGAGATCGAGGTGGTCGACCAAGACGGCGAGCCCTATCCAACGCACTACCAGCTTGAGCTCGCCGGCAGCGACGTTCGCGAAGGCGACCTTGGCGAGGACGGCTGCGTCAACATTTCCGGGATCGAGTCGGGGAGCTGCAAGCTCGTCCTTGGGAAGGTCATGCCGGTAAGCGACGCCGACGACACTTCGGCGTAGGACATGCTGTACCCGGAGCTCAGATTGCAATTCGTCGACAAGGTGCCGGCTCAACCTGCACCACTTTCCGGAAACGCGAGGGCTGCCGAAGTGCTAGACGGGGAGACATTCTGCCCGGTGGGGGAGGGTAGGTGGGTCGCCGTCGAGGGAGACGAGATCGTGCTTCTTGCCGCGGGCGATGGCGCAGGACCAGCACGGGAGCTGGAACGCCAAGCGACGTACGGTGGTCGGCTGGTGGCTGCGCTGGGAAACGTGGTTGCGCTGGCCGGCGAGGATGCACCTTGGGCCTTCTTCCGTTGCCAGGGCGACCACCTGATCCCCCTCGGCGAGATCCGTCGCGACGTCATGCAGGTCTCTGAGTATGCCCTGGTGAACGACCAGATCTACTTGATCGGGCGTGGTGCGGGAACCGACGAGCAAGTTGTGCTCCCCCAGCTCGATCAGCCGCCAATCCCTATCGGCGTCGACCGCTACGACCACCTCGATGCTTGGCAAACCGTGGTCGGGATGCCGCACTCTGCCGACGGGTGGCGCAGCTACCGCAGCTTCCAAGAGGTTCTAGCTGAGGTCCTGGCAACGACTGGCATCGCCGTTCTAGCCACTTCCGGGAGGGTGTCTGCCACGTTGGTGTTGTGGTTCCGCGACAGATGTGCCGGCGTGTCCGTTCTTGTGGTGCCTGCATCGACATCTACCGGAGAGGCACGCTCTTCGCTGTGCGCCCTCGATGGCCTGCACCTGGCCGGCGACGACGACGCGAGGCGGGTAGAAGCGGTGCTGCAACCCTTCTGGGAGTTTGCCGTGGGCTTCACCGACGAAGACCAGGAGCACCCTGTCGAGATCGCAGAGCGGATCGAGAATGTGGTCTGCGTGCGCACGTCGTGAGGGACGATTGCTACCGTGGCGGTGCAGGCAATGGAACCTGAACGATGCCAGTGCCATTGGGACAGGTGTCGTTCCCAACGACTCGGCTCCAGGCGAGCAGCAACAGCCCCTCCTCTGGGAGAGGAAAGCCCCAATCGAGTGCCACCACGCCCATAGTGTCGATCTTCTCCTCGAAGACGACCTTGCTGCCTCGACGCACGCGAATGACGGTGTTCCCCGCCGACGCGATGACATTGCCGGCCTTCCAGCAGACCCATGAGAGAAAATCCTCGTTTCGCTCGGCCTTGATGAATTGGCCGGTCGGAAGAGAGGCAAATCCTAACTGGGCCAGCATCTCCTCTGCCGCTGCGACTCGTTTAGCGACCTTGTGCTGGGCCGCAGGAATGACTTGACCGAGTTCATCCAACTCTAGGCCCAACGCCAGATTAGCCAGGAATGTCTCGGCATTCTTCGGGCCCACGACATGCAACCGCCATGAATCGTCGACGAAAGCGGCCAAGCGTCGGGAGCGCGACCATGCCGCGCTCGTGGACGGGGCTTCGCGGTCGCGATCCCGATATTGGAAATCGACCCTCGTTTTCGCAGCCGGAAGCTTCGTGATGAGCGCAGCGAACTCGTTTCCCTGTCTCGCCAGCCAAGACATTTCGAAAGGCGTCACGCGCATACCCTCGGAGAATATCTGTTCTGCCTCTTGCGTCTTGCCAGCCGTGAGGAGAGCGTGGACGAGCTTGAGGCGCAGATCGGCCTGGTCGGGGGCGAGTCCGACCGCGGTGCGGAGAGACGCCAATTCCGCCGCGCCTTGGCCATCATGCTCCGTCGCAACCATTAGACGCGCGCGAAGGGCTTCGTGCGTGATGGTAAGCCGACGACCCGGCGGACACTCGCGGCCAAGCCTGAGAACAATCGTACTCTCAGTTGTCTCCTCGTCCACGCCAAGCAGGTCGGCCACGTCGCCTGGCAGGGGCACGAACGCCTTGGCGCGCCCCTGTCGAATAAGCAAGCTTCCATGGTCTGACAGCGAGAGACGCTCACCCGTGGAGAGAACGAAAGCGTCACCTCGTTTTGACACGGGTGTGCCCTGAGCTCCTCCGGCGGCGATTAGGTTCGCGACGGGTAGGAGGAGGAGCAGTCGTCGACCAAACGATACCACGCTACCCCTAGTGAATGAAGCGTGGTGGATTTTCCGAGCTGATGTTGCCGTCGTTCCTGGCCGTATCCGCCGGCGCGAATCCGCCAACCTGAAGCGGCTTGCGTTGCCAAATTCCAAGATGGAGGAACTTGCGGTGGAGATCGGCCGTGGCAAAGGTCTTGAGTCGGATCAGTGGACCAGGCATGGCGTCGCCCCTGTCCGCTGAGAACGTCCACAGCTCCTTCTCTTTGGTGTTGGGCATAAGCGGTCCGCCGCCTTTGGTGCGGACCAGGAGGATGTCCGCATGGTGATCCCAATTGACTTTGCCTCGGAGGGTGCGCGCCCATTCTGTCCAGAAATTCATCGCGCCGGATTTTCGCACGAATCCGCGAGGGAATGGAGATCGGAAAATGAAAGCCGGCACGACCAACTTCCTCCGTGATGCTACGATGACGCTGCAATTCTTGGTCGCCAACGATGGCCTCGGCGTTCAAGGATCGCGCGCAGCGTAAGTGCGTCTACTTGGGGGATGAGGTATGCATTCCTCGAGGAGCAGGTGGAGCCATGTGCAAGCGGCGCTGCAACCCTTCTGGCAGTGTGCGGTGGGCTTCACCGACGAAGACCAGAAATACCCTGTCGAGATCGCAGAGCGGATCGAGAACGTGGTCTGCGTGTGCACGCGGTGAGGGACGATTGCTACCGTGGCGGCGCAGGTAGCGGAACTTGGCTGATGCCACTGCCGTTGGGACAGGTGTCGTTCCCGGCGACTCGGCTCCAGGCGAGCAGCAAAATGCCATCTTCTGGGAGAGAAATTCCCCAATCGAGCGCCACCGGACCGACGCTGTCAATCTTCTCTTCGAACACGACCTTGCCGCCCTGACGCACCCTAATGACTATGTCGCCAGCCGACGCCACGACGCCGCGATCCTTCCAGCGGACCCATGAGAGAAAATCGTCGTTGCGTTCGGCCTCGACGCGTCGGGCAGTCTCAAGGGAACGAAATCCCAACTGCCCCAACATCGCTTCTGCCGCCGCGACGCGATTGGCGACCTTCCGCTGGGCCGCCGGTTTGACTACCCCGAGCGCATCCAGCTCGGGCCCCCAAGCGACAGCGCCCTCAAACACATCGCGGTTTCCGGCCGCCGTCACGCGCAGGGTCCATAAGTCGTCGACGAAAGCCGTCAAGCGTTGAGACGGCGACCAAGCCACTCCCGCAGGGGGCGCCTCGCGATTTCGATATTGAAGATCGACCTTCGACTTCGCGGTCGGAAGGTTGGCAATAAGCGCATCAAACTCGTGTCCCTGTCTCGCCAGCCAAGCCATCTCGAACGGGGTCACCCGCATGCCGTCGGAGAAGGTCTGTTCTGCCTCTTGCGTCTTGCCAGCCGTGAGGAGAGCGTGGACGAGCTTGAGGCGTAGATCGGTTTGGTCGGGGGCGAGTCCGACCGCGGTGCGGAGCGTCGCCAAACCCGCCACGCCCTGGCCGTGCTCCTCCGTCGCCACCAGTATACGGGCCTGCAGGACTTTGTGCGTGATCGTCAGCTTTCGGCCAGGTGGACACTCGCGGCCAAGCGTGAGAACAATGGCACTCTCAGTTGTCTCGTCGTCCACGCCAAGCAAGTCTGTCACGTCACCTGGCAGGGAGAGGACCGCCTTGGCCCGCCCCTGTCGAATAATCAGGTTTCCATTGTCTGACAGCGAGAGACGTTCACCCGTGGAGAGAACGAAAGCGTCACCGCGTTTGGACACGGGTGTGCCCTGAGCTCCGGTAGCGATTAGGCTCGCGACGGGTAGGAGGAGGAGCAGTTGTCGGCCAGACGGTACCACCCTACCCCCAGTGAATGAAGCGCGGTGGATTCTCCGGACTGATCTTGCCCTTGTTTTCGGCCGTGTCAGACGGAGCAAATCCACCAGGCCCGAGCGGCTTGCACTGCCAAATCCCCAGGTGAAGAAACCTTCTGTGGAGATCGGCGCGGACGAAGTTCTTGAGTTTGATAATCTCGAGATTATGGGGGCTGCCGTCTGCCGAGAACGTCCACAGCTCCTTCTCTTTGGTATTGGGCGTAAGCGGTCTACCTCCTTTTGCGCGGACCAGCAGAATACCAGCGTGGTGATCCCAGGTGACTTTGCCCCGCAGGGTGCGGACAAGCTGGCTATCGGCCGCGTCGGCGTCGTCGAGATTGAATGCAATGTTCCACAGCTCGCGCGACCTGATCTTATCAATGTCCTTGTCGCTCTTGCCGGTGGCCTTGGTTGCCTTGAACTTCTTGAGCCAGGAGCGAATCTGTGTTTCGGCTGCCGACACCGTCTCCTTCTTAATATCGCCGAGGGAGTAGACGTTAACCGGGCCGAGCGCATCTATTAGCTTCTTGCCATCGTCCGTAGGGGCATCGGTGCTTGAATCGAAGTAGCGCGCCATGCGGATGTATTCGATGCACTTGTAGGCCACGCGGGAATTATCCTCCGCTGGCCAGGTCGTCTCGTCGTCGGGATCGTAGCTGCTGCCCAGGGTGTCGCCAAATCCCGTGATGGGAGAGAGAAACTCTAGGTATCCCCGATGTCTTACGTTGCCGAGCTTGTGCAAGTCTGAGCTGAAGAGCGGCAAGTAGCACATGACCGTTGAGCTGGCCGCGGTCGTGAAGTCGTTCCCGTAGTTGAACCAGTAGCCGAGAAAGAAGTTCACGTGCTGGTTGCAGACCGCACCCTTTCCCCAGTTCCAGCGTCGATCCTTTTCGGAGTACTCCTTGGGGTTGGAGACGCTGTAGCGCGCATCGTTGTCGACGTAGGCGTGGATGAAGTGCTGTAGCTTCTGCTCCTCGGTGAGGTTGGTCAGGTTCACCACCGTGCGTACCTCCATGGCCGGCACGAAATGCACCATGCCATCGTACTTACGATGGTCGTCCCGGGCGCTGCGGTTCTTGCCGAACTTGCCTTCTGGGGCCGCCGACCACTCTTCGAGAATGTCGGGGAACACGACGGCAGGGTGGCTAGTATCGCGCCAGTCGGTATTGGCGGGCGGCAGGAGTGGCAAGCCGTCGAAGCGGACTACACCATCCTTGTCGGTCTTCTTCTCGATAATTTTGCCGCTCGGATCGAATAGTTGGCATTTCTCGTCGACCAGAGGCTTTCCGCGAGCGCTAACCAGCCTAAGCTCAAACCAGGTCGTCAACTTGATTAGGTTGAACTCTTTGCTGGTGACCGGCGCGACCACGCGCAGTCGCGGGGTATTCTGCACAGAGAGAGGCGGCTTGGGAGGGGAGGAATTCGCTCCGGGGACCTCGCGTTCCCCGCGCCTGCTCCAAGAGAGGTCAGCGTCACCGTCGCTCATCGCTCAACATCCGTGCTCATCGACCAGTCGATTTAGGGTCGCTTCGTCCAGCTCACCGTCGGGATCTTCCCTGCCCATGACTTCCCGCTGAAAGGACGCGATAGCCGACTCGGCTGCTTCGTCCAGCTGATCCGAAGACGGTCCCGTGTAGTAGCCGAGGTTGGTGAGACGGGCTAGAACGCCGCTAGGAATTAGCTCGCTAGGCGAGCCTTGATGGATTGGGTCGAGATGCCCGACCGCGAGCCGAAGACAAAGACCGGCGTCGGGAATGCTCAGCGTCGTGTCGGTCGTGTCTGCCGGAATCTTAGCCTCGACGACGCCATCCGACGTGACGGTACCCTTGACGGTCTTCTTCCCGGCCACGATGTCGAATGCCTTGCCAGCAAGAAGGGAGGCGTCAGGTCCTTGCAGCTTTATCCGCAGCAATCGCTTGGGCACGCAAATGGCGATCTTGTGGTGCTTCCCCGTGGCCAGCACGAACGACTTCAACTCGTGGGCCGGGATCACCACCGTGTCGCCGGGGTAGAGGATGTTCGGGTTTGGCCGCAGCCGGCGCAGGTCGGCGTTTTTGGCATGCTGGTAGATCTCATTCGGGTCCTCGAAGCCATACGCCTTGGCAATGCTGCTCAGGCATTCGCCCTGCTGCACTTTGTGGGTTTGTTCAGGAGATCTCAAGCGGAGCTTCCCTATAGTTCTCGTTGGCAGTGCGTGAATCTAACGCGCCCAGCTGCGGTTTCAAGCTGGCAGCTCGGTTGCTCGCCGCTGCCTCCCGTGGCGCGCAACCGTTCTTCGCCGCTACGGGACCACCCTTCCTCAGCGGACACAGCGCACGTTTTGGACATCGCCTTCCCTGTCGGTCTCCGCGCTGCCATCGTAAAAGCTCACGTCCCAGACGTAGCCGGCCGAGCCATTCCACGGCGAAGAGGTCCAGAAGCCAGCGTTCGCGGTGTTCGGGAATGCCGTCGGGTTGATCGCCGGTCCTGGGGAGGCCACCGTAAAATCTACGATCGAGCTCAACTCCTTGACCGTGGGCAGGCGAAAGCCGGATCCGGCCGATGCGCAATAGGTTCCGGCGTCGGCCCACGTCATTGCCGTGGTGCTGGGTTGCTGTTGCCATGCCAGGCCCGTGAGCGTGTCTTGGACCAAGTTGCCCGCTAGCGCCACGAAGCGGGATGTCGGGTAGCAGCGCGAACCACTGACGCAACGAACCCGGAGAGTGGTACTTTCGGGGGTATCGGTCAAGTCGCCGTAGCTGAAGTCGCCGGCCCACGCGTAGCCGGAGGAGTACGAGTACGGCGAGGACGTCCAGAATTTGTAATCTGTCGGAGTGCTCGGAAACGCTGTCGGGTCGATCGTCGCTCCTGATGTCACGACGAGGTCCAGGATCGTGGTGAGCTCCATCACCGCCGGCAAGCGCCAGCCTGTGACGCCCCCAAGCGAGAGACTGGCACAGTAGGCCGTGGCCTCGGCCCATGTGCATTCTGGATTACTCGCACAGTTTGAGCGCGCACCCGAACCGTCGCGCTGCCAGACCAGCCCGGTGATGGTATCGGTAACGGTCAGGCCGTCGCTGCTGACGGTGAGTTCGGCGGTATTCGTACCGTCACCCGCCGGCAGCAGGGTACCGTCGCAGCTCCCGGTGGAGCCGCTGCAGCATGTCGCACCCGATATGCAGTTCTGGCTTGTGGAACACGTCGAGCCAAAACCGCCAAGGCAAGTGGGTGCCGAACTGCTCCACGCTCCGCTCGCCCCGCAGGTCAACGTCGGGGTGGTGCCCCCCGTGGACAGGCTGAAGCCAGAACCGCAGGAGTAGGTTGCGGTCGAATTGTACGTCGTCGTCGTATAGCTTACCGCGCCATTGCCATAGGTCGACGCCGCGGGCGGGGTGCCGCAATCAACCGCCGTACAGGTGGGTGCCGAGCCACTCCACGTCCCGTTGGCCTCGCAGGTGCGGGGCGTGTTGGACGAGATGGTGTGGCCGGCTGTACAGGAATAGCTCGCCGTCGAGCCATACGTGGTGGTCGGCGCAGCGACGGACCCGTCTTGCGGTGAGGCCAGTGCCCCGCAGTCCACAGGCACGCAGGTCGGTTGAGCACCATTCCACGTGCCGTCAGCCTGGCAAGTGCGGACATCAACCCCGACGAGGGAATAGCCCGAGAAGCAAGTGTAGGTAGCTTCAGAGCTGACGGTCAGTGTTGGCGCCGAAACCGTGCCGTTGTTGAATTCTGCCGGGGTCGGGCAAGTCATGGCAGCGACGGTCGTGCCTCCGCTACCCACGATTCCGCCGCTGCCCTTGATTCCACCCGCGCTGGTTGTTCCTCCACTTGGCGTGATTCCGCCTGAACCGACCATTCCACCGGCGCCTCCAGCTCCCGGTGCCCCCCCGAGGCCAGTCCCTGTGCCGCCCAAGGAAGTCGGACTGCCCGTCCCGGTGGTCCCGGCGCTGCCGCCGCCTCCCGCCACGTCTTCCTCGGTATCGGTGCGAGTGCCATCGAGGCCTGCCAGTGGTGCGTCGCTAGGGCTTCCGCTATCGGGGGTTCCGATTGGTCCATCTTTGAAAGCGTCGGTCGAATCGCGGGAGCTGTCCAGAGCGGGAATGCCGTCGCTTTCGACCATGCCGTCGGGAGGCGCCTGGCCGCCACCGCCTCCCCCACCGTCAGCAGGTTTCTGGCAGCTGCCCTGTGTTGAACCCTTCGGTATCACGCAGAGGTAACCCTGCGGGCAGTACGCGGTTTGGTTGCACAGTATCTTGGAGACGTTTGGGGGACTGGTGAAGCATCCAGGCGACCAGGCAAGCGCGAGGCTCGCGGTGAGAACAGGAAGGCGCCACAAGGATCCGGGCATCGCTAGAGCACCGAACAGTTTGAAAGGCCAATGATCACGCGGCCCTGCGGAAGTCCATTATCTCGAGGTTCTGCACAGCGGCGGCCCGCCTGACATCGAACAGGTTCTTGCGGGTGCCACGGTAGCGTGCGCGTCGGCCCTGTCGGCGGCTCAAATGAGCCAGGCTGTGCTCGACCGCAACGCGCTTGCGTAAGCGCTCCCGGCCTTTGGGGCTGGACATGAGTTTGCGCAACCTGTGCTGTAACAATTCATCGTCGGCGATAGTAACCGTGCGTCCGTTGCCGAGCCCCGCGGTGGTGCAGTGCTGACGCAATTTGCATCGCCCGCAGACAGACGGATCGAATTCCACGTCCGCGCCGAGGTCGATCGGTTCGACCTCACCGGCTGGGCAGGTGATGGTCCGGTCGCGCATATTGATTTCAAAGTCACCCTTGGTGAAGAGCCCTCCGTTGCGGGGAACCCATGGCTTGCAGATGACCTCGCCGCCATCATCAAGGACGTTGCCGACGACCGGGCTCGCTATGTAGCCACGATCGATGTTCATCTCCATGATCCGTCGCCTTTGCTGTTCGATGTCGTCCTTCAGACAGCGTGCTGCTTCCTCCTCGGGCCGATTGGCCGGCGTTACCGCGCAAGCGAGGATCAGGTTGGTATCGAGGTCCGTGGCGATGTGTCGCTTGTAACCGTTGAATCGCTTGCTCTTACTCTTCCGTCCATGGCGCATGTCGGCGTCCTCTATGGAAATCCGGCGGTCACCGGCCACACCCTCACGGATGCGCGTACTACCATCGCCACCTCCCTCGGGATCTGGTTCGAGGTCTTGGTTGCGAATCTGGGCCAGCGTGTCCAGGTACTCTTTAAGTGGGGGCTTGCCCAGTTCCTCGGGCAGTTTGCGCTTTAGCCAAGCATCCAGAGAATCCAGCTGCTGCACGAGCGTGTTGAGAGCACCCGCCTTGGCACTGGGGTCGCTCCACTCGATATCGAGCCCTCGTTTCACGCTGGTTGCCAGCAGAGCCGGGATGCCTGCCTCACTCGCCACCCGTTCGGCCTTCCAGCCCAGCAGGTCGGCAGCACATTCAACGACTTTCCGGGCGGCGTGGCCCAAGAGGTTGACCGTGTCCTCCACTCGGCCAGCACCCTCCAGTGGGCTCGAGTCGATAGCGATGCGCAGATCCTTCGGCAGCTTCTTCCAGTCGAAGGCCTTGCTCTGTCGGGCCAGCTCTACGGTTCGCTCCAGCAGCCGTCGATCCATGTCGGTGCGAATTAGCCGCTCACGAAAGCCCGCCAGCGTGCCTTGAGCGCAAGCAGGCTCCGTAGCGCCAAGCCTACCCAGCACCATCTGCCAGCGCAGGTCCACCACGGTCAACTCGATCGCCTCGGCGTCGGATATGCCGTGGTAGCTTTGCAACAACACGATCATGGCGAGAAGCGCTGGCGGCACGGGCTCCCGGCCCGCACCAGTGTCCCGGTACATCGACTCCAACTCGGCTTGAAATGCCTCATCGAACAATGCCAGCCGCTGATCGCGTAGGAAGGCGAAGAGCTTCCGCGTGCGGCGCAGCCTATTCAGAAGCCGATCTTCCTGCTTGGTGGTGTCTTGTCGCGGTGTCCAGCGGTCGAATGTCATGGGCTCCTCCGCCGGCCACGAGGTGTGCCGGCGGAGTCCATGAACACCACGATGTGACCTTCAGCGCCAATTTCTTGAGGTTTCCTGGGGCGTGACCCAGTCCGTCCCAATCAAGCGCAGGTCAGTCTCTCTGCCGACT
Source organism: uncultured delta proteobacterium (assembly GCA_963849735.1). Lineage (GTDB taxonomy): Bacteria > Myxococcota_A > Polyangia > Fen-1088 > Fen-1088 > Fen-1118. Next base: position 103,895 of record CAWKJE010000041.1, read on the forward strand.
ACTGCTACGCCCCGGCGCCCGGTGTGCTGCAATGCCGCGATTTTATTATGGTTTCAAACTGTTCGGTGCTCTAGAAAGACCCTTTCACGGTAGCTGAGGCCTGGCCCGGCGCCAAGGCCGGGAGGATGGCGAGAGAGGTGGCGCTCGCCGCGCCCGACCGACTCCCCAGGTAGTAGAGAATCGCGGCAGCGGCGAGACCGGCGCCTCCTACACCGTAGCCGGCCCACGACAGGGTTTCCCAGGTCTGGCGCTGCGAGGCTTTGCTGTCGGTGTAGCCGTCGAGCTTGCCAAAGTCGCTGGCCATGCCGTTCGCCTTCAGGTTGAGAGCCAGACCCGTAATCAATGCGGCGACACCGACCGCCGCGGTGACTACGCTCGCAACTCGCAAGTATGAGCCTGGTGCTCCCTCAGGCGGTTGGTTGGTCTCTTGTAGGACCGGCGGCCGGGTTGGCCCGGACTGCGCGGCTATGTCCGACGAGGCGGCCTCATGGGCAAGGGGAGGACCAGGCGCGGTGGACGTGGTCGTAGCTTGGGTCGTAGCAGCAGGAGCCGGCTGGCCGTTTTGCTTGGCGAGGAGTCGCTCGCACTCGGCTATCTGCTGCTCAGCTTCGCTTCTGGCGGGTGTCGTCAGCTGCTTCCCGATGCGCAGGTACTCCTGGAAGCGGCTGATGGCCTCGCTGTAGTGTTGGTTCTGCTGGAAGCAGCGCCCCTGATTGTAGACAAAGGTCGGGTCTTCTGTGTCGACGAACAGCTCGGAAAGAATGGCCACACCTTGGGTGTAATCGCCCGACAGGCAGGCCTTTCTGGCCGCACGTATCTGCTCTCTCCGCGCGGCACCGTCCTCCGCCCGTGCGAGTCGCGCGAGGAGAAGAAACGGGACGAGGATAAGCAAAGATTTCCGAGCCGTCATGGGTCACCATTATCCATGCGAGCCATTCTGAGGCAAGGCCAAGGAATGACGGACAAGGTGGCGAAGAGACGAGAGGAGTCGTATGGTCTCGCTACCGGGGTCGCCTTCCATCCGCGAGCAGTTGGAACCACCTTTCCGCGGCCCTCCGGTACGCCGCCAACTAGAGTGGGTCAGGATCGAGGGCGATTGCCGCAAGAGCAAGGGAGATGAAAGTCGGTGCACTGGCCCTTCGCCAGATAGCGTCAGGCAAAGCGGAACGTCCGAGATCCGATCTGGGATGGCGAGCGTACACGGAGCGGCCTCAGCCGGTCGGCGCTCGGTCAGATCGTGGGCCGGCATCTGCTGTGGGTGGTGCCTCATGCATGGTGCGGCCAGCGATGGAGGGCGGCCTGGCCCGCGGCTGGCGTGATCCCGCCGGTCACGTAGATGCGATGCGTTCTTGGCCGGATTCCCTGATGGGCGACGGCTTTTTGCTCTCGGCCGTGATGACGCAGCGTCGGAATGGGACGATGATTCGTATGATACCCTCCCGGCGCCATCGTTCGCAGCGTTGATGCTGATCCCCATGGCCTCCGTGAGCCCATCTGCCCCTGAATTGGCGAATGGCGAGCTTGAAAGGGCTGGCGGCCGAGGTGTAGATTCCGCCTGTTTGTGAATACCATATGTGACTTCGTCGTCCGGCGGCGATTGGCCCTCCTGCTCGTGGTAGCCGCCCTGCCACGTCTTTGGCTCGCTTGGTTCGAACACGGCACCAATCATCCGGACGAGATTTTCCAAGTCCTGGAACCCGCGCACCGATTTGTCTACGGCTTTGGCATCCAGACGTGGGAATTTCGCGACGGTGCACGTTCCTGGTTCCTGCCGGGGATTGTGGCCTTGTTGTGGAAATGTCTGGCGATGCTCGGCCTGTCCGATCCTTTGACGGTAGTGCCACTCCTCCGCATGCCTTTTGTCGCTCTTGCCGTCTACGCCGTCTATCTGGCGTACCGCCTGGCGATGAGGATGGTGGCGGACGAACGGGCGGGAGACTTGGCCGCATTGCTTGCAGCCTCGGCGCCGTTGGCGCTGCTACTCGACTTTCGCTCCACCACCGAGGCTGCCAGCGCACCCCTCGTGCTGCTCGCTCTCCTTGCGCTGCTTGACGGTAGGACGGCTCGGGCCGGGGCCTGGTTGGCATTGCTGGTCTTTTTGCGTCCCACCAATGCAATTCTTGGGCTGGCCACGATGGCTTGGCTGCTGCTGACCGGGAAATTTCGTGACAGCGCGCGGCTGGTGTTGGGCGCATTGCCCGTGACACTGGCGGGTGGTCTGCTCGATTGGATCACATGGGGTAGTCCGTTCCATCATCTGGTGGAGTACGTCAGATTCAATTGGACAGAATCGGGGGAGCGTTTCGGCGTAGAAGGACCCTGGAGCTATGGCCGCACTTTGCTGGTGACGGCTCCGTTGATCGCAGTGCTGCTGCTCCCTGCCACGGCTGGGTTGCTCAGGAAGTCGCGAGAGGCGCGCCTCCCTCTGGTAGCTGGCTGGCTATTCTTGATTTTCCACTCTGCGATCGGCCACAAGGAGCCGCGCTTCCTGCTGCCCGTAGTGCCGCTCTTGGCCGCGTTGTCGGGAGCGGGAGTGTTCGTTTGGGTTAGCTCGTGGCTGGACAGGCTGGGCATAGCTCGTTGTGCGCGCGTGACCGGCATGGCGGTCGGAGGCGCGGCCGTGTTCCTGTGCGGACTGTTCTACACCATCCGACTGACCTACCAGGACTTGCAGCCTCTTCGGCACGAATCGCACGGCCGCGTCCTATTCGGCGAGAGCAACGCCGTCAATCGGCTGCTGGTCGAGGCAGGCAAACAGCCGAATCTATGCGGTCTATTACTGTTGGGGGTTGTGCGCAACGAGATCTATTCTGGCGGCACGACCTACCTCAATCGGGACGTTCTCCTCGCCAGCAATCCGGCAAGTGAAAAGGCATGGGCATACCTTCTAGCGGCCACGAACTACATCATTGCGCCAGCCAGTGTCCGGCCTTCCGAGTGGCAGCCAATTGCCCAACGGGACAACGCCGTGCTGTCGAGCCGGCCGGGTGAATGCGTGGCGCTGCCGGAGACGGCCAGGCCTCACTACCCGCGGTAGCCAAGCGTGCTGCAGACGTGGCGCCTGGCGGCGACGAGTCAGGGAACCGGGTGTGGCGTCGCCTCCTCCGGGCGACCCTGTTGCTGCAGGGCATGGCCGAGGTTCCTGCGGTACTGGTCGTTTCGGGGCTCGAGGGCGACGGCGCGGCGAAAGGCCTCCAGGCCCTGAGCTGGTCGGCCACTCTGCATTAGCGCAATTCCGAGATCATTGAGGGCTTTGGCTTCCGACGGTTTGAGCTCGACAGCGGTCTTCAAGCTGGCAATGGCTGCGTCAAAGCGGTTGGTCTGCAGATAGACTGCTCCGAGATTCTCGTAGGCTTTGCAATACCTCGGGTCGATTTCCACGGCCCTCCGGTAGTGGAGCTCGGCGTCGTCGAGGCGCCCTAATTTGACCAGGGCGAGGCCGAGGTTGTTCTCGGTGTTGGCATCGTCGGGATCGATCTTAAGAGCTGCGTTAAAATGGTCGATGGCCCGAGTCGTTTCACCCTGCTTCAAGAGCAGAACGCCGAGATTGGCCTGAGCGAAGCCAGCGTTCGGGTTGACGTCAAGCGTGTGGCGAACGAATTCGGCGTTGTCGGTCCAATGGCCGGCCTGATTGAACGACAATACGGCGAGCGCGATGATGACCGCCGAAACGACGGCAACGGCGGCGCTGGACCGCACTGCAGAAGCCAGATCACCGATGACCAAGCCGATCCCGAGCAACGGCAAATAGGCATAGCGGTCGGCGACCGTCGAGTAGGCCTGGTACTTGAACGGGGCGAGCCCAAGATTCGGCAGCAGGAAAGCCACGAACATGAGGAAGCCGAGCTGGACCATCGGCCGACGGCGGCGATAGAACAGGGCTAGCAGGAACAGGCAGGCGGGGATTGCCCAGGTGACATAGCCCCAGCCGTGCGACATCACCGAATGCGGCGTGCGCCCGTAGTCGATACACAGGTTGATGGGCAGGACGGTCTTGGAGAGGTAGAAGGCGAGCGCGTCGCCGGCGACGAACGGGCGCTGCCACCAGAGGGACATGCCTGCGGGAAGAACGTGTTGCAGCGAGCGGGTTATTAAGGCGAAGGGCAGAACGCAGACGCTCCATGTTAATGCGGTCACGGCGGACTTGCGCCAGGGTGTCGCCAAGGCCCCGCGATCGATGATCAGCGCCACCAGCGGCAGGACCACAGCGGCTGGCTTGCAGAGCATGGAACAGATTACGAGGAGCGCGGCCACCCAGAACAAGACGCGGGTCTTGGCCGGGGCGCCGCCAGCGATGTGCCGCGAATAGACCAAGAGGTTAAGCGCGGCGAGGGCAAAGCAGGCGCTGGTCAGGCCGCGCAGCTCCGAAATCCAGGCTACGCTCTCCACCTGTAGCGGATGGAGGGCGAACAGAAAGGAGCAGAGCAAGGCTGTCTTGCGACTGCGGGTAAGGCGTAGCACCAGCAAGAGGCAAAGGAGTGTATTTGCGATGTGGAAGAGAACGCTGGCAAAGTGAAATGGGGCAGGGCTGACGGTGACGGCTTGTCCAAGCGAGCTGATCACCTGCGCCGGCGTTTGGGCAAACAGGGCGATGCCGGCGAGGATGGTGTAGGCGAGAGGAATGTAGAGCCACTCATACGCGTGCCGCCAGAGTCTGGCGATGCCTTCGAGCGACACCGGATTGAGAAATGGGTTTGCGTAGACGTGGTGGTTGTCGTCGAAGAGCACGAAGCCTGCGCCAAGGGTCCGGAGATACACGATGATCACGACAACCGCGAGCGCCAGCACCGCCGCCTTGCCGGGGCGGACGGAGTCGGTGGTAGTCCTCGACAAGTCGAAGGCGCCACGGCCCTTGGGAAGGGCTCGACTACCCAGGCTGGAGGGCTTGGATCTGGACATTCAACGTTCCGAGCATGGGCGGGAGCTCAAGGGGATGCCATGGGGCCGGTCGGGACCCCATGGCCGGTGGACCAGACGACGCGGGTGGGCCAGCCATCGAAACCCGGCCGGCGACGGCCTCTGTCGAAGGTGAAGACCCGAGATCGGCGCGATCTGCGTCGAAGCATGGCTCGCACGCTATCACGGCGGAGCCGGCGATGCCCACAGGGCGCGTGAACGCCCCTCCTTGGCGAAAAGCGCGTCCGGTCTGACGCTGTGATGTTGGGGTCGAGACGGTTGGTGGTGTTGGCGACGCTGCGTCGGCGACGCCGATTGTCCGTGAGGGCGCATCACACCTCAGCCGAGTCATTCCGTGGCCAGAGGCCGATTGTGCTGCCTCAGCTTGAACGTGACGCCGCAACCATGAGGGCATGGCCGGGCCACCAGGCGCGGAACCGACACCCTGCTCAGCTGGATATACGGGTGAAAGGAGATCCGATGCTGCGCAGTTCTATCTGGTTCGTCGCCGCCGTGAGCCTGGCGCGGGTCGCGCTTGCGGAGAGCGCGCCCGGAGGGCCACCCGGGAAGAGGGCGGAGAAGGTCGTCGTGCGGGACACGGTGCGTGTCCCCTACCTGGCTGGCAAGGTCTACCAGATCAAGCTAATGCCGGGGGCGCCGTTCGCGCTCGAGCTTCCTGCGGGGGAGTCGGCCCGCAATATCTGGGTCGACAACCGCTGGTGGAAAGCGGAGTCGACGCCGGGCTCCTCGCGGGTCTTCCTGCGCGCCCTGGGCAGCGACGACGTGGTCGGTCGCCTGGGCTTCATCCACGTCGAGACCGATCCCTCCGACTACCGGATCTCGCTCAGGGTGGAAGGGGTGCCGGAGACGGCGGAGGTGAGCGCGGGCCTGGAGATCTACGTCGAGGGCAGTCCGCTCAACGATCCGGTCCGGCTGGAAGCGCGAAAGATCGCCGACAAGGAGCTGCTCTACATGCAGCGGCGAGAGCAGGAGAAGGCGCGGGCGGAGGTGGAAGCCTGGCGCAAGAATCTCCTACAGAACGTCCGCGCCGACTACGAGTGGGGCGGGGACTTCCGCATCGGGCGAGTGGTGGACGACCGGGTCCAGACCTTCGTGACGGTTCCGGACGCCTCGGACCGCGCGGTGATCCAGTTCGTCGACAAGGCGGGCAGGGTCGAGGTGGTGACCCGCAGGTAGGCCCGCCGCGCCTCTTCGCTTGCGAGGCGACTTTCGGCGGACATTCTTGAATGCTACTTCTCCCATGCCGGGTTGCTCCCACCGAGCCTCTAGCCAGAAATGCCACCACGTCAATCCTGCTTGCGCGACGCTTGGGTCACGTTTAGTCTCCTGAAAAGGTCGTCGCGGTACGGCCCACCCTGTGTAGGCGATGCTCCCTCTGCGCGGAACTCTTACCCTGTACGATCCCCTCGATGGCGATATGGTCCTCATTGCGCGCAGCGAGTGGTTCTTCTGCCGGGCCACAAGCGGATACCACGAGGTGGACCCTGGACTAGCGGTTTGGCGCTTGCGCCAGCTCTCGGGCTACCAGTTGGAGCGCGCACGTACCTTCGTAGCAGAGGCGCACCTTCACTACTCCGATGTCGGGTGGATGCGCCCCGTGGGGCTGTACGACTATCGGCCGATCGACATCATCATCGAGGCCATCCGCGACCACCGCGTGCTGGTCCTTCAGAGGGGGGCGGCAGCCGTGCCAGCCAAGAGTGCCACGGCCGAGCTGCGTGGCTTGGTGGCCCAGATCGGGGAGCGCGGCACGCTCCTTTGTCATGGCCGGCAGTACAAGTTGGTGCTGGCGGGCGACCTCGATCGGCTTTCAGGTCGTGACCAATATGAGGTGGTCTCGCAATCCGCTGCGCGCGACGTGCTGGATGGCCTGGCGAAAGAATCACCCGCCTCTGCGCAGGTTCTGCGTCAGGCCAGCGAGAAGATCGGAAGGGACTGGCGACCACCGTTTTCTAACCCCGAGGGGCTGGTGCTCGTGCGGCTGATTCCGGTTCGCCCTTACGCGCGCAAGGACACCGGCCCCGCCATCACCCCATCGCAGATGAAGGCTTTGCTGGATGCCGGCAAGCGCGAAAAGGGGCCGCTGTGGGTGCGCATAGACATGGCGCCCAATCTTGCCAAGCAGTTGGGTGCCAAGTTCGTTCTGACGTCGTCGGACAGCTCCATGAGCATCACGAAGACTGTGAAGGACGACATGGATCCGGGAAACGACACCGTCGATCTACTTTTCGAGGGTCTGTGGAAGGACCTCGCCTATTCTCTCAAAGTCGAGGCGGCTGTCGGCACCATCGAGTCGCTATTCGAAAGCCTCACCTATGGAAGTCTAGCCTCGGTGGCCGGCTCGGCTGATGACGACGGGTCCAGCGCTGACGAAGAGGCATCGGATGAGGTGGAGCCGGTGAAATCATCCCTCCTCGCCGATACCTAGACCACAGAGGATTTGGATGAACAGCTACAATCTTGCGGATTCGCCCCTTCCCGGCCCACCTCGGTCGGGGCCCGTGGTGCACGTAACGGTGAGAACGGATGTCTATTTTTACCCGTCGGAGGACGGGGTCGAGCAGACAAGGGAAATCGAGATCCACGGTGAGAGCGAGGTTGAGCGCGAGCACACCTACGGGTTCGGAGAGATCTACGTGGTTCGTGGGAAGGCCATAGCGGCCAAGTACGTTGCTAGAGGTGGCCCAAAGGAAAGGTTCCAGGGTAAAGATGGCCATGTCCACTCGTCGATCCCACCGGCCGACTACGTCCTGAGCGCGGCTATTCAATACACCACGCCCAACTGGCCGAACTCTTGCGTCCCGTGGGGAGCTGAGATCCGCCGGGCTTCGGACGGCGAGATCGAATACAACCCGGGTACGGGATGGCGACATGCCACCGGCTCTCCCGATGCTCCGATGAACCGGGCCGCCCGGCGACTTTTCATGCGGAGGTGGGGTCGTCCTCTGACCGACGCCGAGGAGGCACAAGTGAACGGCTGGGCTCAGCAGATGTTCAACGTAGATCCCCATCAAAGGGGCGGCCCGCTTGTCAAGGTGTGGCAGAGAAATGACTTTGGCCAGTGGGCTTTCGCCCTCCTACAGAATGGCAATCGCACGGGCTTCTTCATCCACACGACGCCGGCCGATGAGCTGGATCCGACCCGGGCATTAGAGCCGTCCCACGGCTGCATCCATATGCGCCCCGTCGACCGAAATGGGGCCAAGGAAAAGGGGTACTTCCGCCGGGGTGTCATCTTGCACGTGGCCGCCTTCGGCGCCAAGGGGCCCCCTCCATGACAGCCCGGCTCGCGACAGGAGCGACGGCCCTCCTGCTGGTTGCGGGAGGTGCCGTTACGTCTTGGGCCTACGATGGGAACGGCTGCCCTGCCTTGGATGAGGCTCGAAGGTCGCTGCAGTTCCATCTCGATCTGGCCAAAGAACCCGTCAACCCGGCAAAACCGGGAGACTCTGCGCGCAACACTCTTATTGCGGCGCATGACTGGACTCGACGGTGCCGCAGCAGCGAAGGCGCATGGTACGGCGTGTTGCGAGCCCGGGAGCTGCTGCGGTGCAATCCGCGCCGAACTTTGGAGTTGGCGGAGCAAGCGCAACAGGCTGTGGTCGGATCTGTATGGATTATCACCGTCAGTGCACGGCTATCGGGGACCGTAGCCGCAGCCCAGAAGGCCATGGCTCTCGACAGCCACAATCCGGCACGACTCGCGCTGGCATGGGCTCTCTTGAACGAGGGTGAGGTACAACCTGCGGCAAGGGTGATCCAAAACATCAATCCGACCGAGTTTCCCGAAATGAAAGCCATGCGGGCCCGGATTTATCTGCTCAGACACGATGTCAATAGAGCACTGAGGGAAGCAACGTCTCGGCCTCTTGCTATTCCAGAACTTGACATGTTCATGACAGAGCCCACTTCTGGTCTTGACTGGCCGTGGCTCGCTCCTCAAGTGGCAGCCCTAGCGAACGCCAAGCTGGGTCGGGCCGAAGAGGGAGCACACTGGCTCTCGGGAATCCCTGCCGGAACACTGCCAGAATTGCGGGCGGAGGTGGCGGGGCATTCCAAAGCCGCCGAGCAGCTTATGGATGCCATGACACGGAAGGTCGATAACGCGCGCGAGGAAGGCGTTGTTCGCGATGCAATGGCCGTGTCTCTTGCTCGTTTGCGCGTGATCGCCGGCCAGCAAGACCTTGCGATAGCTCTGGTCAACGCCAATGCCAAGCGGTTAGAAGCCTTCTGCGTAGGCTTGTCGGAGTTACTCTGGACGGCAGGGCTCGACCAATCGAAGGATGCTGTCGTTGATCGTCTACGGGCCACGTGCACACCCAAGACACCGAACGCGCGGCCGGTCACCGAGCCGGTAGAGTGCGGCGGCGGCCTATAACAGGTGCCCCATTTGCGTTTTGATGGGCTCTGTGGAGCTGCGCATGAGCGACACCAACCAGCGCAACGAGCCAATGGCAGCCCCGCCTATCTGACTGGGCGACTTCGCCGCCATTCGTCTTTCACGCGGTCAAACACGTCTTGGACAATCTCGTCGTGGCGGTGGTTGACAGCGGCTTCCAAGCGAAGATAGGTTTGCCAGGCTCGGTCATCTACTCGTCCCCGAAGTCTCCTCTGCAGGTGAAGGATACGCTTCGTCAACCTTCGGACGACTGGATTGGTTTCGAACGAGCAGGCCACGTGCCATTCAAGATCCTGCGTCGTGACGGTGATCCCCATGGTTGCCAATTGTACGACGCTAGCGTCGTGGCGTGCAAGTCGTATTTCGCTATCGTCTCGGGGATGCGGCGAAACAAGGCCGAGCGAGCCCAACAATATCGCACTCGAGCATATAGGGAACTCGGCGCTCGCTTGGCTGTCAACGTCAAGCGCCTGCGGCAGTTACGCAAATGGAGCCAAGAAGAGGCGGCGCAGGAGTGTAGAATGTCAACACGTCTGCTCCAGCGGGCTGAGGCTTCTGACCTCAACGCGACCTTCACCACTTTGGCCAGGTTCTGCGACGGCTTCGAGGTGGATGTTGCTGAGCTGCTGTGCAGCAAGTAGCTGCGGAAATCTCCGAGGGCAGGGTGATCGGGGATGGCTGGAACAGGAGCCCCACTTCATCTCCCATGCGAGGGCAGCGGCGCGCGCGTAGCCGACCGCCAACAAGCGCGCCTCCCCAAGAGGCGCGCGCGGTCGGCGAAGCCGTCGTTAACGAGACGGCCCCACCTCGCCGCTGCCCGAGCGCGATGTCACATGGAAAAGGCGAGAGCCGTGACGGCGGCCCCGCGAAGGTCGTGCAAAGGCCGAGCGCGGCACGGGAAAGGCCGACGGCCCAGGCGCGATCATTGGTCGAGAGAGTCCCGTCATGGTACCAATAGCGCATGGGGCGAGAGCCTAGACTTCGAGTCCGTGGTGCTCAGATTCTCGCCGCGATTTGCGTTGTGTGTCCCGTGGCGTGCTCTTCTCCGCTACGCGAGGGGCCAGACTCGGCCGCAGCTGCGGCGAGCGGCGCTGGGGGCGCCCAAGTGGTTACGGCTGCCCAGGTAGGCGGCGCCCTAGGCATCGACTCGGGCGCGCCCGAACAGAAGCAGGATGCGGCGCGTCCGCCAGCAGACCTGGGTGTGAGCGACGGCCCGTTGTTCATCGTAGTGGATAATCCGCCACCAGAGCCACCGCAAGACGCCTATTCCGATCTAGGGCCTCTTTGCCAGACGGTGTCCTCGCTCGCGTACGATTCTGGCGCTTCGTTGTTTCCTCTCGATTGGCAAACGGCGCAATCGTTGTCGGCCTGGTGCGGGATGTACAAAGCTGTAATCGGGGTGGCGAGCCTTTGCCTGATCCCGAACAGCGACGGCTACAACCAAGCCGTCATTACCCTTTCCCCGGAGGGCGAGTTGGCGGTCCTTTTGTGGTATTTCTATCTCTACGATCCAGCGACCGGAGAGCTCGTCGCAGATCTGTGGGCGGAGAGCGACCCCCGGCAGGTCACGTGCGTGTTCAGGACACCGGATGGCCCAGCGAATCCAACGGTTGTTTGGCCCGGCAGTTGCCTGGAAGGAACGCCACTCAACCTCGTCTGCGCAGCCGATGCCGGTTCCACTAATTGACACGGAGTGCGGCAACGAAAGAGGGAATTCCATGCTGGCCGCCTTGCGCATCCGGCGGCCACGGGGTGGCGGCCACGGCGTAATGGGCAACAAAGGGATAATCGAGGCGCCCACCGACAGGGCTGCCCGATTACTCAGGGCAGTGGAGGACGATCCTGACTCTCTGGAGTGCGAGGACATCGTCAGGGAGTAAGCCTATCCGCGCGT
>CAWKJE010000042.1:0-338179 GCA_963849735.1 uncultured delta proteobacterium
ACATCTTGCTCGCGTGCTCGGCCGGCAGGCGCCAGCCCTTGACCACGGCCCGCCCGTCCGCGCCCCGGCTGGCCACCACCTTGCGCAGCATCTCGACGTTGCCGCCCTCGTGTCGGCTCACCACATCAGTGACGTCGCACAGGGGCAGATCGAAACGCAGGTCGGGCTTGTCCGACCCGTAGCGGCTCATGGCTTCGGCGTAGGACAGGCGAGGGAAGGGGCTGGCAATGTCGATGGCAAGGACGTCCTTCCACAGCGCGGCCATGAGGCTCTCGAACACGCGCTGGACGTCGTCTTCGACCACGAAGCTCATCTCGGCGTCGATTTGCGTGAATTCCGGCTGCCGATCCTGGCGCAGGTCCTCATCGCGGAAGCAGCGCACGATCTGGAAGTAGCGGTCGAAGCCCGCCACCATGAAGAGCTGCTTGAAGAGCTGGGGCGATTCCGCCAGGGCATAGAACTGCCCGGGCGAGAGGCGCGAGGGCACCAGGAAATTGCGGGCGCCGCCGGGGGTGTACTTTACCAGGAACGGGGTCTCAATCTCGAGGAACTTGTGGCTGGTGAGGACCCGGCGGGCGGTCTGGTAAATCTGCGAGCGCACGAGGAAGTTGCGCTGCAGTGCCGGGCGACGCAGGTCGAGGGCGCGGTGCTTGAGGCGGATCGACTCGTTGGCGCTCGAGCTGTCGGTGATCTCGAAGGGCGGCGTCTCCGCGCGCGAGAAGATGGTCAAGTCGGTGCAGTGGACCTCGACCCCTCCGGTGGGAAGGTTGGGGTTGCGCCGCTCGCCCCGGTCGTGCACCAGGCCGCGCACGCCGATGCAGAACTCGCCGCGCAGCTCGCTGGCCAGGCCGTGCGCCTCGGCATTGGTGTGGGGCTCGAACATGACCTGGGTCACCCCACCCCGATCGCGTAGATCGATGAACACACAGCCGCCATGGTCGCGGCGCGACGCGACCCAGCCGAAGAGCACCACGGTCGAGCCGACGTCGGAGTCGCGCAAAGCCCCGCAATCGTGGGTGCGTTTCAGGTCATGCAAGAACTCGAGCATGGGGGCTTTCTACTGGAAGTGGGGGCCGACGTCGACAGGTGAGTTGCATATGGCGGGGCAGCGCGGAAACGGCGCTGGCGCTAGGGGGGGCCGTCATCTCCGTCCCCTGTGCGGGATGCTACGGCAACAAGAACTTCGGCCAACGGGTGGCCGGGCGGGCCCTGTGCTCCTGGTTTTGCGACTCGGCATGGGCCAGGCACCTTGCGGCTTGCAGGCGTGCGAACAGACGATCGCCGGTGCGGCCGCGCGGCGTGGCCGTCGGAGGCTTTTGCTTGACCGGAGGGAATTGTGGCGATATATCGGAACATGTCGTGAGCGCTCACGATAGTTATCTGGAGGCCGCACGTTGCAAGCAGAAGCGGAAAAGCTCGGAAGCCAGGCCAGGGAGTGGGCCACCCGCCAGGGGTGGGCGGCGGGCTGGGCTATGGGCTCGGACCACCACCGGGGGCATCGGGTGGGCGGCTCGGGCTCGGGGAGCGGCTCGGCCTCGGGCCCTGGGGGCTCGGGCACGGGGGGAGGGGGAGGCGGCGGCTTTCCTCCCTTTCCGCCCTTCGGGTCGTGGGGTGGCTTTCCCTGGAACCTCTTGCGCCGTACCCGGGCCAAGCGCGGTGATGTCCGCGCGGCCATTTTGAGCTTGCTCGGCGAGAAGTCGCTCAATGGCTATCAGATCATGCAGGAGCTGGAGCAGCGGAGCCGGGGATCGTGGCGGCCTAGCCCGGGCGCGGTGTATCCGGCGCTGCAGCAACTGGAAGACGAGGGGTTGGTCCAGGTGGAAACCGCGAGCGGGGGCCGAGTGTACCAGCTTACCCAGGTCGGACGCGCCTATGTGCACGAGCATCCCGACGAATTTGCGGCTCCCTGGGAAAGTGAAAACCAGCCCGCCTGCAATGATGGCGTGCTCAATCTCTTCGCCGAGCTCAAGCACATCGCTGCGGCCACACTGCAGGTCGTGCATGCCGGTTCCGCGGCCCAAGTTCGCGACGCGCAGAAGGTACTCAACCAAACCCGCCGCTCTCTATACCGGCTGCTCGCCGAGGATCCAGATGACATCGAGGATCCCAGCGACGACGGCGCCTAAGATCACACCTAAGATCAGGTCTTCCCTCCACCCTTCCGCAACTTTCCCTGGCCCCCCATGCAAAACATCGTCTCCGTCAACCAAGTCTCCAAGAATTATGTCCTTGGCTCGGTCGTGGTGCCCGCCCTGCGCGGGGTCTCGCTCGAGGTGGCCGAGGGCGAGTTTCTCGCCATTGCGGGTCCGTCGGGCAGTGGCAAGACGACCTTGCTCAACCTCATCGGCTGTGTCGATACTCCGAGTGGCGGCACGGTGCAAATCGCCGGCCAGCCCATCAACGCGCTGTCGGAGCGGCAGCTCACCAAGCTGCGCCTGCACACCATCGGTTTCATCTTTCAAAGCTTCAACTTGGTGTCGGTGCTCAGCGTCTTCCAGAACGTGGAGTTACCCTTGTTGCTGCAACGTTCAGCCGGGGCCAAGGAGCGACGCAGTCGCGTCGAGCAGCTGCTCGATCGCGTCGGCATCCGGGAATACGCGCGCCATCGCCCGAGTGAGCTGTCGGGCGGGCAGCGCCAGCGGGTCGCCATTGCGCGCGCCCTGGTGACCAGGCCGCAGCTCGTGCTCGCCGATGAGCCCACCGCCAACCTGGACTCGCTCACCGGCACCAACATCCTCGATCTGATGAAGGAGCTTAACCAGAGCGAGAAGACGACCTTCATCTTCTCAACCCACGATGCCCGGGTGTGGGCTTATGCCGGTGCGGTGGTACGCCTGGCCGACGGGAAACTGGTAGATCGTGTGAGCGCCGAGGAGGCCGTCCGGGTGGGGGGAGTGGGCGGGCTGCCCGGCGGGGCCAGGACGGGGTCGGCCTAGATGCGCGGCTACTTCGACACGCTCAAGCTCATCGTCTTGATGGCCCTGCGTAATCTCTTCGCGAGCTGGCTCAAGACCCTCATCGTTGGCGGCATAATCCTGTTCGGCGCGGCCCTGGTGGTGGTGGGAACCGCGCTGGTCGACAGCATCAATGGTTCGATGAGCCGCAGCGTCATCGGCTCGGTGGCCGGTCACATCCAGGTCTATAACGCCCAGTCCCGCGACGAGCTGGCGGTGATGGGGAGCTTTCAGCTGGAGGGGGCCGATCTCGAGCAGATCGACGATTTCAAGAAGCTGCGCGAGACTTTGCTCGCGCTGCCCAACGTGAGGGCGGTGGTGCCCATGGGCATCTCGGGCGCCACGGTGTCAGCCGGCAACACCGTCGATGTGATGCTGGAGAAGCTGCGCGATCTGGTCCGGCGCCAGCAGCGCGGCGAGGAGGTCAAGGCCGCCATCGAGTCGCAAAAAGATCACGTGCGGGAGATCGTCGCCGTGCTCGGGGCGGATCTGGCCAACGCGCGCAAGGTCATGACCGACAAGGCCATCGCCGCCGAGGATCAGGCGGCGGTCGAACGCGCCTCGGCCCCCAACTTCTGGCAGGAATTCGACCGGGATCCCTTGGGCACCCTGGAGTTTCTCGAGAATCGCATCGCCCCCATCGCTACCGACGCCGATATGTTGTTCTTGCGTTATGTGGGCACCGACCTGGCAGCGTTCGCGCGGTCGTTCGATCGCATGAAGATCGTCGATGGCACCACGGTGCCGCCGGGCAAGCGCGGCTTTCTCTTCGCCAAATGGACCTACGAGGAACAGGTGAAGCTGAAAACCGCGCACCGCCTGGATCAGATCCACGACAATATCCTCAAGCGCGGCAAGAAGATCGCAACCGATCTCGACCTGCAGCATATGGTCAAGCTCAACGCCACCGAGGTGAAGGAGATCATGCTCCAGCTCGACAGCCAGCAGAAGGATGTCTTCCGCGCCAAGCTGCAGCGCGAGCTGGGTAGCCAAGAGCACGACGTGGCCACGCTACTGGCCGACTTCTTTCGCGTCGACGACAGCAACATCATGCGCCGCTACCGCTTCTTCTACGATGAGCTGGCGCCGTCGCTCACCTTGTATCGCGTGCGGGTGGGCGACACCTTGACTATCAAGGGGTTCACCAAGAGCGGATACGTCCAGTCGGTCAGCTTGCCGGTGTACGGCACCTTCGCTTTCGAGGGCCTGGAGGACGCGCAGCTGGCAGGGGCGCTCAACCTGATGGACCTGGTGTCCTTTCGCGAGCTCTACGGCTTCTCCACTCCGGAACGGGAGAAGGAGATCGCGGCACTCAAGGTCACTGCCGGCTTTCGCGACATCGATCGCGACAAGGTGGAGAGCGAGCTGTTCGGCGGCGGCTCGGATAGCGCGCCCGCGGGATCGGCCAGGGTGGACGCGCGGGCCGAAGGTGCTCGAGCAGGCAAAGACGGCAGAGACATCACAGACGTGCTGGGCGCTTTGGCCGGCGCCCGACGTCAGGTGCGCGCCGAGCAGAGTTACGATCCCGCCGAGCTCGAGCAAGGCGTAGTCTTGAACGCGGCGGTGCTGGTCAAGGATCCGCGGGGCATAGCTCGGACCATGCGCGACATAGAGGTGGCCGGGCAGCGAGCCGGTCTCCCGCTCAAGGCTATCGATTGGCAGAAGGCCTCGGGTCTGATCGGCCAGTTCGTCACCATGATCCGCGCCGTGCTCTACGTGTCGGTGCTCATCATCTTCGCGGTGGCGCTGGTCATTATCAACAACGCCCTGGTCATGGCCACGCTCGAACGCATGGCCGAGATTGGCACTTTGCGCGCGGTGGGCGCCCAGCGACGCTTCTTGCTCGGCATGCTGGTGGTGGAGACGCTGACGGTGGGGGCACTGTTCGGAGGCGCGGGAGCCCTGCTTGGTATCGCTATTGTCGCGCTGATGCGCAGGGTGGGCCTGCCCGCCAGCAATGACACCCTTTACTTCTTGTTCTCGGGGCCGCGCCTGCGCCCCGGGCTTTCCGCCCTGAATGTCGCAGTCGCGCTCCTCATCGTGCTGGTGGTGAGCGCTATCTCCAGCATCTACCCTGGCCTGCTCGCCATGCGGGTCAATCCCCGCCAGGCCATGCAAGCCGACGAGTGAATCGACCATGACCAGCTTCCTGCTCGACTTTCGTATAGCGCTGCGCAGCCTTTTTCGGCACCGGCGGCGCACCATCTTTCTGATGACCGCGATCGCGGGCGTGACCGGGCTCATGGTGCTGCTCGATGCCCTCT
Organism: uncultured delta proteobacterium; assembly: GCA_963849735.1. Classification (GTDB taxonomy): domain Bacteria; phylum Myxococcota_A; class Polyangia; order Fen-1088; family Fen-1088; genus Fen-1118. The sequence goes on from CAWKJE010000042.1 coordinate 5,219, forward strand.
CGACCGGGATCAGCGAGACCATGATCCGCAGCGCCACTACCCTGTCGAGCGGACACGTCAACGTGGGTGGTTTCTTCAAGGCGACGGCCAACCAAGGTGGCCCGGTCGTGACCGAGTTTGCCAAGGTGGTCGAGGTGGTGGAAAGGAACGTGCCCGAGATGCAGCATTGGGTGCAGCGCGGGCGCGGCTGGGCCAAGATCGTCTCGGACTCGGGCTCGATCCAGGCGGGCGTGACCGGCATCGACATTGCTAACGAGCCCGACTTCAAGCGTATCGTGGAGCTGAGCAGCGGCAAGATCGAAGACTTGGCCCAGCCCAACACCATGCTGGTCTTCGAGTCGCAAGTGGAGCATCTCAAGGTCAAGATCGGCGACGCGGTGACCTTGTCGGCGCAGACCAATCAGGGCGCGGCCAACACGGTCGACTGCCGTATCGTGGCTATTGCCAAGGACATGGGCCTCTTGAGCAAGTTCGGCACTTTCGTGCCGGTGGCCACCACGCGCTCGCTCTACCAGTTGCGCCCCGACACCACGGGCGTGATCCAGCTCTACCTCAAGCCGGAATATCTGCGCCACGAGGAGAGCATAGCGGCGCGCTTGCGCAAGACGCTGGAAGATGCTGGCTACCGCGTGATGGACCCGGAGGCCAATCCCTTCTGGATGAAGTTCCAAGCGGTGAACCGGGAGGACTGGACCGGGCAGAAGCTGGACGTCACCACCTGGGAGGACGAGGCCGCGTTCTTGACCAAGACCTTGATGATCGTCGATGGGCTACGCTTCGTGCTGTTGGTTATCCTGCTCGCTATCGTCATCATCGGGATCATGAACACCATGTGGATCGCGATCCGCGAGCGCACGCGTGAAATCGGTACCTTGCGTGCCATAGGCATGCAACGCTGGGGCGTGCTGCGCATGTTCTTGCTCGAGTGCTTCCAGCTCGGCGTGCTCGGTACCTGCGCCGGCGCCGCCATAGGGGCGGGGGTCGCGGCGCTCATCAATCTCGCTGGCATCGCGGTGCCCCTTTCCGTGCAGCTCTTCCTCATGTCGGACCGCTTGCATTTGGCGGTGCACGGGGCGGCCTTGGTCCAGGCCGGTCTCGCCATCACCCTGGTCACCACCCTGGCCGCCTTGTACCCCGCCTATCGCGCGGCCCGCTTGCCGCCGGTATCAGCCATGTCCCACTTCGGTTAGGTCCATGTTCATGCTAGACGTCGGCCGCCGTCGCCGGCCAGCTCAGGAGTAACTCCCATGTCCAGAGCATTCCTCCCCACCCTTGTTACGGCCTTGCTGGTCACGCTTGCCCTGCCCAGGCCGGCGCCGGCCATGAGCAAGCCCGAGCTGGTCCAGCTGCTCAAGGACGTCGACGAACGCCAGAAGAACCAAGGCGACTGGCGTTCGGTCGTGTACATGGAACAGAAAGAGAAGAACAAGGTCGATGTGGCCTACGAGGCCTTGGTTTTGCGCCGCAGTCACGACCAGAAGTTCATCATCATGTTCACCGAGCCCAAGACTTCGCAGGGCCAGGGCTACCTGCGCCTCGACAAGAACCTGTGGTTCTACGATCCATCGGTGGGCAAGTGGGAGCGTCGGACCGAGCGCGAGCGCATCGGCGGTACCAACTCGCGTCGGTCGGATTTCGATGAATCGCGCTTGGCGGAGGAATACGATCCGGAGGACAACGGCGAGGTCAAGCTGGGCAATTACACCGCTCGGGTGATGACCTTACACGGCAAGCCCGACATCGATCTGGCGTTCCCCACCATCAAGCTGTGGGTGGACAAGGAGACCTTGAATATCCTGAAGCGCGAAGAGTACGCGCTGTCGGGGCGCCTCTTGCGCACCTCTTTCTATTCCAAGTGGAAGAAGACCTATAGCGAGTCGAAGAAGGGCGACACCTGGTATCCGGGCGAGATGCGCTTCTACGACGAGGTCGAGAAGGCGAACTCCACCTTGATTGTGGTCAAGACCGTGGACACCAAGCCGCTCGAGGCGAATGTATTCACCAAGGCCTGGCTGGAGAGCAAGAGTCGATGAAGATGCTGGCGCCGAGAGTGGCGGGCGTGTGGGCGGCCGTGGCCCTGGGTTGGCCCACGGGGGCAGCCTGGGCGCAGCGGCCGAGCGACGAGGAGATTTTTGGCGGTGGGGGAGGGGGGGCACGTCCTGGCGGTGCTGCGACGTCTACGTCTACGTCTACGTCTACGTCTACGTCTACGTCTACGTCCACGGCAACAGCAACGGGCTCGGGGACCAGCACGCCGACGAGGGGACCGGGGGGGACCAGTGCGCTGCCGGCCAGCGGCGCGGGGGAGGCGGGCGCGGCGAACGGGGCGACCGCCGCCACCTCCGATGCGCGCGATGCGCTCAACCTGGGCAGTCCCGACGCGCCCACGCGCTTCTCGAGCCAGGTGGCGCCCTCCGATCCGTTGAAGATCGGCGGACAATTTTACTGGCGCATGATGAGCAGTGGCAAGCAAGGCCAAGCGCTACAAAACTGGGCGGTTTCGGCGCCCGCCTTGCTCGACGTCTACCTCGATGCCCGGCCCAACGATCGGGTGCGCGCCTTCGTGCTGGGTCGCATGTACTACGATCCCACCCTGCCGCCCAACGGGACCACCACTTCGGCGGCGAGCATAGCGAGCTCGGTGGCAGCCCAGAACAACGACTTTCTCAGCTCGACGCTGGGGCAGGCGACGCGCGGTCCGACGGTGTTGCTCGACCAGATGTGGCTCAGCACCGATATCCTGCACACGGTTTTCGTGACCGCGGGCAAGCAGCACGTGACCTGGGGTGGGGCGCGTTTCTGGGCTCCCATCGATTACCTGCACATGCTTCCGCGCAATCCCCTGTTGCCCTTCGACTCGCGCACGGGCACCACCATGGTCAAGGTCAACCTGCCTTGGGAGGAGCGGGGCTGGAACTTCTACGCCTACGCCTTGCCCGAGGCGCCGACCGCCACCGCAGAGGTCGGCGACGTGGCCGGGGCGGCGCGTGCCGAGGTGGTGTTCGATACTCTAGAGGCTGGCCTGGGCGTTTTTGGCCAGCGCGGGAACAAACCCAAGTTTGCTAGTGATGTCTCGTTCGGGGTCTGGGACCTCGATTTCTACGGCGAGGCCGCCTTGCGCAACGCCGCCGACGTCGGCTTCGTGGGCTTCCGACAGGCGAGCTTCACCGCCAACTCGGTGGCGGCGGGCCAGACCCAGACCTATAACTCGAACAACTTAACGCCGGCGGTGACGAATCTCGACCCGAACACCGACTTTCCCACTCTGGTCGACGCCTTTTTTCCGGTGCACGCCGGCTCCGGCTGGAAGCCGCAGGTTACCGGTGGCGTGTCATATACCCGCCGCTACGCTGCGAACGACACCTTCACGGTGGGGGGCGAGTATTTCTACAACGCTCTCGGGTACAACAATCCCCAGGTGTACCCCGGGGTGCTTTTCCTGCCGCACGCGACGCCTCTCAACAACCCCGCCACCTTCTTCTACCTTGGCCGCCACTACCTGGCCTTCTATGCCACGGCGCCCGGACCGTACTCTTGGGACAACACCACCTTTACGTTGTCTAACCTCGCCAACCTGTCCGACAAATCCGGGATGACACGCCTAGACTATTCCCTCATCGTCCTCACCCACGTGCGCTTCGAGGCCTACGGCGCCGTCCACTGGGGCCAGCGCAACGGCGAGTTTCGTCTTGGCCTGGATGGCGACGCTTTGCTGGGCCCGACCGGCACGACGGGGATTCCCTTCGCCGACGCCTTGGCGCAAGCTCTCACCTTGCCCCCCGCGCTTTTTGACGTGGGGGTGGGCCTCCGCGTCGCGCTATGAGGCGCAGCGGCGCGTAGACTCGTAGCGCCGTGGGATTGCATATTTATGCTCGATGGAGCTTGACGGAGCCGTCACAATGCTGCACCTTCTTGCCTCTCAACTCGTGATGCGGGGTGGAGCAGCCTGGTAGCTCGTCGGGCTCATAACCCGAAGGTCCCAAGTTCAAATCTTGGCCCCGCTACAATGATTTCGCGTACTTGGGGTGGAGGGGGGTGGGGTGCGCTGCTCCTGACCACGACATCGTGGAAGCTTCGTGGGCAAATGCGCGCTGCTCGTGATCATTAGATCCTCGACCGATAGCGCAGGGCAGCCGCAAAGCTTGTGCTGTGGTGCACGAAGAGCGCGGCGGGCCATATGGGTGACCGCCCAGCCCGACTGCGTCGGCGGCGTGGCCGGGCCACGGGAGGGTGTAGGTTCGCGTTTTTTGGGAAAATGCAGCCCGATGGGGCACAAACTGGACGATCACCACGAGGGGCGGGCTATCCGGGTGCTATACGACTAGGAAACACCTGCCATGACTTAGGCTCCATGCCCCGTGCCTGCGCCCCGCGCTGTGGCGCGAGCGCCGGGTGGGGCCTTACTCGTAGCGTTGCCAAGCCTTCAGTCGCTCAGCCCACAGGAGCAGTTGGTATGAAATCGAAGCTCGCGTTATCGGCAATCGCGGTGTCGGCCATTCTGGGTTGCGGTCCGCCCAGTCGGACCAACGGAACCTCGCCCGCGGGAGGAGGTACCAGTATGAGCGACTCGCCAGCGTCGGGAGGCAGCGGCCAAAGTGCGGGCGGAGCCGGGAGTGGCGGCAGCGGAAGCTCGGGCGGAGCCTCCGGCTCCGGAGGATTGGGCGCTGGTGGTACCGCTTTCGGTTCAAGTGGCGGCTCGACGGGCAAGGCGGGCGGCGCGCCGGGCGGTGGCTCGGGTGGGCAGTCGACTGGCACGCCGGGCGGTGGCTCGGGTGGGCAGACGAGCGGCACGACGGGTGGTGGCTCGGGCGGCCAAACGAGCGGCAGCTCTGGCGGTAGCTCGACCGGTAGCGCGACCGGGGGCGCTCCAAGCTCGGGCGGCACGGCAGGCGGTACAAGTCCTGGCTCGGGCGGAGCCCCTGGCACCGGTGGCTCGACGAGCGGCGGCGGGGGACCATGCGACATCTATCAAGACGCCAACACACCTTGCGTGGCAGCGCACAGCACGGTCCGCGCGCTCTACGGATCCTACAGCGGCAACCTCTACCAGGTGAAGAACGCGGGCGGTACGACAAAGGACATCCCCGTCCTTTCCCCGGGCGGCTTCGTCGACATCTCCGTGCAGGACACGTTCTGTAGCGGCACAGCGTGCACGATCTCCATCATCTATGACCAATCCCCGCAACATAATGATCTGGTCAAATCGCCGGCAGCGTTGTGGCTGCCCAACGGCGGCAACGAAGCAAAGGCCACCGACGGAGCCGTTACGGTGAGTGGCCATACCGCCCATGGCATCTACGTATCCGGCTCGTCAACCAACGTCGCTTACCGCAACAACGCCGCCAAGGGGCTCGCGACAGGCGACGATCCAGAGTCCATGTACATGGTGGTGGACGGAACGCGCTACAGCCAATGGTGCTGCTTTGACTACGGCAATGCAGAATCGGACGGCAAAGATGACGGCAACGCCACGATGGAGTGCCTCTACTTCGGGAATTCCACCCAATATGGCTCGCATGGCGCCGGCAACGGCCCTTGGCTCTTGGCTGATCTCGAAAACGGTATGTACGCCGGGTCCCTCGGCAGCGAAACGTCGGCGGTCGCGAGCAACACTTCCATCACCGGGTGGGCCTACGTGACCAACGTGCTCAAGGGCCCCTCTGGGAACTCGTTTGGCCTCAAGGCCGGCAATGCCGAGTCCGGTACCCTGCAGGTCAAGTGGAGCGGAGACCGTCCGCCCGGCTACAGTCCGCAGAAGAAGCAAGGTGCCATCATCCTGGGAACAGGTGGCGACGGCAGCAACAATGGCGTCGGGACTTTCTTCGAGGGGGCGATTACCAGCGGCAATCCACCGGATGCCACCGACGACCTCGTGCAAGCGAATATCGTCGCTGCGGGCTACGGAAAATAGCGCCCCGGCTATCCTCCCCTACTGCCCGCCCACCGCTACGTAGGTTCCGACCCCGGCCACCAGACCGTAGGCGATACCATAGAGGTTGGCACCGGTGGTGGGCAGCACCGTCCACGTTACGCCATCAGGCGAAGTCACGAGAAACCCGGTGCTCGGATTGATCCCGACGTAGTTGCCAGTGGCCACGAACTGACGCTCGGCATACAGCACGCTAATCAAGTAGGGGGTCCGGCTTATATTCAGCCCAGGGGCGGACTGAGGTGTCCAGGTCGTGCCGTCACTCGAGGTCAGGATCGACCCTTCGCGCCCAACCGCCACGAACTGCCCTGCCCCATATGTGACGCCAGACAGGTAATTTGACGTATAGGGCAATATGGACCAGCTTGTGGCATCGGAGGAAGTGGCGATGAGCCCGTCGTATACGATCTCTTGGCTTGGGGTCGACTGGTTGTAGGCTCCCACGGTTACGAAGAGGTTGTTGCCGTAGGTGACATTGTAGAGGGCGACCGTCGGGCCGGTGATTCCACTCGGTGCCGGCGGCAGCGAGCTCCAGTTGCTCCCGTCCTTTGAAACGACGATCAGATTGTTCCCGACGGCGACGAGCTGACCGTTGGCGTAGGTGACGCCGGTCAAGTTTGTGGCAAGGGCGCTTGACGCGTCCTCCACGGTCCAGCTCGTGCCGTCGGGGCTACCGGATAGAATGACGCCAGCCCCTGCGAGGGAGTTGCCCCCGACCGCGATGAACTGGTTGCTGGCAAAAGTCACCCCGTAGAGGTTGAGGGGCGTGTTGGAATTCTGGCTCGTCCACGTTACCCCGTCGGGGGAGGTCAGGATGGTCCCTGCCTCGCCCACGGCGACAAACAGACCGCCCTCGCCCCCTTCGGCGCCATTGCCGCCGAAGGTGACATTGTTGAGCTCGATGGCCGCTCCCGAAGTCTGGCTGACCGGGGCGGTCCCGCTGGTCCACGTCAAGACCGTGCCGGCTCCAGTGCCGGAGGGCCTCGCGATGGTGTTCTTGTTCTGGCATCCAACGAGCAAGATCCCGGCAGCGAAGAGGCAGGCGCGGGCGCGAATCAATCCGTGGTGGTCCATCAGAATACCGCCGTGAGGTTTGCGCGAATGAGAAATGAGTTCTCCGGGTGGGTGTGTATGTCGTTCACACCGGCAGGGGGCTCCCCGGGGAGGCGGGACGTGTAATAGTACTCAATGTCGCTCACCTTGGCGTTGGCTAGGTTGAAGCAGTCGATCCAGACGCGCCAGCCTTTGCAATGCCTGCCGCGGAGCTTGTAGCCAACGCGGGCATCTACTACCGTGTTGGGAGTCGACTCGACGGCGTCGTTGTCGATCAATGGGCGAGCGCCGAAGTAATGCAGGCGCGCCGACGCGAAAAAGCCGCGGATGTCGTCCACAGCCGCACCGGCGGAGACCACCCAGGTAGGCGAGCCGGGGATGCGGTTGCCAACCGGATCGTCTTCGAACACCGGGACCGAGTAGGCGATGTCGGCGTCGACGGTCAGCCACTTGTACGGCGTGTAGTAATTGGCCGATTCGACCCCGTAGCGGTGGCTTGGGTAGCTCGGTGTCGTCACGCCATGGTCGCCGTCGAAGATCTGCTCGGAGGCAAGGTGCAGGTACCAGAGGGTGAGCTCGTTCTGCAGGTGAGGAATGATGGCCGTGCGGGTGCCGACTTCGGTGCCGATCGCGCGTTCAAGCGCGGGAAGCGGCGTCTGCGCCAGGTTGTACTGAGGGTCGACCTTTTCGGTGGCGACCCGCGCATCATTGCTATGGAATCCGTAGCCGCCATTGAGAAAGAGCTCCGTCTTGGCCCATGGACCGAAGATCATGCTCAGCTTCGGGCTCCCGATGTCAGCACTCAAATTACCGGAGTTCTGGGGTATGTTGGCGCGGACGCCAAAGTTGAAGTAGTCCCAGCGCAAGCCTGCAACGGTGCGGAACCAGTCCGTCCACTGGACGCGATTCTGAAAGTAGGGAGCCGCGTTGAGCTGGGTGACGTTGTCTTGGACCGCGGTATCCTGGTAGGCGGTCTGGTCCGTCGCGTAGAGCGCGACGGGCATGATGAAGTCATTGCGGACCTGGAGGCCGATGGTGTTGTCCATGTCGCGCCCGAGAAACTTGTCGAACCACGTCTGGCTTGCCCTCAATCCGACGATGATGCGACGATCCTTTTGGTGGAACTGATCGCCGTAGCTCGGGTTTTCGAGGAAGTACGTGAAGTCGTTATAGAGGTCCATCCCGTACCCGATGCCGTAAGCGCTGAGCTTCGTCAGCGACTTTTCTTCGGTGTGCTGCCACTGGGCGGATAGGCTGTAGCGGTAGGACTTTCCCTGATCCGACGGGTCGAGGGTTCCAAAACGGGAGACCAGCCCCTCGTCGATGGCGCGATCCGCTGTCTGATTCGTGGCGTTCCATTTCCCGTCGTATGCCATCAGGTCGACGGTGACAGTATTGCGTCCGAACGTGTTCGTGTAGCGCAACATGGCATTGAGCTTCTCGTAGTTGTCTGGATTGACCCACGGGCCGTTGTCGTGCAGCGCCTCGACGCCGACTAGGAGCTTCCCCCTCAGCAGATTCACGGACGCGGCGGCCAATCCTCGCTCGTAACCGTCGTTGCCGATGGTCATCATGGCAAGTGGGCGGTCGAGCTCGTGTTGGTAGTCCAGGTGGGCGGCCCCGACCGCGGAGAAGTCGCCCTCGTCGGCATAATAGGGTCCCTTGCGATACTGGAGGCCGCTCAAGAGCTCGGGGATGAGGAGGTTGAGATCGCAATAGCCTTGACCATGGGCGTGCGTCGGCATGTTGACCGGCATGTCATCGACGGTAATCGCGAAGTCGGTGCCGTGATCGAGATTGAAGCCACGCAGGTAGTACTGGTTGGCCTTGCCCTCGCCGCTGTGCTGGGTGATGTTGAAGCCAGGGATGCCCTCGAGCAGCTCCCCGGTGCGCATGAGGGGCCTGGCCTCTATGTCCTTCTGCGTGAGCGTCCCCTCCGTGGAAGAATCCGCGCTGCCGACCAGATTGTCGACGGAGTCGGTGACCTCTACGGGTTGGAGCGTTTGTACGCCGCCCGCCCGGGCCGTCGTGGGTAGTAGCGTGAGACCGGCGGCTAGCGAGAGTGTCGGTGTGATGCACCGCCGGGCACGATTGCCGCCAGGAGCGCAAGGCGTGGTTGTTCTCTTCATCGTGGGGCTCTCTTGATTTGCTACGCGTCGGAATAACACGATTATAAAAATGGTACTACCACTTTTCGGTCTTCGCCGGGCTCGCGTTTGGCCCTGTCTCGCCGGCCGGCGCCGGCGGGGCGAGTTGGCGGAAGGGGCCAATCGTGTATGGGGCCAACGGAATGAAGGGAACCGTCGTTCTGAGCCTCGGACGCCGGCCGACCCAGCCCTACTCCGCGGCGACTCCTTCCAGCCGGAAATGCAGAGGCACATTAACTTCCGCCGCAAGCGGCTGGTTCCCCTGGCGTGCTGGAACGAAGGTCCAGTGCCTAACCGCTTCGAGAGCAGCTTGGTCCAGGATCTGGACGCCGGAGCTTCTTTCCAGTTTGACGCTCTTGGGGCTCCCATCCACGCTCACGAGCACCCGAATCGTGGTGGTACCTTGCAGCCTCAGCCGACGGGCCAGCGGAGGATAGCGCGGCGGGGCGTTGTGCAAATAGGCGGCGTCATAGCGGGGCCCGATGACAGGCATGTCCTTGCCGTCGCCAAGTCCGCCTGGAACACCGTCATCGCTCGGGCGGGTGGCTGCCCGACGTGCCTTCGGATCGGCCAGGGCGGTGTCGCCGATCGGAGCGGCAACATTGCTCTCGGGCGTGGCTGCGCTAGGCTGGATGCCGAAGAGCTTGGGCGGAGGGCTAGACGGCTCGGGAGTCTGGGTGGGTTGCGGCGCCGGGGAATAGCTATGCCGCCTGACGATCCTGGTCTTGGGCGAGCTGATGGGCTTGGGTGGTTCTGGCGAGCCGAGCGTCGACTTGGGGGGCGGCGCCTCGCGGACATCGAGTTGGACCACGCTCGCGGTACGCGAGACGGGAGGGAGGGCAAAGGCCAGCCACAGGGCGATCCCGCCGTGCAGAACAAGGGCCAGCACGAAGCACGCGAGATAGCGGCCGGTGTCCCTCACTGTCGGTATCGGTGCGAAGCCATGGGAGATGCTCGAGAGCATAACAGAGCCGCGCCGGGGCCGGCGAGTTGGCTCATCGTGCTGGACGAGAGTCTTCGCTTTGCCAGAGGCACTTCATCGCCTGGAGCGGGCAAGCAGACTCGGCGTTAACTGTCTTGCCGTTACCACCCCCGCCACAACTCAGCGCCCTCCCATCTGGGCTACCTCCGGCACCGCGCGCACCAGCAGGCGGTGAGGTAGGCCAGCGGTGGCGCTTTCGTCAGGTGGGATGCGGGCTAGCCGTCCTTCGGCCAGGAGCTGACTCACGTGCTCGGCCACCAGGCCTTCTGGAAGGCCGAGCAGGAAGGCCAGGGTGGTGGTGTCGAACGCACGGTCGGCCAGGCGCGCCAGGATGGCAGTGCGCGCCTGTTCGTCGTCAACCCGTCGGTCTTTACTCGACGACCGGCGCTTTACCGCGAAGACGGCGAGCGGCTGGAGCTGGGCTTGGATGCGAGCCAGCAGCTCATCGGACGCCTGCCTTACCCAGGGGAAGATCCCTGGGCGGTCGAGGCGGTTTAGCTGAACCGCTTCGGGCTTGATGCGCAAGGCGGCCGCGCGCAGGGCGCTGACTTCTTGCTCGCAGTCGTTGACCCCCGGCACGACGAAGACCTCGAGCACGAGAGTACCAGTGTATTCCTGACGCAGGGCCACCAGCCCGTCGATGACGGCGGCGACGTCGATGCTTGGGGCGGGCCGGTCAATCTTTTGGAACGACGCGGTCGTGGCACCGTCGAGGGAGGGAATCAGGAGGTCGGCCTGCCGGACGGCAGCCCGCGTCTCCGCCTGCCCGAACAGGGTGCCGTTGCTCAGCACGGCCACCTTGTAGCGGGCATGTCTGCGCTTGAGGTGGGCTATCAGCTCACCCAGATCGGCGTGCAGGGTGGGCTCTCCCGAGCCGGCAAAGGTGATGAAGTCGAGCGCGGGCTCGCGGTCGAGGAAGTCATCGAGCTCGGCCAGCACGTCGGCCGTGGGGACGTGGCGGGCGATCCGGGTAGTGAGGTCGGTAGTGGCGCCGCATTCGCAGTAGACGCAATCGAGGGAACAGGTCTTATAGGGCAGAAGGTCCACGCCCAGGGAACGACCGAGCCGGCGGGAAGAGACCGGGCCGAAGAGGTAGCGGCAACCGAGAGCACTGGCAGAGTGAGCCATGGTGGATATGGGGAGTCTTTCCCTTATCTCATGGAAAGCTAGCGCCTGTCCCGGGCGGTTTGCGGTCGGGCGAGCCATCAGTCAGCGCCGACGGCGTAATCTATCGCGCGCGAGAACGAAAATCACGGCGGCCAGCCCGGCCAGCAGCCAGACCAGTCCAGGCGATGGCGTTCCTCCCGCCAGCACACTACACCCGCCTGTGTTGCCAGAGGCCGGGGGAGAGTAAGGCGCGCAGGTTGGTTCAACCGGCGGTGAGATGCCAGATAAATCGGGAGCGCCTGATCCGTAGAGCTGGTCCGTGATCGAGCCCGGGACCGGCGGCGCGCTCGCACTCTTGGTGCGGCACCACACCTGCGACTCGCCACCGGAGGCGTCGCTTTGCTTTGCTGGTCGAGGCCGCCTACTTTGCCTTCCTGTTCCGGCGCCGGCGCGCCCTGGCCTGGTCGGCGTTGGCAAACGGTGCCAGCTTCACCATGGGGATGCTCTGTCGCTGGTTCTTCGGCATGCCCTGACGTATGGCATGCCGGTGTGCTGCAAAAATCGGCTGGTCCTGCCCGGCCCTACTCCTCCATATTCGCTGCCATGGCCACGGCCTCGATGGCGATGGCGGTGAGGGCGGCAGTGTAGTCCAGATCGATGTTTGCCATGGTGTCGTGCGTGTCGTGGTAGCCGGAGCGGTTGATGTCGTAGTTCTCCATGAACAGGACCACCGGCACGCCCACGTCGGAAAAGATCTGTCCGTCGGTGTTGTAGAGGGCCGAGCGGGGCTCCCACTCGGCGCGGATCTCGCCGCGCAAAGGCAGGTGGGCGAAGGGCGGTGGCACCCGCCCGTCTTCCCGGCGTTCGGCACGGGGCAAGCCGGCCCGCTCCGGCCGCCGGTTGCGCTGGGCTGCGACCTCGTTCCATCGCCGGTTTGCCATGTGCGCCGCGCGGGCCAGGCGGGCCGAGGCCGCGCCCTCGCCACACGCGATCTGGAATACGTCACGGTCTCGGCCATTGTTGTGCCCAATCATATCGAGCACGAAGATCCCGGCGGCGCGCACCCGTGAAACGTCGATCAGGCTGCCATCCTCGGCGGCGAGGCGAAGGTTGCGTTCGACGAGGGCACGTGCCAGCGCCCGTGCGCCAAGGCAGTCGGCGGGAAACTCTTCGCCGGTGAGATGCACCAGCCAGACGTCGCGTCGCAGCTGCCCTGCGTGCGCCAGCGGCAAGAGGATATCCGCCGCGGCCAGCAACGCCGAGGTTGCGGAGGCGTTGTCGTCGGCGCCGGCGGCCGCGGCACGCAGGCCGTCGCCACCTCGCTCCTTCTCGTACACGTCCTCCATGTACGCAGTGTCGTAGTGATCGGCCATGATCACGACCTCGCCGCGCTCACGGCCGGGGATCATGACCACGACATTGCGCTCGTTTGCCTGGCGTAGCTGGTTCTTTACCCAGGCATCCGACCATGACATCGCGAGCTCGGTATGCCAGCGAAAGGTGTGGTCCACGATCTGGGCGCGGCCGGTCAACCCGTGCCTGTCGATGAGCGCGCGGTGGCGCTCGTGCAGGCGATCGCCGGCCCGCTCGAGATCGCGGTGGGCCCCCAGCCGCAGTGAGGCCGCGCGTGCGGCCGGCCCGCCCGTCCTTCCCCGATTCGTGACCACGGTGTCGGCGCTGTCGCGCATGGGCAGATCTCCGGTCGACAGCTCGGCGATGGTGCGCCAGATCTGCTCCTCGAAGGCGCGCGTAGCGCTCATCTCTAGGGTGAGCGGAGCCCCGGCCGCAACCTCCGGCCCGATGAGCTCGTTTACCAAGGCTGCGGCGCGCTCGCCCCCGGTTGCTTCGCTGGCTATCTGGGGCAGCCGCGTTTGCCATCCGTCCAGGTCCACGTCATGGGCTGCACGCAACAACGCCCGAGCGAGCTCTGGGTCGAGACGCGCGCCGAGGTAGGCGCGGAATTCCAGGAGCCTTCGCATATTGTTGCAGGTCTCGTGGCGCTGGTGGCCCTGTTCGCGCCGGAACAGAGTCGCGGCCTCGTGATGCCCGGGTCGCTGCAAGAGGCGCGGCACCAGGCGTATCGGTTCCAGGTGACTGTCTTCAGGCAGCGGCTCCGCACTGACATAGCCGAGCGGAGCAGCGCAGGTCATGATCTGAGGCTCGTCTGTCCCGGCTGGCAGGCGCGCGACTAGCGGGAGGTGCCAATAGAGCTCGCGGCGGCCGGCACGCATGGGCGGGAAGAAGAGGCGGAAGCCGAAGCGGCCTCCCTGGTCGACGACGCGCGCGGCGTTGTCGATCTCGAGACTGCTGGCCCGTGGCCCGTCGAGCAACAGTTGGTAGCTCGAACGCCAGATCTGCGCGTTGCGGGCCATGGGCTTGCCGTACAGGCCCAGGTGGTCTGGATTGGCTGAGAAGAGCGCGATGCTGATAGGATCCGAGAAGGCGTCGTCTGCTTCGTGCTGTTGATCGCGCGAGCTGCGCTGCCAGCGGTGAGGGCGCGCGATCCGATGCACCACGCGCTCGCCATGGGTGCCAGCCTCGTGCGGCGCTGCGTGCATTTCGTCGAGCCAGCCCGACTGGGGAATGCGCAGGGCGTAGCCGCCCTCGACGTGGGGGAAGAGGTGGAGGAGGGAGAGCTGGATGGCGCGCGGCAGGCTGGCGGCAAGCTTGCGGAAGTGGGGGTGCTCGTGAAACACCAGGCTCGACGGAGTGGGCAGGATGCGCAGGTCACCGGCGAGGTAGGCTTGCCTAACCGACGGCGGCAGAGCTGACCACGGCCGGAAGGTTAGCACGGTGCCGATTCCGGCCAGCGCGGGTGCGCTCTCATCGAGCAGCTGCGAGCGCAGAAAGCCCGGAACCTCCTCGGCAGTGGCCAGCACGCGGACAGCGCCCAGGGAGCTCGCCGCCCCGCCGCACAGGAAGGCCAGCACGCGTAGCCAGCGCCGGCCGTCGTCGTCGTGGAAACTACGCCAGAACGCTGCCGCCGCGCCGTCGTGGCTGGCCCCGAACAGGGTCCACCGCACGTTGCCTTTGTCGTCCTGGGTGCGCGACAGGGCCAGGGGCAGGGCGATGGCGATGTCGCGCTCGCCGAGACGCCCCTTGGCCGCCGCCTCGGCCAGCTCGGCCGTCCAGGCCGGGTTTCCTTCGAGCATCGATCGCGGCAAGCCATGCCCGCTCGCTGTTTGCAGCTTGCGCAGCTCGGCCAGCACGCGCCCGGCCACCTGGGCCAGGCCCGGTCCGAGCTCCTGGGCCTGCTCGTACTCCGTGATGTCGAGGGTGTCCTCGGCCCCGGCCATTGCGGTCGCCGCAGCACTGCGCCGGTGGGGTTGGTAGGGTTTGATGCCCACCCAAGGCGGTGGCATCAGCTCCGAGTAGGCCGGGAGAGGGAACCGTCCGTCGCCAGCAAAAGCGTGCCGTGCCTCGGCCTCTATGGTTGACCAGCCCCGGTTTGGGTATGCCATGGCGACCATGATACATGCGGCGTCCGTCGTTGCGCATGCCTGGCGGCCTGCGCTAGCATCAGCCCATGTGCGCGCCGGAACGCTGGTCGATTACCTGGAGCACGCCCGAGGGCCAGCTCGAGGCGCGCGAACCGACTCGGGCCGAAGTCGAGGTGGTCGCGGCGTATCTGTCGGCCTGGTACAACGACGACCATAACCGCGCGATGATGTCGAACGAGGAGGCGATGGCCTCCGATGAGGTCCGCGCCCACTACGACAGCGTGTGGGAAGAAGGCGGGCGCAACTTCCTCCTCTACGCCGGCGGAAGCCTGGTGGGCGACGCGGATCTGCGCCATGTCGCACCCGAAGCGCACACCGCTGAATTTGCGATTCTCATCGGTGTGCGCGACCTCCAGGGGCGCGGGTTCGGCACCCGCTTCGCACTGATGCTCCACGCTCTGGCGTTCGGCGAGCTCGGCCTCGATCGCATATACGTCTCGATTGTTCCGGCCAACCGCGGGTCGCTGCGCTTGTTCGAGAAGCTAGGCTACCAGCGCGACGACAGCCCCATCGCGCGGGCGTACATTGACGAAAACGACGATGTCACGCTGTCGCTCGAGCGCCAGGACTTCCTGCGCAGGCACGGCGAGAAGCTCCATGCCCTGAGCGCGGCCAGGCTGGGATGAATTCTGCCACACCCGGACGACTTATCGGCGAAGCACCGCTCTCGCGGCCCAGTGCCCTAGCTCTTGGCCGACGCGATCGAGGTACCCCTCCCGGCGTACGACCTCCTGGTAGCCTGGGACGGCGCCCACCCAAGTGCCCAGTCGGGGATTGGGCAGATCGGTAAGGTACATCGTCGCCAGGCCCATCAGGGCAGGGCCATCCATGCCCGCGGTGGTGACTCCCAGCTGGCCGACCAGGCGGTGGGCGGTTTTGAGGTGCTCGAAGCAGTGAAGCTGAGCGCGCCGCATATCGATGCCCTGGAAGACGGGCTCCCTCCAGAAGAGTGTCATGTCGACGGTTCCGACCGTGGCTGCTTCGCGCGGGATGGCGTCCCCTACCAGGATGGGCACCAATCCGGTGGAGAGCACCAGCCGAACCAGGTCGCCGAGCTCGGAGTGGTTGGTGTTGCGCGCGGGCTGGTGTCTGCCGTGGCGGATCCAAAGGAGGACTTTGCCCTCCGGGGGGGCGCCCGCCAGTCGCGTGTCCACCCAGGTGCGGACGCCCGGAAGGACGGGCCCGCCGCCGAGCAGCGCGGCGCGCAGCCTGCGCTGTGCGCCGAATGGATCGGCGCGGAAAGCGCTCGCGACGATCTCGGGCAGGTGCTTGTTGGCGCGCGGGCGGGAGCGGTACGGGCGCAGCTGGGGTCCCAAGCCGGCGTTGCGCAAGAAATGCTCGGCCTGCGCCGTCTGGGGCCGGCCAGGCTCGAATCTGGATCGCAACTCCGGCGACAATGGCCGCCGCTGCAAGGTACCAGCCCTCTCCAAACGAGAACCCTGGGTCGGCGTGGAATGTGTAGGCGTGGTTGCGCTGGGCGACGATGCGGCGGGCGTCTCGCGCCGCAGCTTGGGCAACGCGAGCCGCTTTCCATCCCGACTCGCTGGCGAGATCTGCGGCCACGCGCTGCGCGACCGCGGCTGCGGATTCTGCGCCGGCCACGATCTCCTCGACGCGCTGCCAGCCGTCGTCGCAGTCGGCGCGCGTCGGGGCGCGCTGAGCACCGAGGGAAAGCTGACCCGCTCCGTGACGTGCGTCCTGGGCGAGTGCGGTATTGGCCGCGAGCAGGGTGTAGCGGGCATGGCTTCTCACCTCTACGCTATCGGTTTCGGGTGTGGCGAGGGCGCGATGCGCGAGCTCGATTGCGCGCGCGAGCCGTCGCCGGTGAAGCGCTCTTCTGCCTGGTAAGTGCAGCGAGGCCGCCTGGGCCAGAGCTGCGTTCAGGGTGGCGGCCGCGCTGTCCGCGAGGGTGAGCGCATCGGGCGAGGCCGCAGGATCGATCATGGGCGTCAGGGCTCGGTCTAGCGTTTCCAGGCAGCGGCGTCCAGCGAGGTGACCCGTGCTCGAAGACCAAATATATGCCTTGGCGGCTAGGATGGAGCCAAGGCCTAGGATGGCGTCAATCAGGGGGGCCAACGAGAGCGGTGGTGAGCCAGCGGCTACGACCCCGAGCTGGCTCCTGCTGCGTTGGGCTGCTGCCGTCCCAGGTGCTCTTGCTAGCCCCGCTGGGAAGATATAGGAAAGGAAGGAGCCAGCGAGCGAAAATCGCGGTAAATTCCTGTCGCGACACCGGATCGATGCCGGTGTGCGGTGCTATGAGGCGCGCTGGCCAGGCAGGCCTTGCCAGTGTAGAGCAATACACCCACTTCGGATGAGCGAGCTTGTCAACGCAGATGTCTCCAGTCCCTGCTACCCGCTGTACCTGGCCCGTCTCTTGCCCCAGGGTGAGCCATGGCGGCCATTGATTCTCTCCTGTCCCTCATCGACGCGCAGCAAGCGACGGGGGTGGTGTTGCGGGTGCGCGAGGCGCCCGCGCTGATCGGCGGGAATGGGCGCGGGCTCACCATGCCGCCCATAAGTGCTCTCACTCTCGACACTTTCGTGTCCGAGGTGCTGACCCAGCCGGAGCGGGACGCTCTCAACAAATCAGGCGTCTGCGACACGGTTTATCGCGCGGGAGAGGGTGCCCCTTTCTTGGTCGAGGCGCGCAAGAGCGGTGACAATTTGTCGCTCAAGCTGCGGCGGGGTGCTCCGGTCTTGGCAAGGCCCGCCCCGGCCGCGCGCAGGCCCAACTCCGCGCCGCCGAGCCCGCCAGCGCCCGAGGCCGTCAGGGCTACGCCCGCTCCCGCTCTCGCCGCGATCGCGGCGCCGGTGACACCGGCCTCGGCGGCGGCGCCGCCGCCCGACCCGGCCAGGGAGGCTCTCGCGCGCCGCTTGGCCGCGACCATCGCCCGCGCCGCCAGCCCGGATGTCTCGGATTTGGTGCTGTCGGCCGGGCAGCCGCTGTGGATCCGCTCCGCGGCCGGGTTTGCCGCCGTGTCGGCCACCGCCATCTCCGAGATGGAGATCAGGGCCTTCGTGGACACCCTGCTCGACGAGAAGCGCCGGAAGACGCTGGAGAGCGCGGGCAGCGTGGACGCCCCCTGGGTGGCGCCTGAGGTGGACGACGAGGGAGCGCAACGCTTTCGCGTGAACGTGTTCACCCAGAGCCACGGCTTGGCCGTGGCCTTGCGCCCGATCAACCGGCGCGCGCCTTCCCTGGCCGACCTGAACCTACCGGAGAGCCTGGGCCGCTTGGCCAACGCCAGCGGTGGTATGGTCTTGGTGGTGGGGCCGGTCGGTTCGGGCAAGTCGACCACGCTGGCTGCGTTGCTCGAACGGGTGAATCGCTCGCGGTCGGGGCATGTCATCACCCTGGAGGACCCCATCGAGCTGGTGTACCAGCCCCGCCGCTGCCTCATTCACCAGCGCGAGGTCGGCACCCACGTGGAGAGCTTCGCTGCCGGCCTGCGCGCTGCTCTGCGGGAATGCCCGGACATCATTCTCGTCGGCGAGATGCGCGACCGCGAGACTGCGGCGCTGGCGCTGACGGCGGCGGAGACCGGACATCTGGTGCTATCGACTTTGCATAGCGGAAGCGCTGCCATGGCCATCGATCGCATCGTCGACATCTTCCCCGAGCACCAGCAGGCGCAAATTCGCCAGCAGGTGGCGGGCTCGCTGCGGGCGGTGCTCACCCAGCAGCTTTTGCCCGGCATCGCTCCGGCCACGCGTTTTCCCGCGGTCGAGCTCTTGGCCGTGAACTATGCCGTGGCCGCGCTGATCCGCGAAGGCAAGAGCCACCAGCTCACCACGCAGATCCAGACCGGCCGCGACGATGGCATGATCACCTTCGAAGCCTCGCTGTTCGATCTGGTGCGAGGTGGTCACATCGCCCTCGAAACCGCGGTGGGCAGTGCTCGTGATGCGGGCGAGCTGCAGCGCCGGCTGCGCGAGGCCCGCCTGGCCTGAGCGGTGCGGGTATTTCGGTTGTCGGTTACGGGCGTTCTCGCATTGCGATTTCTGACCCGATAGTCCCATCAGGCACCGTCTACTCCCCGCAAGCTAGTGTAGTTCTTTGCGGCGGAGCTTGCGCCGAGCACCTGAACCCATCGGAGCAGCACCATGCATAGTGACAGGACAGCTATCCCGCGACCGCTAAAGACGGCGGCGTGGCTAATCACCATCCTCACCGCGGGCTTGCCTCTGGCCGAGTGCGGGGGTGGCAGCGGGTCAGGGGGCGGGAGCGGCGGTTCCAATGCGGGCGGCGCTAGCACGATGGGCGGCGCTAGCGCGACCGGTGGGGCGAAGGGGGGCGGGGGTGTGTCGGGGAGCGGCGGGAGCTCGAGCGCCAGTCAGACGGGTGGCGCCGTGGGGGCGTGCACCAGCGTAGCGTCATGTGGCAACGGAAGCTTGGTGGGCGCTTGGAGCGTTGAGTCTTCTTGTCTGACGGTGTCAGGCACACTGGACCCCTCTGCCGTCAATTTGAGTTGCTCGTCGGCGCCGGTCACCGGCTCGCTCGCGGTGACGGGGACGCTAACTGTCAATTCCGACGGCAGCTACAGCGATCACACGGTCATCTCGGGTACCGAGCAGTTCACTCTGGCGGCGTCGTGTCTGGTGATTTCATCGACGCCCGTCGGTTGCGATCAGGCGGGCAACATCGTGCAGAACCTCGGGTTCCATAGCGCCAGTTGCACGGCGGCGCAAGGCGGTGGCTGCTCGTGCGCGGGCACTGTGCAGCAGCCAGGTGGAGTGGGGATAGTCTCCGGCGACGTTTCTGCGACCGGCAGCTACACCACCGCCAATCAGACCCTCACTCTCGCGGGGACGACCAGCTCGACCGATCTGAGCTATTCGTACTGCGTTGCGGGCGCGACCCTGAGCATGACCCCGCAGAGCACGTCGCCGATATTGACGGGTACCATAGCCTTCACCAAGCAAAGCGGCGGCGGCTCGGGAGGCGCCGGCGGGATGCCCGGTTCCGGCGAGGGCGGGAGCGGGGCCAGCGGGGGCGGGAGCGGGGCCAGCGAGGGCGGGAGCGGGGCCAGCGGGGGCGCCGGCTCCGGCGGGGCGCCGGGGGCGGGCGGGGCCAGCTCGGCGGGCGGGGGCACCGGCTCCGGGGGGAGTAGCGCGCTGGACGGCGGGGCGGGCAACAGCACTGGCCCCTGCGACATTCTCGCCGCCGCCAACACGCCGTGTGTGGCAGCGCACAGCACGGTGAGAGCTCTGTTCGGGAGCTATAGCAAGCCGCTCTATCAGGTCAGGCGAGCGTCGGATGGTACCACCCAGGACATCTCCTTGCTCGCAGGCACCGGTATCGCCGATGCTGCCGCCCAGGACGCGTTCTGCGGTACCACCTCCAAGGCCTGCACTATCTCGACCATCTATGACCAGACCGGCAATGGCAACGATCTGACCGCGGCCCAGATGTGCTCGACCTGCTCCGGCTGCCCCGGGAACAGTAGCAAGACCGGGCAACCCGATATCGAGGCCTACGCGGACCTGGCCAAGATCTCGATTAGCGGTCATCCCGCTTACGGTGTACACATCCTGCCCTGCGGGAACGGCATCCCCAACCAAACCGGCTATCGTTGTGACACGACCAAGAAGACGGCCACCGGTGACCAGCCCGAGAGCGTGTATGCCGTGCTCGATGGCACCGCCTCCAATTCGGGCTGCTGCTTCGACTACGGGAATGCCTCGACCACCAACACGGCCAGCGGCAACATGGACGCGGTCGAGTTCTCCTCTAACAAGTACTGGGGCTTCGGCGCCGGCTCCGGCCCCTGGGTGGGGGCGGATCTGGAAGCCGGAATATATACCTGGAACGGCGCGTCTGGAAACTGGGAGAACCCGAATAGCACATCGCTGGCCTATCCCTTCGTCACGGCCATCTTGAAGAACAATCAGAATGGTCAGACCGGCGGTCCTTTCGTGCTCGAGGGCGGCGATGCTCGGTCGGGCACTCTCACCACGATGTGGAACGGAGCACGTCCCAATGGCTACTCCACCCTCAATAAGGGGGGTGGCATCGTCCTGGGCATGGGCGGTGACGGCGCCGCCGGCGCATCGGGCAACTTCTTCGAGGGCGCCATGACCGCCAGCTTCAACTCGAGCACGACCGACGCCGCTCTCCAGGCCAACATCGTCGCCGCCGGCTACGGCAAGTAGCGGCACCTGGCCCGCCACCGGTGGCGAAAATTGGGGCCTCGGGCGGCTAGTTCACCCGCTTCCAGGACGGCCTAAAGCCCTCGCTCTTGAGCTGGGGCGGGTCGTCGGACAGGATGTAGTCGGCGCGGCGGTTGCGGGGCTCGTCGGTCTGGTCGGGCGTCGCCACCAGGAGAGCGCTTTCCCCAAAACCCTCGAAGGCAATAGGTATCAGCACCCCTTTCTGCCTGAACCAGCGTGCCAAGGACTGGGCGCGCGCTTGGGACAGCTTGAGGTTGTGGCTCGTGCTGCCCACCGTGTCGGTGTGGCCGGCGATGTAGAGCGTCAAGCTCTTGTGCTCGCGTGCCTTGTCCTTGGCCAACACCTCCTGCACCTTGGCGAATGCGGTATCGAGCTTGGCCACCTCGGAGGGGTCGATCTGGGCAGAGTCGGTACGGAAATTGACGTCTTCGTGCGGAATGGGGACGTACCAAGCCGAGTATTGCTGCTCGATGTAGTGCCCGTTGCGGTCTTCCATGCGCAGGTGAATTTCCCCGATGGGACGATCCTTATCCTGGTCCCAGGCCATGATCAGCTCTTCCCCGGCCGAGCGGCCGGTGAAGTCACGCTCGACATCGGCGATGATCTGACCTTCCTCGGTCAAGACTGTGAGACGCACGGCGCCAGGAGGGCGCGACATCTTGATGCCCATCCGGTGATCGGTCAGGGCGTGCGACTTGTCGACCTCCACCCGGAAAAGCGCGCCGGCGGGTCCGGCGGGCCTGGTAGCCGGAGCGCAGGCGGTGCGTCCCGCTAGCGCGGGCGAGCTCGCGACCAGAGCCGCCACCAGCATCGCACCGCCCAGGGGTAGTGCTCTCCAGCACCGGCGCGGACAAAGCGCTGAACGACACATGGCTTCCAGGCTGGCGATTCTGAGCGCTTGCCCCGGCAAAAGCAACCGTGTCAACAATGGAGCCATGGCGGCAGGGGCCATCTCGTCGACCCAAGGTGCGCGCGCTCGCGCGCCGGTGCCGCTCGTGCTGCTCGGGCTCGGCCTTGCCCTGCTGGGCTCGCCCCAACTCGGCTGCGCCAGCTCCGATCTGCGGGCCGGACGACTGGGCGCGAGCGAAGACGGGGTGGCCACCTACTATTCCCGCCGCCTGGCCGGGCACCTCACGGCCAGCGGCGAGCGCTATGACCCGAGTCGTTTCACCGCTGCTCATCCCGAGATCCCCTTCGGCACCCGGGTGCGCGTCGTTCGCGCCGACGGTGGCCAACGCGTCGTGGTACGCATCAACGATCGCTGCGCTCGGGGGGGCAAGATAATCGATCTGTCCGAAGCGGCCGCGCGCCAGCTGGACATGATCGGTGTCGGCCGAGCCCCGGTGCATCTGCGCATCGTGATGCCGCCGCCGCGCTGAGGCGGCTCAAGGGTAGAAGTTGAGGGGACGCCCGTCGGCGGCCAGGGCGGCCTCGTGCACTGTCTCGGCCAGCGAGGGGTGGGCGTGGATGGTCCTTTGCAGGTCCTCGGCGCTCGCTCCCAGCTCCATGGCCAACACCGCCTCGGCGATCACCTCCGAGGCCATGGGGGCCATCATGTGTATGCCCAGGATGCGGTCACTGCGCTTATCGGCCAGGATCTTGGTGAGCCCCACCGAGGCGCCCATGGCCCAGGCCCGACCGTTGCCCGAGACCGGGAAGACCCCGACCTTGTAGTCACGCGCCTGCGCGCGTAGCTGGCGCTCGCTCTTACCGACCCAGGCGATTTCGGGCGAGGTGTAGATCACCCAAGGGATGGTGTCGTAGTTTACCCGCGTTTCCTGGCCCGCTATTCTTTCCACCACCATGATGCCCTCTTCGGACGCCTTGTGGGCGAGCATGGGGCCGCGCACCACATCGCCGATAGCATAAATATGCGGCAGGTTGGTCCGGCAATAGTCGTCGACGTGGACGCAGCCACGCTCGTCGAGCAAGAGTCCCACCTCGTTCACCCCCAGGGCGCTGGTGTTGGGCTTGCGGCCAACCGCTATCACCAGTTTCGCCACCTCCAGCGTCTGCCGGCCGGTGCCGTTCTCGTAGCTGACCTCGATCCCGTCACGGCCAGGTTTGCTGCCCGTGACTCGCGCGCCCAGGCGGATGTCGAGCCCTTGCCTGGTCATTTCCCGTAACGCCGCCAGGGCGATCTGATCGTCGGCCCCGGCCAAGAAGGTGTCCATGGCCTCGAGCAAGACCACTTTGCTGCCTAGCCGGCGCCACACCGAGCCCAGCTCGAGCCCTATCACCCCCGCGCCGACTATGCCCAGCTTTTCCGGCACGGCGTCGAAGTCGAGCGCCCCGGCCGAATCGACGATGGTCCTGCCGTCGACGGGTAGGGCGTCGATATCGCGGGGTGACGAGCCGGTGGCGATGACGATGTTCTTGGACTCGAGAGTTTCCGGCTGGCCGCCCGCCGAGGGGGTGATCTCGACGCGCGTGCCGCCAAGCAAGCGGCCGGTGCCGCTGATGGCCACCACTTTGTTCTGCGCGAACAGGGTGGCCACGCCCGCCGCCAAGCCGCGCACGATCTTGTTCTTGCGCGCGATCATGGCCGGCACATTCATGGCTACCGTGCCTGTGCCTATGCCGTGCTCGGAGAGCCCGTGACGGCAGCGCGCAAAATGCTCCGAAGATTCGAGCAGGGCTTTGGAGGGAATGCAGCCGACGTTGAGACAGGTGCCTCCCAGTGTCGGCTTGCCGGCTGCGTCCAGGTTGTTGTCGACGGATGCCACGCTCATGCCCAGCTGGGCGGCGCGGATAGCGGTTATGTAGCCGCCCGGACCCGCGCCGAGCACGATCAGATCGAACGCGCGCACGCTCATACCTCCAGGACAAAACGCAAGGGATCTTCAATCATGTTCTTGATCCCGACCAAGAACAACACCGCCTCGCGTCCATCTAGAATGCGGTGGTCGTACGAAAGGGCCACATACATCATGGGCCTCACCACTACTCGGTCGCCGTCGACCACCGGGCGTGGTTCGATCCGATGCAGACCCAAAATGGCACTTTGAGGAGGATTCAAGATGGGGGTGGAGAGCATCGAGCCGAAGACTCCGCCGTTGGAAATGGTGAAGGTACCTCCCGTGATCTCGTGGATGGCGAGCTTGCCCGCCTCACCCCGGCTGGCAAAGCCCGCGACTTCTCGCTCGATCTCCCCCAGTCCCATATGGTCGGCGTCGCGCAGTACCGGGACTACCAGCCCGCGCGTCGTGCTGACCGCGACCCCGATGTCATAATAGCCATGATAGACGATCTCGTCGCCGTCGAGTGACGCGTTGGCGATGGGATAGCGCTTGAGCGACTCGATGGCAGCGCGTACGAAGAAGCTCATTATCCCCAGCTTGACGCCGTGCCGGGTCTGAAATGCCTCCTGATGCTTGCGGCGCAGGTCCATCAGGGTTTGCATGTTGATCTCGGCGAAGGTGGTGAGGATGGCGGCGTTGCGCTGGGCCTCGAGCATGCGCTCGGCGATGCGGGCGCGCAGACGAGTCATCTTTACCCGCGTGGTTGGGCGAGCGAGGGTGAGGTCGGCCTCGCCCGCCGGCGTGGCCGGGGGGGTCAGCTCGACCTCGATCGGCGTCTCTCCGATGTTGGCGGCGAGCTGGGGTGAGTTCTCGAGGTGACGGATGACGTCCTCCTTGGTGATGCGTCCGCGCGGACCGGTGGCGAAGATCTCGCCAGGCAGGAGCTTGTGCTCTTGCAGCAGGCGCCGGACCGACGGCGAAAGTCCCTCGTAGCTGTCGGGGATCGGGGTAGGGGTCACGGCCGGTGCGGGCGCCGGTCCGGGAGAAGGGGGCGGGGCGGAGCCCAAGGTGACGGCAGCTGCAGGCGCGGTGGGCGGTTCCGGCGCCCGCGCAACCGGCGGGGCGGCGGGCGCGGGCGCACGCCCTCGGGTCGCGGCGGGGGCGGCGGGCGGCGCGGGTCCGGGCCGCGGGGCGGCGGCCGGGGCGGTTGGGGAACCGGCCGACGTTTGGGACGGTGCCTTGACTGCCGCCCGGGGCGGGCTCGCGGACTGGCTAGCGCTGTCCCCGGCTGGCTCGAGGGTAGCGATCACGTCACCGCGCTTTACGGTTTCGCCTTGTTGGCGCAGTTGCTCGCGCAAGATCCCAGGCCCAGGCGCCGCAATCTCCAGCACCACCTTGTCGGTCTCGATTTCGGCCAGGGTCTCCTCGGCCTTCACGACGTCACCCGGGCGCTTGTGCCACACCGCCAACGTTCCGGCAGCCACCGATTCTGGCAGCTCATTGACCTTGATCTCGATCGACATTGTGCATGACCTCCGAGTCTGGTCGGTCTTCCGCCACGCCGGCTCCGCCCGGCGCGCGAAAACCGCCCTCGTCTCTATGCCACCGCTGCGGGTTGATGGTGTTCGGGCAGAGCGAGCGCCGCCTCGACTAGCAGTTTCTGCCGCTCGAGGTGTCGGTGGTAATCCCCGCCCGAAGGAGCGGCCATGTCCGGCCGCCCGGCATAGACCAGCGTCTGTCCCGGTCTTAGCGCCGTTTGCAGCCGATCGCGCATGAAATACCAGGCGCCCTGGTTCTGCGGCTCCTCTTGCGTCCACACCACGGTGTCCAGGCGGGGGTAGCGCGCGAGCTCGGCGGCTATGGCCTTGTCGGGGTAGGGATAGAGCTGCTCGATGCGCGCCAGCGCGACGGCGCTGCCCGGCCGCTCGTGGCGGGCCTCCCAGACGTCGAAGTAGACCTTGCCGCAGCACAGGACCAGGCGGTCGATAGCGGCGTCGGGCGCGCGCTCTTCGGCGCCGGCGGTCTCGGCGATGACTTCCTGGAAGCCGCCTTGCGCCAGCTCAGTGAGCGGGGAAAAGGATAGCTTGCGGCGCAGGGTGCTCTTGGGGCTGAAAATGATCAGCGGCTTGCGGTAGGGGCGCAGCACCTGCCGGCGTAGGAGGTGGAACATCTGGGCCGGTGTGCTCGGGTAGCAGATCTGGATGTTGTCCTGGGCCGCCAGCTGCAGGAAGCGCTCGATGCGCGCGGAGGTGTGCTCGGGGCCCTGGCCTTCGTAGCCGTGGGGTAGCATGAGCACCAGCCCGCACAGCAGGTTCCACTTCTGTTCGGCCGAGACGATGAATTGATCGATCACCACCTGCGCGCCGTTGGCAAAGTCGCCGAATTGAGCCTCCCATATCACTAGGGTGTCGGGACTGGCGGCGGAGAACCCGTACTCGAAGCCCAGGGCGGCCTCCTCGGAAAGGATGGAGTTGATGACGGTGAAGCGCGCCTGGTTCTCGGCCACGTGCTGGAGGGGGATGTGCTCGTCGCCGTTGCGCTGGTTGAGCAGGACGGCCTGACGGTGGAAGAAGGTGCCGCGGCCGGTGTCCTGGCCCGAGAGACGGACCGGATGCCCTTCCTCGACCAAGGTGGCGTAGGCCATGGTCTCGGCGAATCCCCAATCGACTGGCATCGCCCCTACCGCCATCATGCGGCGGTCCTCGACGATTTTCGCCACGCGCGGGTGGAGCTCGAAGTCCTCGGGCAAGGTGGCGAGTCGCGCGCCCAGTCGTTTGAGGTCGGCCATGGACACGGCGGTGTTGGCGGGAGTGGTCCAGGGGTTCTTGCGAATCTGCTCGAAGATGTGTGGCTTACGATCCACGAGCGGGCACACGATGCTGGGCGCGACCTGGTGGCCCTCCTTGAGAGCGGTGCGGTATTCGGCGGCCAGCGCCGCCGCTTCTCCGGGCCTCACCACCCCGGCGCGCTCGAGAGCCTCGGCATAGCTGTGCGCGACGGTAGCCTGCGCGCGGATCTTCTTGTACATCATGGGCTGGGTGGCCGCTGGCTCGTCGGCTTCGTTGTGGCCGTAGCGCCGGTAACAGACCAGGTCGATGATGACGTCCTTCTTGAAGGTCATGCGGAAGTCGACGGCCAGGCCGGCGACGTAGGCGACCGCTTCCGGATCCTCGCCGTTGACGTGGAAAATGGGCGCTTGCACTACCTTGCCCACGTCGGTGCAGTAGAGGGTAGAGCGGGTGTCGAGGGGATGGCTGGTGGTGAAGCCGATGCGGTTGTTGACCACGATGTGGATGGTGCCGCCCGTCGTGTAGCCGCGCGTCTGCGACAGGTTTAGGGTCTCGTAGACCACGCCTTGTCCGGCGAAGGAAGCGTCGCCGTGGAGGAGTACTGCCATGACCTTGCGCCGCTCAAGGTCATTGCGCTTGTCCTGGCGCGCGCGCACCGAGCCCTCGGTGACCGGATCGGTGATCTCGAGATGCGACGGATTATAGCCCAGCGCCACGTGCACGGTGCCGCCCCGGGTGGCTATGTCGGTCGAGGTGCCTTGATGGTACTTCACGTCGCCGGAGATGCCCTTCCAGTTGTGCAGACCCTCGAATTCCTGGAACAGCTCCTTGGGCGACTTGCCCATGATATTGACCAGTACGTTGAGTCGCCCGCGGTGGGCCATGCCAATTACCATTTCCTGTACGCCGTGCGCCCCGGCGGACTGGACTATGGTATCGAGCGCAGTGATGGTGGTTTCGCCGCCCTCGAGGGAGAAGCGCTTCTGGCCGGCGTAGGCGGTGTGCAGGTAGTGTTCGAGACCCTCGGCCGCCACCAGTCGCGCCAAGAACTGGAAACGCTCGGCGGGGGAGAAGCTGGGGCGCCCCTGCGTGGCTTCCAGTCTGGTCTGCAGCCAGCGCTTCTGTTCGACCTCGGAAATGTGCAGGAACTCCGTGCCAATCGCGCCGGTGTATGTCTGGCGCACCATGTCCACGATCTCGTGCAGGGCCATCTCCGAGCGGCCGCCCAGGCTGCCGGTGTGAAAGACGGTGTGGAAATCGGCCTCGGTCAGGCCATGGAAGGATGGCTCGAGATCGGGAATGTTGGGCTGGGCGCGCAGACGGATGGGGTCTACCGCGGCGCGAAAATGGCCCAGGCCACGGTGGGCCTGGATGAGCCGCATGACTGCTATTTGCTTGGCCACCGGCGTCTGACCGTCGCGTTGCGGCTGCCTGCCGCTGACCTGGCGCTGTTCGCGCTCGGCAAAAAGCTGACGGATTTGCTCCGCGATCACGGCGCGCATGGGCGAGTCCGCGCCCTTGAAGCTGGCAAAGAGCTGATGCCACTCCTCGGATACCGATCCGGGTTGGGTGAGGAAGCGCTCGTAGAGGTCCTCGATGAACTCGGCGTTTCCGGCATAGACAGGCGAAGTCGCAAGCATAGGTGTGGTCATGGCAGATCCCGGTCCCTGGTCACTAGACCGTGCGTCAATTAGATGCATGGATGCGCCAATAGTCGCGCCCAAGAGCGCTGTTTTCGGTTACGGGCGGTGGCCCTGGCGGTGGCCAGCGGTGGCCCTGGCGGCCGTGGCCGCTGCCCTTGGCTTGACGAGGCCATGGGGTCGTGCTCCGATCATGCGCTTCGCGCAGAAGGCCGCCTCATCGTGCAGCTCGACAATACCGTCGAAGTGGAAACCCCCGAGCACCTGGGTCTCTGCTTCCATGTCGCCGGCCCGACGCGGCGAGGGTGGGCCTACCTCATCGATCTGTTGCTGCGGCTTGCCGCGCTGGTGCTGTTCGAAATGGTCAGCGTGCTGGCCACCGGGTCCAGCTTGCACTGGCCACGCCGGCTGGCGAGCGGCGTTACGCTGCTCGCGCTCTTTGTGGTCGAGTGGGGTTACTTCGTCCTGTTCGAGACGGTGGGCAATGGGCGCACGCCGGGCAAGCGTCTGCTCAGGTTGCGGGTGGTCAGGGAGGACGGGTATCCGTTGTCTTTTGCTGATGCTGTATTGCGCAATTTGTTGCGCGCGGCCGACTTCCTCCCTGTCGGCTATCTGCTCGGTCTCGTGGTCATGAGCTGGAACGTTCGCTTTGCTCGGCTGGGCGACCGGGCCGCTGGTACCATGGTGGTCAGTGAAGATGCCGCGAAGGCGGTGCCGGTCGTGGCCATCGATCCGCAGCCCACCGCGGCGGAGCTAGGGCAGCTGGCCCATGCCCTTTCGCCCAGCGTGGCCGAGCGCAATGCCATCGAGCTCTTGCTCGGACGGCGTGACCTGTCGCCGGCGCGACGGAGGGAGCTTGCCGATATGCTGGCGCCTTGCCTGGCCGCGCCCCGTTCGGGCAAGCCCGGGCCCGAGCCCGACGACCCGGTTCGCTTCCTGGCCCTGGTCCATCTCACGTCGAGCCGGAGCCCGGCTCGCTTCGGCGAGGACGTGGCCCGGCCTCGCTGGGAGAGGGCACGCTCGTGATGCGGTCGCAAAACGACTTAGTGGCCGCGCGCAAGCCGGCCTGGGACGAGCTCGACACCCTGCTCGCCCGCAGGCCGGTCATGTACCAGCTGGCGCCGGCGGAGATTGCGCGGGCGGCGAGTCTTTACCGCGGGATCTGCGCCGACCTCATGCGCGCGCGGGCGGCCGGCTACTCGGCCGACCTCGTCGAGTCGCTGGATGCTCTTGCCACGCGTGGCGCTGCCGCCTTGTATAGTGTCCCGCCTTATCGGCTGTCCGGTATCGGACGGCTAGTCGCGGTAGGGTTCCCGTGCGCCGTCCGGCGACACGCTCGCTTTGTCGCGATCGCGGCCACGCTCTTCGTGTTGCCTGGCATACTGGGCTTTGTCGGCGCCTCGCGATCACGCGGCTTCGCTATTGGGCTCATGTCGCAAGCCATGGTCGAGCAGATGGAGGAGAGCTACCGGACCGCGAGGACGGGCACGGAGCGGAGCCTGGGCACGGGCTCGGCCACGACCACGACCACGACCACGGAGCGACGGGACCCGGGGGCGGAAAGCACGATGGCGGCCTTTTATGTCTACAACAACGTCGGCATCGCGTTTCGCTGCTTCGCCACTGGGATCCTGTTCGGCTTGGGCAGCGTCTTCTTCCTGGCCTATAACGGGCTCCTCATCGGGGCAGTGGCGGGGTTGGTTACCGCCGCCGGTCACGGGCGCAACCTCCTGACTTTCATGGTGAGCCACGGCGCCTTCGAGCTGACTGCCATCGTGATCTCAGGCGCGGCGGGCTTGGTCATGGGCTACGCCCTGGTCGACGCGGGATCGCTTACCCGGTGGGCGTCATTACGCGCGCGCGCGGGCGATCTGTTCCGCATGATCATGGGCGCGGCCCTGCTGTTGCTCTTGGCTGCCGCCGTCGAAGGCTACTGGTCGCCGGCGCCCATCCCGCCGGCAGTGAAGCTGGGCGTGGCGCCGCTGCTCTATGCCCTGGTGGTGGGCTACCTGCTGTTCGCCGGACGCCAGGGTGAGGCGCGTGTTGGACGCCAGGGCGGGCGTGGGGACGAGACGTGAACCTGCTCGAGGCCCGGGTGGTGCTACGACCCCGCTCGCTATCCGACATTCTGGACTTGGCCGCGCCATTTTGTGCGGTCAATCGTCGGGTGATGCTCCCGCTCGCCCTGGTCACCTCGGCGCTCGGCGGCGCGCTAGCTGTCCTGGCCCGCGGGCTGGGCTGGGCGTGGCCGGTCGTGTGGCTCCTCGTCGCCACCTATACCAGCCTCAGCAAGGGTCTCTTCACCCAGGCCGCGGGCGAGTTGCTCTTCCGGCCTCCGGCGGAGGTATCCCCGGGGGGAGTGGCGGCACGCTTTCTGCGCCAGCTGCCTCGCTACCTCATGGCTCGGGCTCTGCAGGCGCTGCTGCTCTTGCTGTCGGCCTTGGCCGTGCTGCCCTTGCCGGTCGTGGCGGCCCGCCTGCTCTTCGTGGGCGAAGCCGTGCTGCTCGAGTCGGGATCGCCGATGGCGGCTCTGTCACGCAGCAGGAGCCTGGTTCGCTGGCGCAGCTGGCCGGGTTTCGCGCTGGCCTTGGCCTGCGTATTTGCGCCGGTTTTCTTGGCCGCGGCCGCCGATGTCGCGGGCGACGCCGTAGTGAATCTGGTGTTCGAGATGGGCCGTCCTCTGGGCTCGCTGTGGACCTCGGGGGGATCGGGCTTTGCCGTGCTAGGGGTGCTGCTCTCGGCGCCGCTAGTGGCCAGCGCCAGCTTTCTCGGCTACGTAGATCTACGTACGCGTAAGGAAGGTTGGGACATACAGCTGCGTTTCATGGCGCTCGCCCAGGCGCGCAAGGACACGAGGATCGCGTGAGCAGGGTTGTCGCTCGGTTGGGCGTGGCCATCGCCTTTATGCTGGGGTTCGGGCTCACCGCGGGGGCCCCGGGCAATGACGCTTTCGCGGCCCCGTTGCTCTCCCCAAGCTCCTCCCGCCCACTCGTCCGGGCTATCTTTGCCAGGAAGGAATTTCGCTTCTGCCACGAGCCTGACTATCCTCTGACCCCGGCCGAGAAGGAATGGTGCGGCCTGGCCGCCGATGGCGACCAGGTCTGTCCCGCCCTGCGTGAGCTATGTGGCAAGGCAGCTTCGGCCCGGCAATTCGAGGGGAACGAATCCTTTACCATCAGATGGCCCGCGCTAGGAGCCACGGGGCGAGTAGCGCTCCTGGGGCTGGTGGTGCTCGGGATGGCGCTGCTGGGCTTGGCGCTGGTTCGGCAAGTGCACAACTACCGCTCCCCGCGTCGGACAGCGATCGTGCGCTCGACAGCCGACCCGGCCGGGGTGCCCCACGCGCGCTCGAAGAGCGCCGAGGTGGCGCTCCTGCTCGCGCGTTCGCGGCAAGCGGAACGGGCGGGCGATCTGCGCGCTGCCATTAGCCACGCGTATGCTGCTCTGCTAGGGCGGCTGGAAGTCGCGGGCGTGCTGAGCATAACTCCTGACCAGACCAACGGTGACTACTTGCGCGCCATCGCCAAGAGGCGGCCTGTCCTCGCCGCGTCGGTGGCCGAGCTGGTGAGCGATGTCGAGGCAAGCCAATTCTCCGGTCAGGCTCAGCCCGCGCCGGAGCGGTGCGAGCGAGTGTTGGCACGGGTAATGACAATTGTCGACCGTGTAGGCGAAGGACCATGACTAACCGCGAGACTGTCGTCATATCGCTGTTGGCGGGCTGTACGCTCGTGGGGGGCGGCGGCTGCCAGTCGCGCGCGGATTGGGACCACTCGCCCTCCGGGCGAGTGGCGGTCATGGACTATTTGGCCCAGCGGGGCTTCGAGCTGCACGAGCGTCTGCTGCCACTCGACCAGATTGGCGAGAGCGAGGCGCGCCAGCTGGTGGTGCTGCCCGGCGCCCAGCTCGGCCCCGCCGAATGGAAGGCGGTCGAGCGCTGGGTGGGCGAGGACGGTCACGCTCTGGTTCTGGCCGGCGTCAGGGATCTCCCCGCATGGGTCGGGGCGCAGCCTATCCAGGGGGCGGCGGGCGCTGGGGATAAACTGGTGGCTACTAGTGCGGCGGGAGAGGAGTGGCGAGGTCTCGAATTGGGCGTGCCGGGTGGGGACTACGTCGAAGCTCGGGTGGGCGAGGTGTTGCTGACGCGGACAGCACGAGCATACGCGGTTGTCCGCAACTTCTCGGGGAGGGGGGCACAGAACCGCGCAAGCCTCGCGGGCCACCCCGAAGGCAGCGGTCATCGCGTCCTGGTCCTGGCCGACGACTTCCTCCTTTGCAACGCTAGCTTGCTGGTAGCGGACAACGGTGCTGCTCTGGCCAATTTGCTCGCTCCCGGGGGCATGCGCATAGAGCTTGCGGGGGACACGACCGGGCTAGTCGCGGCCAATCCGGTTGAGTCGGTCAGGCGCGGTCGCCTCGCTCCGGCGCTGCTCCAGCTCGCCCTTTTTCTGGCGTTGTTCTTCGTAGGCAAGGGGGCGCGCTTCGGCCGCCCGGTGCTGTCGGCTGCGCCACGGCGCCGGGAGTTTGCCGAGCATGTGCGTGCCCTGGGGTTGTGCTATGAGCGGGCCCAGGCCGCGAGCTATGCCCTCGCGGCTTGGGGCGACTATGCTATCGAGCGCATGCGCGAACGCTGCGATCGCCAGGGCGACGGCAGCCTGGCGGGGTTGGCCAGAGCCGTGGCGAGACGAACCGGCCGGGAGGCCGACGAGGTGATGCAGCTTTTCCTCGCCGTCAAGGCTGCCCGGGCGCGCGGATCGCGCAAGGCCAGCGCGCAGGATCTCGCAACCGCCGCTCGTTTGCACGAGCTCTTCGCTGAGACAGGAGGACCCGGTGGACCCAAGCGTTTTTCAAGCTACCTTTGACGGAATTCGCAGCGAAGTCGAGCGGGCTTTGCTCGGACAGAGTGAGCTGGTCGAGCACGCGCTCATTGCCTTGCTGGCGCGCGGGCACGTCTTGCTCGAAGGGGCGCCGGGACTGGGTAAGACGTTGCTGGTAAGGTTGCTGGGCCAGGTTCTGTCCTGCCAATACCGCCGCATCCAATTCACGCCCGATCTCATGCCGTCCGACGTGGTGGGCGGCAACGTGTGGAGCCAGGCCCAGGCCACCTTCAAGTTCATTGAGGGTCCGGTGTTCACGCAACTGCTCTTGGCCGACGAGATCAACCGCGCCCCCGCCAAGACACAGTCGGCTCTGCTCGAGGCCATGCAGGAGGGCCAAGTTACCGTAGACGGCGTGGCGCGGCCCTTGCCCGCACCGTTTCTGGTCATGGCCACCCAGAATCCCATCGAAGCGCAGGGGACCTATCCGTTGCCCGAGGCCCAGCTCGACCGCTTCATGTTCAAGCTCAGTGTGCGTCCCCCCTCGTACGCGATGGAGACCGCCATCCTGCGCAGTCACTTGGCCGGCTTCGACGTCCAGGCCTTGGCGCGTCTTAAGCTGCAGTGCATTGTCAGCCCCACTGCCCTGCTCGACATGCAAGCGTTTGCGCGCGCTGTGCGGGTGGAGGAGAGCATCGTCGGCTATATCGCCGATATCGTGTGTCGGACAAGGGCTCATCGCTCGCTCTATTACGGAGCTTCGCCGCGGGCTTCGATCGCCCTCTTACAAGGAGCCCAGGTGCGGGCCGCCAGCCGTGGTCGTGCCTTCGCCATTCCCGACGACGTCAAGGCCTTGGCGCCCGCGGTGTTGAGCCACCGAGTCGGTCTCGAGCCTGACGCCGAGATTGAAGGGGTGTCGACCGACGATTGTGTCGCCGAGATCCTGAGCCAAGTCAGGGTGCCGGAAACGGTCGCTCTCTGAGCGCGATGACGTTCATCCCTGCCGCGCGACTCGCGCTCTGCTCGCTGGTGCCCCTGGTGCTTGGTGCTGCGGCGGCAGTGGAGAGCTCGCTGGTGTGGCCAGCATTGGCGGTCGACGCCGTGCTCATGCTGCTGGTGCTAGCCGATGCCTGGCTGGGACGGAGCGCTCTTGTCGAGGTCGAGCGACAGCTGCCGCGTCTCTTCTCGGTGGGGCGCGCGAATCCGGTCAAAATGCGCGTTGCTTCATTGGCTCACCGGTCGCTCGTGCTGCGCTTGACCCAGGACTGTGGCGGGCTTGGCACCGAGGGCTTGCCCTTGACCCTGTCGCTTGCCCCGCATGGACGCGCCGAAGCTGTCTACCACGTGCGCCCGACGGGGCGCGGGCTCTATTACCTCGGCGATCATTATCTGCGCTGGCCCACGCCACTCGGACTGCTGGTGCGGCAGCTGCGCATCCCCGCGCACGACCCGGTACGCGTGTATCCCGATCTGCGCGCGGTGCGCCGGTACGAAACGCTGTGCCGGCACGGCCTGGGCGACCGGAGGCTGCGTACCGCGCAAGCGCAGCGCGGCAAAAGCGAATTCGAGGCCTTGCGCGAATATCGGCCCGACGACGAATACCGAGCCATCGATTGGAAGGCCACCGCTCGGAAGCAGACGCTCATCGTCCGTCAATATCAGCAGGAGCGCAACCAGGCGGTTTTGTGCATGCTCGACTGTGGGCGCTTGATGACGGCGCAGGCCGAAAGCGACGGCCTCTCCCAGCTCGACCATGCCCTCAACGCCGTGCTTATGCTCACCCACGTGGCGACCCGAGCGGGGGATCAGGTGGGGCTCTTGGCCTTCGACTCGCAGGTGCGGGCTTTTCTACCTCCCCGGGGGGGACGTCGGGCGGCCCGGCAGGTCGTGGCCGCTTCGTACGACCTTCACGCCCAAGTGGTGGAAACCGATTTCGAAGCGGCTAGCTGTTACCTATCGTCTCGCCTGCGCAAACGCTCGCTGGTAGCTCTGTTCACTGACGTGAGCGACGAAGTCGCCGCCCAAGCGGTGGTGCGGACCGTCCGGGCTTTGGGGAAGCGCCACCTGAGCTTGTGCATTTTGTTCCGCAACGAGGCCATCGATGAGATGGCGGAGCCACACCCCGCAGCCGGCCATCACGCGGGCGATGGCCGGCTTTACCAGATGGCCGCAGCCGCGGAAGTGATTGGCCAGCGGGAACGTCTGGTGCAGAGCTTGCGCGAGGCCGGTGCGCTCGTCCTGCACGTGGCGGGGCGCCGGCTCACGCCAGCCCTGATCGACAGGTACCTCCGCGTCAAGGGAGGGGGATTGCTATGAGCAGGCGCAAAGGCAACGACTCATTTGGCCCGGCAGTCCCGGCCCCGGCCTCGGGTCAGGACGACGTCACTTCACTTCAGCGAAGCGGCAAATTTCAGCGCTTCCGCTACGCCCTGTTCGCGCGCAACCTTTTTCACTCTGGCCCGCGGGCCGGCAGCGAGACCGCGCAGTAATCCCAGGTACTGTCCCTGCAGCTTGCGCGCCGCCAGGCCTTTAGGGCTGAGCCTGAGCTTGCGTTTTCCCGGTTCAGCCTGGGGCAGCTTTTCGATCCGCTCGGCCTTCTCGATTCTGGCCGGGGGGACGCTCGCGAAAGCGCCTTGTTCTCCCAGTGCCGCCGAGACGGCGGAAAGGACGCGCTCGCTGGCCTGCGCTTTGGCTGCGGCCAGCACGCGGGCGGTAAATTCACGGACAATGGCTTCGATTTCTGACGAGATAGCAGACATGGACGCTCATTATATAGGCCGATATTGAAATTGCACACAATAAATGCATGCGGACGGGGAGCGCAGGCGGGCTTTGCCCGACTGCGCTCTCTCGCGGGGGATCCAAAGGACCCTGCCAGGGTCCTTTTCTCAGTAGTCGCGTGAGCGCAGGCGGGCTTTGCCCGACTGCGCTCTCTCGCGGGGGGTCCCAAGGACCCTGCCAGGGTCCTTTTCTCAGTAGTCGCGTGAGCGCAGGCGGGCTTTGCCCGACTGCGCTCTCTCGCGGGGGATCCAAAGGACCCTGCCAGGGTCCTTTTCTCAGTAGTCGCGTGAGCGCAGGCGGGCTTTGCCCGACTGCGCTCTCTCGCGGGGGATCCAAAGGACCCTGCCAGGGTCCTTTTCTCAGTACTCGCCCCTTGGCGGAGGACATTTCATTGACGTGGGCGGCGCCATCCGCGGCGCGGGCTTCGCTCGCAACCGAAGACGGCTGCGTGAAGACGGCTGCGGCCTGCAGGCCACAGGCTACAGACCTGAAGCCTCATGACGCGGATGCTGAATAGAGCGTCGCGGGTAATGCAGCGAAGCTTTCGCATGGTAGTGGCTCAGAGGCCCTGTGGCACAATCGCGGCGTCGATGTATGCCTGCATGGCCTCGGCGATGCGGCCCACGTGTGGTTCCTGCAGCATGCTGGAGTGCCCGGCCGGGATGTCGATGGGGATGAATCCTCGAGTGGTCTTGCCCTCCCAACCCAGGTGGCGGTCCTGGAACAGATCGACGTAGGGGGTGTCATCGATCAAAGTGCCGGCCAAGGCGTCGCTCTTGCGCGTGGCCCGGAAGAGGAGCACTTCCCCCGGGTAGGGCTCGGGCTCGACATATTCCTTTTCGGCAAAACGCAGTACCACGTCAACGGGAATGTTGGCCAAGAAGGCGGGCAATCGCCACCCCCGGTCGAGGAACACGCGAAACAAGCGCATCCTGACGTGGTTGTGCAGGTGCTGGTAGCGCGAGCTGGCCTCGTAGCGGACCAGGTTGGCGACTTTGTGCGAGGTCAGGCGCACCAGCGCGGCGAGCCTATCCGCCGGGCTGGCTCCCTGCTCATTTTTGAATGCGGTCGAGTAACGACGGAGGCGCTGCGCCGTCAGGCCGCGCGGCCTTGCCCGCACGTGGGCGACGTCAATGAGCGCCACCATGGCAACCGTCCGGCCCATGTCGCGCAGGCGGCTTGCGATGGCGAACGCTATGAAGCCGCCGATGCACAGGCCGCTCAAGAGATATGGTCCGGTCGGGGCGATGCGCATAATCTCTTGCGTGTAATCGTCCACGATATCGGCAAGCCGGGAATGGAGCATGGGATAAGCGGAGCGACTTTTGGGCTGTATGCCGTAGACGGGATGGTCCGGGCCGAGCTTGCGGGCCAAAGTGCGGTAGGGCAGAATCTCGCCTTCACCGTCATGGACGAAGAACACGGGGGCCCTCGTGCCCCCGGCCCGCAGCAGCACCACGGTGGGGCGCTCCTGTTCGGGTTGGGCGCGCAGCACGCGGGCCAGCCCGGCCACCGTCGGCTCAGTCAGTAGCGTGGACAAGGGCAGGGCTTTGCCGAATTGTTCTTCGATTGCCACCATCAGGCTCACGGCCAGAAGCGAGCTCCCGCCCACCGCGAAGAAGCTGTCCTCCACTCCGATGGCCTCGCTATGGAGCAGTGTCCTCCAGATGGCGAGCAATTTCTCTTCGCAGACGTCCCTGGCCTTGACCAGAGTGCGCTCGCGGGCCAGTGCGTTTTCGTCCGGGGGAGGGAGCGCGCGCCGGTCGACTTTCTGGTTCAGGTTGACCGGCAGCGCCTCGAGCACCACGAAGGCGGCGGGCATCATGTAGTCGGGGAGCTGGCTTTGCAGCGAGCGGCGCAGCTCGGCCACGCTGGGCGGTGCGCGCGGCTCGAGCACCACGTAGGCGACCAAGGCCATTTCACCGTGGAGCTCGCGCGCCATCACCACTGCCTCGCGCACTCCCGGGAGCTTGCGCAGGTTGGCTTCGATTTCGCCGAGCTCGATGCGAATTCCGCGCAGCTTGATCTGAAAATCGCTGCGGCCCAGCATCTCCACTTCGCCGTCGGCATCGTAGCGCCCGATGTCGCCGGTGCGGTAGTAGCGTTCTCCGTCGATGGACAGAAATCGCGCCCGGGTGAGGTCGGGCAGGTGCAGATAGCCGGTGCCCACGCCCGCGCCGCCCACGTAAATCTCGCCGGGAATACCGATGGGCGTCAGGTCGCCGTTGGCCTGGCAGATCCTGATGGCCACGTTGGGGAAGGGACGGCCAATCCGGCCCCGAGCCGCGCCACGCTGGTGGGGGACCTCGTAGGTGCAGGCCATGCATGCCACCTCGCTGCAGCCGTAGATGACGAACAACTCGGCTCGGCGAAAGGTCAGCTTCATGGCCTCGAGCAAATCGGCCGCAACCATGTCGCCGCCGGAGGAGACGTGGCGCAGGCCATCCAAGCGCGCCACATCGCAGCCCTGCTCGCGGATATAGGCGATGAGCCTGCGCAGCAGACTCGGCGATGCGTGCAGGACGGTGCTCTCTTCCAGGGTGGCGAGCAAGCGCCGGAAGTCCAGCACATGGTCCCGCTCGAGCACGATAAGGCGCCCGCCGGCGACCAGCGGAGACAGCAGCTCGAACATGGTTATGCTGAAGCTGAAACGCGCCATCGCCGGTTGAACGTCGGTGGGGCCGAATTGGTAACGCTCCTTGGCCACGGAAATGGCGTTGACGAGGTTGCCGTGCGTCGTAATGACTCCCTTGGGCTTACCCGTAGTGCCCGAGGTGTACACGATGAATGCGGCACTGTCGCAGCCTATGAAGACGTCGGGCAAGTAAGTCGGCTCGTCGCGCAAGGCGGGGGAGGAATGACCGTCGATGGCTAGCACCGTCGTCGCTCCGGGGGGCAAACGCGGGCGTAAGTGGGATTGGGTGAGCAGCACGCGGGCTTGCACGTCCTCGAGAATGGCGGCCTGCCGTTCGCGGGGATAGCTGGGGTCAAGAGGAACGAAGGCCCCGCCCGCTTTGAAGATGCCCAGCAGGCAGACGGCGATGTCCAGGGCGGGCTCGATACAGACGGCGACGGCGGATCCTGGCTCGACGCCACGCCGGCGCAAGGCGTGGGCTAGACGGTTGGATTTGGCCTCGAGCTCGCCATAGCGCAAGGTTAGGTTGCGAAAGCTCACGGCTATGGCGTCGGGCCGCGTCTCTGCGTGGCGGCTAATCTCGTGGAAGAGTGGCCGCTCGGCATAGCGCCGGGGCGCCGGCCGCCAGGCCACCAGGAGCTGATCGATCTCGCCCGGCGTCAAGAGGGGCAACTGGGCGATAGGACAGCTGGGTGAGCGAGCCAGCGCCTGGGTGATGACGTCCCAGTGGCCAAGCAGGCGCCGGATAGTGGCGGGCAAGAATAATAGCTCGTTATAAGTGGCCACTCCCTCCGTGGCATCCGCTGACAGCGCCAGGTGCAGGTCTGAGCCACCGCCATTGGCATTAGCAGGCGGCGGCTTGGATACATCAGCCGCCACGGCCAGCGTGAGCCGGGGCTGCTCGGTGCGGTGGTCGAGGGGTGTCCGTGAGAGCTCTTGCAGCTGTCGTGCTAGCGCACGCGCAATGCTCGCCCCGGGCTCCTCCCCATGCACCTCCATCACGAGGGTGGCAACTGCGCCCCTGTCATTGACCACGCCCACGCGCAGGGTCGTCTGCTGAGTGTAACGGTGGAGTAGTGCGATAAGGCCAGCCAGGGCGATATTGCCGTCGGCGGGCAGCGCCTCGGTCCCTGCCGCCTGATGCAATGTGTGTAGCGTGAAGGCCACGGTCTGCGGCTGGTAGCGTGGTGGCACGGTACTGGGCATGTCGTAGGGCAATGCCAGTGGGTAGCTCTCCTCCCCGTCCGGCGTTCTAGGCGCCGCTGAGCTCCCTCCCGAGGGTGCACTGTCGTACAGCGCCGCGAGAGGGAGGGGTCGTCGACTGCAGATGGGGGCCAGACCGTCAGGCACGCCCGTCTCCTTGTTGCTGGCGTTCGATGCTCTCGAACAAGGCGCGGAAGTTGCCCCCGCCAAAACCGTTATCGCCCTTTCGCTGGATTAGCTCGATGAACAGAGGCCCAGCCTGGGAATCCTTGAACAAACTGGCGGCTTCGCGCATGAAGATTTGCAGCAGGTACTGGCCCGCGGCACTGCCATCGACGAGGATGCCCAGGTCGTGCAGTGCTTGCACGTCTTCGTCGATGCTCCCGATGCCGTTCCCGGCGATACGCTCGGGCAGCATTCGGTAATATTCGTCGGGCGTGGGCATGAACTCCACCCCCAGCTCGCGCATCCCTTTCACGGCCGACTGGATATCAGCGACTCCGAGAGCGATGTGTTGTACGCCCGCGCCGTGGTGGTCTACGCAGAAGAGATAGATCTGCGAGGCGTTGAAAAACGGTGCCATGGGTTCGTTGTTGGCGAATTTCAACCCTGATGTGGGATCCCACATCACGACTGAGCGCAAGCCCGATCCATTGAACTGGCCCTTCTTGACGTTCTGGGTGTGAAACTCCACCGTCCAGTAGGGCTCGAAGCCCATGACCTGCTCCATCCACATCAGGGCCGGCTTCATGGTCAAGAAATTGGTGGTTATGTGGTCGACTTCCTGGATCTGGAAACGATTCCTCCCCGCTCCGTCCGACTCCAAGCGTTGCAGGTCGGGCATGATGGGCGTTCGGCCGGCGTGCTCGACGAAGCGGAAGATGGTGTCGCCGAGGGCGGTCGCAATGTCGAACCACACCACCATGCCGCCTTCGACATTGCGCCGCTCGAGGCCAGTCATGGGGGTTGCGCCGCGCTGCCCGAGCAGCGCAAAGGCTCGTTCCGCGCTCTCCACGTCGAATACGATGCGGCCGACGCCTTCGGGATGCCGCTCCAGCCAATGGAAGCTCTCGCCTTTGGAGCCAAGCGGTTCCATCAGCACGAAGCGCGCGCCGCTCGCTGCGACCACGCTCGCCCTGGCCCGATGCTCCATCTCGAAGTCGGGCGTGCTCTTGGCAATTTCCGCAAAGTCGAGCTTCTTGACGTAGTGGTCGCGACTGCGTTCGAGATCTCTGACAAATAGGTGCAGGGACGCCACCCGCTGGATACCAAGCGATTCTTTGCTCGTGGCCATAACGTAACTCCTCCCTTGGGTCTGCGAGATTAGTGCGCCAGCACTAATTCTCGAGCTCAACGAGGATGCCAGAATCGGGCCCGACCAAAGACTGGTCGATTTGGTCGCGCGACGACGCGGGTCTACAGCGCCGAGCCGCCGCTCAGCTTGGTCGCCGCCTCGCGCTTGACGTAGTCGGCGAGGATGCGTTCGCATTCGCCCAGGATGATGGTGTCGGCGGGCGTGTGGCCAGTAGAGTCACCGGCCAGGTCGTCGGCCGCCTCGGCCGCCTCGGGGGCCGGGGGAGAGCTCGCCTCGGCTTTGGCCTCGGCGGCCATGGGCAAGGGGGCCGGCGCGGGGAGACCGGGATGGCCGGCGTTGGCCAGCGTGATCTCGTAGGTGAGAGGTTGGGCTCGCGCTAGCCTTTGACTCTCGGCTTTGAGCTCGGTCTCGAGCGCCTTGCTCCTGGCAATATCGTCGCGTCGTTCTTGCTCGTTGAGCGAGATCATCTTGCTGGCCATGGCCTTCTTGACCCGAGCCACGGCGTCGGCGAGCAGCGAAAACCCCTTCTCCCTTTGCA
Organism: uncultured delta proteobacterium; assembly: GCA_963849735.1. GTDB lineage: Bacteria > Myxococcota_A > Polyangia > Fen-1088 > Fen-1088 > Fen-1118. The sequence goes on from CAWKJE010000042.1 coordinate 46,564, forward strand.
CGCGCTGGGCGGAAGCCTGGCGCAGCTCGGCCAGAAACGGTTGTACTTCGTTGAGTCTATGATAGCTGGCAGGCGCCACTTGATCCCAAGGCAGTGGATCCTGCAGCGAGGATTCACTGACGTCGGACAGATCGCTGAGCGAGGGCAGAACGATGTCGGCGGCCACACCGCGTAGCTGGGTGGAGGCGCCGCTGGGGCGATAAAATTTGCGAATAGTGATGAGCAACGCGCCGGGATCGTAGCTGTGGGGGAGGTGGTTTTCGTCCATGACCGGTCCCAGGGGGACAATGCTCTGCACGGTCCCCTTACCGAAGGTGGAGCTGTCTCCGACCACGATGGCGCGCCCGTAGTCTTGTAATGCTCCGGCCAGGATCTCCGAGGCCGATGCGCTGAAGCGGGTAGTCAGGATGGCCAGTGGACCTTGATAGAGCTCGGCCGGATCATCGTCGGACTCGACTTCCACCTTGCCGCGCAAATCCCGGGTTTGTACCACCGGACCCTTGGCGATGAAGAGCCCGGTCAAGCTGATGGCCTCCTCGAGCGAGCCGCCGCCGTTGCGCCGCAGGTCGAGGGCCAAGCCACGGACGTGCTCCGCGTTGAGCTTGGTGAGCAGGCGCCTCACGTCCGCGGTGGCGCTGCGCTGGCCGCTCTTACTGGCATCGCCTATGTTGGCGTAGAACGAGGGCAGGTCGATGATGCCGAGCCGCAGGGTTGTGTTGCCGTTGGGCAGGTCCACGATAGTGGCCTTGGCGGCCTGGTCCTCCAGCTTGATCTGGTCGCGCACCAGCGTGACCGCCTTGGGCGGCGTACCCTCGGCGGCGCCCGCGGGCAGAATGGTCAAGGTGACCCGCGTCCCCTTGGGGCCGCGGATCATCTGCACCGTGCGCGTAAGGGGAATGTCCACCACGTCGATGGGCTCGCCCTTCGCCTGCCTGACCGCGATGATCCGATCGCCGGGCTTGAGCTGACCGCTGCGTGCTCCCGGCCCGCCGGGTATGAGCTCGTGGATGGTGCAGTAGCCATCGATAGTCTGCAGGCTGGCCCCGATACCGAACAAGGAAAGGTTCATGGAGATGGACATGTTCTCCATCTCCTCGTGGCTGAGGTAGTTGGAGTGCGGGTCGTAAACGTGGGCGAGGGCATTGAGATACACCTGCAAGATCTCGTCGCTGCTCAGCCCGGCCATGGTCTTGAGTTGCAGGGCATGTCTTTGCGCCAACGTGTGTACGATATCGGAGGGCTTCTTATCGGCGAGCTTCTCCTGCAGGTACTCGGCCCGCAGCTGCTCTCGCCAGGCCACCTTGGCCGCGGCCAAATCCCGGGGCCGCGGCGTGTGCTCCCAGTCCAGGCGGTAGGAGTCATGGCCTCTGAAGTCGAAGGTCGAACTCTTGAGCGCTGCCGTCATGGTGTTGGTCTGTTGCTCTAGACGCTCGAGGAAGCGCGCGAAGATCCTCTGCGCGGCGCTGGTTTCGGCTTCGCCCGCGGTCTCGTCGGATAGCGCACGCTGGTACTTGGCGAATTCCTCCACGTCGGGCTGCAAGAACAGGGAATGCCGACTGTCGAGGCCGTCCAGATAGTGGTCGAGCCACTTCTTGGCCAACTCCCGGTCGAGCGGGTGGTGGGAGAACTGCGATTCCTCGAGCAAGGTCGTGGTAACGCGTACCAGGGTAACGTCGGTGGCGTGGGTACTGCGGGACGAGGGGGAAGCCGGCAAGCCAGCCGAGTGAGACGCCCAGGCGAGCATCATCGCGATGGACAGGGTGGCAGCGAACGAGGAATGGCGCTTCATGAAGACTCCCGACGTGGATGAGCACGAACTGTGCCGCGCAGATTGCCACTCTCCTACGGCTTGCGCCAAGCGCGTTGGGCTAGCACGCAGCGGCAATGGGCCGTTGGCGTTCCGGGCAGAGCCTGGTCCCGTGAGCGTTCCCGTGAGCTCGGCGGCTGGCAGGGCCACCCCTGTGCCAGGTACCGGAAAGCGATGTGAAATGATTTCACGGTGGGCCGCGCTTGCTCATCTCGCCAATGATGCCGCATGCGTCATGCGGCGTATTTCCTGGGCTTGGGGCTTGGGGAAGCGAAGTTGCGGCGGCACGGCAGTTGCTGAAGTGGGGCTTGTGTACGACGCGCAACCCATTCGCCTTCGGTGATTCGAGGTGCCCCTCATGACTACTACGATGACGACGATGACAAGGATGACGACGCAACTGATCGCTGGCCTTCTTTGCCTGCTCTCGGCCACCGGCGTCGCCAGCGCCGCGGAGGTTGTGGACATAAGCGCGCAGCCACTGCCCGGTGCGGCCGAGCAAGCGCAGCCCATCCAGCCCGAGACGCCCATGCCGACTAACGCCCCACCGGCTCCGCCGCCCATGCCGCCCGCGGCACCGACGCGGGCGCAAGTGCAACCGTCGCAGCCCGCCGCGCCCGCTCCCGCGGATCAGCCCGCGGGCGGGCAGTGGGTTTACACGGGCCAGTACGGATGGGTGTATATGCCGTACGGCGATCAGTACGTCTATGAAGGGGTAGCCACGGACCCCAATCCCTATGCCTACGTTTACTATCCGAGCTATGGCTGGTCTTGGCTGGCAGCGCCGTGGCTGTGGGGCTGGGGGCCTTATCCATACTTCGGAGTGCGCGGCGCCCTAGGGTTTGGCTGGTACCGCGGTCTATACCGTGCGGGCTGGGGCTGGGGGGGCTACCGGGGTGGGTATGGCGGTCGCTGGGGCGGCGGTCGTGGTGGCTATGGCGGGGGGGGGCGGGCTGGCGGCTACCGCGGTGGTTATGGAGCGCGGGCGGCGGGCGGCTTGCGGGGCGGCGCGGGAGGGGGGGGGCGGGCCAATGTCTTTCACGGCGGGGCGCCGGGGGGAGGTTTTCGTGGCGGCGCAGGGGGCGGGGCGCACGCTGGGGGAGGCGGCTTCCACGGCGGTGGCGGAGGGGGCGCGGCGCATGGCGGGGGAGGTTTCCGTGGCGGCGGCGGGCATGGCGGCGGGCGACGCTAGCGCCGCGGCCATCAGCTCCGGGGAGCGCGGCAGCGCTCTAGCGCCCCATCAGGTCGGAGAAGAAGGAGGAGAGCTGAAGCATCTCCGACCAGGCGGCGCCTGGGTTGATCTCGGCATGGCTGATCAGGCGGCTGGCTAGCGCGCGCACGCGAGTCTTGGCGTGCAGATAGCGCGCCAGCCAAACCATCTCCGAGGCCGGCACTACCGAGTCGTCCGCGCCGTGGAGCAGGAACACCGGGGCCAGGGGAGCGGGTGAGCGATCGGGTGAGAGGGCAGCCGGGAGCTCCAGGGCGGCGAGGGTGGTCTGCAGCGCTCGTCCCAGCTGGTCAACGTCGCGCTCGCTCACCTCCTTGACCAGGGTGCGTGAGGGCTCGGGCAGGCTATCACCCAACTGGCGCACTTCGGCCAGGATGGCCTGGGCGCGTTCGGGCAGGGTGCGGTCTATGCTGGATGCGCGCAGGAACTCGGTTATGGCCTTTTCCAGCAGGGGCACTTGCGCTCCGGGCACTAGGCGGTCGCCAAGGTTGAGCAGGGCAACCACGGCGCCGTAGTCGTTGGGCTTGGGCACGCGAATGTGTTGCCAGCCGGTGACCCAGATGCTCTCGCCGGGCACGGCAGTGGCGAGATCGAGGGTCTCGCCGCACAGGTAGCGAAGCACACGAGGCAAGTCCGCGTAGCCCCCGAGCGATAGCACGAAAGCGACGCGGTCCTTGATGGCCGCTCGCCCGGCCGCTACTACGGCCAGAGCGCCAGCGAAGCTGACCGCCGCCAGGGCCACTTTGCCATCAGGAGCCAGCGTGGGCTGCTCTGTGGCCCAGTGAGCCACGTCTTCCAGCTGGTCCACCGAATCCGTGCTCACCCGGTACCGCATCAGATCGGGGGGAGCCACGGTCAACACCTGTAGCCCGCTCGCGGCAAGATCGGTGGCCAGGCCGACCAGTCTCTCCTCTGCCAACCCATCCATGTGCAGCCCGGGGACGAGTAAGACTGTCCGATGCGCTGCGCGAGCGGGTTGGTAGAGCTGGGTCGCCACCTGGCCATGACGAGTCGCGACAGTGCGGATCGGCTGGCGGGCGACCGAGATCGCGGTCATGCGCGCCAAACGCCCCAGCGGTCCGTGCGGTTTGGAGGCGCGCAGGATGAAAGCCAGCGCCGACAAGCGCGGTAGATAGTGCAAGCTCGCCAGCCCGGCGGAGACTACTAAGATGGGCAGCAGAAGCCTGGCCGGTGAGCGCATGCGCTAGCCAAGCTAGCACTACTGCCTGCCGATCTCCCGTCCTCGATCTCCCGTCCTCGATGCCGCTGAGCTCCGTGATCGTGGCGGAGGGCAGCACCGGGCGTGCTAGGCGGCGAATACCATGGGGATGGAGTTGTCGACGAGGAAGGTGTGGAGGGCTTGGTTTATGCGTTCGAACTTGACGGCGAATCCGGCATCGTCGATACGGACGGCGCGGCCACCGGCGGTGCACACCGAGCGATTCGTGGCGACGAAGCCGAAGGCGACCCATTGGCCTAGTCGGGGCCGAGGGCCATCGGTTTTGAAGTAGCACCCGGTCGGGGAGGCATTGGCTAGCTCCAGGGTGAGGGTGCGCACTTCTCCCGCGTAGTGTGCCCTCACCGGGACGCCGAGGTGGACGCGCAGGTGGTATCGCCGTTCGAGGTAGTCAGATTTGGGGCACATGAGCAAGCGGTGGCTACTCTTGTCTCGGCAGCTCGGCCGTCAACTTGAGAGGAGACCGCTGAGCAATGCGCTGTCGCCGGCCCGGGCTGGCTCGTGCCATAGTGCCGGCCAATGACCGGTCTCTTGCTCAGCAATCTCGGGACGCCAGACCAGGCGAGCCCGCGGGCGGTGCGCCGCTATCTGCGCGAGTTCTTGAGTGATGGACGCGTGCTCGACCTGAACCGGCTCGGGCGCTGGGCCCTGGTCAACCTGGTCATCTTGCCCTGGCGCACGCGCACGAGCACCGAGGCCTACCGCAAGATCTGGAGCGAGCGGGGATCGCCCTTGTTGGTCCACAGCCAGGCTCTGGCGCTCGCCGTCCAGCAGAAGCTGGGCTCAGGTTGGGCGGTGGCCTTGGGCATGCGCTATCAGAGCCCTTCGCTCGGCTCGGCTCTGGCCCAGCTGCGCGCGGCCGGGGCGGACCGCGTGGTAGTATTCCCCCTCTATCCTCAGTACGCGGCGGCGACGACCGGATCGACGGTGGCGGAGGTGTTGCGCTTGGCGCGGCGGCCTTGGGCGCCGCCCTCCCTCGACTTCGTGGATTCCTTCTACGACCGCCCCAGCTTCATCCGGGCGCTGGCGGCACAGGGCGAGGCGTACGTGAGCGGCCAGCGCCCCGACCACGTCCTGTTCAGCTTTCACGGCTTGCCCGAGCGCCACTTGCAGCGGACTGCCGACGCGGACGGCTCGGATCGGCGCTGCTATCGCACGCAATGCTACGCGACGGCGCGCGCGCTGGCGGCAGAGTTGAACCTCGCCGAGGCAGGGTTTAGCGTGGCGTTTCAGTCGCGCCTGGGGCGTACGCGTTGGCTCGAGCCGCACACTGATCGGAGGCTGGCCGAGCTGGCCGGCCAAGGGTGCCGGCGGCTGGTCGTCTTCTGCCCCTCCTTCGTGGCCGACTGCCTGGAGACGCTCGAGGAAATCGGCATACGGGGCCGCCAGCAGTTTCTGGCCGCCGGGGGCAAGGAGCTTGTCTTGGTGCCGTGTCTAAACGCCAGCTCGGTCTGGGTGGACGCGGTGGTCGGGCTGGCGCGCGAGCACGCGGAGCGAGCGTGAGCGGGTAGCGCCCGCGCCCGGGACGCGGGGTGACGCAAGTACGGCGTAACGCAAATCGAGCGGCGAGCATCCACGAAGGGCCGGAAAGGGGTCGTCGATGCCAGAAGCCGTTGCCACCGGAAACCTCGAGCGCGTTCTGCGCGAGACGCGCAAGTTTCCCCTCCCAGCGTGGGCGGGCGCAGCCGCGACGCCTTCGCTTGAGCTCTATCGCCAGCGCTGGGAGCGTTCTATCAGCGATCCCGAGGGGTTCTGGGCGGACGAGGCGCGTAACCTGGTGTGGGACGTCCCCTGGAACGAGGTCCTCGCCTGGGAGCGGCCGCACGCGCGCTGGTTTTCTGGCGGGCGGCTCAATGCATCGGTGCAGTGCCTGGATCGCCACCTTGGCACGCCGACCATGCACAAGGCCGCCTTCATATGGATAGGGGAGCCGGGCGACATGCGCACATTGACGTATGCGCAAGTGCACAAGGAGGTCGCACGTTTGGCGGCGGGCTTGCGCAACATCGGGGTAGGCAAAGGCGACCGCGTCGCGATTTATATGCCGATGATCCCCGAGTTGCCGGTGGCGTGCCTGGCGTGCGCGCGGGTGGGCGCCATCCACTCAGTGGTATTCGGCGGCTTCTCGGCCGAGGCGCTGCGCGACCGGATCAATGATTGCGGTGCCGTGGCGGTGATAACCGCCGACGGCGGCTGGCGGCGTGGTGGCCCGATTTTGCTCAAGCGCACCGTGGACGATGCCTTGCGCGAGGCGCCCTCGGTCGATCACGTCGTGGTGGTAAAGCGGGGTGGCAGCGGGTTCCCGCATCACATGAAACCGGGCCGCGACATCTACTACGAAGACCTCTGCGCTCAAGCGGGGAAGCTCGTCCCACCCGAGAGCATGGCCTCCGAGGATCCCCTGTTCATTCTCTATACCTCGGGTACCACGGGCAAACCCAAAGGCGTGGTGCACACGCATGCCGGCTATCTGCTCGGCACCCAGGTGACCACGCGCGAGGTGTTTGGCATAGAGCCCGACGACGTCTACTGGTGCGCGGCCGACATCGGTTGGGTCACCGGGCACAGCTACATCGTCTACGGACCCATGCAGCTTGGCGCCACCCAAATCATCTACGAGGGCGCGCCGAACTGGCCCGAGCCCGACCGCATGTGGCAAATCGTGGCGGCCGAGGGAGTATCCATCTTCTATACCGCTCCCACCGCTATTCGCTCGTTCATGAAATGGGGCGACGCCTGGCCCAAGCGGCATGACCTATCATCGTTGCGACTTCTGGGCTCGGTGGGCGAGCCTATCAATCCCGAGGCTTGGCTGTGGTATCACGAGACCATAGGCAATCGATGCTGTCCCATAGTGGATACCTGGTGGCAGACGGAAACCGGCGCCATCGCGATCTCGCCTCTGCCCGGCGCCATCACCACCAAGCCGGGGTCGGCGACGGTTCCCTTCTACGGTATCGACGCCGCCGTACTGGACGAGGCGGGCCGCGAGGTCAGCGGTGGGGGTGGTCTCCTCGCCATCAGGCGACCATGGCCCTCCATGATGAGGGGCTTGTGGGGCGACGACGAACGCTACCGCAGCACATACTGGAGCCGCTGGAGCGGTCAGTACTACTTCACCGGCGATGGTGCTATGCGCGACGAAGAGGGGTACTTCTGGCTGGTGGGGCGGGTGGATGACGTGGTCAACATTGCCGGCCATCGCATCGGAACCGCGGAGCTCGAGAGTTTGTTCGTCGAGCATAATGCCGTGAGCGAGGCCGCGGTCATCAGCGTCAAGCACGAGATCAAGGGACAGGCCCTCATCGGGTTCGTAACCCTGCGTAATGGCTACGCGCCTTCGGAGGCGCTGGCGGGAGAGCTGCGCGACTTCATCGGGCAGAGGATTGGCGGATTCGCCAAACCCGAGCGGGTACTCTTCGCCCTCGACTTGCCCAAGACTCGCTCGGGCAAGATCATGCGTCGCTTGCTGCGCGACGTCGCCCTCGGCCACCCCTTGGGTGACGTCACCACTCTGGCCGATCCGGCGGCGGTGGCTCAGATCAAGGAGCGTTACGAAGAGGAGGGGCAGTAAATTGCCCTAGCGGCCGATCGGTAACTCGCCGCCGGCCACGTGGTCAAGGTGGCCCTGCGGTTATGGCGAAGTCCAACGGTAGAGCCAGGTCTCGGCCGTCCGGCGATCGGCGAACGAGAGCTCGGCGCGCAGCTCGGCAGCTCGGTTGTTCTTGGGATCGAAAGTGAAGCTGAGGCGGATCCCCCCGGTCAGGGGATTTGCGTAAGTGACCACGTTGTCAATCTTGCCCACCGATGACGACACCTTGGCCTTGGGCAAGGTGGCTGACTCGCGTGTCCCAATGTGGGACGCGAAAGCATAATCGATAACGAAGCGTCGAACCAAGGTGGGTGCCTTGACGTCGGCGCGGCCCCGCCGTGTGGCGACCACCCGCGCCTGGTCGGGCGAGCCTTTGCCCAAATCGCCCCAGGTGAGACGGTACGAGTAAGGGTGGGGCTGTCCGGCAAGGAGGGGCTGCTTGGGTCGCCAGAATGCGACGATATTATCGTGAATTTCCGCGTCGGTCGGGATCTCGGTCAACACTATCGCGCCCTCCCCCCACTGCCCGATAGGTTCCGCCCAGAGGCTCGGCCGACGTTGGTAATGGGCCTCGAAGTCCTGGTAGTCGGCTGGGTTTCGATCGCGTTGCAGGAGACCGAAACCGCGGGGGTTGTTATCGAGAAAGGCGCTGACCTCGAGCGCCTGGGGGTTGGCGAGGGGTCGCCACAGCCACTCGCCCTGTCCGTTCCACATCAAGAGTCCGTCTGAGTCGTGCACCTCGGGCCGATAGTCGTCGACCGAGCTGCGTCCGTTGGCCGAGAAGAAGAACATGCTGGTCATGGGCGCAAGCCCGGCTTTGGGCAAGGGTACGCGCGGGAAGAGCACGGCGTCGATGTCCATGGTCGTGGCGCTCCCGGGATGGATGCGAAAGCTGTAGGCGCCGCTCGCGCTCGGGCTATCGAGCAAGGCGTAGACGCGCAGTACTTGACTGCCACGCGCCGGTTTCTCGATCCAGAAGGCGCGAAAGGCGGGAAACTCTTCCCCGTCGGGATCCGCGGTCTTGTTCGCCAGACCGCGCGCCGAGAGGCCATAGCTCTCGTGGGCACCGACCGCGCGTAGGTAGCTCGCGCCTTGGAACACGGCCACCTCGTCGAAGACGGTCGCGCGGTTGATAGGCGCTAGTATGCGAAATCCGGAAAAGCCGATATCACCCTGGGGGAGGGGACTTTTCATTACCTGTCCGGTGGTGAAGAAATCGGGACGGTAAGCCAGATGATGGGCGGAGCCGTCCTCGACGAGAGCGATTTCCACCGGGTCCACGAAGAGAAAGCCGCGCGACATTACTTGGATGTGGAAGTCGCTCTTCTGGCCCTTGTCGGTCTCGCCATTGGCCTTGTCCAGAAAGATGGTCGCGGCGGGATTCGAGCGTATGTCGCGGTATTGGTCGTAGTCGAGCTTGGCCAGTACCTCCGGGAGCGGCACTTTGGGTGCCGTGTAGGGTTGGCGCGCCAGCTCCCGCGCCAGCGTGGTCACCGTATCGTTACTGAAATGGCCGTCGCGCGTATAGGTGGGCTCCGCATGGGCAAGCAAGCCAGGGGTAACGATGGCTACCAGGGGCGCCCACCCCAGCCAGGACAAATAGCGCAACGCCATGTGCGCCTGCGCTGCAATTCAGCGGCCAGCTGTGATGGCCTGCAGCGTCGGATCGAGCCAGCCACCGCCGAAGCCGGCACGGGCCAGGCCGGCCCGGATGTACGGGTGCGAGCGCATCAGGCGCCAGACGTGATCGGTGCGAAAATTCTCAATCATCAGGAGAATGGGGCCCTGATCGATTGCGACATAGTCGTCATCGAACCAGCCCTTGCCTGTCCTTGCGGCAAAAGACAGATTGAAGGCGTCCTTGAAGCCGTAGCGGCCGTATAGTTGTTCGCCGAACTGGGCTTGGAAGTGGGCCAGGGTCGGAATCGACAGCTCGGGAGCAAAGGGAACCGAGCCGCCGGCGGCGGTCGCGGCGATGGTGCCGTCGTCGCGCTTGTCAGGTCCGGCGCCGCGGGCCCAGTAGGAGCGGAATTGGCCAAGCGGCTGCGGCACAGCCGGTCCAGGGCCGTCGGATGCGGTTATGCCCCAAACTTGAGCGTCGTAGCCAGCCCACTTCGCCGGATTGGCGATGCAGTAGGCGCGGTTGGCGTAGGTCGCGCGGGTGGAATTGACGAAGTAGTCTATGCCCTTAGCGCGCATGTAGGCATCCTGGATCTTGCGGAAGTCAATCCAGACGTGCGAGTACTGATGCCCGAAGAGGGGGTCGAACGCCACGCGGGGAAAACCGTCGCTGGCATCCCAGCGGTAAGTCTCGGTCCAGGCCGGCCAAGCCGTGGGCGCTATGGGGTGGGTGGGTGAGCCGAGCGCCAGGATGTAAAGGATCATGGCCTCGTTGTAGCCATGCCAATCAGAGTCGAGAAAGCCGTGCTCAGGGGTCCAGCCCATGCTGAGCAGCGGCGGCCGAAAGCGCGAGGTGGCCCAGGCCCAATCGACTCTGCGGTAGAGTTGGTCGGCCACGCTGCGAATGGCCAGCTCTTGCTGCGAATCGCCGGTAAAGAAGGCCTGGCAAGCTAACACCCCGGCCATGAGCAGTGCAGTGTCGATGGTGGAAAGCTCGGCGCCCGGCCAGCGCTTTCCCGTGCCACTGTCGAGGAAGTGGTAGTAGAAGCCTTTGTGTCCGGAGACCCCGCTCGGCTCGGGACCCTGCCGGCTGAGCCAGAGAAACTGCAGCGTGGTGAGGGTGCGCGTCGCTGCTTCGAGTCTCGTGATCCAACCTCTCTCCACCGCTACTGTATATGACGTGAGCGCGAAACCGACTGCGGCAATACTGGAAATGGCAGTCTGGCTGAGCCGGTCGGGGGTGAGCCCGGTTCTCGCGGGGGTGGCATCCCAGAAAAAGGCAAAGGTGTCGCGCTCGAGCTTGTCGAGGAAGGCAGCCTGCTCAGGGGTAACGGCATAGGCTCCGGGAACCATCAGCGAGGTCGAGGTTTCGCCGCGTGCGGTTAGGGCGGGAGCCAGCACCAGCAACGCTGCGGCGGCAGCGCGCCTGCCGGGACGGTAGCCGCCTTTGCTCCACCGGGCCACCCGTTAATTGATAAGGACGAGGCTCGCATCATGCAAGCACGAATTGCGACAAGGTGATGCTTTAGTCGTGGATGAGGACAGTAGTGGGGGTGCCGGTGGCAGAGTCTCCGCCGATCCAGATATCCAGCTTTGCGCTTTCGACGGTTTGCTTCATATCGGCATTCCAGAAGGAGAGCTCATCTTGGCCCAGGGCGAAGCGTACCACCTGGTGCGTGCCGGCGCGCAGGTCAAGCCGCTGGAAACCTTTGAGCTCGCGTACCGGTCGGGCCACGCTGGTGCCAGTGAGGCGAATGTAACACTGGGCCACAGCCACGCCCTCGCGGTCTCCGGTATTGGTAACCTCGGTGGTAACGGTGACTTTGGCGCCCCGACGCAGCGCCGCCACGCTGATTGCTCCGGGTTGCGCCGCTGGCTGGGCATAGTTGAACGTGGTGTACGATAGGCCGTGACCGAAGGGGAAGAGCGGGGTGTTGAGCTCATCGATGTAGCGGCTGGTGAAGCGGGTCTCCGTGCCGGCTCCGGCTCCGGTGAGCGGACGCCCGGTGGATAGAGCGTTGTAGTAGAGCGGCTCCTGACCGACCGAGCGGGGAAAGGTTGCGGTCAGATGGCCCGACGGGTTGACATCGCCGAACAGCATTCTGACCAGGGCGGGCCCGGCCTCCACCCCGGGGAACCACGCTGCCACGATGGTAGGTATATGCTGAGCCGCCCAGGCGACGGCGAGCGGACGCCCAGCAAAGAGCAGCAGCACCACGGGCCTGCCGGTGGCGGCGACGGCCTCGAGCAACTGCTGTTGCCGGCCCGGCAGATCGAGGTGGGCGCGCGAAGCGGCTTCTCCGGTCTGGTAGGCTCGCTCGCCCAGGGCGAGGATGACGACGTCTGATTCGCGGCTGACCGCGAGGGCTTGGCGAAAGTCGGAGGGTTGCTCGTCCACCGCATCGCAGCCTTTGGCGTAGCGGAAGGCCATGTGCCCGGTCGCTGCGCGATCCGCCAGGGAAGTGCGCAAGGTGATGACGTCGCTCGGCCGTCCCCGCGCGCTCCAGGGGCCTAGCATATCGGCGGGCGCGTCCGCCAGGGGCCCAATGAGGCCAATGCGCAGCCCGGGTTGTGCGGGCAGGGGCAAGAGCGGCCGGCCCGCGCCGCGTGGTCGGTTTTGCAGGAGCACGAAGGACTCCTCGGCGGCGACCCGGGCCAGTCGGCGGGCGACGGACGGCAAGTCGGGGATCGGCGTGAAAGCTGGCACGTAGGGGCGCTCGAACAGCCCGAGCTCGACCTTCTCACGCAGCACTCGCCCTACCGCCTGGTCGAGCCTGGCCATGGGCACTTTGCCTGCGCGGACCAGGAGAGGGAGCTGGGCGAGGTAGAGGCCGCTTTCCAAGTCCATGTCGACGCCGGCGAGCAAGGATTGAGCGGCTGCGTCGGCCGCGGTCTTTGCCGTCCCATGGGCCATGGTCTCGGCGATGGAATTCCAATCGCTCACCACGAAGCCACCAAAGCCCCAAGTCTTGCGCAAGATTTGCTGGAGGAGGAAGGGATTGGCGCTCGCGGGTATGCCGGCGAGGGCGTTGAAGGCGGCCATCACCGTGGCGACGCCGGCTTGGACGCAAGCTCGGAAGGGCGGAAGATACACTTGGCGCAACGTGCGCTCCGATAAGTCGGTGGTGTTGTAGTCGCGCCCGGCTTCGGCGGCACCGTAGCCGGCAAAGTGCTTGGCGCAGGCGAGAACCGAGTCTGGATCGGCGAGCGCGCGACCCTGATAGCCATGGACATAGGCCTGCGCAATTGCGGCGCCCAGGTAGGGATCTTCGCCAGCTCCCTCCGCGATGCGGCCCCAACGCGCGTCTCGGGCTATGTCTACCATCGGCGAGAAGGTCCAGCGCACGCCTTCGCGCGCGGCTTCGGACGCGGCCAGCCGCGCGGTTTGCGCGATGAGGTCGACATCCCAGCTAGCGGCCAGGCCGAGGTTGATTGGGAAGATGGTCCGGAAGCCGTGAATGACGTCCAAGCCGAATAGCAACGGTATGTGCAGGCGCGAGCGCTCTACCGCCAGCGCTTGATAGGCGTTGGTCTGCTCCGCGTCGGCCACGTTGAGCAAGCTGCCGACCTGGCCAGCCGCAATCATGGCCGAAAGCTCGCTCACTTGGGCCGCTGGGCCGGTTGCGTTGCCGGCCGAACGCTGGTTGAGCTGCCCGACCTTCTCCTCTGTGGTCATCCGGCCGAGCAGGTTCTCCACGGTCTGGTCGATTACGGCCTGGTCGGTTGCCGTGCGGTTGGTTGCCGTGCGGTCGGTTGCGGTGCGGTTGGTTGCCGCAGCCCCCCCCGCAAGCGCAACGGGCCACAAATAAGGCATGAGGTCGGTTATGGTCATGGGTGACTGGCAAGGTCGTTGCAATATCCGGGCAAGGCCGGCACGGGTCATCAGCCGTTGTGCCGCGCCAGTGGGAGCTTGATGCTTGTTGCACGAGGCTGCGGTAACGGACAGCGACAACGGGGAGGCGGCTGCCGCGGTACCTCCCGAGCGGCCCGGTACCATGGCCGAGCAGTCGCTTACCCGCTATGACAGAAGTGCACGCAGGCGAACGGCCCGGGGTTTCGCCAGGGTGGCGGGGGCATTGCGGCGCTGCCTGGTGCTCCTGGCCGCGTCCCTGATCGCAGGCTTCGCCATCGACGAAATGTGGCGAGTACTGAGCCTCGGGGGGATAACGCCGCTCGAAGGGGTCGTGTTGCTCCTGTTCAGTGTCAACATGACATGGATTTCCTTGCCCGCCGTGACTGGACTCATCGGGATGGTGCGCCTTCTGGTGAGGCGCAAGCAGGTGCGCCCGGGGCGGCCACTGTGTAGCCGAACCGCCATTGTCATGCCCCTCTACAACGAGGACGCGGCCCGCGCAGCGGCGGCGATCGAGGCGATGGCTAGGGAAATCATCGGGCAGGGTGCGAGTGGCGCTTTCCACATTTTCATCTTGAGCGACAGCACCGACGGCGATATCGCCCTGGCGGAGGAGGAGGTGTTCGTGGGCTTGCGTCAGAGGTTGGGACGTAGCATAGCCATCTACTACCGGCGGCGGATGCGCAACACCGCGCACAAGTCGGGCAATATCGCCGAGTTCTGCGCGCGCTGGGGATCCGGGTACGACCACTTCATCGTCCTCGACGCGGACAGCCTCATGACGGGAGAAACCTTGGTGGAGCTGGTACGGCGCATGGAGGACGACCAGGATGTCGGTCTCATCCAGACTGTGCCCCGCCTGCATGAGGGCAGGACGCCCATAGCTCAGCTTCAGCAGTTCGCGGCCTCGGTTTACGGCCCCGCGCTCGCCGCCGGTCTGGCATGGTGGACGGGCGGCGAGGGCAACTACTGGGGACACAATGCCATCATACGTTGCCGCGCCTTCATGGCGGCGGCGGGCTTGCCTAAGCTTGCCGGCAAGCCGCCCTTGGGCGGTTTTATCCTCAGCCACGATTTCGTGGAAGCCGCGCTATTGCGCCGGGCAGGCTGGACGGTGGTTATTGCCGACGACCTTGCAGGCTCGTACGAGAGCAGCCCGGCTACACTCATCGAGCTGGCCCTGCGCGATCGGCGCTGGTGTCAGGGCAATCTCCAGCACGCGCGCGTGATCCTGGCCAAGGGCCTCCATTGGGTGAGCCGTTTCCACTTGGCCACGGGAATGATGACCTTCCTGTCCTCACCGCTGTGGTTGCTCTTTCTTCTTGCCACACTGGCTCTCGGAGTCCAGAGCCAGCTCGCCCGGCCCGAATACTTCTCTCGCAGCTACACACTCTTCCCCTTATGGCCGCACCTCGACCCGGTGCGAGCTCTTCACCTGTTCTTCGTCACGCTCGGCATCTTGCTCGTGCCCAAGCTGTTCGGTTTCCTGCAGTTTGTGGCGAGCCCGCGCCGTTTGCGGGCAGCTGGGCTGGCCTTTCCCCTCAGCCTGGCCCTGGAGCTTTGCCTGTCAGCGCTGCTGGCGCCCGTCCTCATGCTGACCCATTGCGGCTTCATAGCCGCCATCCTGGGCGGCAGCGATGGGGGCTGGCAGCCGCAGCGGCGCGGGGGCAATGGACGGCCGTGGCGAGAGGTAGCCTATCGTCACCGCTGGCACGTCTTAACGGGCTGCGCTCTAGCGGGCACCGCCCGTTTCATATCGTGGCAGATGCTAGCCTGGCTGGCGCCCGCGGTAGCGGGCATGGTGATGGCGGTTCCGCTTGCCCTGGTCACCGGCTCACGGCGGGTGGGAGCCTGGCTGGCCCGGCTTGGCCTGTTGCGCACGCCGCTCGAGGCCTGCCCGCCCGAGGTACGGAAACGTGCCGAGGCTGCGTTGGCGCACTATCGGGCCCTGGTCGCGGCGGCGCCAGACTTGGCCGCCGTGGTGGGCGATAGCGACAGGCTGCGCCGCCATTTAGCGCTGGTCGACCACGCGTCCGGGCAGCTCGATCCACCCTTCGATCCGCTGGAAGCCACCGCGCATTTAAAGGTGCGCGTTGCGCGCACTCTTGAAGACGCGGTGTCCGACATGACGGCGCAAGAGCGGGCCTTCGTGCAGGCGGCGCCCGATCTGCTACGGCACCTGGCGGGCCTGCCTGCGCACCGGAGCTGCCCGGGCAAGACCCCATAGTGATGAGATAGTGAGCCGGCCGCGCTAGTAGCGCTTGGTCCAGAACAGGTCGAGCGAGCCAGTCTTGGCGTCTCCGTATTCACCCTGGAAGCTCCACCGCGATCCAACATCGTACTCGAGGCGGACGGCGTTCCGGTTCTGCAATAGGGTGGGATCGGCGCCCAGGTTGCCGACGTAGCCGAGATAGAGGTCGGGGGTGACGTACTTGCCGGCCTCGACCCGCGCTTCCTCTGCAGTGGCACCCGCTTGCACGGTGAACACGTCGAAGGGTACCTTCTTGGCGATCAAGGTCTGCAATTGACCCGCGAGCAGGCCACCCAGCGCGGATTCGGCCTGCGCAGGCGCACTCGAGGGAGTCGTTGATCCGCCGCCTAGGGTCAGTTTTCCCGCAACCACCACGGTGTAGAGCTGCGATTCGGTCAACTCCGGGTGGTCCGGCGCGGTAAGCGTGGTCTTGAGGTGGCCGGGCGTGCCCTTGACGGTTGCCAGCACCGTGATGGTCTGGTCCGCGGTGACGTACTGGGCTGTGAGGTCCAGGTCAGGCGTCTCCGGTGATCCGGAGAACGTGAGGCTCGAGGTGTTCTTCAGGTCGAAGCGGCGGCCGAGCACGACGAAGTAGCCGCGCTTGATCGTCAATTCCCCGAAAAGTCTGGGCCGGTCGTCGACTTCGACCCGGAAGCCGGGCAGAAGCCCCACTTCGATATTCGCGTCCTTGCCGCTGAGCCAGAGGTTGCGAGGCGCGCTCACGCGCAGGATGGTCAGGGGCTGACCGGCGGCCAGCGCGGCCGGGGAAGCGGCCGGAGGGGGATGGGCCAGGGCCCGGTCGGTGGCGGCGAGCTGGCGTGCCTGGGCGCGGCCGATCGGCTGGCCGCTTGCCACGATGATGACGTCGCTAGGGCGGCCCAGCGGCTCAAGATGCTTGCGCTTGACGTCGCTCAGCTCCACGCGCGCCGCGGTTATTTCGACCTGGGAGTGCCACGGCCGGGGGCCGGTCTGTGAGCGTGCGGTTGCGCCGAGCGAGAGCTGAGCGAGTGCTTGCCCTTGCAGGTAGGCGGGAATCTTGTCCAGCTTCACGGCGGCTCGGATGGCGTAGCCGTGCTCGGGCTGATAGTCGGCGCTGGCGGTCAGGCGAGCGTGGCCCGGGCCACTGTCAGCGCGCAGCTCGTCGATGGCTAGGTGGTCGCGGTCACCATGGAGCAGGAGGTGGATATGCTGATAGGCGCCCATGCCCACCACCAGTAATTGACCGGCTTGCCATTCCAGTCTGCCGCTGGGGCGCGGATCGCCGAGCCTGCCGGTCAGATGCACGTCGGCCTGGAGACGGCCGGCTAGGGTGCGCACGAACGGCAACGCGCCGGAGAGCACACTCAAGTCGAGCGCGCTGGCGCGCAAGTCGAGATCCACAGGCAACGCGCGCAGCGGGGGGAGGTGCCGGAGCGCGGGATAGCCCAGGTCGGCCGTGAGCGAGCTGGTAAGAAGCAGGCGGCCGCCGTCGCTCGCGGCCAGGTCCAAGTTGCTCGCGAGCTTTTCCCTGACGTAGCGCACCGTCAGGACAGCCGCGCCCACCGGCCGGCCATCGAGGCGTACGTCGGGGGTCTTGGCCACCAGCTCGAGCTGAGGCTGGCGGGGTGAGCCGGCGAGGTCGAGGTCGGCGGTGAGCACGCCGCGCAGCAGTCGGGGCTTTCCCAGATCCGTAACGATGCCCGCGTGCTGCCAGAGGATAGGACCAAGGGTAGCGTGGAGCGCGATGCTCGCGTCGGGGAGCTGGGTTGTGCTCAGGACGCGGCTCAGGGGCCCTTGCACGGTGGCGCGCGCCGAGAGCAGAGGGACACCTTTGCGCATGGCCCGAGCGTGCGCGGTCAAGTCATGCGGGGTGGCGAGCAGGTGCAGCTCCACGTCGGTGGACGGCAGTCCCTTGCCCGCGAGGCTGGTCAGTCGCCCGTCGAATTGGCCGCGGGGGGAGTGGAGGGTGCCCTCGAGTCGCCCCGAAAATGCCAATTGCCCAGTCGTGCTGCCCCGGTAGCTGCAAAGCGCTGCCATCCGTCCGAGGTCGAGCTGACTGGCCTTGACCTCGAGAGTGAAGGGCAGCTCGGCGAGAGCGGGCCAGGTGGGATGGGCCATGAGCAGGCGGGTTGGTCGCTGCGTGCTCAGGGCGAGGGCGAGCCCGCCCGAGCCGCCCGGGGTGTGGTCGTCCTCGAGACGGATGCGCAGGGTGGCGGGTTGGTCGGAGACCGCCAGGTCGAGCGTGAGGTCGCCCACGTCTTGGCCATGCCAGGCTGCCTGGCTGGCCCGTAGACTGGCGTTCAAGCGGGGCTTGCCCGCGGTGCCCGCCAGGACGAGGTGGACGCTGGCGGCGCGCCCGCCGACCGCGGCGATACCAACGCTGGGCAACAGGGTCGTGAGAATCGACAGTGCTCAGCGCGGCAGTTGCACCCAGCCGGGCGCGCGGGGGCGGCGGCCAGCTGCCGGGCAGGTCGAAGCCGGCGTGCGCCTGGCTGCCCGGCAGGGTGAGGTCGAGGTTGCCCGTCACACGGCCGCGGGTTAGGTGGGCGTCGGCCGTGAGCTCGAGCCCGGAGATGGCATCCACCTTGGCTCGGTGGACCGCCAGGTGAGCCACAGCCGTGCGCGAGTGGTGGGACTGGTGGAGCTCGGCGCGCAGATCGAGCTGGCCGGCCCAGCCGTGACCGGGTACCAGTGCGAGGGGCAGGCTGGCGAGAGCGAGGTGGCGAGCCCGGAGGTATAGGTGGAGAGTGTCCTCGCGCAGGGCGAGCCGAGCGGAAACCGATTGATCGGGTGCGGCGTGCAGGTCGAAGCCGGTCAAGCGGAGCCGGCTACCATCGAAGAGCAGGACAGCGGGTCGCCTCAGTGCCCAGACGACACCTGGCCAGCGCGCGGCGAGCTGGCTCACCACCAGACGGCCACGGGCAGGCTGCCAAGTGCCACGCGCCCAGGCGGCCAGCGGCTCTGGCCCGCCCAAAGATAGGTGTGAGCTGAGCTGGGCGGCGCTGCTCTGCACCGTGAGCATCAAGCCGGAGAGGTGGCGCGTGCCGAGCCCGGCTGCGGGCACGGACAGGGAGAGGTGTTCCGCGGCGAGGCCATGGCTGAGGTCGCGCACGCGGACGCTTAGCCGGGCCGAGGGGATGGTCAGCTTACCCCAAGTGAGCTGGTGGAGCTGCCCGACGAGGCTAAGCTCGGGGTGGGCAAGTGCGCCAGACAGGGAGAGCGCGAAATGGGCCGCGCCTCGCCCCTTGTGCGTGGGTCCGGCCCATGCGGCTAGCATGGGTGCTAGGTCGGGCGCGCTGGCGGTGGCCTCGAGGCCCAGGCCGGGGTACACCGCGCCCCGAGCCGTGATGCGGGCGCCGGGCAGGGAGGCCGTGAGCTCGGTTAGACGGACAGTGCCTTGGCGCGCCCCCAGGTCGAGGTGGAGCGGCCCGACGGGATGGCCGCCCAGGGTGCCGCGCTCCACCTCGACCGTAGCGTGCCCGCTGAGCTCGGCCAAGGTGCGGCCCTTGGCGGTCAAGTGAGCGCGCAGGGAAAGCTCGGAGGGTGGGGCCCGGGGAAGGAAGGTGCGCAAGTCGAGGTTGGCCACGGTCAGGCCGAGCTCGTCCACGGTGAAGGTGTGTGAGCTGGCCCGGGTGGAGAGGCTGATGCGGGTTTGCGCGATGCCGAGTTGCATTTGGGCCTGCAAGGCGCCGGTGTCGGCCTGCCAGCTGGCCCGGCCACGGAGCCAGAGCGGGCGGACCGGTGCAGCGCTAACTGCGACAGTACCTCGGCCGACCACGTCGAGCGCCAACCGCAGTGGGGGACCGGCCACGACCTCGCCCGCGAGGAAAGCGTTGCTGACGAGCAGGCAGAGCGGCTCAGGCTCGGCTGGGGCGGTCGCCGCACGGGAGAAAGCTCCGTCGTGGACAACCAGCTCATCCAAACGGACGCTCCAACGTGCCGCCGGGCCTGGGGAGGCGGGAGCGGGAGCACCGAGGTGGGGTCGCCGGCTGGCCAGGGCTTGGCCGAGATTGCTCTCGCCCCCCGGTAGCTGGCGCAGGTCGAGACGGGGCGCGTCGGCCTCCAGATGGAGAACCCACACCTGGTGATGCAGTAATGCCAGGGGGCGCCAGCGTACCTCCAGGCGCGCCGCGCGCGCGACCACGGCGCGGGCGGGGTCGCGCAGAACCAGGTCCCAGACCGTGATACGTGTCGGGGAAATCGCCACCCTAGCCACCTCGACGCTGCCGCGGATGGACGAATTGAGGTGGGGTATGAGCTCGCGCAAGATCAGGGAGGAGCCAAAGGAAGTGCCCGAGATGCTCACCAGGGCCACCACCAGCACGAGCGCGGCGGCGAAGGCGACCGAGATCAAGTTGCCGGCCCGGCGCAGCAATCGGAGGCGGACCGCACCGCGCATTAGAAGGCCTCGCCGATCGCCACGCTCAAGACGCACGAGCTGTCAGTGACGGGAGTAGCGCGCCCCGAGCCGCCCAGTCCGAAACAGTCGTTGTTGACCGCGTAGGGAACTTCGGTGATGGCACCACCGCTGCCCACGGCGTAGAGCGGTGGCGGCCGCCCCAACTGCAGTCTCCTGGCCACATCGATGCGCACGGGACCGGCAGGGGTCTGATAGCGCAGGCCCAGGCCGACGGCCCAGAGGAGAGTGGGGAGATCGTTGGGGCCGATAAGATTGGGCGTGACCTGCCCATAATCCACGAACGCCGCTAGCGACAGGTCATGGGTGAGACGAACGCGCATTTCGAACGATCCATCCACCATGCCGTTGCCACCCACGGGCAAGGTGAGCGTGATTGGCGCTCCGATCTGGGTGGTGGGCGCGGGCGCCAGGAGCAGTGGGGAGAGCCTGCGGTCGCTGAACCCGCGCATGGAAACCCCGCCCCCGGCAAAGAAGCGGGTGACCACGGCACTGTCGGCGCCGGTGTGGAGCAACTCTCCCACCCGCAGGCGAGCGCTGAGGGTCACGGCGGAGGCTGCACCAAAGCTGTAGTAGCCGCGCAGGTCGGGCAGGATGCGCAGGTAAGTGAAATCGCCCCCCAGCGGACCGCCGCCCTCCTGGAAAGAGGCGCTAGCGTAGTACCCGGTGTGCGGCTCGAGGGTCGAGTCGCGCCGGTCGACGGCAACGATCTGCTCCAGATAAGAGAGCAGCACGAAGCAGGAACTGGTCTGGCTGACACAACCCAGGGTGAGGGGCGCCGCCGAAACACTGGCTATCGCGGGGCCGTTCAGGTAGTAGGCCTGCAGATTGTAGCTGGCGTATACCGACAGGAAAGCCCGCGGCTGCCAGGCCACCCCGGTGCTCAGGGTAGCGCCCACGGCGTCATACGATTGCTCCAGGGTGCGCTCGACGGCCAGCGCCGCCTTGCCGTGCAAGCTGGGTAGGTGGAGAAAGCGCGGTTGTTCGATCTCGGTGCGGACGATCGCCACCGGTCCGCTGCGCGGGCCCTCGGCTGTCTCATCGCTGGCCACGGCGTAGACGTTGGGAATGAAGGCCCACCCGGCCTCGCCGTGGATGGTCAGTCGTCGCATGCCGCCCAAGAAGTCGAGGTGCGACCACTCCGCGATGGCGCGGCCTTCGTTGCGCACTTGGTCGAACTCCGCGCCCAGGCCGACGCGCATGGTGTGCAAGGGCGCCTCCCTGACATCGACGACGATGGGCAGTCGGTCCCCAGCGGGGGCGGGCTCGCCCGCGCTGACCTTGACCTCAGCGAAGACACCCATGCCGGCCAGTCGGCGGTGGGCTTCGCCAAGCAACGCCTCGGTATAGTAGCTCCCGTCGGGAATGGCTAGGCGGACTTGCTCCCAGATCCAGAGCGCTACCAGGCGATGTGCTGCCTCTTGGTGGATCTGTATGGCGCCGAACCGATAGCGGGTCCCGAGCTGGACGACCAGCAACAGGTCAGCCCGACGAGCACCCGGGTCGAGCAATGCCCGACCCTCCACCGCGGCTCGGGCATAGCCGAGGTTGCGCAGGCGCTCGCCCAGGGTGGCCTTGGCGGCTTGCCACTTGGCTTCGACAAAGGGGCCGGAAAACGCGATGCCGCGCAGGATGCCCGCGCGTTGTTGTTGGTCCAAGGTGTCGAGCCCTTGTACCGTGAATGAGCTTACCAGCGTGGGCAACCCCTCTTGCACGACCACGCTCAATGCCACGCCATCCTTCACCGGCTTGACCGTGTCGGAGACGACGCGAGCGGCGAAGAAGCCGCGACTCTGGTAGATGCGCTCGATCCGGCGCAGGTCGGTCTGCCAGGTAAATGGGTCGTAGTAGTGCTCGGTCGCGAAAGGCCACCACCATCCGGTCGCCGTGGTCGCGATACCCGCGCTGAGGGAACCAGCGGACACCTGTCGTGTGCCCGTGAAGGACAGCTTGCGCACCACCGGCTGTCCGTGCTCACCTGGGTGGGCGCAGCCTGACCCCGTCGCACCGACCGTCATCATCATCGTCACCATGCCTAAGCGCCGTAGCCGGGCGGGGCGCAATCCCCAGAGCTCCGTGCGACCTCCCCCGGCAGCCATCACCGCCTGGCTGAGAATTGTGAGGCCAGGCGCCTGGCCAGGTGTCGGGCCGCCACGGCCGCGGCTGCGGTGGCGATCGTGGTGAGGACGCGCACGCCCAAGCGGGGGGCGGGCCGAAGTGCGCCATGGATGAGACAGGCCAACGCGGCACGGGCACGCTGGGCGCGCCCGAGCCAGGTGCGTTGCTGCCGGCGCCGGGCACGCCGGAACAGCAGACTGCTCGTCATCGCGCCGAGCACCGAGGCGCCCGCCAGCACGAAGGCGGCGGGATGGCGGCGCGCGGCCATAAGCGGGTTGAGGCGGTGACGGCGACCACCCAGCTCCCGCACCAGCCCGTCCAGATGGTCGAAAATGACCTCGATGTCGTGCTCTATGACGGCCGCTTGACTGCCCTCGGCGAGCGCGGCGGCTGGTGCGGCTAGGTCAGGCGTTCCCTTGTCCATCGCACATCCTCTTGCAGGGTGCGCCTGGTCCTCGACATGGGCGACCGCACCCTGCGGCTCCAAGCGAGCGTGGCCACCACGGCGGTGATGAGCAGGGTGGCACCGCTCACGAGCAGTCCGGCCGCCCATCCGGGTAGCACAGTCGTCAGCGCCAACGCCACGGTGACCAGCAGCAAGTTAATCGTGCACAGCCCGGCCAGCGCGGCCAGGGATAGCCCGCCTACCATGATGGCTTCGGACTTGAGGTTTGCCCTGAGCTCGGCCTTGGCGAGCTCGAGCTGCTTTTGTACGAGATGGCCGACTTCGCTCGTGATTTGCCTCACCAACTCCACGGTGGAGAGCTCACCCGGGCTGGTGCCGGCGCCGGCTGGGCCAGCGCCGCTCGCGTTGCGGGTCCGGGGCGCGGGTGAGGGCTGGGTGGCGGGAGAAACCGCCGGGCTGGCGGCTGGCGAGTCTTCATGGTGTTGCATCTTGTCCTCCTAGGCGAAGGGCGTGTGGGGCGCGGCTTACTCTCAGCGGGCCCACGTGGCCACGCGAACGGTGCATCTCCAAGAATCGTACCAAGCCGCCGCCCTCACTTTGCCCGTGCCCCGCTCGGCAGATACGCAAGGACGTGGCGTCCTTCGGCGAGCACGACCCCCGCCGCGCGGCTGAGCTCTCCGGGCAGCCTCGCCCACAGGTACGCCAGGTCGTGGCCGGCGCGAGCCGGGCCCACTATGCCCAGAGCGGTGCCCAGAGAGGCTCCGATGATGATCGGGGCCCAGCGTCGGGCGCGTACGCGTCTCGGCAAGCGAAGGGTGGTGGCGCGGGCGAGGGCAAGGCTGGCCGCGTAGTCGGAGGCACTTGGCTCGGGCAGGGGCGGGCCGTTGCCAGACGGCACAGCGGGCGAGAGCGCGGGAGGTGCGTCGGTCTGGCCCGCGGGTGAAGGGGAGGTAACCGCGCGGCGAGCTAGGGCGGTTTCGGGGACGGTCAGGAGCCTATCCGTCACCATTGCGCTACGGAGGGCATCGGCGAACGCCATGATGGAGGGGTGACGTTGGCGCGGGTCTTTGGCCAGGCTGGTCATCAGCACGGATTCGACCGTGGCCAGTCGTGCCGGTAGGGGTTGGGGCGGCGCCTTTATGACTTGTTCCAGTATCTCGGCCGGAGAGCCGCCCCGCCAGGGAGGATGTCCGGCCAGCAAGAGGTAGGCGACCACGGCGAGGGCGAATTGATCGGAGGCAGGGCCCACCTCGTTTGTGCGCCCCTCGGCCTGCTCGGGTGCCATGAACTCGAGGGTGCCCGCGACACTCACCCGAGCACCGGTGCTGGGCTCTGGCCGAGGCGCGGCTTGGGCGGACGGCGTCGCCGGCCGAGGCCATCCGTTGGCGAGGTCGGCGAGGTGCGAGCCGCTGCCCATGGAAACTCCGAAATCGATGATCTTGATGACGTCGTGCTGTGCTCCACCGGGAATGACCATAAGGTTCTTGGGCTTGATGTCGCCATGAGTTATCCCGCGCTGGTGAGCTGCGTTGAGCCCGCTCGCCACCTGCTGGAGCAGGGCCCACGAGCGGGCAGAGTCAATGGTGTGGCGCGCCGCCAGGACGGCTGCCAAGTCGCGGCCGGGGAGATACTCCATGACCAGGTAAGGCAGACCGAATTCGGTCCAGTTGAAGTCAATGAGCTGGACGATGCTTGGATGTTGGAGCTGGGCCAGAATGAAAGCCTCTTGGCGGAAGCGCAGCAGCGCCTGGTCGCTGATCAGCGTCGGATCTAGCGTCTTCACCACGAGCTTGAGCGGAAGACGCTCATGGGCGGCGAGAAAGAGCTCGCCCATGCCGCCTCCGCCCAGACGATGCAGCAGGCGATAGGAGCCGCCGAGCAGGGCCCCGGCGCGTAGCGTTGGGGCCACCGAGACCACGTTCGGGGCGCGGTCGCGCCATCCATGCAGTGTGACTGTAGATCGCATTCTGGACCGCCATCAATTCAAGGGATGTGCCAGGGCAGGCTGGCTGGCGCGGCCCTGCCTTTGTCGGGGAAGGCGCTGGCAATCCGCGGTGCAACAGTCGGCGACAGTAACCGCCGGACGGTGACGAGCAACCGACCAGTGCATTGGAGATCGTGGTCGTGGCTGCACGGATCGTGGCCGTGGCTGTCCGGCGCGCACCCCAGCCTGGAGCTCCACAGGAGGGCTACAGGCTGACAAGCTCCCGCCTGCCGCCTGTAGCCGGTAGCCGCCTGCGGGGCTCAGCGCCGTCCCTCTTGTTCCGACGAGCGGGCGGACGATGGGTTGCCCCGTGCTGCTTGCGGCTCGTCCCCTTCTCGTTCGTCGGTCGCTTGCCCCTCGATCCAGCGCTCCTCGCTGCCACGCCCTTCCGGATCTACGTACTGTTCATGAAGAGGCGGGCGCATCGACTTGGAGGAGCGCTCGTGATGGGAAGCAAGACCACCCTTGCGGCCCGCTTGGGCCGCCTCGGTGGAATCCCATTCGTGGGCGTGGCCGCTCTGGTGGGCGGCCTTTCCTCCCTTGCTCGCGATCTTTCGCTGTTGCTCTGGCTCCATTGCGGCGAAGCCACGTTGATTCTGTGCCATAGTGGTTACTCCTTTTCTTTCTTTGCCATGAGAAATTGCCGGCCGAGGCGGGTTGCTCGGGAAATCGAGGAAACGGATGACCATGGCGAGGCCAAAGCGTCCCCCTTCAAAAGGCGTTGCGCCGCGAAGCCCGGCCAAAGACCGTCAGCAAGACGATCTTCACGTCCAGAAGCAGGCTCCAGTTGTCGATATACTCGAGGTCGTGCTCGACCCGCTTTTGCATCAGTCCGACCGTAGGCGTCTCTCCTCGCCAGCCATTGACCTGCGCCCATCCGGTGATGCCTGGCTTCACCTTGTGTCGCAACATGTAGCGCGGTATCAGCAGACGATAGTGTTCGTTGTGGGCCACGGCGTGCGGGCGGGGACCGACGATGGACATGTTCCCGGCCAGGACTTGCACGAACTGCGGCAGCTCATCGAGTGAGGTTCTGCGCAAGAAGCGCCCAACCCGGGTTACCCGCGTGTCGCCGCGCTGAGCCTGAGTGACGGTGTTGCCGTCTTCGCAAACCGACATGGTCCGAAATTTCAACACCCGAATTTCTCGACCGTTGAGCCCGTAGCGTCGTTGGCGGAAGAGGATGGGGCCCTGCGAGGTCAGCTTCACCATGGTGGCGATTACCAGCATGGGCAAGGCGAGTAGAGCCACGGCCACCAGGCCGCCGAGGACATCCTCGAGCCGCTTGGCCAGCGCATACGCGCCGCGCATTGGGGTGTCGTGGACGCTGACCAGGGCAGAGCCACCTATGGTTGTCCAGCGGCTGGCCAGAGAGGCGTAGTGGGGAATAGGATCGGCTATCAGGAAGACGGCCACTTTAGTCATTAGCAGCTCGCGGCGCAGGGTGCGGATGCGCTCGGCGGCAGCCAGGGGCAGGGCGATGAAAAGGGTATCGACCTTGCCCTGCGCGCAGGCGACGAGGAGCTCTCGGCTGGTGCCCAAGTAGGCGACGCCAGGCCATAGACGATGGTGACGGGGAATGGCCCGGTCATCATAGATGCCCAATACGCTACGGCGCAACCACGGACGCCGGGCAAACTCCTGGCAAAGATGGTAGGCGGACGCGGTGGCGCCTAAGACGGCTATGGTGGAGCGCGGGGTCCAACCCTGGCCGCGTGTCCTTAGCGCGCGTACGAGGGGGCCATCGAC
Source organism: uncultured delta proteobacterium (assembly GCA_963849735.1). Lineage (GTDB taxonomy): Bacteria > Myxococcota_A > Polyangia > Fen-1088 > Fen-1088 > Fen-1118. The sequence goes on from CAWKJE010000042.1 coordinate 72,805, forward strand.
CACGCGCCACGCGGAGAGCAGGAGCGCGGCTGACAGCGCCCAGGCATAGGAAGGGAGGGCAGCGGCGCCATAGGTCCAGAGCAGCCCGTCCAGCGCGAGCGCTGTGACCACCCATGAAAGCAGCAGCGGTCCGAGCTCGGCGATAAGACTCTCTTTGCCGCGGGGTCGGTAGACCGGAAAGACGGCGGTGACTGCGGTGAAGGTCAGCAAGGCGAAGAGCGACTGGAGGTCGGCCTGGGCGGTCGCAGTCGGCGCGCTGACGATGATCGCCAGCGAGTGCGCGAGCAAAATTAGGAGTAGATCGACTATGCGCTGGAAAGGGCCCAAGGAATCTCGGGGGAAGGCAATGCTAATAGACATGGTGCGAGCTCCGGTGTAGTGAGGGGCGGCGAGGTCATCCCAGGTGGTGGAGGAGGAGGACGAGGCAGGATTGACGAAGGTGGCATGGTCGTGTGCCTCAGCAGGGAAAGGCATCACGCCGGGCAATGACGGTTGCCGCGCAGGCAGGGCAAAGCTGCAGGTAGCGGGCCCAGGCACATGGGCGTACGTCGTAAGACGAGCCACATGCGGCGCAATAGTCGGGCGAGACGGGGCCGTGGGCGCGCGGGCTGTCCGCGAGGCCCGCGGCGCAGCCGGCTTCGGCGAGCTCGCTTCTGGTCACGATCCCCACCAACAGGGCGTCGATGACTACGGCCAGGCACGACAACTCCTGCTGTGACATGATCCCGGCCGCGTCGATGAGCGTGGTATCCGGGCCGATGCACGGGACGGGCGAAGTCATGCAATCCTTCACCGGCGCGGATTTGTCGGCGCGGCACAGATCGTCGCGCGACAAGAGCCCAGCCAAGAGCTCATTGTCCACCACGAGCAAGTAATTGACGTGCTTGCCGTAGGCGATGCTGAGAGCTGTACTGACCGGCGTCTCGGGACTCAGAGTGTAGACGTCGGTCTGCATAACGTCGACGACTGATGCTAGGACACCTTTGGTAGGGCTCACAATCATTCTCCTGTCCCTCCCTTCCGGGGTGGCGATGGGGATACGAGCGAGATGGGGTGGTCAGCCAGGGGTAGATCAAATCCCATGCCAGGTGGCAACAGGTGGCCAAAGCACCAGCTTGGCCAAGGCCGTCGCGGGCCAGCGCTGGCTAGAGCGCGAGCAAGGGCTCCCGATGTTACTCCGAGGAACCGGGGTGACGCTCGGGTTCTTGCGCGACCGACCGCGCTTCGGCTGGGGCCACGGCCGGCCGCGGTCGGCTGGGCATGGGTAGGCGGATGCGATGGCGGAGCTTGCGCGCGCGCCACAGCAGCGCGAGGCCAAGATAGCCGGCAAGAGCCGCTACCGGCAGGGCGACCATCTTCGGCCAGGTGATAGCGAGGGGGGCGATGGCGAGCAAGAGGAGGCCAGCGCTCACGAGCAGACCGGACTCGGCCGGACCGAGAACCCGGCGATTGGACATGGCGGCACCTACTGCGTTTGCAACGCGAATCGCTCCGACGGCGGCCGCCGAGCCCGACGACGCAAGAGGATGATGGCGATCTCTGCGGCTGCGGGCGCAATGCGTGCTCGGGCGCAGGCCGTGGTGGGAGAGCACAATCTCGGTCGCGTTGTCGAGGTCGCGCAGATACATGCGCTCCATTTCCTGCGCTACGCCAGGATGGTCGATGGCGATATCGAGCTCGTAATTGCCGAGCAGGCTGGCAAGATTAAGATTAGATGAGCCGATGCGGCTCCAGCGGCCGTCGACCACGGCCGTCTTGGCGTGGAGCATTGAGCCGTTCCAGGCGAAGATGCGGATCCCGCCTTCGAGGAGAGGCCTGAGGCCGGAGCGCGACAGCGCGCCGACCAGCGGGAGGTCGGAGGCATGCGGGATGAGGATGCGGACGTCGACTCCGTCGCGGGCGGCAGCCAGCAGGGCTTGCACATACGGGGTCGGTCCGATGAAATAGGCATCGGTTAGCCAAAGCGACCGCCGGGCCAGGACGGCAATCAGCTGGTCAGTTCGGAGCAGGCCAGCGGTGAGGGGAGTACCGGCGATGACGCGCAGGGAAATGTCCCCGGCGGGAGCGACGGATTCGGGTCGAGGCAGCTCATGACGGGGGAGCGAGCCGCCACTGGCGCGCCAGATCTGGGCGAAGGCGCTATGTATCTCGGCCACCGCCGGGCCTTCGATCTGGACTCCGGTGTCGCGCCAGGGCGGGAGGGAACGGGCCGGATTGCCGCGCCAGCGGCTGCTGATGCAGACCCCCGCTGCAAAGGCGATGCGTCCGTCGATAGCGACCGTCTTGCGATGATCGCGCGCGAGCCAGCCGAGGGGACTGTCGAGGCGGGGAGGATTGAAGCATCGCACGCGGACACCTGCCGCGGTCAGGCGCTGCCAAAATCTTCGCGAGGTGCAGCGCCAGCTGCCAAGCCAGTCGTGCACGACCCGGACCGTAACCCCGGCGCGCGCCCGGGCGATGAGCGCATCAGCGAACAGCCGACCGGTTGCGTCTTCCTGAATGATGTAATTCTCGAGGTGCACGAATCGCTCAGCCCCGGCGATGGCGCGCAGCCAGGCAGTATGATTCTCGTCGGCATCCTGCAGGATGCGCACGCGATTGTGATCGCAGAGTGGGGCTCCGCTGGTGCGCGACAGGGCATGCTCGGCAAAGCGGCGTTGTAGCCGATGGCTATGAGTGAGGTGGCTCGAGCAGGTGCGCGACATCGGGGAGTAAGGGCACGGCCACTCCTTGGGTGAGCAACTACCGTGCCACGGCAGCCATCGTGCTGACCGGTGGCCAGCGGTTGGCAACATCGGTGGCGGACGCGTGGGTGCGGAGCTGGCCCGCGGCGACGGGAGAGCTTTCAATCAGTGGTGCTAGTGCAGTGCTGGGCAACCAATTCGAGCAGGCGGTCGACATCGACAGGTTTCCTGAGCACGGGGTCGCGAATCTCCTCGAGGAGAGACGGCTCGACGCCGGTGACGAAGATGGCAGGCACGTATTCGAAACCCGGGCGTGCCCTCATCCGTGCCACCAACTCGGAACCCGGGCTGTCCTGCAACGATAAATCCGTCAGCGCCACGCAGGGCTTGGCTCGCTGTGACAGCGCGGCCTCGGCCTCGGCCGCCGTGGCGCAAGCGACCACTTCGTAGCCCATATCGGCCAGCAGCTCGGCCAGCAGTTCTCGCCCGTCGAGGTCGTCTTCGACCACCAGAATCCATCCACTCATCGCAAGGTCGCGAGTTAGATGGTGCCAGCAGGCGGCTGGTTCTATCGCTAATCCACCTCAGGCTCGCTGGCGGATGAGGGTGGAGGTGAAGCGAGACCTCAGGTATGGGGCTCGTCGCGGGCCGCCGCGCGGCAATGGGCGGCGGTGAGGAACTGCGGTCAGGAACTGGGCAGAACCCGAGCCAGGAAAACCCCGAAGGGTGGGAGGGATACTGCGGTGCCCCGAGCGGATGCGCCCGGGGTGGAGAGCAGAGGAGCCAGGTGAAAGGAGGTCGAGCCTAGCTCGTGCGGATTTACCCGGACGCGACGAGGCATGGAGGTCATGTTCAGGGCGACCAGCACGACATCGTCGTGGTAGGCGCGGAGATAGGCCATGACGTGGTCGTCATCGCGGTCAATCGCGCGGTAGCTGCCGTTGCGCAACGCGAGGTTGGAATGGCGCAACGCCAGTACGTTGCGGTACATGCTGAGTATGGAGTCGGGATCGCGTAGCTCGACCTCGACGTTGTGGTCGGTGTAGGAGGCGGGGATGGGCAGCCAGGGCGTATCGTGCGTGAACCCCGCGTTTATGTCGCCGCTCCACTGCATGGGGGTGCGCTCTCCGTCTCGCCCTTTCTCCGCCGGCCAGCCCCTGATGCCCACCGGATCCTTGACCTGCTCGCGCAACTGCGGGTCGTGGTTGCGCATGCCAATCTCCTCGCCGTAATAGATGATCGGAGTACCGCGCAGGGTGAGGTAGAAAGCCGCCATCAGCTTGGCGATAGCGTCGTCGTGGATGCCGTCGCCGTAGCGATCGTAAGAACGCGGCATGTCGTGATTGCCGATCAGGTAGACCGGCCATTCGCCGGTTGCCTCGGCCAGGGCGATCTGCCGGCGGAATGCGGCGGGCGAAAGCTGGTTGACGGTGGCAAACATGAAATCCATGGGCATCTCTAGCTCATCGTGGTGCTCGCCGTAGTACTGCTTGAGAGCGGAAATGCTCTCGGTCCAGGTTTCCCCGATCAGGATGGCGCCGTATTCGTCCGCCACTTTGCGCAGCCCTTTGAGCACTTGGTGGTTTTCGGGCAGGTTGCGGTTGTACTTGTCGATTTCGTTTGCATCGCCGAGCTTGTTCCGGCCCGGTAGGACGGGATTGTCGGTGAGCTCGGGGTTCTCGTAGATGGTGTCGACGGCGTCGAGGCGAAAGCCGGCGACGCCGCGCCGGTACCACCAACGGGTGATGTCGAACATGGCAGTCTTGACCTCGGGGTTGCGCCAGTTCAGGTCCGGCTGCTCGGGATAGAAGAAGTGGTAGTAATATTGTCCGGTCTTGGCGTCGTAGCTCCACGCCGAGCCGCCGAAGAGCGAGATCCAGTTGTTGGGCGGCTGATGCGGTCCCCCGCCGTCGCGCCAGATATACCAGTTGCGATGCTCGGCCGTGCGGGAGGACCGGGAATCGATGAACCACGGGTGTTGGTCGGAGGTGTGGTTAAGGACGAAGTCCAGGATGATGTGCACCGCGGCGGCCCGGCCTTGCGCTATCAGATGGTCCATGTCGGCGAGGCTGCCGTAGACCGGGTCGATGTCTTCGTAATCCGTGACGTCGTAGCCAAAGTCCACCTGGGCCGAGGGGAAGCAGGGGGTAATCCAGGCGGCGTCGATCCCTAGCGTGCGCAGGTAGGGGAGCTTGGCGAAGATGCCCTTGAGATCGCCCACGCCGTCGTCGTCGCTGTCGGCGAAGCTGCGCGGATATATCTCGTAGAAGACCGCGTGCTTCCACCAATCGGCTGGTCCGGCCGGGTGGCCTTCTGGTTCGGCTACCGGACTCGCCTCGGTAAAAGCCGTGGCGGCCACGGCATTACGGCGGAGCTCCCCTTCCTGGTTGCCTCCCGCGGGCCGGCCGGGATTCATGGCAAGAACAAGCCACCCGGCGAGCAAGATCAGATGGCGCAGGGGATGACGGAGCGGACAGAGCATGGCCGAGATGCCTCCAAGACTCGTGCCAGGCTAGGCCGTGCCCGCCGCCCGCGCTTGCGGATCGGGAAAGCCCGAGTCTCACGTGAGTGGTTGGTGGGCCGCGGTCAAGCCCGCTCTCTGGCATAGCTTGTGCTGGCATTCACCCCAGAAGCCCGTGAGGGCCGTGCGTAAGGAGATGAGGCATGAAGCTCAAAGGACTGAACAAATTGGACAAGTTGGGTGACAAATTGGGCAAGGATCAGTTGCTCGCCCTGGTCGGTCTGCAGCTCGCGGCTTCCCCGACGGAGAAGGTGCTGGGCACGGGTGCGCTCATCGTCGTGGGCGCCGTGCTCGGGGCTAGCCTGGCCCTCCTCTGGGCACCCAAGCCCGGCCGCGAGGTGCGCCGAGCTATTCGCCGTCGCTTGCAGAACGGAGCGGACGAGCTTGCTGATCTCCTACCTGACAAGCAAGGGTGGGCGGCGGGCATCTGAAGAGCCGGACTCAGCCGTCGCCTGGTCCCAGTAGCAGCGTGGCACAACCGGGTATGGTCCAACGGCCGTGGCTGTGATTGGGCCTGCTGCAGCCGAAGCCGCCGTAACCTGGATCCTCGCTGCTCCAGAGCTGGGTCCAATGGGCAAAGTCAGCCGGGGGAGCGAGCAAAGGCTCGCTCACCCGCTCCAGATCGATAGTCGTCCCCAGATTGACGAGCACGATGCGATCCTCGGTCTGCTCGCCGGCGCGCGTTTCGGCGAAGTAGCGAATGAGGCCGCAAGCAGGCGAGAGGATAGCCACCTCGTGGGTCTGGCTGCGTCGGCCGGCGACCAGGGCGGGGTCGCTGCGGCGTATGCGCAAGAGATCGCGACAGAGCGCCAGAGCCTGGCTGTGCGGTGGCGACACCAACTCGTCCCAGCACAGCCTGCTGGCCGCGAAAGTGGCGAAGGCCGCTGGATCGCGGAGCAACTCGGGATGGGCTGCACAGGCGGGGAACTGCGAGAGATAGCCGGCCCGACCTTTCTTCACCAGCTCGGCCAGCTCGCCTTCATGGTCGGCAAAGAAGAAGAAGGGAGAGCGTGCGTTCCATTCTTGCCCCTGGAAGAGCAGGGGCAGCCAGGGCCCAAGGAGGAGAAGCGCCGTCATGGCTCGCTGCTGGGCCGGGCCGGTCTGTAGCCAGAGGCGCTGGCACCAGACCGAGTTGGCAATCTGGTCGTGATTCTCCAAGAAGGACACGAACGAGGTCATGGGTAGCGCCCTCGCGGCACGGCCGCGCCGTCCGTCCTGCCAGCGCGACCATTGCCCTTGGTAGCGGAAGCCCGTCTTGGCCGCCCCCAGCCATTCGGAGGCCTGCCCGGAATAGTCGCTGCAATAGGCCTGGCGCCGCCCGGTGAGCGCCACTACCGCGCTGTGATGGAAGTCATCGTTCCACAGGGCGTCTAGGCCAGCGGCGACGCCCGGCTCGCCGGGCGAGCGCAAGAGGCGCGCATCTTGCGGCTCGTTTTCGGCCACCAGCAGAATATGGCGGCCCTGGCCCGCCAGGCGGGCGGCGCGCGCCAGCGCCGTGATTATGTGGTCGCTCGAGGTGTCGGAGATGGCTTGGGTGGCGTCCAGGCGCAACCCGTCGAGATGGAACTCGTCGATCCAGTAGCGGGCATTGTCTATAGCCAGGGCGCGCATCGCGGCGGCATGGCCGCCGTCGTAGTCGAGCGCCTGGCCCCACTCGGTTTTGCGCTCACTGAGGTAGTAGGGCGAATAGCGGGAAGTGTAATCGCCCGCGACGCCGAAGTGATTGTAGACCACGTCGAGGATCACGGCCAGGCCAAGGCCGTGGGCGCGATCGACGACTCGGCGCAGCTCGTCCGGGGTGCCGTAGAGATGGCTCGGAGCAAACCAGGCCACTCCGTCGTACCCCCAGCCGAATCGGCCGGCAAATTCGGCCACCGGCATGACCTCGAGGGTGGTGATGCCGAGGGCCGCCAGCCAGGGCAGCTTGGCTTCCAGTCCGGCCCAATTCCCCTCGGGAGAAAAGGTCCCCACGTGCAGCTCGTAGATGACATGCTGCTCTGGTGCAATGCCCCGCCAAGCTGCGTCCGACCAGGCAAAAGCCTTGGGATCGACTACCTCGGCCGGCCGGTGAGGACCCTCGGGCAGGTAGCGGGCACACGGGTCGGGCAGGTTGGGGGGGCGCCGTCGAGCCGGTAGGCATAGCGCTCGCCCGCCCCGATCCCATCCACCCGGAGTGACCAGAACCCGTCCGCCTCGCGGGTCAGGGACACCGTACGGTTACTGGTCAAGAGGGCAAGCTCGACCTGCCGGCGCTCCGGCGCGTAGATGCGGAAGTCGACGACGCCGGTGGCGGTGACCTCGGCGCCCTGAGCGAATTTTCGTTGTTGGCTCATGGTCGGGTTTCCAGCAGGGCAAAGGGCAAAGAACGGAAGACTTCGCCAATGGGAAGCTGGCCTGCATGACTCTCCAGCAGCTGTCCAGTGAAGGACTCGCGCAGCCGGGGAGCTAGGGATGGCGGCAAGAGCAGGACGGTGTCGTGCCAATCTTGTCCCGGCTGTCCTGGCCGCGCTGGCGCTGGCCGTGGTTGTCCTGGTGGCTCCGGCCGTGGTTGTCCTGGTGGCTCTGGCCGTGGTGGTTCTACCTGTGGCGGCGGTGCGGTCCTGGCCGCCAGTGTGGTGAGGCGGCGGCCAACCACGGCGACCACGGCCTCACGGCCGACGCTGCGAGCGAAGGCGAAGATGTGGTCGGCCGCTGGCCCCTGCCCGAGCACGGGTTGATAGTCGCCCGTTTGGAACAGAACGGCCCGCTCTTGGCGCAAGCGCAGTCCGGCACTGGTGACCCACATCTTGATGCGAGCATCACGAGGAGCGGCGAACCATGCCTCCACTGCACGATGGCCGTCGCGAGCGAAGGCGACCTCCACTTCGCGCAGCTGGGCGGACCGAGTGGCGAAGTCGACCAGGCGCCGGTTGTCGGGATCTGACTAGCGAGAAATCCCAACCCTCGCAGCCTTGAAAGAAATCGGGAATGCCGGGTGCCGCCAGCTTCACCACGAGCTGAGCCAGACTGTTGGCCAGCCCACCCGGCATCAGAGTCGCGACGAAGTGCTCGACGTCGTCGAGAAAGGTGCGACTCTGCTGGGGGTCGAGCACCGAGGCGACGAAGCTCTCGGCGGCGGCTTCGTAGGCCAGGTCGGGATTGATGTAGCTGGTGAAGAGCTTGGCTTCGTGACGCGCCTTTGTCATGTAGGTGATAACGCGCCGGCTAAAGTCGGGCTCGCTTGCCCAGCCCGCCACCGGCCAGGCTCCCAGCAGGCTCTGGTAAAGCAGATACTCTTCGCTGATGTCGGGCGCGGGGGCATCGTGCACGGTGCGCTTGAAGCGGTAGTTCATCGCGAACCAGCGCCTGACGGTGACCGCGAAACTGTCAGCCAGCTCGGAGAGGACGTAGAGCCGCGCCCGGGCATCCTCGCCGCGTTTGCTGTCGTGGGTGGCCGAGGCCGACATGGTGTGGGGGCTCGTCGCCAGGCGCGCAGCCAGGGCGGCGTGCAACTCGGCATCCGAGGCAAACCAGCGCTCCGGATCGCTACCGACTTCGTTGAGGGCGATCAGGGGGAGATAACGGTAGAAGGCAGTGTCCTCGATGCCCTTGGCGTAAACCGGGCTGGTCAATTGCTGAAAGCGGGTGACGAATTCGCGCCGGGCCTGCACTTGCTCCGGTGCCAGCCCGGGAGGATCGCGATGGAGCAGGACCTCCTCGATAAAATTGAAGAGGGAAGCGTTGAGCATGGGATGGTGGCGGCGGGCGGTGGCGACGGCGTGGGCGATGGCTCTGACGTCGGCCTCGGCCACCGTAGCAGCGCTGTCTGACTCGCGCACATAGGTGCGATAGACATCGAACTCGGCCACGACTTCGGCCAGGGCCGCCTGCAGCTGATGGAGGGTGAAATCCCGAGTGTAGCGGTGCTGCTCGGATATGCGGTCCAGCCGGCGCACCAGCATGGTGAGCTCGGCGGCGAGGGTATTGTCCAGGACCAATCGCTTGGACTCGGCCGCGATGGCGGGGAAGCTCGCTCCCACGCCCAGCTCGGCGGCGAGGGTGCGCAGCTGTGCCGCTCCTTGAGGGCGGATGAGGATGCCGGCCGCCAGGGCGATGAAGTCATAGCCAGTTGTCCCGTCGGCGGCAAAGTCATGGCGCAGGGTCTCGCCCCGACCCAGTATCTTTTCGACCACGACGTAGGGATGGAGAGCCGCGCCCTTTCCGGTGCGCTGTCGCCACGCCTGCGCCAGATGGGTGAGATACTGGCAAGGATCGGCCAAACCGTCCAGGTGGTCGACGCGCAAACCGGTGAACGCGGGATGAGTGGCGAGGGACAGGACCAATCCGTGCACGGCCAAGAAGACGTCGGCATGCTCCACCCGCACCGCGGCCAGGTCGCTGATGTCGAAAAAGCGGCGATAGTTGATCTCGTGGGCCGCCACGCGCCAGTGGGCTAGGCGGTAGACTTGGTCGTTCATCAAGCGCTCGAGAGCATCGAAGCTCTGGGGCACCCCGCGCACGCCGTTTATGCGCTCTACCGCGGCGGCGATCGCCTCACCCACCGCGGGGGCGGCGGCCAGCTCGGCCAGCCGGCGCTTGAGGGCTTCCTTCTCGCGCTGCCGCTCGATAGCGCGGTCGTGGCGGCGGAGCACGGGCAGGGTGTGGGTCAAAGCCCGCACGATGCTCTCGAGCTCGAGCAGGCCAGGGTCGTCGGCCGCGACCTTGCCCCGCAGGATTTCGAGGGCCGGGCTCATCACGTGCAGCCAGGTTTCGGGGCCCAGGGGAAGGCGGCCGCCGCTCCAGGACACGGTAAACTCGCCGCCGGCGAAGGCGATGGCCAAGTCGGTCTCGAGCACTCTGCCGTACTGTTCCTCCAGGAAGGGCAACAGGATCTTGGCCGCGAGCTCGGGCTTGGGCGGATCCCAATCGATGTCGAAGTTGTCCGCGGTAGCGGCGCCTCGCCCATCCTCGAGCACTTCTTGCCAGCGCCGGTTGGCACCGAGGATGCACATGTGGTTGGGGACGAGGTCGAAGATCACGCCCAAGCCCGCGCTATGAGCCTCGTCCATCAGCAGCTTGAGCTCGGCCTCATCGCCGAGCTCCGGGTTGAGGCGCTCGTGGTCGAGGACGTCGTAGCCGTGCGGACTGCCGGGCCGGGCGAAGTAGATGGGCGACAGATATAGGTCGGAGATGCCCAGCCGGCTGAGGTAGGGAATCTGGGCGCGAGCCGCTGCGAATGGGAATTCCTTGCGTAGCTGCAGCCGGTAGGTGGCGGTGGGGAGTCTTTCGGGTGGGGTCATGAGCCAGGCCTCGCCGGGGTGCTGGGCGCCCGAGCGGGATCGGTCAGGCGCCAGGCGCGCATTAGCTCGGCGACGCCCCAGGCTTGGGCGATGCAGCCTCGGGGCAGGAAGGGCGGCGTGGCATCGAAGATCTCGGCGACTTGCCCGATACAGGCGCGGCCGAAGTGATCCTTGAGGCCATCGAGGAGTGCGCGGGCCTGCGTGCGTTGCTCAGGATAGACCTTGAGCCACGCCTCTACGAAGGCGCCGAGGAGCCAGCTCCATACCGTCCCTTGATGGTAGGCGGCATCGCGCGTGCGCAGATCGCCGTGGTAGTTGGGCTTGAAGTCGGCATGGTGGGGGTCGAGGGAGCGCAGGCCGACCGGAGTAAGGAGTGAGTCTGCAAGGCGATCGACCACGCGCCGCCAACGCGCGGGTTCGAGCACCGGATGGGGCAAGGAGATAGCAAAAATTTGATTGGGGCGCAGCGACCACTCGGGCTGGGCATTGACCTGGTCCAGGTAATCGGCCAGATAGCCGAGGTCGTTGCTCCAGAACTGACGATTGAAGGAGGAGTAGGTCTTTTCCGCCAGGGTTCGGTAGGTGCTGGCCGGTTCCTGTCCACCCTCCGCTTCGACCCAACCCCCGAGCAGGCTCATGGCGTTATACCAGAGGGCGTTGATCTCCACCGTCTTGCCCCGCCTCGGGGTAACTACCCAGCCGTCGCAAAGCGCGTCCATCCAGGTCAGGGCCAGACCGTCCTGGCCTTGCGTCAAGAGCCCGTCATCGGGATCGAGGCCTATACCAAAGATCGTACCTTGGCGATGGGCCGTGGCTATGGCTTCGAGGGTAGGCAGCAAGAGCTGAAGTGTCTCGCGATCGCCGGTGTAAGCCAGGTAGCGGTCGAGAGCATGGAAGAACCACAGGGAAGCGTCGGCGGTGTTGTACTGTCCTTCATGCGAGCCTTCGGGGAACAGATTGGGGATAAGGCCTTGCCGCGTGTACTGGGCGAAACTGTGCAAAATGTAGCGAGCCTCGTGGTAGCGGCCCGTGCAGAGAGTCAGGCCTTCCAGGCTGATCATGGCGTCGCGGCCCCAGTCGGTGAACCAATGGTAGCCGGCGATGATCGAACGTAAGTCCTCGCCGCGCGCCCGGGCCCGGGTCGCGTCCGCCGATCGTCCGGCGGGGGCGATCACGAACTGGTCGGTAGCCAGCACCAACTCCGCGGTCAGGGCGTCGTCTTTGCCCTGTGGCAAGGCATGCAATAGACGCCTCCGCCTCTCTCGCTCGAATTCCCACGCCCGCTGCGGCTCGACTGCGTTCATGACCTCCCAGGTCTCGCTCGAAGCCACCAGGAATACCGGTGATGCGTCGGTCAGACTCACCTCGAAGTAGCCCGGGCTCCACAGCACGCCGGCGGCCTCGTAGCCGCGGGCCGCCTCCCAGCGGTAATCGGCCTTGTCTTCGCGCTCGGGAAACGAATGGAAAGTCTGCCCCGCGCCTTCCACCCGGATCTTCAGGGAGGGCAACTGCCCTGCGCTCGACACCTCGAAGCGGCTGGCATTGAGGCACAGGGTGTAGTTGTCCATTTCCCGCGACAAGGGAGCGTTGTGGGGCCGAAAGTGCATGGCGGGCCGGAGGCGGATGCGGACGCTCTTCTGCGCGGTCACGTCCGGCCGGGCGAGCAGGTGGAAGCGCAGATATACGGTGTTCTGCCGGTAGGCGAGCAGCAGGCGTTTCTCTATCGCCCAGCCGTCCTGGCGGTACGTCCACACCGGCAGCCCCATCTCGAGACGGAACTGGGCCAGGGCCTGCGTAACCTGGCTTCCGCCTGACAGGCGTATGACCTTCTCGTCGGCGATGAGCAAGTCTTCCACCACGGCGTCGAACATCATGGTGCGGGCGCTCGGGTTGGCCAGCGCCGCTACCAGCAGCCCGTGGTAACGCCGTGTGGCCAACCCGGCTATGGTGCCCGATGCGTACCCGCCCAGGCCGTTGGCCACCAGCCACTCCCGCTCGGCGCTGGCCTCCCCGGGGTCGGTGTCGCGGTCCCAGCCGACCCGGACCAGATCGCCAGGCCGGCCGCTCCACTCCTGCGCCACGGTCTTGAACCTCTAACTTCGACGTCGCCCGCTGCTAGCTGCTATGGATGGTGCTGGTGTCGTTATCGGGTGGTTGCTGCCAGGCGGAGCGTGCGGCGCTGCGATCGGCGTCGCCGCGCAGCTTTTCCCAGAGGGTCTTGCGTGAAATGCCGAGCAGCTCGGCGGTACGGGCGCGCTTACCCTCGGTGGCCTTGAGGGCGCGGAGGAGATAAGAGTGCTCGAAATCGCGAATGGCCGCCTGGAGCGGGCGTATGTCACTTGTAGCCGGGAGGGCGGTCTGCGGCTCTCCGTTCTTGGCGCTAAGCATGGTGGCGGGTAGGTGCTGCAGATCGATTTCCTTTCCTCCGCACAGGACGAGGGCATGCTCGATGGCGTGCGATAGCTCGCGCACGTTGCCGGGGAAGGGATACTGGGTGAGCGCCGCCCAGGCCGCCGCCGAGATGGTGGGGCAGGGCTTGCCCGCCGGGGCCATGCGCGCCAGGAAGTGGTTCACGAGCAGGGGAATATCGCCCGGCCGTTCGCGCAGGGGAATGATCTGCAGCTCGATGACGTTGATGCGGTAGAAGAGGTCCTCACGGAACAGGCCCGCCTTGATCCGCTCGAGCAGATTGCGGTGAGTCGCGGATATTATGCGCACATCGACGTGCACGGGGGTATTGGTTCCGAGTGGCTCCACCGCACCTTCCTGTAGCACGCGCAAGAGCTTGGCCTGGGCGGGCAAGGGCAGCTCTGCCACTTCGTCGAGCAGGAGGGTTCCGCCGTCGGCAGCCTTGAAGCGGCCATCGCGCTTGCGCAATGCTCCGGTGAAAGCTCCGCGTTCATGGCCGAACAGCTCAGCCTCGACCAGATTCTCGGCCAGGGCGCCGCAGTTCACTGCCACGAATGGCTTGTCCCGGCGCGAGCTTTGCTCGTGGACCAGACGCGCCACCACTTCTTTGCCGGTGCCGCTCTCGCCCGTGATCATGGTTGGCGCGTCACTCTGGGCCACCATCTTCACCATTTCCTGAATGCGGCGAATGGCGGGAGACTGGCCGACGAGCACCACCGAGGCACTTCGATCGCCCAGGGCGGTACGGGCGGTATCGAGCTCGCGCCGCAGGCGGCGGACTTCGTCGATGCGCTGAACTTGGAGGAGCAGCTCGTCCACGTCGAATGGCTTGGTCAGGTAATCGTAAGCGCCCTCTTTGAGTGCCGCCACCGCTTGCGACACCTCGGAATAGGCCGTCATCAGGATGACGTCGGTACCGGGAGCCTCCTTGCGGATGTTGCGGAAGAGCGAAAGCCCATCGAACTGCGGCATGCAGATGTCGCAAATCACGACATCGAATAGGCGACGCTTGACGTGCTCTGACCCGGTTGCGCCGTCCCGGGCGGTCTCTACCCTATGGCCTCGCTCCACCAACTGTTCCGCGAGCGTGTCGCGCAGACCAGGCTCGTCGTCGACCAGAAGAATGTCTAGCATGCGGATCTCCCTACCGGAGCGGTTACCGCGAGGTAACGCTGCTCCGAATGATTGTTACTATTTCGAGCGACACGATCACCTAGATCATGGGCGCTGCGAAAATACCCTGTTGCGTGTGGCACAGGCCCCGGACCGTTGCGAAAATGGTGCCGTTTTGGGGCGGCCAGGTAGCTTGGGCGCCACCATCGCAGCCGCGAGCTCGCGGTCAGCCCCAGGCTGGCCGGGAAAACCGCCCGATCGTGAGCATGGGGACGGGTCGGGCCGGTTGTCATGGCCGCTGCTTCGGCGCGTCGCCTGCCCCACCTTTTGGTAACAGGGAGCGGTGCGAGCTCACCTTTCCGAAGCGTGTTAGGTGCGCTGTAACCGCCAGGGTCGGGTGGCTTGGCTCGTGCAGCAGGCTAGGACACATGAGGCTGGTCCGTTGCTCTGGGCTGGAGGGAGCAATCCTGATCTGCTTGCGCCGGGATTGCCTTGGTGGGCGGGGACGCGCCTGTCATGAGTGAGCCATCGCCAACGCCGCCACCGGCACGGCACGAAACCGTGACGGTGAGGACGCTGGTCAGGATCGGGCTGGGCGTCATGGGGACAATAGGCGTCATAGAGGTGTTGATCCGTTCGACCTCGGCCATCTCGCTTACCCTGGCGGCGTTGCTTATCGCGTTGGCCCTCGATCATGCGGTGCATGCGTTGGTCAATCGTGGGCTTCGCCGTTCGCTGGCGGTGGCGGTGGTCGTGCTGGCGCTGCTCGGACTTGTGGTGGGCATAGGTTTCATCCTGGCGCCAGCCGCCCTGTTTCAGGGCAGGGCCTTGGTCCAAGAGCTGCCTGTGCTACTGCGCAGGGCGCACTACAGCCCATATTTTCACAGGCTGGACGAACAGCTCAACTTAATTTCCCGCCTGCAGGAATTGAGCCGCAGCTCAGAAGGTGTCATCAGCGGCGCGGCCAAGCCCGTGTTGTCGGCGGTGGGCAGCGTCCTTAGCTTCTTCGCGGCGATGGTGACGGTCTTCTTTCTCGCGGTTTTCATGTTGGTCTTCGGCGGTCGCCTTATCCACGGCGTGCTGGAGGAGCTGGTGGTGGCTCGGGTGGAAGTCTACGAGAGCCTGATCGGCAAGATATATGACTCGATTGTCGGCTACCTGACCGGTTTGCTCTTCATCTGCGCGGTAAATGCCAGCCTGACCACTGCGTTTCTGGCCATCAACCGCATACCATTTTTCCTGGCGCTGGGCATCGTGAGTGGGCTCTCGAGCACCGTCCCCTATGCGGGGCCCCTGGTCGCGGCATCGTGCATATCACTGCTGTCGTTTGTTACCGGCGGTCTCTGGCACGGCATCGCCAGCATCATCTACTTCAGTGTGTATGGGCAGCTCGAGGGCAACGTGCTCGCACCCCTGGTCTTTCGCCACACGATTCGCGTGAATCCCCTGGTAGTGGCGCTGTCGGTGCTGTTCTTGGGCGATATCGCGAGTGTACCAGGCGCCATCGTCGCCGTGCCCGCGGTGGCCGTGGTACAGATAGTGGTACGTGAAATCCTTGCCCTGCGGCGCAAGAGGCTGTCGTGAACCCCGATCGGAACGGAGGTCGGAGGTGCCGGACACTCGCGGCGGTCGTGCGAGCCATGGCGATGGTTGTCATTATTGCCATGGCGGGCGGCGGGCGCGCGGCTCTCGGGGAACAGGAAGGAACGTCGGCGGGCGAGCGGAGAGAGCTCAATATCTTTCCCTTTGTGGGCGGGGACAGTGACGTGGGATTTGGCGGCGGGCAGTTCAGCGATTGGGCGGTGCTGCCGGCGGATAACCCCAACGCCTTTGTGTGGAAGCTCGAGGATGCCGCTTTCATCACTTTCAAGCTGAGCGGCGACAGTCTCGTAATTCCCTTCGTCGATGTCTGGGCGCTCTTGACCATACCCCATTTCGGTCCGGGGGGACGCTATCGCCTGGAGGTACGGCCGTCGTTTACGGACGAGCGCACCCTGGGTTACTACGGCATCGGCAACGCCAGCCCCTACCCGGTTAACGTACCCACTGACGCGACCGAGTACCAGCGGATGCATCCCACCCTAGCCGCCAGGGTGAAACGGGAGCTGGTGGACGGTCTTTCTCTAGAGCTGGGCAGCTCGTTCACCGCGAGCTGGCTTACCATCCCGGCGGACTCGCTCATCTTGCGCGACGCCCGCGATGGCCCACCCGAGGTGCGGCATCTCCTGTCGAATCTGAGGTCGACGAATGGAGTGGAGCTGGTCGAGCTGGCACTCGAATACGACACGCGCGACAACGAGACCGTGACTAGTCACGGGCAATATGATGCCTTGCTGGTCCGCGGCAGCCCAGCCGCGGGAGCCTGGATGCCTTACTCGTACCTGCAAGTGGACGCAACCCTGCGCTATTACTCTACCCCGGTTCCGCGCTGGCTGGCGCTGTCTTATCGGGTGGTCGGCGACGCTATTCTCGGTAACTCGCCATTTTACGAGCTAGCGCGCTTCGATGATACCCCTGCCATCGGAGGTGGTAAGGCGATACGCGGCGTTCCCGCGCAACGCTACCACGGCAAGGTTAAGCTCTTCGGCAATCTCGAGAGCCGGACCGATGTCTGGTCGTTCGCCATCGCGCACAAGCCCATGGTGCTGGGCGTAGCGGGCTTCATCGACTGCGGGCGAACGTGGACCGAGCTTGGGCATGCCTATCCTGCGCTGGATGGCCAAGGGCTGGGGCTAAAGTACGGGGTGGGCGGGGGACTGAGACTCCTCGAAGGCAGGACCTTCGCGGTGAGGGCTGACCTGGCCTGGTCACCCGATGCCCTGCCGATCGGCGCTTACTTCGACGCCGGCGAGATCTTTTAGCCGATATTCGGACGCGACCCCTCCGGGAATGGGGTGCCACACCTGCCCTCGGGCGGGGCGGACCGTTTATTGCATCTTCAGGTTGACAGGCAGCGCCGGCTGAACCTTATACTCGCGGTCCCGAACCAAGGAAGGGTCCGGCCGAATGGGGATAAATACCAAGCAAGTGTTAAGCGTCATCCTCGGGGGAGGCGCCGGGAAGCGGCTGTTCCCGCTGACCAAGGACCGGGCAAAGCCCGCGGTCCCGCTGGCGGGCAAGTACCGGCTGGTGGACATTCCCATCTCCAATTGTATCAATTCGGAGCTGCGCCGGATCTACATCCTCACCCAGTTCCAATCCGCGTCGATGCATCGCCACATTTCTCAGTCTTACAAATTCGATCCGTTTACCGGCGGCTTCGTCGAGATTCTCGCGGCCCAGCAAACGTTTTCGGACGCTTCGTGGTGGGAAGGCACCTCGGATGCGGTGCGGAAGAATATGACGCACTTTCTCCCGCATGGTCCGGAATACATCATAATCTTGAGCGGCGATCAGCTTTATCGCATGGACTTCCGCGAGATTCTCCAGCAGCACGAGGAGACCGGGGCCGAGATAACTTTGGCTACCAAGCCGGTGCACCGGAGTGAAGCCAGAGCTCTGGGCATCATGCAGATCGACGATCACCAACGCATCCGCCGCTTTGTCGAGAAGCCCAAGGATGAAGCTGTGCTCGATGGCCTGCTCATCCCGCGCGATTGGTACCAGCGCCTTGCTCTGCGCGATGATGGCGACTTGCTGCTGGCCTCGATGGGCATATACGTCTTCAATCGCGACGTGCTGATCGAGCTACTCAACAATACCTGGACCGACTTCGGCAAGCACATCATCCCTGCCGCCATTGGCTCGCGCAAGGTGTATTCCTATATCTTCCAGGGCTACTGGGAAGACATCGGGACCATCCGTGCCTTTTTCGACGCGCACATCGATCTTACGGTGGAGCTGCCCCGTTTTAGCTTCTTCGATTCCTCTGCGCCTATTTTCACCAGGCCAAGGTGGTTGCCCGGTTCGAAGATCAACGGCGGGACTGTGGATCATGCCATGCTGTGCGACGGTTGCATCATCAACGGCGCCCACATCGAGAGCTCGGTGATCGGCATTCGTAGCAGCATCGGGAGTGGCAGTCGCATCTCGCGCACAGTGATGATGGGTTGCGACGACTACGAGCCCTTGCACGCTCCGGCCGCGACACCGGCCCTGCCTCGCATGGGCATCGGCCGCAATGCGCGGATCGAGAATGCCATTATCGACAAGAACGCGCGCATCGGCAATGACGTGGTGATCTCGCCCGCCGGGAAGCCCGATAGCCTGGATCACGAGCTTTACTACATTCGCGACGGGATCGTTGTCATCCCGAAGAATGCCGTGATCCCGGATCACACCAAGATCTGAGGGACCGGACGGGACGGGAGACAGGGCACGCTGCGCGCCCGCACGCGTTCGGGATGTCGCGCCGGCGGATACGGCCAGCTGCGGTTGGCACGAGCCTTGATGGATCTGGGGACTGCGGACCCACTTCGGTTCGTCTGAGGAAGCTGTCAATGAAGGTCACCAGAGCCGGGGAATCTATCGACATTTTGCGCTCGTTTGCGCGGGCCATGGATGTGGCTGTCATCGTCGCAGGCCAGTTCTTGGCTTGCCACCTCGTCGGCCAACCTTGGAGCGGTACGCGGCAATCCACCGCGGTCTTCGCCATCGTGGTCTTCTGTCTCATGGCCGAGCTGGCCGGGCTCTACACCAGCGATCTGGCGGCGCCCAGCCGGCTTGCGCTGCGGGTGTGGACGGTCTCTTTGCCCGTGCTGACGCTATTCCTGCTGGTCACGGGCGAATGGCAAGCGACCCTGGTGGCGGGCTGGGCCACCGCAGCCGCGCTTGGTGTCTATGGGTGGCGCTGGGGTCTGCGCAAGTGTGCCGGGGCGCGCGCGGGGCAGGGCCGAGCCCTGGTGCTGCTCGGGGCCACGGCGGCGGCCGAGCGTCTGTGCACGGAAATCAGGCGCCGACCCTGGCTGCGCACGCATGTCGCGGGCGTTTACGATGATCGCAACGTGGATCGTGCGCCGGCCGCCCTGCTGCCGCTCTATCGTGGTAGAACCCAAGAGCTTATCTTGGCTTGCAAGCAAGGGAGTGTGGAGACGGTGGTCATTGCCTTGCCGCCGCGGGCGCAGGCGCGGATTCGATCCGTGATCGACGCGCTTGCCGATACCACCGCCACGGTCTTGGTGTTGACGGATCTGCTCGGTCTCGATGTGCCGGACGCTCCCTGGACCGCCATCGGCAACCTCCCGCTAATCAGCTTGGGGGCCTGCGCGAGCAGCAAGCCCGGCGTGGGATGGCGGGGAATAGCCACGGCGATCATCGGTCGGGCTTTTCGCCCGGGGGAGGGCCGGTTAGCGCCTGCTCTGGCATCAGAGCGGAGGGCTGCCGTCGGTTATGGCGAGGCCAGCGGTCAGCGCCGCCGGGACGCCGACTGAGCCCCCAAGAGCGCGTCGCGGCCGTCCACGATCTGGGAGGGCTTTTCGGCGTCGGGCTCTGGGTGGTCGACGTCACCATTCTGTTCGTCTTCCTGGAGCTCGAATTCCTGTTGCTCTTCTTCCGCCGAAGCCACCACCAGGCCGCCTACCGCCTCGGGCAGGGGATTGCGGCCAGTGTCGAGCTCAGCCAAGGTGCTGCGGGTTGCGCCAAATTCACGGTCACCGGTGCTCTCAATGAACGGGCCGCCGATTTCCTCGGGCTCGAGGTCGTCGCTGCGATTGTCGTCGGGCTCTCCGGTAGTGATCGACCTTCCGAACTGCTCGGCCAGCTCCTCCGCCAGGTCGTCAAGGGTACCCGTGCGCTGCTCAGACTCGGGTATGAAGGCGTCCCCCGTGTCGCTGCGCCGGGCCGCCGTTCTACTGCGGGACCTGCTTGTTGCTTTCTGTGGCGTAGTCATTCTGTCTTATCAATGCATCAGGCGTGCCGGGAGGTGTGTCGCTGCCTCGAAGCTGGGCGGGGCGTAGCTGGCCCGGCCCGGCACGATTCTCGCTTCATCCGGCCTGGCGATGAAGAAGGAAGGCGGCACCAGGATCCTACCCGGCAGCGTGCTCAAGCGAGTTTACGCCGGCATGGGCATAGTGGCCGACGGAGCGGCCCAGGTGGCCTACTACCTGGTGTTCTCGCTCTTTCCGCTACTCTTCTTCTTGACCACATTGGCGGCGTACTTGCCCATCGGCAAGGCGTTCGACGCGGCCATGGACCGACTGCGTCCCTTCCTCCCGGGACAGGCGCAGGCCATTCTGTACAGTCGGCTGCACGCGCTCGTCACCGAGACCCGCCCGAGGCTTCTGACCGTGGGCATTCTGGTTGCCATTTGGTCGGGCTCGCGCGGCGCGGCCGCCATCGGCACCGGCCTCAACCGCGCCTACGGCGTGGAAGAGAGGCGTCCGTACTGGAGGGTCCAGATCGCCGCCATCGGCGTAACTGTGGTCGGTGCCATGCTGGGCCTGTTTGCCATCGCGGCCCTGGTGGCGGGTAGCTCGGCAGGGTTTTGGCTGGCCGAGCGGATGGGGATCGGGACAATCTATCGGGACGCGGTAAGGTGGGCCCGCTGGCCGGTGACTGCGGTGGTGGTCATGTTAGCGGCCGATGTGGCGTATTACTTCCTGCCGGATGTCAAGCAGCGCTTCCGCCACCTTGCCCCGGGCGCACTGACCGCCACCGGGGCGTGGATGCTGGCGACATGGGGGTTTGGTCTTTACGTGGCGCACTTTAGCAGCTACAGCGCGACCTATGGCTCGATCGGCGGCGCCATCATCCTCCTCACCTGGTTTTACATTTCTGCGGCGATCTTGTTGCTCGGCGGCCGGATAAATGCCGCGTGGGCAGAGGCGCAAGGTCAGCTGAGCCAGGCCGGTGGTCTTCCCACGCAAGGACGAACATGCCCGCAAGGGCGAGACGAGACGAGCCCGGCCGGCGGCCGGGCCGCGAAGGACGAACATGCCCCCCAGTGAAGTCGCCAGCTCCGTAACTCCTGGATCCCGCCTTCTGGTCTTGCCGGGTGTTCCCTTCCCCCTGGGCGCCACGGTCACTGACCAGGGTGTGAATTTTGCCCTCTTTCCCGAGGACGCCCAGCGCGCCTTCGTGTGCATCTTCGACCGTGACGATCCCACGCAGGAGCTCGCCCGTTACGAGCTATTCGAACGTACCGCTCACGTCTTCCATGGTCTGGTGACCAATGTCGGGCCGGGCACGCTCTACGGCTATCGTGTGGACGGCCCATACGCACCCGACCATGGACACCGCTTCAACGTCAACAAGCTCCTCATAGACCCCTACGCGCGCGCTCTGCACGGGCATAGCGACTGCCGTGGCCCCATCTACGGCTACCCAGTTGGATCGGGTGAGAAGGACCCGGGCTTTTGCCGGCAGGACGACGCTCCTTCGTGGCTAAATCGGTCGTGCTCGCCGACGACTTCGATTGGGGGGGGGACGAGCGGCCCAACCTCACCTGGAGCCAGACGGTAATCTACGAGGCTCATGTGCGTGGGCTGACCAAGCTCCACCCTGACATTCCCGAAGGGCAACGCGGTACCTACGCCGGGCTGGCCCACCCCGCTATCATCGCGCATAAACTTTATCACCGCGCACGACGGCTTCACCCTGCACGACCTGGTAAGCTACAACGCCAAGCACAACGAGGCCAATGGCGAGAACAACAAGGACGGCATCGACAACAACCTCTCGTGGAACCACGGCGTAGAGGGGCCGAGCGACGACGCCAGCATCGTGGCCAAGCGCGAGCAGAGCAAACGCAATATGATCGCGACGTTGCTCCTGGCCCGTGGCGCACCCATGCTGCAGGCAGGTGATGAGCTGGGGCGAACCCAGAAGGGCAACAACAACGCGTACTGCCAGGACAATGAGGCGTCCTGGGTCGACTGGAGCCTCGATGCGCATAAGCGTGCCCTGGTCGAGTTCACCGCGCGCATGGTTAAGCTGCGCCGAGTTGAGGGCGTCTTGCGTGAGGACTGGTTCTTCCAGGGCCACCACGTCGCCGATTCACGCTTCAAGGATCTCACCTTCTACCGGGCCGATGGCAAGGAGATGTCGCGCAACGACTGGAAGGATGGCGAGATGCACTCGTTCGGCTACCTGCTGGCCGGCGACACCCTGGTGGTGCCGCGCCGCGCTGACTATCCGCCTATCGGCGACACCTTGCTCGTACTGCTCAACGCCTTCCACGGTGCCGTAACCTTCCGGGTTCCCCATATGCACTTCCCTTGCTCGTGGGAGATGATAGTCGAAACCGCCGCGCCCGAGCGGAAGTGCCAGCTGGCGGGCGATGCCAAGCTCGAGCTGGTCGGGCGCTCCTTGGCGGTCCTGCGCTTGCGCCTGGTCGGCGGCCCGCAGCGCGAGCCAGCTGAGCCGCCAGCGGGGGCGCCACCCGAGCCTCAGCCGGGGGGAGGGCCTATGTGCTCTCGAGGTCGAGCTCGATGACGAGCGGGCCGTGATCGCTGGTAGTACCCTGCCGCTCGACGCGGGCATGGCGCGCCTTCGCCGCGATGGCACTGCGCGCGAGCACATAGTCCAGACGCCAGCCCAGGTTGCGCTGGCGCATGTTCCGCCAGGGGGCCCACCAGGTGAAGAGCTCGCAGTTGTCGGGGTCGAGCTCGCGGCCGACGTCGCGGAGATCGCCCTTCTCGAGCAGGGAGGCGAAGAAGTCCCGTTCCTCGGGCCGCTGGCCGATCAGCCGGGGATCGCGCAGCTTGGGGTGGACGTCGACCTCCTGGCGGGCGATGTTGATGTCGCCGCAGATCACCAGGCGGCGCCCGAGCTGGCGCGAAGCGAGCGCGAAGTCCTCCAGCGCCCGCAGGAAGGCGAGCTTCGCGGGGTAGTCGCGGCCGCCATTGGGTACATAGAGCGAGGCGATGGATAGGCCAGCTACCTCCCCGATGACGATCCTGGTCTCGCCATCGAAATCGGGATGCCAGAAGCGCGGCTCTTCGGGGCAGTGGGTCTTGCGCACATGCAGGCTTACCCCTGAGTAGCCCTTGCTGCCGTGCCAATAGGACCAGTAATCGTCGCGCTCGCAGAGAGGAGCGGGGATCTGTGCGGGTAGGGCCTTCAGCTCCTGCAGGCAGAGCACGTCGGGCTGCTCGGCCTGCAACAAGGATGTGACCTGGTCCGCTCGGGCGCGGATACCGTTGACGTTCCAGGTGACGAGCTTCATGCGGCGGAGATGTTACCCGAGCGGCGCGTCTCCATCCAGCGGTGTGCCATCACGAGCACGATTTCACACTGCCCGTGCCCGGCGTTCTTCGAGCCATCGATGGGCCAGCGTCAACAGCGCCGGTTGCAGGATCTGCGTTAGACCGGCCAGGATCAGCGAGCCGCCTATGACCACGATCGCGAGTGGCTTTTGTGTCTGCGCACCGATGCCGTTCGAAACCGCCGCCGGCAGGAGGCCCAGAGTGGCGACCAGCGTCGTCATCAAGACCGGACGGAATCGTTTTTCCGCCGCCTCGCGCGCCGCCTGCTCGATGGTTCGCCCATCCTCACGCAGGCGTTGGTAATAGGCGACGACGAGAATCGCACCTTGAATGGCAATTCCGAAAATCGAGATGAAACCCATCGCCGCCGAGATCGAGAAGTTCTCGCGCGTGATGAGCAGCGCCAGCACGCCGCCGGTACAGGCTACCGGGATACTGACCAGCACGATTATGGTATCGACCCAGTTCTTGACCGCGCTGTAGGTCAGGAAGGCGACCAAGAAGAATGTCAGCGGGATGATGATGGCGAGCCGAGCAGTCGCGTTGTGCAGCTCGTTGATCTCTCCGGCCCAGATGAGGTGTGTGTCATATGGCAGCTTGACCTTGCTTCCTATCCTCTCTTGCGCCTCGGCGATGGTGCTGGCGAGGTCGCGACCGCGCACCGAGAACTTCACCGGGGTGTAGCGCCGACCGTCCTCGCGATAGATCGTCCCTGGACCCTCAACGCGCGTAATGGATGCGAGCTGGCCCAGCGGGATGAAGTTCCCGTCGGGCGTGGCCACGGTTATTTGCCTGATCTCATCGATGCCGTGACGGTAGGGCTCTTGCCAGCGAATTGTGAGATCGAACTGCTTCTCGCCCTCGAACACGCGCGTCACCGCCTGCCCGCCCACGGCGGCCTGCACGGTGGCGTCGACGTCGCCGGTGTTGAGGCCGTAGCGCGCACAGATCGTCCGATCCGGGACGATCTTGATATTGGGCTGGCCGACTGTATGGAACATGCCGAGATCGGTCACGCCCCTGACCTGCGCGAGAACGTCCACAATCTGATTGGCTTTGGTCTCGTTGACCATCAGATCGGGCCCGGTCACCTTGACGCTGTTCTCGCCTTTGACGCCGGCGATGGCTTCTTCGACATTGTCGCTTATGTACTGCGAGAAGTTGAAGACAACGCCGGGGAAGGCGTCCTGCAGCTCCTGCTTGACCTGCTCGGTCAGCTTCTCCTTGGTCAGGCCGCGCGGCCACTCATCGAACGGCTCGAGCGGCGCGAAGAACTCGATATTGAAGAATCCGGTGACGTCGGTGCCGTCGTCCGGGCGGCCGAGCTGCGACACGACGGTCTCGACTTCGTGATGGCTGCGCAGTATGGAGCGCATGCGCCCGGTGTATTTGGCCGACTGCTCCATCGAGATCGACATGGGGAGTGAGGCGCGAATCCAGAGGTTGCCTTCTTCCAGCTTCGGCATGAACTCGCGGCCAAGGAAAGGGAATAGAGCTACGCAGAGAAGAATCGGGACAAGGCCAATCGCTACTGCTGCGCGAGGTCGCGAGAGTGCTACGCGCCACAGCGGGGTGTAGATGCGAAGCAACACCCGCATCAACCGGTTCGGCTTCTCCTCTTCATCGGCGCGCATGGTCTTGGACGCCAGAACGGGCATCAGCGTGAGCGCCATCAGGATCGCGCCGCCGATCGCGAACGCATATGTGTGCGCCATCGGCGAGAAGATGACCCCCGAGACCCCGGTCATCGTGAAGAGCGGTAGGAACGCGACCGCGATGATGAGCGTCGAGAAGAACATCGGGCCGCCGACCTCCCCGGCCGCGGCTTGAATCCTATCAATGATGCTGCCCTTCCCGTGCGAGCCGAGATGGCGGAAGACGTTCTCCATCATGATGACCGAGGAGTCGACCACGATGCCGAAGTCCACCGCTCCTAGCGAAATCAGATTCGCTGCCATTCCGGTCGAGACCATGCCGAGGAATGCGATCAGGAGTGCGATGGGAATGTTGATAGCGGTTATAAGGGCCGCACGCAGGTTGCCGAGGAATAGGAGCAGAACGATCATCACGAGCCCCATGCCGACCAGCAGGTTCTCCATGACTGTATGAGTTGTAACGTCGACGAGCTTGTTGCGGTCGTAGTAAGGCTCGATGTCCATGCCTGGCGGAAGAATGTGGTTCTTGCGGATGTACTCCATACGTTTGTAGACGCCATCGAGAGTGGGCTTCGTTTCCGCTCCATATCGCATCAAAATGATCCCCTGCACGACGTCCGACTCGTCGGCAACGGTGTTGGGATCGCACGCTCGCTGCTCGGCCGGATTGTCCAGCCGGTCGCGCTCAGCGCGCTCCTTGCTCGATTCGAACAGGCGATCGACCCAGGTCGTGGTGTGTAGCTCGATCGGACAGCCACCCGACTTGCCGACCATGCCCAGGCGCGGTGCATGCCCGATGGTGACGTCCGCCACGTCGCGCACGCGGATTGGATTTCCGGTCGAGTTGCCGTTCTTGTCCTTAGGAACCGCGACGACGATGTCGCCGATGTCGCTCAGCGACCTAATGAGACCCAGCGCGCGAACGTCGAAGGACTGTTCGCCGAGGGCGACGCGATTGCCTCCAGCGTTAGCGTTGCCGTTGGCTAGCGCGCTGCTGAGTTGCGTCAGTCCGATGCCCCGCGCTCGCATCCGGTAGGGATCGACCTCGACGTGATACTGCTTGGTCTCGCCGCCATAGCTCACCACGTCGATGACGCCCGGCACTTGCTTCCACTGCCGCTCAAGGATCCAGTCTTCAGCGGCCTTGAGATCATTGAGGGTATACCCCTTGCCCTTGACGACGTAGCGGAACACCTCGCCGATCGCGTTCCAAGGCGAGAGTTGCGCCACCATAGCTGGCGGCAGCTGAACGAACTGCAATCGATTGATCACTTCCTGGCGCGCCGCCCAGTAGTCGGTGCCCCAGGTGAAGTAGCACTTGATGTCGGAAAGCTCGAACAGGGACTGCGAGCGAATGTGATCTAGGCCGGGCATGCCAGACAGGCCGATCTCGATTGGGATGGTGACGTAGCGTTCGACCTCTTCCGCGCTCCAGCCTGGCGGCTGTACGATCGTTTCGACCATCGGAGGAACCGGATTCGGATACGCCTCGATATCGAGTCTTTGGAACGCGAATAGTCCGGCGATGATGATGATGCCGGCAAGAAGCAGCACCACCACGCGTGCGGACAAGGCCAACGAGACGAGTCGCTTGATCACGTCAGAGCAACCCGAGAAGGATAACGCCGCCCACGGTCACGACCTTTTCGCCGCGCACGACGCCGCTCTTGAGCGGAACGTAGTCGGTGCCAGCCATCTCGTCGACGGCGACGGGCCGTCGCTCGAAACGCAGCCGGCCATCCGGTGTGGTCCCGGTTTGTACGAACACTACCGGCTGCTCACCTAGCAAGAGCAGCGCGTTGCTCTTGATGGCGAGCTTGGTGTCGGCGCTGACGCTGATGGTGGCGGTGCCGAACATCTCGGGTCGCAGCTTGCCCTCGGGGTTGGCAATTGAGCAGCGCACCTTCGCGGTGCGGGACACCGGATCGAGCGCGCCCGATATCCACTCGACGGTGCCCTTGAAAGTGGTCTTCGGGTAGGCCAGCACCTGGATATCGACCTCTGCGCCCTTTTTCACCCGGGGCAGATCCATTTCGTACACGTCGGCGATGACCCACACCCGGTCGAGCTCGCCGATGGTGAAGAGCTCGAGGCTGGCCCCGCCGGAATACTGGCCCTGCACCTCGAGCCCGGGGTTGGCGCTGCGCATGATGACCTCGCCGTCGATAGGTGAGGGCAGCATGTACTCCTGGGTTACCGTGTCGAGGCCGGCATTACGGAGCAGCTTGGCTTTGTGTTGCGCGCGGTCCATCTCGGCCTTGGCGTTGAGGTAAGCGCCTTCGGCGGCCTCATAGTCGCGGCGTGCGGCGGCGTGGACCTCGAGCAGATCCTTCTGCCGCTTCCAATCCTTTTCGGTCTGAAAGAGGGTGGCCTGCGCTTTTGCCAGATCTGAAACGGCACTGCCCAGGTCAGGCGACTGCATGACACAAAGATGGTCTCCCTTCTTAACCCGCTGGCCGGGTTGGGCCAAGATCTTCGTGATCCGTCCGGTCACGGGTGAATAGACGTGGCTCACGCGCAAGTCGTCGAACGTCACTCGCCCCGCGGTACGTATGCTGCCGCCCACCGCGCGGTCACTCGTGGTCTCGATCTCGATGTGGGCGTCCTTGACTTGCTGGGGGGTCAAGCGGAGCTCGCCCGCGGGTTGCTCCGAGGTGAGCGGAGCGGCGGGAGCCGACGGGATGCATGCGCCGGCAGAGCAAAGGCCGTATGTCGCTAGCAACAGAGCTGATTTCATGTTTCTTTCTCCAATTGGTACCATCGGATGGGTTTGGGCAAATTTGGCCGACCGTGCGGCGGCGTGGTCGGCGGCTGCTATTCCTGGTACTGCCAGATGCGGGTCACCTTCCCCTCGTGCGTCTCGGCGATGTCGGCGAAACGCAGGTTGAGGGCTCGATCGGGGACCAGGGGAATTCGGTTCCAGGCCGCGCGCTGCATTCCGGTGATGGTGTATTCGACGATCGCGAATTGGCCCACGTCCCAGGCATTCTCGATCACGGTGTCGAGCTGGCGCAGCGCTTTGTGCAGGGCCCGGTAGTAGCTGCGTGCCGCCTCCTTCCCCGTCATGGGCTGGGCGCGGTCCGGGGTAAAGATCTCGATGCCGTCGGCCAGGGTGGCCAGGAAGGCAGCTTCCTGGTTGTCCTCGAGGTCATGCAGCATCGTGCGCATGACGCCGGTATTGGGCGCATCGTGCCGGGAGGGCGGCTCTTCGACCACCAGGGGCGGGGCAGCGCTAACCGGGGGAGCCGGCAGCGCCAAGAGCTCGGCCGGACCCACCCCGAGCTGGGCCTTCACCACCGCCTGGTCGAAGTACATGCGCAGGTCGGTGATGAGCCCGGCGTCGGAAGTACTGACCAGGGACAGCCCTTCGATGACCACCGGTTTCCCGCTGGCGGGAAGCCCCTGCCAAGGGAGGGTCTGCGTCCCCGTCATGGTCCATTCGATCGCCTGGGCGCTCGCCGCCAGCAAGAGCCGGGTCGCTTTGAACTGGCGCTGGGCAAAGGCGCCGAAGACATCCGCGTGCTGGCCGACCACGGCTGCCGGCCCCAGGGTCTCCCGGCCCGCGAACCAGAAGTGGGCCGCTTCGTCGAGCAAGGGCGCGAGCCTTTCACAATGCGGCGAGGAGAGCGCTGCCAGGAAACGCTGGGCGATGGCCCTCTCCTGGTCGGTAAGCCTCGGCGCCGTAGGCGCGGGGGGCGTGGGTGGAGCAGCCAGAGACTGCCAATCTACCGGGGGCGGCGGAGCCGTGAGCTGGTTTTCCGCGGCGCAGGCCACGAGACCCAGGCCCGCGGCTAGCGCGATGGTGGCGTGTCTCGGCATGGCTGACCTCGGTCTCATCAAAATGCCCATCCCAATGACAACAGCGCTCGCGGCCGCACCAGATCGTTGCTGTAGGTGTCGGCGGGAAACTGTTGGCTGGGAATGCCCTTGCTCGTGCGCGTGTACTGCAGCCCCGCCCCCAGGCTGAGCGCGATGTCATCATCGATCAGCAGCTGATAGCCGATGTCGGCCGCCAGTCCATAGTCGAGGTAGCCGAGCGTTGTCCCATCCTGGGCCGTGGCCGTCATCCAGCCCAAGATGAGCGAGGGACCGGCAAACCAGCCCCGCGGTCCCCGCTCGCCCGAGTAGTAACGGTAGCCCAGCTCCCCGCCCCAACCTCGAAAGCGTTGCTGGGGAGTCTGGGTGGCGTTGCCACTGTCGTCGAAGACGTAGATGGGCGCCGTGGTCGCGGAGACGTAGAAGGGCGTGAGGATGAGGGCATGGTGGCTCACCGGCACGAGGACCACGTTGCCGCTCACCTTGCCTACCAGCAGGGTGAGGGGATTCCACTCCACCGCGGCCAGGCGCCGGGGCGCCGCCTGAGCCGGCAGCGTCACGTCGACGGCCATGCCGGAGCTGTCCCCGGCGTCCGCGGCCCGGGCCGCCCGGCCCGCCACCTGAACGAAGAGGGCGGCGAGCCCGAGCAGCATCGCGGTCTTGGCGATGCCTGTCCGGCACCTGGCGGTCTTGGCCGTACCCCACCGGCTCATGGCGACTCCTTGGGCACGGGCGACCCACCTTCGGAGCGGCGACGGCCGCGGCGGTGGGCCCCGCCCAGGCCCGCGGCCAGGATGGCGAGCCCGAACAGTGTCAGGGCGGGCGCTGTACGGCCGTTGCCGATATTGCACCCCGAGCCATTCGCGGTGCTACACAGTGCTCCGTCGCAACCCAGGGGCACGGCGGGGGCGGTCTCAACCGCTGCGCCGGACCCACCATTGCCTCCCGCCAGAGCATCATCTGCTGTGGCCGCCCCCGTGTCCGCGGCCTCGCCTGGACCATCCAGCCCCGGCTGCTCCGCTCGGGCGTCGCCCGCGCTGGCGACGGTCAAGAGCAGAGAGAGCAGCAGGGCCAGCCAGGCACCCATGGGCGTGACCAGCTTGCGCCCGTCGAGCATCGTCATCACTTGAGCTCCTTGCCGACGGCTGCTTCGAGCTGGAATATCGCCGTCCAATAATTCGTGAGATCGCTGTAGTATTCGATCTTGGTGGCGATATAGGTCCGCAGGGCGTCGAGGTAGTCGGTGAGGCTGGCCACGCCTTTCTCGTACTGTTGCGCTACCACGTCGAAGGCCCCCTTGGCGCTGCCCAAGAGGCCCCCGCCCTCGCGTCGCGGCCCCTCCATGCGCTCCACCAGCGCTCGGGCCGCAACTACTCCCGCGAGGCCAGTGGCCACGTCGCTCACCACCTGGGCGGTTTGCTTCGCCTCCTGCAAGGCCACGCCATCGCGTTGTGCGCGCGCCTGCCTGAGCTCGCCTTCGTACTGGTAGAAGACGGGAAAGGGGAAGGACAGGGTAAAGGCCAGGACCTCGGGACCCACCGGCCCGTTGGTCGACTGGCCGCCGAATCCACCGAAGGAGTAGGTCAGACCGAGATCGATGTCGGGAAATTTCAGCCGTTGCGTGAGCTGGATCTGCGCTTCCGCCGCGGTCCGCTGGAAGCCGAGCGCGGCTAGATCCGGGCGCAGGGCAAAGGCGTTGCGCAGAAGGCCCACCTCGCTCGCGTTTTGCACCGACGGCGGCACCGAGAAGTCGAGCACGTGGGTGTCCACCGCGAACTCGGGCACCTGCCCGCGCACCCCGAGCAGGAAGGCCAGCGCCACCCGGGCCACGCGCAGCGCCTGCACCGCGGTATCCAGCGTCTGATCCGATTCCAGCTTCTGCGTTTCGATGCGCTCGAGGTCGCCCTCGTTGATGGCGCCTTTGCTATAGCGGGCCTGAAACTTCCGCAGGGTCTCCGTATTCGAGGCCGCCACCTGGCGTGCGAACTCGTAGCCCAGGATGGCCTGAGCTACCTGCAGATAAGTCGCCTTCACCTGAAAGGCTAAGGTCCGTTCCGCGTCCACCCGCGACAGCTTGGCGGCGGCCAGGGCATTGCGCGCGACCTTGAGTCGTAGATCGCGTTTGCCCGAGAGGATGGTCTCCAGGGCCGCGGAGTCGTTCACCCCGATGTTGTTGGTCCAGGACGAGCACTGCGCGCCACTTTGCAGGCACTGGGCTCGGCTGAAGGCATTGTTGGCATAGGTGATGGCATACCCCGCGCCACCCGACAGCACCGGGTTGGGCAAGGCGCCTGCGATCAAGATGCCACCCTCGGCGTTGCGGACATTGGCCTCGGCGATGAGCAGGTCGAGCCCTTCGTTGCGAAAGATGCGTAGCGCCTCATCGAGCGAAAGCATCTGCGGCAACCGGGGCACCGCGGGCACCACGCTGGCGGCCCCGCCCTCGGCCGCCGCGCGGGCGGAGCCGCTGGCGAGCAGGAGGAGCAGGCCAAGGCAAGCCCCTGGCCGGACGACGCTGGGCCGGGAGCGCGGGTCGGGCAACGCCGGCCGTAGTGGGAGTAGCCGCATGGCCGAGCGGTTAGCAATGCCCATGCCAGGCCCTCGCCGTTGGGGGCATTATTCTGCCATGAGCGCACAAGCCCAAGCGCAATGAGGACTTAACCCCCGGCAACCTCAAAAAGGGGGACAACGACGCGCAGAGTCGTGAGAGGCCATAACCCAAGAAACTGCGCATGGCCTAAGTCAGTTTCTTGGGTGCGAGCCCAGCCGGGTTGCTCTGCCAAATTCGCTCGCCCTCGGGCGCCCGCAGCTCCACCGCCTCTCTGGCCGGGGCGGGCTCGTCACAACCCTGCAGGATGGCCCGCACGTCGAGCCCATATTCGGCTAGCTTCCGGCGCACGGTTGGGTAGGAAATGCCTGCCACGCGCGCCATCTCCGACCGTCTCCCGCCGAGCTCGCGTATGAGCAGGAGCAGGTAGTCACGCTCGAGCTCGGCCAAGCTTGGCAAGAGGCGTCCGCGCCGGCTCCAGGCAGGCGGCATCAGGTTAGGGAGATTGGCGGCCCCCTCCGTCGCTCCGTCCTCCGCGAAGAACACGATCGAGCTGGCTCCGACCTCGTCTTCCGGTGCCAGCGCCACCGCGCGCTCGACCACGCTGCGCAGCTGCCGTACGTTGCCAGGGAAGGGATGAAGCATGAGCTTCGTCTCGGCCTCGCGGGCAAAGTGCAGCCCCTCTCGGCCGCAGCAGACGGCAAAGTGAGCCAGGAACCTGCGCGCCAAGGGGATGATGTCACTTTGCCGCTCGCGCAACGGGCGGACCACCAGGCGGCACACGTCGAGGGCGTGGATGAGCTCCCGACTCAAGTGCGGCTGGGCCAAAAGCTCACTCACGCTCAGGCGGGAGGTGGCGATAAGGCGCAGCGGCTTCCTGGCCGTGTCCCGCTGTGCCGCCGCTTCGTTGAGCCACTCCTGGCCTTCGGCCCTCACCCCTTGCACGTCCTCGATGAGCAGGGTCCCCTCCCAGCGCGAGCCACGCATCTCGGTGGGCGAAAGCGAGTACCCGGGAATGCTCTTGAACGATAACCCCTTGGTCAAGGGGTCAAGCTCGTGGATCAGCTTGGCCAGCTCAGGCATGCCGGAGCCCACCTCGGCCTGCATGAAAACCGGGCAGTAGGGCATGCGGGCAGCCAGCCGGGCCAACTCCACCGCCTCGACCATGCCCGGGACCTCGAGAATCCAGGGCGCGGGAGCCGCCAGCGCCCGCGCCGCCTCTTGCCGCTCGGCCAGCCGTTGCTCGGTGACGGGACCCTTCGCTGTCAGTGGCGATAACATGATCAACTCTCCGGTGGTGGCCAAGCTGGCGTCTCCTACCTAGCTCGAGCCGCCATCGGCGGGCGGCGGACAGGCCGAGCCGTTACAGAACGGGTTCAAGCTGGAGGTCAGGGGGGTCGGACAGCAGAAGCTTTCCGGACACGTGGGCGACGATTGGCAGGTCAGCCCACTATTGCACTCATCGTCATCGGGCGGCAGATTGGGATTGCAGCGGTCCCCCTCCTTGCCCTCATTGCAGCCCGCCAAGAATCCGCCGAGTCCCAGCAGAAGTCCTGCGCAGAGCCCGGCCGCACGCAGCGTTCTCATCATCATATCTCGCATCATGACTTCGATCTCCTTCCTTGCTTGTCCCTAGAACCGCGTGAGCGCGGCGAAAATGATTCGGTTGTCGGTCTTGACCAGATCGGGCTGCCACCCGGTGGGGATCGGGGTGGTGATGTACCCGTCGGGCGAGGTCACGCCGCCATGCCCGGCGAAGTAGGGCACATCCGACTGCCGGTGATTGACCTCGACGTCGAAGGTGAGAAGCTCGGTCGGCATGTATTGAATGCCGGCCTCGTAGTCCCAGGCGTTGAACTTGGTGCCCGCGGACAAGTCGAAGGGTGCGGTGGCCGCCGGGACGTTGAGCGGTTGCGGGACGGGCGAGGCCACCCCGGTTGGAGCCAGGACCAGGTAGCGGCCCGGGTTGTTCATGAAGCCCCCGCCCGCGGTAAAGGCGAATTTCTCGCCGAACCACACGCGATGATAGGCCATGGCGCTGAGGAAGTGCTGCGTGCACGGGGTGGCGTTGGTGCAGGCGCCCTCGTGCCCGCTGCCGTTAAACGGGGTGACTCCGTCGCCGTCTTCGAAGCCGATATCACCGGTGACCGAAAACGCAACCCGCGTGGCCGGAAACCACTGGGCCAGCGGCCTCGTCGGACTGTTGAAGTAGCGCACCTCGATGCTATTGTCGCTGTGGAAGCGTATCCGTCCCGGGGCGTCCTGAGTGTCCCAGCCCACGTAGTCGTTCGATATGAGCGAAAGCCACTCGAAGGGCCGATAGAGGGTCTGGGCACCAAAGCCGGGCATGGTATTGAACTTACCGTAGGTCTGCCAGCCGTTGATAATCCAGGGCTCGATCTTCAATTTGTCGGTGGGGAACATCTGAATGCGTATCCCATTGAAGAACCAGGGGGTATTGTCGGAAGTGAACGAGGGCAGGTACATCCAGTTCTCGAAATTGTCGTAGGAAAAGAGGCCGACGTAGGACATGAAGATGCCGGCGTCGATGTTGATGCCGTTCCACACGTCGAGATGGTAGCCGCCGTAGCCCTCGCTGATGTAGCGCAAGGCGGTTTGCAGATCGAACTGTCCGCGTTCGGTGCTGAGGTCATTTCTCGGCACCAAGGTGGAGCGGACGCCGAATTGGGTCATGAGGCGGGCCCGGGTGTTCTCATAGTGAAAGTCTCCGCCAAAGCCCAGGAAGGCCAAAGTGAACTCGTTGTTGCGCGAAAGGGCGGTCGAGCCGACCACGGTGTCGTCGATGGGATTGTTGGTGGAGGCGGTGTAGTTCACGTCGATCAGCATCTCGGGCGTGAAGTACTTGGTGTCGAGCACCGCCTTGTGTTGGCGGCTCGCCCCGTTGAGCCAGGTGAAATCGCCGAAAGCGAACGGCTCCGCCGCGGCAGCCTCGGCTACAACCTGGGGCGCGGGTTGAGGTGCGGCGGCGCTGTCCGGTTGCGGGCTGGCCGCGGCGGCCTGGTCCGCGATCGCCGGCGTCGAAGCTGCGGTTCCACAGAACAAGAAGAAGACTGCGTATTCTTTTCGCACGTGATGTTTTCCTTTGCCGTCGGGTTGAGACTGACTGGGTTCTCACTGGCGAAGGTAACAGTGCGATTGTTAAAATCGCATTAAAACGGGAGGAGGGGGCCATGGTAGGGAGACTCTTCACGGCCGGGAAAAACTCACGATACAATGGCGAAACAAACCGCCGAGAGCGAGCATGGAATTTGGATGGTGACCGTCGCTGAGGTGGGCGACAGTCTTTTATAACGACGCTTCAACAACTAGGAAAATCGCATTAAAACGGGGGTGGGAGGGGCCATCGGCAGAGAGGCTCTTCACGGCCTAGAAAAGCTCGCGATACAATGGCGAAACAAACCACTGAGCGTCGAATTGGGAATGAGGTAACGGCAGTCTTTTTAACGACACTTTAACAACTAGGTGAGTAGGTTGGGATTGGAGGTGCAAAATGAAACCGTCTATGAATGAGAAGAGGGTACGCTCTCCGAGACATATGGTGTTGGTGCTGGCGGAAGGAGCGCTGGTGCTCGGAGTGCTGAGCGCTTGCGGGGGGGTCGCGGCCGAAACAGTGAGTGGGTCGCCGGCCATTGTGACGGGGGCAACTGGACCCGAGCAGTGTCAGGGCATTCCGGTGAAGGAGCAGCAAATGGGTTTGGTGGCCTTCCGGGAGGCGATCGTGAGCGCGGCGCCAGTGCGGGAGCTGAAGGCGGCGGGCAAGGCGCACATGCCGATGGATCGCGGGGTCGA
The DNA here is from genome assembly GCA_963849735.1 of uncultured delta proteobacterium. Taxonomy (GTDB): domain Bacteria; phylum Myxococcota_A; class Polyangia; order Fen-1088; family Fen-1088; genus Fen-1118. The sequence continues at coordinate 107,783 of CAWKJE010000042.1, forward strand.
GCTCGCGATCTTGGCCCAGCCGGGGATGTCGGCCCCGTGGCTCACGCGGGTGGCGACCTGCCACATAGCTGCCCTGCGCGCGGGGCGAGTGGGCAGCGCGGGACTGGCCGCGGATCCGCTGGCCAGCCCGGGGGCAGTGGTCTACGTGCGCGAGGCCTCGTCCGGGTACCTGGTAAGCGTGACCGGCGAGAGCCTGGAATCGGCTCTGGATATAGTGGGTCGGGCGCGGGCGTTAATGTCTCTGCCCAAGGAGTCGGTGGCGTCCGTTGTGGCGCCGTAGCGGTCGGGCAGGGCAGTGTCGCAATTTGCAGCAGCAAACGAGGTGCAGCTTGCACATTGAAACGAAGGACGCGCCGCCGGGAGCAGAGGCGGGAGCCGATCTGCGGGCAAGCGGGGTCGGGCAGGGGGGGAGGGGCGCGTCCAGGAGAGAAGGGAGGGTGAGGGGGGATCTGCCGAGGAGGATCCTCGCTTGCGGGTGGGTACGCGAGCTGGGTAAGACGCTGGTGACGTTGGCAGGCGTAGTGGGCACCACGGGAGCGGCCAGGGTGGTGCTGGGGCGGCAGGATGTCGCCAATGTCATGCTGGTCTTTCTCGCCACCATCGGGGTGGCTTCGATATCGCTGGGCTTTCGCATGGGGCTGCTCGCCGCTGGAGCGGGGTCGCTGGCCTTTGACTACTACTTCTTGCCGCCCTATCACAGCGTAGCTATCACCGGCTTCCGTAACGTAATGACCTTCCTGGGCATGTTCGCCACGGCGGTGTTCCTGAGCTCGGTGCACGAGAAGCTGCGGCGGGAGATGGTAGCGGCCCGCCTGAGTCACGGTCGAGTGGAAGCGCTCTATGCGCTAGCGCGCGAGCTGGCCGATAGCGCGTCGGTCACGGAGATCTGCTGCCGGTCGGCTGCTCAGATCGAGAAGTTGATCGGAGGGGCAGCCTGTGTCTTGGTGCGGGAGGGCGGGTCATTCACGCGGGCCTACCGTCGCGGGGGTGCGGTCGCGCTCGCCACCGAGGACCTGGGGGCGGCGGGGTGGGCGGCGAGCCACCTCGAGCCATGCGGCCTTGGCACTTGCAATTGTGAAGGGGCCTCGGCCTGGTACGTTCCCTTGGTAGCAGGGCGGGGCTGTATCGGGGTGCTGCGTCTGCGTCCGGAAGAGGGCGGGGGTGCGGCGGTGGCAGTCGAGCAGTCATCGCTGGTGGGGTCCATGGCGCGCCAGATCGCCCTGGCGCTCGACCACGAGATGTTGTCATTGGAGAAGCAGAGCGCGCTATTGGAAGCGGAAACCGAAAGGATCCGCAGCGCGGTGCTAAGCTCGGTGTCGCACGACCTGCGGGCCCCGCTGGCGGTCATCGCCTCGGCGTCGAGCACGCTGGTGGAGCACGGCGATCGCTTGCACGGCCTGGCGCGGATTGAAATGGGGCGCATCATCAACGACGAGGCCAAGCGCCTGAATGAGCTGTTGCGCAGCCTGCTGGACGTGACGCGCCTACAGGGCGGCCGCATTCGTATCAGTCAGGAGTGGGAAAGTCTGGAGGAGATTGTGGGGGCAGCGCTAGAGAGGATCAAGGAGCGCACGGCCGGGCGCGTGCTGCGCGCGAATATTCCCAGCGATCTGCCTCTGCTGCGTATGGATGCCCCGCTGATCGAGCAGGCCGTCTTCAACCTGCTCGACAATGCGCTCAAGCACTCGCTCAGCGAGCAGCCGGTCGAAATCGACCTGGCGATCCGCGACGGCCAGGTGGTGGTCTACGTGATCGACCATGGTCAGGGCCTGGCCGGGGGCGAGCTCACGCGCATCTTCGACAAGTTCTATCGGACGGAGCGGGCGGCGAGCGGAGGGCTGGGGCTGGGATTGACGGTAGCGCGTGGCATTGTGGAGGCGCATGGGGGCAAGATCTGGGCAACCCACACCCAAGGGGGTGGCTTGACCGTCCAGTTTACCCTTCCCCTGGACACCTCCGCGCCGCTCTTGGAGGTGGACGACATGCTGGAGGCAGCGGTGGCAGGCAGAGGACGGTAAATGGCGTGGCCATCCATCCTCATCGTGGAAGACGACCGGAAGATGTCGCGAGTATTCGCCGCCAGCCTCGAGACCGAGGGCTACCGGGTCTTCGATGTCGCGAGCGGGCAAGCGGCGCTGGCTGAGGTGAGAACGCGGAATCCCGACCTGATCCTGCTCGATCTGGGCTTGCCCGACATCGATGGCCTCTTACTGGTGCCGGCCATCCGCGAGCACAGCGCCGCGCCCATCATCGTGGTCTCGGCGCGCGAGCAGGAGGACGACAAAGTCAAGGCGCTCGACTCGGGGGCCAACGACTACCTGACCAAGCCCTTCTCGGTGCCGGAGTTGCTGGCGCGCATACGCGTGGGCCTGCGCAGCCGGGCCCGGGTCGCCGAGACGGGGGAAAAGGTCGTCGCTTTCGGCGACTACACCCTGGACTTGGGCACCCGGCGACTCGAGCGCTCCGGCAAGGAGGTTCATCTCTCCGTCACGGAGTCCAAGCTGCTGGCCACCCTGGCGCGCCACGCCGACGAGGTGGTGACCACCAATGCCCTCTTGCGCGAGGCCTGGGGGACGGCCTACGACGCGCGCAACGGCTATGTCAGGGTCTACATGCACTCCCTCCGCCACAAGATCGAAGAGGATCCGGCCCGGCCCAAGTACCTGGTCAACGAGAGCGGCCTGGGTTATCGCCTGCGCACGGCAGTGGACTGACAAGCGTCGCGCGGGCTGCGCGAAAGAGCAGTCACTCCGCCACGATGGTCCGACGCTAACGTGCAGTTAAGGTCCAGTTCTGGTTGGTGTTGCTCGGGGTCAACGTCCACTGGTCGCATTTGACGGTCGAGCCGCCTCCATTATCCTGATCCAGCGCCAGACCCCCTCCGACGTTCACGACGTTGTAACCAGCGGAGCCGTTCTGCTGGAAGACCCACAGCTGGCTGGGGGACGCCGAGTAGCTCGACAGGTTAGCGATGTTACCGATGCTGGAGCCGGCGGTAAGCGCACCAGCGCTGATATTGGCGGAGATTATCTTGTATTCCAAGCCACTCACTAGGGTCACGATCCACTGCTGGTCGGTGCCGGAGTAGGTTACTTGATCGGGAATGGCCGTGCCGCTGGCGCCCGGGTCGTCGAGTGAGTAGCCCGCCGCGTCGGCGAATGAGTACGTCCCGTTGAGGATGGGTGGCGTGAGGGTCGCCCGGTTGATCAGCAACCAGGCCTGGTTGGCATTGGTGGTGCTCGAGGTGTACTGGATGACCTCGTGCGACTGCCCGCCGCCATTGGCGTCGATAGCATAACCGGTGCTGACGTTGACGATATTGTATACCACGGCATTGGTCCCGGATTGGATGCTGACGGGTGAGAAGGTCCAGAGCTGGTTGCTCGCCGCTGTCCAGGCTGCCAGGAGAACCTGCTGCGAATTGCTGGAGGGAGCGGTGAGGGCGAGACCGTTTGCCGCCAAGATCTCGATGCCTCCCGCCACTTGGGTGACCGTCCAGTTTTGGTTCGAGGTGGTACCGGTGTATAGCACCTGGTCGGCGAGAGTGCCGGAGCTGCCCTCGTCATCGAGGGCATAGCCGAGGTTGGGATTAATGAATTCATAGGTGCCGTTCTGGATGGGAACGTCGATCAGCAACCACGCCTGGTTGGTATTGGTGGTGGTCCAGGCGTACTGGATGACCTGGTGCGACTGCCCGCCGCCATTGGCGTCGATGGCCTGGCCGGTGCTCGCGTTGATGATGTTGTATATCGTGTCGCCGGTTCCGGACTGGATGCTGTTGGGTATGAAGGTCCAGAGCTGATCGCTCGCCGCCGCCCAGCTTGCCAGGGTAAGCTGCCCGCCGCTGGATGAGCCGGTTAGGGCGAGGTTGTTGGCGGCCGTGATTTTGTACTTCGTTCCCCCCTCCACTTGGGTCACGGTCCAGTTTTGGTTCGCGCCCGTGTACGTTACCTGGTCGGCAAGAGTGCCGGAGCTGCCCTCGTCATCGAGGGCGTAAGCGAGGTTGGGATTCAGGAAGGCATAGGTGCCGTTCTGGAGGGGTGGAGGGGCTCCCGGGTTAATGCAAAGATTGGTGACCGAGGTCACGGTATTGGTCGAATCGCACACGTCGGTGTAACTCAAAGCGGGCAGGTTGCCGCTCCAGTTGGCCAGGGAAGATCCCCAAGCCACGGGGCTGCCATCGATTAGGGCGAATAGGATCTGGGAGGTTCGGTTGACCACGATGGAGTGTGACCCGTTGTTCTCGATCAGGACCGAGGGGGTTAGCTCCCTGTCGTTGGTGCCGTCGTCGGTTTCGATGAAGAGGTAGCCCGATGAGCTCATGCGCAGGTCCCAGAAATTCGCAAAGCCGCAGACATTGCGTTGATTGATGATGGCGCGTTCTGTCCCCGTGCCGTGGGTGTCCGTCAAGTTGAAAGAGATGGAGAAATCACCAGTGCCGATGCCCGACAGATCATTGCTCGACTCTCCACAAGCCACGCATTGCCCCGACGAGCAGAACTGCCCCTGCCAGGTGTTGCAAACCGTGCCGCAAACCCCGCAATTGTTGTTGTCGGTCTGGTCGTTGACGCAGGAGCCGTTACAGTTGAGGTAGTTGGCGGCCGCGGCACAGCACAGGTTGGCAGCGCCGTTGCCGCTCGAGTCGGCCTTCGAGGCCTCGCCGGTGGGGCATACCCCGGAGGCGCCAAGGGTGCCGGTGCCGAGGTTGGGGTTGCTCGAGTAGAGAATCGTAACGGTGAAAGCGGAAGAGAAGCTGGTCGAGCTCAGCACGGCATTGGCATAGAAGGCGATCGGGTTGGCCCCGTTGGCGAAGGCCGAAGCGGTGCCATAGGACGCTCCCAGCTGTATGGGGGAGGCGGCGGCGTAGGTCGTCTTGCTGTTCTCGCTGGTGACCAGGGAGGTGAGGGTCAAGGTGCAGCTCGTGTTGTCCTGGACCACGGAAAGCGGGTTGTGGTCCATGCTGCCTACCCCGCTGGCGATCTGGACACTCCAAGCGGTTCCGTTGGTATAGCTCGTACAGTTGGTGTAGGTTCCGTTGGCCCACTGGAGGAGGCTTGCGCTGAGGGCCGCGCCCGTTGTGTCCACCAGCACGCCGGCCTTGGCGGCTACCTCCTGCGGGCGCGTTGCGCAGGTGGGTAGGGTGAGAACCAGTCCCAGGGCGAGCACGAGAATCGGTTGCCATCTTGGCATGACGAGCTTGCTGTTTGAGGTGGAGACGAGGTTATTGATTGCGGACACCGGCGCCCTGACGGTAGCCCGCTAGGGCGACATGAGGGTCCATACCGAGTTGCTGGCGGCTTCAGACTGCGAAAGGTTCCACTGGTGGCATGTAGCTGTGCCACCACCGTTGGCGTCCAAAATCACGCCCTGGCCGACGTTCATGATGACATAGCTCGACGCGCCAATCTGTTCGAAAACCCAGAGCTGGTTGGTGTTGGAGCTCGAGAAGGTCGACAGAGCAGCGAGGTTATTCTGATCGCCGCTCGAGAGGGCCGTGAGGGCATTGCTGCCCGATGCGGCGGAGATTATACTGTACTCGAGTCCGCTCACCTGGGTCACGTTCCACTGCTGGTCGGTGCCGGGCGAGCCGCTGGAGCAGTTGGAGCAGCTTGCCTGATTGGGGTAATTCGGGTTGGCCAACGGGTTGTTGAGCCAGCCGTTACCTTGCTCATTGATGAATGAGTAGGTCCCGTTAGCAATGGGCTGCGTCAGGCTCGACCGGTTGATGACCACCCAAGTCTGGTTGGTGCTGGTGGTGCTCCAGGTATTCTGGATAACCTTGTATCCAGCAAAGGACGGGTTGTTGGAAAGGCTCTGATCGGAGTCGATGGCCTGACCAGTGCTCGCGTTGATGATGTTGTACAGGGTGGCGTTGGTCCCGGATTGGATGCTGTTGGGTACGAAGGTCCAGAGCTGATCACTCGCCGCCGCCCAGCTTGCCAGGGTGAGCTGGCCTCCGCTGGACGAACCCGTGAGGGCGAGGCCGTTGGCGGCCATGATCTTGTAATTGGTCCCTCCCTCCACCAAGGTGACCGTCCAGTTTTGGTTGGACGTGGTACCCGTGTAAACGACCTGGTCCACCAGAGTGCCGGAGCTGCCCTCGTCATCGAGAGCATAACCCCAGTTGGGATTCAGAAGCTCATAGGTGCCGTTCTGGATGGGCGGAGGGGCTCCCGGGTTGATGCACAAATTGGCGACCGAGGTCACCGTGTTGGACGAGTCACATACGTCGCTGTAGCTCAAAGCGGGTAGGTTGCCGCTCCAGTTGGCCAGGGAAGACCCCCAAGCCACGGGGTTGCCGTCGATTAGCGCGAACAGGATCTCGGACGTCCGGTTAACCACGATGGAGTGTGATCCGTTGTTCTCCATCAGGACCGAGGGGGTGAGCTGTAGGTCGTGGGTGCTGTCGTCGGTCTCGATATAGAGGTAGCCTTGCGAGCTCATGCGCAGGTCCCAGAACGTGGCAACGCCACAGAAGTTACGTTGATTGATGATGGCGCGTTCCGTCCCCGTGGTGTGAGTGTCCGTCAAGGTGAAGGAGATGGAGAAATCACCCGTGCCGATGCCCGACAGATCGTTGCTCGACTCCCGACAAGCCCCGCATCGCCCTGCCGAGCAGACCTCTCCCTGCCAGGTGTTGCAGGCTGTGCCGCAGGCTCCGCAATTGTTGTCGTCGGTCTGGTCGTTGACGCAGACACCATTACAGTTCAGGTAGTTGGCAGCCGAGGGACAACACACTTTGGCAGCTCCGTTGCCGCTCGAGTCGGCCTTTGAGCTCTCACCGGAGGGGCACACCCCACAGGTGCCGGTGCAGTTGAAGGTGACGGCGAAGGTCTGGTACGAGGGCACCCCAGAGCTGCTCAGCTGGACGACGATGGTCCGCACCGCGGCGGAGCTGAGGTTGACCCCCGTGAGCCCGAAGGCGCTGGCGGCAATTTGCACCGGGTTGGTGCCATTGAGGATGGTGGTCGGGCTGGCGGGGTAGGCACTGTCGAGCTGGGCAAAGGTCGGATTGCTCGGCAGGTTGCCCTGGTCGACGTAGTAGCTCGTTCCGGCAATGCTGCCCAGCACCAGATTGGCCGTCCCAGACACGGATTGCACCAAATCCGTGGCATCGTTGACCGCGGCGGCGAAGGCGCCTGTGGTCAAATCGAGGGTATAGGTGGGGGAATTGCTGCCGGTGCTGCTGGCGCTGGCGCTGACGGTGGCGTAGCCTGTGCCGAGGGAACCCGAGTTGGTGGACTTCGGGTTGTCGGAGAACAGGATGTTCAGGGTGAAGTTGGCCGCGAAGCTCACCGAGCTGAGCATGGCGTTCCCATAAAAGGCGGTGCCGGACCCGCTGGAGAAGGTAGACGCGGTACCGGCATAGGACGTCCCGAGCGCTATGGAGGGGCTGGCGGCATAGGTCGTCCCACCGGACTCGCTGGTGACCAGGGAGGTGAGGGTCAGCACGCAGGAGGCGCCGTTATTCATGACCACCGCAAGCGCGCTGTTGGGCAGGGCGCCCGCGTAGTTATTGATTGGGACGCTCCAGCTTTGCGAAGCATAGTGACTACAACTGCTGCCATAGGTTCCGTTGGCGTACTCGAGGAGGCTGCCGGTGAGGGATGCGCTCGTTGTCTCCACCACTACCTTGGAATCGGCGCTTACCTCCGGTTGGCCCGCCGCGCAGCTCGTAAGGGCGAGCACCGCCCCCAGTGCGAACGCGGAAATTGCTTCTTCTCTTGGCATGCTGGCCTTGCTGACGTGAACCAGATAGCGCCCTTAGCCTTTCCTGATCTGGCGGCAGCGACCCGCCACTAAGGTTAAGCGAACATGGCAGATGATGACGGATAATTGATGGTCTGAAGTCGATGGTCTGTGCTGCCGCCTTACGGGTGGTTAAAGGTGACGTAGAAGGTCTGGTAGGAAGCGACTCCCGAGGTCACGTTGTGGATGACGATCGTGCGATACTGGGGGAGGGTCGTGCTCATCAGGCCGAAAGAGCTGGCGGCAATGTGGAACGGGCTCGGGATGGTCACCTTGGTGGCGCTCGCGTAGGCGGAGTCAATCTGCGCGAAAGTCGGGCTCGCCGTCAAGGTGCCCTGATCCACGTAGTACTGGTCTCCGGTTACGCTGCCAGCGGTCAGGTCGGCTGTGCCGGCAACACTCTCGACCACAAATAGGTTATCGATGCTGACCGTTAGCGCGCTTAGACTGAGGGTATAGTTGGGCGCAGCGTTGTCGGTGGTAAACGAGGAGGCCGTCACGGTGGTGTAAACGCCGGTGAGGCTTGCCGAGCCGAGGCTCGGGTCGTCTGAATAGAGGATGTCCAGGGTGAAGTTGCTCGCGAAGCTCAGCGAGCTGAGCATGGCGTTGCCGTAGAAGGCGATGGGATTGGATCCGTTGGCGAAGGAAGAGGCGGTGCCGGCATAGGACGACCCCAGCACTATAGAGGGGCTGGCGGTATAGGTGGTCTTGGTGTTCTCGTTGGTGACCAGGGAGGTGAGGGTCAGGGTACAGCCGGTGTTGTCCATGACCACGGAAAGCGGGTTGTTGTCCATGGTGCCTGCCCCGCCGGCGATCTGGACACTCCAGCCGCTCCCGCTGGTAAAGGTCGTACAACTGGTCCCATAGGTGCCGTTGGCCCACTGGAGGAGGCTGGCGGTGAGGGCAGAGCTCGAGGTTTCCACCACTTCGGAATTGGCGGTTACCTCCGGCCGACCATCCGTGCAGCCTGGCAGCGTCAGCGCCGCTCCCAGTACAAATGCGTAAAGCGCTTTTCCTCTTAGCATGACAACCCTCCTGTGTGACGACCATTGGCGACGTGGGCTAGTCTTGGCGGTAGGGCACGAGATTAAGCGACCATTGCGAAGCTGTGGTATGGGCGAGTCCATGGTCCATGGTCCATGTCCCGCCTCAAGGTTGGGTGAAGGCCATGAAGAAGGTCTGGTAGGAGTTGACGCCGTTGGTCGAGTTGTGAATGATGACGGTGCGGTAGACGGGGCTGGTGGAGAGACTTGTGAGGCTAAGCGAGCTCTCCGCAACGTTGAACGCGCTGTTCCCCGAGATGGTCGTCTTGGTGGCGGTGCAGCTAGTGCCGGCGTAGGCGGTGTCGACCTGGGTAAAGGTCGGGCTCGCTGCCGTCAAGCTCGAATCCACGCAGTAATGATCTCCGTAGATAGGGCCCGAGCTGGCCGGGGACACGGTAGCACTGCCACTGGAACAGCTGCCCTCGACAGTAAATGCATTGTCGGTGCAAATCGCTAGGCTGCCGAAGCTGAAGGTATAATTGGGCGCTGAGTTGACGGTGGTGGCCGACGAGGCCGTCACGCTGGCCCAAGCGCCGGTGAGGTTTTGCTGCGCGCTGTTGTTCGGGTTGTCCGAATACAGGATGTCCACGGTGAAGTTGCTGGCGAAGCCCGTCGCGCTGAGCATGGCGTTGCCGTAGAAGGCTGTGCCGGACCCGCTGGAGAAGGTAGAGGCGCTGCCCGCATAGGACGCCCCGAGGGTGATGGCGGGGCTGGCGGTGTAGGTCGTCTTGCCGCTCTCGCTGGTGACCAGGGAGGTGAGGGTCAGGGTGCAGGTGGAGTTGTCCATGACCACCGCAAGCGCTTGGTTGTCCATAGAAGCCACACCGGAGATTCGGAGACTCCAGTTCGGACTAATAGCATAATAGTTCGTACAATTGCTGCTGTAGGTTCCGTTGGCCCACTCGAGGTAGGTGCCGGTGAGGGCAGCGCTGGTCGACTCCACCACCAGCTCGGAATTGGCGGTCACTTCCGTCGGGCCCGACGCGCAACCCTGCAGAATCAGCTCCACTCCGATGGCCAACCCGTAAATCGCTTCTCTTCTTGGCATGACGACCTCCACAGCGATAACTGCGTCGGGAACTATTGGGTTGGAGGGGTGAACGAAATCTGGAATGCTTGGTAGGAGACGGTATTGGAGGCGGAATCGAGCCGCTGTATGACAATGGTGCGGTAGGTGGTCGAGCTGAGAGTGCCCGGGAGCCCGAGGGCGGACAGCGCTAGGGTGAAAGGCGAGGGCGGGGTGCTCGTGACCGCCGCCCGATAGCCAGCGTCGAGGGCCGCAAAGGTGAGGTTGGTGGTGCCGACGGGCAGGGCACCCATGTCGATGTAGTAGCCCGTGCCCGTCACGGTGGCCCCGTCGAGCGTGACGGTGCCGGAGGAGGAGCCCTGTATGACCAATTGGTTGTCGACATTCACGGTGAGGGCGAGGTCGAGCTGGTAATTGGGCGACGCCCACAGGGTAGGAGATGATGAGGCGCTGACGGTGGTATAGGAGGCATTGACGTTCGAAGCGGTGAGTTGTGGATTGTCGGAATACTCGATGGTGACCACGAAGTTGGTCGAGAAATCGGCCGGGGCGATCTTGGCATTGCCCCAGAAGGCGATGGGATTGGAACCGCTGGCGAAGCTAGAAGCGGGGCCGGCGTAGCTCGCGGCGAGCCCGATGGGCGGATTTGCGGTGTAGGTGGTCTGGGTGTTCTCGCTGGTCACCAGCTCGGTGAGGGTCAGGACGCACGAGGCGCCGTTATTGAGGACCACCGAGATCGGCGAGTGGTCCATGGTGAGGTTGCCCGCGCCAATCTGCAGGCTCCAGCTGGTCGGCGCGCTGGGCGAAGGCGCGGTGCAGCCGGCACCGTAGGTCCCGTTTGCCCACTGCAGGGCCCCCGTGCTCAAGGCCGAGCTGGCAATCTCCACCACCACGGGCGTCGCCGTGACTGTGGATGGATTTTGTCCGCAGCCGCAGAGGATGAGGGCGGCTAGCGCACCCGAGGTTAATGGCTTCATCGCAAACCTCCTGTTGAGAAGCATCGGCACCCGACAATAATTAGTTTAGTAAAAAACGTAATATAAGCTACAGAAAATTTGTGCGGCTATAAGGCGATGCGGCGCGGCTGGAACATGGGCGCGCAAGTGGCGCACTCGGCCACCCGCGCTCTCGGATCGGAGCTTGAGGCCGCTACCCGCGGGGTGGGGCCGGACGGCGGGCTCGTCGGCCAACCCGGGCGATGCCGACGAGCAGGGCGGAGGCAGCGAGGAGGGCGGGAAGCGGAGTGCGGCTGTCCGGGGCCCCCGGTGCCATGGTGCAGCCGCCGTGGCTGGCGTCCACTGCCGTGGCCGGCGCGCTCGCTGAGTCGCACTGGGAGGATAGTCCTCCCATTGGGAGGCAAGCGCCCGCCGGGGTGGTGCGCCCAGGGGGATACACGGTGCAAAGACCCGCGATATCGTCGGCTTTGAGGGTGCGGTAGTCGATCGATCCCGCGGTGTAGGAAGCGTGCATGGTCGGGCAGTCGTCGCCATCGCAGGATAAGTCGGAGTGGGCCAGTCCCAGGAAATGCCCGGCTTCATGGGTCAGAACTGACTCGAGATCGTATGCATCAGGGGTTGGGGTGGCGGTGGTGCTAAGGGGTAGCTGGCTGTTGATCTCGATGTCGGCAGCGAGGATCTGCCCGTTTAGGGCGTTGAAGGTGACCGTGGTCAAGGCGAGGGTTGAGGTGGGATCGTAGCCGTTGCTGTCGTCCCAGCTGGTGTCCCTGAAGATGATGATGTTGGCGTTGCTGCCGTTCTGGTTGAACTCGACCAGATCGCAGGCCACCGGCCCCAGGTCGGAGAAGGTGAGGGAGGGTGGGGCGTTGGCGGCAGGACAGGAGGCTGCCTGCCAGTGGGAAAAGGCGAGCGCCGCTATCTGGGTCGCGGTCGGGAGCGCCACCTGAACCGATGCGTCCTGCTGCAAGTCGTAGCTCACGCAACTCTGGGCCCAGAAAAGAGGAAGGCCCGTGGTTATGCAGACGCCGGGAGTGGGGGTGCAGGTGTGGCAGGTGGTGGTGCGGCAGAAGGCATGGGCCGCGGGCGAGGCCAGCAGCACGCTGGTGAGTGCCACGCCGACGAGCTGGACCACGGGGCGGCGCAACGGCTGCGTCGGCCCTGGAGGTCGGGTACTTCCAGAGGTCGGCCTAGCGCGCATGTCTCGCCCGTATGGTCGCAATGAGGGCCCGCGCTTCGGGGACCGTCTTTCCAGCCAGCAGATCCTCGCTAGCCGCCGGCCCGCCCGGCGCATGACTTTGCGGGGTGACGATGGCATCGACGCGGGCCGCGCGCAGGGTTGGCCCGGCCGCCGTCAGGGCGACGGGATAGTGTCCCTGGCCCATGCCCACCACAGTGTGGGTCGCGTCGCGGCGCTGGCGAAGGAAGACCACGCTCGCCTGGCCAAGGGTGAAGGTCGCCTCGCCTTCGATGTGCTGGCCGATATCGCCCACCCGGCCCCCGAGGGTGCGCACCCACACCGGCTGGGCGGGTACTTGGCCATCCAGCACCTCGAGGAGGGCGAGGCGAGTGTAGGTCACGATCCTGCGCCCGCGCGAGCCATCCGTGCTCTCCCAGACGCTGAGCGACTCGGCCGGCTGAGCTTCGACTATCAAGGTGGACGCGGCCACCAGTTGCTCAAGGGTGAGCTCGATCGCGGTGAGCGCTTCCGCGTTGGGGCTGGGGAGTGAGGCCGTGCCGGCAAGCGCCATCAGCGTGAGCGGCACGAGGACGGCGTGGGAGCGGGCTCCAGGCACGCGAGGTCGTGCCCCGGGGGGGCGCGCATGGCCGCGCTCGGTGTACCCGGAAGGGGCATGGATGACCAGATTGGGTATCTCCACGGCACGCTCGGACCCCGACATTGCGTGGTCCGGACTTATCAACGGCACGAGCGAGGAAATACCTAAGACAAGATGCTTGGGCGCGAGCGGACCCGTGCTGGCACGGAGCCGCCAGGGTGGGGTGGCTGGGAGGGGAGGCGAGTGGTCCGGAGCGAAAAGGTTGGACGGCGGATAGCTCCAACTCGTAGTGTGGCCACCTCGGGTACTCGTGCTCGGTGGCCCCGCAGCTCGATGGCAAAGTCTCCTTCTACCAGTGGCACGTGATGCGATGCTCACCCACCTGGCCGTGCTGACGCTAATCACCTTGACCGCGACACCAGCCGTGAGCACGGCTTCGGTGTCCACCGTCGTTATCGTGCGCCCCGAGGCCACCGACACCATGCTGCTCGAGTCTTTCAGCCGGCTGTGCGGCGAGCTGCACATGTACGGGCTTAAGTTCATCGTGGTTGACGGCGGAGGACCTGGTTCGTCACAGCCTGGCCCAGCCGCGCGCTTCGGGCCCGACGCGGCCGGGGTTGTCACCTTGCTGCGCACGCCCGGCCGAGTGAGTGCGCGCATCTGGATCGCCGAGCCAGCTTCGCCCCAGGAAAGCTCGGAGATCACGGTCAGCATCGACGATGCTGACGCGGCCAACCTGCTCGCGATCCGTGCCGCCGACGTGCTTCGCGCCACGCTGCGCCGCGAAAGTGCGGGGGCGGAGCCTATCCCCGGTGGGCGGACTGCGGCGGCCGTCGGCGCTGACTTTGGGCTAGCGGACTTGCCATGGGACGCGGCGGACCCGTGGGACTTGCGCATCGGGGCGACCACTCTATGGGAGGTGGGCACGCTGGGACCGGGCTTTGCTCCCAGCATCGAGGGAGAAAGACGCATTGCTCGCCGCCTGGGCGTGGCCGTGATGTTGGCCGCGCCGATGGCCGGGCAAAGCTACCAATCGGTCGCCGCTTCGGCGACATTGCGGCAGGAGCTAGCAACCCTGGCGCTGAGCCTGCGTGTTGTCTGTGGCCGGCGGATCAACCTCGACGTGCTCCCGAGCGTGGGCGCCGTTCATCTCGCGGTCCGTGGGGAAGCCAGCTACCCCTGGATCGCGCAAAGCTCATCAGCCTGGGCAGCAGCTTTGTCGGCGGGTTCTCGCGTCGAGCTGCGTCTAACCCGTCATCTCGGCCTCGACTTGGGCTTGGCCGCCTTGTGGCTACTGCCCCGCCCCGTGCTGGAGGTCGCGGGCGCTTCGTACCGCATGCGCGAGCCTCAGCTGCTCGCGACGGGCAGCATCGGCTACGGTTTGTGACGGATGGGGGCTGCGGTTCATGGCGGGAGCGTGCTTTACTTGAGCCAGGCAAGCCGTCAGCGGCAACACTGAGGTCAAGAGCGATGGATTCGCGGCAGCCCGACCGTATGGTTTCATTGCACTCCGCATCAGCGGCGGAGCTGAGCGATATCGAGTTGGTACGGGCGGTGGTGGGCGGGGACAAGGTGGCTTTTCGGGAGGTCTGGGATCGTTACCTCACCCCGGTGCGCGCAACTTTGCGGTCATGCCTGGGCGGCGGGCAAGTGGTCGACGATCTGACGCAGGAGGTTTTCCTCTCATTTTACCGCGCTGCCAGCCGCATCCGTGATCCATCGGCTTTGCGGCCCTACCTTCTCGGTGTAGCCGCCAGGTTGGCCTCGATGGAGATAAGGTCGCGGTCGCGGCGCGATCGCCGCAACCGACTGTTCTACTGGTCGTCCCCGGAGCATTGGGGCGGCCGGGCTCCCGACATAGACGAGCGAGACGCATTGCGCTGTCTGCGTGGGCTGTTGGCCATGATTCCTGAACGCGAGCGGCAGGCGTTCGTGCTGCGTTATGTGCAGGACCTCAGCCCGGAAGAGGTAGCACAGGCACTGCGCATCCCCAAGGGAACCGCCAAACGCGCCATTGCCAAGGGCCGTAGCTTGGTGCTGTTGCGTGCGCGCAAGGACGCAGCCTTGATGCAATACCTGGAGTCCGGGCAGGAGCGGGCGCAATGAGCTGGGGCGGGCGCGACGGCCACGACGGGAGGGACGAGAGCAGCGCACATCGGCTGGCTGCTCTGCTGCGCAATGATGCGATGCAGACGGTGGAGGCGCGGCGTAATGACTCGGGATGGCAGAGCCTCCTGCTCGCTGCGCAGGGGGAAGATGTGCTCGGAGCCCGACGGCCGTGGCCGGGGCGCTTGCTCCTGTTGCCCTTGCTGACCTGCGCAGTGCTCGTGGCTATGGTGCTGGTCAGGATTTACACCCCTGCTGGCCTGCGTTTTACGGTCGACGGGCGCCAACCCGCGGATGCCTACCTGGAGGCGGACGCTGGCCGACCCAAGCATATCGAATTTTCCGACGGCTCTAGCCTGGAGCTGCAGCCATCTGGTCGGCTGCGGGTGAGCGCTACCCGGGCCGACGGCGCCAGCTTGTCACTCGAGCGAGGCGAGCTGGACTTGTCGATTCGCCATCGTGCAAGGGTCCGCTGGCGAGTGGAGGCCGGCCCTTACGGTGTGCACGTGACCGGAACACGGTTTCATACGATCTGGGATCCAGAAACGGGCGAGCTCGTAGTGGATCTGCACGAAGGGACGGTAAATGTGGAGGGTCCGGGTATTACGCACCAGATTACCTTGCAGGCAGGGCAGCATCTGCAGGCGAACCGGGCAGGCACCTACAGCGTAGGGTCGCGAGCGCAGATTCCTCCCGCCCTCGCGGCGGTGGCTCTTTCAGGGTCGGACGCGCTCGGTGGGAACGGGGCCGCGGCCCAGGTCCAGCGGGGAGCGGGGACGTCAAGTGGCGCGCGGAGCGGACCTTCGGCAGGGCAGGAAAGGCCCATCTGCGACTGGGCGGCTCTCGTCTCCTCGGGAAAATTCGCCAAGACGGTGTCCGAGGCCCGCCTGCTCGGGCTCGATAACGCATTGGCCATGTGCCCGCCGCGCGGTCTCTTCGCCCTGGCGGACGCGGCTCGCTACCTGGGCAACTTCGAGCTGAGCCGGAGAGCGCTCATGGCCATTCGCAAGCGCTCGCCCGGCGACGGCGGCAAGGCGGCCTTTTTTCTTGGCCGGCTGGCCGAGGCGGGTGGCAATTACCCGTTGGCGGCGTCCTGGTACTCCGAGGCCATGGCGGGCACGGCTGACCTCCAGTTTGTGCAAGAGGCCGGGGCGGGCCGAGCGAGGTTGACCAAGGGCCGGCGAAGCGGCGAGTCGACGTCGGCGCGGTGACGTCATGGGTGTGCGGGCGGAGCTTTTCATGCGTCGCTGTCGCCAGCACTTCATTCTGTTAGCTGTGCTGTGCGCGAATGCGCGCTGCCAGGTGGACCTAGCCGCGACGCATTGGGGGGGCGCCGATGCGGCCGCGACAAGCCTGGCAAGCCCAAGCGACGGTAGCGGGGGCCAAGCCGGAGCGGCTGGAGGCGCGTGCCATGAGGCGGTTACCGATCTGACGATTCCGAGCGGCAACGTCATGCTGGTGGTGGAACGCTCCTCCGTGATGAGCACGCCCAACGACGACACCTGCGGCAGCTGTGGCAGCTATTGGAGCACCCTGATATATGCCGTCGACAGCCTGACCTCGGCGAGCTCGAACCACTTTCAGTGGGGCTTGAAGCTCTTCCCCTCGACCGGGTCGAGCGATGCGTGCCTGGTGACTTCGACCATGGATTTGCCGCTTGCTCCCGCTGCCAATGCGGCCATTGTCGCCACCCTCGATGCTACCTCGCCGAGCGGGGGAACGCCTGTCACGTCGGCAGTACGCGAAGTCGTCGACTACCTGCGCACCGTCAAGGACGGATTGCCCCAGGTCATATTGCTGGCGATGGGCGGCACGCCGACTTGTGCCTCGGATGATCCGACCCAGGATGACACGCAAGCCGCCCTGGCCGAGCTCGACCGCGCGACCGAGCCCGTGGTATTCGTGCTGGGCATTGGGCCAGCCGGAGCCAAGCTCGACCGTCTCGCCGCGGCGGGCGGAACCGTCTCCGCTTACTCCCCAGATCAGATCGCCGCTCTGCTAAGCGATATAGAGGGTTGGGCGATGACCATCGCGAGTTGCGACTTTCCCCTGCCCAGCGTACCGCAGGCCGGGCAGAGCGTGAGCGTGGCGCTCGATGGCGTCCAGCTCGGCCAGGGCGATCCGGACGGCTTCACCATCTCTCCCGACGGGACTATGGTCATTATCCAGGGCTCGAGTTGCTATTACCTGAGCTCGCACTCAACGCTGACTATCAGCGTCGGGTGCTAGGCGTGTGCCGGGGAGGCTGTCGGGTCATGCCAGGCCGCGTTTGTTCCTGCCCCGCCGTGCCGGCTATGCGCAGGGGAGTCGACAAAGCCATGATGGCAGAGGTACCCTGGACGGGCTCGCGACCGCTAAGCGCGAATTTGTGATCCCTTAAGAGCCGGGTCGGCAACTCAACCGCAGAGAGCAGGATCGGGGTAGCCCCGTATCAACAACAGAACAACCCGCGACCATGCAAAGGGGAGAAGTCGTGAACTCCAACGTTTCACCAGTCCAAAGTCTCACGATGTCAGTCAAGCCAACGCCAGGCCAGGGGGGCAAGGGGAGTGTCGTGCGCCCGGCCGATGGCGCCCGCCTGGCCGCGCTGGCGTCGTTGCTGCTGGGGGCGCTCTTTGCGCTGGGCTGCGACAACCGGCCGGTCAGCGTGGGTACGCCGAGCTCGTCGTCATCATCGCCGCCACTTGGGGCGGGGGGGAGTGGCGGCGGCGCGCCTGCAACGTTTACGATCAACACCGATGCCGGTACGGCCTCGGGCAATGGGGGGACGAGTGCTAGTGCGTCCGGGCCAGCGCCCACCGAAGACGCCAATTGCGGCATACAGACCTCCGCCACGACCCGGCAGCCGACCGATGTGCTGTTGGTGCTCGATCGCTCGGGTTCGATGGAGTTCAGCATCGCCGAGGATTGTTGCTGCGTTGCCAGCTGTCCTAACAGCACCGGGATGCAGATGTGCGCCGGCACCACGAGCTGTCCGGAGCGTTGGCCCGCCCTGAGCTCTGGCATCAATGCCACGATCACCCAGGCGGCGTCCGGCATCAACTGGGGACTCAAGCTGTTCCCGTCCGAGCAGCAGCAGCAGACGAGAGGACGGCAGAACGACACCGGTTGTGGGGTGAGCACGGGGGCCGATGTGCCCATCACCAGTACCTCGGCCAGTGCCGTGGAAACTGCGATCGCCGCGGTCACCCCCGATGGCGGCACCCCGACCGCCGCGGCCATCACCGCCGCGACGGCGTATTTGAAGACGCTGACCGACCAGAACAGCCGGGCCATCTTGCTCGCCACCGATGGCGATCCCAATTGCGCGGCCGGAGCGAGCGACAGCAACGCCTCCGACGTGACCGGCACCACTGCCGCCATCGCGGCTGCTCTCAGCGCGGGGTTCAAGGTTTACGTCATCGGCATCGGCCCCGACGTCGGCAACCTGGACGACTTCGCGCAGGCGGGCGGGACCGGTCAATACTACCCGGCCGGCTCGGCCACCGACCTGGCCAGCGCGCTTGCGACCATCGGCAAAGCGGTGGCGAGTTGCACTTTCACCATGGCCCAAACTCCACCCAACCCCGATAACGTCGCGGTCTACATCGACGGCAATCTGGTCAGTCAGGATGCCACCAACGGCTGGAGCTTTGGCTCGAGCTCGCAGACGGTGGTGCTGAACGGTACCGCCTGTGCCCAGATCACATCGGGAGCCGCGAGCGAGGTACAGGTCCTGTTCGGCTGCGGTGGGGCGCCGCCTCAGCAGATCCCATGAGGTAGGGAGAGCACCATGACAAGCGTGACTATCAGCAAGATCGCCTGCATCTTTTGTGGCCTGTGCGCCTTTGGCGTGTTCGGGTTGACCAGATCGGCTCGCGCCGCTCTGGGCGACGATGTTTCGTCGGTCGAGCAAGACCGGGCGCGCATGGGAGCCAGCTTGCAGGTGCGGCGGAGCACCGGCTATGACGTGCACGAGATGGCGGCGCCCATCGGCTCCACCGTGCGCGAGTTCGTGGGCCCTGACGGCAAGGTCTTTGCCGTCTCGTGGTCCGGAGGCTGGCGGCCCAACCTGCGCGACCTCATGGGCGTGCACTACGACCGATTCATCGCGGGCATGGCCGGGCGCCGTCGTTCTCGTGCTCCCATGCGTCTAGAGCTACCCGGAATGGTGGTCGTCATGGGTGGCCATCTGCGGACGTTTTTCGGACACGCCTACTTGACCGACATGCTGCCGGCCGGCTTCTCCACCCAGGAGATGAGGTGATGGGCGCGCGAGGTTTTTTCGTAGTGGTGGTGGCCCTGACTGGCTATAGCGCCTGCACTAGCCGGGTCGCCAGCTCGGGCGGAGCCGGGGGAGGGTCGGGGGGGGAGCGGACGGGCAATGGCGGCGTTGCCGGGTACACGCAGGCCAACGCGGGCGGGGCCGGCACGCCGGCTAGCCTGGGGCACGCCAGCGGAGGCTCGAGCGAGTCCACCGGCGCGGGGGGAGCAGGGCCCTCTGGGGGCGAGTCCGGCTCAACCGGCAGCGGTGGCCTCGGGTTCGGCGGCGGATCAGGCGGGCAGAGCGGGGGTGGGGGCGGGAGTGGTACTTCCAGCGCAGGAGCGGCGGGGACGGCACCCTCTGCGGGGGGCAGGGGCGGGGGAACCGGGGCGGGTGGCACGGCGGGGGCGGCTGGAGGGACGGGAGGTGGGGCGGGCGGGAGTAATTCCGCTGGCACCAGCTTGTCCACCAGCGACCCCAACGTCGTCGCCATCACCGTGGATTCCGGCCCGGCCACCGTGTCCTACATCGATGGCGCCTTTGCCAGCGTGACCCTGTGCCAGCCGGGAACCACCACCTGCCAGACCATCGACCACCTGCTCATCGACACCGGCTCGACGGGAGTCCGGGTGCTGGAGTCGCTGGTGACCCTGAGCCTGCCCGCGGCGACCAGCTCCTCGGGAGGTAACCTGGCGGAGTGTCTGCCTTTCTTGTCCGGATCGTCTTGGGGATCGGTGCGGATGGCCGACGTCAAGATCGGGGGCGAGACGGCTAGCAACATGCGCATCCAGCTCATCGGCGAGTCGACTTACGCTTTGCCGAATAGCTGTACCGGTTCACCGGATAATGACCTCTCCACCCTGCAGTCGAACGGTATCCTGGGCATAGGTCTGACCGCTCAGGACTGTGGCTCGGCGTGCGCCGCCACGGGGCGCAATAATCCCGGTCTCTACTACGCCTGTACCTCGAAGCAGTCGTGTACCACCGTCGGAGTTTCGACTGCCGATCAGGTCGCCAACCCCATCGCCTCCTTCGCCAACGACAACAACGGCTCCTTCATCCAGTTGCCTGCCATTCCCGCGGGCGGCGCACCCTCGGTGCCCGGTTTCCTGGTATTCGGTATCGGCACACGGTCCAACAACGCGCTGGGAAGCGCCAACATAATCCCGGTCGATAACAACGGATTTTGCACGACCAGCTATAGTGGGACGAGCTACGGCAGCTTCCTCGACAGTGGCTCGAATGCTTATTACTTCCTCGATTCGACCTCGAGCAATATCCCCACGTGCACGCGCGGCGACTGGCAGGGATTCTATTGCCCGACCACGAGCACTCCCTTCAACGCGAGCATTCTTAACAAGAGCGGCAGTCCCGTGGCCGTGACTCTGATGTTAGCCAACCCCTCGACGTTCTCGCTCCAGGACTCCGCCTTCGATGATCTGGGCGGTCCCCTCGACACGGGAGGACAAGCGCAGGGTCTGAACGCGAGCTTCGATTGGGGGCTCCCGTTCTTCTTCGGTCGCACGGTATTCACGGCCATCGAGGGCAAGGACACCCCGGGCGGCACCGGGCCCTATTTCGCATTCTAGTGCCGAGCTCCGCGTCACCCGCCCAGCGGCCCGGCGAGACGGGGGCCCAGGTGACCACCCGTAAGTGCGCCGGGTGGGGCAAGGCGCGGCGTGGCGCGGTGCCGGTGCTTTTGCTGGCGGCCCTGGCTGTCTTCGCCGCGGTAGCCAATCAGCACTATCCTCTGCGCGAATGGCTGCTGTTCATGTACCTGCGGTACTGGCTCCTGGCCGGGCTGCTCGCCGCCGCTGCTCTCGCGGTTGGGCTGGTGGTGGCGAGCCGGGCGGTGCGCGAGCCCAGCCGGCCCGGCGTTAAGCTCGTGCTCGCCTTCGCTCTGGGGGTGCTGATCTTCGCGCTCGGTGTCTTCGTCGCCGGCCTGGCCAAGCTCTACGGGACCGCCTTCTTCTTTGCTTGGCCCGGTCTTCTGCTCATGCTATGCGGCCGTGGCGCCTGGCGTGAGCTCGGCCAGCTGCGGAGGGGGCTTGGTCGCGGCTTGGCGGCCCGCGCTTTACCCCACGGCTGGGTACAAGGCGGGGCGGCGCTCTTCTTGGCCTTGGGCCTGGTGGCCGTGTACCTGCAGGTGATGACTCCCCTCAACGTCGGGGCCGACTCGTACTGGTACCATTTGCCTATTGCCGAGCACTACGTGGCGAGTGGCGGCATTCGCGCCTTCGCGGAGGGCTGGTACCTCGGTGCCTATCCCCACCTGGCCAGCCTGCTCTATACCTGGGCCTTTCAATCTCCGGGAGACCTGTTCGACCACGTGGCCTTGTGCTCGCACATCGAGTGGGCGCTCTTTCTGGCCACCTTGCCCGGGGTGGGGGTGCTGACCCGACAATTGCTGGGCGGAGAGCGGGTGCCCTACGCCGCCGCGGCGGTGTTTCTCTTCCCGGGCCTATTCCTCTACGACTCGAGCCTGATCACCGGTGCCGATCACATTTTGGCTTTCTGGGCGCCGGCCTTGGCCATCGCCTTGTTGCGTATGGGTGAGCGCTTTGCCGTGCGCGAGGCCATGCTCGCCGGGGCGCTGACGGGCGCCACCATCCTTACCAAGTATCAGGGCAGCTACTTCTTCGTGGCGGCGCTGCTGCTGGTCGGCGTGCTCAGCTTGCGCTCCCGGCGACTTCGTCCTGCCCTCGCTTGGGCACTGGCCTGCCTGGTCATATCCAGCGCGCACTGGCTCAAGAACTGGATCTTCTATGGCGATCCATTTTATCCCTTGCTCCACCGATTTTTCGCGCTTCATCCCTTCCATGAAGGCGCGGCTGACCGGATGTATTGGGATGCCCAGTTCCTGCTCAGCGGCAGCCTGGGGGAGAAGGTGGGCAAGACGCTCGCGGCCTTGGTCAGCTTCTCGTTCGTGCCTCACGACTGGGCTGGATTCCACGGCGATCGGCCGGTCTTCGGCTCCCTGTTTACCTTGCTCATCCCCGTCCTGCCGCTGCTCGGCCGGCACAAACGCGTCTGGCTGACCATCGCGGGGGTTGAGATCGGCGTGCTGGTCTGGTTCGTCACCAACCACCAGGATCGTTACCTGCAGGCGCTCTTGCCCTGGATGGCGGCATGCACGGCGGCCATCTTGTGGCTGGCCTGGCAGCAGGGGTGGGGTGTTCGCGTCGCCGTCTTCCTGCTGGTCGGCTTCCAGGTCGCCTGGGGTGCGGATGTCTACTTCATCCGCAGCCACAGCATGATAGGCGATTCGCCTTTGAAGATGCTGGTTGACCACATCGGGGCGGGACAGCAGCGACGTTATGCCGAGCGCCGCAAGCTGCACTTCGGCAGTCTGCAGGAGGTGGGCGAGCGGCTACCCGCCGACGCCAAGGTGCTGATTCACGAGCGCCACGACCGTCTCGGCCTGGGCACCGCCTCGATCTCCGACACCCTCTCCTGGCAGGGTGCGGTCGACTATATGGTGCTCGATACTCCGGAGGCCGCCTGGCGGTTATGGAAGAGCTTGGGGGCGACCCACGTGCTGTGGTGGCCCGACCGAGGCGACATGGCAGCGGAGGAGCTGGCGCGGGAGGCGGTCTTTGCGCGGACGGTAGCCAGCTACGGCGCAAGCCCCGAGAGCATCGGTGACAAGCGACTGAGCAAGCTCGGTCGAGGCCCGGCCGCCCTCGGCCAGGGGGCTACGCCGTGGTCGGTCGCCTCTGGCCAGCAGCCCACGGTCATCGCCTGGCTAGGATGTGGGGCCGATCCGGTCACCGGTCTCTACACGCCGCGCGGCCTGGTGGGGCGTGCTCCGGCCCAGACGCTTACTCCAGCCCGGCTGCGCGAGGCGCCCGACGACGCCCTCGCTCAGGCCAATGCTTTGGTGTGGCGGCCATCCTGCCCCGAGCTTGCCGCGACCCGCTCTGCCATCATGCGCGGCTTCACCGAGGTCATCCATGCCGGCGGGGTTGGCCTCTGGATCCGGCGCTGAGCCCGGGTCGGGCGCCAAGCTCGGGCTTATGCCCCAATCGTTGCCGCTCGCCCGGGCCATTTTGCGGGCGCCCGGCATTCTCGATGTGAATGAGCTGGGCCAGGCGGCGTCCCAGATGGCAAGCGTGTCCGCCGACCCGCACCGCAACCGGCCCGTCGAAGGGTGAGACGCCATCGAGAACGATGGCGGCGCCCGCGCGTACGCCGAGACCCTCGAGGTACTCGATGGCCCCGGCATCTTCACTCGTGACACGTGACACATTACCCGAAGTTCCCGCCGGCAACTCCAGCAGAACGGAATCCGACATCCGCGGCCACGATACGTTCTTGCCCGGGATGGGTTGCCCGTGGGGATCGATGGTGGGATGCCCTAGCATGGCGTCGAGCTTCTCTTCGAAGACCTCGTCAACCGTGGGCTGCATGAGCAGTGCCCGGCGATGCAACTCGCCCAGGTCGAAGGCCATGACATTGTGGAGAAAGACCTCGATCAGCCGGTGACGTCTCACCACGCGCAGCGCTCGGTGCATGCCCTCCGCGGTCAGCTCGGCCCCCTGGTACGGCTCGAGCCGCACCAGTTTCTTGCGCGCCAGGTTCTTGAGCATGCGGCTAGCCGAAGCCGGACTTACCCCCACCCGCTCCGCAAGATCCCCGGTGTCAGCTGGTTGACCCCGATCGGTGAGGAGCAACAGCGCGTGCAGGTACAGGTCGACTGATCTTTCACGGCTTCTGGGCGGTGCACCGCTTCTAGCAACCATAGCAAAAATATCTTTTAGCCTCTGCTCAATCGCTGTCAATGGTTTTCTGGCTTGGGCTTTTGGGGTTGGGCTATTACGGCATGGTCCCCATGGCGAGCCGAGTTGGCCATTTCGCTGCTCCTGGCTGCCCGGACGGAAACGGGATCGGCCGGAGAGAAAATCGTTGACCCAAGATTTATCGGCAGCTAAAACCCTTTTTCGCTATGGCTGACGAGCCTTTTCCCCACCAGCATTGCCGCCGCTGCCGGGCAAGCTCGGCCCAGCCACGCCCGGCGCCGCCTTGCGGCCGTTCGGCTACCCAGGGGCGAAGCCTGAGCTATAGACGGGCGTGGTCGCCCGTCTGGGCGGCGATGGCCTTGGCCCTGCCCGTCCTGCTCGACGGCCGTGCGGGATGGGCGCAAGCCTTTCCCCCGGCCGAGCACGCGGAGGGAGCGCTGGACCTCATGCACCTGCTCGCCGGCGCGGGGTTGCACGACATCGACAACGAAGTCTTCAATCTCTACGGCCAGCTCACCTACATATCGAGTTGGAAGCTGCCCTTTCACGTGGACAGCGGCAGCACCAATGCCAACGGCAGCCCCAACTCGCTCCTGCCGGGCTACGAGCGGAGCTTCACCGGTACCTTCACCCTCTTCTTCGCCGTGAGGCTCTGGCGGGGGGGAGAGGGGTACGTCGTCCCCGAGGTCATCTCGGAGCGGCCGCTCTCCGGCCTGCATGGCATCGGGGGGGCGATCCAGAATTTCGAGCTGCAGAAATTCGGAGCAGAAACGCCGCAGGTCTATCGCTCGCGTGCCTACCTGCGCCAAATCTTCGACCTGGGTGGCGACCGGGTGGCCAAGACGTCCGACCCCATGCAGCTGGCTGCCGTGGTGAGGAGCCGACGTCTTGTTCTCACCGCGGGCCAATTCAGCATCCTCGACGTCTTCGATAGGAACACGGTGACCGGCGATCCGCGCCAGAGCTTCCTCAACATGGCCTTCATGACTTACTCGTCGTGGGATTTCCCCTCGGATGCGCGCGGCTACTCGTGGGGGGGGACAGCCGAGCTGTACTGGGATGACTGGGCGCTGCGGCTGGGGCGCATCACGCCCCCGAATAGCCCGAACCAGCTCCCCGTCGATTTTCGCATCTGGAAGTATTACGGCGATCAAATCG
Organism: uncultured delta proteobacterium; assembly: GCA_963849735.1. GTDB lineage: Bacteria > Myxococcota_A > Polyangia > Fen-1088 > Fen-1088 > Fen-1118. The sequence goes on from CAWKJE010000042.1 coordinate 132,579, forward strand.
AGCTGGAGCACGACCACCAGCTTGGCGGCCGGCACGGCGCCATCCGGGTCCTGGGCTACCGCAACCACGTCTTCACGGGCAGCTTCGACGATGCCATCGCCGCGCTCGCGGCCGATCCGGCCAAGAACGCCGCCAGCTGTGGCACGCTCTCCTATTATGGCTCGAGCAACGCCACCGCTCCCGACCTGTGCTGGGTGCGCAAGCCGAACGTCAAGCTCGGTATCGGGATCGACGTCGAGCAGATGGTCGGGCCAGAGATTGGCCTCTTCTTCCGCGGCATGTATTCGGACGGGAGAACCGAGGTTGACGCCTTCAACCCCGCCGACCGGTCGGTCGCGGGAGGCGTCGTTGCCAAGGGCACGGCGTGGGGCCGTCACTCGGATGTCGCTGGCCTGGGCCTCGGCGCCAGCTGGATCTCGGCTGCCCACGCCCGCTACCTGGCGATGGGCGGCATCGACGGCTTCATCGGCGACGGCAATCTCCGCCAGGCCGCCGAGGGCATCCTCGACGTCTTCTACAGCGCCAGCCTGTGGGGGCCGGTGTGGCTTTCCGCCGATTATCAGTTGCTCTGGAATCCCGGCTACAACGCCAACCGCGCCGGTCCGGTCAACATACCAGGAGCAAGGATCCATGCCGAGTTCTAGTGCTTCCAGGAGACTAGGGGAGCGGGGGCGGACTAGGTTCCCCGGCGTGCTCGCGCTCGCGGCGCCTGCCGTCATCCTCTTCGCCCCCGGCGTGCAGGCGGAGCAGCCAGCGCAAGGTTTCGCGGTCGAGCGGTTTTATCCCTCGGCGGCGGGAAGCGGCTGGCTGGTCATGGATGACTTGGACATGCAGGGCGGACTGGGGGGAGCGGCACGTCTCACGGTCGGGTATGCCAACAATCCCCTGGTGGTGGGTAGCGGCCCCGGCCGAGTTGCCGTGGTAGCCGACCAACTCGGCGCTGACCTGGGCGGAGCGGTCACTTACCATCGCTGGCGTCTCTACCTGGACCTCGCTATGCCTCTTCTCAGTACCGGCCAGGGCGGAACCGTGGATGGGTACACTTTCACCCCGCCTGCGGTCAATCCCGGCTCCGAGCCCGATACCGTCTCGGACGTGAGTATCGGTTCCGAGGTGCGCATGGCGGGCGAGCCGGGAGGGCCTCTGCGCCTGGGCGCCGATGCCCGGCTCTACCTGCCCAACGGGCGCCGCGCCGACTACGACAGCGACGGCACCTTTCGGGCCATGCTGCGCGCGCTGGTGGCCGGCGACGTCGGCCGACTCGCCTATGCGGGCCAGCTGGGTGTCCACATCCGGCCACTCGATGATTCTTCCACGCCGGGCAGCCCGCGGGGGAGCGAGCTGGTCTTCGGCTTGGCCGCGGGCTCGCGCCTTCCCGTCGGAGCGTACTCGAGCTGGGCGCTGGTGGTAGGTCCCGAGCTCTTCGGTGCCACCGCCCTGCGGTCCTGGTTCAGCGCCGATGACACCGCCATCGAGGGGCTCATGTCAGGACGAATCGAGATCACCCGTGCCGACCAGATGCGGGTCGGTATCGGGTTGGGGGCGGGAGGCGGACTCGACCGGCATTTCGGAGCCCCCGACTGGCGACTCGTGGTCGGCGTCGACGTGCGAGGCTGCGCAAGCTGCGGCCATCGGTGAGGTCGGCGGCGGGACGCCTATCTTCGTGGTCGCCCGGTGGGGAGCGCCGGCTTGGCGGCCCCGTTGAGCAGCAGGTCGACAATTTTGCCGATCTCGACCTCGTCAACCGACTGGCGCTTGAACACGGTCTTGAAGACAATCGTCCCGACCAGCACCCCGATCACCCGCCGGATCTCGGCGGGGACCGAGATTTCGTCGCGAGCCACGGCCCGGGTCGCCACTATCTCGTCGCGAGCTGCCTTCTTGGCCTCGAAATCGTTGCTCATTTCGACCAGATCCGGGTCGCGGCATTCGACCCCTAGTCTGAAGAGACACTGTCCCAGGACGGATGTCGAGATCCTGACCGCCTGGCGGCCCAGTGCCACCAAATCGCCGCGTAGAGAACCTGTGTCGGGAATCTCCCCCGCCAAGCTGTCGATGAATGTCTGAATTGCCGTCTGAACCAGAGCGCGCTTGGTCGGGTGGCGACGGTAGACCGTGGTCTTGGCTACGCCGACCCGCGCCGCGACGGTCTCGAAGCTGAGCTCCGCATAGCCCACGGCCGCCAGCTCCTCCAAGGTCGCGCGCAAGATAGCGTCCGTTCGCGCCGCCAGGCGCGACGGACACTCCGCGGAGTGATCGGGGTGTCCGTGGTGATCGGGGGATGAGAGGTTGGCGGCTCTCTTGCGCACAGTCCTAAGATGCCGATTCCGTGCGCCTGGCGCAACTACTAGTTGCAATCTTGATGAGCTTGGGGCAAAGTCGCCCACGCAACCGTGAGTTGCATTATTCGCAAGCGAGCAAGCCGCCCCTGCTCTATCACCCCGGGGCGTGGAAGCCATCATGGTTCGGTTATTCAGGAAAGATCCGTTAGGCGCAGCTTGGTTGTCAGCGCATGCCTTGGCCAGATACTTGCTCCTGGATTTTGCAACATTTATAACTCTATGCGCTAATAACAGCGCTACGTCAAGTTGTGGGCGCAGAGCGTCGCCGTTGTGCTCAGCCCGAGCATGAGCCACGAGCGTGAGCCCGCCACGGGCGACCCGGGAAGAGTGGGGGCGAGAGCAAATGGTCGCGTTCGACCGGCCCTCTGACGCGACGCTAGAAAGGTGTGCATGGCAAACATTCGCAACAACAACAAAGGGTGGATGGTGGTCGTGACTTGGGTCGAGGTCGCGGGAGCGATGGCGGGCTGCCGCAAAGCCGCGCCGCCACCCAGGTTGGTCCCCGAGGTGGCCTACCAGACCGTGGTGCCCACGCGAACGGTGTTGTCGGCTGATCTGCCCGGGCGAATTACCGCCCTCCTGGTGGCCGAGATACGCCCTCAGGTCAACGGGCTCATCAAGAAGCGTGCCTTCCAGGAAGGCGCGGACGTCAAGGCCGGAAGCCTACTCTACCAAATCGATCCGACGCCCTACCAGGCCGCGCTCGACCAGGCCAAGGCCTCCCTGGCGGCGGCCGAAGCCGACCTTCCCGCCATCAAATCGCGCGCTGAGCGTTTGCAGAGCTTGGTGAAGATCCATGCTGTCGGCGTCCAGGAGGCTGAGGAGGCAGGTGCGAACCATCAGAAGGCCATCGCGAGCGTCGCGCTGGCCAAGGCCGCTTACGACAGCGCCCGCATCAACCTGGCCTATACGCCCATCAAGGCACCGATTTCGGGCCGTATCGGCGTGTCCAACGTCACGGTCGGTGCCATGGTCACCGCCTATCAACCCACGCCCCTGGCCACGATTCAGCAGTTGGATCCCATCTATGTCGACGTCACCCAGTCCAGCAGCGAATTGCTGCGTCTGCGGCGCAGCCTGGAGAGTGGTCGCCTGAAGAGCGGTGACGGCGCGCGGACGGTGAAGTTGGTCCTCGAGGACGGCACACCCTACCCGCTCGCGGGCAAGCTGCAGTTTCGCGACGTCACCGTCAATCCCGCTACCGGCGCGGTCACCCTGCGCATGGTCTTTCCCAATCCCGAGTATGTCTTGCTCCCGGGCATGTTCGTGCGGGCGACGGTAGAGGAGGGCACTGACGAGCATGCGATTCTGGTCATGCAGCAAGGAGTGAGCCGCGACACCAAAGGCAACGCCGTCGCCCTGGTCCTGGACAAGTCGGACAAGGTGGAGCTTAGAATGTTGAGCGTCGACCGGGCCATGGGCGACACGTGGCTCGTCACCCGCGGCCTGGCGGCCGGCGATCGGGTTATCGTCGAGGGCATGCAGAAGGTGCGCCCGGGAGCGCAGGTCAAGGCCGTTCCCTTCGTGGCTCAGGTCGCCAGCCCGGCAGAGCGCAATGTCGCGGCGGCCATGAACAAGTAGACCTGGCCATGCTCTCGGCATTTTTCCTCAAGCGTCCGGTCTTTGCCTGGGTTATCGCCATCTCCATGATGGTGCTGGGAGCCTTGGCCATCTACCTGCTCCCCATCTCGCAGTACCCGCCGATCGCGCCACCTTCCATCAGCATCCAGGGCACCTACCCCGGTGCCTCGGCCAAGACGGTGGAAGACACCGTGGTCCAGATGATCGAACAGAAGATGACGGGCCTCGACAAGATGCTCTACATGTACTCCACGAGCGACTCGTCGGGGGCCGCCGCCATCACGCTCACCTTCGCCCCCGGCACCGACCCTGACCTGGCGTGGGCGAAGGTGCAGAACAAGCTGCAGCTGGCCATGCCCTCGTTGCCGCCGGTCGTTCAAACCCAAGGCCTGTCGGTCAGCAAGTCCACCCGCAACTACCTGCTCATCCTAGGTGTCACGACCGATGACGGGAGCATGAGCATGGCCGACCTCAACGACTACGCGACCTCTATCCTGCAGTCGCCGCTGGCGCGCGTGCCAGGGGTTGGCGAGGTCCAGATCTTCGGGACCGCATACTCGATGCGTCTCTGGTTCGATCCCGATAAGCTGACCAAGTACGGGATGACCTCGGACGACGTGGCCGCGGCAGTGAGTCAGTACAACGTCGAGGTCTCCGCCGGCCAGTTCGGCGGTGCTCCTTCGATGGCGGGGCAGAGACTGAATGCCTCGATTCTCGTTCAGTCGATGCTGATAACGCCGGAGGAGTTCGCGGCCATCCCGCTGCGTACGAATTCCGACGGATCGGTGGTCCGCATCAAGGACATCGGTCGTACCGAGCTGGGATCCGAAATGCCTGACATGATCATGCGCTACAACCGCAAGCCGGTCGGCATGATGGCCATCCGCCAGGAAGCGGGTGCCAATGCGCTCGATACCGCGGATCGGATCAAGAAGAAGATGACCGAGCTTTCGCGCTACTTCCCGCCCGGCATGAAGGTCGTCTACCCGATGGACACCACGCCCTTCGTGCGCGTGGCCATCGCCGAGGTCTACAAGACCTTGTTCGAGGCCATCGCCCTGGTCTTCCTGGTCATGTATCTCTTCATGGGAAATTTCCGGGCCACGCTGATCCCGACCATCGCCGTGCCCGTGGTCCTGTTGGGCACCTTCGGGGTGCTGGGCGCGTTGGGCTATTCGATCAACATGTTGACCATGTTCGCCATGGTCCTCGCCATCGGCCTGCTGGTCGACGATGCCATCGTCGTGGTGGAGAACGTCGAACGGGTGATGAGCGAAGAGGGTTTGCCACCATGGGAAGCGACGCGCAAGTCCATGGGCGAGATTCAGAGCGCGCTCATCGGGGTTGGCTTGGTCTTGTCCGCCGTGTTCGGCCCCATGATGTTCTTTCCGGGTTCCACCGGTGTCATCTACCGGCAATTCTCGGCCACGGTGATCGCGGCCATGATGCTTTCGGTGGTGGTCGCCCTGGTATTGACCCCCGTGCTCTGCGCCACGTTCCTGCGGCCTGTCGGCAAGGGTCACGAAGCAGCGGAGTCGGGTCTCCGCATACTGCGACCTTTCTTCCTGCTCTTCGATCGCGGCTTCTATCGCGCAAGAGACGGCTATCTCCGTGGCGTCAGCGCCATCTTGGGCAGGAAGAAGCGCTTTGGGGTAGTGTTTCTGGTCATCGTCGTGGTCATGGGCTTCCTGTACGTGCGCATGCCCACCGGCTACTTGCCCGACGAAGACCAAGGGACGGTCATTGGCATGATCCAATTGCCCGTCGGCTCGACGCTCGAGCAGACCTTGGAAGTGGTCAAGAAAGTGGAGAGTCATTTCCTCGTCGATCAGAAGGATGCAGTCGAGGGCGTCATGGGCGGCGCCGGCATGGGGTTCGCGGGTCGCGGTCAGAATCAAGGTATGATCTACGTCAGGCTCCGCGACTGGGATTTGCGCAACAAGCCGGGGCTGAGGGTCAAGGAGGTCACCAACAAGGCGATGGCAGCCCTCGGGGGGATGCGCGGCGCCGTCTTCTTCGCCTTTCCACCGCCGGCGGTCACCGAGCTCGGCAATGCCACCGGCTTCGACTTCATGTTGCAGGACCGGGGGGACATCGGACACCTGGCCCTGACCGATGCGGAGCACCAGCTTTTCGCCCTGGCGGCCAAAGAGCCGGTGCTGGCTCGCGTGCGGCCCAACGGCATGGCCGACCAGGCCCAGTACAAGATCGACATCGACTGGGAAAAGACGGGCTCTCTGGGGGTTCCCATCAGCGCCGTGCAGAACTACATTTCCGCGGCCTACGGCAGCCAGTACGTGGGAAACTTCGTCCAGGGTGGACGAGTCAAGCACGTCTATGCCCAGGCGGATGCTCCGTACCGCATGCTGCCCGAGGACATGAATCGTCTCCACGTGCCCAACGACAAGGGGGGGCTGGTTCCCTTGTCGGCCATTGCCTCGGGCCGCTGGGTCTACGGCTCGCCCCGACTGGAGCGCTACAACGGCTTCCCCGCGATGAACATCCAGGGCGAGCCGTCAGCCGGTCACAGCACGGGTGAGGCGATGAACGCCATGGAAGCCCTCGCCAAGCAGCTTCCGCATGGCGTGGGGTACGAGTGGACCAACCTGTCCTACCAGCAGCGCATGTCTGAAGCGCAAGCGGGTCTGCTTTACGCCTTTTCGATTCTGGTCATCTTCTTGGTCCTCGCGGCCCTTTACGAGAGCTGGACGGTTCCCATCACCGTGCTGATGGCCTTGCCCCTGGGCATCATCGGCGGCGTCGCGGCATCGACCCTGCGGGGCATGCCGAACGACGTGTACTTCCAGATCGGCCTGCTCACCGTTCTCGGCCTCACCACGAAGAACGCCATCCTCATCGTCCAGTTCGCGAAGAGTCACATGGAGCAACAAGGCCTGGGCCTAATCGAGGCCACTCTCGAGGCGGCTAAGCTCCGCTTGCGGCCGATCCTCATGACATCAGCTGCTTTCGGCTTCGGGGTTCTGCCCTTGGCGCTCGCCCACGGCGCTGGAGCGGGCGCCCAGATGGCCATCGGCACGAGCGTGCTCGGGGGCATGATCACCGCGACCTTCTTGGCGGTATTCTTCATTCCCTTGTTCTATGTCTCGGTCGTGAAGCAATTCGGGCAAAGGAAATCGCGCGGGCAAGGCACGGTTGCACCCGCGCCCGGCCTGGGTGGTGAAGGACTCGGGCCATGACCAAGTCGATCGTTCCCGGCGCGGTCCTGGTTCTGCTCTCCGGGTGCAATTTCACACCCGCCTACACGCGGCCAGCCGCTCCCGTCCCCGGGGCTTGGGGTGGCTCAGACGGGCCGACCAAGGCGGATGCGCCTCGCGCCGCGAATCTCGGCTGGCAGGAGTACTTCACCAACCCCGGCCTGCGCGACACCATCGGCTTGGCGCTCGCCAACAACCGTGATGTTCGTGTCGCCGCGCTCAACGTCGAGAAGACGGGAGCTGCCTATGGAATAGAGCGGGCCGGACTTTACCCCACCCTGGGGGTGTCCGCGAGCGGGCAACAATATCGATTGCCCAGCAGCATGGCGAAGCTGGGCGGTCCGATGACCGTCAAGGAAGACACCATCACCTTCGGCGTCCTCTCATGGGAGCTAGACTTCTTCGGTCGCATTCGCAGCCTGAGCGAGCAGGCCCGGCAGCAATACCTGGCCAGCGAGCAGGCGAGGGTGGCGGCCCAGCTCGCGCTGGTGGCCAGTGTTGCTCAGCAATATCTCGCCTACGCCGCGGACAGTGAAGCTCTCCAGATTGCTCAGTCGACCGTCGCAACCCAGAAGGCATACGCCGAGCTGGTCGCCAAGAGCTACCAACTGGGTATCGACTCTGAGCTCGCCTTCAGGCAGGCGCAGAGCCAAGTGGAAGCGGCGCGCGCCGATGTCGCGCGCTTTCGCGGCCTCGTGGCCGCTGACCAGAACGCGCTGGACTTGCTCGTCGGGATGTCGGTCCCCGCGCGTATTCTTCCCCGGGACTTGGACTCGGCCGGTGAGCTGCGCGACGTTTCCGCCGGCCTGTCGTCGGAGGTGCTGCTCGGCCGCCCTGACATCTTGGCGGCGGAGTACCAGCTCAAGGCGGCCAATGCGAATATTGGCGCGGCTCGCGCCGCCTTCTTTCCGAGCGTAAGTCTGACGGGCGGTATTGGTACGATGAGCCCGCAGCTGTCGCAATTGTTCGGCGCCGGCACCGGGACTTGGAGCTTCACCCCCCAGATCACCGTGCCGCTCTTCGCTGGCGGTGCCCTGCGCGCCGGTTTGAGGGTGTCCGAGATAAGCCGCGATATAGCGGTGGCCCAGTACGAGACGGCGATTCAATCTGCGTTTCGTGAGGTGAGCGATGGCCTGGTCCGGCGCGCCGCGCTGGCCGACCAGCTGGAGGCCCAACGTGCGCTCTTGGACTCGCTCAACGCCGCCTTCAGCCTCTCGGAGCTGCGCTACGAGCAGGGTCTCGACGGATACCTCAACGTCCTGGTGGCCCAGCAGTCGCTCTACGGTGCCAGGCAAGGCATCGTGGCGACGCGCCTGGCTCGTCAGTCGAACCAGGTCACTCTCTTCAAGGCCCTCGGCGGACGATGGTGAGCGCTCGCCACTGTTACGGTGAATTTCCTCGGCGCTTTTGAAGAAAGGGCCGCAGGCTTGCTCCACGCAATGTCAAGGGGTGGCGAGCTGCCGAGGTGCCGCTACCGCCAGCTAGCGCTCTAGACGCGAGCGCCGCTCGGGCGTCTAGCAGTCGCCGAAGCAGGTGCCAACCGCACGCGCGGTGTGGACGAGGGGATCGTCGAGACCAACCTGGCGCTGTTTGCCAGCGACGCTCTGGATGGCGACCTCGGCCAGGCGGCCACCTTGCTGCACCACCAGCTGCCCACGCGCGCCTTGCATTAGAATCTCCAGCGCGTGGTGGCCGAACTGAGTCGCGAGCACCCGATCCGCCGGAGTAGGGGAGCCGCCGCGCTGAATATGGCCCAGCATGGTCGCGCGGGCGTCGAGCTTGGTCAGTTCCTCGATGTCGGCCACCAACTTGCCGGCGATACCGCCCAAACGGATGGGATCCGGGCTGGTCTCCACCCGACGCTGGATCACCACTTGCCCTCCCTCTGGCCTCGCTCCCTCCGACACGCACACGATGGAGAAGCGCTTGCCGCTCTTACTTCGTCGCCGGAGCACATCGGCAATGGCCTCGATGCGATAGGGGATTTCTGGAATCAGAATGACATCCGCTCCCGAGGCGACGCCGGTGTGGAGTGCCAGCCAGCCCGCGTTGCGGCCCATCACCTCGACCACCATGACACGGTGGTGGCTCATGGCCGTGGTGTGGATCTTGTCGAAGCACTCGGCGGCGGTATGCACTGCGGTGTCGAAGCCGAAGGTGCGCTCACAACCCTCGAGGTCATTGTCGATCGTCTTCGGCACACCGATGCAGTTTATGCCGTTCTCGATCAGATTCGCGGCGCCCGTCATCGTGCCGTCACCCCCGATGCATACGATAGCGTCCAGCTCATTTGCCCTCACATGGTCGACTACCCGATCGGTGACGTTAACCCATTCGGTCTTGCCGTTGCGCTCGATGGCGAAGCGCTGCGGGTTGGCCTGGTTGCTGGTGCCGAGGATGGTGCCCCCCTGGGTGAGAATGTTCGAAACGTCGTTCCAGGCCAGGAGGTGCATGCGGTTATGAATCAGCCCCAAGAAGCCATCCTCGATACCAAAGACCTCCAGCTTATACTGGTGCATTGCCGTCTTGGCCACCGCGCGGATGACCGCGTTCAGGCCGGGACAGTCGCCGCCACCGGTAAGAACGCCGATCCGCTTTATGCTCGTCATGAGCCTGATTCTAGCCTCCACCCGCGCGCTCGCGCAATGATGCCGGTCGGCGGCATCGTCGGCATCGGACGGCGGGTCCGACAGCGACGCTACCGCTTCGCACTCGCCGCCGTCGGCGGCGCGCATTCAAGGTGGTCGCGCTGGCGGCGTCGGCATTTTTGCAGTTGCACGGCGGCTTTCGAGCACCTACTCTCCAAGTGGGTGCGGCAGCCTGGCGCTGCTGCAGGTCACCGCGGATGGTCGGGCCGCCATCCGGAAGCGCTCGTGCGAACGCATTTCCGGCGGACCGCGCCCATGACCTCATCCAAGACAAACTTACCCCTGACGATTCCCCGCAGCTGGGAGCTGGTCGTCCGCCCTTTCCGGAGCTTCTGCCGCACCGAGTCCGCCAGCAGCTTGCTCCTGGTCGCGACTTCGCTGCTGGCGTTTGCCTGGGCTAATTCGCGGTTCTCCGCCAGCTACCACTGGCTAGTTGCACAGAAGATTGGGGTGAGTGCCGCCGGGCACCGGCTCGACTGGGCTCTCGATCGCTGGATCAACGACGGTCTGATGACCGCGTTCTTCTTCGTGGTGGGCATGGAGATCAAACGCGAGTTGGTGGTGGGGCAATTAAGCGAGATCCGCCGCGCCCTTCTCCCGGCGATCGCCGCTGCGGGCGGCATGCTGGTCCCTGCCCTGACCTTCACCGCCATCGCCCAGGGGACCACGGGCACGAGAGGCTGGGGCATTCCGGTGGCCACCGACATTGCCTTCTCCCTGGCTTGTCTCGCCTTGCTCAGAGATAGAATTCCCGCGTCCCTGGTGGCGTTTCTCGCCGCGTTGGCGATCTTCGACGACCTTGGCGCCGTGCTCGTGCTCGCCCTGGGTTATGGCCGAGCTGTCCACTGGGCAGCTCTCGCGGCCGCGGGCACCGTCACCGGGGCTCTCGTCATCCTCGACTGGTGCAAGGTCCAGCGTCCTTGGCCGTACCTCGTGCTGGGCGCCATGCTGTGGCTGGCAGTGCTCGGCTCGGGCGTACACGCGACCTTAGCGGGCGCGGTTCTCGGGCTCTGCATCCCCGCTGGCCCGGGCCGGGATCCGGCCGACGCGCGCATCCAGGAGGCCGGATCTGTGCTCGACCGACTGCTATCCGCGCTTCACCCGTGGGTTGCCTTCCTGGTCGTCCCCGTCTTCGCCCTGGTCAACGCCGGGGTTACCCTCCCGCCGTCTGGGAAATTGGCCACACGAGTTTCCTTGGGCGTGGCGGCCGGGCTCTTCCTGGGCAAGCAGGCCGGTATCTTCGCCACTACCTTGGTCGCCGTGAAAGTCGGTTGGACCCCGATGCCGCAGCACTCGACGTGGCGACAACTATACGGCGTCGCGGTGCTGGGCGGAATTGGGTTCACGATGTCACTGTTCGTGGGGGCTCTGGCCTTCGGTCAGCAGCCTGCGCTGGAGGCGCAAGCCAAGATCGGCATTCTTGCTGGTTCCCTCATGAGCGCCACGGGCGGACTACTGCTCTTGCGCTTCTCCCGGCCAGCATGAGCGGACATGACCTGGGTCTTTCCGACACCGGACTGCCGGCCGCCTGACCCGAGTGGCAAGGTGACGGCATAACCACAGCTGGTCAGGGGCAGAGGGCCTGCCCGCCGCTTGAGAGGTAGGCATTGGTCTTCGCAACCAGGTAGCCGCCGTCCGTGTCGGGGGTTGTCTGGTCGCCTGCGCCGGCGCCGAACGCGACCCCGATCACGTGCGAGTCAGCTAATGAGCTGAAGTGCGCCGGGACGGTCGAGGGTGCTCCGCTCTCGACCCCGGCGGCACTGCCGCCGAAAAAATAGTCGACGCGGTTATCCTGATAGTGGGTGGCGGAGTTGTTCTGGCTGGCGTTGCCGAGTGGCGTCTGCCAGTAGAGAGCTGGCGTGCCCAGCGCCTCGGTAAGTGCCTTGACCCAGCTCAGGTCCTGTTGGTAGTCCGGCAATGTTCGGTCGGTGGCGTCCCACCAGGTGTCGCGGCTTTGCACGGTCTGGTAGTACCCGGCGTCGCGATCGCTGGTCTCGACCACTACGAAGTCGGCGTCAGACTGTCCGCAGGCGGCCAGGAACGAGGCCATCGATTTGGCGTCGGTGGTGACGTCCACGGTCTTGTCCGTGTTGCCGGCAATATTCCAGGCCGAGGCGCTGAGCCCTACCAGCGCATTGGGTGCGTACTTGCGCGCCATTGAGATAAGGCACTGACCCATGCCCCCGATTGTGCTCGGAAGGGACTCGCAGTCGGTCGAATTGGCGCTGCCCACGGCCGCCGCCGCCGTTGCCGCACCAGCCTGACGTGCATAGCCCCAGAAGTCCGGCTCGATGTGCAAGAACGCCCGGTTCTGCCCGATTTGCTGCAAGAGAAACCGCCAATCGGCATAGTAGCGAGTCATGATCTGGGTGCTGGTCGCCGCCTGTGTCGCCTCGGCCGTGCCTTCCTGGAAACCGGAGAGGGTTGCTTGCGCGGTTTGCAGGATCTCGTAGTAGGTGAACATCGGCGCCTGGTTATTCTTCGCTGCCGCCTGGAGGAAGTACGTCGCATACATCCCGGGCGGGCTGTCGTAGCAGCCCCACCAGGCGCAGCCGCTGGTGCTGCAAGCCTTGCCCGAGGCAACACACGCGCCATCGCACGCGGCACAGGGCGACGGAGAATCGAAGAGGCCGCCCGAGATGTAGATGTAGCGCATGTCGAACGGGGCCATCGCTGCCGTCGTGTCGGACGTCGAGACCCCCACGAGCAGTCGCGTTTTCCCCAATTTGGCCAACAAGGAAGAGCCGATGCAAGCTCCTCCAGTGCCCGCGGCGCTCGAAGCCACAGTTCCGCCGGAGCTGTTGCCCGCACTGCCACTACCACCCACGGCGCCGCCTATCCCGAGTGCGCCCCCTCCGCCCCCTCCGGCAGCCGACCGGCCCGCCTCGGAGCTGGCGCCGGCTGGTGTGCCGCCAGCTTCGCTTCCCCTCCCTCCTTGCCCGTCGTTGCTGGTCCCCGGGCTTTCGCAAGCAGTGACCAGGACAGCGAACAGGCCAAAGCGCTTCATAACAGAGGTCTTCACTGGTTCGCCTCATTCATCGGGAGCAACCCATGCAATGGTACAGCAGCTTGGATCGTCGGGCCAGTCGGGCACGGTTGCCGGCGTGTAGGCGCGAGCCGCGCCGGGTGCGGTCAGGGGGGGGGCTTGCCATACTGCGTGGTCTGGCCGGCAGGCGAGTCCAACTGGTCGCTGATAACACCCTGCTCGGGGCAACTAGTCGTCGGGTACTGGCGCCTCCCTGCGCCGCTCCGCCTCCTTTCGACGCTAGTGACGAGTCATGACATTATCGGCCTTTGGCTGGCCTGGTGAGCCAGGTCAGGTCCTAGAACTTGAATTGGGCCACGCTGACCTGCAGCTGCTCGGCGACGGAGGAGAGCTGTGTCGAGGCGCTTTGCACCTGTTCGCTGCCCAGGGCGAGATTCGCAACTGTGGTATTGACCGTGGCGATGTCCTTGGCAATGCTCTGCGCCACCGCCGCGGTCTGAGACACGCGCTCGTTGGCATCCCTGACCCCGGCGCTGGCCTGCGCGACGTTGATGGCCACGTCCTTGGTCACGGTGGACTGTTGTTCGATGGCTGCGGCGATCGAGGTCACGATGGCGCCGACGTCAGTGATCACCGTGGCGATCTGCTCGATGTCACCCATCGCCTCGTCCGTCGACGTCTGGATGCCAGAGATCTTGCCCTTGATATCGTCGGTCGCCAGAGCGGTTTGGTGCGCAAGCTCCTTGATCTCGTTGGCCACGACTGCGAATCCCCTGCCTGCCGCACCCGCGCGCGCGGCTTCGATGGTCGCGTTGAGGGCGAGCAGATTGGTCTGCGCCGAAATGCTGGTGATGGTCTCGGTTACCTTGCCGATGTCCTGTGCGGCTCGGCCCAGATTCCTCATTCTGGCTGAGATCGCCTGCGCTTGGCTGGTAGCGGCACCGCTGACGGCCCGCGCCTTCTCGGCGCTAGCAGCAATGTCGCTGACCGTGGCGCTCATTTCCTCTGTCGCGGTGGCCACGGATACCAGATTCGTGCTGGTCTGGTCCATGGCCGCAGCCACCGAGGCGGTATTGGCACTGGAAGCCTCCGCGGCGCCCGCAACGGTGGTCGCCAGGACGGCAACCTCCTTGTTCCCTTGGGACAGAACCTCGGAGATGGAGAGCATCTCGCCCGATGCCGAGGCCAGGGTCTGGGCGTTGTCATTGACTTTTCCCAGCGTGGCGCGAATGCTCTTGGCCACCTCCTGCGTTTCCCGGGCCAGATCTCCGACTTCGTCCCTGCGACGTGTCAGCTCTCCGGGGACCTCCACCGTGAGGGTGCCCTTGCTGACCTCCGCCAGGAGCTTCGTCGTGGCGGCGAGAGGTAGGGTCACACTCCGGGTGATGAATGCGGCGAAAATCCCGGCTACGACTATGGCTAGCAGCCCAACCCCGAGCATTAGATGCCGGCTCGACGCGGTGAACGCCGCGGCACTGCTCTGAGCTTCCTTGGCTTGCATCTCACTCGCCTTTCTCATCTCATCGCAGAGCTTGGTCGCCTTGTCGGTCTTGGGCACCGAAGAGGTCGCGTATAGGCCAGCCGCCTCGACTTCCTGTCCGCCGAGTGAGAGGCTTTCGATTTTCTGGTTCGCGTCCCGCGCATCGTCGAGCACAGCTTCCAAGCTCGCTAGCAGGGTCTGTTCGGCTTGGGTCGGCTGGGCGGCTTTGAGCTCATCGAGCTCTTTGCTGTAACGTGCATGAGTCGCCCGCAACAGCTCGTGCCGTTCGTCCTTCTTCGTCTTGTCGTGCATGATCTGCATATTGGCCAGCTCGCGCGCGCCCTCGGCGATGTTCCGCTGCAGCCGTGAGGCGATGGTGGCACGAATCTGCGCCTGCATCGCGGCCTCGCTCGTGTCCTCCAGCGTGTTCTGCGCCCAGATCGATGCTGCGGTTAGGCTTAGCATCACCGCCGAGACCGAGCCGAAGCCAACTATCAAGCGTTTGCCGATCTTCATGTTCGTCAGTGCGCGCATCGGTTACTTCCTGTCAGTGGGTGTGGTCGGTTAGGTTCTCTTGTGCGTTGCGTGGTCTACCCTGCCTCGACCGGCACGTTGGCCCGCGGCTAGAGAACACATAGCGTGCGGGCGAAGCATCCCGGGCGGCCTACCGAAAGGGCAGTAACCGCCCCGCCAGGCCAAAGCCGGTCCCGGGCGGTCCCCTTGCTACGGTACTTGGGCGGGGGCCCTTCGTGGGGCACCTCTAGATGCGGACTTCGGCTCGCTTGCCGTTGGGCGCGACATCCTTGATGACGATAATCACCTTCTTCATCTTTTGACACCATTCCCGCACGTCCTTCTCGAACGTCGGACAGTCGGCGGTCACGGCCAGGATGTCACCAGGTTTGACTTCGTTCTTTACCAACTTGCCCGTCATCTTGAGCACCGGTACGGGGCACTTCAGGCCGCGCGTATCAAGCTCTACTGTCGCCATGGTGTAGATCTCCTTCTTCATTGGGTTGCACTATCGGTCTTCGGCGCAAGGGCCCGAGCGCTCGGATCGCCTCGACGGTCTCTGCAATCACTCGCGCGAACTTGTCCCCTTCCCCGGCTGACACGAAGTCGAGGCGGCAGCGCGCTCCTTCGATTCCGTACTGACGGAGCAGTCCCAGGAAGAGACGGTGACGCTGGATCATCCGGAAGTTTTGTTCCTTGTAATGGCAGTCGCCCGGGTGACAACCCAGGACTAGTATCCCGTCCGCTCCCGACGCGAACGCCTTGAGAGCGAACTGTGGGTCCATCCGTCCCGTGCACATGATGCGCACCACGCGCACGTTGGCGGGATACGTGGTCTGCGCGGCGCCGGCCTTGTCGGCCCCCGCGTACGAGCACCAGTTGCACAAGAATCCCACGATCTTAGGCTCGAAGTCGCGCTGGCTCTTCATGTGAGTATCCCCTCGATTTCGGCAAAGATCTGGGCGTTCGTGAAGTGTCTGCCCTTGATCACACCGGATGGGCAGGTTGCAACGCAGGTCCCACATCCCACGCAGCGCACCGGATTGACCTCGGCGACCTCGCGGTCGGGATCCAACGATAGTGCCTTATAGGGACAGACCGCCAGGCAGCATCGGCAACCGGAGCAGCGGTCGGCGTCGACTTCGGCGTGGATTGCTTCGATGGGCAGCTTGCGGCCCGGAACCAACTCCGCCATGATCAGGCCGGCCGCGGCAGCCGCCTGGGTCATGGCCCGGGCGAGGTCCATCGGGGCCTGGCAGGTGCCCGCGAGGTAGATGCCACGGGTTTTGCTCTTGGTGGGGTCCACGCGCCCGTGCAGCTCCTCGCAGAAGCCGCGGTGGTCGAGGCCGACCTCCAGGAGATGGGCGAGTTGCCTGGTGCTCTCGGATGGAATGATGGCCGGCATGAGCACGACCATGTCGTAGTCGTCGATCCTGGTGTCCTGTCGGATGGATATCCGACCGTCGCCATTGAGCTCCGCGGAAAGCTCATCGATTTGGCGGTAGGAGAGCATGGTGGTCGTGGGCGCGCTCGCCGCCTGTTGGTAAAGGTCGCATTCGTCCTTGCCGGGTGCCACGATCGTCCTGAAATAGTGGCTCACGCGCGCGCGCGGGACTTTGTGGCCGAGGATTCGGTTGAACTTGAAGGCGTTCAGGCAACAAACGCCGGAGCAGTAGGGGTTGTGCTTGGGATCGAGGCTGCCGACGCAGTGAATGATCGCCACGCGTTCGGGCGGGCGTCCGTCCGACAGACGAATCTCGCCCCCGGTGGGGCCGGTACCGGCGGCCATGCGCTCGAACTCCAGGCTGCTGAGCACGCCTGGCAGTCTTCGGTATCCGAGCTCCGGCAGCCGACCACAGTCGTAGAGCGAGCTGCCCACCGCCAGCAGGAGCGCACCGACCTGCCGGTCGACGACCTGCTCCCGAGCGTCGAGTTGCACCGCGCCCGCCACCGGGCAGGCGGTCCGGCATAGCTCACACGCTGGCTCCTGGCCAGCGAGGCGCAAGCAGGCGCGTGGGTCGATGTAGGGGACGTTGGGCAGACCGCCGAAAAAGGCGAAATCGATCGCCTTGCGTGTCGATAGGTTGCAGTTAACCGCATTCGGGTGTGAAACCGGACAGGGCTCGATGCAGGCACCGCAACCGACACAGGTGGTGAGGTCCACATAGCGCGGCGAGACTTTCACCTTTACCGAGAAGCTCCCCAACGACCCCGCCAGCTCCACCACTTCGCTGGTCAGGAGAATCTCGATGTTGTGGGCGTGAGGTCCGTGCATCGCCTCCGCCATGAACGGCTCGAGCACACAGGGACCGCATTCCATCCTGGGGAACACCTCCTCGTAGCGAACCGGCATGCCACCCAAAATGGGGCCCTTTTCGACTAGCACCACCTTGCGCCCGGCTTCCGCCAGGGTGATGGCGGCCTTGAGACCGGCAGGACCGGCCCCGATGATTAGGGTGTCGGTCGAGACGTCGATCTCGCGCCGCTCGAGCGGCTCGTGGTGGACCACTCGCGCTAGAGCTGCTCGGGCGAGATGAAAGGCCTTGTCCGTTGCCGTCTGGCCACTCTCGGTCACCCATGCCACGTGCTCGCGCACGTTCACCATCTGCATCAGGAAGGGATTGATTCCAGCGTTGGCGAGCACCGCCCGAAAGGTCTCCTCGTGCTCGCGCGGCGAGCAGGCGATGACCACCACCCGATCTGGCCCCCGCTGCGCGAGGTCGGCCGTCATTGCCGCCTTGCCTTCTTCGCTGCAAGCGAGATCGATCGCGGTGAAGTAGCCCATCTCGGGCAGCCGGACGAGGCGGCGATGGACTTCGTCGGCGTCGATCTTGTCGGACACGATCCCGCCGCACCGGCAGAAGTACACGCCAACTTTCATGTCGCACTCCTTTGTGGCACCCGGAGCTCCTGCACGATCGCATCCACCGCCATCTCCACTCCCCGGCGCACGGGCGTGCTCAGATCTTCTCCCAGGGTTTCCAGATCCAAGCCTTCGATCCCGAAGATGGCAATATCCTGCGGCACGGACACGCTGCTGGCGCGCCAGATCGCGAGCGCGGTGGGCAGAGAGGTGTCGTGTACGCACGTGAGGTTGCGCGCGCCTCCCAGCTCGGCGAGGGTCAACCTGCGAACCGTGCCCGGCGGCCAGCCTCCGGTGGCCATCGCATCGACGATGATCGCTCGCTGGTAGCCGACCATGGCCTCGACCAAGCGCAATCCGCCGGCCCACAGCTCCTCGACATCGACGTCACCGTCGTGGGGCAGGCGCTCGCGCAACAGCCGCACCGCCACCAGACCGGCCGCGTCATCAGTGCGGATGGGGTTGCCAACGCCGATGATGATAGTCCGCATGGGCTAGTCCCGACGCAAGACGTCGATCACCTCGCCGTTCCGCTTGCGCAGGCTCACCACGAGCGGCATCTGGCCGGGCAGCGAGTGAGTGGCGCAGGAGAGGCAAGGATCGTAAAGGCGGAAGGCCATCTCGATCTGGTTGAGCAGTCCCTCGGTGACCACCTTGCCGGCCCGAATCAGCTTTTGGGCTGCCCGCTTGAGTGACATCGCCATGGGCGCGTAGTTGTTGGTCGTGCCGACGATAAGGTTGGCACGTGTCACCAGGCCGCGTTCGTCGGCCTCGTAGTGGTGGGTGAGCGTGCCCCGGGGCGCCTCCACCGAACCAATGCCACCCGCAGGGTTGAGGTCTCCCGAGGGTATCCGCCGCACTTCCGTCGCTGTGATCTCCGGATCCTGGGCCAGCTCCAACATTCGCTCGGCGGCGTACAACAGCTCGACCAGACGGGCCCAATGGGTGGCCAGACGGTGGTGAACCGGCTGGAAGCGGCCGTTCACCTTCTGCGAGCCGAGCGTCGCGTAGAATCGTTCGAACTGTTCCTGTGCGAGTGGCGTCGCCATGCCGTCCGAGACATTGAGCCGCGTAAGCGGCGTGGCCGCGTAGATCCCGCTGTCCTTGCCATCGACGAATCCCTTCCATCCCACCTCCCGCAGGTACGGGAACTTGAGATAGGTCCACGATTCCACCCGTTCGGCGATGTGTCTGGAGTAGTCGCGGCACGGATACTTGAGTAACTGGGCCCCGTCGGGATCGACCACCCGGATCTCGCCATCGTAGAAGTTGGCTCGGTTGCCCCGGTCAACCGTCCCCATGGAGTGGGTCCGATGGTGGTAGACGTCCGAGAGCACCAGGTCGCGATAGGCCTGGTTGCCGAGCACCAGGGTGTCGAAGGTCTTGAGGGTGAACAGGGCAAACTCGACATTCTTGCGGGCAGCCTCCTCGATCTCGCGTCGCTCACCCTCGGTGACAGCCCGGCTCCATCCCCCCGGAACGCCGGCGGCCGGGTGAATCGCACGACCACCCAGCTTCTTGAGGATATCGTGGTTGCGGGCACGGCAGGCAATGACCTGTTTGCCGATGTCGAGGCCGACCTTGGCGATGACGCCGAGGATGTTGCGTTCCGCGGGCGGTGCATCCGGCCCAACGATAAAGTCTGGCCCACCCAGCGCGTAGAAGTGCGTGGTATGGTCGGTGACGTAGAAGGCCGAATAGAAGAGCTCGCGAATCTTCTTGGCCGCCGGGGGTGGCTCCACTTGGAACAGGTCGTCGAGCGCTTTGGTGGCGGCCATGTGGTGAGCCTCCGGACATACGCCACAGATCCGGTTGGTGATGACCGGCATGTCCTCCACCCGCCGGCCCACACAGAAGCGCTCGAAACCGCGCAACTCGGGCACCTGGAAGTAGACGTTGGCGACGTTGCCGTCCTCGTCGAGGAAGATCTCGATGCGGCCATGTCCTTCCAACCGCGTGATCGGATCGATGCTGATGGTCTTCATGACCGGGAGATCTCCTCGTCGTCCGCGCGGTCGGTGCCGTACTGGTGGCTGGCCAAGGTGAACTTGCACGCCGTGCCGGCGAGATCCGGCGCCTTGGCAATGGCCGCGTCGACCTGGGCATTGATGGCGGCTTCGCCGCGCTGGTTGCGTATCGGCTCTATGTCAAGGATGGAGCCCAGCGTGGCTGCCAGCTTGGCCCCTTGGTCGTAGACTCCGTCGGGCGACCCGTAGCAGCCGATGCACGGCATGTTCACCTTCGGGCAGAGACCTCCGCAGCCACCGCGCGTGGCCACACCCATGCACACCAGGCCCTGCTCGAGCAGACACTGCTCGGGATCGGGCACGAATTCCCACACTCGCCTGAACCCCTGGATCTTCTTGTCGGAGCGCTTCCTGTCGCATTCGTCGCAGACGCTCGCTTTGCCGGCCCCGAGCATTGAGCCATGAGGAGGCAAAGGTGCCCCGTGGTGGAGAGTGGCGACGAGAGCCTGGATGACCTGCCAAAGCTGGTCTGATTCGGGTGGACAGCCCGGGATGGCGTAGTCGACGCCTACCGCATCGCCGAGCGGCATAACGCTCGCGAGACACTGGGGCAGCCGCAGCGTGCCCTCGGCCACCTTGCTCTCCTCCCGAGGGATTAGCCGGTCTGGGTTGTCGAGACTCGGGCTTTCCAGGTACACGGCGCTCAGCATGTCGCGGCGCCCGCACAGGTTGGCGAGCGCTGGAATGCCGCCGCTGGCGGCACACGCTCCCATGGCTACCAGCAGCCGGGACTTCCGGCGCAGGAGTCGCGCCATCGCCAGGTTCTCCTCGGTGCGAATCGCCCCGTTGAACAGGGTCACGGCAATGGCCTGGTCGGAGAGGGCTTCGATGTCTCGCCTCTTCGTGTCGAGAAGGCACGGGCAGAACATGAAGTCGAAGTGAGTTGCCACCTCCAGCAGGTGCTCGTGTAAATTCGCGACCGCAATCTCACACCCGCCGCATGACGCCGACCAATACACGGCGAGCTTGGGCTTGTCGGGCATGCCAGGGACATCGGTGGTCGTCGTCGGATCCTTAGTGATGGGGTGGGCCTGCGACGCCATTTTGCCGGCGAGGAAGCCCTTCATGGGTAGCGCGCCGTGTCCTGGGTGAGCTGCCCGATACCGTTACCCACCGGCTGGGAAAGGTGGCCCGCATCGCTCGCGCAGCGGGATGGTTTCTCGACTGACTTCCTCCTCGCGACGAGCACTCCTAATGGGCCTCCGTCGCCGAGCAGAGGATTTGTCGGTCCGGAGGACAGGTCCACGCTGCCCGTCCTCTTCTTGCAAGCCTTCGCGCGTGAGTTGCTCGAGCGGGTGGCGCTCTTGCGTGCGGGAGGGACCAAGGTCGTGTTGGGGTTAGAGCGCCGGCGGGGCTGGCCATGGCTCGTAGCGCCATCGGTCTCGCTCCTTCAACACGTGCGCAAGTATGATAAACACTCACTTCATCGAGGACCGGCAGGTGCCGGATTCCAAGAGGACATGACACCAGAGCGTCTTGTGTTAGCAGCGATTGCCGCGCTGGCGATGTTGGGGGCTGCATGTTCAAATGGCAACTCTGGTTCTTCCCCCGGATCCGGCGGCACGTCGAGCCCGGGAGGCAGCGCCGGAAATGCAGGAGCATTCAGTCTTGGCGGATCAACCAGCGCGGGTGGCAGCTCAGGGACAGCTGGTCGCGCAGGGTCGGGTGGAGCTTTCACGGTGGCCGGCGGAAGCGCGAGCAATACCGGTGGGACGAGCACATCTGTCGGCAGCAATGCCAGCGGAGGCGAGCCGGGTTCGGGTGGGAGCAACCCTGGAAGCCAGGGCGAAGCCAGCGGGGGCGCCAGGCCCACGGCGGGAGGGAACCCCGGCTCCAGTGGATCGAGCGGGTCGGCCGGGAGCGGCGGGGCGAGCAGCGCGAGCGAACCTACCGACGGCGCGATCACGACCGGCTCGGGCGGATCCACGAGCAGCACCTGCGGTGCTGGCGACAGCAACTTGCCACCCGAACCTACCCTGCCGACCTCGGTCTGCGCGACCTTGCAGGCCAGCCAGGCCGTCGCCGCCAACGGCGTCGCCAGCGAGACGAAGCCAGATACCTCCACCATCCAGTCAGCGCTCTCAGCCTGCAGCTCGGGCCAGGCGGTCAAGCTGGTAACGAGCGGAGCGAACAACGCCTTCCTGACCGGCCCGATAAGCGTCCCCTCGGGCGTCACCCTCTGGGTCGACGCTGGCGTCACCCTCTACGGCACGCGCGATCCCAAGGTCTACGGTTCGGCGACGACGCTCATCTCGGTGACCGGAGCCAACGCCGGCATCGTTGGCGACGGTATCATCGATGGGCAGGGGGGCGAGCCGCAGATCGGCAGCTCGCAGTCCTGGTGGGACGTCAACGGTGGCGGCGGATCGAGCCCGGCGCTGATCCAGGTCAGTAGCGCCACGGGCTTCACCCTCTACCGTATCACCCTACACAACTCCCCGATGTTCCACGTCAAGCTCTCGGCCAGCGGGTTCATGGTTTGGGGCGTGACGATCAAGACGCCGTCGAAGTCGACCAACAGCGCAGGGACGGCGCTTACTTACTCGAGCGCTCACAATACCGACGGGATCGACCCGGGTGAGTCCGCCAGTAAGGGCTACATAGTCTGCAGCTTCATCAGCGACGGCGACGACCACATCGCCATCAAGGGCTCGAGCTCGACCGGGGTGACCGACCTGACCATCGCCCACAACCACTTTGAGGCCGGCCACGGCATGTCGATCGGCAGTGAGTTCACGGGAGGGGTGTCGGGCATCAATGTGTACGATCTGTCCATAGATGGAACGGGGACCAACACCAGCGGTGGCAGCTCGAACGGGCTGCGCATCAAGTCCGACTCCAGTCGGGGCGGTCTGGTCAACAACGTGACCTACAGCGACGTATGCATGCGCGACATCTCCAACCCGATTTTACTGACCCCGACCTATTCGAGCGACACCGGCGATTATATACCGCAATATACCAACATCACCTTCTCTGACATCCACGTGGTGACGGGCGGATCGAACGCGCCCACGGTGACCCTCGACGGCTATGACGCCTCCCACATCAACAGTGTGACGCTGGACAACGTGATCATCAGATCCAACCCCCCTCAAGCTCAGCGCTTCATACACCAACGTAACCCTGGGGCCCGGGAACGTGAGCTTCACCCCTTCGGGGACGGGCGTGGTGGTCACCAACAAGACCACAGGCTCCTCGACGCCCAATCCCTGCACCAACAAATGGGTGACGTTCTGAGGTCGCCCTTCCGCGGTATCATGCCGGCGGTGGCGTCCGTCGTGACGCGTCTGGCCGGCGAAGAACATGACGGTGCGGGCAACGATGCCTCTCCGGGCGTGGAAAGCAGGCGCAACAAGGTCGTCAGTCGGGGCGGACTGGGGCGAAGCCGGCGATTAGTTGGTCGACAGCTCAGCTTGTACGAGCCCGCAGGCGCAGTGCCTTGGGCAATCGCGTACACCACCACATCGATGGTCCCCTGCGCGAGGACGGTAACGCCTATGGTCTGCGGAGAGGTCAACGCGTCGCCGACATCTCCCAGGTAAACTGGGACTGCGAGCCCGCATAGTCGCGCAAGGCTCACCTGGGAGCGACACATGGTTGCAAGACCGACCTCGTTAGCCCTGTGTCCTTTCTTTAGTCCTGCTGTGGGCGCAAGAGCGACGGTGGCGTAATCATGTAGGAATTGGCGACACGCGATTCTGGAAGCCTGGCTGACCCCTCTCGCTGCTGGCGTGGGAGCGTCGGAGGAGTCGCAAAGACCGTTGACCCGAGGCTGATTTGGGCTGACACTAACGGACGGCTCCGATCGGCTTTCCATCCGGCCGGGCGCACGGGAGCTGTCGTCCAGGAGGTTTCGCCGATGGCCAAGTCGCGGTTAGCATACACAGCTCCCCTGTCGCTCCTGTGGGTACTCGGCTTGGTTCTGTGGAGCGCCGGCTGCAGCAGCAGCGCAAGCGGGCTGCAAGGGACGACGCAAGACAGCGGTACGTTCGACGTCTTCTGGCGATCCTCCGATGGGGGCGCTGGCGACACTGCGAAGGAGGTCGACGGAGGTCAGGATCTCAGCCACGACCAAGCCACCTCGCCAGTCGATGGAGCTCGGGATGGCCTCTCCGATGCCTCAACCGATCGTGGTGTTATCGCACCGGTGGATGCGGGAGGCGACGCCACGCTCGATGGGTCCTACACTGCCACCGTAACCGTCACCTCCACCGGTACGGTGACCGCTACCGCCACCGGAATCGAGACACTGACCGTGACTGCCAGCCAGAGCGGCACCGGGACCAACACCGGAACCATCAGTGCCACGGAAACGGCTACCGCGACCCAGACTATCAGCGTCGTGGCGACGAGCTCCTCGACCGGAACGGCCACGGCGACCACCACGAGCTCGCAGACCGGCACCGACACGGGAGTGGGTACGGGAGGTGGAACCGGTACGCAAACCACCACCTCGACCGGGACCACTAGCGCGACATCGGATGTGCTTAGCATCAGCCCGAGCGAGCTCAGCTTTGGCAATGCCGGATTCGTTGCATGCCGCGCAACGCCAGTAGCAGCGGCGCCCTTGAGCCTGACCTTGTCCAACACGACAACCCAATCCCTCAACTGGCTTGGAGAGCTCGGCCGGACGCCAAGCCCCTTCACCATTGCCCCCAGCTCCGGGACGCTTACCCCAAGCGGGACTCCCGCCGCCACGGTGGTCGTGACGGTCACGCCCAGCGCGCTCCCATTTCCCGCCAGTACGGCGCCCAATGCCTACGGCGACTTGCTGACCATCACCACGACGATCCCCACGGACATCATCCACACCGTGCCGCTCAATCAGACCGCCCAGGGCGCCATCCTGGCTTTCCAGCCGGCGACAGCCCAAAGCTTTGGCGGTGTAGCCGTGGGCTCAACCGGCTCCGCGTCCATCCAGGTCGTCAACTCGGGCAATACCGCCGCCACCGTTACGCTGACGACGACCAAGACGGCGGGACCCGCCGATGCCAGCTTCACGGTGAACTCGGCAGCGACCGCCCAGCTGGCAGGGCTCGCTGCTGGCGCGAGCCAGGGGGTCACTCTGGGGTTCGCGCCAGGCAGCTCCACGACCGACGTGGGCGCAGCGACAGGCACGTTGACGGCTGTTAGCAGCGTGGTCCTTTGCGCGGCTCTGCCGGTGCCCATGGCGCTGAGCGGCAGCGGCCTAGTTGGGGTGGTAACGACCGTTCCCGCGGCCTCCATCACCTTCACCGGTCCTGGCATGACTCAAGCGGGAAAAGCGTTCCCGCCACCGGCCGCGGGCTTCACCTACTGCGGGACCACCGCTGCAACACAGACGATCACCTTCGGCAACATCGGGAACGAGGCTTACACCGTCACACAGACCTCTCTCGGACAAGGCTCCGCTTCGCCCTACGGAGTTTCGATCGGCAACAGCGGCGATGGAGCTGGCGTCGTGGTACCGGGTAAGACGGTCCTGCTGACCCTGACCTCCGCCGCCGTGCCGGACACCTGGAATTTTCAGACGCCGGCGGTGGATTACAACGACGTTCTCACCGTGACGACCAGCGCATACGACGATGCGCCCCACGTTTTCTCCATCACTCAGTCCCCATATGGCGCGGTTCCGCAGAGCTTCGCCCCGCCTCCTCACGGAGGGACCACGGCGTTCAACTTCCCCAACACCGCGGGGGGCGGACAGTCCGCAATTCCGATGGGTATTGCCAATGCTGGCAACGCACCGGCTACCCTCACTTTCACGGTGACCTCGAACGGGAACGCTCCCGCGGGAACCTGGACCTTCGACACCGCCACCCTGGCCGCCTTCTCCTCGTTGCCCGATGGCACGACCCCGTTCTCGGCCTACTTCAACGCTCCCCTTGTCGCCGCCGACACGGCCTACAGCGGTGGCGCGGCGACCTTCACGGTGAGCGACACGCCTCTGTGCACGACGACCTTGCCAGTGACAGCGGCGACCATGAGTGGCCGAGCAACCCTCTCACCGCCGATAACGGTGACCCCGGCCTCGGTCTCGTTCAACGGGGTATCCTGCGGTCCCACGTCGCCTTCAGGCATGAGCAAGACCATGTCGATCAAGAACACGACCGGTGCACCGGTAAGCTGGACCGCGTCCATTCCCGCCAACGCCAACGCAACCACCTTCACCCTGAGCGCGACCTCGGGTCAGATCGCAGCAGCTACGACCGGCACGTTTACCATCGCTCCGGCACCAATCCCGACTGACGCGAGCGTAATCGCCCCGAGTGCTGGCTCCGAGTACGCCACTACTCTCACCGTGACGGTGGGAGCCGACAGCTTCGCCATCCCCGTGACGGAGTATGCCTCTGGACTGTTCGTCAGGTTGCCGGCAGCATTGACCTCGACCGATCCGAGGGCGAGCCAGACCTACACGGCAAAAGGATTTCTGGTGCAGAACTGGGGCGACGTTGGCGCAACTATCACGCTAACCCTGTCCAACACGAGTGCAGCCAGTCTGTCCCTCGACACGACCAACGTACCGCCGGGAGCCGACCAGATCACGAGCTATCTCAACCGTATTGGCTCGGGTGGCGTGGCAGGGGTCACCGACTACGCGATCAACGCGAGCACGCCTGCCGTAACAGGCACAGCAAGCGTGGCCACCAGCGCGCCCCCAGCGACACCGGTGTGCTGGCCCATGCCTACCATGCCGATATCGGCCGTCGCAGCCGACTAACAACCGGGCAGCTGGCGCCGGACCTGACCGCGGCCAACCTATAACCTATCACGGCATCTGCGGCGGGCCCGGTATTCCCGGAGCGATGGTTCCCGTGACGGTCAGGTCGCGACCATGGCCCGAAACGTCCGCGGGATTCCCGGCCACCAATGGCCAGTCTGCCCATGCAGTAGCATCGGGCGTCGCCGAGTGCAGGTATATGGCTTGCACCTCGGCAGCGGATGGCGGCACATCCAAAGCGTAGATGCGAGCGTACATGATGTACATGGGGGTATCCGGGTAACGAATTGGATCGGTGCCCACGCACACACGGGTGGGTGTCCAATCACCGGGAACGCTCTGAACGATGGTGCTGTCGACGACATTGGACGAACCAACGTACTTCACGTATTGGGTGACGCTTGTGCTCCCGCCTGTGCGCTGGAAGTGCCAGCCGACATAGACCCAGTCACGGCATATGGCTTCGGTCGAGTTGGGGTCGGCGAAGAACGTGTAGTCGTTGATGTAGTTGCCGGCGCTGTCGAAGGTCATGATGTTGGCGTTGTAGTTGTATGGCGAAGCGAAATTGCCGCTCACGAAGCTGACCTCGCCCTCCTGGCAGAAGACCGCGAAGGGATAGTCGTTCCCCTTCGGTCCGCTGCCGATGGGCGGCACGACATGGGTCCATGCCCCTATGAAGTAGTTGTACGGAGGAGCCGCGTCGAGGCTCAGATACGCTTGGCCATGGTCTTGGCCAGTTTCGGTCGCAACCGCGACTGGGCCATTCGCGCCCACGGCTCCATCGAAACCAGCGCTTCCGCCGGAGCTGCTGGCACCGTCGTTGCCTTTGATATTGGCCGCTCCGCCAGGTCCAAGGGCTGTGTTCGTGGCGCCGCCGGTTCCAGTTGCCGGGCCGCCGCTGTCAGGCTCGCTTGAAGCTCTGCCGGGCGTGCCTCCGCGACCAGAGCTATCACGCCCGTCGGCGGTACTCTCACCACCAGCGACGACCCCGCCCGTGCCCGCAAGGTTTGCGGCGTCGTAGCTGCTAGCCGCGTCCCGTGCCACGTCGCTGACGGCTGTCGTTGTACCGGCGCTCCCAGCGCTGCCGCCGCTGCCAGCGCTGCTCGGCTGCTCGCTAGTCGAACACGCACCAGGCAGAGCTAGGAAGCATACCCCCAGCAAGCTGACCCCCCGCGCACCGCCGTGACGCCGAACCGTATTCGCTAGGCCTTTGTTCATGATCCACCTAATTGCTGGCTCGCCGCTACGAGCTTAGCAGCCTTGGCCCGGTATGCTCTTCGCACCGACCCAGGCTGCCGCCATTGCCATCGCGAACCGCGCCGCTAGTTTCGGCGAAGTGCTGGGCGTGCCCATGGCGAGTCATGGTTCGCCGTCATAGGTCCGCGCTCAGGGACGGCCTGACGCAAGTTCCGTCACGATCCGCCGATGCACCCCTTGTCATGCCTTGTCGTGCACCAGCAGGGAGAGCTGGCCGGTGAAGCCGCGTTCGCCGCACGAACGGCTGCGTGTGGCCGTCTTGCTCGACCATCTAAATTACTTCAGCGGAGGGTTCGAGGCGCAACTTCGCGACGCACTTCACGCTAACTCACGGGCCGCGGGGCACCACCTGCTCTTGCTCTACGGTGGTTTGCTCGAGCCTCCGGAGCCCATGAGTGTGCCGGACAATACCTTCTATGCCCTGCTGCGGCCTGATTCGGTCGACGGGATCATCGTCGTGTCGTCGCTGCTGTCGGCGTATTGTGGGCCTGACGGGATCAGTCGACTGGTCGAGCGATATAGACCGGCAAAACTCTGTAGCATAGGTGTTGCTCTCCCGGGGGTTCCGAGCATCGTGCTCGACAACCAGCCGGGCATGGAAGCGGTGGTCGAGCACCTTATTCGCTTTCACGGTTGCCGCCGGCTCGCCTTTCTGGAGGGAACGCCGCAAAATCCCGAAGCGGACGTTCGTCGGCACGCCTATCAGACCGTCCTTGAGCGAAATGGGATCGCCTTCGATCCTAAGCTGGTCGCTCGCGGGTATTTTCGCACCAACCTAGCCAAGGTGGCGATGGAGGAGATTCTTGGCCGCGGCGTGGGAATCGATGGTGTGGTAGCGGCCAACGACGAAATGGCAGTTGGGGCTATCGAGGTATTGAGGAGGCACGGTCGTGTCCCGGGGGATTTTCCGGTGACGGGTTTCGACGACATCTTGCTGGCGCGCGTCACCAGGCCGGCCCTGACCACCGTCGCGCAACCCTTCGATCGCATCGTCGACTTGGCAATCCGAATCCTGACGGATCAGCTGGCCGGGCGCGAGGTTGCGGCCTGCACCCAGGTAAGTGCCAAGTTCATCTGTCGACAATCCTGTGGGTGCGGAGCCGACGCACATCGACAAAAGTTGGAAGGCGCGCTCTCGGGCGAGGCCGCCGGTCCAAGAAGCCTCGATGAAGAAATTCAGGCTTTGGAGCCCGAGCTCTCCGGTGTCTTGCGCACAGCCTCGTCCGCAGCATTCGCCCCGGCATCGCATTTGATCGATGGTCTGCGACGAGAGGCGAGGGGCGAGGCGGAATCTCTTCAGCACGCGGTGGCCGACGTACTGGCAAAGGTCGGGGACAACAGCGAATGCCACCATATGTTGCAGAGTGCAATAGGCTACCTTCGCGCTGGCCTTCTACCCCTTGCGCCGTCGCAGCTTGAGTCTGCCTTCTACGACAGCTTGAACCTAGTCCTGCTCTCGAACCTCACTGAGCAGTTGCGCCATCGCCTTCAGCAAGATGAAAATTACCTCCGTGTCTTGACCGTGGGTGAACAAGCATCGATTGCCATCGACCTAGGCTCACTGCGGGACGCGCTGGTTCATGGTCTACCCAGCGCTGGCGTGCGCACGGCCTTTCTTTCATGTGTGTCCGAAGGTGATGCGAGCCAGTTGGTTCCCACGATGTGCCTTCGCGACGGCGAGTTGCTGGAATTGGACGAGGTGAGCTTTCCGCCGGGATCCCTCCTTCCTCCCAGGGTGTTCGAGGGCGACCAATCGAGGACCCTATTGGTGTTGCCACTGGCGTTCGATTCAGAGCTGCTAGGTGTCATCGCGTTCAACTACTCGGAAGGCCCTAACGTCTACACGGCATTTCGCAACGAAATCGCGACTGCTCTCAAGAGTGTTCGTCTCCGCCAGAAATTGGTGCAAGAGACTATGCTTCGTGAGCGAAGCGTGCAAGAGCGCCTAGCCACCACCAGACGGATGGAGGCATTGAGCGTACTCGCCGGTGGCGTAGCTCACGACCTCAACAACGCCTTGGGGCCACTGGTCGCTATGTCCGACGTGATTCTCGACGAGATTAATGAATTGCACGCCGACGAAGTGGCCATTCAAGAGCTTCGCACCGACGTCAAGATCATCAAGGAAGCCTCGCTCCGTGCGGCCCAAACCATCAAGGATCTGCTCACCCTCGGCCGCCAAGGACGCACGCTCAAGGAGGACGTCGACCTCAATCTCGTCGTCCAATCCTGCTTGGCCGATAGGTCGCCTCGTCTTGCCCAGCAAGGCGGCGGCGCCAAGGTGAGCGTCGAGGCGACTCCACTTCCCCTCGTTATTCGAGGCTCCGAGTCGCAATTAGTCAGGGCCGTCGGCAACCTGGTCCGAAATGCCGTCGAGGCGGTCGCCGCGGGCGGACAAGTAGTCATCAAGACCTTCAAGGTGCATCTGACGACCGCAATGGTCGGCTATGAGACGATTCCACCTGGCCACTATGCGGTATTGGCGGTTTCGGACGACGGCTGCGGAATTGCACCACATGACCTAAGTCGGGTGTTCGAGCCATTCTTCACCAAGAAGCGGCCTGCGGAAAGCTCCGGCTCCGGGCTTGGCCTCGCGGTCGTTCACGGTGTGGTGAAGGAGCACGAAGGATTCATTGATGTCAACAGCACGCTCGATGTGGGCACCACGATCGCCATTTACCTGCCGGGTGTCGTCGGATCTTCAAGCGAACAGGAACACGCAGTGGCCCCACCCCACGGAAACGCGCGCATTCTTCTTGTTGATGATGAACCGATCCAACTGCGGATGGGTCGCCGAGTTCTCGTTCGGCTCGGATACAAGGTCGACGTCCTAGAGAGCGGATCGCGAGCCTACGAGCTGTTCAGCCGGGCAGCCCCTTCGGGCAAGAGCCCATGCGACCTGCTCATCATCGACATGATGCTCGGCGAAGCACTCGATGGCTTGCAGATTTTCGAGCGAGTCCAGCTGCTCTTCCCCGCCCAGAAGGCCGTACTGACCAGTGGATATGGGCCGACGGAGCGGGCGCAGCTTGCCTTGAAGAAGGGCCTCCCTTGGCTCGCCAAGCCATACAGCGTCGAGGGGGTTGCGCGGGCCGTGCAGCACGCCCTGCGAAAGGTACCCGACGCAAAGTAGTGGGTTCGCGATTGAGCCTGAGATTGCCCCGGCCCCACCGTGATGCCGCTTGGGGCAGCGCCTCGTAGGGGACTCAGCCCTTGAAGTAGTCGTAGGTGCAAGCGCGAGAGGCGGCTCGCGCCTCAAGGGCGCGCTGCTGGGCTTTGGACATCGGCTCAAAGTTGCTGACTAGGGCGAGGTTGGCGCGGACCTCTTCCACGGTCGAGCATCCCACCACGACGGTGTCGGCGTGGGTGGCGGTGTAGCGTAGGAGCTCGGCGGCGGGCGCTATGTCGAGCAATCGTCCGGCGGCGAGCGACTTCATTCCCACCACACCCATGTGCTGACGCCGCGCCTCGGCCACGACCGTCGGGAGGAAGGGTCGATATCGGCCGTCAGCGGGGTTGATGGCCACCAGAACCGTGTCGAAGGAGAAACGGCGCATTGCCTCGAGCAATACGCCTGGATCGTGATGTCCTGTCAGACCCACGAAGCGAATGCGCCCATCGGCCTTCGCTTCTAGCGCCGCTTGCAAAGCGCCTCCCTTGCCTGTAAGTACGTCCAGCTCGTCCCTTTCGCGTAGGTCGTGCATCTGCCACGTGTCCAGGTGGTCTGTACCCAGCCGGCGAAGCGAATCGTCGAGCAAACGCAGGGCGTGATCGCGGGCCCGCTCGTGGCACTTCGAGGCCAGCAAGACACCCTCGCGGCTGCCCTTGCCAGCGGACCGAAACGCTTCGCCATAGTAGTCTTGGCTTTGCTGGTACGCCGGTGCGGTATCGCAATACCTCACACCAAGGCGAAGGGCCTCCAGGATTACGGGGACGGCCTGTTGCGATCGCCCGGTGGTGCGCAGAATCCCTTCGCCACCCAGGGAAATCGGCAGGACCCGTGCCCCCGTACTGCCTAGGGTTCTTGTCACGGCTGTCGACGTCATCGGCTTGAGGCTAGCAGGTTGCGTATGCATGCGCGGGCTTCGCCTGCAAGTCTTCAGGCGTCACCGGCGTCGGAGGTGATGTGGTCCGGGACGCGTGCGCCATCGCGTGCGCCGCGTTGAGCCATGCGGTCCGACCTTTCACTGGACGCCGTTGTCCCATGGTGCCTTCGCCCGGAACGCTGACCTCGTGGTACGGTTGCTTGGATGTCCTTGCACTCACCTTCTCGACCTGCTCCCGCTGTGTCCTGGGGCGCCGGACGACTTCCGGCCGAGGCCGAGGCCAGGTTCGTCGAGGGGGTTGACTACTGCGGGAGGTTTTTCATGGGACAAGCGGAGGCGCAACTGGCGCTCTACCGGCTCGCTGACATCCTGGAGGCGGAGTGTCTTCCGTACGCCATCATCGGCGCGTTCGCGCTCAACGAATACGGTCACAAGCGCGTCACGGTCGATGTCGATCTCGTCATGCGCGAGGATGATCTGGCCGAGTTCAAGCGCAAGCACCTGGGAAACGGCTACGCGGAGCGTGTGCCCAGCACCGGCAAGCTGCTGGACACCTTGCATGGCGTCAACATCGACGTGCTCAGTACGGGGCGCTATCCCGGCGACGACAAACCGAAGCCTATCGCTTTCCCCGACCCGGCAAAGGTGGCCTTGCGCGGGAGCCGATTTTCTCTACTGCCTATGGCACGGTTCATCGAGCTTAAGCTGGCTTCGGGCATGGTCGCCGCTCACCGAATCAAGGACCTCGTGGATGTCCAGGAGCTCATCAGGAGCGCCGGGTTGCCGGCAAGCGTGGCCGACGACCTCCATCCCTGGGTGCGCGAGAAGTTCCTCGAGCTGTGGCAGCTCGGCCAGATCAAGGATCCGTTCTGACTGCTCCGCCCCCACCACCCCAGTCCCGGGGTCACATCACCCGCTCTACACCCTTCCTGCGCGCAAAGGCCAGCCCCGCGAGGCTGGCTCAGCGGCGACGTGGGTAGGGACTGGACTTGGGGATGCGGGCGAGGTGGAGGCCGAACCAGCGTCGCTCGTCGTTCCAGGTTCGCTCCAGGCGAAAGCCGGCGTCGACGAGCAGGCGAGCGATCGTAGCGTGCGTGAACTTGTAGCTCGACTCGGTGTGAATGCGCTGGCCTGGCGCGAAGTGAATCTCGGCGCCCACAGTCCCGAGCCACACGTTTTGCTCGCCCACACTGGCCAGATGAAGCTCGATGCGGGAGGCGGCGCGATTCCAGCGTGCCACGTGCTCGAAACGATCGATATCGAACATGGCGCCCACATCGCGGTTGATGCGCACGAGCACGTTCTTGTTGAACCGGGCAGTCACCCCCTGGGCATCGTCGTAGGCAGGCACCAAGATCGACCCTGCCTTGCGTAGATCCGTTCCGATGAGCAACGTGTCGCCCGGCAGCAGATGACGTCGGACCGCCCGCAACAGCTTACGCGCCGACGGGGGATCGTAGTTTCCGATGTTCGACCCCAGAAACAGCAACAATCGCTGTCCAGAGGGCGCAGCGAGAAAGCCCAGCTCCTCGGGATAGCGGGCCACCACCGGCCGCACGGTCAGCCGCCGGAACTGTTTCAGCTTGGATTGTGCCAGGGACAGCGCCGCGGCCGATACGTCGACCGGCGTATAGACAACGCGCGCCTGGCGGTCGAGCAGTGCGGACAGCACCAGCTGCGTTTTCGAAGCAGTGCCCGCGCCCAGCTCGATCACATGCGGAGGCATCCCGGCTGCCTCGATGATCTCGTCGACATGGCTGGCTAGAATCCCGCGCTCGGTGCGCGTCAGGTAGTACTCAGGAAGCTCGGTGATGTCCTCGAACAGCGCCGAGCCCCGCGCATCGTAGAGCAGCCAGGGCGGAAGGCGCATGCGGGGCCGCAGCAAGCCCTGGCGCACGGCATCGGCCACGGCGCGTACGGAAGTGGCATCGACCGTACGAAACGCCGAGGCGGGACGTTGACTGCTCCAGACCTCGGCGCTGGCGATGGTCACGCGTCACGCGCCAGGCGGATCCCGCTGGCCTGCCAGCGAGCCGCTGGCGGAAAGAAGTTGCGATAGGTAGGCCGCACATGACCGGCCGGCGTAAAACACGATCCCCCTCGGAGTACCATTTGGTTGCACATGAATTTTCCGTTGTACTCGCCGATCGCGCCGGCGGGCGCCCGATAGCCGGGATAGGCAACGTAAGGGCTCTGCGTCCAGACCCACGTGTCCCCGAAAAAACCGCCGCCTTGGGTGGCCGGGTGGTAACGCCCGCTGTCGGCGAAATTTCCGATCACAGGTTCCTTGGCTGCGCCGTGCTCCCACTCCTCCTCGGTGGGAAGCCGAGCCTCCGCCCAGCGCGCGAACGCGTCCGCCTCGAAGTAGCTCACGTGGACAACCGGCTCGAGCGGATCGACGGGGCGCGGGCCGGCCATCGTGTAGATCGGCCACTCTCGGTCCCCGTGGCCGTCGGCCTGGCGCGACCGCCAATAGAGCGGAGCGCGCCACTGTTCCCGCTGGCACAGCTGCCAACCGTCGGAAAGCCAAAGCTCCGGGCGCCGATACCCTCCGTCGCTCATGAAGCGGAGGTACTCCCCGCAGGTGACGAGCCGATCGGCCAGCGCGAACGAGCGCAAGAACGCCTTGTGCCGTGGCCCTTCGTTATCGAAAGCAAAGCCGGGCCCTTCGTGCCCGATCCAGACGATGCCGTCTTCAAAGGTCCGAAACGTCGCGGGCCGATGTTCCGCCTCGCCGTCCGGACCGCGGACGTAGTCGCGGTCCGAAAGCGTACGGTATGCCGGCTGAAGAGGATTGCTGCCCAGGGCGTGTTTGATGTCCGTCAGCAACAGCTCCTGGTGCTGCTGTTCGTGCTGAAGCCCAAGCTCAATCGTTGACAGGGCGGTCGGCGAGACGTTTCCCTCCTCGAGCAGGCGTATCAGCGCATCGTCCACGTGGCGGCGGTAGGCACGAACCTCCGCCAGCGACGGTCGCGACAACGTCCCGCGGCGCGCACGATCGA
The DNA here is from genome assembly GCA_963849735.1 of uncultured delta proteobacterium. Taxonomy (GTDB): domain Bacteria; phylum Myxococcota_A; class Polyangia; order Fen-1088; family Fen-1088; genus Fen-1118. The sequence goes on from CAWKJE010000042.1 coordinate 167,242, forward strand.
ACCTTTCGCCGACGGCGTCGTAGTAAGAATTGAAGAGCATCCGATAGCGCGGATCGGGCGACCGGTATCCGGCGGCCGCATCCGCGGACAGCAAGAAGGTCTCGAAGAACCAACTCGTATGCGCCAGGTGCCACTTGGTTGGGCTGGCGTCCGGCATCGATTGAACTAGCTGATCTTCGGCCGAAAGTGGATCGGCTAGGGACTCGGTTTGCGCGCGCACGGCACGGTATTGGTCGAGTAATCGCATGGAGAAGGGGAACAATAAAAGCGGAATGTTAAGGCTATGCGGACGGAAGATAGCGCCGAAATTCCGCCGCTGCCGGAGATTGCGACGCATGGTTATTGCGGTGCACAGTGATGGTTAATCGGCCCGCCTAGCCCTTCGCCTAGCCCCGCACCGTCGGCCCGAGCGTAACGGCGGCGGAACGAGTACCCGTTCGGCCAAATCGAACGCTCCCTGAACGGCAAGCGCGAGTAGGCACGCCGGGACCGCGCCTTGCAAGATCAAGGGAAAGTCGTCCAGCCGAATGCCGGTGAAGATGGGCTGGCCGAAGCCCCCGGCTCCCACCAGTGCGCCTAGGGTCGCGGTCCCGACGTTGATGACAGCGGCGCTCTTGATCCCGGCCAGGATCGTCCCCAGTGCGAGCGGCAGCTCCACCCGCCAAAGGATCGCCCAGCGTGACAGGCCCAGCGCCGCTGCTGAATCGCGCATCGCGGGCGCAATACCCACCAGGCCAGCGTGGGTGTTCCGGACGATGGGCAGCAAGCTGTAGAGAAACAGCGCCATCATCGCTGGTGGGGCACCTATCCCCAAGAGCGGTATCATGAACACCAGCAGCGCCAGTGACGGGATTGTTTGCACAACACCTACGGCCGAGAGTACCAGCTTGCCCAGTCCCGGGCGGCGCGCCGCCAGAATCCCCAGTGGCAGTGCCACCAGGATCGCCGCCAGCAGCGACAGGCTCACCAGCACTAGATGCTCGCGTGTCCGCTCCGGCACCGCGCTCGTCCAGCTCTCTCGTTGGGCGGTCGCGCGGGGCGCGCGGCCGTCCAGCTGCGCGACGAAGTCCGCCGCCACCTGGCGCTCTGGCAGGTGATCCAGTTTGGCGCGTGCGTTCATGGCGCACATGGCGGCGATGTTGATCTTGCCTTCGAGCGTTCGCAGCGCCGCCAACGCCGCGGGCCATTGCTCTTCGGCGTCTAGCCTGTAAAGCAGGATTGCCTCGTACTTGGGGAAGAAGCCGAGGTCGTCGCGAAGCACGCTCAGATCGTCGCGACGGATCTCGGCGTCGGTCGCATAGAGATCCGTCACGTCGATGCGATCCTCCGCGAGGCCGCGGTAGGCGAGGTCGTGGTCGAGTCCTCGAACGTCCTTGGCGGCTAGTCCGTAGCGGGCCACGAGCCCCGGCCAACCATCGCGCCGGCTCATGAATTCGTCGCTGAATCCGAAGCGAAGCTCGGGGTGTCGCCGCAGCTCGGAGATAGTCTGAATGCCTGCGGCGGCTGCTCGCGCGCGCCTCATCCCCAGCGCATAGGTGTTGTCGAACCCGAAAGCCACCCCCAGACCGACGGCGAGCGGTCGGAGCGCCGCTCGCAGAGACGCGACGTCAGCGGCGTCCTGTACGTGCAGAATCTCTTGCAGCACCGTCCCGGTGTACTCGGGATAGGCGTCGATGCGGCCCGACGCCAGGGCGTCCCAGCACAGGCGCGATCCGCCAAGCGCCACTCGGTGCTCTACCTCGACCCCGGCAGCGGATACCGTCAACGCCACCACCTCGCCCAAGATCACCGACTCGGTGAATGCCTTCGATGCGATCCGGAACGCTGTCCCGGGCGTAGGTTGGGCCGGGACGGGCGATGGTACAAGCGTAGCGTCCGCGGCACGCGCGGTGGCCGCTTCGGACGGCTCCCCCGCCACCAATTTCACGACGACGATAACGCTCAGCTGCCGCGAGGAAAGCTTCATTTCGACCGCGGCTCCGGCGCGTGACCGAAGGCAAGCAGCGGCTGCGCCGCCACGAACTTCGTGATGAAAGGATCGGCGGGGGAGCGCACGAGCTCCTCCATGCGTCCCTGTTGCAGCACGCGTCCCTGTCGCATCAGCGCCACCCTGCCATGATCCAGGGAGAAAATAGCCGCCTCGGAGAGATCATGCGTGACCAGCACCACCGCTTTAGCGGTCTGCTTGAAGACCCGCACCAGATCTTGCTGCAGTTCCGACCGCACCACTGGATCGATCGACCCCAGGGGCTCATCGAAGAGCAGCACATCGGGGTCGAGCATGAGCGCGCGCATCAAGCCCACGCGCTGCCGCTGGCCTCCAGATAGCTGAAACGGATAACGGCCAAGAGCGTTGATGGGAAAACGGGTCAGCGCGGCCAACTCGGCCTGCCGTTGCTCGATGCGAGCGCGCGGCCAGCGCAGGTGTCTGGCCATCAAGCTGACGTTCTGCTCGGCCGTGAGGTGCGGGAACAGTCCTCCCTCCTGCACCACATAGCCCATCGACCGCCTTGCCCGCTGCACGTTGGCGGGGGATAGCAACTCGCCGCGAAAGCGGACCTGGCCGGCGTCCGGCCACAGCAGCCCCAGCGCCATCCGCAGCACCGTGGTCTTGCCGCACCCGCTGGGGCCGATCAGCACGAGAGTGTCGCCAGGTGCCACCGACAGATCGAGCGGCGCGACCGCCACGACCGCCTCGAAGGTCTTCGAGGCGCCCACGAATTGGAGGAGGGGCGCAACGTTGGTGATCATTCGCGCAGGGGGCCAGGTTCCCCCGACTGCCAGTAAGGTACGATGGCGGGATCTCCTGCGAAGTTTCATCTGCGGGGCGGTGGCCCGCTGTTGCGAAAGTTGCCTCGCGCGGAGGCAAACGGCGGGCATACTTTCTCCGTTGGCAATCGATGACCGGCACCTCAACCTGGAGACTCGCTCATGAAGAAATCAGACCCCTCCTGTCCCCATCTCGAAGCCATCAACCCACACACGGGTCCGAAGTCTCGCGGCTGCGCCGAATGCCTGGCGATGGGGGACTCGTGGGTGCACCTGCGCCTGTGCATGCAGTGCGGGAACGTGGGCTGCTGCGACGACTCGAGGAACCGGCACGCCACCAAGCACTTCCACGCCACCAAGCACCCGATCATGCGCTCTCTGGAACCCGGCGAGACCTGGGGCTGGTGCTTCGTCGACAACCTCGCCTTCGACCCGTTGATCGAATAGGGTCCGAATAGCCCCCCCAACGAGGCGCCAGTGGAACACTCCCGCGATCACAGATCCTGCAGGGCCTTGAACACCATCTGGATCGAGATCGATCCCTCGCCGACGGCCGAGGCGATGCGCTTGACGTTCCCTGAGCGCGCGTCACCCACGGCGAACACCCCGGGGATAGTCGTCTCGAGCAAGTAAGGTGGGCGCGCAAGCGGCCAGTGACCGTCCGTCAGATCGTCCGCGTTCAAGTCGACCCCCGTCTTGATGAAGCCATGATCGTCGAGGCGCACGCAGCCCTTCAGCCAATCGGTGTGCGGGTCGGCGCCGGTCATCATGAAGACGTGCCGCACAGGTAGCATGTCCGTCTTTCCGCTGGTGATCTCGCGGCAACGGACCCTATCCAGCCAGTCCGTCCCCTCCAGCGCATCGATCTGGGTGTGCGTCTTCACCACCACGTTTGGGCTGTCGGTAATGCGCTGGATCAGGTAGCGCGACATACTGCTCGCCAGACCCTCGCCCCGCACCAGGATCTGCACGCGCGAGGCGATCTGCGACAGGAACACCGCGGCCTGACCGGCCGAGTTTCCCCCTCCCACGATAGCCACCTCCTCGCTCTCGCACAGCTGCGCCTCCAGATGGGTGGCGCTGTAGAACACGCCGTTGCCCTCGAAACGGGACAACTCTGGTAGGTCAGGCTTGCGATAGCGAGCCCCCGTTGCGATGATCAAGGCGCGCGTCAGAACCGCCTCTCCGTTCTCGAGGATGACCTTGTAAGGGCGGCTGTCGCAGTCCAGTCGCACCGCCCGTCGCGCGATAGCCACCTCGGCGCCGAACTTTTCGGCCTGGGTCAAGGCGCGGCCGGCCAGCGCTTGTCCCGAGATCCCGGTGGGAAATCCCAGGTAATTCTCGATCCGAGAGCTGGTGCCAGCCTGCCCGCCCGGGGCCGTGCCTTCAAGCACCAGCACGTCCAGCCCCTCAGATGCCGCGTACACGGCGGCGGCCAGGCCGGCCGGGCCCGCCCCCACCACCACCGCGTCCCGCACTATCTTCGCATCGAGCTTCAGGTTGAGGCCAAGCTCCGCTGCCAGAGATTCGACCGACGGATTCTTGTGCACGCGGCCCCCCGAGCACACCACCACCGGCACCTCGGCTACCCCAATTTGAAAGCGATCCAGCAGCGACTGCACGCCGGGGTCGGTCTCGACATCCTGATAGGTGAACGGTTGGTTGTTGCGCACCAGGAACTCGCGCAGCTTGAGCGTAGCGGCCGAGTGGCGCGACCCGAGCAGGACCAGCCCTCCGCCTCCCTGCGCGATTAGGGCGACCCGCCGCAGGATGAACGCACGCATCAGGATCTCGCTCAGCTCCGAGTCCCGTTGCACCAGCGCGCGCAGATGTTCCCGATCGACGACGACCACCTCGCCGTCCTCGACCACGCGGCCTTGCACCAGGCTGCGTCGGCCCGACAGCATGTTAACCTCTCCGGTGAACTGCCCCGGCCCATGCAGAACGACCTGTTCGTAGCTTTCGCCTGCCGGGCGCAGGATCTCGACGGCCCCGCTGACCACCACGTAGAAACACGTCTCGCGATCCCCAATCTCGAACAGGATCTCACCCGCCTTGACGTTGCGTCGCTTCCCGATAGCGCAGACACGGCTGATCTGCGCCTGGCTCAACTCGGAAAACATCTGCTCGCGGCGGCTCTCGTATATATTGGCCAATTGACTTGTCCTAGGATGCCGGAAAACGGTGATCGGGAACGACCTCTGGTCGACAGCCGGCTGACCGCTGCACTCGCTGCAAACCATCGCCCGGTTACTACGGCTGGGTGCGAAGGTTTGCTTTGGCGCTCTTGCGCGATGGTGACGAGGCGGATGACCTTGCGCAGCAGGCGCTTGTGGCGGCATGGCGGCACCCAACGGATTCACCGGGTCGCGGCTGGCTGACGCGCGCCGTCCGCAACCCGGCGGGACCTACCCTACAATCGTGTGCATGAGCGCGGGCTTCGCCTGCAGGTCTTCAGGCTTCACCGCCGCCGGAGGTGATTTGCGAGGTCGCATAGGGAGCGTAGCTCTGCGAGGCGCCGGGCAACGGCGATTGCGAAGGGCGTGTTTGTAGCTTGCGGTCGGTTGGCCAAACGTCGCCTGGCTTCCGCGTCGCGCTCGGGGACGCACAGAACGCGAAGTCGTGCCATGCGCTCGGCCACGCCAAGTGGAGGATGGCCGGCCAGACGATGGGCAACGTCAGTCATCACCCGCCTCCAGCTTCTCCAAGTCGGCGAGATCCTGGTTGCGCCCTGCCAGCCGCTTCATGACAAGAAGCACCTCACGCGGGACGACCCACAACGGCCCCTCGGGCAGGACGACCTCGACAGGATTCGCCAACAAGCCGGCGAATGCGGCTCGTTCAACCAAGAAGTCGAGCATCAAGTGCTCGCCGTCTTCGATCTTGCTGACGCGCTGAACGTGGCGCTCGCGCGTGGTGCCCTCATCGAAAACCAGGGGAAGCGCGGCGAATTTGTAGCCGATGGCGCGCACGGCGTCAAGGGCCCTGTCCAAATCCGCGGGCGCAATAAGGATGTCTATGTCTTTGGTGGACCGGGTGGCGCCATGGATGGTTACCGCCACACCGCCGCAAAGAGCGTAGCGGATTTGCGCGCGCACCAGCGTGGCGCACACGGCGTGGAGCTCGGTAACCAAGTTCACGGATTCAGACTACCACGGGGACGAGGGCCGGACTTCATTGACGGTGGGCTCGAAATGTTGATGACGGCATGGCTCGAAACGACATGGGCGCAAGAGCCAACATGGTGACTCGGCGTGATCGCGCTGGGCTGGAGTATTGACTCCGAAGGCGAGCAGCGATTCGATGAGCACGACGCGCCGCGCTCACCGCTCGGGTGCTATTGGGCGCTCCTGATCCTCGTCGCATCGGGATGTCGCATGCGCACCTCTCTCAGCCTGCCGGCCGACGTTTCTGCGGCGGCGGCGCCATTTCCGGGCGACGAGGCGACCCACGCGCCTCGGCCGTGGCCTGCCGTGGCCTCGGGAAAGGGCGCCTCGGTGAATGCGATTACGTCGAGGAGCAGGTGAGTTATGAGCTGCACACTGGTGTCTTCTACAGCCTGTTGCTGACGCCGACCGAGACCGGCTGTTCCTGGGACTGTTCCACGAGGCGGGATCGTCTTATAATCGGGCGACCCCACGAGCGCGCCGGGGTCGAAATCTCACCGAAAGGAGTGATGCCATGAAACCGCTCAACCTGCATCACAATGTCCTGTGCTGTCTTTGGTTGATGGCCGCTGCCGGCTGTGGAAACGGCTTTGCGAAGGCCGACGCAGGCCACGCCGATGGTGCGAGCAACCCTGGCTCCGGACAAGACGGCTCTCCACCGCACCTCGTTGCTGGCTGCACAAGCGATGCCTGCAACAGCGCACCCTCCGGCCTGCTTGATCCCGAGTACACCACGACGTGGAACCCGGGGATCTTGTCCGACACGGCAACAGGGAATACGCTCGGCCCCGACATCCTTCCCCTGCGCACCGCTCTCTGCGCCTCGGTGCCAATTACGAGCGGCGATGCCACGAGCGCGATTCAGAATGCGCTCAATGGGTGCGAGGGCAGCCATCAGGTTGTCACCCTTGCAGCCGGCACGTACAAAGTGTCGACGACGATCACACTGCCATCCGGCGTGGTGTTGCGGGGCGCCGGGTCCGACTCGACCACCGGGACGATCATTCAGAACACCGCGACCATCAACGCTCCAGGGCCGGTATTGGCCATCGGCACCGAGCAAGACCAGATCTGCTACAACTCGAACATCGATTCGACCGCCCAACAGCTGCTCACGGCTGACGCGCCCAAAGAAACATCGAGCCTCTCGGTCGCGAGCGGGGCGAGCTTCAAGGCCGGCGATCTTGCGATCATCGACCAAAAGGACACCAGTGAAGTGTCGCCCTGCAACTTCTTCGAACGTCAATCCGGTTGGGCGGTGAGCGAGCGCGTGGAAATCGCTGCCGTCTCCGGCAATACCCTGGTCCTGACGACGCCCCTCCACTGGACGTTTCAAACCGCGCAGTCGGCGACGGTCTCGCGGGTGAAGAACGCCACGACGAAGTGGGCCGGCATCGAGAGCGTGCTCATTCAAGGCGGTCGGCCGGGCGGTTACGACGGCCAGTGGGCGGGCGGCATCGATATCTCCAATGCCGCGTACTGTTGGATCAAGGACGTGCAGATCGATGGCACCACGAGCGGAGTGCCGATTCGACTGAACGGCACGTATCGGTGTGTAGTGCGCGACAGCCACGTGCACAACTCACACAAGTATGGTTTTGAACAAGACAACTACGGTATTGTGCTTTCGTGCGGAGCGGCGGACAATCTCGTCGAAAACAACGTCGTACGGTTCTTGAACAAGCCTATCCTGTTCAACAACTCGGGCGGAGGCAATGTGATCGGCTACAACTACGCCGACAATTCCTGGGCTTCTGACACGCAAAATGATGATGGTTGGCAAGAGGTAAACATCGATTCGCACTGCGCGTTCCCCCACATGGAGTTGATCGAGGGTAACTTTGCCCCGCACATGGGTGCCACGACCACCCACGGGAACGCGGGCTACCTAACGTTCTTTCGCAATTATGCTTCGAGCCAGTGGACGCCGACCAACGACGGGCAGAATCAGTCGACGATCGTGTGGGACTTGCCGGTGGTCCCTCAGTCCGGCAATGTGACAGCCCTGGATTTGCCGGCGCCCGACACGAAGATGACGATCATCGGCAACGTCCTAGGTAGCACCACCGACCCATCGCTGGGGCTGCCGGCCGATCTCAAGACGACGGGCACCGGGGGCGCAAGCTCGGTGACGACGCAGTCGTTCTTCTCGCACGACGGCAGCCCGTCCATCACTGACATCGACCAATCTAGCATAACGTGGACGACGCTCTGGATGACGGGCAACTTCGACACCACGAACAAGTCGGTGCAATGGAATGCCTCGCCGAGGACCGCGAGCCTACCGGAATCGACGCGCTCCTTGCCCGCATCGCTCTATTACGCAGCGATGCCGGCGTGGTGGCCAACCGGACAGGCTTGGCCGTGGGTGGGACCGGACTTGACACCGATGGTTGGCGTGTTGCCGGCAAAGAGCAAGTCCAGCTCGTTCAATTACGGAACATCATCAGACCCGCAGTGCACTCTCGATAGCGCGAATCAGTGCTGCTACGCGATGCCGGCCGCTGGATGTTCACCGCTCAACAATTGACGAGCTCGTGCCTGGGGCCTCAGCGGAGGTAGAGATGCGCGATGTCGTCGCCGGTCTAGGTCGACGTGAGAAGGCTCTTCGACACGCTGGGCCAGTAACACCTTGGAAGGATCGTCCGCCGCATCTCCGCCGTCCGCAACGCCTGCCCCGCCTGTCACCCCGCCGCTTCGAGACTGGTTCGAGGCTCCGGGCTCGTCCAAGCCGTTGTTCGTGCACCCCAGGACGTTGGCCAGAATGAGCGGTGCGATCGGTATCGACCGCCGACCTAGCCTATGCATGGTTTCTCCGCTAACTCAAGCGGCCAGCAGAGCACTAACGACGGCTTTGGCGTGAGCGCTGGGGTTGACGTGGCGATCGTGAGCGGCTCGGCGAATGCCGTCTGAACCACGATTGCCAACGTCGCTCCCCGCTCAGAGCTGGATCACGGCTCCGAGCGAAACATAGGGCCAACCGAGTCGCAGCAAGAATGCGAACCGCTCCGTCACCATAAACCGACCACCGGCAGCTAGCGCGACATCGAGCTGATTCGTCGATGTGTAACCCCCGCAAAAGGTACAAAGGTAGGGCGTGTTCCACCAGTGCTGCCACGCGACCCCGGCTTCTCCGAAGACACTCAGCCGGCGCAGGAGAAAGAAGTTCCACTGTAGCACGACCGGAATAATCAGCCCGTTGGCAGAAACAATGCCGGTGCAGTGGTTAGCCCAGCGGTGCGCGTAATCGGCCCCCAGCCCTAAGCCCATGTTGTTGTTGATGCCGGGAACCGGCCCATCCTGCAGAAAAGGAATCGTGGCACGGACGCCAGCCCCAAGACCATCACTCGAGCAAGGAGGGGAATTGTCCCAGTCGGCCAAGACATGCGGCTCCAGGTCGGCGGTATAGCGGGGATGAGCCCCTGGCTGTCCAATTTGGGCGAAGCCGAGTTCGGGGACTATGCTCATGCTCAAGATGACGGCGAGGCTTGCCAAACGCATACTGGATACTTTCGGGCGAAATAGCTGTTTTTGCAAGAACGTGACTTAGCCGTCCAGTGGTCAGGAAGCCAGGCCTCCTGAACCCGTGCTGTCCGGAAACTCGTCGCGGAAATTGTGCCTGAAATTCGCGTGGATCCGCCCATGGCATTGGCGTCTTCCGGTGGCAAGGATTGGGGCAAGGCGGCAAGGCTAGCGATCAGTGCGTCATTGGGCCAGGCGCTGCCGACAGCGATAGAGCGTAAGCGGAGAGCAATCCGGTGTCACCGGCAACTAAGAGTCGATGGGCCGCCACGGCAAGCCATCCTCCCACGGCGGCGGTCCAAACCTGGTTGTGGGTAGCGATGCTGACTGCGTAGACGTTGGCGGAACTCGCGACGTAAATGTAGCCGTTGGCAATGACCGGAGGATACGACAGTGCGAGGTCTCCAACGAATGTCCAGAGCAGGGTACCCGAACCGCTGTCGCGAGCCTGCAAGGTGCCGTTGCTGATGCCATAGACGGCCGACCCTGAAACCGCGGGCGTCCCGGTGAAGGTTCCAGTGGCGGTCCAGGCGATTGCTTCCCCAGTGGTGTCGATCGCAAGCAGACTTGGTGGCGAGATGACGTACGCATAGTTGGGACCAAATACAGGCGCAGTCTTCATCGAGTAGCCATTCCATGTGAACGGGACCTGGACGTCCCAGAGCACGGCGCCGGTGTTTGGATCGTGTTGCCGGAAGTTGCCGTTGATGAACGTGTAGAGCTTGCCATTGAAGAAGGCAGGGCTCCACTGGTCCCACTGGTCCAGACTCTGGAAAAATATTTGCGACCCATCCGAAACGGCCATGCCGTAGAGGCCCCCATACGTACCGGCGTTGGTATAGACGATGCCGTTGACCACTATTGGCGCCCAATACTGTTCCCATTGGGCAGCTAGCGGTGAAACCCATTGCGTGCTGCCCGTTGCGGCGCCAAAGGACCAAAGCTCCGCGGATCCGCTGGTCTCCAGTGGCTGCCCATTGGCGAGATACACCGAGCCTGAGAACACGGACGGAAAGCCGATCGTATCGGCATCGGCAAAGGCATAATTCCACAAGTCAGAGCCGTCGGACACATCGAGTGCATAGAGCGGGGCATTTCTCAAGAAGGTTCCGAAGGATGCCGTGAACAGGCGACCGTCTTCGACAACCGGAGGGCTCAGTCCATAGCTGGAATCGAGCTGGCGCGACCAAGCGAAGCACAGTGGCGGCTGACCCAGCTCGGTGGCGTTCTCGCCCGTGTGCTGCACGTCGTGCTGAAGTGTGGGCCAGTTGCTGGTTCCGGATTCGCAGATGCCGAAGCTGCAAACACTGGTTGGAGGACAGGCCTGGTTGCATCCCCCACAGTGGGTCGCGCTGATGGCCAGGTTGACGGTATCTCCTCCGCAGGCGGCCGCATTTGCCGAACAGATGTGCGCGTCGGGCAAAACTCGTGCGTCCACGACCGCTCCATTGCCGGAGTCTGGGGCCGCATCGCGGACTTCCGGTCCAGCATCCAGCGACACAGCGCTAGGCGGCTCGCCGGTACCTCCGGCGTTCCTCGCCATGTCGATGGACCGATCGGTCTGGGCATCGGAACCCGCAGGGATGCGCTCCCCTGCAGCGTCGAGGGATGGCAGAAGCATGTCGCTGATGTTGCCGTCCAGCTCGATAGGAACGGTCGAGTCAAATGCGACGCCCCCCACGGGCAGATCGGGCGGCGTATCCGAAACGAAATCGCCCTGGGCCGGCCCGAGATCCCTCGTCGACTGTGCAGACGAATCTGGCATGTACGTTGCGACGCCAACCTCCTTGACAATGCTGCCAACACCCGTCTCCCGAGCTGCGGCTGCGTCCTCGAATTGCATCTCACCTTGTCCCCGATTTCCACAGGCCGAAAGGCAGACCATTATCTCGAGCCCAACGAACCCGGATCGCTGACATAATCCAATCATCCTCACATCGTACATGAGGTTCGACTACATTTGCAGTGGCAGACGTCCTGGACCGGCAGGAAGGGAGATCTAGCCGGCGGGCCTGCATCTGGTCGACTACTGATCGGGCGATCCCGTAGGAGAGCGAGACGTAGCTTGGTCGACACCGGGCGCCGCAGAGCGCGGCCCGATGTCAGCCGGGTAGGCGCGATGCGACATGGGCCATGACACTCTATCCCGGCCCCGGGGCGCAGTCACCCGCTTCGCGCCCCTCCCCCACGCAAGCACCCGCCCATCCCCCCAAAAAAATCAGGGACGCGGTCACTTCGACGACGCTGCCACCCTGCGGGGAGTAACACGGCGAGCTCGGCGGACAAACCTCTTCTTGCGGAATCATGCGGTCGCTGGCAGGAGCGTCGACCTTACATCCCGACGAGCGCATGATCCCGCCCGGCTACATCGAGAAGAGGCAGAAGATCTGGCTGCAACCGCCCGAGTCTTTCAATTCAGTATTTGCCCGGACGCAACAGCGACGCTGGAACCTCCCCAGCGTCCGAATAGCCGTACGCCTCCCAGTAGCCGGTGACCGCATGATCGGTGACCTCGATACGCGAGAGGTATTTTGCGTTCTTGTAGCCGTACAAACGGGGCACCACCAACCGCACCGGAAAACCGTGCGCGAGAGGCAGCGTGGATCCGCCGACGCCGTAGCCGAGCAAGGTGCGCGGCTCTTGTGCGACACTGATGGGAAGCGATTCGCTGTACTCCCCACCCACGCTATGGAACGTGAGGTAAGTGGCGGACGTGTCGGCCCCGGCCAAGTCCAGCACGCTCGCAAGCGGTACCCCGTTCCAGGGCACGTCCAAGACCGACCAGCCTTCGACACAATGAAAGTCGGTGTCTTGGTCCTGCCGATCGAGGGCAATGAGATCGACGAAACGAAGAGAGAGAGTGTTGCTGACCATGCCGTCGACGGTAAGCGTCCATCCGGCCAGGATGTCTGCTAGGTTTTGTGCATCCACCGTGTTCTCGTACCAGGCGTCGAAAATGGGGTCGGTGCCAGAGCCGGGTTGGAAATCAAAACCAGATGCGCTCGCCGCCTCGGACGCCCCATCCGCGGTCCCGGACCCGGCATTGGGCCGCCGACTATCCGCGAGGCTCCTGCCGAGGCACGCCTGGAGCACGTCGCCGCCTAGGGCCAGGACAGCTGCGTTACCGAGCCATCGTAGCACAGTTCGGCGCTCGACCGTGACCTGCACGATGGCGGACGGCTGGCGTTGTTTCACGGACCATTGGATGCTTCTATTGAAAGCGCGGTTGTGGCAGCGCTCGGGCGCTTGCACCGGGACCAGTGTGACTCTGTTCGTCGGCGTAATGATCGCTGAGGCTGGGCGCGTAGTGCGCAAATGTGAACACGAGGAAAAGGTGGCAAAATATGAGTGATTATTCGATGATGTTGGGCGTGGTCAGGTTCTGCGCGCGAAGGCAGAAGCGGTCCCGGTCAAGACGTCGCAACGGTATCTGGGCGTTTTTCGGCCGTTGGGCGCTGACATTCCCGGCAGGTTCCTCCCGATCGAGTTTCGGTACCGGCGCCGCGATGCCGACCGACGCGGGCAGAACGTGCGACGGCGCTCGAAGCCGTAGCCTGTCGAGCGGACACGTTCTTCTCCGTGATGTCCAGCCTGGTCGGCGAATCAAACGCGGATTCGGGCGAAGATGACGGGACCTGATGTGGCTACCCCCAAATTCAGGGCCCTCGTTTGGCCGCCGTCTTCCGGCCCGGCCGCAATGCGGTAGTATGACGGGGATGTCAGAGGGAAGGACGATGCCCACAATGTCGGTCAGCCGGGAACTCCATGACGTGTGGCAAGCGCTGCCTTGGTGGTCTTGGGCCGTCTTACTCCTTGTCGCAACCGGATGTGGGCGAACCGCCCTCAACCCGTCGGCCAACGGCGGGGGAGCCACGTCCGCGGGCGGCGCCACCGGTCAGGGCGTGGGAGGGAATGGCGGCGCGACGGAGGGCACGGGTGGCGTGGTGGGTAGAGGCGGAACGCTCGGCTCGGACGGTAGTAGCCCGAGCCTTGAGGGACTCGGCGGTTTGGGCGCGGGCGGGAACACCAGTACGAGCACGGGCGGCCATGTGATGGGAGGTGGCGGTGGGGCGGCTACAGGTGGAGACACCCGCAATACTGGCGGGACCATCGGCTCCGTCGGCACCGCGGATGCCGGGGCGTGTGCCTGGCCATCAGTTTTCAACTCAACCGGTGACGAGTCTGCTGTTGGGTGCTGGGCCAGTGCTGTTTCCGGTCCGGCCGATGCCGGTGTGTTCTCATGTTCGTCGGCCGAGTACTGGCTGACCTGCGTGGGCGCTCTGCTGCAATTGCCTCCGGACACCATTCCCGCACCCGATTCCTCACTCGGTTGCAGGGTGCTTCCCCTTCCTACTCCTCCGGATACGATGTACTACTGCTGCCCCTGCGGTAGGTCGGCGACAAGCGTTATCACCGCAGTGGGTGGAACGACTTCCACCGGTGGAGGAATTGGCAGCGGCGGGAGTGGCGGGGGTGGGATCGGGGGACGCGTTGCCAGCGGAGGAGGTCCCGCTGCCGGTGGTGAGATTGGCGCCGGCGGGGTAGCGGAGACCGGCGGAAGGATTGGAACCGATGGCGCGATTCCGTCCGGTGACGCTGAGGTTTCCTGCACCCAGATGACCGATCCCGCCACGTGCAACGCCCAGGTTGGTTGCTATGCTCTCTTCAGTGGCGAATTGCCGTGCAACAGCTCCGCTTGTACGAACCATTTCGTCAGCTGCGTGAAGGCCCCTCCCGAGTGTGCTCCGGCGACGAAACCCTGTGCCACTGACTGCCCGCTGACGGGGGGCTTTTGTCCCTCGGGATACGTCGACGTGTTTCCCAACTCCTCCGGATGCTGCTCCAACGGCTGCGTGGCCGCGACCAAGTGTCCCTAAGTGGCTCTCCCCAAAAATTCGTGGCTCTCGCCTGGGCCCCTTTGCACCTTCGCCTGCTCCGCCGCACCACCAACCCGCGGGCACCGCAACCTTCCGGACCGGCCGCAATGCGGTAGTATGACAGAGATGTCGGAGGGAAGGACGATGCCCAGCATGTTGGTCGACCGACCACTCCTGAACGCGTCGCAAGCGCTGCCTTGGTGGTCTTGGGCCGTCTTACTCGTCGCAACCGGATGTGGGCGAACCGCCCTCAACCCGCCGGCCGGCGGCGGGGGAGCCACGTCCACGGGCGGGGCCGCTGGTCAAGGCGTGGGAGGGAACGCCGGAGGGACGGAGAGCACCGGCGGCACGGCTTTCAGAGGCGGAACGCTTGGGTTCGGCGGGACGACCGCAGCCGGTGGCGGGGTGACTGGCTCAGGCGGGGCGGTTCGCACGGGCGGGGTCGGAGGGGTAGGTGGCATCGTTGGAATCGGCGGGATGTTTCCGACGGGCGGAACGGTTGCGTCTGGTGGTACGGGTGGAACAGCCGGCACGGCTGGAAGTAGTCCTGTTTTCGGCATGGCCTGCACGACCGACGCTGATTGCCCGAGCGGTTCGACCTGCTGTGACGGCTCCGACGAGAGCTGCGACGGAACCCGGTTGCCGTCGGGTGACGGAACGGATCCCGGAGAGTTCGTGGTCAGCTCGGACGGGCTGACGGTGACTGACACGATTACCGGCCTGGTCTGGCAGCGGGATGGATCCGGCACGCGCGCTGGGTGCACGACGGACCCTAGCAACCTGACTTGCACTCAGGCGGAGGCCGAGAGCTACTGCAGGGCTCTTTCGCTGGGTGGGTTCTCCGGTTGGCGGCTACCTGGCGAGCATGAGCTCCATACTATCGTGGACCTCGCAAACTATAGTCCGACTATCGACACGATCGCCTTTCCCAACACGGCGATAGGTTACTATTGGACTTCTTCGTCGGAGGGCCTTGCGTCTGGCACCGCATGGGCAGTGTACTTCCACCAGGGCGGCTCAACATACAACGCGTTGTCGACGCTCCAAAACGTGCGTTGCGCAACTGGGTCACGCTGCTATCCCACTTCCCGCTTCGTGGCATCAAACGGGTTAGTTAGCGATACGCTCACAAACCTCGTATGGCAGCAGGAGGCGAGCGCGACGACTATGACGTGGGTCGCCGCCCAATCGTACTGCTCGGTTGCCGGGGTGGCTTTTCGGCTGCCTACGCTGAAGGAGTTGGAATCCCTCGTGGACGTTACGGTGACCTCGGGATCAACGATCACCCAGACGGCGTTTCCGAACACGCCGCAAGAAGATTTCTTGACGTCTTCTCCGTACGCTGGCTCCTCCGGCTACTCGTGGTTCGTCAGCTTCTACTGGGGCTGGTCGAACGTGACGTACGAGGCGGGCAACTACCTCGGGGTGCGCTGCGTCCGCTGAGGGCGTGTCCGCCTACGCGCCTGCACTCGCTGCTGCCCACCCCGGCGGCCGGCGCGGGGTCCCATCACCCGCTCCGCGCCATTCCCGCACGCAAACCCCACCGGACCCCAAATTCAGGGACCTGATTCAGGGTCCTCGTTTGGCCCATCGCGCGTTTCTCAATAATTTCGCTAACTTAAGTTGTGGAGGCGCGGGGTACTGCCGCCCGGTTGATGTCGGTGCATCTCGCTGATTTTGTTGGCCTTTATGGCGTACGCATCCGTCGCCGATGTCGCTTTTCGTCGCTTTCGGTGCCAAATCGACCGTGGATTTCAGGGAGGTGCCTGAGTTGGTGAGGGCTGTGCAGTCGCAGCTTCTACCGGGATGCGCAGACCGACCTTGCGTTGGAGAGCCGCGGGTCGCGCTCTCGTGATAGACTGCTCTCCGAGATGTCCGGCGATTTGCGGGATCCCGTTGCTCCAGCTTGCTCGGAAGATGAGCTAAGCACCGATGCTGATCACCGGGCTATCCTTGCTCGCCGTGACTTGTTGATGGTCGTGGCGATGACGGGCTTGCTGGCATCGTGTGACGGTACTTCGTCGCCGGCAGGACCCAAAGGCCGCGATGCCGCGCCCTCACCTCAAGACACTGCCATTACGATCACACCTTCTCCTATTGTTCTTGTGCCTCCAGCGCCGGATTCTGCGTGCCAGACTGTGGATGGTGCGGATGGCGACGGCGGGCTGCCGGAGGCCTGCGACGCGGCAAGGAGCTGTGTCTGCGTCTGCATTATATAGCCGCGCCGTCAGCGGTTCGATGGTGCAAGACGTGTGCGCTCTTGTCGCGCCAGCCTAGTTCTCCGCGCAAAGCGTGCATCTGTGTGTTGAAGGACGATCGGATCGAGGGAATTGGCATCGCCGCTCGCGGCCAGCGCGGCGGCTCCGCATCCGCCGAGGCAACGGGGTAGGGCGACGCATCCACGGCAGAATTCGGGCGCGCGCCGGCGATATCGGGTCACGGCCGGCAGGCGAACGATCTCAGCGGCCGGAGTAGTTCGTGGGTCGCCTATCGCATCCGGGGAGAGAGGGCAGAGCCGCATGCGCCCGTCGCTGCCTAGGGCGAAATCGTGGTTTGATGTGCCCACGGGGCAAGAGCCAAACCGAATGGCTGGGAAATCCTCCTGGTCCAGCACACAAGGGGGAATGGGCCCACCGACACGCAAGCTCATGTCTCTGAACTCCGCCTGGCTTGCCTGCCGCAGGGCCTCGAGCAGTTCACTGCGGGTCGGCAAGAGGTCCAGGTTTCGCGCGGACAAGCCCGCTGTCAGAAAGCGCATGAGCGCGACGGTGGTGATGCCCATGGCCCGCATCCTGTCGAGAGTCGCCCCCACCAGATCGAAGTTGAAGCGAGTGATGACGATGCTGCCGAGAACGGTCAAGCCGTTCTTCCGGAGCAGGTCGACGCCCGTGTGGAGTTTCCGCCAAGCCCCCGGCGTCCCGACCGAAGCGTCGTGAATTTCTGGGGTCGGACCGTTTAGTGTGACCTGGACCATCGCCGAAGGGAAACGTGACATCTCTTGTGCCACGCCGGGGGTCACCAGGGTTCCGTTCGACACAACGTTCGCGCGAATCCCGCGAGCCGAGCACAGGTCCATGGCCGGCAAGAGGTTTTCGCAAGCGAAGGGTTCGCCCCCGGAGAAGGTGACTCGATCGAAGACGACCTCACCTAGCGCACGGTCGAGTACAACGAGCAACTCGTTGCTCGATAGCGTCCCGGAAGGCGCGTGATCGAAGGCATTGTAGCAATGGCGGCAGGCCTGATTGCAGAGCGGGGTCAACTCGACCGTCAGCGAGAATCGTCTTGGGTGTTCGGCCATGCTGCACTGTGTATCAACATCCCGCGTCGCCCAGGAAGTGAGGGTGCATGTTCGATCCGAGTCTTGGGGACGTCAATAGCGCTTCTTGCTTGCAGAGCTGCCACAGGGCCACAAGGTCCTCAGCCGAGGTGAAGCGTGCCCGGGGGGTGTCCTCATCACAGCCAACGCACTGGCCTGCTCGCCCTGCCAACGATCGCGGCCGGCCTGGCCCCGGGGCCCGGGCGATCCGGCGCCTCATGACCCGCTGTCAGCGGGGTGGGCGGCGACGGAACGGGCAGATGGATCCGCCGGGGCAAGCGTCAGCGTCAGCGTCGACGCCGTTGCCGTGGTCGGGAAGCAAGCCGACGAGCTGACGGTTAACCGACTTCACTCTTTCGGTGTCAGCCACCCATCGATGACCTGCCAGGTTGCCTCGTCGAGGTGGACGGCGTGGCCGCTCTTTGGGAGTAGCAGCAGCAGCTTTGGCCCCTTGAGTGCTCGGTACACTCGCTCGGAGTGGGCGGGTGGGGTTTCTCGGTCGATGGCCCCATGGACGAGCAGCACAGGCATGGATAGACGGGCGGCGGCGTGAACCGGGCTGACTTCGTCGACGACGAAATTGCCCCTCTTCTCTGCTATGGCGATCGCCTCTCGAATGTTGCCCGTACTGGCAAAGAACGGCGCGCGCTCGGTGGCGACCGTACGAAGGTCAGCGAAAGTCGAGATGGCAACGATCCGGCTCACCCGCGCGTCTTCCGCCGCCTCCTGAATAGCCACCGCAGCCCCGAGCGATACACCAATCAGCGCAACCGCGGGCACCTTGAGATAATCGATCGCCTTCGCCAGGTCGCGCTTCTCGTAGTAGCCGTAGGTGCAGGCATCCCCCGTGGAATCGCCGTGCGCCCGGCTGTCGTATGCAAGCACGTCGTACCCCCTTGGGACATACCGCTTCGCTACTCCTGCGACGGACGCGTGGTTGTCGGCCGCCCCGTGCAGGTACACGATCGTGCCCCGTCGCTCACCTTCCGCGCGGAACAACCAGCCTTTGAGCATTACCCCATCGCTTGCGATCTCTACGCTCTCCGCCGCCAATGGCGGGGCGTCGGCCGGGGGCTTTCTCGACGGGTGGAGAAGAGCAGCCGCCCCCCACGAAGGCGGCATACAGCCGGAAAGGGCGAGCAAGCAAAGTGCGAGCCTGGTCACATTGGCCATGATGGAACTTCATCGGACGTTAGCCCGCTTTGGCGCACCCCGATAGCCTTCTCCCATGGAAACGCGAATCGGACGGCGCCACCCAACCCACAGCCAAATCATTGCGCCGCCGCCGCTGGCCTGCCCACGCTGCCAACGATCTCGGCCGGCATGGCCCGGGACGTAGGCGACCCGGCGTCGCATGACCCGCTGTCAGCGGGTTCGGCGAGGGTGCCATCCATCGGCCATCGGGCGATCCGGTTGGTGGACTCGCTGTTGGGTGGTGGAACGTGGGTGATGGTGCCAGGGCTCGCTGGCGTTGTGCGACAAGTCGATGTACCATGATCAGGGGCGCAGTCCCGGCGCGACGAAGGAGGCCCACGACGAATCTCCGATTGCACCGGCAGCTTGCCCTGCAGCCAAGGTTGCGAACATGGAAAAGCGATATCAGGTCTTCGTTAGCTCTACGTTTGCCGACTTGAAGGAAGAACGCGGACGGGTTATCCAGACCCTCATAGAAATGGATTGCATCCCTGCCGGGATGGAGCTGTTTCCTGCTGTGGATGAAGAGCAACTGGTCTTCATTAAGCGTGTTATCGATGACTGCGACTACTACGTTGTGATCGTTGGTGGGCGCTACGGCACCCAGACCGCTGACGGCGTGAGCTACACGGAAAAAGAGTACGAGTATGCGGTGGAGAAAGGCCTCAAGGTGATTGCTCTCCTGCGCGAAAATCCACAAGCACTGCCTGCGGAGGAGTCGGACTCCATCGTGCAGGACCGACTGCACGCATTTCGTGCTCGTCTCAAGGAGGGAAGAATCGTGAAATTCTGGACGAAGCCGGACGATTTGCCCGGCTTAGTCGCCTTGAGCCTGCAAAAGACCATCAAGATGTATCCGGCATTGGGGTGGATTCGTGCTAGTCGCGAAGCGCGGGAGTCTCTCCTAGAAGAGATTGCCGAGGTCAGGCGGCAGAACGAGAAACTAGAAGCTGAGCTTCGCCAGCTTCGGACCGTCTCCATTCCTGCTGTCTCGGACCTCGCCGGGCTTGACGATAAGGTGACGGTGCGTGGTTCGTGCAAGGTCGGAACCCCTCCGCATAGACGTGACCGCGGCTGGTCCACACAGACTACCTGGCGCGAGATGTTCATATCACTTTCCCCATTTCTGATGGACAGCTTGTACGAGAGCGGCGTGAACGACCGGCTTGCCAAGGATCTTTTCGAGAAGTCCGACGTTGCCGGCTCCAATCCAGCGATCGAAAGTCAGAGTTTCCAGGACATCAAGATCCAGTTGATGGCCATGCAACTCGTGGACGTTCGCAGGGGCGAATCAGTAAGCGGTAGCTATCCGTTCCGGACGGCCAGATCGGCATAGGGCCCTCTTGGCTCGAAACTCATCGCGGTCACGTCTGTTGTGCCTCGGCCCCCCAAGATTCAAGGACCTGATTCGGGCCCTCGTTCAGCCGGTACCACCGCCCGGCCCCTGCCGGCGCTCGCCGGGGGACACCTGACACGTCCGCCCAATTCAGGGACCTCGTTGCACCACCACCTTCCGGCCCGGCTGCAATGCGGTAGTATGACGGCGATGTCAGAGGGAAGGACGATGCCCACCATGTCGGTCAACCGGCAACCCCACGACGTGTGGCAAGCGCTGCCTTGGTGGTCTTGGGCCGTCTTACTCCTGGTCGCAACCGGATGTGGGCGAACCGCCCTAAACCCAGCCCTAAACCCGCCGGCCAGCGGCGGAGGAGCCACGTCCGTGGGTCAGGGCCCGGGAGGGAATGGCGGCGCGACGGAGGGTACGGGTGCAGCTGTGGGCAGAGGTGGAACGCTTGGGTTCGGCGGAACGACCCCAGCCGGTGGCGGGGCGACTGGCTCGGGCGGAGCAAATCGCACGGGTGGTGTCGGAGGGGTGGGCGGCACGCTTGGAACCGGCGGCATGGTTTCTGTGGGCGGAACGCCCGTTTCCGGTGGGGCGGGTGGAGCCGCAGGGACGACTGGAAGCAGTCCCGCTTTCGGCATGGCATGCACCACCAACGATGATTGCCCGAGTGGTTCTACGTGCTGCGACGGCTCCAACGAGAGCTGTGACGGCACGAGGTTGCCTACCGGGGATGGAACGAATCCCGGAGAGTTCGTGGTCAGCTCGGATGGGCTGACCGTGACCGATACCATCACGGGTCTGGTTTGGCAGCGGGGCGGAGCTGATACGCGAGCGGCATGCACCACGGACCCCCTGACTTGCACTCAGGCACAGGCCGAGGCGTACTGCGCGGGACTCACGTTGGGTAGCTTCTCCGATTGGCGGCTGCCCGCGACGCATGAAGTGGAGACCATAGTTGACTTGGCCCAGTCTGCACCGGCTACCGACCGGACCGCGTTCTCTGACACGATTTCCTCCTACTACTGGACGTCTTCGCCGTATGCTCTCTCGTCCGGCAGCGCGTGGGAGCTAGACTTTGCCTCCGGCTACTCGTACTCCGACGCCGTGGGGACCCTCAACAGCGTGCGCTGCGTCCGCGGGGCGCGCTGCTATCCCACGTCGCGCTTCGTGGTTTCGAGCGGGCTGGTCACCGACACACTCACGGGCCTCGTATGGCAGCAGCAGGCAAGCGCAGCGACCATGACGGTGGCAGACGCCCAGTCGTATTGTTCCGCGGCAGGGTCGGGTTTTCGGTTGCCCGCGCTGAAGGAGTTGGAATCCCTCGTGGACCTTACGGTGACCCCTTCGCCCCCGATCAACCAGACAGCTTTTCCGAATACTCCGGCAGACGCGTACTGGACGTCTTCGCCCTACGCTGGCTCGTCCGGCTACGCGTGGTCGGTCTCCTTCAACGTTGGCGACTCGCTCAGCTACGACGTTGGCAGCATCCTCAGGGTGCGCTGCGTCCGGTGAGGACGTGGCCGCTTCTTCGCCTGCTCCCTCTCACCCCCCGTTTTCGGGCCGCCACGCCCCGCGCAACCGCCCAGCCCGGTGGCCCACCACTCGCCCCGCCCGCTAACGCGCAGCGTTTCCCAGATTCAGGGACCTGATTCAGGGTTCTCGTTTGGCCCGCCGCGCGTTTCTCAATAATTTCGCTGACTTAAGTTGTGGAGGCGTGGAGGCTGCTCCGCCGCACCACCAACCCCGGGCACCACCACCTTCCGGCCAGGCCGCAGTGCGGTAGTATGACGGCGATGTCAGAGGGAGGGACGATGCTCACCATGTCGGTCAACCGGCAACCCCACGACGTGTGGCAAGCAGCGCCCCGGCGATATTTGGCAGCCTTGTTGCTCGTAGCAACCCCCACTCAGAGCCACATCGCGGCTCCGACCGAAATATAGGGCCAACCGAGTCGCAGCAAGAATGCGAACCGGTCCGTCACCATCAACCGACCACCGGCAGCCGCGACGGCACCGAGCTGATTCGTCGATGTGTAACCCCCACCGCAAGAAGGGCCGGTACAAGCGTAAAGGTAGGGCGCGTTCCACCAGTGCTGCCACGCAACTCCGACTTCTCCGAACACACTCAGCCTGCGCAGGAGAAAGAAGTTCCACTGTAGCACGACTGGAATAGTCAACCCGTTGGCAGAACGAATGCCGGTGCAGTGGTTATCCGAGCGGTACGCGTAATCGGCCCCGAGCCCGATGCCCATGTTGTTGTTGATGCCGGGAACCGGCCCATCCTGCAGAAAAGGAATCGTGGCACGCACGCCAGCCCCGAGACCGTCGCTCGAGCAAGGAGCGGAATTGTCCCACTCAGCCAAGACATGCGGCTCCAGGTCGACGGTATAGCGGGGATGAGCTCCTGGCTGTCCGATTTGGGCGAAGCAGAGTCCGGGGATTATGCTCACGCTCAAGATGCCGGCGAGGCTTGCCAAACGCATACTGGATACTTTCGGGCAAAATGGCTGTCTTTGCAAGAACGTGACCCAGGTACTGTCCAGTGGTCAGCAAGCCCGCCCTCCTGAACCGCCTGTGTGCCGAAGAAACCCCGTCCAAGGGCGAACGCTCGCGCAATAGGGGGATGGTGGAGTGTGATGTCTACGGCTGTCGATGATGCCTCGTCAGTGGGAGGTGGAACGCTGCAATGGGCGAGGCCGACTGCCTCGCATCCATGGACGAGCCCGGCACCATCACGGCGATGGTTTCGGACGTCGCCTCCCCCTCACCACCCCCGGACCCGGGGTCTCATCACCCGCTCCCGCCCGTCTCCCGCACGCGCTGCCCCTAACGCGCCGAGATTCCCCAAATTCATGGACCTGATTCAGGGGTTTCGTTTCGATTCCTCGTGCGTGAAACCCTTGCCGGCCTCGTAGACAGTGCCGAAAGCGCCTGAACCGTCCGGCTTGACTGCGCGCGCCAACACGAACTCGAACACCCGGGCGTAGTCAGAGTGAGCGGACACGAAGGCGTTTAGAAATTCGTGGTTGAAGCTGTCTGCCGCGGCTTCGCCGTTCCACTCTCTCTGAGGAAGCTCGATCACCAACCCAATCTGACCCCCGACCCCCATCATCGCAACATGGCTGACGCCGTAGCTGGTTCCGTTCATGCTCCAAACATAGGGCGGTTGGCCACGCAGCTCGGGCGGAGCCTCCAGCGTGCGATAGTCGCTTTCCGCTGCTTGAACCAAGCCGAGTTGCAGTGCGGGTCCGCGGTCGAGAAAAGTTCGAACAGCAACATAGAGCACGAAGGCGTTAAAAGGGTGGCCCTCGCGGCGCTCGCGCCGAGCCATATCGAAGATTTGCTCAGCCCCCAAACCGACGGCGCCAGACAGCCCAACGTGTAAGAGATGGACTTTCCAGCCGTCATTGTCGGGCCAGAGCCAGAGGGAAACCTGCCAGTCATTGTTCCTCGTCTGGCCCAAGATCATGGCGTGTGCCTGCCTGCGTGCCGTGCCCATCGCGACGGAGATCCACCGGTTGTCTTTCAGCGCACCGCAGATTGCGCGTCCTGGGGAGCCATTGCTCTCTACCAAGTACGCGTGGTCGACCTTGAACGTGGGGCTCATCGTTGGCAATCCTGTCGAGCCTATAGCCGCTGCCAGGCCGCCCGCGGTCAAGGTTGCCTTGGTCTCGGCCGTCATCATGGCATAGGCGCCGCTCACATCCGTGCCGAATGCTTTCGTAGTGAAGGAGAGTGCGACGCTCTCGATGGTAGCGCGTTCGGATGGACCGATCTCGCTGTCTGACTTGCATCGATACTCTTGGAAAGTGAGGCGGACGCTGGGCGTCGGCGGAGGTGCGGAATGCTGGGGCTGCGCCACCGGCGTCGGGCTGACCGCAGGAGGTGGCGCCGACGTGACCTGGGATCGCGCTGCCGTCGCGGCGCAACCTGCGAATAGGACTGCCGAGGCCGTGAAGACCGCACTGACCGACGCGCGGACCGCCGAGGCGACGGTGATGCCGAGGCGGGAAGGTCGAGAGTGGGAATCGGTCAGCATGGCCTTCTTATCGGCAAGATAACACGGCCCCCTGACGCCCCTTTCGGTCCGTCGCTGCCTTGCCGCCGGTCGGGTGGCCAGCCAACGAGGTATCCCGGCCCACGCCCCGGCCTGGGGCGCATGGCATCTTCCACTGCCCCCAACGCGCCGCGATTCCCCCAATTCAGGGACCTGATTCAGGGACCTCGTTTGGCCCGTCGCGCGTTTCTCAATAATTTCGCTGACTTAAGTTGTGGAGGCGTGGAGGCGCGGGGTACTGCCGCCGGCTCATGCCGGTGTCCTCAGCCGGTCTCAGCCAGTCTCAGCCGGTCTCAGCCGAGGTGAAACGTGCCCGTGCCCGGGTGGCGTCCTCATCACCGGAGCTGCACCAGCCTGCCCGCGCTTCCACCGATCGCCGCCCGCCTGGCCCCGGGGCCGGGCGATCCGGCGCCGCATGCCCTGCTGTCAGCGGGTTGGGCGGTGAGGGCACGGGCCCGGGAATCCGCCGGGGGGCAAGCGTCAGCCTCGACGCCGTTGCCATGGTCGGGACGGACGAAGACGAGCTGGTTAACCGACTTCATTCTTTCGGCGCCAGCCACCCATCGATAACCTGCCAGGTCGCCTCGTCGAGACGGACGGCATGGCCGCTGTTGGAGACCAGCAGCAGGCGCTTTGGCCCCTTGAGCTCTCGATAAACCCCATCCGAGTGCGCGGGTGGTTTTTCCCGATCGACGGCTCCGTGTATGAGCAGCACAGGAACAAAGATATGGGCGGCGGCGCGAGCCGGCTGAGGGGTGGGGGAGGTGGGCGGTGAACGGTGGTTGTGTGGCCGGTGGCGTGGTGGCGTGGTGGCTGTGTCGCCTGGCGGGTGCTCAATCCGCACAAGAAAGCCGACGTGGAAGAACAATAGCCCCACCTGGAGGCGGTATACTACTCCGGATGATAGGCCCAATACTTGGGCAGCGTGGCATTCGTTCGACCGCAACGGTGTGGCTTGCGCTCGCCTTGATGTTACCAGCCGAGGTCATCGGAAAAGATGCAGACGCCGATCTGGCCGTTCGGATCGTGCCCAATGACTTCTATTCGGAAAAGCTGGGGCGTTCAATTGAACGCAACGAGCACTTCCACGTCGTCTTAACCAACCAGACGAGGCGATCTCTTCGGTTGTGGAAGGAATGGTGCAGCTGGGGATATTTCAACCTCTCGTTTGAAGTGCACGACGAGGATGGGCGGGTTACGAAGATGACAAAGGCACCGAGCGGCTGGGACAGGAACTTTCCTGATTGGATCATTCTCGCACCCGGGGACCACTTCGTCATTGATGTCAAGCTTGATGAGTCGGTGTGGCAAGGTATCCCAGCGCCATCCGCCCCTAAGAGACCACCCGTTCCACGCGTTGTCCGTCTGAAGGCAATCTTTGAAATCCGAACGGATGAGGAGGCGGTGAGGAATGCGGTTTGGACTGGAAGAGCCGCATCGACCGAAGATAGCTACAACCTCTGGTAGGCGTTCAACTACCCGGCTCCCACCGACGTTCGCTGCTGGTCCCTGACACGTCCCCCCCCCCAAATTCAGGGACCTGATTCAGGGACCTCGTTGGGTCGCCATCTTACGGCCAGGCCGCAATGCGGTAGTATGGCGGCGATGTCAGAGGGAAGGACGATGCCCGCCGTGTCGGTCGACCGGCAACGCAACGACGTGTGGCAAGCGCTACCTTGGTGGTCTTGGGCCGTCTTGCTTCTCGTTGCGACCGGATGTGGGATGCGCACCTCTCTCAACCCGCCGGCTAGCGGCGGAGGAGCCACGTCCGTGGGTCAGGGCCCGGGAGGGAATGTCGGCGCGACGGAGGGTATGGGTGCAGCGGTGGGCAGAGGCGGAACGCTTGGGTTCGGCGGAACGACCCCAGCCGGTGGCGGGGCGACTGGCTCGGGCGGAGCAAATCGCGCGGGTGGTGTCGGAGGGGTGGGCGGCACGCTTGGAACCGGCGGCATGGTTTCTGTGGGCGGAACGCCCGTTTCCGGTGGGGCGGGTGGAGCGGCAGGGACGACTGGAAGCAGTCCCGCTTTCGGCATGGCATGCACCACCAACGACGATTGCCCGAGCGGTTCGACGTGCTGCAACGGATCCGACGAGAGCTGCGACGGCACGAGGTTGCCTACCGGGGACGGAACGAATCCCGGAGAGTTCGTGGTTAGCGCGGACGGACTGACCGTGACCGATACCATCACTGGTTTGGTGTGGCAGGTCGACTATTCCAGGTGCGCGCCGGAACCGTGCGTCCTCACCGATGCCGATGCGGAGGTCTACTGCAATGGGCAGGGTGGCTCCGATTGGCGATTGCCTGCCGAGCATGAGCTCTACACCATCGTTGACTCGGCCAAGTACAATCCGGCCATCGACGTGGCCACGTTTCCCAACATGGCGGCCTCTTCCTACTGGACCACTTCGTCTCTTGCTGGGTCCTCTGGCAGTGCCTGGAGCGTCGACTTCTTCGCCGGAGACTCGGCGAACAGTTACGCGTCTTACACCCTCTACGCGGCCTGCGTCCGTGGCTCGCGGTGCTATCCCACGTCTCGATTCATGGTCTCGGGTGGGTTGGTCACCGATACACTCACAACTCTCGTTTGGCAGCAGCAGGGGAGCACATCGGAAATGACGTGGGCGGACGCACAGGCATATTGTTCGGCCGCTGGCTTTCGGTTGCCCACGTTGAAGGAACTAGAATCCCTGGTGGACTTGACGGTGGCCTCTGCGCCAACCATCAACCAGGCGGCCTTTCCCAATACAGCGGTGGATGCATACTGGACGTCCTCGCCGTTCGCCGGCTCGTCCGGCTTCGCGTGGCTCGTGAGCTTCGAGTACGCCTACTCGGGCAACGCCGCCGTGGGTGACCACTCCATGGCTCGATGCGTCTACTGATGACGGGCTGCTTCGGCGTCGACCTCTCATCTCGAAGCTTTGGCAACATTGCGCTTGCGGTGGGATGGTCCCCGCTGCCTCGCCCCCCACCTCGGCGCGCATCACCCGCTCCCGCCCGTCACCCGCTTCCGCGCGCTGCCCCTAACGCGCCGCGATTCCACAAATTCAGGGACGTGATTCAGGGTCCTCGTTTGGCCCGTCGCGCGTTTCTCAATAATTCCGCTAGCTTAAGTTGTGGAGGCGCGGGGTACTGCCCCCCGGTCCGAGAGGTCTCTGCTCCAGCCGCTACGTGCGTATTCGGCGATTTGGTTCTCGCGTGCGGGGTTGCCCGCCGACCGGGCGGTCCGTACGCCAGTCTTCCCTAGCTCTTGCATTCCGACCGGAAAACTCTGTCGGATAGCAAAGCCCGCTAAATGGCCACTTCCCTAGGCCGCAGGCAATTCCTGGGGTCGTGGTCCGGTCCGGTTTTTAGGCGGCCAGAGCGAACGAGTTGTCGTTCGCGTTTCTTTGTGCCCGTTTTTACGAGGCCTCGGGCGCCTCGGCACGCTGCCAGAGCTTCGCTTGCTCTCGTCGAGACTATTTCGCCCCCTTGGTGTTGTTCAGGGGATTGTAGCCGACGCCTTTGCCCGTGACCAGGCCTAACCTGGGGCGGCCTGGCGGCCGGGCGAGCTGGCGCACAAGACTAGCCACTACAAATCTTGCCGCTGGACGGGCCAACGGCAAGACGTGGCGAGACAGTATAGCGTTGGTTGGCTCGCTGTTACTTGGGAGCGGCCGAGCGGTCCTCGAAGTAGAAAACCGTGATGGCGAGACAGTGGAAAGCTTCGTCTGACGACTGCGTAACTATGGTGTCCACGACCTGGCACTGGGGATGTTCGCGAATCCACATTGTCACCTTCTCGCCTAGGTTTTCTCGTTCCTGGGCCATGGTGGCAGAGAAGATCTTTACTCCGTTGAAGCGTGAGGTCGTGTGGGTCTGACTTTGAGCCATCTTTTGGTTCTTCCTCTCCGGACTTTCTGCTCGGAACTACATGAGCGTGATCCGCCTTAACAGCGCGGTGCCGGAGTGCCCCGCGTTACCTTTTGAGTGCTCCTACGTTTCGTATATCAGTCATTCCACCCTTTGGACAATGCTTACCACCGGAAAATATCCACAGCAAATGACCGTTAGCGTCAGCAGGGCCGGCCAAGCAGACCCCGGGGGCGAGGCCAAGCAAGCTCGGGGCCCAAGCAAGCGCTAGGGTGAGCCCTGGGCGCCCATCCGTGCCGCACTGGCCTGGGCTACCCGGGCCGATGCCTGATCGCCCAGTGAGTCGTAGATTGTGCCAAGTGCTAACCAGAGCCGCTTGCGTAGCGGCTCGGCGCGCTCGCCCAGGCTGGATACCAGCCCGCGCAGAAAGCGGGCCGCGCCGTCAGGATCGGGCTCGGGCAGCCGAGCATAGGCCTCGAGCAGAAGGTCGACGAGGCCTGGCTGGTCGGGCTCGATGGCCAGGCTGCGCTCCAGGTGGGTGCGGGCCCCGGATGCATCGTCTTCGCTGGCGGCGAGGCGCCCCAACATGGCGTGTGCGTCGGCCAGCTCTGGATCGAGCGCCAGCGCGTGATCCAGGCGCTCGCGTGCCTCGGTCTTGTGCGCGGGACCATGGGCGAGCAGATCTGTCCAACCGAGATAGGCATGGTACAGGGCCTGGTCGGGGCGGGCGGTGACCGCGGCCGCGAATCTGGCTAAGGCTTCGCCGAAGCGCTCGGCCTGGAGAAGTCGCGTGCCCTCGCGGAACTCCAGCTCGGCCCCCAGCGGATCGATCGATGTGGCCTGCAAGCTGGCGAGTGCGCCGTCGTATTTGGCGCGCTGTTCGGGATGGCAGAGGACCTCTCCCGCTTGGGCGATGGCGGAACGAACGGCCTCAAGGCGCGCGGAGTCAGCCGGGGCCAGGGCGGCGCCGGAGGCGGGGCCTGCGAGGCCGGCGAGCTTGTCCAGCTTGTCCGCGACCGCACGCTCGATCTGAGATCGGGAGGCCTGCCTCCCCACGCCCAGAACCTCGTAATGGTCCTTGCCGTGAATCATCAGATATTCGCGCAAGATTACCTGGCGCCGCTCTTCGACGGGCACGCTATCGCCGCGGGTGGGTGCCGAGGGGATGGCCAGGGTGCTCGAGCTGGCCCCTCCAGCGAGGTCGGGGGAATAGGCGTGGCTGGTGGCCGGAGGAATCTCGTCCTTGCGTAGGTTGGCGAAGCTCATGGCGCCCGACTCTTGCGTCGAGGCGCTACGCTTGTGTGGCTCGCTGCCCAGCTTTTCCAGCGAAAACGACGATGTTAGCCGGGGCGGGCCGGCGGTGGATTCCGGACTGACTTGGCCCAGGGTGGCCAGCCCGGTTTCAACCAGCGCATCGACTTGCGCCATCACCACGTGGGCATCATCGCGCAGCGCCAGCGCCCCGATGCTGGGCTCATCGGCCAGGATCGAGGGTAAATCGCCGCCGAAGACCTGGGCGAGAGGCTCGCGATAGCGGTCGAAGCGTGGGGTGAGCTTGACCGGACAGGCCCCGCTTTGGTCGAAGCGCTCGACCAGCCATTCCGGAGTGGCGCTTCGGTAGAGGCCGAGGAAGACGAGGTTGGCGATGCCCAGGTCGTGCTCGACGACGCGATCGCCGAAAGTGTCGCCCGCAATGAAGGCGAAGCTGCCCTGATGCCAGCGCAGGCAGTCGGCGATGCGCTTGCGAGCTTGGGCGGCCAGCGCCTGCAGCACCTCTTCGGGGGTCAGCCAACCCAGCTCGACCAGCACCGCCCCCATCTTGTGACGGCGGGTTTTGGTTTCGGCCAGCAGGTAGGCGAGCTGGCGATCATCGATAATACCCTTGGCGCAGAGCAGCGTGCCGAGTGCTTCGCGGCGTAGATTCGAATCCGCCGCGACCACGCAGCCGTGGCGAACGTAGAGATCCTTCCTGACCTTGCCGTAGGACAGGGACAGCGTGCCTGTAGCATCGGTGTCAGCCAGATCGAAGATCAGGCCAGCCGCGCGTCTATCGGACAGCGATCCGCTGGGTAAAACTTCGCTCACTTTTCGCGCGCCGGTATCGCCCTGCTCGCCTTGTCGTCGGCTTGGGCGTCATCCGCACTGGCGGCGGGCAACGCCGCCTTGGCCGTGGGGGCAGGCGCCAGACCCATCTTGGCTTTCAGCTCGGCCAATGCGCCATCGGTGCCCGCACTACCGGCCTCGAGCGCCTTGAACTTCTGTTGCAGGGTGTCGCCGTTGAGCTCGGCCCCGATTTCGACCGAGGCCGACGCCTCTGCCTCGATCTGGTCCACCTTCTGCGACATACGCTCGAAGGTGTCGAAGGCCCCGGTGTCGGATAATCCCGACATGGTGTTCTGTATGGTCTTCTGCGCCTCGGCCCGCTTCTGGCGCGCGATGAGCAGGTTCTTCTTGCGCTTGGCCTCCTCGATCTTGTCGTTCAAGGCGCGCAACTGGTCCTTGAGCTTGTCCACGGCATCCTTTTGCAGTTTGGCTTGCTGGCCAAACTCGGCGAGCTGCCCTTCGTGCTCGCCCTTACGTTTGAGTGCCTCCCGTGCCAGCGTGTCATCGCCGGCGCGCACCGCGAGCATGGCCTTGCGCTCCCACTCCTGGGCCAGATCGGCCTGCTCGTCTCTCTGCTTCTCCAGGCGTTTCTGGTCGGCGATGGAAACCGCGACCTGCTTTTTCGCTTCGACCAGCTGGGTCTGCATGTCGAGAACGACCTGGGTCAGCATCTTCTCCGGGTCTTCCGCCTTGGAGATGATGTCGTTGATGTTGGACTTGAACAGGGTACCGATGCGTGAAAAAATTCCCATGACGGCTTTCCTCTGAGTGATCCCGGCCTAGGAAGGGTTACGGTATTTCGACAGCACGGGGTAGTGCTTGCTGACCGCCATGCCCATGTCGTCTATGACGGCCTGAAATTCGTTGAAATCCATGTTCTCGAGCTCCAGCGCCCCGCCCAGGACGATGGCTTGGTTCTCGATGCCGAAGGCGCAGTGGAAGAGCTCGGTGGTGTTGAGGCGCAGTAACTCTTCGAAGAGCTGCTCACGCCGGGTACGGGGGATATCCATCAGCTTGAGGCGAAAGACAACGACCGGCCCGGCCACGGACACCATGAGGTTTTCGATCCCCTCGAGGCGGAGCCTCCAGAGATTGGCGCCGATTTCTTCATTCCCCACGCCCATCTTGAGCAGGTAGGATTCGATGTCTTCACGCGTTTTCATGCGAAGAATCACCTTTCGTTACGTTGCCGTGCGAGGCATTGCCCTGCGCGTTTTTCGCCTAACGGATCAGCCGACCCCCCGAGGGTAGACGATTACTCGGGTGTCCACAAACTTCCTCTTGCCGACATCGGGGCCCCGCAAACACGGCGCGTTGTGATGCGGCCGGGCAAGACCAGAGCGGACCAAGCCTGCCCGGGGAGCATCTCCGCGCAAGAATGATAACCGTCAGCACCCATCTGAGGCGTTTTCGTTGTAACGTGCGCAGGAGCTCGTGCCGCACCTACGATTCATGCCCGTCTGTCCCGTCCCCGCTTTCGTGCGGCTTACTCTTGCGCAAGTTGAACGAAGTCTGCTCATGTGGTACCCGAGAGCGCTATATGTCTGCTGATCCAAGCTGTTTGCCGCGTCACGTTGCGATCATTATGGATGGGAATGGCCGCTGGGCTCAGCTGCATGGATTACCGCGCAGCGAAGGCCATCGTCGCGGCGCGGTGGCAGTGCGGGAGGTAGTGAGGGCGGCACGCGAGATCGGGGTTCGTGCCCTGACGCTTTATGCCTTTTCGGCGCAGAACTGGCTGCGTCCGCCCGATGAGGTCGCGCTCTTGATGCAGCTTCTGCGTGACTACCTCATCGACGAACGACCCGAGATCATGGACAACGACATTCGCCTCGTCACCATAGGCAATGTCGACCGACTGCCGGGCTACGTGAGCGAGCCGCTCGAGGCTCTCAAGCGTGACTCGGCCATCAACCGTAAGATGACCCTGTGCCTGGCGCTGTCGTATGGCGGCCGCGAGTCCATTATCGAGACTACGCGCGTGCTGTGCGACAAAGTGAAAGCGGGCGCCCTCAATCCCGAGGACGTCGATGAGGAACGCTTCCAGGCCGCGATGCAGACCCACGGACTGCCGCAGCTCGATTTGATGATTCGCACCTCTGGCGAAGAGCGGCTTTCCAACTTCTTGTTGTGGGAATCCGCCTATGCTGAACTGTATTTCACCGAGACGTTCTGGCCTGACTTCAACAAGGCCGAGTTTGCTCGCGCTCTGGACTCTTTCCGCGGGCGCGAGCGACGGTTCGGACGTACGCGAGAGCAGCTGCGTAAAATCGGCTGATCGCTGCCGACGGCTAGGCCGGGCTCGGCGAGGCTTGCCGTGAAACCGGCCAATCACAACCTCTTGGCTCGGGTCGCGACCGCGGTGGTCGGCTTGCCTGTCGTGGGCCTTTTCATCTTCTGGCGCGACCCGCGGGGCTTCCTGGCGCTCTGCCTGCTCGCCTCGGTGCTGGCACTGGTCGAGTACACCGGCCTGACCTTGCCCGGGCGACCCCTCGGCGAAAGGGTGGGCATCATCCTGATCGGGGCTGGGCTTTTCCTCGGTATTGCGCTGCGGCCGGCGCTGGCGGTCGCCTGGCTGCTCACGGTGGTGCTGGCGACCGGTCTGGTTCTTCTTCCCGGGGCCGATGATCCGTCTTGCGCTTGGCGCCGGATGAGCGCGGCCGGATTTGGCGCCTGCTACGTGGGCGGCTTGCTGGCCGCGTTGCCGCTCCTGCACCGTGGTGCCGGCCCCGCTTGGGTCGCCTTGGCGATCGCGGTGACCTTCGCCAACGACACCGGCGCGTACCTGGCCGGGCGAGCATGGGGCCGGCGCAAGCTGGCCCCGGCCATCTCGCCGGGGAAGACCGTCGAGGGCGCGCTGGGCGGGCTGGTGGCTAACCTGATCGTAACTTTTGCCGCGCGCGCTCTGTTCATGCCCGGGCTCACGGTACCAGACTGCCTCTGGGTGGGTATTCCCGCCGCGATCGTCGGACCGGCGGGGGACTTGGTCGAATCGCTCCTCAAGCGGGGCGCCGGCGCCAAAGATTCGGGGCGCCTACTGCCGGGTCACGGCGGCATTCTGGACCGAATCGATGCTCTCTTGTTCACGGGTGCGTATGTCTTCTTGTACGCTACACACCTACGTTGAGCTCCCTAAAACTTCACAGCCCCCGTGGAAAGCGTCCACGAGGGCTGCGGGGCTACCTAGGCCATGCTGGTTGATATTGTCTGGCTATGTTAAGCGAGTGTCATCGACATTCGTTGGGATAGTCACACCGGCCTGCGCCGGTGCGTGGGAGGATGAGCAATCGGTGGAGTTGAGACATCGTTGCTCGCCGCCTGCTTTAGCAATTGGAGTGCCTGACCGCAGGCGCTGTCGGCCCAAACGTCTATCATACGGATATCACAAGGATTTGTTCTCTGTTACCCAACCCAAACCGCGGTCGCTCGACACGCTGCCCATGACATTTGCGTCAGGGTTGCTGTCCCGGGACCGCAGAAATTCGCAGGGCTAGATGTCGAATACGCTGTTGCTCATCAACGCGGACGGCCCCGAGACCCGCGTTGCGCTGGTAGAAAGCGGCCTTCTCGGCGAGCTTTATATAGAGCGCAAACAAGAACGGGGCATTGCCGGAAACATATACAAAGGACGGGTAGAGCGCGTGCTGCCCGGGATGCAAGCCGCCTTTGTCAATATCGGGCTGGAGAAGTCCGCGTACCTGCACGTCTCGGACGTACGCGGCACGCCTGACGATCTCAAGCGTCTGGTAGGCGCGGGTGAAAGTCAGGAAAACGGCGATGACGAAGAACCTGAGGCACCATCGGGCAGTGCCCGCATAGAGGAGCTGCTCAAGGAAGGGCAAGAGATCGTGGTCCAGGTGACCAAGGAACCCATCAGCACCAAAGGGGCGCGGGTCACGCGTTATATCTCCTTACCTGGTCGCCACCTGGTCTTCATGCCTACTGTCGAGCACGTAGGCATCTCGCGCCGGATTGCCTCCGACAAGGAGCGTCGGCGATTACGCGAGATCATCGATCAGATGCGGCCGGCCGGTACGGGATTCATCGTGCGCACGGTTGCCGAGAGCGTGCCGGACAAAGATCTGCGCGCCGACATGGATTTTCTCATAAAGCTCTGGAACAACGTCGTCCGTCGCACCGAGACCATGCGTTGCCCATCGTTGATCTACAACGATCTCGATCTGCTGCTGCGGACCGTGCGTGACATGTTCACTCCGGACGTGGACAAGCTGATCATCGATTCGCGACCGGAGTTCGAGCGCATCAAGAAGTTTATCGCTGCCTTCATGCCGGATTTCCCCGGGCAAATCGAGCTCTATACCAGCGCCGAGCCCATCTTCGACGGTTACGGGATCGAGATAGAGATTGACCGAGCCCTGGAACGCAAGGTCTGGCTGAAGTCGGGCGGCTATCTCATCGTCGACGAGATGGAGGCTCTGACCGCGATCGATGTGAACACCGGCCGCTTCGTGGGCAAGCGCAACCTGGAGGAGACCATAACCCAGACCAATCTGGAGGCCGCGCGGGAAGTGGCGGAGCAGCTCCGCATCCGCTCCATCGGTGGGATGATCGTCGTCGATTTCATCGACATGGATCGCTCGTCGAATCGCAACCGGGTCACGCGCTCCTTCCATGACTTTCTCCGCAAGGATCGCTCCAAGGCGGTGGTAACCAGGATTTCGGAGTTGGGCCTGGTGGAGATGACTCGCAAGCGCACGCGCGAGTCGCTGCTGCACCACCTGACCGAGCCGTGCCAGCACTGCGAGGGCAAGGGCTACACCAAGTCGCGCCGCACGGTCGCGTATGGGGTTCTGCGCGAGCTGCGCCGCCAGGGCAACCTGATCGAGGGCGACACGGTGGTAGTGGAGGTCCACCCCGATGTGGCGCAGCTCCTGGCCGGGGCCGACCACGTCTACCTGGAGGAGATCGAGAAGCGCCTGCAGAAGCGCATCGTGGTCAAGGTGCGCACCTCCTACGAGCTCGAGGACTACGAGCTTCACTCGCCCGGGCAAAAGGCCATCGAGCACAGCGAGAACGGCGCCGATCGGAACGAGCCGCGCCGTCATCGGCGTCGTAAGAAGGTCGGCTCGCCCGCTGAAGTACAAGCCATGCTGGACGAGGAGGAGCAGGCCAGCCTGCCCGCCTCGAGTGTCGGGTGGGCTGCGGGCGAGGTTGCTCGGCCTGACGAAACCGCACCGCTTCCGCCGGCGGAAGCGACCAGCGCTCCGGTGGCTACGCCGCCGGAGCAACAGCCTGGCGGGGCTCCGCGGGCAGCGGACGCCGTGCCGGTCGAGAATGTCCCCCAGCCGGCAGGCCAGATCCCACTGGCGTTGCCCGGTCAGCCTCCTGCCGCATCCGGAGAGGCCACCTTGGCTGGGACGTCCGGCTCCAGCGGCGAGCCCAAGTAGCTATCTCCGGGCGTACGCGTCAGCCCCCAGCGAGGGGCCCGGTCCGGGCGCCTCGCTTACGCCAGCGCTGGGAGGCGATAGGCGGTCGGCGTCGGGGTGTGTTCGTGACCCGGAGACTGGTATGCTCCAATGTGGGTTTGGGTAGTATCTGCACCGTTTGGGCTCTCATGACTTATCAACAGGAAAAGTCAAATAACTACGAAGTGATAGAAATTTGATCCACAGGTGGCCGACTGCTAGCATTTTGGCCCGATGGAACAGCCAAGTGCGTTGGTCAGGCCGACGGAAGAGCTGGCCCTGGAGCGGGCCCTGTCGAGCCACTTGCCGCCTGGGAAGGTGGTGCGCCTGCACCTCACCGATAACCGACACACCATTATTTCGGTGCGGCGGGGTCGCGAGTATTGCGTTAGAGCGCACCGGATGTTCGCTGGGGTGGAGGCACGGCTGGTACGGGCTCTGGCCCGTTACGTTGTGCACAATGACCAGCGCTCTTCCCGGCTGCTCGGCGACTTCATAGAGCGCAACGAGCACCGGATTGAGCGCGGATCCGGGCCAGCGCGTCGCTTGATCCTGCGCACGCGGGGCCGCCACCACGACTTATCCGTCATATATCAACGCCTCAACCGCGAATACTTTGGCGGGGCGCATGACGCACGCATCAGCTGGGGCATCCTGCGCCGGCCAGCGAGCCGCAGGTCGATCAAGGTCGGCAGCTTTTCCGTGGAAGACAGGCTGATACGCATCCACCCTTTGCTCGACCACGAGAGAGTGCCGGGATACTTCCTCGATTGGATCGTTTTTCACGAAATGCTGCACGGCAAGTATGCCATCCACACCGTGGAAGGCCGTCGCTGCTTCCATCCTCCGGAATTCGCGCGGGAGGAGCGTGCGTTTCCTGGCTATGCGCGGGCGCGCATGTGGGAGAAGACCTACCTCGAGACCCTGCTGGGATGACCTCGGTCCGCGGTTTTGGCAACGCGAGGTGACCGGTCTGCCAACTTGGCAAAGCTTGGGGCCGATCCGCGACAGGAAAGCCCGCGTTGCTGGCCTCCACTTTGAGTCCTGCTGCCCCCTAGGCGCTTTGCTGGTGGAACGAATGATGCTAGGCCGTAGCGATCAAGATGAAAACGGCGAAGCTCACCTTTCTCGGGCTCTTGGTGCTCGGCGGCGTTTCCGGCTGTGCGCACACGGCGACCTTTCCCGGGACCAACATCAAGGTCACCCAAGCTAACCGCGAGATCATCGACACCATCGAAGAGTATCGGCAAAGGGTGATGACGCGAAATGTCGAGGGCCTGTTGTTGCTCGCCTCGCCCAACTACTTCGAGGATGGCGGCACGCCGCAAGCCAACGACGACTACGGCTACGCAGGCCTGGCGAGCATACTCAGCAGCCGGCTACAGCGGGTGGAGTCCATCAGGTACGACATTCAGTACAAATCGATAAGGATTCGCAATGACGGCCGCGCCGAGGTCGAGGCGTACCTGTCCGGCGCCTTCGAGCTGCAAGGAGAGGTGGGCGATCGCTATCGCCGGGTCAATGACTTCCACCGCTTTGTGCTCGAACCCGCGCCCCACGGCAGCTTCAAGTGGAAGTTCGTGGCCGGTATGTGAGCTCTAGAGCTCGAACACCAGCAGTCGCACTTCGAGCGGGCCATTGGCCAGGCGGTGCGAGATTATGGCCCTGCGTCCCATTGCCTTGACCAGAGCGGGATTGCCCGACAGGAAGACGGCGCGCCAGCCGCGCAAACCGTCGAATGCCCGGGCCATGTTGCGGTAGCATTGTTCTATTGCGGCGCTCGAGGCGGGAGGCTCGAGACGTTCGCCGTAGGGCGGATTGGTGCACAGGGTGCCGGAAGGTTCGCTTGGGGCCAGGTCGGACACGTCCGCGGTGCGCAGCTCGATGTCGGAGAAAACCCCGGCCGCATGGGCGTTCTGGCGCGCGGCGGCCACGGCATTGGCGTCGACGTCGCTGGCCACGATGGGAAAAGGCGCGCGCGCCAGCGCGCTCTCTTGCCCTTGCCGGCGCAGCGCCGACCAGATCCGGGTCTGCTCGGCGGTGCACCAGCGCTCGAAGCTCATGGGCCTATGCAAGCCCGGGGCGATGTTGCGCGCGCGCAGGGCATGCTCGATGGCCAGGGTGCCCGACCCCGCCATCGGGTCGAGGAAAGGGCGGTCGGTGGCCACCCCGCCCAGGCTCAGGACGGCGGCCGCCAAGGTCTCCTTGAGAGGGGCTTCGACCTGAGCCGTGCGATAGCCGCGACGATGTAAGGGCTCGCCCGCCAGATCCACGAACAAGCGAGCTTGGGGCCCGCGCATGTGTAGCACGATCGAGACGTCGGGATGGCGCGTGTCCACGTCGGGGCGCCGGCCGTTCCGCTCGCGCAGGGAGTCTACGATGGCGTCCTTCACCTTGAGCGCGGCGAAACCCGTGTGGTGCAGGCTGGGATTGTCCTCGATCTTTGCCCGCACCGCGAGGGTGAGGCGACGTCCGAGAAAATCCGACCAGTCCACCTGCCGGGTTCCGGCGTAGAGGGCCTCGGCATCGGCGGCGGCAAAGGCCGCCACCTCCATCAACACGCGCATGGCGATGCGCGAATGCAGGCACACCCGCATGCCATCCATGAAACTGCCCGCGAAAGCGACCCCGCCCGTCGCGCCGCGGGGACCGTGGATGCGCAAGGCCACCAGCTCACGCCTGAGCGCACCTTCGGTGCCCTTGGCGCACGTCACGAAGAAATTATGGGGACCGGAGGCGGACGTGGTCATGGGCGAGGTGGGGAAGCGAGTAGGGTGTCAACGCGGCTGTTCCGGTACGAAGGCACGCGGCAAGGCCAGGGCATAGGCTACGGCGGGCTGGATCTGTTCGGGGGAGAGGCCGCGCCAGAACACGTGCCACTCGGACAGGCGGATCATGCCATCGCAGTTCTTGGTGTACCAGGGCACAATCGGGTTGCTGGGAACGGCCCGCCAAAAGAAGACCGGGAAGTCTCGGGCGAGCAGCGACCAGATCTCGCGGCCTATGCCCTCACCTTGCGCCTGACGATTGACGGCGAACTTGCTCAGGTAGGGCGCAATGGGGGTGTCGCAGAGTAATGCGGCGCCGAGATAGTTCTCTTCCAGATAGACGAGCTCGGACTGCGCCACCACCAGACCGCCATCTTCCATCGCTCCCGGCACGAGCGGTCGCCCGAACGCCGACTCGAGCAGATGGGTGAGCCGCGATCGATCGACGGTGGCTAGGCCGGCCAACTTTTCTATGCGCGATCCCTTACGGATCAGCGTGCCGGCACCGCTAACGGTGAAGAGCTCGCGCAGAAGCTGGAGCGGATTGACCACGGCGACGCTCATGCGCTGAGGCAGCTGATCGAGCAGCGTCTTCACGTGCCGGAGCAGGGAGGCGTGCCGGCGGGGTAGGTCGGGAGAATTGAGCAGGCGCTCGTAGTCGGTGAGCAGGTTGACCAGGGATACCCGGGGAGCGCCGTCGCGCTCCAGTCCGGCGCTGGTCGAGAGAAAGATGATCTTCTGGGTCTGCAGGCTCTTGGCCAGGGTGCGCAGCAGGCGGAAGCGATCGTCGATGGCCAACTCCTTGGCGGCATCGAGCGACACGATGGGGATGGTGCCTTGCTGCAAGGCCTGGCCGACCGCGCTCTGGATCTCTTGCGCCAGGTCGGTTCCGGAGCCAATGACCTGGGCCGGCACCTCGTCCTCCACCAGCCACTCCAATATGCGCTGCGCCTGCTGATCAGCGTCGCGCGCGTCGAGCAGCCCGACCAGCACCACCGGGTAAAGGCCTAGTCCGGCCAGGATGCGCAGGTCGAAGTGGAACGGATCGAGGGCGACGCGCACGATCTGGGCATCGGCGACGATAATGGCGAAGCTCTCCTTGCGCTGAGAGCGGAAGTGGCGCAGGTAGAGATCGACGTCGGCCTTCTGGCCGACGCTCTCCAGGAATCGTGTAATGACCTCGGGATCCATCTCAGGCTATGAGCTGGGCAAAGATTCGCACAGCTTGCACGAGCTCGTCGAGCGAAACGAATTCATCGGCCTTGTGGGCGCTTTCGATGTGGCCCGGACCGAACACCACGGCGTCGATACCCTTTTCCAAGAATTGGCCGGCCTCGGTCCCGAAAGGAAGATCCACCGGCTGGCCGGCCGGCGCGCCCAGCAGCGGCGCGAAGGCGGAAGGGTCGCGGGTGGCGAAGGCGGGGTTAGTGGCGATGACCGTCCAGTCGGTGGCAAAGGGCCGGGCGGCGCCTTGCACGCGGGCCCGCGCCGCGGCCAACAATGGCTCAACGGCGACGCCGGGCGCGGGGCGTATGGAGAAGGTGAGCGCGGCGGTGGGCGGGATGATGTTGAAGGCCAGACCTCCGTCGAGGGCAGCTATGTTCATGCATATCCCTTGCAGCCCGGGCGGTCCCAGCGAGCGGCTTTGCTCGGCGAGCTCGGCCAGCGCCACTGCGGCGAGCGCCAGCGCGGCGAGCGGGTTGGGGACGGTGTCGGCAAGCGACGAATGGCCACCCGTGCCGCGTGCGCTTATCCGGGCGGCGTAGACGCCGCGATGGCGGGTGCCCATTCGGCACCCCGTCGGCTCGCACACGATGGCCCGCTCGAGGCCCGCGGTGCGGTCGCTGGCCAGGAACTGGCGCATGCTGGCGCCGGTGAGCTCCTCGTCTCCGGAAAAGAGGATCGCCAGATCCCGGATGGGCTTGCCCTCGCTTCGGCGTAGCGCTATGGCTTCCAGGATGGCCGCGATGGCGCCCTTGGTGTCGGCGCTGCCTAGGCCGCGCAAGCGGCCGTGACCGTGGGCGAGGACGAAGGGATCCGAGGTGAAGCCGGGGTCGGCGGGAACCGTGTCGATGTGGGCGTTGATGATCAATGACGGTCTCGCGCTGCCGAAGCGGGCGTAGGTCGAGAAGTGCCCGGCAGCGGGAATGACTTCGACGTGGTGGGCTTCGAGCGCTACCAGGTCGCGGGCCAGCTGTTCCGCCAGGGGCCGCTCGTCGCCACCGGGATTGCGCGTGTCGAACCCGACCAGATCGGCGAGTCGCTTGGTGACGCTGCTCTCTGTTGGCATTTGCTCGTGCTTTACCACGCCTGCACCCTGCCCACCTGCCACCTGCCACCTGCCACCTGCCCACTCGCCCACTCGCCCATCTGCCGACCCAGCCCTTGACCGCTTCCGCTCCCAGGTACATGATCTTCCTCAGAGCCTTCTGCACGGTTCGACACCCGGACGAGGTTTCTTTTCCCTACAAGCAAAAACCTGGGAGCCGCCTCTGGCCGATGGAATGAGCACGCCCGCTAGAGTCGGGAAGCCCGACGCGGCCAATTCATAGTGGCTCCCCCCTACCATGGTAGGGGTCAGGACTCTTTCGGACGGCCGAGGTGGAAGGCTCGTTTACAGCGCGTTGCAGCTATCGTCGACGCTAGATTCAGGCGATGCTAAGGCATGGTGTGCCTGTGCAGCGGAGCACGGTCTTGAGTTGGCTCTTCTCCTGGCGTCCGGCCCAGCTGCCCGATTCTTGGGCACCCGAGCACGGCTGGGCCATGACGCGAGCTTTGATCTGGGTTGCCATATTGGCTTGCCTCGGGTACGCGGTCCTG
Source organism: uncultured delta proteobacterium (assembly GCA_963849735.1). Classification (GTDB taxonomy): domain Bacteria; phylum Myxococcota_A; class Polyangia; order Fen-1088; family Fen-1088; genus Fen-1118. The sequence continues at coordinate 208,455 of CAWKJE010000042.1, forward strand.
GCGCGGCTCGCTCCCCGACTCAGCGCGCGCGCGCGGCGGGTTGCGCACACGATCCTGATCGCGGTTCTGGGCGGCTCGGCTTTGCTGTCGGTGGCGGTGTACCTGGATTTTGGTCTCTTTCGCTACGGCACCTATCTCAACGAGTGGGATTTCTACCACTACTATCTGGGCAGCAAGTACGCGCCCGAGCTCGGATACACCAAACTCTACGGTGCCACCCTGCTCGCCGATGCCGAAGCGGGCGCGCGCTACCACAATCCGCAGGGGGCGATTCGCGATCTGGCCACGGCCGAGCTCGGTCCGACCGCCGCGGTGCTGCGTGAGCCCCAGCGCTACCGCAATGCTTTCAGCCCGCAACGTTGGTCGGACTTCGTGGCCGACGTCACCTGGTTCAGGCAGCAGTTGCCGCCCGCACGTTGGAGTCTGCTGCTCGTGGATCACGGGTACAACGGCACGCCCGCGTGGTCGTTCGTCCTGGGTGACCTGGTAACGCGGCACTTGTCGGTGCGGGCGCCGCTAGAGCGCTGGCTGATGCTGCTCCTCGATCCCGCGCTGCTCCTTACCAGCGTTCTCGTCGTGGCCTGGGCGTTTGGTTGGCGCACGGCCTTCGTGCTGGTGATCTTCGTCGGTACGCATTACCTGATGTCGTGGGGCCACCTCAAAGGCGCGCTCTTGCGTACCGATTTTGCCATGGGCACGGTGCTCGCGGTGTGCGCGGTCAAGAAGCACCATTTCGTCCTAGCCGGCGTGTGTCTGGGGTGGGCGATACTCTCGCGGGTATTCCCCGTGCTGTTCTTGCTGGTACCGGTGGTGCTGCTCGCGCGGCACGGGCTATGCGACCGGCGGCTACATCGGCCATGGCTGGCTCTGCTCGCGGCCTGCGTCGCGACGGTGGTGCTCGTCGGCCTGGCATCGTGCCTGCGTTTCGGCGGCTGGGCTATTTGGCGCGAGTGGGCCGAGAAGATCAGTTTGCACTACGCCGGAGGCAGCGACTGGGATGTGGGCCTGCGCACGGTTCTCGCAGCCGGGTTCAGCGCGGGAGTGCCGACGAGACACGCGCACTTGGGGGCAGCCGCAGCCTGGAGTCCGGCCATGCTGGCGGCGGTGGCGTTGTTGCTGCTGCCGGCGCTCTATTTCCTGCGCGGGCTCGCCGAGCACGAAGCCCTGGCCTACGGCTTTGTCTTCGTCTTCTTGCTGAGCGTGGCCACCTACTACTACTACCTGGTGCTGTGCGTGCCGCTCCTCTTCTTTGCGCCCGAGCTGGAGCAGCCGCAAGGCGCGCTGGGGACGGCGTTCATGCTCTTCACCGGCTTCGCCGGCTACGTCTTCTTCTCCGGCTGGCGGTCTTGGGCCGGCGCGTGGGTGATCCTGCGCGGTTGGCATCAGACCTTCCCCACCTATTACTACTCGAGCTGCCTCGTCGGTATCACGGTGGTGCAGATGATTGCCCTGGCCGCCAGCCGAGCTCGGGCTAGAAATCCTCGAGCCGTAGCTGCTGCACACGGCGGCTAGCCCGACTGCCGCGGCGGCCGGGCGTGCGCACCGGCTTTGCAGCCTTTTCGCCCGCGCTGGTCGTGGACGCATCCGCGGCCCTGCCGCCGGAGCGAGGCAGGGCGACTCCGTCGAGCGCGCTGCTAGAGGAGCGCGCCAATACTGGTTTGTCGGGGCCGGGCCGCGGGGTTGGCGGGGACGGGTCGGCGGTAGCGTCGCCGACTCTGCCGGGCGCAACCGGTAGGAGGGTCACGGGCGGCCGACCCGCCGCCGGGGCGGGTGCGGCACTTGCCGAGGATACGGGGCGGGATGCCCGGGCGGCTTGGTGGTGGCTGGCCAGGATCAGCCCGGCCGTGGCGCAGCCGAAGGCGGCGGCGGCGGCCGCGAGGGCTGCCCTCTTCATGCCACCCACGTGGCGCTTCTCGCGCGCCACCGCCGGAATTTTCTGCCATCGGCGCGCAATGAAGGCGGAGAACCTGGTTCTCAAGTGGTCCATCCCCGCAAGCAATGGGCGGATCGCGACCGCGATCTTGAGCTTGGTCAGGTCGGACCACGCCACCGCGGTGGTGGGATCCGATTGCAGGAGCGTGATCTCGGCCCAGCTGCCGATGGCGGCGGATTCCAGGGCGCGAGCGAACACACGGATCGAAGGGTAGCGATCGCCCGGGCGCTTGGAGAGCGCACGCAGGAGGACAGGCTCGACGGGAGCGGGTAGGTTGGCAACGTACTCCGTTATGGGGGGCGGAGGCGAATGGGTAAGCTGGTAAAAGATGGCGTTGGGATCGTCGCCCGAGAAGGGCGCGTGTCCGGCCAGCATCTCCCACACGATGCAGGCCAGAGCCCATTGGTCGGTCCGGTGGTCGACCAGGTCGCTCGGCCCCGACACCTGTTCGGGGGACATGTAGGCCGGCGTCCCCACCGCGGTCGAGTCAAGGGTCAGCTTGGCGCCGGCCGCCCTGGCCTTGGACATGCCGAAGTCGAGCACCTTGACGAAGTCGGGTTCTCCGGGCACCTGAACCAGGAATACGTTGGCCGGTTTCAGGTCGCGATGGACGATGCCCTTGGCGTGTACCGTGGCCACCGCCGCGGCAATCTGGCGCGTGATCCGCACGGCTTGTGGCAAGGGCACCGAGCCCATGCGCTGAATCCGGCGGTCGAGGTCCTCGCCCTCGAGGAATTCCATCACGAGGTAGGGCTGGCCATCGCCCGACATGCCGAAATCGAGCACGTTGACCAGGTGAGGATGGCCCAGGCGCGAGACGATGACGGCCTCGCGCTCGAAGCGCGCCAGCGCCTCCTCGCGGCTGATATTCCGAACATGCGTCATCACCTTCACGGCAACCCGCCTCTGCAGCCGCAGGTGATGAGCTTCGTACACCGCGCCCATACCCCCTGATCCGATGCGCCCGATCAGTCGATAGGTGTCGCCCAGCACTACACCGACCAAGCGATCGGCGTCAGAGTCGACTAGCATGGAGATGCCACCATCGGAGCACCGTAGGTTCTATCGGGTAGTCTGCTATCGGGTAGCCAGAGCTGCCGCCGTAAGGCGGCAACCCTTGACGGGCCTAATCATAACTCCGCCTCTTGCGCTTTGACAGCGGGCCGCAAAGGCAGATTGCGTCGCCGCTGCGGCAGGGGCGTCAGAAATCTGTCGCCCGCGCGCGCCCAACCCAACCTTTAATAGGTAAAGCGCCGGACCGAGACATTCATCACGAGACCGAGGGCGAGCATGACGGTGAGGGCGCTCGAGCCCCCGTAGCTTATGAGCGGCAACGTCACCCCCACTACGGGCAGCACGCCAGTCACCATTCCGATATTAACGGTGACTTGCCAGAACAGCATCGCGGCCACCCCGACACACACGGTAATGCCGAAGCGATCGCGCGACTTGTGGCCGATCTTGAGCACCCAGAGCACGAGCAGGGAGTAGGCGATGAGCACTGCGGCGCAGCCGATGAAGCCCCATTCCTCTGCCCATACCGCGAACGGGAAGTCGGTCCACAGGGCTGGCAGGGAGCGTAGGCGGATTTGCGTGCCTTGCAGGAAGCCCTTGCCGATGAAGCGACCCGAGCCCACGGCGTTCATGGCCTGGCGGGGTTGCCAGGCGGTGGCCGGGTCGAGGGCCGGGTTGATGAAGGCGAGAATGCGGTTACGCTGGTAATCGTGCAGGGCGTATTCCCAAAGCGGCGCCAGGGCCAGCACACCGGCTCCGATGATGCCACCCAGGGTCTTCATGCGCAGGCGGGCGATGACCACGACCGTGGCCGAGATTAGGCCGATGATGAGCGCGGTGCCGAGGTCGGGCTGCGCTGCCACGAGCAGGATCGGCAGTCCGGCGAGGAAAAGGGGTACCAAAATATGGCGCAATGTGCGTCCGTCCAGAGCAGGCGTATCATGAATGTACTTGGCGAGCGCGATGATGGTGAGCACCTTCATCAGCTCGGAGGGCTGCAGGTGGAATGCTCCCAGGTCGAACCATCGCCGCGAGCCGCTCACCACTTTGCCGTGTACGAGCACGGCAACCAAGAGCGCGATGCCCGCTCCGTAGAGCAGGTAGCCCAGGCGGGAGATGATGCGGTAGTCGAAGCTGGCCACCGCCAGAAAAATGACCGCTCCGCCCGCCAACCAGGAAAGCTGTTGCGCGAAGAGGTTGAATTGCCGCTCGCGCACGGCGCTCCATAGGTTGAGCAGGCCCAGGGCACAACAAACCGCCGCCGCGACCGTCAAGGTCCAGTCGAATCGGAACCGGAGCTTCCGCCACGAGACCTTGGGCATTACTTCATTCCGCCTTTCCCGCCCTTCCCGCGGTCTGGCCCAGGGGCCTTTCCGGGCTGGCGCTCAGACGGCGCTCGCCCGCGCGCGCCACTTTGGGGGGATTACGCTCTTCCGGTGGGACCACCGTGTCAAAGTAGCTTTCCACGATCTCGGCCGCCACCGGGGCGGCCACCGATCCGCCGTGTCCCCCGTGCTCGACCAGCACGGCAAAGGCTATGCGCGGCTTGGCCGCGGGGGCGAAACCCGCGAACCACGCGTGATCAACGCGTTCATAAGGCAAGGGCGGTTCGTCGCCGCCGCGCCGGCCGCCCTGGAATACCTGGGCGGTACCGGTCTTGCCCGCGATCTCGACGCGGCTGGGGCGGGCCTTGTAGGCAGTTCCCTTCGAGTCGTAGACCACCCCGTATAGCGCGCGACGCAGGAAGGCCAGCGACTCGGGTGCCACCTGGACCTCGCGGCGCAGACGGGGCGGAAACTCTTCGATGGTTTGTCCGGTCGGCGATTCGACCCGTTCGACGATTTGCGGAAGCCACAACCTGCCCTCGGTGGCGATGGCGGCATAGAGCAGCGCCATCTGCAAGACCGTGACCCGGACCGCGCCTTCGCCGATGGCGGTGTTGAGCGCGTGACCGATCGAAAATCCTTCGTTCTTCGGATCGGCCGCCGCCTGGGCGCGGTGCCACTCTTCGGTTGGGATGAACCCGCCCTGTTCGCCGTTGAGGCCGAGGCCGGTCGGCGCCCCGAGCCCGAAGTCGGTGGCATATTTGGCCATGCGGTTCATCATGCCGGGCCGGCCGCCCAGGTCGTAGAAGAAGACGTTGCAGCTTTGCACGATAGCGTCGTAGAGGTTCACCGTCTTGTGGGCCTTGGTGCAGCGGAAGCGGCGCCTGCCCAGCCTGATGAAGCCATTGCACTTGACCTTGTCCTCCGGAACGATGACCTTTTCCTCTAGGCCAGATAGTGCCGTGACGGCTTTGAAGGTCGAGCCAGGGTTGTAGGTGTCGGCCAAGACCTTGTCGCGGAAGGGGCGCAGACGGTCGCTCAGCGCGCGCGCCATATTCTCCGACGAGGCGCCCCCCGACATCATGTTGAGGTCGAAGGCGGGCTTGGAGGCCATGGCCAAGATGCGCCCGGTGGTGACATCGACCACCACTGCGGCCGCCGACCGCGCCGAACGCAAGGCGCGCTCGACAATGCGCTGCAGATCCAGGTCCAGGCTCAGGACTACGTTGTTGCCGGGCGCGGGCGGTTGCTCGACGGGGCCGTCGGTCACCAGGTCAGCGATGCGCACGTCGGTGCGGCGCAAGCCGCGCCGGTTGACCACGACCTTTTCGAAGCCCTTCTTGCCGCGCAGGTAGGGCTCGAATTGACGCTCGATGCCGGTGCGACCGATGTTGTCGCCGGCTTGGTAGCCGTCATCCTTGCGGGTCTTGAGCTCGTCTGCCGACACTTCGTTCAAGTAGCCGATGGCATGGGCGGCGGTGGCCCCATAAGGATATTGCCGGCGCGGCACCGAGACGATGTGAATCCCCGGTTTGTCGAGCGAGGTCTCGATCTGCGCCATGATGTCGCGGCTCACGTTCTCGGCCACCACCAGGGTGCGATCCCGGCCCTTGGTGCCCTCGGCCTTGATGGCTTCCCAGGTGGGGAAGTGCTCGAGGTCGGGGCCGAGCAGCGCGCGCAGGCGCTCGTATGAATCCCGCGTGACTTGGGAGGGTAATACCTCGATGTTGTAGGAGGGCACCATGGTGGCCAGCACCCGGCCTTTGCGATCGCGAATCTGTCCCCGCTGGGCCAGCAAGGGGACGGTGCGGATGATGTTCTCCGCGGTGAGGCGATAGAAGTTGTCGCCTTCGACGATCTGCAAGTAAAAGAGACGCGCGGCTAGCCCGACGAAGACCAGGGCCACGCCCGCGGACAGATATCGGCTGCGCCGGCGGATCTCGGGGAGCTCGGCGTCCTGTCCTGCGATCTCCATCAGCGACAAGAGAACCCTCCTCAGCGCTGTGGCATGCCCTGCCCGAGCGCCCGCGCGCGCCGGCGCGCCAGGCCCACGCGCAATAAGGCCGGGTCCAGGCGACCATCAAGACGGGCGAGCAGCCACAGCACCGGTGGTCCGAGTGCGGCGGTTAGCAGGCCCTCGAGGGGTGCCTGGCGGAGACCGCCGTAGCCGGTCTCGGGACTGATCTGCGCGCGCACCACCACGATGAGAAAGGCCGCCACCAGGCTGGCCACGAACGCGGTCGCCGCCTTGAGGACAAGACCGCGCACCGCCAGACGCCAGGCCACGGCGCGCGCGGTGAGCGCCATCGCCAGGAATACAAAGGCATGCACTCCGCGGGGTGCGCCGGAGACCAGATCGAAGAGGTAGCCCATGCAGAAGCCCACCAGCGCAGCAGAGCTTGGCGTCCATTTCAGCGGCGCCATGCCCACGTAGACCACCATGAGCAAGCCCAGGCTGGGAGTGACCAGGTGCACGGGCGCAAACTCCATGACCGTCGATTGCAAGAGGAGGAGCAGCAGGCCTACTACGAGGGTGGCGAGCGAGCGCATCAGCGATATACCGTCAAGCCGTGGGAGGATTGCAAGGGCTTCTTGCCCGCTTCGGGATCTGCCGAAGGCGGAGGAGCTACCACTACCAGGACTTCGGACAGACGACCGAAGTCGACATCGGGGGTGACCTCGATGTCCTGGGTGAGACCGGCTGAGTTTTTCACCAGCTTGCTCACCCGGCCCACCGGCAAGTCGCGAGGGAACCCCCCCAGGCCGCTGGTCGCGACCACGTCACCATCCCGGGCCTGCTCACCCTGCATGAGATACTCTATGGCGCAGCGATAGCCATTCTCGCCTGGCTTCCCCTTGAGGATGCCGCGGCCGCCGGTGCGGGGCAGGACCACGTCGATGGCGGAGCGCGGGTCGACGGCGAGCAGGATATCCGAGGTTTCGCCCGAGGTGCGGTTGATGCGACCGACCACCCCTTCGCTGGTGATCACCGGCATGCCTCGCTGCACTAGACCTTCGCCGCGGTCGAGCTGGATGCGGGCCACGCGAAAGTAAGGGGATACGTCTATGGCTATTACGCGTGCCACCAGAGTTTCCGCTGTGACGGCGTCGCGCAAACCGAGCAAGTGTTGGTAGCGGACGCTCTCGGCAGCATCGCGCTTGGCCTGCAAGAGCTCGCTGCGCAGGCGCCCATTCTCGATGCGTAACCCTTCGTTCTCGGCGCGCACGTGGACCAGGTCGACGTAGCGGCCGGCAAAGCGGCCGAGGCTGCGCGCGAGGGTAGCGAAGGCCGACTGCACCGGTGAGACCAGGGTCAAGATGCCACGGTCTAGAGGTGACAGGTACTCGGGCGAGCGCGCGCTTTGCCGCAGCAGGAACAGCGAGACCACGAAAGCCGCGGCCACGATCACGACCTCGCGCACTTTCTGTCTGTGGCCGGTGGGGAACATTTGCCGACAGCGAATCTAAGGCCGCGCGGCTGGGCAATCCACAGCAAACCGCCACGGCCAGCTTAATCAGGGTAGGGCGACTTCTTTGAGCAGCGCCAGCTCATCCAGAGCGCGGCCCGTACCCAGAACCACGGCACATTCGGGGGAATCGGAAACCATCACCGGCAGGCCGGTCTCCTCGCGTAAGAGCACGTCGAGATTACGCAAGAGCGAGCCGCCGCCCGTGAGCACGATGCCGCGATCGACGATGTCGGCCGCCAGCTCGGGTGGCGTCCGTTCGAGCACCGACTTGACGGCTTCGACGATGGCGCCCACCGGCTCGGCCAGCGCCTCGCGAATCTCGTCGCTGCTGACCGATATGGTCTTGGGCACGCCCGCGATGAGGTCGCGCCCCTTGATCTCCATCGTCTCGACCTCGTCCAGCTTGTATGCGTTGCCGATTTGCTTCTTCACGAGCTCGGCGGTGCGCTCGCCGATGAGCAGGCTGTACTTGCGCCGTATGTAAGCGACGACGGCTTCGTCCAGCTTGTCGCCCGCGACCCTGATCGAACGCGCGGCGACTATGCCCGAGAGGGAGATGACCGCCACCTCCGTGGTCCCCCCGCCGATGTCGACAATCATGTTGCCCGACGGCTCGGTCACGGGCAAGCCGGCGCCGATTGCCGCGGCCATCGGCTCTTCGACGAGATACACCTCGCGCGCCCCGGCGGCTAGGGCGGAATCGCGCACGGCCCGCTTCTCCACCTCGGTGATACCCGAGGGCACCCCGATGATGATGCGCGGCTTGACCAAGGTTTGCCGGTTGTGCACCCGGGTTATGAAGTACCGGAGCATGGCCTCGGTCACCTCGAAGTCGGCGATAACGCCGTCCTTCATCGGGCGAACGGCGGCTATATTGCCGGGAGTACGGCCCAGCATCTCCTTGGCCTGCTTGCCCACGGCCAGCACCTTCTTGGTGCCGTTGCCCGAGCGCTGCACCGCCACTACCGAAGGCTCGTTGGAGACGATGCCCTTGCCTCGGACAAACGTGAGCGTCGTCGCCGTGCCGAGATCGATGGCGAGATCATTTGAAAAGAGCCCGTAGACCCAGTCGAGCAGCATGTGTTACACGGAGCGCGCGTACGCGTTTGCCCTGAGACGCCCTCTCATTATCACACAGGTCCAAGATCCGCTACGACAGATCTTTGCCGTCCGGGCACATGTAGAGGAGTTTGGCTGCAGGCGCGGGCCGTCGGCTCCCTGCCCTGGGTACCCGGTTCTTCGGTTCCCGGTTTCTGGGTTCCATGTCGGCGTCGGCTAGCCGGAAGGGCCAGCAGCGGTGACCCGAGCGGCCATCGCATTACGCCTGCCTAATTCGCAAGTCCGTGTTAGATTGCTGCACCTTTCGCGGGAGAAGGACCGTCTTTCGCGGCAGTGAGGACCTTCAGAGAAAGACAACCAAGGGACCTAGTCCATGCTCGAGCAAATGCGTCAACAGTCGCGATCGCTGCTCATCTACGTGCTGTTCGGCATCGTGATCGCAGTTTTTATCATCAACTTCGGGCCCCAATCGCCCGGCGGTTGCAATCGGGGCCGCAACGTCCAGAGCGGGATCGATGGTGCTAGGGTGAATGGACACCTTCTGAGCAGGCAGGACTACATGTATGCGCTCATGATGGTGGGAGCCCAGAACATTCCGCCGCAGCGGGCTAAGATGATGCGGCTGCACGAGACGGTCATGGACATGCTCATCGATCGCGAGATCCTGGCGAGTGAGGCCGAGCGCGCAGGCTTCCGGGTCACTGACGAGGCAGTCGAGGACTTTTTGGCCGATTCGAAGATCATGGGTTTGGGCCGGGAGCAAAAGGCCGCCATCTTCGATGAGGACGGGAAGTTTTCGTACGAGCACTTTCGCAAGTTCGTCCAGTATCAGATGGGCATGACGCCGCGATCCTTCATTGAGGAGCAACGGCGCGAGCTGCTGGCCGCCAAGATGCGGGACGCCCTGCGCGAAGGGGTCGCGGTGTCCCCCAGCGAGGTCAAGGAAGAGTGGGTGAGGCAAGCGGATCAGGTCAATGTGGAGTTCCTGCGTTTTCCCGTGCATCGCTACGAAAGTGAGCTCGAGCTGAAGCCGGAAGAGATCGGCCACTACGCTTCGACGCACGAGAGTGCTCTGCAAAAGCTCTACGACGAGCGCAAGGCCGCTTTCTATGAGAACCAGCCCAAGCAGCGGCACCTGCGCCAGATCTTGGTCAAGGCGGTGGGCTCGACTGCGGCGAGCGACGGTGACGCGGCAAAAAGGGCCGAGGCCCTGGTGGCCCGCATTGCCAAGGGCGAGACCTTTGCCAAGGTAGCCAAGGCGGCGTCCGATGATGCGCAAAGCAAGGCGCGAGGCGGGGACCTGGGGTGGCAGCGGTCGGGGGGGGCCAGTCTCAATCCGGCGGTGGACGCCAAAATCGCCAAGGCCAAGGATGGCGAGGTGGTGGGGCCGGTCAAGACCCCCGCCGGCTACGTGATCGCGGTCGCCGAGGGAACGCGGGAGGGGTCGGTGGCTTTCGCCGCGGCCAAGCTCGAGCTGGCCGAGGGCGAGCTGCGCGCGGATAAGAGCAAGGCGGAGGCCAAGGCCGAGGCCGACGCTGCGCTGGCCAAGATAAAGGCCTCTCCTGACAAGACCCTTAAGGATCTCTATCCTGCCGTGGAAGAAGCCAGCCCAAGGCCAGCCAAGGCGGCACCGCCTGTGGAAGCGCAAGAGACCGGTCTATTCTCCCGCCATGGCGCAACCGTGGCAGGAGTGGGCAAGGCGCCTCTGCTTGCCGATGCGATCTTCAAGCTGAGCAAGGAGACGCCGGTGGCCGGTCCCATCGAAGAGCTGGGTAGCCTTATCGTGGTCAAGCTGAAAGAGCGCAAGCAGCCCGATCTAGCCGAGTACGAGAAGAACCAAATCGGTCTGGTCGAGGATGCTGCCAAACGCAAGGGAGGAGCGGTCGTCATGGAATGGGCCCTCGATCGTTGTCGGGCCGCGCGCGATGCCAAGCGCATAGAAGTCAACACCGACTTGCTCCGCTACGAAGGTGGTCCGGAGGGCGCCATCGCGTACGAGCCCTGCTCGCCTCCGCTCTATTGATGTTCGGTCGCCGCGAGCTAGATCAGCCGGGAGGCGGTCGCGGGCCCGGGACGGGCCGGCAGCCTCGACCGCGCTGGATGCGGTTCTTCACCATCTTGATGTTCTTGCTCGGGGCACGTCTGTTCCTGGGTGGTATCGACGATATCTATCGTCTTGCGACGGGAAAGCCTCAGATGCTGCTCTTGGACGGCAGCCGCGATCCCCAGCAGGACACTCTGTTGCGCGCGCAAGTGGTGCTGGACAACGAGCTCTTCCGCCATCGGCCTCGGGTCATGGCCTTGCACACGCTGGTGCGCCTCGCGGTCGGGCTGGCTTATCTTTTCGCGGTTGCGGCCATCTGGTCGAGAGATACGCGCGGCCGCCGCGCTTGTCTCTTCGCGGGCTGGCTAGGGCTGGCAGCTTCTACCGGCAATGCCGCGTTCGTGGTGTTCTGGGTGCGCAGAGCCTTGCCTTGGATCGTGCCGAGGCTGGTGGAGGCCCTGGCCGAGGACGCGCTCCGTCTCGGGCGGCCGGCCCCCGCCGCGGATCTTGTCGCGGAACAGGCCGGGCTCTTCCTCATCGGTGGACCGGCAGCGCTCTGTGTCCTGGGGATGGCGCTCAGCGTGATGCTTCTGGCCTACTTCGCGGGTCGTCGCATGCGCTGGTTCTACGGGCAGTCGAGCTAGTCCCATGCCTTCTGCCCTCGGCCTTGCCCTCACCTTCGCCCAGGGGCGAGGCCGGTTGAGTCTTCGCGATCGCGACTTTGCCGGCCTGGGCCACGTCGATGTGCTCGAGCTCGATGTCCCGAATCTGCGCTTTCCCTGCGATCTTTCCGGCGGGGTTGCGCGCTTCCGCAAATACCGTCTTTCCCTGCATCAGCTCGCGCTCGGGCTGGGTGCCCAGGATCTGGCAGGGTGGCTATCGCCCGCCGCGCTGGGTGCCTTCGGCATATTCGAGCCGCGCATTTTCATCGACGGCGCCCGGCTCGGCCTTGCCGCACGGGCTGTCATTGGCGGTCGCGAGGCGGAGATGACGGCAGCCGCAGTCATCTCGCCTTTGCCACCGCGGTCCGCCTGCCTGTGCCTGCATGATGTGCAGGTCTACGGATTCTTGCCGGTTCCGGCGCCCCTGGTCGGCCTCGCCATCTTTTCCGCGCTCGGGGGGCAAACCCCTGTCAGTGGCGACGAAGGCGAGCGCCCACTTCCCTTGGTCAGCATTGTCAGCGCCAGCGAGATCCGTGTCGAGGTGGGCGAGCTGGCTTTGCTAGCCCTGCTGCCGATGAATGGCTGGCGCTTACCGGACCGCGCACAGGTTCGTATTCGCTCCATAGGGGGCTTGCCCGGTACCGATCGGCTCCACCTGGTGCTAGGGCCGACCGAGGTGAGGGATGGCGCGCTCGACCAGCTCGGCCAGCTCGACCAGCTCGCCCACGATGACGTGCTCAAGCAGCGGGTGATGCGCGACTTCGCGACCCGCGCGTCGAGGGTCGAAGCGGCGCTGGCGGTGGGCGATGTTGCGGCAGCGCTAACTGACCTCCGTGCCCTGGCCCCGGTCGAGGCACAGGACAAGGTTGGCACTCAGCGCCTGCTGCAGGTCTTGACTGCCGACTCCGGCACCTTGGCCGAGGCTGGCCAAGTGGCCCAATCGGCGCTGGCCGAGTGGCCAACCTTCGCCCCTGCGCTTTTGGCCCTGGCCGTGGTGGCGAGTGAGCGTGGAGAGGCAGCCGAGGCGGGAGCCTGCTTCGAGCGGCTGGCTGAGCTATTTGCGGCGCAGGGCAGGCGAGAAGAGCAGAGCTGCGCCTTGCTGGCCGCTGCGTTGCATTGCGGGCGCGCCCGTCAGAACAGCCGCGCCCTGGCTCATCTCGAGGGTGCCCTGGCGAAACGCGTCGGGATGGGCCAGGCGGCGCGTGCTCGGGTGGGGGAGCTGGCTCTAGCTGGGCGATGGGGCGAAATCCTGTCGGCGGCAGGGGGAGCTGCCGGCGACGGCTGCGCCGGCGTTTTGCCGGAGCAGCTCAGTCGCCTGCTCGATGACGCCGCGCTAGCCGAGCGTGACCCGGCCCGGCTAGCCCAGGCGGCTGCCTTGCTGGACGTGGCTCTGGGTTTGGATCCGGCTGAGGCGCGGGTGCTGGAAGCGCTCGAGCGGGTGGCCCGAGCGATGGGCGATCCGAGAGCTGTGGTCGAGATTTTGCGGCGGCGCTTGCGCGAAAGCCGGCCCGCCCAGGGCAAAGCTCTCTTGCGGGTGCTGATTCGTCTGATGGCCGATTGCGCCGAGCTGGCCGACGACGTAGGGGATGCCTGTGCGATATTGCTCGAGCTGGCCCCGGGCGACGCAGAGGCTCTCTTCTTCCAGGCCCGCTCGGCGCGGGCAGGAGTCGAGGGTGATCGTGGTCGTGGCGATGGCGATAGCGAGTGAGCCGACAGCCTCCCGCAGCAGCCAGATAGCCGGCCGGTAGCCGCCTGGTGGCTCGCTGGTAGCCGCCTGGTGGCTGCCACGGTTGGGCGTTGCCAGGCGGTCTTGGGGCAACGGCCAGGGGAGTGACAATGGCTGAGCTAACGAAACTCCGTCCCGGTATGCACATCCAACCGTCGGGGCAATCTTGCAGCGATCGCAACGCGTCTATGTCTTTCTGGCCGCGCTCTTCGTGGCGGCATTGATAGCGGGTGACTTCATCGGAGGCAAATTCTTTGTCTTTGCCGGCCATAGCCTTTCCGCCGGGATCATCCCTTTCCCGTTGACCTTCGTTCTCACCGACGTGGTGAACGAGTTCTATGGCAAGAGGGGTGCGCAGCTCCTGACCTACGCTGGCCTGGTCGCTGCGATCTTCGTATGGTCGGTGATCAATCTTGCCCTCATCCTTCCCACCACGGGCGAGTCACCGATTTCCGATCTGGTATTCCGCAGCGCCTTCGGCACCTCGGCCCGCTTGTATGTTGCGTCACTTTGCGCCTACCTGGTCGGCCAGTTGCTCGACATCTCGGTATTCGGAGTCCTGCGCCGCCTGACCGGTGAACGGCTGCTCTGGCTGCGCTCGACCGGGTCGACGGTATTCTCCCAGGCTATCGACAGCATCTCGGTGAGCTTCGTTTTCCTGGTCGGCGCCCGTCCGCTTGGCTACATCATGAGCAATGCCGCCAACAACTACGTAGGCAAGCTGGTCATGGCGGTTTTGCTCACGCCGCTAATCTACGCCGGCCACGCCGTCTTCTATCGCTACCTGGGGGCGCCGGAGGCGCCGGAGACGCTGGGCGCCGAGCACGGTCGGCTCGGCCATGTCGACCATGTCGTACGGGAAGCCGAGGCCAATCTGGCGTTAGGCCAGCTTGCGATAGACCCCGATTACCACGCCGAGTAGATTGACGCTGCGGAAGTCACGCTTGCGCACGATGATGGGCGCCATGGTGGCGTTGGCGGGCTGAAAGCGTATGGTGTCGCCTTCGGGGTAATACCGCTTGACAGTGGCTTCTTCGTCGATCATGGCCACCACGACCTCGCCCGGCGAGGCCTGCAGTTGCTTGCGGATGAAGACGTAGTCGCCGTCGAAAATGCCGGCTTCGATCATGGAGTCTCCCTTCACCCGCAGAGCGAACACCTCTCGACTTTGCCCGATGAAGAAGCGATCGATCTTGACCGTGTCTTCGTGCTTCTGGAAGGCGAGCAAGGGCTGTCCGGCCGCGACCTTGCCGAGCAGGGGAATCTCGACGAAGTCCTCGTCCCGCAGTAGCGGTCGCAGGGCGCGCGACTTCAGGTCTTCTCGGTGCAAGAAGCCCTTCTTCTCCAGGGCGCGCAGGTGGTCGTTGACGCCATTGGTGGAGCGGATACCAAAGTGGCTGCCGATTTCGCGCAGGGTCGGGGGATAGCCGCGCTTGCGAATCGAATCGCTGATGAAATCGAGCACGTGGCGCTGCCGCTCGGTTAGCTCGCTTGCTGTCTCTTCGTCGCGTACGATGGTCAGGTGAGCCATGCGTGCTCCTATGAGTTTATACTGAACATACGTATGGTACGGAACATTTGTCCCGGGTCAAGTTTTGCGAGAGTCAGCGGGCGAGCGGGTGAGCGGGGCAGCTGGTCAGCGAGTCAGCAGGTCACGGGATCAACTCTCTTGCCATTATGGCGCGGGGTTGGGCATGGAGGCGAGGTTTGTGACAGAATGGCAGATATGTTGCGCGGTGAATCGCAGGCCCTGGCGGGCAAGGTGAGGATTTCGAACGATTTTCGCATGCTAAGGGGTGGTCTCGCCCTGGCATCGGGGTTGAAGAGGCGGCAGGGCAAGCGCTACCGCAAGCCGGACGTGACACAGTGACGAAGCTCGATGCCGGGAGACCATCAGAGGCATCGCCCCCCACGGGCGAGGGTCCGCCCACGATTTTGGTCGTGGATGACGAGCCCGGTATCGTCGAGCCTCTGGCCAAGATCTTCGAGAAGGAATCGCTGCGCGTGCTGACGGCCAAGAGTGGCGCCGAGGCGCTCGAGCTCTTGCGCCACGAGCCCGTCTCGGTTCTGTTGACTGATCTAGTTATGCCGGGGATGTCGGGCCTCGATCTGCTCAAGGCCAGTCGCAGCGTGTCACCAGAAACGGAGACTATTCTGATGACGGCCTACGGAACGGTCGAAAACGCTGTGGATGCGATGCGCCACGGGGCGTACGACTTCGTGACCAAACCGCTCAAGCGCGCGCACGTGGTACGGGCGGTGACCAAAGCCCTCGAGAAGCGCAATCTCGTGCAAGAAAACCGTGCGCTGCGCGCCCAGCTCGAGGCCGAGCGCCACCGCGCCGTGATCGGCCAGTCCTTGCCGTGGCGCCGCTTGATGGACACTGTGATGCAAGCGGCGCCTTCGATGGCAACCGTGCTGCTGCTCGGGGAATCGGGCACGGGCAAGGAGCTGATTGCGCGGGCAATTCACCGTGCCTCGCAGCGCGCGGACGGTCCTTTCATACCCGTCAATTGCGCGGCGCTACCGGAAACCATCCTGGAGGCCGAGCTTTTCGGTTACGAGCGCGGGGCCTTCACCGGCGCAGTGCAGCGTCACGATGGTCGGTTCCTGCAGGCCGACGGGGGCACGCTGTTCCTCGACGAGATCGGCGAAATTCCGAGTCACGTACAGGTCAAGCTTCTGCGGGTTTTGCAAGAGAGCGAGGTGGAGCGGCTGGGTGGCCGGACCACCAAGGTCGACCTGCGCCTGGTGGCGGCCACCAATCAGGATCTGCGACTTGCCGTCAAGGAAGGGCGCTTCCGCGAGGACCTATACTACCGGCTGAATGTCATCGCCTTGCGCGTGACGCCGCTGCGCGAGCGGAGAGACGACATTCCCCTCCTGGCCGAGCACTTCCTACGCTTGTTCTGCGAGCGCAACCGCCGGCACATTTCCGGCTTCTCCCGGTCTTCATCAGAGGCCCTGATGCGCTATGCCTGGCCGGGCAACGTGCGCGAGCTGGAGAATACCATCGAGCGCGCGGTGGTTCTGTCTCGAGGCGCCACCGTGGAGCTCGATGACCTGCCAGTCGACGTGCGCACCGGGAGCGGCAGCGCTGCGGATGCGAAGAGCGTGACATTTGCCATCGGCACGCCGCTGGCCGAGATCGAGCGGCGCGTGATCCATTCGACCCTGCACCATGTCAACGGCGACAAGCGCTTGTGCGCCCAGCTCCTAGGCATCGCAACGCGTACCATCTACCGTCGCCTGGAGGAGGACCGGGACGGTGCGCTCGCTGACGAGGAGCCCGACCCAGCGCTTCCCTCTCCCAGCCGCAATGGGTTGGGCGAAGACGTGTGACAAATTGGCAGGGCGACGCGTGAGCCTGGTCGCGCAAGTGACTAAGATCACTAGCCTATTTTCGCCCGGGCTTGGCCTCGCTGTTGCTCTTGCCGAGGACAGCCGTGGAAACCATCTTGCGCAAGTACCTCTGGGCGGTCGATTTGGCCGTCGTTGCCCTGTGCGCCAGCTTTCTCGGCATGGCGGCAGCGGGTGCGGTGGCCGCGAAGCTGGCGAGCGTGGCAGTGCCCCTGCCGGCGCCGATGGCCAAGGCGCCGAAGCCCGCAACCCAGCCGGTGTTCAATAAGGATCCGTCGGCCATCCTGCGCCGCAACGTCTTCTGCTCGGTCTGCCCGCCCATTCTCGATGATCTCGCGGGGACCGCGGATGAAGCCCCGGTCGACGTCCAGACCAAGACTACCTTGCCGCTCGCACTGCTCGCCATCATGTACGCGCCTCCGCCCAACGGCATGAGATGGTCAGTCGCCGTCATGCGCGATACGGAGGAGAAGTCGACGGGGGCCTTCCCGGTGGGAGGGAAGATCCACGGCGCCACCGTGATCGAGATTCTGGAGACCAGGGTCTATCTCGATAACGAAGGCAAGACGGAATACATCGACCTGTTCGAAGCCCCGGCGCCCCCTCCGGCCGCCGCGCCCGTGGTCAACAAGGACACCGATCCCTTCGCCGCCGATTTGGCCAAAGGCATAAAGAAGGTCGCCGAGCACAAATTCGAGCTCCAGCGCAGCACCCTGGAATCGGTGTTGGGCAACATGGCCCTGCTGTCGCGATCGGCGCGCATTGTGCCCGAGATGAAGGACGGCAAAGCGGCCGGGTTCCGCTTGTTCGCGGTCCGTCCCGATGGGCCGTTCGCGCTGATCGGGATGCAGAATGGCGACATCATCTCATCCATCAACGGCCTCGACATAACCAGCCCGGAAAAGGCCCTCGAGGTCTACGCCAAGCTCAAGTCAGCCAGCCACCTGTCGCTCGGTCTCGAGCGCAACAGCCAGAAAATCACAGAGGACTACACCATCCGATGAAACGCATACTCATTGCGGTCTTGCTCTCGTGCGCGCTGGCCTCCCTCGTTGCCGAGTCGAGGGCCTTGGCCCAAGCCGCTCCTGCTGCGCCCCTCCCGCCCCGGCCCGCACCCCGGCGAGTGCTGCCCATCGCTCCCCTCCCGCCGCCGCCGCCCGGCGGGGCGGCCACCCCGGCCGCGCCCGCGGCCGCAGCCGCCGCGGGCAGCGCCGCTGCCACGTTGCCGGGCGAGAAGGAATTCAATTCATGCAAGAAGCTGCCCGCGGGCAAGCGCATCGTGCGCCTCAACCTCAAGCCTGACACCGAGGTCATGGACCTCATCGGCTGGATTTCCAGCATCACCTGTACCCAGTTCATCGTCTCGGTCCCGGTGGCGGGCAAGAAACTGACCATCATCTCGCCCCAGCTCATCACCCCCGAGGAAGCCTATCGGCTGTTCTTTTCAGCCCTAGATTCGCTGGGGCTCACCGTGGAGCCCACCGGGAAGTTTCTGCGCGTGGTTGAGAACGCCAAGGCGCGCTTCACCCCCCTACCCATCGTGGGCCCCAACCAGAGCGCCCCCCCCGACCGGCGTTACGTGACCAAGTTGGTCAGGGTCCAGTACCTCGACGCGCTGGATTTCACCAACAACGTCCTCAACCGCATCAAGACCGAGACGGGCGACATCATAGCCTACCGCTCCTCGCTCATCATCACCGACCAGTCGGAGAGCATCGAGCGCATGGTCGAGATCATCAAGCAGTTCGATACCCCCTCGACCACCCGTGACCATATCTGGGTGATACGGGTCAAGAACATGTCGGTGCTCGACATGGCCTCGCGCATTTCCGAAATCGTGCCGGTGCAGATGATGGGCACCGGACAACGCCGGCAGGGCGGGGCCGCCGCGCCCGCCCAACCCAAGCCTGTCCTCGGTCCGCCGGGCGAGCTATCCACGGAAATGGGCATCACCAAGCTCATTCCCGACGAGCGCACCAATAGCCTGATCGTGGTGGCCAACAAGCGCGCCCACGAGTGGCTGGTGGCTCTGGTGCACAAGCTCGATGTGCCCCTGGAGGAGGCGGGGCGAGGCAGCGAGGGGCGTTTCCACGTCTACTACTGTGCCAATGCCAACTGCGATGAGCTGGCGGCGACGCTGAGCGCGATCACCGGGGTACAGATCTCGGGCTCGCTCAGCTCGGGCCGCAAGAACAGCCGAGCCGCCGCGGCGACGCCCGCGGCCGCGGCCCCCGGGCAGGTCAGCCCCAGCGCTTTGCTCTTCGAGAGCGATATCCGCATCTCGTTCGACGCGCCCACCAACTCGCTGCTCATCATGTCCACCTACAAGGACTACCAGTCGTTGCGCCGGGTGATCGAGCAGCTAGATGCTCCGCGCAAGCAAATCTTCGTCGACGCCACCATCATGGAGGTCTTGCTCGACAAGACCCGTACCGTGGGCGTCTCCTACCACGGCGGGGGGGGGGCAACGGTGAGTGGCCAGTCATCGTTGGCCCTGGGCGGCTTCAATGCCAGCAACACCATGAATCCCACCGCCCTGGTGAGCAACCTGGGCGGCCTCAGCGCCGCGCTGTTCGGCCCGACCACCGGGGATCTGGGCAACAGCACCCTGTTCAAGGGCTTGCCCATCAGCATTCCCTCCTTCGGCGTTTTCCTGCAACTCTTGCAGCAGGACAACGACGTCAACATCATCTCCAATCCCCATATCCTGATCATGAACAATATGGAGGGCACCATCTCAATCGGCGAGGTGCTGCCCTTCCCGGGCAATACCACGGCCGCCCTGGGCGCCAATAGCAGCGGGGGAGTCGGCTACATGCCCTTCACCTCGGTGCAGCGCCAGCCGGTCGAGCTCAAGCTCACCCTCACTCCGAGCGTGAACGAGCGCAACATCATACGCCTCGACGTGGATCAAGAGATCTCAGATGTCGAATCGCAGAACTACAACAATATGGGGCCGGCCACCTCCAAACGGTCGGCCAAGACCACCGTGGTGGCGCGGGATCAGCAAACCGTGGTGATCGGGGGGTTGATGCAGGATCGCGTTAGTGAGAGCGTCACCAAGGTCCCGGTGCTGGGCGACATTCCGGTGCTGGGCTTCTTTTTCCGCAGCACCACCAAGACGGTCAAGAAGTCCAACATCCTGATCGCCATCACCCCTTACGTGATCTCCGACCTGTCTGACCTGCGGCGGGTGGCCGAGAAGAAGCTGCGCGAGCGGCGCGAATTCATCGAGCGCTACAGCTCGCTCGAAGACACGGCCAAGATCGATCAGTACGAGATGGACTTGCGGCGCAAGCGCGGCATGCTCGAGGAGATCAATCGCAGCGTTCGCGACATGGAGGATGACGAGAAGCAGCTGCGTGTGATTCGCGAGCGCGACATGCGCGACGAGTCGGTCCCCATCGAGCCGGTGGCGCTGCCCGATGATCAGCCCGATGATCAGAATGATAAGTCTGGGAGTCAGGACGGCAAGGCCGAGAGCAGCGAGAAGGGGAGCGATGGGAAGGCCGGGAACGATGGCAACCAACCCGTGACCAGCGGGCCGGGCGAGCTGAGCCCGGGTCCGGCCCCGGGTTCGAGCACGCCGCAGGGCGGTCCGTCGACGCGGCGGGACGAGTAGCGCCCGTGGCCCGTAAGCGAATAGGTGAGATACTGCTCGAGGCCGGCGCGGTTGCCCCGGCGGCGATTGAACAGGCGTTGGTCGTGCAAGCGAGCGAGGGGGGACTTCTGGGTGAGCTCCTGATCAAGGCTCACGCTTGCTCGGAGGAGGCGGTCCTCCGTGCGCTGGGTACGCAGCTGGGCATGCAGTTCTTTCCCCAATTTCAGGTGGCCGACATAGATGCGGAGCTGGCGGCCAAGATACCCATCGCATTCGCGAAGCAGCACCGAGTCATGCCCTTGCGCCGCGAAGGCGAGGCGGTGTGGGTGGGGACGGCGGACCCGCTCGACGTGGCCGCGCTGGATGACGTGCGGGCTATGGTCGGGGCGGTCGTCGTGCCCGTACTGCTAACCGGGGCCAAGCTGGTGGAGGCAATCAACCAGATCTACGGGCGCAAGCAAGACGCCGGCAACCTGGGCAAGGGGGAAGGCGAGGGTGACGAAGGCGCCGCGGAAGAGCTGGTCGACATCCTCGATGTGAACGACGAGGCGCCCATTATTCGCTGGGTGAATGCCTTGATGTTCAATGCCGTCAAGGAACGGGCCAGTG
Source organism: uncultured delta proteobacterium (assembly GCA_963849735.1). Lineage (GTDB taxonomy): Bacteria > Myxococcota_A > Polyangia > Fen-1088 > Fen-1088 > Fen-1118. The sequence continues at coordinate 229,258 of CAWKJE010000042.1, forward strand.
ATATCCACATAGAACCGGGGGAGAAGGACGTGATCGTGCGCTACCGCATCGACGGCGTGCTTTACGAGACCCGGCGGGCGGCGCGCCAGTTCATTCCCTCCATTATCTCGCGCGTGAAGATCATGGCCGGCCTCAATATCGCGGAAAAGCGCCTGCCCCAGGACGGACGCATCCGGCGCAAGATCGCGGGCAAGGACATCGACATGCGCGTCGCTACCGCGCCCACCGCGAAGGGCGGCGAGCGCATCACCATCCGCTTGCTCGACCGCGAGGCGGTGCTGCACGACCTTGCCGACATCGGCTTCGGCGACGACCACCTGGCGCAGATGAACGATCTCATCACCCGGCCGCACGGCATCCTGCTGGTCACCGGGCCCACCGGCTCGGGCAAGACCACCACCCTCTACGCCTGCCTGGCCAAAATCAATTCGCCTGATCTCAACATCCTCACCATAGAAGACCCGGTGGAATACCAGCTCGACGGGATTTCCCAGGTGGCGGTGAACGAGAAGATCGACTTGACCTTTGCCACCGGCTTGCGCTCGTTTCTGCGCCACGATCCCGACGTGATAATGGTAGGCGAGATCCGCGACCTCGAGACCTCGGAAATTGCTATCCAGGCCTCGCTGACCGGTCACCTGGTGCTGTCGACCATTCACACCAACGACGCCGCCGGCGCGATCACGCGTCTGGTTGACCTGGGGGTGCAGCCCTTCCTGGTGGCCTCGTCGCTCATGGCGCTCCTGGCCCAGCGCCTGGTGCGGCGACTATGCCGCGAATGCCGCGAGCTTTACCGGCCGAGCGAGGCCGACCTGGCCAGTCTGGGCATCAACCCAGACGAGTTCTTCGCGGGTAGCTTTCACCGTATCATCTTCAAGGGCTCCGGCGACCCTCCTGCTCCGGGCATGCTCTATCGGGCCCACGAGGGCGGCTGCCCGGCCTGCCTGAACGCGGGCTACCGGGGCCGGACCGCCATCTACGAGCTCTTGCTGATCGACGACCAGATAAGGCAGCTCGCCATCAAGAACGCCGATGCGGGTACCATCAAGCGGGCCGCCGTGGAGGCGGGCATGCGCACTTTGCGCGAGGACGGGGCGAACAAAGTGCTGGCGGGCATGACCAGTGCTGCCGAGGTGATGATGATCACCACCGGAGATAGCGATTAGGCCATGCCGGTCTACGCCTGGAAAGGGCTTTCGGCCGGCGGCAAGACCGTCTCGGGCACCCGGGAATCGGACGGTCCCAAGTCCTTGCGTCAGACCCTGCGCAAGGAAAGCGTCTTCATCACCGAGGTGCGCGAGGTGGTGTCCGGCCGGCAGGCCCGGCAGGCGCTGTCGAGCGGGGGCAGTGGCGGCAAGGGCATGCGCCGCGAGGTCGACTTCAAGGGGATGTTCGAGCGGGTCAAGCCCCAGGACGTGTCGGTGTTCACGCGGCAGATGGGCACCCTGCTCCACGCCGGTATTCCGCTGGCCGAGGCCATGGGGGCGCTGGCCGAGCAGTCGGACAACAAGAAGCTGCAGCTCATCCTGGCCGGCATTCGCCAGAAGGTGAACGAGGGCGGCTCGTTGGCCGATGCCATGACCGCGCATCCTAAGGTCTTCTCCGACCTCTACACCAACATGGTGCGCTCGGGGGAAACCGCGGGCAATCTCGACGCCGTCTTGTTCCGCCTGGCCGACTTCATGGATGCCCAGATCGAATTGCGGGCGAAGGTCTCGAGCGCGATGGCCTATCCCATCCTCATGACCATCGTTGGCAGCTTGGTGCTGGGCTTCTTGATGACCGTGGTGGTGCCGCCCATTGCCGCCATTTTTGCCGATTCGGGCAAGGCTCTGCCTTGGAACACACAACTTCTGGTCTTCATCGCCGACCTCGTGGGCGGTTACTGGTGGATCGTGCTGCCCATCATAGTGCTCACCGTGCTCTTGCTCCGCCGCTGGACGAGGAAGAGCAAGGGACGCGCCTTCATGGACCGGCTCAAGCTGCGGCTGGTGCTGGTGGGCAAGTTGATACGCTTCATTGCCGTGGCCCGCTTCGCTCGCACCTTGGCCACCATGTTGGCGTCGGGAGTGCCCGTGCTGACCGCGCTCGACATCGTCAAGCGCGTGCTCAACAACTCGGTGCTGGAGAAGGTCGTCGAGGACGCACGGTTGGCGATTCGCGAAGGTGAATCCATCGCGACCACGCTGAAGAAGTCGGGACAGTTCCCGGCGATGATGTGCCACATGGTCGCGGTGGGCGAGCGGTCGGGGCAGCTCGAGGCCATGCTCGAGAATGTCGCTGCGGCTTACGAGCGCGACGTCGCGGTGGAGGTGGGCCGCCTGACCTCCATCCTGGCGCCTCTCATGATCGTGGTCATGGCCGTGGGGGTCGGGTTTATCGTGTTCTCCATTCTCATGCCCATCATCGACATGGGAGGAATGGTGCAGTAGTGCCTCAGGCGGATGGCTTTCACAGCTGGACAAAGGAGAAGCAGATGAAGCGAGTGGCAAGCGAGCAAGCACAGGTTGGCGACCGAGCAGGCGGTCAAATCGTCGTTCGAGAGCAACGCCGCCGGGATGCGGGCATGACCATGCTGGAGATCATGATCGTGCTCGCCCTGATCGGCTTGGTGATGTCGGCCGTCGGGGTGGGCGTCTTCGCCCAGTTCAAGAAGGGGCAGCGCAAGGTGGCGCAGGCGCAGGTCAACGATATCGCGGCCAAGATCGTGCAATACATGGCCGACAACAGCGAGTGCCCCAAGAGCCTGGACGATCTGGTCGCGCAGAAGTACCTGCCCAAGCGGCAGAAGGATCCCTGGAACCGCGAGATCATAATCCGCTGCCCCGGCACGGTGAACACCGAAAGCGTCGACGTCGTCTCGCTCGGCCCCGACGGGCAAGAGGGTACCGCCGACGACGTCAAGGCGGCGGAACAGTAGCAGCGTCAGGTCCTTGCTCATGACGGCCCGAGACGCGCGCGGCTTCACCTTGATCGAGGTGATGATCGCCATGGGGCTAGTGGCCTTGCTGGTCACGGCTAGCGTAGTGGGCCTGCGTTCCCTGGCCAAGAGCGACCTGCGTTCGGCGGCCACCCACTTGGCCGGGACTATTCGCTACCTGTTCGATCGAGCCTCGACCACGGGCCGCGTGCATCGGCTGGTGCTCGATTTCGACAGTGGCAAGTACTGGGCCGAGGTTACCGACGACGCCTTCGTGTTCGCGCCCGGGAAAGAGACCGTTGAGTCGCGCAAGAGGGAGGTGGAGAGGATCGCCAAGGAGGAGGAGGTTAAACGCGAAGCCGAGGAGCGCGAGGCCTCCTTCGGCTCCTCCCTGATCCCGTCACGCTACCTGCCCAAGCCCTTCATCGCCAAACGGGCTCGCTTCTCCGCTTTTCGCGAGTTGGCGGTCAAGCCCGTCGTGCTCAAGTCCGGCGTGGCGTTGGCCGACATCTACACCCCGCGCTTGCTCAAACCCGCGTCGGAGGGCAAGGGCTATCTCTACTTCTTCCCCATGGGCATGGCCGAGGCGGCGGTCATCCATCTCTCCGACACGAAGGGCGAGACGGTCTACAGCTTGATCGTCCATCCCTTGACCGGACGGGTAACGGTGAAGAACGCACTGGTCGAGGCTGACTTGGGCCGGCAGGTGGATGATGAGGGCAAGGCGGTGGTCAGATGAGGTCGGCTGCCCGAAGGGCCGCCACCTGGGCGGTAAGCGCGCGAGTTGCCGCGGCCACGGCCACGGCCACGACCAAGCTTGCGAGCACGTTTGCGACCTGGCGGGTAGGTGGGGCGCGGAGGAGGAGGGGAGGGTTCTCCTTGCTCGAGGTCATGGTCGCCATGGCCATTTTGGGCTTGGCCCTGGTCATCGTCGCGCGGGTGGTGACCGGCAACGTGCGTGTGACCAACCATGCGCGCATGATCACGGCCGCGACCTTCTTGGCCCGCACCCACATCTCCATGATGGAGCAAAGCTTGCAAGAGTATGGCTTCGTCGAGATGGACGGCGAGGACAAGGGCGACTTTGCCCAGGAGGGATTCCCGAGCTTTCGCTGGTACACCAATATGGAGCGGATCGAATTGCCGGCTGATGCGGGGCAGAAGATGCAGCAGCAGGCGAGCAAGGCCACCCTGTCGAATAACCCCATGGAGGCGCTCTCGGGTTTCATGGGCGGATTCATGGCGACATTGATGGACCCGATCCGGCTGGGGTTGCAAGAATCGGTGCGCAAGCTCACGCTGCGGGTGTTCTGGAGCGAGACCGGCAAGCCCGAGCAATTGCTCGAGATCGTCACCTTCTTCACCGATCCGTCGCGCCTGGAATCGGCGGTCACCCTGGCCACCACGGGCGGGACGGGCACCGCGACCAGTACCAGCACGGCCACGGGCACCGCAACCCGCACTAGCAATGCGGTGGGAGTGAGCAAATGACCATGCCTGCGCCGAGCCCGCGTCCCGCCACCGTGACGATCGTGATGACCGCACCGATCGCGTGGACCGCGCGGACCGCGTGGACCATGGGGGGAGCGAGGACGGTGGGGTCGGCAAGGACCACTCGCCCGCGTGACCAGAGGCAGGGCGGTTTCACCCTCATCGAGATCATGCTCGCGCTCGCGCTCATGGCCTTCGTCACCTCGCTCCTGTGGGGAACTTTTGCCCAGACCACCAAGGTCAAGCAGCGCATCGAGGCCGCGCAGGACCGTACCCACACCGTGCGGGTTGCACTCATGCGTATGAGTCGCGAGATCGAGATGGCCTATCGGTCAGGGTCCGATGCCATAGGCACCGCCGACCGGCGTACCATGTTCTCGGGGATTGCGCACAATGACTTCGACGAGTTGCGCTTCTCTTGGCTCGGACACCAGCGCTTGCGCGCCGACGCCACCGAGGGCGATACCGCGCTGGTGAGCTACTTCCCCATGCCCGACCCCGACGACCCCATGGTCACCAACCTCATGCGGCGGGAAACCAAGCGGCTCGAAGCCAAGGATCCCAAGCTGATGAGCGCGGAAACCTACATCCTTTGCCCGGCGGTCGTGCGCCTCAAGCTGGCCTACTACGACTACAAGCAAAAGGACTGGCGCGAAGAATGGGATACTACCAAGGCTGACGGGCAGCAGTACCTGCCCACCCAGGTTCGCATCTCGCTCACCGTCATGGACGAGCGCGGCATGCCCGTCACCTTCATCAGCGTCGCGCGTCTGCATGTGTTGGAGACCGTCGACTATCGCAGCACGGAGTCGTAGCACCATGTGGTCGAGCCAGGGCAGATGCGCATCGCCAAACGCCTCCCGAGCAGGATGGGCTGCGGTCGTGGTGCGGCGCTGGCGGGCCCGCCGGCGCCGCGACCGCCAAAGCGGAGTAGCGTTGCTCGTCACCATCTCCGCCTTGTCCATGCTCATCGCGCTCGTCGCGCAGTTCTCGTACGGCACCACCGTCGATCTGTCGCAGGCGACCAACGCCCGCGACGAGCTGCGCGCGCATTATCTGGCCCGTTCGGCCATGGAGCTGTCGCGCATGCTCATCAAGATTCAGCTCAAGTTCGTAGAGCCCATCATGGCCCAGGCCCAGAAGATGCTGAACGATGCGGCCGGCCAGGACCTGGGCATCAGCTTGCGCGTGACCGATTACACCGGCCCGCTCCTGGGCTTCTTCAGCGGCAACCAGACCGACGTGGCCTTGCTGGGCGGCATGGCGGGCATCGACACCAGCCAGGCCAAGGGGCTGACGGCTGTGCAAGGGAGGATGGATGCCGAGATCACCAACGAAGACGGCAAGATCGACATCAATTGCGGCGGAGGCCTGACCCCCGACCGCAACAAACAGATTTTCCTGTTCCGGATGCTCATGGCGCTGTTCATGTCGCCGCGCTACGACCTGCTCTTCTCCACCCCCGACCAGGACGGCCGGGTGGTCGAGCGGGTCGACCTGGCGCGCGCGATCATCGACTGGGCCGATCACGACGAGCAGACGTTCAGTGTCGACGCCAACTCGGTCGGGCCGGAGGACTACCGCTACGATCAGAGCGACGATCCGTACCTGGCCCACAACGATCATTTCGACACCGTCGCCGAGACCAACCTGGTCCGCGGTATGACCGCCGACTTCGCGGAAGCCTTCCGCCCATACTTTACCGTGTACGCCAGCAACCAGGACTGCAAGGTTAATCTGGCGTCCACCAAGGGCGACTGCACGCCGCTCATCGTGGGGCTGGTGCGCGCCGCCTTGATCCCCGACCCCACCAAGCCGCCCCAAGATCCCACCGTTCTCGACGACAACAAGATCTATCCCCTGGCCAGCGTGCTGTGCGAGCGAGGCGCGGCCATCGGCTTCGATTCGCTCGACACCGTCATCGGCGTCCTCACCAATCCCGCGGGTTCGTTGGCCAAGGACGATCCCCGCTTTCAGATGATGCAGAACCTCACCGGCATCACCATCAACAAGCAGCAGCTGGGCCAGGTAGCCTACGTCGGACCGCCCCGGGTATACCGGGTAGTGGCCACCGGCGAATCGGGCAAGGTCAAAAAGCAGATCACGGCGATCTTGGACACCAAGCGCGCGCTCGAGAATCCGGTGACGAACGACGCCGCCAGCGAAAAGGCGTCTGGCGTCATACAGTACTGGCGAGAGGAATAGAGCAAGCCATGGCACACACCATCACCGGTATCGACCTCGGCGCGTGGGCGGTGAAGTTCACCGTTCTCGAGGCCGGCTTTCGCCGGACGCGCACTGTCGCCCGGTTGGAGGAGAGAATCGCCGATGATGAGCGGCCGCTGGCCGAGCGGCAACGCGAAGCCCTCAAGAACGGGGTAATGCGGTTGCCGAGCGGCACCACCGCCTACGTCGCCTTGCCCGGGGAAATGCTGACCATGCGCGTGCTCGATCTGCCCTTCGCGGACGCGCGCAAGATCGACCAGGTGGTCGGCTACGAGATGGAAGGCCAGATGATCCACGAGCTCCACGACGTCGTTCTGGACCACGCCGTGCTGGCGGAGCGCGGTCCGGTGGCCGACGGGAAAGTCGGGTGCCGGGCCATGGTGGTGGCGGCGCGTATCGAGGAAGTGCGGCGCTTGATGGGGGAGCTGCAGGAGGGCAACGTGGAACCGCGCGCGCTCTATGTGGCGCCCCTGCTCTATCGCCCGCTGAGCCCGTCGGTGGTGGTGGACGAGACGGGCGGGGACCGCGCGCCGGGCTGTCGGGTGGTGGTGGATATCGGTCATCGCCGGACCAACGTGTGCTTCGTGCTGGGCGACGAGGTGGTCTTTGCGCGCACCTTGCTCCACGGGGGGGAAGAGATCACCAAGAGTCTCGAGCAGGCCGCCCATGGCACCTGGACCAGGGCGCAGGCGGAACAGGGCAAGATCGAGCTTGGCTTCGTGACCAGCTCGCGCCAGCCCGCCGGCAGCGAGGTAGAGACGCGCATGAGCGTGGTGGTGCGCGAAGCGGTCGAGCCGCTATTGCGCGATCTGCGCCAGACCCTGCACGGCTTTCTCAGCAAGGACAAGGCTCCAGTCGAGGAGTTGCTGCTAGTTGGCGGTGGCTCGCGCTTGCGCGGGCTCGTCGGGCTCATCCAGGACGAGTTGGGGCTGCCCGTCAGCCTGATGGCGCCGGTCGAAGTGCCGGAGAAACCCGATGGCGAGCTGGCTTCGGCAGCCCCACCGAGCGAGCACGACCGCTTCGTGCTCGCCGATGCCATCGCTCGGGCGGGGGCACGCGGAGCGCGTGAGCTCGATCTGCGCAAGGGCGAATTCCAGTATCGCGCCAGCTTCTCGGTGGTGCGGCAGCGGGCCGGACACTTGCTCGTGCTGGCCGCGGCGGTGCTGGCGTGCGCTGGGATCCATGCCATTATCACCATGCGGCGGCTCTCGACCGAGCAGCGCGTGCTCAAGACCCAGTTCCAGGCGGCGGCCAAGAGCCTGTTCGGCGACAGCCATCTCGAGGCCGCCGATGTGAGCGCGGCCTTGCGGCGCAGCCAAAAAGACGAAATGGTCGCCCTGCCCAAGGCGACCGCCTACGACCTGCTCGACGAAATCTCACACCACATCCCGACCGCGGACAAGGTCAAGATCGACATCGAAGACCTCGACATACGCCCGAAGAAGACATCGATCAAGGGCACCATCGACTCGGCCGCCGCGGTGGACGAAATCGTGGCCCGGCTCAAGGAGATCGAATGCTTCGAAGATATCAGCAAGGGGCCGATTACCGAGGTGGCGGGCGGCGCGAGACAGTTCAGCCTGGTCATCAACTCCAAATGTCCATGAGGAAGCCATGAAACGACTCTTCGCCGCTATCGGCCGCATGTTGCGTCGACCCGCCGGCTACCTGGCGTCGGAGTGGAGTCGCATGTCGCGCCGCGAGCGACGTCTGATCGCGGGCGTCGGCACGGGCATTGTCCTGGCTGGGCTGGCGCTGCTCGCCTACTCGGTGGCTGATACTCTCGCGAGCATGGCCCAGGAAAACCAGGACATGCGCAGCGCCATCAACGATATTGCCAAGCACAGCGACGAGTATCGCGAAGCCAAGGCCAAGATTGACGCCCTGCAGAGGCGCATCGGCAACGAACCGCCGCAATTGGCGGCCGACCTGGAGGCGGCGGCCAAGGCAGCGGGTATCCAGATCCCGGAAACCTCGGATCGGCCTGATGCTCCCGCGGGCAAGCATTATGTCGAGCACAGCCTCGATCTCAAGCTGCGCAAAGTGGACCTCAAATCGCTCGCCACCTTCCTCAGCGGCGTGGAAACGGGCAAGAGCTTGATCCTGGTGACCCGCCTGCAGATCCACCGGAGCTTTGGCAGCGACGGCAGCGACGTGGATGTCGACTTGACCGCGACCACTTACGAGCACCTGAAGGACAGCGGCAAGAAAGCCGGGAAGGCCATCGTTGCGGGAAAGGGCAAGGGTTGATGAGTACGGTCGAGAGATTGCGGCGGCTGGGCAAGTTGGGCGCGACGGCGTCATTTGGCGTGGCGGTGTTCCTGATCGTCTTCGACCTGACGCTGCCCTACGCTCGCTTCAAGGATCTGATGGCGTCCGAGCTGTCGAGCTACGGCTACGACCTGGAGGCTAGATATGCCGGCCCCGCGTTCGGGCTGGGGATGACACTCAAGGACATCGCGGTGGTCTCGCGGGTCAGCGGCGGCAAAGCCACGCGCATCCTGATCGACAAGGCCAAGATCGGAGTCTCGCTCTTATCCTACCTTTTTGGTCATCGGGCGGTGGGACTCACGGCGGACGTGTTCGCGGGCCGCGTCGCTGCCGACGTCGACATGGGCAAGAGCGATAGCGGCTTTACCATAGAGGTGGCCCAGATCGACCTGGCCGAGATCCCTTGGCTCAAGAACGCCATCAACTTGCCCGCGTCGGGCAGGCTCGATGTCAAATTGAATCTTGCCCTACCCAAGCAGCACCTGCGCGAGAGCAAGGGGCTCTTGCGCTGGGAGTGCAACTCCTGCGCGATCGGTGATGGCAAGGCTAAGCTGGTGGTGGCCAGCAATCCCATTTTGGCCGAGGGGCTGGGCTTGCCCAAGATCAGACTGGGCGACTTCAGCGGCAAGGTCGTGATCGACAAGGGGGTGGGTCGCTTGCAGGGGGTAGAGCTCAAGTCGCCCGATGTGGAAGCCACGATCGAGGGCGAGATCCATCTGGTCCAGCCGGCAGTTGCATCGCACGTCGATCTGTACGTGCGATTCCGGCTGAGCGACAGCCTGTTGCGCAGCTCGGAGAAACTGAAGACCATCATGGAATTTACCACTCAGATGGGCAAGCGTCCGGACGGCTTCATCGGTTTTCGCGTGGCGGGGACGCTCGCGAACCTGAGCAACGTGGAATGGATGAAGTCTTCGCCCTTTGCCAATGTTCCGGTGCCCGGCAAACCCGCGGTCCGGTCGAGCTTGCCCGTGCCCCGTCCGCCGCTGGCCGCGGCCGCTCCGGCCCGGGTGCCGGCGGATCCGCCCCCCGTGGCGGCCATTCCTCCCGTGACCGTGGCGCCGCCTCCGCCGCCGGCGGCGCCGGATTCCGGCCCCTGTGCCGGTGGCGATCACTGCCCCGGTGCCCGCGGCGCCGTCTCCACCGCCAGCACCGCCCGAGGCGCCCGCGCCCGGCCCCGCGCCGTCCGCGGCAGCGTCGGTTCCGTCGCCGGCCGTGGCGCCAACCTCTGTCCCCGCAGCGGCCAGTGCCCCGGGTGCTGCCGGCGCACCCACCTCATCCCCGTCAGCGGCTGCGGCCGCGGCCGGGACCCCGGCCGTCGCGCGGGACGAAGCCCGTCACGCCGCGGGCGAGCATGGGGGAGGTCCGTCCCCGCTACCACCCCTCGGTCCGCTGCCCGGCCCGCCGGCCTCCGGGGAAGAAGAAGCTACTCCGACCTCCGCCCCGTGAGGCAGGGATTGCCAGGGGCATTCTGCGCGCCCTCGACGGTGGCGCGGTCATGTCTACGGGCTGTGGCCAGGCCGGTGGCGGCGCGGCGGCCAATCGTCTATCGCCGGGCCAGGCTCTTCTCAGTGGCCGGATCGCCCGAGGAGCAGCCCAGTGGCGCGCGCAAGCGGGTGACTGGCTTATACCCACAGGGGGCGATACTCTGGCCGCCATGACGGAAAAGCTCGAGTGCGCCGTGATCGGCGGGGGCGTGGTCGGCCTGGCCATCGCGCGCAAGCTGGCCTTGCTCGGCCGGCAAGTCGTTCTCTTCGAGGCGGAAGCGGCAACCGGCCAGCACACCAGCTCGCGCAACTCGGAGGTGATGCACGCGGGGATTCACTATCGCCCAGGATCGCTGAAGGCGCGGTTGTGTGTGCGGGGACGGCGTCTGATGACCGAATACTGCATCGCGCGGGGCATAGCTTGGCAGGCCATCGGGAAGATTGTGGTCGCGGCCGAGGCGGGGGAGGTGGAGCAGCTCGAGCATATCAAGGCCCAAGCCGAAGCCAACGGGGTCGAAGATCTAGCCTGGCTGTCGCCAGCCGCGGCCCGGCTCCGCGAACCGGCGGTGAGGTGCGCGAGTGCGCTTTTCTGCCCGGCCACCGGTCTGGTCGATAGTCACGCTTTCATGCAGGCGGTTGCCGCGGATGCGCGGGCCGCCGGTGCCGATATCGTGCTGTCGAGCCCGGTCCGGGGAGGTCTGGTTACCGGCAGCGGGATCGACCTCGACATCGGCGGCCGCGATCCGGGCCGCTACAACTTTCGCACCGTGATCAACGCCGCCGGCTTCTCCGCGCCGCGGGTGGCGCGGTCACTTGCTGGGCTAGGGGCGAGCACCATCCCGCGCTCCTACTACGCTAAGGGGCACTACTTCGTACTGGCTGGGCCGCGCCCCTTTCGTCACCTGGTGTATCCGGTGCCTTCGCGCGGGGGTCTCGGCATCCACGTGGCCATCGACTTGGCGGGCGCGGTGCGTTTCGGACCAGACGCGGTCTGGGTCGACGAGCCAGACTACCGCTTCGATGAGAGTCGAGTCGAGTATTTCTATCAGATGGTTCGCCGCTACTATCCCGACCTCCGCGCCGGAGCACTCTCGCCCGGGTTCGTCGGCGTGCGGGCGAAGCTCGGTCCCGCGCACGCCGGCTTCATCGATTTTGTCTTGCAGGGCGAGGATGTCCACGGCGTCAAGGGCCTCGTCAATCTCTACGGAATCGATTCGCCCGGGCTGACCTCCTCGCTAGCCCTGGCGGACGAGGTTGCCCGCTTGGCCGGGTAACCGGGCCCGGAAATCCGTTCTCATGTTCCCATCGCGGCGTGTTGCCCTGTTAGAGGTACGTTTCCGCTAGCCAGCTATCCCCCCCACCGGAGACCGTGATGAAGCATGTAAGCGTTTTCAGGGCAACCCTGTTGGCCCTGGTTCTGGCCGCCGCCTGTACCGGTAGCTCAGGTTCCTCCACCGCGAGCAAGACCTCCGCGAGCGGGGCAGGCGGCAGTCATGGGCAGGGCCAAGGCGGCACCGCGAGCGGGGTCGCCACCCTGACCACGACGGTGACGAGCTCCCAGACCTACGTTGGAACCGTCACTGGCACGGTGACGAGCACCGCCACCGCCACGGTAACGGGCACCACCACCAGCACCGCGACCGTGAGTGCCACCGCCTCTGGGATAGGCACCGTCACGGTCACGAATTCCGCCACCACGACTAACACGGGAGTAGTGACCGTCACCGCCACCACGACCGACACGCTGACCTCCACCGGCACCGGCACGGTGACCGCGGCGGTCACCGTGACTTCCACGAGCACGGCAACCCAGACCAGCCTGTCGGGCACGGCCACGGTCACGGCCACCCTGACCCGGACGGACACCAGCACCCAAACCGTCACGGCCACGGTGACCAACACCGTAACCAGCACGGCCAGCGCGACGAGCACCACAACGGCGACCGAGAGCACGACCGGAACGGTTAGCGTCACCGCCACCGCAACCAGTGCGACCACGGTGACCAATACCGCCACCGTGACCAACACCGCCACCGTGACCAACACCGCCACCGTGACGGGTACCTCGTCCACCACCGCCACGGCGACGGAGACCAGTGTGACCAGCGCCACCGCCACCGCGACTTCGTCAAGCTCGGGCTCGGGGACAGGTACGTCGGTCGCGACGGGAGCAAGCTCGGGCACTTCCACCGCGGCCCTGGGCCCAGCGCCCAACTACACGCCGCCGACCTACGTGCCCCAATCGATCCCGGCGGGGAATCCTGCCACCCAGATCGACACCGCCACGGGCCAGTGGCACACGGCGGTCGATCCGCAGACCGGCCGTTTCGCCTTCGTCGATCCGCAGGGGTACAAGCGCGTTTTGCGCGGAGCTTCCATGAGCGGCATGGAGTCGGGCACCCCGGGTGACGCCTCGGGCGGCGGCTACTGGATGTACGATCCGAACGGCAACGGGACGGCCCAGCAGATTCTGCAGAACGTCGTCAGCGCTCTCGATCAGACCTGGAATCCGGGCGTGATCCGGGTACCGATCTGCGGCTCGGCCTGGGCGACACCCTATACCGTTCACGACTACAGCGGCAACGCCCTCATGAGCTACCCCGATTGGGTGGACCTGGTGGTCAAGCAGGAGCGCGCGCTCGGGCGGGTGGTCATCATCGACTTGCACCTTTGGCAGATCGCCCCCCTGTCGAGCGCGCCCAACGGCCAGAAGCGTATCAACGACGAGACCGGTCAGCCCTACACCGGCCGGGTGGACGGCTGCATTGGCTATCAGAAGCTCAACGGCAAGGATACCTGCGCCACTGTCGACTGGACCGAGACCGACGCCATGGACTGGAATTGCGTGGTCGCCAACGCGGAGGGCGTCACCCTGCAGAACGCGCATTTCAACCGCCAGAACATCGCCAAGCTGTGGACGGAGATCGCCACCCGTTACAAGAACGACAGCGGGGTATTCTTCGAGCTCTACAACGAGCCTTACGAACAAGTGGACAACGGGGCAGCCTTTGGCAGCGACGCCCTCGCGGTAAACAAGGTTTTTCCCGCGGAAGCCGACTTCGACTGGGCCATGTGGGCCACGGTCATGAGCACGTTCTTGAGCGCGGTGCGGGACGGGGCCGGTGCCGACAACGTGGTGCTCATCAATGGTCTCAACTGGGGGTACTCACTGCGTGGGCCCATCGATAATCCCAGTCAATACCTGCCCTGGGTGGCCAAGGGCTACAAGAACATCGCCTACGGTTTTCACCCCTACCAGCACGGTACTTGCTGCGGGCCGGTGGGCGTGGAGCAAGACCAGAGCAAGGACGATCCGTACCACTTGACCATGTGTCGCTACTTCCAGAATGGCTCGGCCTCGTCGCCCTCGCCCTTCTTCAGCTACCTGCCCTCCAGCTTGCCCAACGACCCCATGGTCTGCGGCACCATCGGCTACGAGCCCACCCGTCCGATGGGCATGCCGCCTTGCCACTGGATCGCCGGCGCCTACAACCCGAACGGCGGCACCGGCCTGTGCGTGGGCCAGCCTGACGTGTGCGAGCCCCTGACCCAGGATCAGTGCAATGCCATCGACCGTAGCACGCCCGCGGCGGGCGGCTGGTCGAGCTACGTGTTGCCCATGACCAAGTACGGTCCGGTTATCGCGACCGAGTTCGGGTCATTCGACTGCAGCTCGCCCTTCGTGACCGAGTTCATGAGCTACTCCGACTCCTACGACGTGTCGTACACGGCCTGGGCCCTGTGGCCACAGAACAACGGCGGCACCTTGAACATGGGCTCGTGCTCCTATCCGGCCATCAACGAGGCCTTTCCCAACCTCAACCAACCCTACCTGACCGACTTCAAGGTTTGTCGCAATCTTGCGAGCTGCGTGCAGGCCATGGGCCAGCCGATGCGTTGGGCCGGCCAGGTCATTTTCGATAACGTGCGCAAGCACGCCAACGAGCGGGCAACGAATTGAGCTAGGGCCGGGTTAAGGGAGCTGAGGCCGGAGCCAAGGCCACGTCGGACCCCGTCCGTCCCCGAAGTCGAACGGGGCCTAGCTACGGTTTCCTGACGGTCGAGGGCACGGCTCGCCCAGCTCCCGGGTTTGGTATGGATCGGTTGGCCAGGGCCCGATCGGGTAGACTGGCGCTCGTGCTCGCCAGGCATCGCTTTGCGCTCTTCCGGGGCGGCCCTTGGCCAGGCGCAGCGGGGCGTGGTGGGCGGAGGCGACCAAGGCGAGGCCGAGCGCGGTGGGCGCGGCTTGGAGTGGCATGGGCAAGCGCGGCTTTGTTCCCGCTCGCGGCGGGAGCCGCGCCGGATGACGCCCCATACCGCGGGGGACGTGACGGAGCAGTCGCACCGGCCAATACGCCGACTAGTGACGTTCCATCCCGCGGGGGAGGTGAGCTCGCTCCCCCGGCGCTGGCGTCCTATGGATCGCTAGAGCGCGAGTCGATCGTAGAAACCCTGGCCCGGCTCGGCCTGCGCGTGGACACCAGCCCGGAGGGCAAGATCATCGGGCATCTGTACGTGGTCAATCAGGAGGTATTCTCGCAGCACGACTGGCGCTTCCAGCTGCTCAATCTCTTCCACCGGACCACGCGGCCCGATATTTTGCAGCGCGAGCTGCTGCTCTCCCCCGGTCAGCGCTGGGATGCCGCGCTGGCCGAGGAGACAGTGCGTAACTTGCAATCGTCGCCGCCCTTGTTCTTCGCGGACGGGACCGTGTTCGCGGCGCCCCAGCTATCAAGCGTGGTCGCGATCGTGCCGGTTGTGTCGCCGCTTCCCGGTCACGTCGACGTGCTCGCGGTGACCCGCGACCTGTGGAGCCTGCGCTTCAACACCAATTTTTCCTTCCAACGCGACACGCTGGCAAGCCTGCAGACTTCGCTATCGGAAAATAACCTGCTCGGCTGGCGCAAGTATCTCGCGGCGCAATTCCAACTCGATCTGGGCCGCTTTGGCATGGGGCCGCTGTACTTCGATCCCAATGTGGCGGGCTCGCGGCTCACCCTGCTGGCCACGGCTACCGCCTGGTACGCGCGCGACACAGAGAGCTACGAGGGCGACAATGCGCTGTTCTCGCTGCGCTATCCGCTCTATGCCCTGGCCAGCCGCTGGGGTGCTGGGACCGATGTCATCCAGCAAGACGTCGTGGTTCGCCAGTTTTGCGACGCTGAGCTCTGCCCGGTGGTGGTGGGGGCGGCGACGGTGCCATTCATCTATCGGCGTCGCACGCTTCTCGTCGACAGCAACGCGATTCGGTCATTCGGCCATTCGATCATACAGCGCGTGACCGCGGGCTGGCGCCTGGAGTACGGGCGCTCGCTGGCGCTGCCCGACTCTCCCGCGGCGGGAAGCCCGCTTCTGGCCAGCCAGTTTCTCTCCGAGTGGGCGCCGCTCTCCGAGACGCGATCCGAGCCCTATCTGCGCTATGAGCTGTTCTCCGCCGAGTACGGCATGGCCCGCGATCTCGACACCTTCGACCTGAGCGAGCACCGCCGTCTGGGACCGCTCCTGGCGGCCGAGGTTGCAGCGGGATTGCCCGGCCTGGGGGCTAGCTTTCTGGCTTACCCGGTCAGCGCGGCGGCTGGCTGGGCCGTGGCGCCGGGGGGCTCGGGCTTCGGTCTGGCCCAGGTGCAGGTGGCGGCGCGCGATCGGGGGGGCCAGCTCATCGACCAGCACCTATCCGCGCTGACGTACGTCGCATCGCCGTCACTGGCGCACGCGGTCCGGGTGGTGGTGAGCGCGGAGGCCGACGCGGCCCGGGCCGACACCTACCATACGCTCTTTTTCCTGGGGGGTGGTAGCGGGCTGCGCGGCTATCAAATCGGCGAATTTCAGGGCACCACGCAAGTGCTGGCACACGCCGAGATTCGCAGCGCACCCTTGGCGGTGTTCTCGCAACGCTTGGGCGGGGTGGCTTTCTGGGAGGCAGGCGATGCCGCCGATTCGTGGCGCGCCCTGGTCCCCCACCACGATTTCGGCTTGGGTTTACGTTGGCTGATCCCGCAGCTCAATTCTTCGGTCCTGCGCATCGACTGGGCGATAGCCGCGCAAGACGGGCCATACACCCACGCCGGTCTGCCCGGACGCATTAGCGCGGGTTTCATGCAGTCGTTCTGGCTGCTCGACTCGCCGACCGGCTACCTTCTCGAGGAGGATTGAGGGGCTGCGCGGCGGCAAGGGCGAAGCTGGCAGAGCACCCATGGCGGCCCGCGATGGCGGCCGCTTTGTCAGCTGGCACTGACGGGGAGGACCGGCACGGCGGTCTTGTGCTTGGTTGCGTGACTGACTTGGTGGCTCTCGTTCTGCCGCAGCAAGCTCATGACGTGCTCCAGAGCCAACTCGACCTGGTCGACTTGGCAGAGCAGCAGGTCGCCCGCTTTGAGGTTGGCGATGGCCGAAGCAATGGCCGCAAGCTCGCCACTTTCCTCTACGATGATAGGGTGGCCGTTCCCCTTGGCGAACCCCTCGCGCATGATGCGGCTAATCTCACCCTCGGGTCGTCCGCGCGTGCACTGGTCTTCGTAGATGGTCACCTCGTGGAAGTAGTCGGCTATGAGCTGGGCCTGGCGCAGAATGTCCCCGTCGCGCCGGTCGCCCGCGGCGGTGTAGACGATCTTGCGGCGGCGGTGAGGCATCTTCGCGATGGCCTCGCTGAGCGCGATGAGCGCCGACGAGTTGTGGCCGTAGTCGAGGATGATGGTGGCCCCTTTGTGGCTCACGACGTTGAAACGCCCGGGTACGGTCTTGATGTCACTTTGGAAGGTTTCGATGCCGGCGCGCAAGGTCTCGATCGAGATGCCGAGGGCGTGACCGGCGGCCACGGCTGCGAGAAGATTGTCCACCTGGAAGCCGATGCGACCGCCATGGGTCAAGGGTAAATCGGCGAGACGAGCCACGCGGCGTTCTTCGCGACCGGTGGCGATAACGATGGCGCCCTCGTGTACGGTCACCGTCTTGCCGCCATGGGCTCGGTGCTCGCGCAGCACGGGGGAGTCTGCGTGGCGGCTTACGTAGATCACGGTGCCTCGGCACAGCTTGGCCATGCCCGCCACCAGGGGATCATCGGCGTTAAGCACGGCCGTGCCTTGCGCCGACACGCGGCGCACCGGAATGCTCTTCACTTGGGCCAGCTCGGCCACGGTGGCGACACCGCCCAGGCCGAGGTGGTCGCCTTCGCCGACGTTGGTCACGACCGCGACGTCGCACCAATCGAAGCCCAGGCCTTCACGCAGGATGCCACCCCGCGCTGTCTCCAGCACGGCCGCATCGACCCTGGGGTTGCCGAGGATGGCGCGCGCGCTCTTGGGACCGCTGCAATCGCCGGTGTCGATGCGGCGGTTTTCCACGTAGATGCCGTCGGTGCAGGTCATGCCCACCCGCCGGCCGGAACGCGACAGTAGATGAGCGATGCAGCGGACAGTGGTAGTCTTGCCGTTGGTCCCGGTGACGGCGACGATGGGGATGCGGCCGCTTTCACCGTGGGGGAAAATCGAGTTGATCATGGCCTGCCCAACCGGCCGGGGTGTTCCCTGCGAGGGCTCGAGATGCATGCGCAAGCCGGGAGCAGCGTTGACCTCGACGATGGCGCCGGCAGTGACATCGAGCGGTTGATCGATAGCGGTGGCGACGATGTCGACCCCGGCCACGTCCAAGCCTACCATGGCGGCGGCGTCGATGGCGCGCTCGGCTACCAAGGGGTGGACTTCGTCGGTCACGTCGACCGCGCTGCCGCCGGTGCTGAGGTTGGCGTTGCGGCGCAAGGTCGCGATTTGCCCGGCGCCAAGCACGGTCGTCACCGCTAATCCCTGCTCGGCCAGCATGTCGCAGGCTATGGTGTCGAGGCGCAGCTTGCTGAGCGAGGTCGCGTGGTCCTCGCCCCGCAAGGGATTGCGATTTTCCTGGTCCACCAGCTCGGCGATGGTGTGCAGTCCATCACCCACCACGGTGGGGCACTCGCGCCGGGCGGCGGCGATGAGCCTGCCGCCGATGATCAAGAGACGGAAGTCGCGGCCCGCGATTTGCTGCTCGACCATGACCTCGCCGTCGCCATCGTGGGCGACGGCGGCGGCGAATGCAGCGACCACGGCCTCCCGCGTGGTGAGCCGGACCGAAACCCCACGGCCTTGGTTGCCTGCGCGCGGCTTCAGCACCACCGGCACACCGATTTCTTGTGCGGCCGCCCATGCCTCCTCGGCGCTTCTCACGGTACGGCCGTCGGGGACGGGCACGCCCACCGCGCGCAGCATGGACTTGGTCAGCTCCTTGTCCTGAGCGATCGATTCGGCGATGGCGCTGGTGCGGTCGGTCTCCGCGGCCCAGATGCGTCGCTGGCGTGACCCGTAGCCCAGCATAACCAGGCTGCCCTCGGTAAGGCGTCGGGTGGGAATACCCCGGGCCTCGGCGGCATGGGCGATAGAGCCAGTGCTGGGTCCGAGGCGAACCGATTGGTTGAGGCGGAGCAGCTCCTTGCCTACCTGCGCAATGACTATGGCGGTCCCGCTACGCGCTCCCGCCAGCAGATCGGCTGCCAGATCGAGGGCCCTGCGACCCACCGCCTCCTCCTGATACTGCACTACCATGCGATAGCGAGCCCCCGGCGCAAGCTCGTGCACCAGGGGCTTGGCGATTTCGCAACCCGCGAAACGCTGCAGGGCGGCCGCCAGCTCGGCGATCAGCACTGCCTCATCCTGAAAGGAAGGAGCAGTGGTGCCATCCCAGGCGACCTGGGTGAGCTCCACGATCTCTTCGGTCAAACTGCTGCGCAGGCGGGCGACCATGGCCAGGGTGAGGGGGGCTTCGGCGAGCCCGATAGCCTCGAGCTGGGTGTCGTCCGACCAGAGGTTGGGGCCGCGGAGAGCGCGTATGGTGTCTAGCTTCATGTTTGTACGACGCGACGTCCAGGGAGTCCGGGCGGGATCGCGTTCCTTTGGCAAGAATTCGCCTGGTCGCATCCAGAGCGCTTGGAGGGCCTGACGAATATCAATCAGACGAGCCAGCGCTCTTGGTTATTCTATCGATTGCTAGAGCAAGGACCCGGGCAGCCCATGCTGCGATGAATCAGATGACGCGCTCGGCTGGGAGAGGGTAGCTTCGACTCCGTCGCGAATGGCCCGCGCAGGCAGGGCGAGGGCCATTCCGGCGGCGCTGGCGGCCAGCACGTCGGGCACGAAAGGGGCAGCTTGGGCTAGTGGCTGGTCGCTCGGCCAGGGGAAGGGGAGGGGAAAAACGCGTGCTGCCCTTTTCTTCTGCACCGACACCAGGTGGCCGTCGGCGATGAGCACGACGGATGCGCCTTCTTCGATCAGGCCGCGCGCCGAGGCTGACGTCTCCTGCATTGCGAAGTACACGACGCCGCCCCGACACTTGCCGGCCATCGCCGCGACTTCGGGATCGTCCCCGTTCAAAACCGCGCTACCCTCGGGCAACACCACGTCGACCGGGGCTCGAATCGCCTTGCTGAGCAGGGCGCTGTCGGCCAGGACAGGATCGCCGGTATGATCGCCCGGCCGCAAATTGGTCACCACCGCCACCGCGCAACGGTCGAAGAGCAAGCCTTCGCGGAGCACATGGCGCGGGGAGGTTTCGATCACGATCGCGTCGACGAAGGGATTTTGCAAGAGGCGCCTGACTTCTCCTGCCCCGGTGGCGTCGCGTTCGGAAAGGGTGCGGTCACCGACACGCAAACCCGTGGCGCTGGCGCTCCCGACGTGGTGACCGGCCGCACGCAACATAGCGGCCACCATGGTCGTGACCGCGGTCGTGCCCACGCTGCCCGAGATCGCGACCAGGGGCACACGGCCGAGCTCGGCGCCGGCAAACAGGTGGGGAGCGGCGAACAGGTGAGCGACAATGGCCTCGCCTACCGGTCGCGGCTGCCCCACGAGCGGCTTGACGTGCATTACCAGGCCGGGGCTGGCATTGACCTCGATGACGGCACCGTGTTGTTCTGCCAGAGGCCGGCCAATGTCCTCGGCGATGAGATCGATGCCCGCGACGTCGAGCCCCACGGTCTGGGCGGCCGCTACGCAATCAGCCGCAACATCCGGGTGCAAGCGGTCGGTCTCGTCGACGGTCAGATCGCCGTTGTAGTGGATGGTGACTTTGCGGCCAAGCGCGGGCACCGAGGTCTGATCTAGGCCCTGTCGGCGCAGGAGCTCGAGCGAAATCTCATCGAGCACCAAGGTGGTAAGGGGTTGGGCGGAGTCATCGCCCCGGGAGGGATCTTGGTTGGCAAGCTCCACCAGCTCCGCGACCGTGCGCACGCCGTCGGCGGTGACCTGCTCGGCCTCGCCGCCGCTGGCCGCGACCGCCTGATCCCCCACGACCAGAACCCGGTGCTGCGTACCTATGACCAGCTCTTCGACCATCACGCCGCTGCCCTCGCGCGCGGCTATGGCGAACGCCTGCTCGACCGCGCTCCGGTCATCGAGCCGGATCGAGACTCCGCGACCGTGGTTGGCGTCTTGGGGTTTGACCACGACGGGTAACCCCAGCTCGAGGGCGGCGGCCCAGGCATCATCGCGATCTTGTACGGCCCGTCCGGCCGGGGTGGGAACTCCCACCGCATAGAGGAGCTGGCGCGTGAGCTCCTTGTCCTGGGCGATGGATTCGGCCAGGGCGCAAGTCTTCGCGGTCTCGGCCGCCCAGATGCGCCGCTGCGCCTTGCCGTAGCCAAGTTGTACCAGGTTGCCTTGGGTCAAACGCAGAAAGGGGATGCCGCGCTTTTGGGCGGCGCTCACGATGGCCTGGGTGCTGGGGCCGAGACACAGTTTGTCCGCCATCTCGCGCAACCGACGCAGCTGGGCTGGCACGTCGAAGGGGAGGTCGGCGACGGCGGCGAGCACCAGCTCCAGCCCGATGCGCAGGCAGAGCTCGGCGAAGGCATGATCGCGACACTCGACCACCACGCGGTAAACCCCGCGCTCGCTGGTTTCGCGGGTGCGGCCGTAGCCCACCGGCAGATGAGCGAGGCTCTGCAGCTCCAAGGTGACGTGCTCGAGGACATGCCCGAGCCAGGTCCCGTCGGCCAGGCGGGAGAAGAAGCCTCCTCGCCTGCCTTCGCTGCAGCGGTGCTCGATCAAGGATGGCAGCCACGCCATCAAGCGCCCGTTGAAACCGGGCAGGGCGTTCGAGGGTTTGCTCTCGAAATCGCCCAGGTCGACCCAAGCTTCGAGCACGGGGTAGTTGGCCCAGATGTTGGGCCCGACGAGGGCCAATATGTTACGTATTTGCATGGAGGGTCCGGCAAAGGGACGCAATCCTGCGCTCTACCGCGGGCTTTGGCCAGAGGCGAATTGGCGCGCGCTGGCCTCGCGCGCCGCTTGCCGCTTGCCCAGTTTTGCTGGGCAAGCGAGGGTGATGGTTATAGAAAACATGGCCATGGAGGCTTTGGCACGGACGCTGCTATGCGAGGGCCTGGCGCTGGCTCAGGGCGAGCGGGTGCTGGCCGTGTTCCGACCCGACCTCGACGACGAGCTCCGCTACGGGGACGGGGTGGTGGCGCTGACCTCGGCGCGGGTGTGCTGGCAAGGGCGGGCGGGTACCTGGTCCGAGCATGAGCTCGGGCCGACCACGACTCTGGCGCGGAGCGAGCATGCCGGCTTGGGCGAGGTGGAGCTCGGCGAGGGTGGCGCAGTGGTGGTCATGCGCTGGTTCCACACCTTGGCGGTTGCGGACGGGGTGGTGGCCCTGCTCGATGCCTGGTCAGCATTGCGTAGCGGCAGTACCTGCTCCGCGGGCGCCACCCGTGCTGGGGAAAGCGGGGAGCGCGCGGTTAGCGGCGGTTTTCCCTTGCTCCGGCTCATGCGCTTTGCCCGACCGCACCGGGGTCCGGTATTGTTGGGCTTGCTCTTGACCTTGGCGAGCACCGCGGCTGGTCTGATTCCGCCTTATCTGACCATGCCGCTCGTCGATAAGGTCCTGATCCCGGGCCAGTCGGGTCAGCTCCCGGCCAGCGTGGCCTTGCCCACGGTCCTCTTCTATCTGGGAGGGCTCGCGGGCGCCGCGGTGGTGGCGTGGCTCTTGGCCTGGGGGCAAGGGGCCATCCTGGCCTTTGTCACCGAGAAGGTGGCGGCCGATCTGCGCAATCGCACCTTCGCCCATTTGCAAAGGTTGAGCCTCGAGTACTTCGGGGGCAAACGCACCGGCGATCTCATCGCGCGCATCAGCTCGGATACCGACCACTTGTGCTCGTTCCTCTCTGATACGCTCATCGACTTCGTCACCGACGCGCTCATGATCGTCAGCACCTGCGTGGTGCTGCTGGCCCTCGATCCCTTGCTGGCGGGCGCGGCCATCGTGTCGTTCCCGCCCATCGCCTGGCTGATCATTCGCATACGCGGCCGGTTGTCCCATGGTTTTCTGCGCGGGGGCCGCGTGTGGTCGGCCATGACCAACATCCTGGCCGACACTATTCCCGGGATCCGGGTGGTCAAGGCCTTTTCCCAGGAACGGCGGGAGATCGCCCGCTTCGCCGAGGCCAATCGGCGCATCGTAGAGGTCAATAACCGCAACAACACCCTTTGGACATTCTTCTGGCCTCTGGTCGCTTTGCTCAACCAGGTGGGGTTGTTGGTGGTCTGGGCGGTGGGCGCGCGGCAGGTGCTACACCACCAGGTGACGGTTGGGGTGCTGACCGCCTTCGTCGCCTACATCGGCCGCTTCTATGCCAGGGTGGAGAGCATGAGCCGGATGCTGACCGCGACCGAGCGAGCATCGGCGGGCGCCCAGCGGCTGTTCGAGATCCTGGACCGCGTCCCTAGCGTGCTCGACGCCAAAGATCCTTGGCCCATCGGCGAGATGCAGGGCGAGATCGAGTTCGATCGGGTATCGTTCCGCTATGGCAGCCGGTTGGTGCTGGACGGCCTCAGCTTCCACGTGGCACCCGGCCAGATGATCGGCATCGTCGGGCACACCGGCTCGGGCAAGAGCACGGTGGCCAACCTCTTGTGCCGATTTTACGACGTGTCCGCCGGGGTGGTGCGGGTGGACGGCAAGGATATTCGCCGGCTTGCTCTCGAAGCTTATCGCCAGCACATCGGCATCGTGCTGCAGGAGCCGTTCCTGTTCTTCGGCACCATCGCCGACAACGTGGCCTACGGCCAGGCGGATGCGCCCGGGGCACGGATCATCAACGCGGCGCGCGCGGCCTGTGCGCACGAGTTCATCCTGCGCTTGCCTGAAGGCTACGATGCCCTGGTGGGTGAGCGGGGCCAGTCGCTCTCGGGCGGCGAGCGCCAGCGTATCGCCATTGCCCGCGCCATCCTGGTCGACCCGCGCATTCTCGTGCTCGACGAAGCCACCTCGGCGGTCGATGCCCGGACCGAGCGCGAGATTCAGCGCGCGCTCGACAACGTGGTGGCCGGTCGCACCACGGTGGCTATCGCGCACCGGCTGAGCACCCTGCGCCAGGCGAGCCTATTGCTGGTGATAAAGGACGGCCGCCTGGTCGAGCGCGGAAGTCACGCCGAGCTCTTGGCCAGGGGCGGGGAATACGCGCGACTTTATCGTGCGCAAGTGGCCACGGCGGGCCAGGCGGAAATCGCCACGCCCGAGGGGGCGGAGGAGTCAGCGGAGGTGGTGGCCATGATGGCCAGCGACCAGCTCACGCTGGCGCGCGATGCCGATGGCCGATTGTGGGCCAAAGATCGGCGCGGCGGTGAGCAGGTGGCGGTGTTGCCGCGTCGTTGCTTCCCCCTGTCACGGCCAGGAGGATTCGTCAGCCTGGTCGACGAGCGGCACCACGAGCGCGCCCTGATCGAGCAGGTGGACGAGCTCGACCCAGCCTCGCGGCAGGCGCTCTTGGCGGCCCTGGCCGCGAGCGAGTTTCTGCCGCTGGTGGTGAGTATCGCGCGGGTCAGGCACGAGGCGACCTGGTCGGAATGGCTAGTCGAGACCGACCGGGGCCGGCGCAGCTTCATTGTGGAGCAGGAGGACCATATCCGCCGCCTGGAGGACGGACGCCACCTCATCACCGACTCCTTCGGCATGCGCTTCGTGATCCCGGTGCCCGAGAAGCTCGATGAGGAGAGCCGACGTTGGCTGGCACGTTATGCCTAGCGACGTCCACGGCCAGCGGCCAGCGGCTGCAGACTGTAGGAACCGGCCGGCGCGGCCGCGGCTTTAGCCTGAGGTGGCGTACTCGTCGAATAGCTCTTCCATGCGGCCCAGAACCTCGGTCATGGTGTCCTCGTCGGGCAACAGGGTGATGCGGAAGTGGTTGCGATAGGGGACGTTGAAGCTCGATCCGGGGGCGATTAGAACGTGCTTGCGTTCGAGCAGGTCGATGCCGAATTTCTGGTCGTCGAAGTCAGGCAGCTGGGCGAGGTCCACCCCGGGGAAAGCGTAGAGTGCGCCCTGCGGCGGCAGGACGCTCAGGTACCTGCTGCGCTTTACTCCGGCGAGGAGGGCGGCGCGGGTCTGATACAAGCGGCCGCCGGGTTTGATCAGGTCGTGGATCGACTGGTACCCGCCGAGGGCGGTCTGCACCGCCCACTGCCCTACCACGTTCGAGCACAGCCTCAGCGACATGAGCGTGTCGAGGCCGAGCAGGTAGTCCTGTGCCGCCTCCTTTTCGCCCGCGAAGCTGAGCCAGCCGACCCGAAACCCGCAGGAACGGTAGACCTTGGAGAGGCCGGAGAAGGTCCCGCACAGAGCATGCCTCACTAGGGTAGCCACCGGGGTGTAGGCGGCCCCGTCATAGGTGATCTGGTCGTAGATCTCGTCGGAGAAGATCACGAGGTTGTGCTGCTCCGCCAGGCCCACCATGGCCTGCAGCACCTGGCGCGGATACACGGCGCCGGTGGGATTGTTGGGTGATATGATGACCAGCGCGCGGGTTCGCTTGGTGATCATCCCGGGCAGCGCGTCCAGATCGGGGAGCCAGTCTAGCTCACGCCGGCACGGGTAGTGCACCGCTCTGCCGCCGTTCAGGTGGGTGGCCGCTGTCCACAGGGGATAGTCAGGGCTGGGCACCAGCACCTCGTCGCCCTCGTTCAGGAGCGCGCGCAGGGAAAATAGAATGAGCTCGCTCACGCCATTGCCCATGAAGACGTCATCAGCCGTGGTGTTCATAATTCCCCGACTCTGCTGCTGCATCACGACGGCCTCGCGCGCCGGGAAGATGCCCTTTTGATGGCAGTATGCGTCTGAGCCTTGCAAATTCTCGATCATCGCCTGGCGCATCGTCTCAGGAGCGCGAAAACCGAACGCGCCTGGGTTGCCGATGTTGAGCTTGATGATCTCATGTCCCGCCTTCTCCAGCTCGGCGGCGCGACGGGCCAGGGGACCGCGGATCTCGTAGCGCACGTTGCCGAGCTGGTTGCTGGATTTGATGCTGGGGACGGGCATGACGGGCCCAGGATAGTCCAGCCTGCGTGCCGGGCAAAGTCGCGTCGCGTGACCGGCCCGACCGGTGCCAGCGCAAGGGACCTAGCCTCCTGCGCAGGCCCGAGCAGGGTGCCGGAGTGAGGGTGAGTAAGGGGATGTGCGCCCCATGCGCGGGGAGGTTAGGGCGGTTATGATATGGTGATCGGGCGCGCACGCCTCTTTCCCTTCTCGACCAGAAAGGTTGTTGATCAATCGTGAAGTCGCGACATTTATATCCCCTCGCTATTCTGGCCTTGGTGATCGTGCAATCCTGCGCATCGGCCAACGTGGAACCCGTCGGCACTGGGGGCTCCACGGTTGGTGGGGGAGGAGGGACTGGGGGCAGCATCACGATCGCAACCTCACCCACCGCCGGCGCCATCAATATCAGCACGCCTGACGGGCCCAGCGTCACGGGCGATCTCCCGCCATGTCCGACCGGCTATATCGAGACCGAGGCCGGCGTTTACCAATGTTGTCCCCATCCTCTGCGCATCCTCTCCTACGGCCAGACTGCCGTCTACGGGGCAGGCGACGGCGAAGACAACACCGACGATTTCCAGGACTACCTGAACAAGAGCACCAACGGCACCGCGACGATGACGCTGGTCACCTCGTTTACCAGCATTGCCGACCTCAATCTCGACAACTACGATATCCTCATATTGCAAGCCCTGGAGAGCGGCTCCATACAGGGCAGCCCCACCCCGTGGACCTTCACCCAAGACGACGTCAACGCCCTGTCGACGTGGGTCAACAACGGCGGTGCCGTTCTTTCCATGTCCGGCTATGGCTCCAACACCAGCGAGGTTAAGCCCACCAATCAGCTGCTGGCGCCCTACGGCATCTCCTACAACACCGACGACATCTTCGGGACCTGTCCCAACAACATGTGTTATTGCTCCGACAGCTCCATTCCCTTCAACGGCTGGCAGACCAATTACACTGACTACGACAAGCTCACCCACGACATCGCCAAAGTCGGCGTCTTTCACGGACGATCCCTCAATTGCACCGGCTCGGACTGCCAGATCTGGGCCAAGGATCCAACTGCCGGTAACGTTGGGGTGGCGAAGGTGGTGGGTAAGGGTCGCGTCTGGTCGTGGTGCGACGAATGGGTGACGTATTCCAGCCAATGGGGGCTCGTTGCCGAGCAGTGGGACAGTCAGACCCAGCATCCGGAATGCAACGGATACACCGCCAAGGACTCCTACACCGTCCCGCAATTCTGGTACGACTCCTTCACTTGGGCCGTGCCGGGCGCCGTGTGCCTGACCTTCGTCGTGCCTACCGGCGTGGCTGGGGTCATCCCGTAACGCCTGGGCGGCATTGCTCCGAGTGTCGCGCTGGCGTCAGAGCAAGCGTGTGCTCGAGGGTCACGCCGGGCTGCCGCGCAGGCGCCAGAGCAACTGGGTCAGGGCAACCACGAACAAGGGGCCGGCGATGAGCACGGCGTGGAGTAGGGTGAGCTTGGCCAGGCCGACCAGGGCATAGATTAAGAAGGCGAGAATGTAGAAGTCGCGCCGGCCCAGGGTATAGAGGGCCACCAACAGGCCGCTGCGCCGGTGGTGCAAGCGAGTCTTCATGGCTTCGGCGCCCGTGATGCGCCACTTGAGCTTGATGATCTCGCCGCCCTGGCCTTGCCGTGCCATCTCGCGCAGCGCAACTACGTCGTAGAATAGGTGCATGGCCGCGGCGAGGAGTCCGGCCTCCAGGTAAAGGCTCACGTGGGTGGCGCGGTAAAAGCCTATGCCCAGCCCGGCGAAGATCAGGATGTTGAGGGAGTCGTCGATCAGGCTGTCGAGCCATTCGCCGAGCGTGCTCTGCTGCAACCGCACGCGGGCCAGCTCGCCGTCGCAGCCGTCGAGCACCGATTGGACGTGGGCCAGGAAAAAGCCCCAGATCATGAGAGCATAGTGGCCGGAGGCGATGAGGGTGGCGCCCGCCAGACCGAGAAGGGCGGCGCCGAGGGAGACCTGATTGGGGGTGAGAGGCAGATGGCAGAGCAGGCGCCGGGTGATGAAGAACGACACCGGTTTGTTGAGGTGGCGGGCAACGAAGCCCAGGTCGCCGCGTACTAGCTCGGCGAAGATGGCGTCCTCGGCCCGCCGGCGGCTGATCTCGTCGACCACGCGCATGCCCCCGGCCAGTGACTTGCTCGAGGGGCGCACTTCGTCGGCTGGGATCTCGATCGCTCCCGGCATCTCCTTGCGCAGAGCCGCCAGGTCGTCGGGCTTGGGCACCCTGCGCACCACCACTCCGGCGGGCAGGTACATGGGTAGACGGCAACTGCCGTCGGAGGCCAGCACGATGGCGTAGCCGAGTCGATCGATCTGCTTGAGCGAGCGTTCCGCTACCGGCAGGCCCGCGACTTGCACTGCCGCGCCCGCCACCTCGCTTGCGGTCGCGCGCAGCAGGACCGCCGCCTTGCGGCTCGGAGAGGGGGGGAAGCGCGGCTCTTGCTCATCTGGCGATGCACCAGTCACTTTAATCCTCGTTCCAGCCGCGCTGGGGGTGAAAGCGACCTCGTGCTCGCTTGCTCGATCGGGCGGCCAGCGATCAAGTCATCCACCCGAGTCACTCACCGCCGACCAAGCCGCCCATCTTCTTTTCGTCGTAGGGCTTGGGCTTGCGGGTGATGGTGGGCTTGGCGCCCGTACCGACGGCCGCGAGCTCCATGGTGGCGGGTGGTATCTGCATAGCTGCGGGCTCCTGCTTGGCCAAGTCGGGATCGGGCGAGGTGAGAACCTTGACCACGCCGAGCGGGGGTACCTTGTCGCTGACCCACACGTCGACGATGCCCATGGCGTTCTTGTCGCGATAGTGGCTGGTCGCGAATGTGCCGGCAGCCACCTTGATCTCTTCCTGGCCGACCAGACTCTTCGGGTCCGGGCGCTGGAAGCGCTGAACCGGGGTATCGGGTGGGGCTAGCATGGGGTCGTCATGCCCGAGTTTTACAACTATGGGCTTCTTCAGCTTGGGATTTGTCGTCGGATCCGCGGCCAGCACCATGCGCAGGACGACCGGCTTGGACATGGCGGCTCCGCTGCTGGTGAGCTCGAGCGTGTTAGAGCTGCTATCACGCGCCACCAGGGCCCAGCGCGACGAGAGGGAGATGGACCCCATGGTCATCGAGTACTCGGCCCATGCTCCCACCGGGACCTTGGCCATGTCGATTGCCAGCGGCATGCCCACCGGCACGCCGGCGGTCTGGGCATGGACGGCTCGGGGCAGTGCCAGTAAGATAAGGGCAAGAATGACGTTCCGCATGGGATCTCCTGCTCCTGTCTACCTCAGTCCCGGCCCGGCCTGGCGGGTAAAATGTTTGCTCCAAGCGTAGGGAGGCGTAGGGGAGGACAAGCTGATCGGCCGGCGTTGTGGTCTGGAGCGCTCTTTGCAACCGTCAGGCGCGCGAGCTAAGCTCTGGTTGCCATTTGGCATGGTGAAGTTTGGCTGAGGTAAATTCCCCCGTCCCGCAACGCGTGGTGCTGGCCGTCATCGTGAGCTACCGGTCTGCGCATCTGGTGCGCAATCTGCTCTCGTCCTTGGCCAGGGAAAGGGAGGCCGAGGCCTCGACCGGCGTCGTCATACGCGCGGTCGTGGTCGAGAATGCCTCGGGCGAGACCGAGTTGCTCCGGGCTGCGGTGGGCGAGCTGTCCGGACATGACTGGATCGACGTGATAGAGGCGCCGCGCAATGGCGGATTCGCCTACGGCAACAACCTGGGCTTTCAGCACGGCTTCGCCGCCAATCGCGTCCCCGACTTCTTCTTCTTGCTCAATCCCGACACCGAGGTGCGCACGGGTGCCATTCGCGCCTTGCTCGATTTTTGCGCGCAGCGGAGCGACGCCGGTGTGGTGGCTAGCTCGCTGGAGTTGCGCAATGGGCAAAAGTGGCCTTTTGCCTTCCGCTATCCTAACCTGCTGAGCGAGCTCGACTGGGGACTGCGTCTTGGCCTGGTCAGCCGGCTCTTGCGCCGCTACTGGGTGGTGCGGCGCATGGGCAACGTGCCCGAGCAGGTGGACTGGTTCCCCGGGGCGGCCATGATGGTAAGGCGGGAGGTGGTGGAGCGCAGTGGCGGTATGGACGAGGCCTACTTTCTCTATTACGAGGAGACCGACTTTTGCCGGAAGGTCAAGGCGGCGGGGTGGACGCTTTGGTACGTTCCCGCGAGCCGAGTCATGCATATCGCCGGGCAGAGCACCGGCGTGACGGGCGACCACGAAGGCACCCGCCGCTTGCCCGGGTATTGGTTCGAGTCGCGCCGACGCTACTATGCCAAGAACCATGGGCTACCCTACGCCATGGCTACCGACGCCGTGCTCTTGGCGGCGAGCGTGTTCGGCCAGAGCAAGGACAAGCTGAGGGGGAAGGGGATTCCCCACTTTACCCGCGACCTCTTCCGGCACACCGTGCTCCGGGCCGGCAACCGGCGGGTGGCGCCGGCGCAGGAGTGGTGGCCGGCGGCTCCACCTGGCGGCGGCGCGGCTTAGCAAGGGCGGGGACGCGGGTTCAGGCATGCTCGCGCAACCTGGACTAGCGCCGGCCGATCCGCGCGTCGCCGAAGCCCAAGGCTCGCATCTCTGGTAGCAGTTGGATCAATTTGCCGGTAATTTGCCGGTGTCCGTGGGTCTTTACCAGTTGATCGATCCCGAGTTTCTGCGACGCCGGTCGAGTGCCGTCGCGCTGGCAGTCCTTGTCCTGGGATTGGCGATGGTCGAGGCGGCCAACGCGTGGATGGCGCCGACCCGGGCGCCCACCGACCGCGACTGGCGGGCGGCCGCCGCCCGGGTGCGCGCCGAGTTTCGCCCCGGGGACCTCATCGTGGCCGCGCCCGCCTGGGCTGACCCACTCATGCGGCACGAGCTCGGCGACCTGGTGCCCATCGCGGTAGCCGGTCGCATGGACGCCGCGGATTTCGGTCGGGTGTGGGAAATTGCGCAGCGGGGAGCGCGTGCACCGGAAACGGCGGGAGGTCGCGTGGTGCAAAGCTCCCGCCACGGGGCGCTCTCGCTCAGGTTATGGGAGAAGCCGAAGAGCCGGGTCGTGTTCGATTTCCTGGCCGGCTGGCGGACAGCCAGTCTATCCGTGCGCCGCGCTGGAGGCGAAACCCCTTGCTGGCTCGGGCAGGATCGCTTTCAGTGCGGGGACGGCACCGGCCTGGGTCCAGAGCTATTGGAGGTCGACACCACCTCGCGCAACGGCTTGGGGGTGGAGCCGCAGGAGCGCGCCACCACGGCGCTAGAGTACGAGAGCGTTCCTCTGGGGCACGAGCTGACGGTGGCGGCCGGGCTGCACAGCGTATGGCTGCGCAAGGCGGGTGACGGCAAGGTCGAGGTGCGCGTGCTCATCGACGGACGCGCGGTCGGCTCTCTGCAGGCGAGCAGTGCGAGCGGATGGTCGCTGCGCCGGTTCGACACCACAGCGTGGGCCGGCCAATCGGGCAGGGTCCGCTTCGAGATCACCACCGACAAGGCGTACGCCCGCCACCTCGGCTTCAACGCGGAGGCACGCGAGCCTTGACCGTGGAGCCGCCTCTGACCTGCGCGCAAGCGCGCCGTCGCTCACGCTGGCGGCGCGAGTGGGCTTTGCCCATCCTCCTGGCGGTGGCGTCGTCGCTGTGGTTGCTGGCGGTCGAGGGCCGGGAGGGCATCGGGCGCGACGAAGCGCAGTATTTCCGCGCCGGCAAGCGCTACTGGGGCTGGGTGGAAAATGCTTGGCTCGAGCTGGGCAAGGGGCACCTCGGCCGAGCTCTTTCCCGCAGCGCGATCGACGGGGCTTGGGAGGACAACCATGAGCACCCCCCGCTGATGAAGCTGCTCTATGGGCTATCGTGGCGGGCTTTCCACACCTGCGATTGCATGGGCGCCAAACGGGGCTTGCATCCCATTCCCATCATCGGCCGGCACAGGACGCTGCCGCTCTTTGCTCGCGAATCGACCGCGTTCCGCTTCCCCGCTATTCTGCTCGCCGGGCTGGGGGTGGCCCTGGTGTACTGGCTGGCCCGACAGATGCTGCAGCCCTTGCCCGCGGCCGTGGCCGCGGTGCTGTCGGTGGCCCAGCCCCATTACTTCTTTCATGCCCAGATCGCTTGCTTCGACGTGCCCATAACTGTCATGGCGGTGCTGGTGGCGCTGGCCTACTGGAAATCGCTGGTCTCGCCGCGCTGGGGCATCCTGTGTGGGCTCTTCTGGGGCTTGGCCCTGGCGACCAAACACAACGCGTGGCTTTTTCCCTTCTTCCTGCTCATCCACTACCTGTGGATGAGGCGGCGCGACTTTCTGCGCCTGCGGCCACCACGCCTGCCCTTGGCCTTCGTCGCGATGGCGGTGCTTGGTCCGGTGGTGCTCTTTGGCCTATGGCCGTGGCTGTGGCACAACCCCGTCGAGCGGACGCGGGCTTGGATCGGGCGCCACACCCAGCACGAGCACTATAACTTCGAGTACCTGGGGCGGAACTGGAATCTGCCGCCCACGCGAACCGAGCTCAAGCTCTTGCGCGCGAGCTTTCCCTTCGTGACCACGCTATTCGCTGTTCCGGTCACCACGCTAGCTCTGGCTGGCGTGGGCACGATCGTGCTCGGGCGTCGGCGGCGGGGCAAGGCGGGTGAGGTGGTGGCGCTCGCGCCTCAGTCGGGGCGCGCTTCCTGGCTGCGCCCGGGGGCTGACGTCGACCGGGCCCCCGGGGTATTCTTAGCGGTGCATATTGCGGGCCCCGTGGCCATCTTGGCCCTGCCGAGCACCCCCATATTCGGCGGTATGAAGCACTTCCTGCCGGCCATGCCCTTTTTGTGCGTGGTGGCCGGGGCCGGCGTGGCGTGGCTGGGTGAGCTCGCCCGCGGCCTCTTGCGTCCTGGCCGTCTGCAGCGCGCTCTGCCCGCGACCTTGGGCGCTCTTCTTTGCCTGCCCGCTGTGAGCGAGACCATACGCTCCCATCCTGATGGGCTCGGGCATTACAATATGTTAGCGGGCGGCTTTGCCGGTGGCGCCACTCTTGGCATGAACCGCCAATTTTGGGGCTACTCGGTGTTGCCCCTGCTCCCCTGGATCAGCGATCACAGGCCGGCGTCCAATCGTGTCTACTGGCATGATGTGTTGCACGACGCCGTCTCGATGTACGCTCGTGACGGACGCTTGCCGATCGGTATTGGTGACGTGGGGGTTGGTGAGCAGATGCCTGCTCGAATCCGACCTCGGGCTCGTCACCCTGGAGAAGCACTTCGCCCTCTACGAAGGGCTCGAGTGGGCGGCGTATCACACCACCAAGCCGTCGCTTGTCTATACCCACGAGGGGGTGCCCTTCGTGGTGGTGTATGAACGTCACGAGCCGCCGCCAGCGCAGCCGGAGTCGCCATGAACCGTTTCGAACGCTTTGTTGCCAGCCCTTTCGGCCTAGTCGCTCTCTATCTGGTCTTCCTAGGTGCCTACCTCGGGGCCTCGGGCCGGTTGCTGCTCCACCATTCGCCCTACAATCACTACGTCTATCTCGCCGAGGGCTGGCTCAAGGGGCGTCTCGATATGCCCGTGCCTCCACCCAACGAGAACGATTGGGCGCGTGTCGAGGTTCTGCACCTCAAGGACGGCCGGGTTGTGAAGGGCATGTTCGGCAAGATCGGTGCCACCGATCGCTTCTATCCCTTGCGGGGCCCTTCGCTCACCATCGACAACGACAAGATTGCCTGGCGCACCAACATTCGCTACGTGTCGTTCCCGCCCTTTCCCGCCGTGGCCATGTTGCCGTTCGTCGCGGTGTGGCACTTGAGCTGCAACGACGTTCTGTTCACGGTGATCTGGGCGGCGCTCAACCCTGTGCTGCTCTTCTTGTTGCTGCGACGGCTAGTCCAGCGTGGCTATTCGCGGCGTAGGGTCACGGACGACCTGTGGTTGACTGTCTTGTTCGGTGTGGGATCGGTCTACTACTTCGCCTCGGTCATCGGGCAGGTGTGGTACACCGCGCATGTCATCGGCATTACCTGCGTCATCGGCTATGCCTGGGCCAGTCTGGAGGCCAGTCGTCCCTGGTTGGCCGGGCTATGCATCGGGCTCGGCTACTCCTGCCGGTCCAGTCTCGGCTTCATGTTCCCGTTCTTCTTGCTCGAGATCGTGCGAATTTCGGGAGGACTTGGCCGCTTGCGCCGGTTGGGCCGCGAGGGTCTGCCGGCGGGCCTGGTCAGGAAACTGGTAGGCTTCGCTGCTCCGGCGGCCGCCATCCTAGGCGCGAACTTGGTACACAACTATCTGCGCTTCGGGCAGCTAACCGAAATTGGGCACAAGTATCTAAACATCGGCTGGCAAGAGCGCATCCAGCGCTGGGGCCTTTTCAATTATCACTTTCTCTCCCGCAATTTGACCTGCGCTTTGCTCCTGCTCCCACGCGTTCTGACCCGCTACCCGTTCGTGAAAGTGAGCGAGCACGGGATGTCGATGCTGGTGACTTCTCCCTGTTTGGGCTACACGGTGGCGCCCCGGGAGAGGAGCCCCCTGGCGCCCGCCCTGTGGCTGACCGTGCTCGCCACCGCGCTGCCCTCGCTGCTCTACCAGAATTCGGGCTTCCTTCAGTTCGGCTATCGCTTCAGCCTGGACTACATCATTTTTCTGGTCATGCTGCTCGCGGTGGGCGGGCGGCGATTTACTTGGCTTTTCAAGGCCTTGCTCATCTGGGGCGTCGCGGTCAACCTCTTTGGAGCCATCGTTTTCGACCGGTTTGGCGGCGTATTCGCCTACAATGACAGCTTCTTTCCCCACGGGTCCAATTGAGATGGGAACCTTAAGAGGTACCCTAAGAGGACCCTAAGAGGGGCTCCCAAACCCTCCCGCGTTCTGGCGGGTTAAGCCCACCTCCAACTACGCGATCGACGGGAGCCACGGCGACAAGCACTCCGGGGGACCGGAGGATCGACGTGCCGGAGCGCGGAGCGGCAAGAGCGTCGGCGCCGCTCACGGTGATAGCAATCGCTCTCGGCGCGAAGGTGTCATACACTTGAGAGAGGCTTAGGAAAGGCTTGCCGTGACAGAGAAGCGCGACGAATCGGTGCTATTTCTCCCCGGCACGCTCGGCGAGCGCGCCTTGCGCGCGCGCCTGGTGGCGGGAGAGGCTTCCGCGTACCGGGAGTGCTATCAGCAATATGCGCCGCGGCTGATGCGCCTGCTCACGGGCATTTTACGCAACAAGGCGCGGGCCGAGGAGCTCTTGCAGGAAACCTTCGTCGCCGCCTTTCGTAGCATGGTGCGCTTCCGGGGCGATGTCAGTCTGGCGACTTGGCTGGCGCGCATTGCCACCAATCGCGCCTACAACGCCATTCGCGACGACACGCGCGCCAAGCGGCTTGCGCCTCTGCACGCTGGCGAGGAGACCACCGAGCTCGAGCCTCGCTTCGAGGGGCGCGACCTGGCCCGCAAGGTTCTCGACCTGCTGGATCAGATGGATGCGGCGAAGAGGGTCGCCCTACTCCTCTTCGCCGAGGGTTACACCGTGAGCGAGATAGCGGAAGTTTCCGGCGAGCCGCGGGGAACGATCCTGGCGCGCTTGTCGCGCGGACGAGCCGAGCTATCGCTACGTATGGCCGAGGCGGGCCTGGTCAGCGATGGGGTGGCCGCGCGCATGGAGGACCGGACGTGAGCGATTGCCTGTCTCTGCGCGAGCGCTATTTCGCTCCCGGTGGGCAGGCGGTAGCCGATCCGGAATGGCTCGCCCATCTGCAGATCTGTCCCGGATGTCAGGCGGCATTCCGTGCCCTGCCTGAGCTGGACCGTGCCTTGGCCGAGCTGGCGAGCTTGCCGGTGGGAGTGCCGCCCTTCGCTGCGCTTGCGGGAGCTGCCGCCGAGGCGGCGCGCGCCCAGCGCCGCAGGCAGGCGGTGCGTCGCTCGGCGCCCTTCTTCTACACCGCCCTGGCCACTCTGGCGGTGGCCGCGGCTTTGGCGGTGGCACTCTGGGTAGAGGGCGCCCGGCGGAGGGCTCCGCTCATGCTGGCACCGGGTGCGGAAATCCGAGCGACCGCAGAGGCCAAGACGGTGCGGCTGGGCAGCGGAGCGCGTCTGTACCTCGAGGCGGGAACGCTCAAGCTGCTGTTGGCTGAGCGGGGCAACGAAACCCTCATGCTGTCTTCCGGGCGCGTGTCCGTCGACGTGCCCAAGTTGCCGGCGGGGGCGTCGCTCTCGGTGTGGACGCCCGAAGCCAGGGTGCGGGTCCGCGGCACGCGCTTCCAGGTCATGCGCACGGAGAGGACGACCCAGGTCACCGTGTCGGAGGGCGTAGTAGAAGTCGCGCCCGAAGGGGGGGGGCGGCCGCTTCGCACGCTCAGGGCCGGCGAATCCCTGACTGTGCCGGCGGCCGAGCTCTACCGCGACGACTTGCGCGGTTCTGCCGTCCTGGCCCTCGACCGCGGGGAGCTGGATGCGGCGGAGAGTAAGATCGGCCAGCTCTTGCAGAGCAATCCCGAGGCTGCCCAGCAAGCTGAAGCCGAAGCGCTATTGGCCTGGTCGCTTGCGACGCGGGGCGAGCGCGACAAGGCCATCGCCCTCTACCGTCGAGCGCTGGCGCTGCTGCCCGAGGGCCAACGCCCCCTGTGGGCGGAAAACGCATGCGCCGAGCTGGCCATTTTGGTGGAAGAGGCGCCCTCCCACGACGGCATGGGCATTTGGGCCGAATGCCTACGGCGCTTCCCCAATGGAGTTCACGCGAGTATTGCTCGGGCACGCGTTCGTTCCAATAGCAGTCGATGATCGAGACGGCTTTGCTGCTGTT
This sequence comes from uncultured delta proteobacterium, assembly GCA_963849735.1. Lineage (GTDB taxonomy): Bacteria > Myxococcota_A > Polyangia > Fen-1088 > Fen-1088 > Fen-1118. The sequence continues at coordinate 265,756 of CAWKJE010000042.1, forward strand.
GGTGGTGCTGGGTGGCTCGCCTCCCTACAGGCTGCCCGACTTACAGGTCGAGGCCGTCAGCGAAACCGGAGCTGCGCTGCTCGATCTGACCGAGGCGGTAGGCCGGGCCTTGGTGGGGAGCGGCGGCCGCGTGGTGCTGGGAAGCCCCAATAGCGCTCCATGTAATCGCTGTGTCAAGATCAGGGTGACCGAAAGCGGACCGGGCAGCTTTCGCGTCGAGGTTTATCAACACGGCAAGCTGGCGCGCAGCATGTTGCGCCTGCCGGACCAGAGCTCGCTCTTTGACCGCGCGCGCGCCATTGCCATCCACGTCCGCCTGCTGGCCGGCGGAGAAGAACGAGAGCATGGCAGCCTCGGCAAAGGCAGGCCAGAGGGCAAGGAGGCCCAGGCCCCCGTCGAGGTAGCGCCGGTGCCACCGCCGGCAAGCGCTGCGAGCGAGGTGGCGGAGCCCTCCGATCCATTCGAGCCGCGCGTCGAGCCGCGCACGGTGGCGAGCGAGGGCGAGGCAGAGGGTAGTGGCCCCGAGCCAGCCCGAGCTAGCCCGGCTAAGGAGGAGGTGGAGGAGGATTCAGCGCGCCCGCGCTCCGCGGTCGCCGACGTCAACCTGACCCGCAGTCGCAAGGCGTGGCGGTGGCCATGGCTACCGATGGCGGTCGGAGCCGCCGCGGCGGTTAGCGCAGGCGCATGCGCCATGTTGGCCCTTAGCCGTTACACCAGTCTCGCGAACAAGATGCAACCCTACGACAGCGCGCAATCGCTCAAGTCATCGGGGCAGTCCTGGCAGCTCGCGAGCTTCATCCTGTCGGGAGTGGCCGCCGCTGGCGTGGGTGTCGGTATCGTAGGCTTCGCGCTCGGATCCCCAGACGCGCGCCCGGAGGCGGGCAAGATTACCGGGGGCAAGATTACCGCGATGGTCGCTCCCGTCCCCGGCGGTGGCCTGGCCGCTCTCGAGGGGGCGTGGCCGTGAACGGGGCTAACGCAGCTCGGGTCGGGTGGGCGGCCGCGCTCATCGGGTTGGGCTCATCGTGCAACTTCGACGCTGCCTTTGCTCGCTATTGCAGCAACAACCCGTATTGCCGGGGCGATGCCGCTAGTGACCGGGTGGCAGGACCAGGTGAGTCCGCAGTGCCAGCCGATGTCGCGGGCGATGCTTATGTGGCAGTGGTCGACGCAGGCCTCGGCTGGCCGCCGAGTTGCGAGTCGTCAAGCGACTGCCCTGGTCCAGCTCAGATTTGTATCAAGCAGATGTGTATGACAACTTGCAGCACTAACGGGGACTGTCCCCCCGGCAACGACTTTTGCGTCGGCAGCGGCGGGCCTGGATCCGAGCCGCCGCCTCCCACGCGCGGCGGCCTTTGTATCTGCCGGTCATCATATTCCTGTGCCGCGATGGCAAACGGGTTTCTGTGCAACCCTGGGGACGGGCTGTGCGAGCCACCCTGTTATCAACCGGCGGACTGCGCGACCTTAGTTCCGCCGCGAGCGTGTGACACCGACGATCATCTATGCAAACCGTGGTGCAGCAGCAACATGTCCTGTCCGGAGTCCTACCAGCCGCACTGCGATGCGACCAGTGGCCTGTGTGGCGGATGCGTCAGCCAGGACGACTGCAGCGGCCGCACCGACGGCCTCACCGAGTGCAGCTCAATTGGGGTCTGTGCCAGCCCGTCTTAGGGTCATAGCGTCATGGCGCGGACTTCCGGGTCTCGCCCGTGACCAGGGGCCCCCGGCGGGCTACAGAGCTCTCGAGCCGTAGTGGCTCGGGTACGCATCGTTAGGGCCATGGCTGAGGGCAACGCCCCCATAAATCGTTAGGGCCCTGGCTCGGGCCAACGCCCCTATAACGAGCCTACGATGCTGCGAATGTCCGTGGCATAGCGCCCGGAGGGAGCGAGCTGCAGATAGCGCAGGTAAGCCTCCTTGGCGGCCTTACCGTGGCCCTGGTTTTGCTCGGCGGCACCGGCAAAGGCGTAGGCGTCAGCAACGTCCGGGTTGATGGCGATGGCCTTCTTGCTCCAGGTGTAGGCTTGCGCGAATCTGCCTCGATCGAATTCCACCCTGGCCACTGCCACTGCCGCTTCGGCATCGGTGGCATCCTCGGCGAAGGCAGCTGTGCAAGTTGCCGTGATCTCTTTGGTGCGCTTGTCGCGGACGGCGGCGCGGCACCGTTCACGCGTCGAGCTCTCCTGCGCAGGGGATGACGCCACCGCCGTCTTGGGCTTGGCGTCGGCAAGCAGCTCGGCTTTCTTCTCTGGCTCGGCCCTCTTCTCTGGCTCGGCCTTCTTCTCTGGCTCGGCCTGGGCGATGCGTTGCGCTGCGGCGGATGGCCGAGCCTCAACCGTCGGCGACGCTGCCTTGGGCGAAGGGGAGCCCGGGACGTGGGCGCTCTGCTCTCCTGCGCCTGCATGCAGAGCGGCCGCGGCTGGGGGTGAAGCCGGCGGAGCGACCGAGGTGGCGCTCGCAGCTGGATCGGGCGCCAGGGCGATGGCCTTGGCGGCGGACGGGGAGGGCGCATGGCTTGCAGAAGGCGCGGCGGCTAGCGCGGAGGGGGATCCAGGGACAGGCGCAGCGGCGGGAGAAGGCGCGGCGGCTAGCGTGGGGGCGGCGGCCGCGGTCGCCCCCGGGGCGGGGGCGGGTTCAGGGACAGGCGTGGCCGCCGGAGAAGGCGCGGCGGCTAGCGCGGGAGCGGCGGTCGGGGAAGGGTAAGCTGGCTGAGCAGACGGCGCCGCGCCTACCAGGGGGGCCGGGGCGTTGTTGCGCAGAAGCGCTATGCAGGCTGCCACCGCCACCGTGCTGCTGAGCACGGTCAGTCCCACCATAGATCGATAGGACAGGAGATGGCGCTTTCGCCCGGCCATGTCCTCCGTGCCGTCGTGGAAGATGTCCTGACCGGCACCGAAGTTGGACTCGTCGCCCTGCTGAAAGAAATGTGTCTCGAACGTTTCGAAATGCTTCTTAGCTTCGGCCGCGTTGGCTGGGGAGCCCTTCCCATCGGTCTTTCTATCGGCGGGACCGCTTTGCGCTGCTGACCCCTGATCACGAGCGTCGAGGTTGCTCTGCGCGAGGGATTCTTGTTTGGTGGCAGTACCCATGCTTGCCGTTAGACACCGATGGCGCGGTTCCGATTGCACAAGGCGTTTCCCGAGAGCGCGCTTCCCATTCTGCTCCAGCTGTCTGCAATCGGGCTACGCCATCCGGTGTCTTGGCAATCGTAACGTCACAATGCCGGCGACAAATTGAGGCGATTCTCGCTGGTGCGCCCCCCTGGATGCCGTGTGCCTCCCCCCAACCATGGCCCACGGCATCCAGGGCAAGGTGTGGGCAGGCCGCTCTCCCCGTCCTACAGTCAACCGGGGTGGCGGCGGCAACGGCGATGACTCTGGCTCTTTCGCCGCGGCTGGCTTACCCTAGAAGCGGGGCACGGTGTGACACCCTCGGATAGCGCGAAAATTTGCATCGTGGCTTGCTTCGTCGCCCGTCAGATGGGTCGAGCCGCGCCTGCTGCTGTGTTGGCTGGGCTAACCGGTGCCTGTGCGGTAGCGCGGCCGCCCGCTGTCACTGCCGCGCTAACTCCTCCGGCCCCGACCGCCCCTCCCCGGCTGGAGAAGGTGCGAGAGCCGCTAGAGGTCACGCCGCTGGAGTTGCACTTTTCCGGCCTGCGTGGTGCTAGTAAGGCCAGCGAAACTGTGGCGGTCCGGAATACCGGGGCAGATGCCGCCCAGATCACCGACATACGCGTGGTGGGCACTGACCCGGGCACGTTCAAGATTGTCAATTCCCCCTTTCTGCCCGCCATTCTTGCGCCCGGCCGATCGCTAGCGTTCGCGGTAGAGTTCAGTCCTGGGGCGGCGGCCGAGCCGGGGGTTCGCCATGCCCGGGTGCGCATCCTGCGCCCCGACGACGAGGACGGCCCGCCCTGCGACCTCACCGGGCTGGTGACTCGTAGCGCTAGGCCAGCAGACGAGCCACCTCTGCAGGAGGTGCTCGACGCCCTCGGGTACGAGGTGGATGTGGGTAGCAAGGCGCTCAAGCTGCCCAGCCAGCCGTCGCCACTTGGGGACGAGGTCACGGCCGCCCTTTTCGAGCGCGCCAAACCTGGTAATGTGGGCTACTACCTAATTGCCCGCTACGATTCCGAACAGGCGTCGTCGTATGGCTATTACCTGCTCGAGCGCGGCAGGCCGGTGGCAAAGCCCATCGGCAGCGTGGCCAAGGACCGCAACCAGACTCTGAATCCCGAGCTGGAAAACGACAGCCAGACCAGCTTTGATCCGGGCACGCTGGCATTCGGCCTCTACCTCAGAATCGGCAAGCGTACGTTCTTCTCGGTCGACGATCTGAACGGGCGTCTTCGCTCCCATGTCGCGAGGGTATTCCCCCTGCGCAGCCGTGGTCGGACCACGGTTCAGGATGCCTACGTGGTGGCGTTCGACGACGATGGCGACGGGGATTTTCAGGATCACGTTTTCATGCTTTGGAACGCCAAGCTCGCCGGGGAGGGCAAGGCAGGAGTGGAGACGGGGCCCTAGTCAGCTATTAGCGCGATGCGCGTCACCGGTGGTGACGATTTTCGTTTGGGCCGGAGCCCAGGTTAGCCAGAATAAACTGTCATGTCTGCCGCCAAGAAGGTCACTAGCTCAGCTATTCGCGAGCGCAAGGGGAAGGGGGAAAGAATTGCCGCCGTCACCGCCTACGAGACCGCCTTTGCCCGCCTGGCGGATCGGGCGGGAATGGACGTGGTGTTGGTGGGTGATTCACTTGGCATGGTAGTGCAAGGGCTGGCCACCACCCTCCCGGTCACCTTGGACGAGATGGTCTATCATGCGGGTATCGTGGCGCGTGCGGTGGAGCACGCCCATGTGGTGGCGGACTTGCCCTTTCTCAGCTATCAGACTTCGCTCGAAGATGGGGTGCGCGCGGCCGGCCGGCTGCTCAAGCAGGCCGCCGTGGAGGCGGTCAAGCTGGAGGGGGGCGAGGAGGTTTCCGATCTAGTGGCGCGCCTGGTCGCTATCGGCATTCCGGTGATGGGGCATGTGGGCCTGACGCCGCAGTCGGTGCACAAGCTCGGCGGGTTCAAGTTGCAGGGGAAGAGCGACGAGCAGGCGCAGTCCATCTTGGCCGACGCGCGCGCGGTGGCCGCGGCCGGGGCCTATGCGGTCGTGATCGAGCATGTCCCCGCGCAGTTGGCGGCCGAGATCACGAGGGCCATCGCGGTCCCTACCATTGGGATCGGTGCCGGGCCGTCATGCGATGGGCAGATCTTGGTCATGCACGATCTCCTTGGGCTCGATCCCGAGTGGTCGCCGCGCTTCGCCCGCCGCTATGCCGAGCTGGGCGAGGCGACCATAGCGGCATTTTCGGCCTATGCCGCCGACGTGCGCGCCGGCACCTTTCCGGCGGATGAAGAGTCGAGCCGCTAGCGCCTATTAGGTAAAGGACCCTGGGAGGGTCCTTTAGATCCCCCGCGGGAGAGCTCGGTCGGGCCAAGCCCGCCCGAGCTCACGCGCCTATTAGGTAAAGGACCCTGGGAGGGTCCTTTAGATCCCCCGCGGGAGAGCTCGGTCGGGCCAAGCCCGCCCGAGCTCACGCGCCTATTGGTGTACGGGCACGGCGCGGATGGCGGCTTTGCCATCCTTTTCGTAAACGGTGAAGTGGGCAGTCTTGCACCCGTGTTTCGCGACCAGCTGCGCGCGGTTGCTCTCCAGCTTGGCCACGAACTTTTCCAGAGCAAGCCCGGCCGTCGGTTCTCCGCATTTTCGCCGCAGGGCCAGGTATTCCTCGAAGACGCGATGGAAGTGGGCACGGTCCCGCTCGTCTCCCGCTGCGGATGATCCGCTCGGGCGAGGGATCTCGGCCGCGCTGCCATAGAATTGGGTCTGGGCCGGCGAAGGCTGCGCGGGGGCGTGGGTCGGTGCGGAGTCGGGAACGATGAAAGGCGCAGGTGGGGGCGCCGCCAGCGATGGCGGGGGTGGCGCTGCTGCTTGACCCGTGCTTGGCGGCGTTCGCGGCGTGCCGAACAGGCTGGCCGCCATAGCAGCGGGCGGTGGTACGACGGGAGGCGTGGTGACGTTGACCGACACGTCGTAGGCGCGCGCATCGGCGGAGGTCAGGTGGGGGTCGAGGATGGCAGCGATGTTCTTCTTCGCTCCACTCGTGGGCGAGGGCGCGCGGGTGCAGGCTTCCACGGTGGCGTTGATGTCGCGGGCAATGCCGCCCAGCACGCCGCCATATTTTCTGTCGTCCAGTTTAGACAACTCCTGCTTAGACATGGCACGCATCTCGCCGCGCAGGCGGCGCAGTGGCGCTTCTACCTCGTACCTCTGCAGCACCAGCCCGATACCGATGACTGCGAGCATGCCGCCCAGCAATGACAGCCAGGGGAAATTGCTCCACTTCAAATCATCTGAAGACGTGCTCGAGAGCAGAGCCCACGGGTTAGACTCCGGCGACTTTCTGGTCATGAGCACGTAGTAGGCATGTTGTTCCGCCGCCTCGCCGATGAAAGGCGCCGCCACCGCGAGCAGACGTTCGCTGCCCATGTATACCGGCAGAGCGCGCGTGCGCTTGTGGCTGGCGATCTCGGCCGCATGCTCCTCGATCACCTCGGGCAGCTGAGCGAGCAGGGCCTCGGGCAGGGTCGAGGAGAGCACCGTCTTGCGCAGCACGAAGGCCACCTCCACCCCGAGATTCTGCCGCCACATCTCGGCAAGCCTCTTCCCCGTCTCAACCGCGACCACCAGAGCGCCGACAATGCGGTCGTGCGACTTTGCCAGCACCGGGGCGGCGCCGATGCGCCTTAGGCGGTTGTTCGCGCCCCAGACGTCGTCGGAAAGATAGCCGCGCAAGGCGTCCGCAACCGCTTCGGCGCCGGCGATCGATTCGCCGAATTCGCCTTCATCGTCGCCCATGCGCGCCACCACGCGGCCCTTGGCATCCACGGCGATAATCGATTCCACGCCACTGCCTTGACGATCGGGAACGAGATCGCGCAGGCGAGCGCGCACGGAATCGTGCAGGGGCCGGAGCTCGCCGCCCCGGCTGGCGGCATCCAGAGCGTCGATCAGTTTGCCGTCGGTGCCAAGTTTTGCAGCGTAGTCCATCCAATGCCGAGCATCGTTTTTCAGCATCTCTTCGGCCGCATACTGGGCGCGGTCCATGCGCTGGCCTTCGAGCTGCTCGATGCGACGGTCGGCCGGTCGGGGCGCCACGAAAGCCGCGGTGCCAGCCACGCCCGCCCAGAGACCCACCAGGATGAACCAGATCTTCGACAGGAACATCGCTTTCTCCTACTCGACGCTTTCTTTGTCGTCTGCTCCCGCCACCTTGATCGCAAGCTCTAGCCCGCGTTGCGTGACGTCGACCTCTTGTTGATGGACCCAGCGACCATTGCTCCACACTTTCAGCGTGGCGTGACCTTCCGGAACATCGTTTATCTTGAAGGCGCCTTTGTCGTCGACAACCGCATACAAGGGCGAGCTGGTCACGATCACGGAGAGCACTATATGGGGATATTCGCTGCACCTTACCAGGTAGGCACCCGCAGTGCCGAAGCGTTGCTTGCGGACGGTGCCAGCGGCCAACCGCTCGGGCGGCATGACATCGGGGTGATCGGGAACCGAGAGGTCGTGCGAGACCTTGTCCAGGTTCTTGAACTCGATCACCGAGCCCTCGGTGACCACGACGGCGGGCGGGTTGGCCTGCAGCCCGGCAATCTCGACGTAGACGTTCTTGGGCGGGACCGCCTGAAATTGGGGTCCGGCCAGCAGCACCAGGGTTTGGCCCCGGGCACCGGTGCGCTGGACCCCGACGCTGGTGTTCTCCACCCGCCAATGGCCCAGAAAACGTCGGCCGCTCTTGAGCTCAGGCGGGAGCGCGATGGTGCCTTTTACGGTAGCGGTTTCGGCCGCCCATGCCGCGAATGACATGCTCGCCAACACTCCGAGGCTAACGAGGAAGCAGGGTTGAAGGGGCGAACATCTCATGTCGGAAGCCTCCGCGGTTGATTGACTGCGTTACCCGATTGTGCGCCACGAGCTGATATGCTTAGGGGTGCCATGGCAACGAGCCCGTCCAAGAGTTTCACAACCTTTCCCAATCCCCATCCCGAGCGGGACTACGTCATCCATTTCGAGTGTCCGGAGTTCACGTGCCTTTGTCCCAAGACCGGGCAGCCCGACTTTGCCACCATCCGGGTGGAATACGTCCCCGATCAGAAATGTGTCGAGCTCAAGTCCTGGAAGCTCTACCTGTGGTCGTATCGCAACGAGGGTGCATTTCACGAGGCGGTGACCAACACGATCCTCGACGACCTGGTGGCGGCGACCCAGCCGCGCCGGGCGCGCGTTGAAGGTGACTTCGCGGTCCGCGGTGGCATACACACCGTGGTGGTCGCCGAGTACCCGGGCCGATAGGCGCGGCGCTTTGCGGGATCTGTCCCGCGCCCTGGCCTTGGGCAGGGGCCGACCCTCCACGATTCAGGCCTTGTTCTGTATGACGGCCAGGGTTACCCGGGTTTCTCCGAGCAAGTCGCGTGCGCCAGGCAGCCGCACGGCATTTTCGTCGCGCTCAATCTGGCGGCCCAGGGCCTCGATGACGGCCTTGTCATTCTTGGTGGCGAGTCGGGCAAAGGCTTGCAAAATGGCCTGCTGAACCGGGAAGCGATCCTGGGTCAAGGTCGCCACCGGCTTTAGCGCCGAGAGGAGCAGCGGTAGACCCTGCTTTGCGTTGCCCGAGAAGCCGATCCAGAAGGCTGCCTTCTCGGCGCGGGTCCACGACGGGTCGGCCAGGTGCCCGCCGTAGCAAGCGATATTATCGCCGCATTCCTTGGCGACTTGCATGCGATCGAGCGCCTCGCCGAACATGCCCTGCACTGCTTTCTCCTTGCTGGCCAGAGCCTTGAACTCATCGTATTGTTCAGGACCAGCGATGCGGGCCAGATCGATGGCGGCGTTGGCGCGTAGATCGGAGGCCTTCTCACCGCCCACCACGACGTAACCCGACCTTGCCGTCTCCATCAGGATGGGAATGGCGCGACGGTCCCCGGAGAGATAGATGCCGTCTTCGGCAGCTTGGCGGGTCGGCGGGTCGGCCTTCTTGTCCTGCAGAGTGTTGAGGAGAACATCGACCGCCTCCTTAGTGCCAATGAAGCCGAGGGATATCAGGATCGACTTGTGCTCACCCGACTTGGCCGGGATCTTCAAGTTCGCCGCCAAGGCCGGCACCGCCGTCGCGGCGCGCAGATCGCCAAGCAGCATGGCGGCTTTGAAGCGCACGATGCCTGGGCTGTACTTGTCAAAGTCGAGCTGCTTGGCTAGCTGGTTTATCTCGGGGTTCTTCTCCTGAAGGAGCTGCAAGAGCGGCGCGACCGCAGGCTCGCCCATGCGCACCAGGCCGAGACGACACTCCTGGAAGATGTTGGCGCCGCGTCCGGTCATGAAGAGACCCTTGATGAGGGCGGGGATGGCCTGGGGGTCACGAAGCTCGGCCAGGCCCAGCGCGGCCTTTTGATTGAGCAAGAAGTCCTGCTCGTCGGCCGAGGTGGTGAGGATCTTCATCAGGCAAGGAACCGCTCGCCGATCGCCAATCTTGACCAGGGCCCTTATGGCCGCCAGACGGACGTTGTTGGCGCGCGACTTGATGGGGAGCTGGTGCTCGACCGCCTTGATGAGCGCGGGAACCGCTTCTTCCCCTTGCTCGTGCAGGTCGCCCAGCGCTCCCGCGGCCACGATCGCACGGTCGAAGTCGTCCTCGGTGAAATCTAGAGCGTCCACATACAGAGGAATGGCGCTAGGATCTTTGTAGCGCACCAAGGCCTCGAGGTGCTCAGGCTTCTTGGTCTCTCGGTACAGGGCGATGAGGGCGGGGACGGCGACCTTGGCGCGGTCGGCACTCATACGGGCTAGCTGATTGAGCGCCTCCTGCTGATCCCGAACATTGCCGAGCTTTTTGGCCCAGGTCATTGGATCGTTGGGATCGCCGGCGCACGCCGACAGGCTCAAACTGGCGAGCAAGAATAGCGGGGCTAGCTTTGGTATCTGCATCGATGGACCTCCCCAAGAAGGAAAAAAGACGAGATAAACCTACGGCCGACTCCGCGAAGGAGCCGGCCGCTGCGCGTAAAGCCGAGCGCGAGGAGGTCGGGCTGAGGCGAATCCGCCCCATCTCCTCTACTCGACGGCTGCCGCTGCGCCTCCCCGTGCCTTCGGGCGAACGGCGAAGTTGATGTTCTGGTAACCGGCAGCTGCGGCGGAAAACATCACCTTGCGCAGCATCCTGAACTCGACGTTCTTGTCGGACTGGATGACGCAAACCCCTTTGAAGTCCTCGGCCGGGTGGAGGAGCTTGTAGTTGTTCTTGGCGGTGACCAACTCGTCATGGAGCTCGGTGATTTTCATGTCGCCGGTCGCGGAGTCCTTCATCAGGTCCTCCCCGGTGGCGACTTGCCGGCCGTCGAGCGTCACCACGTCTTTGGTGACACCAATGACGGGAGCGCGCTCGAGGTCGGTCCAGTTCTGCGCATCGGGCAGGGTTATGTTCTTCTGCACGAACAGGATCTCGCCGTTCGCCGAGAAGGTCATGAGCAGAAAGATGACGAGAACGGTCATCATGTCGATGTAGGCCACGAGGTTGAGCGGAGCGTCGATGCGCTTGCGTCCCCCGCCTCCCAGCTTGCTCTTGGCCGCCTCGAGGGAGATGGAGCGATAGAGATGGGTTCTAGGTGTTTGGATTGGCATCGTTGGTCCTCCTAGATTCCAGCGGCGCCACTATCGATGAGTGAGATATCGGGAAATCTCTGCTGCATCGCCGTGTCCATGGCTCTGACCAAGGTGTCGAACTTGATAGTGTCCTCGGAAGCCACCTGGGCGTCGTTCTTGTCAGGATGGGCATCCTTCGCCTTCTTGAGCTCGGCGGCCAGGCGTTCGAAGTCGTAGTCAGCACCTTTCTTCGGAATCGGGGTCTGATCTTGGCCGACCACGAGATTGAAGCCCTCTTGGTTGACCAGAATGACGACCTTGACCTGGATTTCCGGGGGAGTCTCTTCACCCGCCTGACCTTGGCCCTTTTGCTGGGTTTGCAAGCGAGCGAGCTGGGTCCAGACCGCGGTGATGAGGAGGAAGGCGACCATGCAGGTGAGCAGGTCGATGTAGGGGACTAGGTTGAGCTCGGCATTGAGGGCTTTCTTGCCACCTTTGCCGCCCGTATCTACTGATACGCTCATGGTGAAGCTTTCATGTGAGTTTTGGGGGCTCTCCAGCGTAGTGGCGCTGGCTAGCGACGGCCAGCTTCGCGGCCCACCACGACGAGGTTGAGGGTTTCAACCGCAGACTGGTTGACGCCGTCGAGAATGTGCTGGGTCTTGCCGTTGAGCACGGCGTAGGCAGCAAGGCCCAAGATGCCGGTGCCGAGCCCGAACGCGGTGCAGTTCATGGCCTCCGAGATACCCTTGGAGAGCATGGTGGCTTTCATGGAAGGATCTACACCGGCGACCGAGGCGAAGGACTTGATGAGGCCGGTGATGGTGCCGAGCAGCCCGCACAGGGTGGCGAGGTTGCCTAGCATGGCCAGATACCCCGTTCGCTTCTCGATCTTGGGCAGCTCACGCAGAGCCTCCTCGTCCATGGCCTGCTGAATCTCGTGCTCGGCGCCGCCCTGCTCGGCTTTGCGCAAGCCGGCCGCGATGATCTTGGTGGCGCCGGCTGGCGTCGCGTCACAGGTCGAGATGGCGCCGCGCAGGTTGCCGGCCACGATTTGCGACTTGATCACTCCCATGAGCTGCTCGATGTTGATCTTGGCCCGGCCCAGGAATGCGGTGCGTTCTATGACCAGGTAGGCGGTGATAATGAAGACGGTGAGAATCGGGTACATGCCCCAGCCGCCCTCTTTGAAAGCTTCCATCAAAAACATTTTGCGGTTCTCCTTTTCTCTTGGCGTTTGGTAACTGGTTGATGGCTACCCGTGTTTCGCGGCCTTCGCGGCAGCGACGAGGTTGACCACGTTCTTCTTCATTTCATTGATGTCGTCGATGATGGCCTGGGTCTTACCGTTGAGCCATGCGAACGCCGCCAGGCCTAGGATGCCGGTGGTGAGTCCGAACGCAGTGCAGTTCATGGCTTCGGAGATGCCTTTGGAGAGGAGAGTTGCCTTCTGGGAGGGATCGACGCCCGCGACACCCGCGAACGACTTGATGAGACCGGTGATGGTGCCGAGGAGCCCGGCCAAGGTAGCGAGGTTACCCAGCATGGCCAGATAGCCGGTGCGCTTTTCCACGGCTGGTAGCTCGCGCAAGGAGGCTTCTTCCATGGCTGCGACGATCTCGACCTCGGGACGGTTGGCGCGCATGAGGCCGTACTGAACGATGCGGGTGAGTGGCGTGGGATTGCCAGAGCAAACCTTGATGGCTCCCTGAATGTTGCCCTGGGACACCTGCGATCGGAGGAGGGCCAAGAGCTTTTCTTTGTCGATTACAGCCTTGCGCAAGACAACCGCGCGTTCAACGACGATGGAAGTGGTGATCATCAGGATACAGAGGATGGGCCACATTCCCCATCCGCCTTCGTGGAAGGCATCAGCTAGTAACTTCAGAACGGTCATGTGTTCCTCCTTGGGTCTTTCGTCGATGATGCGGCAATTCCCACGCCCAACCCACCAACGAGAACAGAATCGTGGGAGCTTGAGAAATCTAGGTGTGCCCCGGCCCCGACCCGGCTAGGTTCGAGAAAGCTGAAGTGCATTTCAAATGCCACATGCCGAAAGGTATGTCTAGCCGGGAAATTCGCCATTTTGTGCTCGAGCTGTCCGCCCGACCGGGGCTTTTCTCCACGGTGTGGGGTGAAATGGGACGGGTCGGGCACCCTATGGCATGCCGCTTCGGCTCCTCGTCAGCCCGTCGCTCGCACCCTTCGCCCTGCTCTGGACCTGCTGGACCTGCGGCTTGGGTTGCGGTACGAGTAGCTGGTGGTCACGCGCATACTCGACCTAGCTATCCTGGTTCTGCTCGCCACTGCGATTTTGATGCCGAGGCCGGATGTCAAGGTGAAGCCGGAGGTGCGGGAAAGCTCGCCGGCTCGTGAGCGCATCGCGCTGCTGCAGGCTGAGGTGATGGCGAATCCCGGCGATACTGCGGCGGCGCTCGACTTGGCTGGGGTTTTCATGGATATTGGCCACCCGGAATGGGCCTTGGCCGGTCTTGCTTCGGTCCTGGCGGCCCATCCAGACGATCACAGGATTCATTTGGCGCGTAGCCTGGCATTCGTAGATGATTTTGAAGCGGGCTACGCCTATGCCGAGGCCATTCGGGCTTTGACACTATGTGAGTCGGGCTCCGTCGCCCCTTGTGACGACGCGGAGCGCGGACGGATGGTAATCCTCAAGAACACCCTGGAACGCATCAAGCACCTTGACATGCGGCGCGACCCGAACTCCGCCAAGGACCAGATCATCAAAGGTCTGCGCTCGACCTTTGTCCCGCGATCGAGAACCTGGAGATCTGGCCCAGGAGTGACCGACGGGAAGTTGGGAGGGGCCACCACGGCGACGGCTCCGCTTGCCGAGCCCAAGCGGTAGCGTTCGGAGGGATGAGACATTGAAGAGCGAACAAGCGCAGCGTGGGTCTGTGCCCGCGGATGATGATTTTCCCGCATCGCGCAAGGTCTATCTGGAGGCAGATGGGATACGGGTTCCCATGCGCGAGATATGCCTGGGTGGAGGCGAGCCGCCCCTTTTGGTATATGACACGACTGGGCCACAGGGTCAGAGCGACGGCGCTGGCCTGCCTAGGCAGCGTACCTGGCTGGCGGGCGGGGCCAGTGGCGGGAACCAATGCTCAACTCAGCTGGGTCGTGCGCGCGCTGGCGAAGTCACCGAGGAGATGCGCTTCGTGGCACTGCGGGAGGACGTACCGGCCGAGCTGGTGCGCGACGATGTTGCCGCCGGCCGAGCAATCATCCCGGCCAACATCCGTCATCTCGAGCTCGAGCCCATGGTCATCGGGCGCAACTTCTTGGTGAAGGTGAATGCCAATATCGGCAACTCGGCCCTGTCCTCCTCCGTGGGCGAAGAGGTGGAAAAGATGCAGTGGGCGGTCAGGTGGGGAGCCGACACCGTGATGGACCTGTCGACCGGAGCCAGCATTCGCGAAACTCGTGCCGCGATTCTGCGCAATTCCCCCGTGCCGGTCGGCACGGTCCCCATCTACGAATGCCTGGATCGAGTGGGCGGGCGCATCGAGGACCTCGGCATCGACGTCTTCCTGGCGACCATAATCGAGCAGGCCGAGCAGGGTGTCGACTACTTCACGATACACGCCGGGCTCAGACGCGCCCACGTGCCGCTAACCGCCGGCCGCACGGCGGGCATAGTGTCACGGGGCGGAGCCATCATGGCTCAGTGGTGCACCGTTCACGAGCGAGAGAATTTCTTGTTCGCCAACTTCGATGCGCTCTGCGAGGTGGCCAGAAAATATGACGTCGCCTTCTCTCTCGGCGATGGCTTGCGGCCCGGCTCGTTGGCTGATGCTAATGACGCTGCGCAGTTTGCCGAGCTGGCGACCCTGGGCGAGCTGACGAAGAAGGCTTGGCAGCACGATGTGCAGGTGATGATCGAGGGGCCTGGGCATGTTCCCCTCGACCGGATCAAGGAAAATGTCGATCGGCAGGTGGCTGCCTGTCACGGGGCGCCCTTTTATACCCTCGGGCCGGTGGTCACCGACATTGCTCCTGGCTATGATCACCTTACGTCGGCTATAGGCGCCACCATCATCGCCTGGCACGGCACCTCTCTGCTCTGCTACGTGACTCCCAAGGAGCACCTTGGTCTGCCCAACCGCGATGATGTGAAGGCTGGCGTGATCGCTTACAAGATCGCCGCGCACGCCGCGGACGTGGCCAAGGGGCATGCCGGAGCCCGTCGGCGGGATGACGCCATGGCGCGGGCGCGCTTTGCCTTTCGCTGGGAGGACCAGTTCAGCCTTGCCCTCGACCCGCATACAGCGCGACGCTACCACGATGAGGCCTTGCCCGAGAGCACGGCGAGAGAATCTCGCTTCTGCTCGATGTGCGGACCGAGCTTTTGCGCAATGCGGATCAGCCAAGATGTACGCGACTGCGTTGCCCACCAGGCCGCCCAGGCCCCCAAAACCGATGCTTGCGCGAAGGAGCAAGACGAGGCGGACGCGCTTGCCGCGCTTAATGTTGGAGAAGCGGCCGACTGAGGTCGTGATCTTCGGCGGCTGGGCTTTCGCTCAGTCGACCTGAAAGGCGCTGGGGCAATGCGGCGCCAGCGGACAGACGTCGCATTTTGGCAGACGCGCCGCGCATACTCGCCGCCCATGCCAGATCACCTGGTGCGAAAATCGGATCCAGTTCCGACGCGCTATAATCTGCATGAGGTCGGCCTCGATTCTTTCTGGCTTAGATTCTCGCGTCAGGCGGAGTCGCTGAGCCAGGCGCATGACATGGGTGTCCACCACCACGCCCTCGGCGATACCAAAAGCCGTGCCCAATACCACGTTGGCAGTCTTGCGTGCCACGCCGGGCAGCTCCAGGAGCTCGTGCATGGTGTGAGGAACCGTTCCGTCCCAGCGCTCGACCAAGGTGCGCGAGGCAAAAATCAAGCTCTTCGCCTTGTTGCGGAAGAATCCGGTCGACCGGATCAGGTCTTCGACCTGGCTTGGTTCGGCGCGCGCCATGGCTGCCGGGGTCGGGAAGCGGATAAAGAGCGCGGGTGTGACGAGGTTGACGCGCTCATCAGTGCACTGGGCCGACAAGATGGTCGCGCAGAGAAGTTGGAAGGGGTTCTCGCGGTTGAGGGCGCAGTCCGCGGTCGGATAGGCGCGATGCAGTATGCGCTGGATAGCCTTTATCCGCTCAGCTTCCTCGGCGGGAGAGGTGCGGGATGGCTGTGATGGCGCGCCGAGCGAGCGCTTGGCTTTGGGTGGGTGGGCTGGCATGGTACGATCAATCCTATCCTCCGTGCTGCTGATACTCATACACGGAGTTTGAGGCGAGGCGTGGCTAGCTTATTTGCAGCGGAGGCCGGCATCCGGTCTAATCGGGAGGTGGACGAAACGCCGCAAGAGCTCGAGGAGATCCGCCGTCAGGCCGAAGCCATCGATCCCAACCAGTACCGCAGGCGATATCGACGTGTGGTAGCGGTGCTGGCCGCCCTGTTCTGCACCCTCGTGGTCTGGGTGGCTATTCGCATGGCGGTCGCAGGGCGCAATCCGTGCGAGCGGGTGCGTGACTACTTCTGCCGTAATGCCCCAGACCCTGCGAAGTGCGCGAGTTACCAAGTCATATACAAAGAGTCGGTAGAAGACCAGAGTTCCAGGATGCGCAGCGTTATCAGGGATCAGTGCATAACCAAGATCAACCGCCTGCGCGAGGAGGACGGGATCGTGGTCGAGTGATCAAAAGGACGGCTGGCCGGGGTTGGGTGGTCGGGGCGGAGAAGACGAGGCAGCGGTCTGCCGGGAACCCTTCTCGTTGCCCGGCCCTCTAGACGCTAAAAGACGAACCGCACCCGCAGGTCGACTTGACGTTCGGGTTGGTGAACTTGAAGCCCGATCCTTGCACGCTCTCCACGTAGTCTACCTCGGTACCTACCAGATACATCAAGCTCATCTGGTCGCAGAGGAGGCGAACACCTTGCGACTCGAAGCTCTGATCCGTGTCTTGCGCCTGGTCGAAATAGAGGTCGTAGGAGAAGCCCGAGCACCCGCCGCCCTGGACCTTGAGACGAAGGCCGAGGCCAACCTCGATGTTCTCTTCAGCTCGTATGGCTTTGACCTTTTCCGCAGCACGGGAGGTCAGCTTCACCAGCTCTTGCGTCTGCTCCTCGGAACCGACCACGGCCGAGGGGGCTTGCTTTTCTGCGACTGCGGACATCAATGTTCTCCTTGTTGTGGGAGTCTAACCCGAATTCGGATGCCAGGCATCCCACAAAGTTTCGCTAGTTCGGTCATGCGAAGAGCCAGACTTGCGCGGTAACGTGGTCGGACGTCATGGACTTCATTCCGCATCGGAGCCAGATTGCCGGTCGCTAGGTCGAGCCGAGTCCCCAACGATCGGATCTTTGTCGTGCGGCGGTTTTCGGGTGGGAAGCTAGCGCATCTCGGTTACGTTCCAGACCCGCAACGGCTCTGTCTTGCCCTTGACCCTCATCGGCGCCAGGGCGGTGGCGCAGACCTTCGCCTGCACCCGCTCGTAGGTCGACTCCGAGACAAGAATCTCCCCCGCCTGCGCCCCACTGCACAGGCGCGACGCGATGTTGACTGCATCACCGATGGCGGTGTACTGGAAGACGCGTTCGCTGCCGATGGCACCCGTGACTACTGTTCCGGTGTTGATGCCGACGCCGATGCCAATCTCTTCGTCGCCTCTTGCCTTGCGCTTGCGGTTGAGGTCAGCCAGCGCAGCCTTCATGCCAAGAGCGCATGCGACCGCCTTGCTCTCGGCGCCGTCCAGGGCGACTGGCGCTCCGAACAAGGCAACGATCTCGTCCCCAACGAACTTGTCGAGAGTGCCGTGGTGCTCGAAGATCACATTTACCATGCGCTCGAAGTATTCGTTGAGCATGCGGAAGATCTCCTCTGGCGCGCTCCTCTCGCTCATGGCGGTGAAGCCACGAATATCCGAAAACAGCAGGGTGGCGTCTGTCAGCTTGCCCCCCTTCTCGAGCTGCAGTTTGCCTGCTACCACCTGATCGACCAGATTCGGCGATAACAGATGCTGGAACTGGTCCCGAGTTTTCGCATCTTGCTCGATCTTGCGCGCTAGCATGGAATTGTGGATGGCCGCTGCCGCCTGGTTGCCAATGCTGGCGAAGATCTGCAAATCCTTCTCCCCGAAGGCATTGGTAGCGATCATGGAGTCGAGATGCATTATGCCCAGGAGCTGGTCCACATGGATCAGCGGCACGGTCATGGTGGAGCGAATGCCTTGCATGATGACGGAATGGGAGCCCTGGAAACGAATGTCCGCGGTTGCGTCCGACGACAGGACCGCGTTCTTGTGCAGCTTGACCTCGTCCAGGATGGTCTGCGAGAGCGCGATCTCATCATTACGTCCGTCGCGGGTTCGCCATACCTTGGGTTTAGGGCCGTCGCTTTCCATGAGCAGGATCACCCCGCGGTCGGCGGGGATGAGCTCGAAGGACTTCATCAGGATCTTTTCAAGCAGAGCGTCGATGTCGACCGAGAGACCGATGGACCGGCCGAGCTCGTGAGCCAGCCGGAGCTTTTCGTAATCGGCGCGCAGAGTCTCCACGTCTTGGAGCTCGTGCTCGGGAAGGAACTCGGCACTGGTCCGAACCGTCTGCTGGATGAAGGTGGTGTCGCTCTTGGCCGAGTGTATTGTCACCGGTTGGGCTACCTGCGCGGTCTTGGTCATCCGTGCCTGGGCGGCAGATGTGGTGGCCACGCCCGTGCGAGGGGCTTGCGGCATGGTAGGCGCGACTCTCGGTGGGACGACCGGGGGTGAGCGCCACGATGCGTCTCTGAATACCAGGATGGTGTCCCCCAGCGCGATCTGGTCGCCCTCGACGAGCAAGTGGTCGCTGATCCGCTGCTCATTCATGAAGGAGCCATTTAAGCTGTCGAGATCGTGGTAAAGGAATTGTCCGTCGGGCTGGCGAATGATCTGGGCGTGCTCTTTCGAGACGATGCGGTCCAAGAGCTGGACCGCGTTGGCTGGGTGCCGACCTATCGTAGTCACCACTCCTAGCTCGATTTCCCGCGTGGGCTCGCTGCCCAGGACGATGATCTTCGCCATACTGATCTACCAGTTTACCAATCCACGCGAGCTGCGTCGGATGTAACCGCGGGCGAAAGCTCGATGGCGAAGTCGCGCTCGGGCACGGGGAAATGCGCGGTGGCTTTGAAGCGGACCTCGAGACCGATCTCTTTCGTGTCGCGATGGACGACGATCTTGGCATCTTTGTCGTCGATGCCGGCTTTGCGCAGATCAGCAGTGATGCCGGCTTTGATGTCTTCGATCAGGGCGCGGGCGACGCCATCTTCGCGCAGGTTGGCCTGGTACAGGGCGGGAACATGGTCCCAGAGGATGCTCCTGGCCCGCGCCGAGGCAGAATACACGGGCCACAGGCAAAGCCCGACGTAGATGACGAGTGCGACTCCAAGGAGCAGGGCAAAGGTCACCCAGTTTATGCTACTCGGCTGCTTGTACCTCATGAGCTCGTGCTCCTGGCTTCACTGCCCGCCGCCCGCAAATCTCGGGCCAGTCGGTTCCGCATACAGAATAGGCTGATCAAGAGCTGGATGGCAAAAGCCACGGCCCATGAGACCAGACTAGCCGCCAGGACTGCCGCCTGGCGGTCTTTGTCCGTGGCTCCGGGGGCATAGCGCGCAAAGAAGTGGATCAGCATGGCTTGCGAGGTTCCGAGGCCTTGGAAGGAGATCGGCATGACTGCGACGAAGTACACCACCGGCAGGCACAGGATGGCCTTGCCCACGGGAATGACCACGCCGAACGCGGCTAGCGAGAACCAGCTCAGCGCCAACAGGGCCGAGATATGGGGCACCCGTACGGCCATAGCACGCAAGTGGCCGGCGATCCCAGCCGAGAGCAAGACATCGAAGAGAGGGCGTCGGGCAAGCCACCGCGGCTTCAGCCACACCCCGACCACGTAGATTGCCAGGCCGGCATAGGCGGTGTAGACGACGAGGTGGAGCCCGGCCGGAACGTCTGCCGCGGTGAGCAGGCCCAAGGTCGCCAGTACCAGCAGCATGAGGATGTTCGTGCCCATGACGAGCAGCACCGCCGCCGTTCCGCGCAGCAGCGGGATGCCGCGCGCCCGATTGACGAAGTACACGATGGCGCCCTGCCCGACGGTGTAGTTGACCAGTGCCAGCAGGTAGGTGGCACCGCGGACCACTAGCACCTCGCGATATGACAGGGGTGCCACGAACCAGCCGAAGGTTTTCATGATGGCGTAGGAATCGGCCAGATAGACCGCCAGAACCAGGACGGCGTTCGCGGGCAGGGCCCACCAATAAGCGCCCCGAAATGCCTCCGCGACCTTGGCGAAAGGTATGGTGCGGAACAGGTACGCCAGGATGGTCAGGGTGATCGCCCACCCGGCGAGTGGTCCAAGCTTCTTGCGCATGCGCGGTGGACTATCTCATGAATCGGCGGTTGCTTGGGGCCGGGGCAAAGGGGGCCGGGGCAGGCCTGGCCGGGCGCCGGACGCGGACTCGCGGCAGGGCCGGCACATTTTGGCCAGGACGGGGTTTGACTCTGACGGGAGAGTCAGACGAAACTTGCCCAGAACGATGACTCGATCAGCCCAGGAGGACTCGTCCCCGAGCGATGGCCAGGCGGGGGAGGTAGGGAGCACCCGGAGCGAAGCGGCCGCCGCCGGGGAAGGTAGATGTGGGGACGGGGAAGAAGGGTTGGGTGGTGGCTTGGGTGGTGGGGAGGCAGGGGGCAGGGACGTGGATGCGGCCACGGTGACGGACACGGACAGCGGGTTGGGTGGGGGAGAGGCAGGGGGCGGGGATGGGGGAGAAGGCTTGGGTGGGGGGGAGGCGGTGGGTGCGGCCAGGGCCCAGGGTCTTCGGGGGGCATCGGGCAGGGACGGGGACGGGGAGGAACGGTGGGGGGGGCCAACTTACGTGTTCTGCGGGCCTTTCGTTTCCGGCAAGGTGGTGGTCGAGGTAGGCGGGACGGGGCCGGAGGGGCATGCGATGCTGCGCCAGGCGGGAGCAACGGACGTCCTGGCGGTCGAGCGAAGCGCTCTGCCCTGGTCGCTTGCCGCTGCCAGCGTGGACATGGTCATCTGCGGTCTCAGCGAGGTGGAAATCGGCGACCCCGATCGTCGGTCACCCCTGCTCGCCGAGATCAAACGCGTCCTGCGGTCCGATGGTATCGCGGCAGTGCGCGCGAGCGCCGGTGCGCTCGCGCGGTCGGCGGCCGCGATCAGCGCGGGTACACAGTTGGCCAGCTTGGTGCTCGAGCACTTTGCGACCGTTGACATCGTCGAGGAAACTCCCTCCAGGGTGGTCTGCTACTCCGTTTCTGGGTGTGAAGACTTGGCGGTGAGCGAGGCGATGGCCAAGATCAGCGGAAGGGCGTCGCACTTGATCGCGCTTTGTACCTCAGCCGAGGATAAGCCTTGGTGTTTGTCCGAAAGCCTGCTCGTGCCGATCGAGTCAGGCGAAGGCTTGGACCGTGGTCTTTCGGGATCGCCGGATGCTGAGGTGGATCGGTTCGAGGCCCAGCTGGCGAGCGTTGGCCGGGATAGAGACGAGCTGCGCGAGCGGGAGATGGTGGCCGAGGATCGGGCCGCCAGATTGGGCCGGGTGGTGGCGACCCTGCGCAAGGACGTTGAACGCTTGCTCATGCAGATCAGCGATCACTCCGCGGCGTACGAGCTCATGAGCCTCGAGCGCGACCGGATGCAGCGCAGGATAGCCGAAATGCAAGGAGGCATGGTGATCGCTGGTCGTGATAGTGAATCCTTGAGGCAGAGCGTACAGGCTCTGAGCAAAGAAGTTGCCCGTCTACGCGCGGCGCTCGGCGCTAAGGATGCGTCGCGCTAGTCGGGTCCCTTTGCGCGCGCCAAGGCACGAAAGCAGTGCGGCTCCGACGGCCAATGCCGAAGGTGACCCGTGTCCATGAGCCAAGTTGCAGGCAGTGCCGCTTGGGGTTGGAGCGGTAGCGGTTGGAAGCTCAGGGCCCGCTGTCACCGGCGCAGCGCGCGAAAAGGCGTCAAGGCCCGCCACGAGCGCGATGCCGCCGTCGGTGCCCGATTCTGGCTCGGATCGGCCGACTTCGGTGGCCGCGTCGGCGGTATTGGGCAAGGCCGCATCGGGGGAGCCCGCTGGCTCCGACACCACCGCCGCATCAACGAGAGGGAATAAGGTCGGCTTGGCCCCACCCGGCCACGATCCCAAAGCAAGCAGCATCGAATGATAGGAATTTTGCTCGCTCTTGTTGCAGGCGTTGGCCAGATCCTGAACCACGGGTGAGCTCGCGTTGGGAAAGCCGGTGGCGGTACTCTGGACCGAGGGATTCATTACGTCGGCCTTGCTCGTGGTGTGCACGAGCCCTACCAAGTGGCCGTGCTCGTGCGCGATGGTGGCGGCGCAGTCGTGCGCATTCGTCCCACACTGGATGGCCACCGCGGTATACGCCACGTTGTCGAGGCAATTCATGGTGGCAATGCCACCCTCGTTGTTCGACAAGCCTCCCGTGAGCTGCGCCGCGGTCGTCGCACACATCGGCCAGGCACTGGTGATGGCAATGGTGTAGTAGTCGTCGCTCGGCGGCCGAGCTAGGGTGAAGACTAGGTTGAAGTCCTGGTACCAGTCGTCCAGGTAGGCCTGCACCTGCTGCTGACAATCCTGAAGGCCAGCGTTCGGGCCATCGCCGAAATTGCATTGGTAGGCTGGCGGAGGCGCAAGGTTGCTGCAGTTTGGCGCATATGCCGGCATCGCCCTTCCGTCCGCATACCACAGCCAGAGATAGGAAGGCTTACCCGAGACCTCGAGACGGTGGGGCTCCCGAGCCCCGCTCTCGCCCGGGCCCACCGATGGCCAAGCTCCCTGGCCACGCGCTGAGCCGACCAGCGCCGTCGCAGCTGTCGCAAGGGTGAGCCCAACAAGTCCAACCGTGGTGCTCTTACGGCACGGCGTCATCATCCAGTAAAGCATGAGCTTACACCCTCCCCGCCTTGACCGCTCTCGCTCGGGTCGTCCGTCTCGAGTATGACTTGGTAGGCGCCGGGCTCTTGTGCTACAAGACCCACCCTGGCCCCGGGGATTGGACCGGAGCACCCCTGACAATTGAATCACGCGGTCGTGGCGGAACTGGTAGACGCGCCAGATTCAGGTTCTGGTGGCTTTACGGCTGTGGGAGTTCGAGTCTCCCCGACCGCACTCTGAAACCCTCGGTAAACACGAGGGTTTTTTCTTATGCTGACTTCGCCTCATCGGATTCGCTCGGGCTGGGGTCCTTCGATCCCCCACTCGATCCCCCACTTGCAGTTGCGGCATGGGACTTCGCGAGGCCGGGGACCAGCCTGACGATGTTGTTGGCGGCTTTCAGCTTCTCTCCGAGCCCCACGTGGGAGTAGTGCTCGGTCATGGCTTCGGTGACGTGGCCGGTGATGCTGCGGGTGACGATATCGCCTGCTACTTGACGCGCCAGGTTGTTGAAGGTCCTTCGCAAGCCATGCGGCGTGACACGCTTGGATATTCTAGCCAGCCTGAGTGCTCGCTCCATGGGGTGGCGGAGGCTGCACCTGGGCAGCAGGCCACCTCCCTTGTCGGGAAACACCCAGTCAGATTCGCCCACGCCGAACCC
Organism: uncultured delta proteobacterium; assembly: GCA_963849735.1. Taxonomy (GTDB): domain Bacteria; phylum Myxococcota_A; class Polyangia; order Fen-1088; family Fen-1088; genus Fen-1118. The sequence goes on from CAWKJE010000042.1 coordinate 289,077, forward strand.
TTGCGCCGCCAACGTCGCTCGATGTTCACGGAGGACCGCGGCAACCTCAGGTACCAATGGGACCGACCGCACCGTTCCCGTCTTCGTGCTGTCCACCACCCCGGACCACTGCGCGCGTTTGACGTGTATCACCGCCGCTCCCTCGTCGATGTCTCCCCACCGGAAGGCCGTACCTTCACCCGAACGTACGCCGGTCATGGCCAGAGTCATGGCAAGCGCGTAGTGCTGGGGCTCATGGTCGCGGAACACCTTCATCAGGCGCCCGAGCTCCTCTGCGGTCAGGAGATTGGGCTCCTCGTCGGTGAACTTGCGCATGGGCAAGCGTCGTACCCGCTCTGTCGGATTTCGTGGCAGCTGGTACTCGACCACGGCGTCCGCCATCACCATCCTCAGCATGACCAGCGCACCGTTGGCGGTCGCGCCGGCTAGGCGCTTGGCCAGCGTCGTTTGCCACTCCCTGATGTCCGCGTCGGTGAGCTTGTCCATGAAGAAATCCCCGAGATGGGGCAGGACGTAGCCACCGAGCAGGTCAGCGTAGGTCCTTGCGGTCGACGCCTTGAGGCCGAGCGCTTTGGACGCGAGCCACGATTGCACGTAGGTCCGCAGCCTCGGAACCTCCTTGGCCACCTGTTCGGCGTTGTGGATTTCCTGCATCCACGTTTGCCGGAGCCGCGCAGCCTCCTCCACCGTTCCCGTGATGATTCGATCTATCTCCTTCATCCGACCCGTTCGTGGGTCCACGGCTCGCAGCCGGATGCGTTTGCGGCCGTCGACCATAATCTCGATACCCGGATATCTCGCTTTCATTCTCTGCTCCCATCCGGGTCAGGGGAGCGCCATGACCGCGGATCATATCGTCTATGTCCGAGAGACGGAAGAGGTAGGTGCGACCACGCTTGCCTGCGGGAACGAGTTGGCCCGACATGACCAAGTTCCTGATCGCGCTGGGAGACCGATATCTCAGGATCGTCGCGGCTTCCCGGGTCGTCGCGTAGTAGGAGGGGGCGTCCTGCGGACGCCAACCATCCTCGGCATCTGGATTGGTAGCGCGGCTCGTCGTGTTGCGCGCTGTGCTCGCCATCGCGTGTTCCCCCCTCCGATCGGCTGGGGTCCTCGCTTGAGGCGGCCCTGCCGTCCTTCACTCGTATCTCCGCCCGAGCTGCCTGTCGGTTCCGGGCCCTGGGCATTTTCCCGTCGCGCTAAGCGGGGCGAGGGGGGACAGTGTCGAGTACGACGTGATCCACTACGGCGATCGTGGCGTTGCTGGATCCATAATGATCGGGGATGGTCAGGTTGGGTCTAGGTATAAGCCGCTGTGTCAGCGCTGCGGGAACACAATCCAGGGATTGCGCACCTACGAAGAGGCGCACCGCTTCGCACTGATAACCCTTAGGGCGGCATAAGTCGCCCGGGTTGCGCACCGCACCTCATGCGCCTTGACAAGACAGCTCAGCCAACAGACAATATAGCGCCATGGAGACCTCCCTTCGATGAATGTGACGCGTTTCTCCGGGGGCCGAGGTGTCTGCGACGTCATGCCGCGCTGTACTCCGAAGGGAGAGTGACTTGGCAAACCTGGCCGATGCGTTAGGGCAAGCGCGGCCCATCTACGAGGTGCCCGAGGATGATTTAGTCGGCGAGGTCTTGATTCCAGCCATGTCTGCCGCGAAAGACGTCAGAGTCGGGGCTGGGTACTTCAGTTCCCGCTGCCTGGCTCAAATCGCGCCAGGTCTCTCTTCGTTCATTGAGGCGTCGCACAGCCCTTTGCAGCTTCTCATAAGTCCTGAAATCGACCAACAAGATCACGACGCCATCGAACGCGGCGCCACTGACCCACAGCGCGTTCTACGCGAACTTGCCACCACGCTCTTTGGCGAGGCTCACGAAATACATTCGGCACTGGTGGACCACACCCTCGATTGCTTGGCCTACTTGGTCGCAGCGGGTCGACTGGAATTCCGCTTCGTCCTTATGACGCGGGGCGTGTACCACAAAAAGATCTGGCTATTCCGAGACGCCGAGCGATTTGCCGCGGTCCATGGCTCTGGAAATGCGACCGCTCGGGGGCTGCTCGTCAACGGCGAGCAGATGACAGTCGACAGACCCTGGTTGGATGGTCGTACTGCAGAAAGACGAGTTGCAGCGCTCAATGCCAGTTGGGAACGGCAATGGACCAACAAGCACGCCTACTCAATCACCCTGTCCGTCCTACAAGGGCTGCCCTTCGCGAGCCGTGCAACAAACAAGCAGCGCCCCCCTACCGCAGGTGACTTCTGGGAGGCGTGGCGTCGAGACTATGACGCCGGACTTGAGCCCGCGCTACCGCCAGCCGTGATTTGCGAACCCTCGCACTTGCTGACAATTCCGCCCAGCCTCGAATGGAGAGAAGGACGCTATCGGCACCAAGCAGTCGCGGTCGAGCGTTTCCTCGCCGCTGGCGCCCGCGGCATCCTTCAGATTGCGACGGGTGGTGGCAAGACCAAGACGGCACTGCTCGCCGCAACTGAGCTCCAGAACTCTAAACGGGCCCCACTCGCAATTCTCGTGCTGGTGCCGTCAACTCCACTTGCGGACCAGTGGATGGCTGAGGTCGCCTCCTTCGGTATTCATGCGTGCCGACCTAGCGACCACCATGGAGCAGAGCGCGCCTCCCTCCTTGACATCATCGCCGCCGGCCTAAAGGTCTCAGACCACCGAACCGAAGTGATTGTGGCCACGAATAGCTTGTTCTCGCAAGACACCGGGCTTCGCGCATTCTTCCGGGACCTTCCTCCTACCGTTCGGCGGATGTTGATTGCGGACGAAATGCACCACCTCGGCACACCAGGGTTTGTCAGTGACCCGCCGAACGAATTCGCGATTCGCCTAGGGCTCTCGGCAACCCCGATACTCCAGTATGACCCAGACGGGACTGACCGGCTCTTCGGATTCTTCGGGCCGCCGGTATTCGAATTCGGGCTAAGGGAGGCCATCGCGGCACACTGTCTCACCCCGTATAGGTACCACATACATGAGGTCACACTGACTCCCCTCGAATACGACCGCTACGCTGAACTCTCCGAGAGGCTTATGAAGGCTAGATTCCTTTGCGACGATCAAGGGCAGACGGTCAATGTGTCCTCTCTCGTGGAGCGTCTCCTCCGTGACCGAAGGGCCGTGCTCGAGTACGCTGAGGCCAAGCTTGGCGTGCTCAAGAATCTCCTGGTCTCCAGGGGTCCCCGCTCCATCTCAAGAACGCTAGTCTATGCTTCAGCGAAGCAGCCGATGCCATGGGGAAGGCGCCAGATAGACGATGTGAACCACCTTCTTCAACAAATGGGGATTATCGCACACCAGTTTACGCACGAAGAGACATCACAAGCTGGCGCTGCCGCTCTTCTTAGGCGCTTCGAGGCTGGTGACTACCAGGTACTCACGGCTATGAGAGTTCTAGACGAAGGTATTGATTTGCCCCAAGTGGATACGGCATACATTCTTGCCTCAACCACGGTTCGGCGAGAATGGATCCAGAGAAGGGGCCGACTTCTTCGACGAGCAGTAGGGAAGAGCTCTGCGTCAATCCACGACTTTCTCGTGGTTCCGCCGGACATAGCTTCTGCAGATGGTCAGGCAATTCTTCGAGGCGAGCTGGCGCGGCTCGAGGAGTTTACCGGCGATGCGGAGAACGAATGGATGGATGATGGGCCCAGAACTGTCATTGGTCGCTATGAGCGGGCTACCGTTCAAGGAGTAGGGCAATGATCCTATCGACGAAAAAGGTGCTAGATGTCGCACGTGAGCAGGTCATGATCTGTGAGGAGCGTCATGCCGGCTACAGAGTGGAGCTTGTGAAAGCCCTGAGTCGGGTGATTGCCACTCAGGGGGATGGGGGCAGTGATCGGCATCGGCGCGAAAGGGTGGCCAAGGAGGTTGAGGCTTTGAGTCAGAAGGTAGCAGCCCAAATATGCGAGGGAGCCAAATGAGGCTCTTGTCGGTGGAGTTCCACAACTTCAAACTTCTCGAGGACGTTCGCATTGAACTTTCAACCGATTCCGCACGACCTTTGACCGTGGTCCGCGCCGAGAATGGCTCTGGAAAGACCTCCCTGCTCTACGGTCTGCTTTGGGGCTTTTACGGTGGTGAGGGTCTTCCGGAGCGTGCGCGGTCGCTCCGCCTGACGTCTAGCGCTAATCGTCCTGGCCGGCCGGTGGATATTCAGGTCGCAATTGAATTTGACCACACGGACGACAACGAGGTGACTAGTCGGTATCGATTGTTGCGGACAGCGACGGAGACGCCGCAGGGAGGCGATGAGTTCGAAAGGACTCCGGACAGACTTCGGCTTTTGCGGGTAGTTGGCGCTGGTCATGAGGACGTTGGTGTGCCAGATGTAGTCATCGAAAAGTTCCTTCCGGTACGGCTACGCAGCGTATTCTTCACCAACGGAGATGATATTCAGACATTCATCTCCGGAAGGGTATCTAACCAACACCGTCAGGAGCAGGTTCATCAGGCAATTCGTGCACTTCTTGGCTTGGAAGCTCTCAGCCTTGCTCGGGAAGACCTCGAGCCCGTATTCAAGAAATATCGCGCCGAGGCCGCAAGAACCGCCGGAGCGGATGCCGCTGAGGCAGAGCGCCTACTGGAGGACACTGATCGCCAGATAGAAGGCATAGTTGCGGGGAGAAGCGCCAACGGTGAGCGCTTGCGCAACATGGTGACAGAGAAGATGAAGTGGGAGAAGGAGCTTACGGCTCTCCGTGGTATCGGAGAGATCGACGAACTAAACAGCGAGATAGACTTGCTGCGGAAGGACATAATCAGAGGGGAGGAGGAACGATCAAGCCTCGTCTCCCGAATGAAAGAGTCAATCAAGTCTGAGGCTTTCTCGTGGGCACTCTTGAAGCCCCAGCTGGAGAAGGGCGTAGGCATTCTTAACGAGCTAGCCGATCGCCGGGTAATTCCGGGGAGTTCGGTCGAGGTAATCGCCGACCGCTTGCAGCTGAGAGAATGCATTTGTGGAGAGCCCCTCGAGCCTGGTTCTCCACGTCGTGGAGTCGTCGAACGTCTGTTGGCCGACCAACAAGCGGTATCTGAGAGTCGGCAGCGCCTTACCGCGTTGTCCCACGTCGCTCGACAGGGCTTTGTGACACAGGCGAGCGCGTTCGCAGAAGAGAAGGGCTTTGCGGCTCAGCGGGCCGTGTTGCTGGGCGCCTTCACTAGGAACCGCGACGTCCTACAAACGAAGAGGCTTCGGGAGCGCCAACTGACTGAAAGACGAAGCAAGATTGACGAGAGCCGGGTTCGCGACCTCGTCGAGAAGATAGGAAAGGTTGAAGCTCAAATCGCCAATGCAAATAGCGAGGAAGGGAGACTGTCGGCAGAACTCACGCGCCTTGGCGAGCTTCGCGAAGAGCAACAGGGGCGCGCCAAAAAGGCCGAGAGGGCAGCTCAGAGCAATCTCGACCTGGCCACGAGGAGGGACGTTGCGGAAGACCTGGTAGGGCTGGCGCAGGGCACCCTTGACGTCTTACAACGGGAGTATGTTACCCGGGTTTCTACGGGAATGCATTCACTCTTCATGTCAATTGTTGGAGCCGTCCCCGCTGAATTTGGGCCTTTCAAAGGCGTTCACATAGACACCAAATTCAACATAGTAATCGACACGCATAACGAAGGACAGCTTGATGCCGATTTCGAGCTGAATGGCGCTTCGCAGCGCGCGCTCACCTTGGCCTTCATATGGTCCTTGATGGAGGTGTCTGGCGTCGTAGCTCCTCGAATCATCGACACCCCACTGGGCATGGTGGCCGGGGGCGTCAAGAACCGGATGGTTGATGCGATTACCTGCCCTCCGAGAGACGGTCAGCCAGATCGCCAGGTGGTTCTCCTCCTTACCCGGTCGGAGATTCGTGACGTGGAGGAATTGCTCGACCAACGAGCTGGAAGGGTGTGCACTATGACATGTTCAAAGGACTATCCCGAAGACCTGGTCTACAACTGGCACGTCGATCGTCCCTTGGTCAGAGTGTGCCGGTGCAATCATCGGCAATCCTGTCGGATGTGTGCCCGCAGATACGATGTGCAACATGGCATAGCGTTTCGCGATGTGGAGGCGTGATTCCCATGCCTGATATTGTGAACCGCTATGCTAGCCTCGACTTGTTCGTTGACCGCCGCGCCCATCAAATCATGACGGACCTCGTGTCGCGCTCTGACAATGACGCAAGGCCGTTCTCTCGGCAGGTCGACCTCTGGTGGACTGCGATAGGCATCGGGGTACAGGCTGGACGACGTTCGCCTCTTCCTTCTCCAGAGGACAGAGTCAAATTCAACACTGCAGCCATTCTCAGTAGCGACCCTTGGCGAATCACCCACCTTGAGCTGCTTGCGCTCGCCGAGGAAGGTCCAGAAGTCTTGGCTAGCCCCAACCGGGTTATCCACATTGCTAGTGAATATGCAGCGAGCGGACTCAAGTGGATTGTCGATCACCTTGTAGGGGAAGTCGAGCCGACGCTGACCCTAATGAATCGTCTGGACGAACTTCCTTGCTTCGGCGGAGCGAAGGAGGTCTAGTTTCATTGTAGCATGCCAACCCTTTGGTAGCCGCCGAAGTCACAAGTACGCCATGGGCAGTATCGATAGCTACTTTCCGCTGCTCGTTAGAGTCGCAGAAGAGCGCGGCATCCTCAAGGACCTACTCTCAAAGCACCAAGTTGCTATTGAGTCTGGGAGCACATCGGCCGTCGAGACTGTCGTGGCGAAGCTGGCGCTTGCCTTTCCACGGAGGAAGATGGCGGAACTCTTCCCGAGGATTAGCTCTCGTCCGGAGGCAATAATACCTGACGGTCCCCTGAAGGTGCGGACTTCGAATGTGCTCGCGAGGAAGTCCGTTGCGACATGGGGCCAACTCTCCCAGCTAACTGTTGATAAGATCTGCCGACTACGGAATGCTGGCCGCATCACTGTGAGGGATATACTCCAACTATGCTGCCGACTATCTTACGATGTCCCGGCTATGCCGGATTCCTCTGCGGCAAACGCGACCGCGTTGCTAGGCGCGGACGGGTGTAGGAATCCAGCGTCCGCCAGTCCTGCGACTTCTTCCGAGGGGCTGGACGCGATTGCCCTGATCGCAGCATGGGCGGAGGAGGTGAAAGGGGCAACATGCGTTGGCGACGTGCTTCAGTGCAAGTTCGACGATGGCGGATTGCCGGGCGACGTGGAGCAAGCATGGCGGCGGCTGCAGGAAAGGCCGCTGAGGCCCTTTGGCCGCTTAGTCAGTGTTGAGAGAGACATGAACGCGCTGGTTCATGGTATACTGGCGGGCTTGAAGGAGAAGGAGCGCGTGGCCTTCGAGATGCGGGTATTGGCCAGTGAGCCGACGAGACTTGAGGACGTTGGCAATAAGTTGGAGGTCACGCGAGAACGCGCCCGGCAGTTACAAGAGAAGGCGGAGGCCAAGATTGGCCTGATGGTCAAGGAGCGCCGACATTCTCCAATCGTTTGGCGGGCTTTCGAGCTCCGACGTCAAGTTGGATTGCGCGCGTGCTTGCGATCGACCCGGATATCCTCCGCCATTGAGCGTAGCTTAGCGAAATGTGATGGTGGTGCGCGAGAGGCCTTGCGGTCCCTACTGCTGCGTGTAGCCGGGCCGTACGAGGAGCGGGAAGGCTGGCTTGTTAGGGAGGATGCTCCCGTCTTGGATGCACAGTCTCTCGGGAAGCTGGCAGATAGGTATGGGGTGCTTCCGCTTGAGACAGCTCGCCGATGGCTGAAGGAGCGAGGTCTGGATGAGGAAGCGCAAGATTTCTGGCTTGAGGGCTGTTCTAGAGTCCGCGTTGTCGGAGAGAAGGTCCTGCTTTGGTTCGGAAGCGTCGTTGATAAGTGCATTGCGCAGCTTGGGGCTCGAGGAAGGCCGATTTCTGGAGATGAGCTTATGACTCTGGTGGGTGAGGACTACAATGCTCGCGCTACCATGGCGAAGCTTACAGGTGACGAGCGAGTGATGCGGACGAGCAAGTCAGAGGTTGGCCTAAGAGATTGGGGACTGGAGGAGTACTCGGGCATAGCGACGGAGATTGCTGAGAGGGTTGACGCGGCGGGCGGAAGTGTTCGTCTTGAGGAGGTTATTCAGGATCTGGTAGAGCGTTTTGGAGTGCGGGAGAGTTCGGTCAAAGCATATGCAGCGGCGCCGATGTTCGTAGTCGACTCGGGTTGGGTTCGGAGGCGGAAGGGGGGCGAACCGTATGTGGTCGAGGGCGAGACGGCGCAGTGCCATGGTGTCTTTAGGTTGAGTGACGAAGAGTGGTCGATCAACTTCCTCGTTGACGCGGATACGGTGCGGGGCAGTGGGCGAGTTTTTCCGGCCCCACTGGCCGTGAAGCTTGGTGTGGAGCCGAACGGGATGCGGGAGTTCAATTCTCTAGCGGGTCTTGTGAGAGTTGGTTGGCCCGGGACACAGTTTACACCGTCGATCAGTTCTCTGAGAGCATTGAGTGCTCTTGTGGGCGCGCGTACGGACGACTATCTTCAGCTACAGTTCAATGAGCGACGTTCTGAGGTCAAAGCGATTAGAGTCGAAAGGCGGAGCCTCAGTGAGTCGAGTGCGAGAGAGGCGGTAGCTTTGGTGACGGGATTACGGCGATTGGATCAGGAGCCGGCGCAAGTTGTTGCTCAAGCGATTGGCGTTCCGCTAAAGGAATGCCGACGTGTGCTGGTTGAGCGTGGGGATGGCGTTCTGTGGGAACTGCTATGCCGACTGTCCTGCGTGGGAGGCGGCGATCTTGAGGAGGCTTTGGAGGAATTTGGGCGGGCGTTGGAAGGTCGGTAGAGGCTGGACGTGGAAAGTTTTCTCGAGGAGCAGAAAGGATGCCGGAACTGCGACCAGTTGCGAAATAGAGGAGTCAAAGGTCGCAGATCAGGCAGGCTCGATCCTCAGGATCATCATCTTCCGTTGCGAAGACCTGCTCGAGCGTAGCCGCAGGCGGCGTTGACTTGCGGCTATTGGCCCCGCGTATTCTTAGCAGCCTATCTGGATGGGCCAGCTCCTCCAGGCTCTCCCCTTGCTGCCAGGTATAGCGAACACCGGTATTCGGGTCGGCCTTTTCGTAGGCCTTGGCCAAGTCGAAAAGTCCAGGGTGATGCTCCAGCAATCCGGCCCACTCATTCTTGCGTTGGAAGAAGCAGAAGTAACAGCCAGAACGGCTACGCCACTTGTAATAGTCGGGAACGCCGACGCCGGACTCTTGCAGGATACGGTATACGTCGGCTTTCTTGATGCCGTCCTCCTTGAAGGGAAATTTGGGTTTGATGTTGGGCTTGGTCGAGATGTAGCCCTCGCGATCTTCATCGGCGCGGATGCCGACGTAACTGACCACCTCCTGGTTGCCGACGTAGTCCTCGAAGGGCCTCAGTTTCAATTCGCGTGTGCACCACCGCATTCTAGAGGAGGGAAGATAGCCGCCAAAGATCCGTAGCCAATGGTCGAAGCCTCGCTCGTCGTTTAGGCGCACCACTGGCTTGGCGAGGAATGCCTCCAGCTTTGCGAGGTATTCGTAGGTCTCGGGTAGCTCTTTCTTCGTGTCGGTGAAGACATACTCCATTTCGGGCACGCGGTCTCGCATGTAGATGGCCAGTGCGGAGCTGTCCTTCCCACCTGAGAGACCAAGGATATGTCTGGGACTACTGCTCATTTGCTAGCCTGCAGCGGTTGAGTGGTATCCTCGCGGGTCTTCAGGAGATCCCCAACCAGGAGCGCCAAGGCGGCCAGGACAAGGTCCGGGGATGTCTCACAGGCAGAAGACAGCGCCTCGCGCATACGGGTCGAAAGGTCCACCAGCGTCGCCTGATCGGCATCGCGCAGGGCAACGACGCCTTCCTTTTCGGCTGCACCGGACAGCGTGATCGAGAGGCGGAGAAGCTGCATCCCTTCCGGGCTGTCGGCGGGCAGTCCGGAGACGGTGAGGCTCTCGAGGCCGTGGAACTTCCTGGCGACCATCGCAGATGCAACTCGAAGCTGGTCGAGATCTCGGTCGTGCCAGCCTTGCGGGGGCCTGCCGACCAGCATCGTGGCTAGCGAAACGAGATACCCTTCGCGATCCAGCGACTTGTCGGCTGAGCGAACTAGGAAGCCCTTGAGTTGCGTGTCGACCGCGGCGGGCAGGAGTCGCTTGGACCGGGCTACCAGTTCAGGGTGGAACTCTTCGTTGGATAGACCGAAGGTTAGGGTCAGCAAGCGCTCGATGGTGTTCAGGAGATTTGGATAGGCAACCTGCAGCTCGCGGAGGCTCGCTTTTAGCGAGGCGATGAATGCATCGGCCTTCTCCTCGTCTGCTGGTCGGTCGACGACGAAAGGTTCCATGCCTAGGGCCATGGGTAGGGCACGGAACAGTAGGGGGGCTGGCTCCTGGGCACGCAACACGGCTTCGCGCACCGCCTGCGTCCGCTCGGAGACCTGTCGTGTATTGCGGCTGTAGTCGGGAAGGTCCCGCATGAAACGCACGAGGTGGCGGATCAGCGGTATGACGCTGAAGCGGTAGTCGCCTTTGCCGCCGACCAGGGATTGCAGGATCCGGGAGAGTAGCGGAGCACGTTCGCCTGCGATCTGGTAGTGCTGTAGCTCGAAGCGGTCGGGTGCGCGCAACGAGCGTTCGAGGATCGCAGCCGTAAGACTGGGCAGGAACGTGCCGTCCTCGTACACCGCGAGCTCGTCTTGTAGCGACAGGACGAAGGCAACCAGCAGGATTGGGAGGACACCTTCTTTCATCCCAAAGGGTGGAGCTTGCAACGTGGAGTAGAGTTGCCGCAGACCGATGCGCCCACCGTCTGACTTGGCGAGGCCGCACTTGAGCACGTCCCAAATCTTGTGGGCGTCGTCCCCGGTTTCGGGGGCAACAAACGCCCATCGCGTGCCGGCGTTTCGGTGGAGGCCAAGCCCCCGAAGGACGGAGAGGTACATGGACAATTCGGGCGGGAAGCCTTCGATACCCAGCTTGTCCTCGTGCGGATGCTCGACCATCGCTTGCAGGAGGTTGCGGCGAGCCGCGGCTGCGGATGAGGAGAGGTTTCGCCGGTTGACTAGCTCGTTCTGGATGTGGGGGCTCTGCGCGTACACCTCGTCGCAGATCTCGGAAAGACGGCGGGTCAAATCGCGAGGTGAGCCGATGGCGATCACCTTGCCGTTGTGGTACCAGGTACAGCCGCGAGATCCGTTCAGAAGCGAGAAGATCTCGACCCGCAAGAGCTGCTCGGTTTCATGAATGCGGCCGCTCAAGTCGCGCCGCGCGACCTGGTCTTCCTGAAGCTGCGGCGTATGGGCTCTAACCCATTCCAACGATGCAAGCTCGGCCGCAGCCTCGCGGATGGCCGCCAGATCCTTGGGGACCGCAACCACGACTGGGCGCTTGTCCGGCAATTGGAATATCCGGATGCGCTCCTCGAGGGCCTGCTGGGCCTCCTGCGTATCATCGGGCATGGCAAGGTAGATGAAGCCATCGGCCTGCGAGAAGGTGGGCGGAGGAGTTTCACCCAGCTCAGTCCCTTCCACATAGTGAACCTCAAAGTATCGCAGGGTACCGGTCTCGAGAAAGTGCCGTCGGGCGATGTGGGGCCGGGGCGGAGCCAGCCGTTCCAAAGAGCTGACGACAGAGCCCCGGCGGTCGAGCTGGGCCATGGCCTTCTTCGAGAGGGCCTCTACGTCGATGTCCGAGCCTTCCCAAAGCTGAAAGGCGCCCTTGTATTTTCGGAAGACGATCAGTGATGAGGTCTTTAGAGCCTCCAAGGCCTTGCGCACAGTGGCCAAGCCACGGGGACCTGCATACGAAAGCGCCAGAGCCAGAGTCTCATCGTTGGCGCCAAGTCCAACAGGCTCCCCGAGCATCCCGAGCATCCCGATGGCCTTGATGAGCCGGGCGTGCAGGTGATCCGAGTTGGCGGGTAGACGCCGAAGTGCGGACTCGACCATTGCCCAGTGGCGACACTGATGACCAAACAACCTGGCCCCTAGGCTGCGCACGACGTAATCGTAGAGATCGTCAATGCCGTAGAACAGCGGCGCACTATTGTCACGGTCGCGGTGCAGGAATTCCTGAAAACCACCGGGTTCTGAGGAGGCAAGAAAGGCGAACAGGGATCTCTCGTTCTGGGCGAGGCGGCTACGGAACAGAGGGCCGAGTACCAGGCTGGTGACCGGATGAAGTGGCGTTGTCAGGGTCAGAAGCCCACCGAGCCGCCACCGCTGATCCGGATCCCTGTGTTTGAGACGGGCCGTAACGTCGGTCACCAACGCGATGGTTCTTTCCGTCACGGCCTTGAGGAATGGCTGTCGCTCGAACGCCTGACCGATGAGCTTGAGCAACTGGTCGAGTTCTTCCTGGAAGGGCAGATCCTCGAATCGTCCCTGGACTTTAACCCACTCGTTCCACCGAGCAGCGCCCAGCTTGCTGGCGTAGTGCTCGAACGCTTGGTGAAGCACCACGACGAATACCAGAGGCGCCTCGCCGCTCCGGTTGGCCGCCTCAGCCAGTTCCTGCAGCAGTGAGATGTCACCGTTGCCGCCGAAATGGGCGGCATGCTCGAGGCACTTGCCGGCCTCGTCGAGAACGACGAGAAGACCCCGACCAGGCAGATTCGAAGCGGCTATCTTCTTGGCGACGCCCTCGAATAGCTTGACGACCTCCTTGGTCGTCACTGAGTAACCGGCAGCCAGCCGTTCACGTGCAGCCAGTACGTTGGCAACGATTTCCGGCTTGGTGCCGCGCACGTTCCAGTAATTCGTTACCGCATCGGCCAGGGCGTTGAGTAGTACCAACTCGAGGGGGCCGCGTTCACCAATCGCAAGCACCGGACACAGTCCACTATTTTGAAGGCAGCCGTGAGGTCCACTGATTCGAGTATCCAGATCGCCGTCGGTGTCGGCGAGTAGCTTGCGCGCGAGCCGGCCTGGGCGGTGCGCTTGCAGCCCCAGAAGGTGGGACAGGAAGAGCACAAATGCGGACTTGCCCGAGCCGTAGGGGCCCGTGATGCTCCAGGCACGTTGGCCGCGTTCCGGTCCCAGCCCCGCAGCGATGCGGCCTACTAGAGAACGTCCCAGCCCCGTAAGGACGTAGCCTCCGAGCCAGTCGTCCTGTTCGAAGTCCCGCTCCAGGTTGACGGACCGTTGGTAGCGGCCCTTGATTCGGATGAAGTCGGACCACCGTTGAATGGTTTGCGCCCGCTTCTTCATCGGCTCACCTCTTGGGCGCGCGGACCTCGGTAACGATGATCGTAGTAGGTGGCCAGGAATTTGTTGGGATCTGGCAGCTCTTTAACGAGAAGCTGGCGCATGCCGGCTGTCTCGTCGAATGAAACGCAGCCGCCAGTCGTGCGGTCGAGGCGTTCCAGGCGCTCAAGTAGCGACTCCTCGGACAGACAGTAGACCCGGCCAGGCCCCCCTGGGGCGAAGGCCACCGTCTCGATAGGTATGGTCTTGGCCGTGGTCCTCTGGGTGTGTAAGAATGAGAGCAGACCGTAGACGAAGATGTGGTCGGGAAGCGTCGCCTGCTGATCCCGGACCAGGATGTACGACCCCTTGCCGCCGAATTCGCGGATTAGGCCCAGCTCGGCCAAGGGACAGTCGAGGCTGTCCTCAAACGGCGCCAGCCGCGAGGGTTGTGAGGGCACATAGGTGCGGATGAAGCAGTCGATGTCTCGTTTGAGGGACTCGGGCGAGACACGCGAGTATTCACGCTGCCTCACAAACGCCGAGAGCCACTGCAGCAGGTCGTCCTTGGTGAACTCGGGCTGCGACATCAGGTTGAAGGCCCAAAACCATGTGGTGGCGTTGGCGGGCTGGCTGGCCAAGTGCCATTGCGCGAGCCAAAGCGTCGCTGGATCTTCGAGGAATGGATCCCAGCCTTTCTGACTCAGCAGGCGCCTTCCGAGTTCCGTCGGGCGGAGCACCCTGCCACGGTTGTTCGGGGTCAGTGGGTCTTCTTCCAGCATTCCGCAAGCAAGCCCCCAGTGGCGGATCGAGCGCACCATGTTCTTGCCGACGCCAAACCGAACTAGGCCGTCGTCTCGGCTGAAGACTTCGCTATCCTCGGAAACATGCCGCACCGCCTTTGGCAGCCATGCGTAGCGCAGCGGGAAGGTTTCGTGGCCAGCAAAGGAGGCGCGGAGGTGGTCGTCTCTGCCTTTGAAAATCTCCTTTTGTGCAGCTGCTCTCATCGCACGTTCTCCCTGGCCGTCGCAGCCGTCGAAGTTATCGGCGGTGACATGAAACGGTTGACTTCAGATCGTCGCCACCGCATCACACGACCAACGCGGAAGGAGGGAAGCAGGCCCTTCTTGGCCAGCCCATAGACCGTCCTGGGGTTTACCCGCAGAACCTCCGCGACCTCATCGACGGTGAGAACCTCTACGGGTTTTTCGAGGGGCTGTGCTCCACGATGTTCCATGAGAATGCACGATACTCCACGGGAACGGCTTGTTCAAGGCGAGTCATGTGTTGTCATGTATCGTCATGCTCTAGCGCTACAGAAACCCGTTCCAGCGCGTGCCCGCTGACCGCGAAGCCTCGCAGGTTCAGGAGGTGCGTCCAGGTCTCGCGGCTGCCAATGTTCGTATGGGAGAGCAGGTCGGCCTTCTCCTCTGCCTCGGTCAACGCCCGGAACTTCTCGTAGTGCGGGTAGTCGGGCGCCACGAAGGTCTCCTTGCGATGCAGGATAGGTGGGTTGGCCGAGGTCGAGTAGTCCCTGATGCCGTAGTTCGCTCGGGGAAGGTACACGCGCAGGCTGCGGACCAAGACTGGGTGAGGATCGGTATCGAAGTTCGGATACGACATAAACGACAGCACGCGCCCATCGGTGGCGATCTTGGCCACGTCGTACTCAACCTCACCGACAATCCGGCGTGCAGCGGCCATGATCAGGCGGAGTATTGTCGGAAGCCGATCCTCCACCGACCGATGGAAGTACAGGTCGCCAGGCAGGAGCTTCCCCACGGCGCAAGACTGGCACACGGCTCTGACACACTCTGGCTGACCGATGGAGAACAGGAACTTCCGACTGTCCTCACAGGCCGCGGCGTAGCTTCCCCAGAAGGCGCGGATGTCTCGCTGGAGATTCTCTGGCAAAGAACCAAGCGGAGGCGGTCTAACACCTTCGAGGTAGAGGCTTGCGATGTACGTTTGGAGATCCTCTCGCCGTTCTAGCCGGGAGCCATCGAACGCCGCCCGATCGACCCTGTGCAGGAAGAGCCGCTCGATTCGATGCTCGGAGCCGAAGAAGTCGAGCAGCTTGGTATAATCACGGAACTCGGAAGGTGACGGGAGCCGCCCTAGCTGGGTTCCGAGCTTCACGAACCGGCGCGCAACCGTATTCTTGGCGAAGCTTTCTATGAGATCCGTCCGGTACTCTAGGCGGCGCGTGAAGGCGCGGTTGGCGATGAACTGGGCTTCCCGCTCATCGTTCTTGAAGACGTAGGCCACGCCGAGGGAAGCCATTTTGACGCGACGGCCAAGCGTCTCCTCGACGTAATCGCGGAACTCGCTTTGGCCGAAAATCTTCTGAAAGGTGCCCTTCGTAGTCAGGTGTCCGTCGGCAAACTCGACGCTGCCCTCCGGAACCTGGTCGACACGCACCGAGGCGATCAGGACATCCTGCGCAAGCTCGAACGCGTTGCGAAGAGCTTGGGCCCGCTCGGTGGGATCTTCGATGACGTTGATGACGAATCCGAGGTTGACAACCGCGGCCTTCTGCAAAGGTTTGTCCGGGCAGTAGTGGGGATCCCAGCCGTGCGCGGCGATTTTCTGCTTACGCAGGAACTGAATGTCTCCGCCGCGCCCGCACCCGTAGTCGAAGATAGAAGTTTCCTTGGAGAT
This sequence comes from uncultured delta proteobacterium, assembly GCA_963849735.1. Taxonomy (GTDB): domain Bacteria; phylum Myxococcota_A; class Polyangia; order Fen-1088; family Fen-1088; genus Fen-1118. The sequence goes on from CAWKJE010000042.1 coordinate 304,918, forward strand.
CACGCCATCGGCAAGGGCTAGGGCGATGGGGCGCGAACAGCGATACCGCTGCATCGCCGTTCGATGCCGTTTGATCTCGGTACCGGCTTCGGCGAGGGATGTCTCGGGAGGGGCCCGCACGACGAGGGGATACTACGTCACCACCATCCGTGGGTTGAAGGGGATTCCATCCATATCACGCACGCTGGATCCGCAGGACGCTATTGTACAGCCAAGCCGAGGTGTGGGGTTGCCCCGATAGCGCAGCGCGGTTTACATTGAGCCGTGTTTGACCGGGTGCGACCCCGGGGGCGGATCGACCTCTTGTCCCAGGCCATCTCCGGCGACGCACCCGAGGATCCCAAGGTGGAGACACCCTTCGAGCCCCTGGAGTCCGATGAACGGAAACTCGGGCTGGCCGCGCAGATCGAGCGCGAAGGACTGGGGACCCTCTGGGCGCGGGAACGCCTACGGAGGGTGCTGCGCGCTGGCGAGCACCCCGAGCCGGTGCTCGATGCAGCCCACATCCAGCCATACCTCGGGCCGCGGAGCAACCATATCCAAGACGGCCTTCTTCCGACCAAGGAGTTCCACACGCTGTTCGACCCGCGGCGACGTCACCATCACCCCGAACACGTGGTTCGCGGATCGCCCAGACTTCGAAGCGAATGGCACAACGGAAAGCGGTACTTCCCCCACCACGGTCGGCAGCCACCTAACCTGCACTCAAGCCGCCAGTTCCTGTCGCCGCATCATGAAGATCCGCCACGGCGGGACGGAACCGACACCTCCCTCGCCCGGATATACGGGTGTGACCGCGAACTGGTCACGAAAGGAGAGGCAAATGTCGGCTAAAACGAAGAGCTTCCTCGCACGGTACGGGTCATCGATTGCGGTCTTGGCATGGTTGGGGGCGGTCGTGCTGGTGGCGGGGCCGGTGCTCGCTCAGACGGACTTGAGCGACGGGGTCACCACCGCCACGACGTCGTTCCGGGCGATCATCAAGACGGTGTTCACGATTGCGGCGATCGTCGTGGTGGTGGGCGGCCTGGTGCTCTCGGCGTTCAAGTTCACGCAGAGGGATCCCCACGCCACGCAGTACCTGGTGGGGACCATCGCGGCGGGTGCCATCTGCGGCATCGTGTCAGGGCTTCTCTGAGGGGTGGCCGTGGACGACGGTCGGCGAACGCCGATCTACCGCCTGTTGCACGGTGCGCCCATGCTGGGAGGGATCCCGGCGCACTATGTGTTGGTGCTGCTGGGCGTGGCCACGGTTTTCGGGCTCGGGGCGATGTCGGTGAGCAAGGCGGTGGGTATCGTGGTGCTGGGCGCGGTCGTGGTGGCCTGGATGGCCTTGGCGTTCGTGTACGGACAGGACCGGGCCCGGGTTCCCCTGGTGTTGCTCCAGCTCCGCTACCGGTTTGCCAGGCGGCTCCACAGCTATAGCCCGAGCCGGGTGAGGGCTCGGATCGAGGAGGAGGACTAGATGGGCTTGCCAGGGTCGGTGTGTGAGATCGACGCGGGTTGGGGACGCGATAGCTCCAACCTCGAGTGCGAGCTGCTGCTCTACGATTTCTTCCGCCAGGAGGAAGAGTACCCGGCCAGTCAGCCCCTGGTGCTGTGCCGGGACGGGGGCCTCATGTGCCTCTACCGCATGGACGGGCTCGATCCGGAGACGATGAGCGAGGATGGGCTCGAGGGCGCAAGCGCGGCGATGCGCAGGGCCATCGACGTGCTCAATCCCATCGACCAGGACGGAGAGTGGCGTCACGGGGTCTGGGAGGTGCAGAACATCTGGACGCGCTGCCTGGGCTCGGCGCCGCTGCTGGCGCCGCCCACGCGCGACTCGGCCGCTCTCCGCTACCTGGTGAATGCCTCGAACGGGTACTGGCAGGGCAGGGTGGTGTTCGAGGATGCCATCCTGTGGGTGTTCAAGTACCTGCCCAGGTTCCGGGAGAGAAACCCGCTGACCTGGAAGGTGTGGAGGCTGCGGGACGGCACCGAGGAAGCCGTCTTCAAGCTGAGGCTCCTGCGGGAGCAGGCACGCATGTTCCGGCGGACGATGAGGATCGTCGAGGAAAACCTGATGGCCTTCGCCGTGCGGCGGCCGAGGATGGGCTTCGGACTCAAGGCCCTGTCGGAGATGGAAACCTACCGGGCGCTCTGGCAGGTGGTGAACCGGCGCTGCGGCGAGCCCATGCCTTACCGGGCGGACCTGCCCCTGGTCACGCAGGTGGCCCTGTCCAGCCGCGATAACAGCGGCGAGCACTACACCATCAACGGCAGAGTCAGCAAGCTCCTCACCTGGAAGATCCCGCCCGCGACATCGATTGCCTACATGCTGGCCCGTCTGCAGAACCAGATCCGCTTCCCGTTGACGGTGACCCAGACCTTCCGGTGCCTGGACTTCGCCCTGGTCGGCGGCCGGGTGGCCCGCCTGGGCAACTTCGCGGCGGCCCTGGCCAGGCGCCATCGCGAGAGCGCGGCCTACTGCGCCGAGGCCGAGGACTTCGTGGGCTCGGTGCGCGCCGAAGGGGCATGCCCGTGCAACTGGTACTTTTCTGTGCTGGTGCAGGGCGACAGCGCGGCCGAGGCCGAAGACCGGGCCAGCAAGGTGGCCACCCAGCTCAAGATGCTCGACGGCGGCGAGGTCCTGGAGGAGCGCGAGAGCCGCATGCTGGGTGAGTTGGCCAGCCTGCCCGGCAATGGCCAGCTCGGGTTGCGCCCCAACATCATCACCAGCAAGAACGTGGGCGACCTGGCCATGGTCTACCGCCTGGCCCCGGGAGACAAGACGCCCTTCCTGCTCTTCGGGGACCGCAAGGGCGGCGTGTTCGGCTACTCCCTGTTCACCCGCCGCGAGCCGTCGTGGAACAAGGCCGTGCTCGGCTTGCCCGGCTCGGGCAAGTCCATGCTGATGAACGCCTTCCTGCTCGGCAACGCCAACTTCGATTCCCAGGGCTTCGTGCTCGACAAGGGCAACAGCTTCGGGCCCGTGTTCGAGCTGCTGGCGGCGGAGATGCCCGACAACGTGGCGGTGATGCGCCTGCGCGGCGGCGACTTTCGCTGCAATCCCTTTCCCCTGGTCTGGGCCCTCGACGAGCGCGAGCGGCAGAGGCAATCCGGGACCTATCGCATGGTGCTCGATGGCGGCGACCAGCTGTCCTGTCCGGTCGAAGACGCCCGCACCTTCTTCGAGTCCTGGCTCGACGCCCTGGTCGGCCAGGGCAACCTCCTGTCACCCACGGAGAAGAACCGCCTCGACCGCGCGCTCAAGGGCGCCAACGGGCAGGGCGGCTTCTTCCGCGACTACGAGAACCAGTGCCGAGCCTACCTGCAAGGCAAGGGCAGGGGCCTGGCCCCACCCCGGCCCCTGTCGGGGCTGCTCACCCACCTGCGCAACGAGGCCCCGGAATTCCTGCCCGCGGTCGAGCTGTGGACCCGCGCGCCACGCGACAGGTTCTTCGACTCGGGAACCGATTCCATCGCCTCGGCCAAGTACATCTACTTCGAGCTTTCCGGGCTCGAGGACGACCCCCTGCTCGCGGTGCCCTTCGTCACCGCCCTGATGGGCAGCGTGTGGAAGCGCGTCCAGAACCCGCGGACCATCCGGGAGAAGAAGTGCGTCATTGTCGACGAGGCGTGGTCGTTCCTGGCTCACCCGGCCTTCTTCAGGGTGGTGGAGGACATGTTCCGGACCATGCGCAAGTTCAACGGCTTCATAGTCCTGTCGACCCAGACCCCCAAGGATCTCAAGGACGGACAGGCGCGCAAGCTGCTGCAGTCCATGGCCGAGGTGTTCCTCTACCGCGGGTTCTCGGAGCCGACCTTCATGGAGCAAGACCTGCGCCTGACCAAGGACCATCTGCGCCTGCACGAGAATCTGCAGGAAGACGACAAGCGGCGCGAGGTGTACTACGTGTCGGGCAGCGGCCTTTGCCGGGTGCTGTCGGTCGAGATCCCGCCCGCCCTCTACTGGTTCGCGACCACCGACGGCGATGACAAGTACTGGCGCGGCGAGTTCTGCAAGCGCTTCGGCCTGGTGGAGGGCATCGAGCACCTGGTGCGGGCCTGTGCGGGCCGGACCATTGGCGGTGGCGAGCTGCGGCTGCAGAAGGTGAGGGCATACGCCGCCAAGCTGGGCATCACCTGACCGAGGAGGAAGGGGAGACGACGCATGAAGAAGATCGTCCTCGGAACCGTGCTCGCCTGCGGGATCACGTTGTCCAGCCGGCCAGCCTCTGCCCAGTTGGCGGTCGTCGACGGGGCCGCCATCACGCAGGACCTGCAGGAGTTCGTGCAGATCCTCACCCAGTGGAATGAAATCATCGGCACCGCCCACACCTCCCTGCAGGCTTTCCGCGACGCGTATGCCGGACTGAAGAACTGGCAGCACCTGGGCTGGGTCGACACCCTGCAGATCCTGCAGATGCCCTGGCTCGACGGTATCCCGGGCATCGACGAGATCAGGAACGTCGCCACCCTGACCGTGATGAGCGCGGGCCAGATCGACCAGCTCTGGCAAAACGTGAACCCGGACAACTGGCAATCCAACCCGCGCTACCGCAGCGACCCCTGGTACCACAACAAGGTGAACTCCCTTCTGCGCCAGTCCACCCGGGCGCGCGCAACCCGTGCCGCGCTCATGCGCCAGATGCAGTCGCACAACCAGGCCCTGACCACCGACATCGCCAAGATCAAGGCTCTGCGCGACCAGATCCAGGCCGAGAACGAGCATCCCACGGGGAGCAACGGGACCGTCAACACGGCCAAGATCGCCAGCCTGCAGGCAGAGATCCAGGCCCTCGATGCCAAGCACCAGGGCGAAGGCATCCAGATGGCCAACCAGAGAGCCATCATGTTCATGGTGGGCCAGGACGACGCCCAGCGGGTCTATCTCGAGACCCGCGACCGCGGCTGGATCGACTCCAACAACCAGAACATCCGGGCCCTGGGCCAGGCCATCACCAAGTAGGGGCAAGAACATGGCTAACCCGGCTCTCGGCATCGCCCAAGTCGTCGATGCGGTTGTGCAAGTTGGTCAGAGCGCGGCCGGCGAGACCGCCAAGGCCGGGCTGGTCATCTTCGGCCTGCTGTTTACCTTTCACCTCATGGAAGGGGCGGCCGAGCTCGCCCTGTCCCCCAGCTCGTGCCGGCTGTGGCACGGCAAATTCTGGCTGCGCATCCTCCTGGTGGCGGGAGGCCTGGCCGGCTACCAGACCGTGGTTACCGGAACGGTGGCCAAGCTGCAGCCCACCTTCATGACCAGCTTTGCCGGGAGCTGGGCCACGGTGTGGGAAGCCGAGATGACCTCGATCGAGGCCATCAAGAAGGCGGAAGCGGAAAACCAGGACGTCAAGGGCACCGAGGTCACCGCCATGAAAGCCGGCAAGGACGACGATTCCTGGTACGGCAAGCTGGGCAAATACGTCGTCGATGCCCTGCTGACCGGCATTGGCTGGGTCCTCGCCGTGGTGGCCGGCCTGGTGATCACCGTCTTCATGCTGATGGAGGGCTTCACCGGGCTGGGCATGAATATGCTGCTGGTGGCGGTGGGCCCGATCTGCGTGGCTTTCGCGGCCCACGAGAAGACCGAGTCGTACTTCTGGGGCTTTCTCAAGGCCTTCCTCTTCGTGGGCCTGCTCTACATGCCGCTGCTGGGCCTGGCCTGCCAGTTCGCGGGTGTGGTCATGGCGCAGATGACCACCATGGTGGCCGGGACCGGGCTGATCTACGGCGACGGCTCGGACATCAGCGTGCACTTCTTGATGGTGGTGCTGGGTCCCTTCTGTGCCTTCGCCGTCGTCCGGGCAGCGCCGATCTTCCTCGGCATGGTGCTGGGTACCGGCGGGGGCGGTGGAGGGGGTGGCGGCATGTTGGCGGCGGGCGCGCTGGCCGCCCGGCAAATGACCGGGGGCGGTGGAGGAGGGGGAAGCGGAGCGAGGGCGTGGGCTGCCGCGGGCAGCGGCGCAGTAGCCCAGGGGAACCCGGGCATGCCAGCCCAGACCGCGCCACCGTCGGGAGACCGGCCGGGAAGCAAGGCGGACTTGCGAGGTGAGTAGATGAAGCACCTGGAAGAAGACGTCACCCTTCTCGAGGCTTACCCCCTGGAATTCGAGCACGAGATCCTCCATCCGGCCGCAGCGGGCAGGGGTAGGGAGCCAGTCTCGCCGCCGCAGCCAAAGCCAACCGTGGTGGTCGACGGCAGGGATCGGGACCCGCACCTCAGCCGGGCAGGGGAGGAAGGCGGCGCGCTCGCCCAGGTGGGCGCGGAGGACCACTTCATCCTGGCCTGGGGGCGGGCCAACGCTGCGGTGCAGAGTCGGGGCCGGCAATTGCTCATGTCGAGCTGCCTCAACGTTGCCCTGGCGGGCGTCGTGGGATTCCTGGCCTGGAGGAACGAGCAAAAGGAGACGTATGTATTCGTGCGCGATGCCCTGGGCAACGTGGTGCAGGCCGAGGCCAGCACCTTCCTGCACGCCGGCGATGCCCGCACGGAGGCGGAGATCAAGGGGTTCGTGCGGAGGTGGGTATTCGACGCCTATACCTGGACCCCGCTCGACGTGGAAGACCGCCTGAAGGCGGCGCTGCGCTTGGTCGAAGCCCGGGCCCAACCGGTAGTGAAGGCCGGGCTCGGGCTGGCCGAGCGACGGGTCCTGGTGGAGCGTGGCGTATCGGGGCGAGTCCACGATGAGCGCGGCAGCGGGAAAGAAGCCCAGGTGGTGATCATGCGGAGCAAGCCGCTCGAGGTGATGGTGGGCTTCGACCGCTACCAGATCGACCGGTCAGGAACGACGAGCGAGCTCGGGCACGTGTTCCTTAGGGCGCACCTCAAGGAGCTGCCGCGGTCGCCAGGGAATCCCGCGGGGCTCATCATCGTGGATACGGCGATTTCGGAGAGGCTGTAGATAGGGGTGCACAATCGAGGGAGGAGGCGCCTTGTTCGTGTCACGGTAATCAATTGGGCGATAGCCTAACCCTATGCGCCACCCAAGTCCTGGGCGGCTCGACTAGTTTGGTAGAGCTTCGGTTTCCCAATCGCTCGTGCGTCATCACTCTGCATGGCTCGGAACGATGCGACGTAGGAAAGTCGCGGGCTGCGTTCCGAGCGGCCAGTCCGGGACAGACGGACGCGGCGCCTAAGGTGGTGCAGTCAGCTTCCAGAATGACGCCAACCGATGCCCGTCGATGCGGCGAATTCGCCAGACCACCGCTTTATCGGCTAGGACGGCAGCCGGAGACGCGAAACTAGCTGCTTCTCGACATCCTTGGCATAGTGTACCCAGGAGTTCCCATGACCCGGCTGTCACAACTACCGATCACGCCCTCGGTGCTCTCCTGGGCTGTGGACGCCTCGGGCAAGTCCCGGGAAGAGGTAGCTCTTGCGACGCAGGTTGAGCCCTCGGTGTTTGACGACTGGCTGTCAGGACGCGCCAAGCCGTCGTTGACGCAGTTTAGGCACTTGGCCAAGACTCTCAAGCGGCCGACCGCAACATTTTTCCTGCCCGCGCCGCCTGCTCCAGACGAGGCTGACGTCGCCTTCCGCACTGCACCTGGGGCTAACGCACGGGCCTTGCAGCCGCAAGAACGAGTGCGGCTTCGTGAGGTTCGGCGCCTTCAGAAAATGGTTGCCTGGGTTCAGGAGAGCTTGGGACGGGAGCCCGTGTCCCTACCTCCTCTGCGAGTTGGCTCAGATGTGGATGCCGCGGGGTTGGCGTTGCGCGATCACCTCGACGTGACGCTGACCAGCCAGACGAAATGGATCAGTGATTCAGTCGCCTTTCATGGGTGGCGCGACGCGATCGAGAAGGCGCGCATTTCCGTATTTGCACTTCCCATGGGAGAGAACGCCGCAAGGGGTTTCTCGGTGTGGAACGATTCGGCGCCACTTGTAGCCGTGAACACCCATTGGAACCTGGCAGCGCGAATCTTCACGCTCCTACACGAGCTAGCGCACCTGGCGACGAAGACCGACTCGATCTGCCAGGAGGCTGGGGAATCGACCATAATCCGCGCGGCTGGGGACGACCTGGAACGCTGGTGCGAGCGCGTGGCCAGCGCCGCACTCCTACCGAAGACGGCCGTTCTAAATGCGCTCGCCCAGAGTCGCGCGGTCGGAAGGGCGGACCTGGCTGCTGCGAGCAAGATCGCTAGAAAGTTCCATGTCAGCCTGAAAGCCTCTGTTCTGAGGCTCGTCGACCTCGATCAAGCGTCTTGGGCGCTCTTTGGCGCAATCCCGGAGCATTCGGACGCTAAGAGACGCGGAGGCCCGCCCGGGGAAGGACGCTCACTTTCCAAGAGGCGGCTCGACGAGTACGGAGCTCACACACCCCGAGTGCTGCTGACGGGCAGCCAACAGGATTTGCTTCATCCCGTGGAAGTCATGCAGCAACTCGACGTGACCTGGGAGGGGCTGGAGCAGCTACGCCAGGCGGTCGGTGGGTAGCCGACGATGGCCGACGAGAGGCGACGACTCTTCGTCATAGACACGTCGAGTGTCATTGCCATCAAGCAGGACGTGCTCGCACAAGCCAAGCGCTCGGAACAGGAAGCCGTGTACGACGAATTGGTTGCTATGGCCGAACGTGGTGATCTGCTCTTCCCCGAACAAGTCATCGCAGAACTGGATCGAGGCGAGGCCGATCTTGCGGCACGATGGGGACGACGGGTTGAGAAGAAGGCAATCCAGATTAGTGAGCTGGCCTCCGTGGTGGGCCTCGTGCTGCAGGAAGTGCCGCTGTTGATCGACCCGAGCGACTCAAGGACCACAGACGACGCTGATCCCTGGGTCGTGGCTCTTGCGCTTTGTCGGCACCGCGAGGGTCAATCTGTTTCGGTGCTCACCGAGGAATACAAAGATAGGCCGTTCCGAATCACCGTGTCCAGCGCCTGCGGGATGCTCGAGATCCCAACCATGACGGTTAGGGCGTTCCTGCTGCGCATGAGATTCTGGCCCAAGCAGGGCGCGACCTAACCGCGGCGGTCACGCGTCCGGGCGGCGAACCGTTTCTCCGCTACTTCCCGCGGTGGGTCTGTGGCGCGAATATCCCCCCAGCCAACATCATCACGGACGCCAGGTAATCGCTGCAAGACTGAGTCTCCCATTGTCGACCGAGGCGAACATTCTCAAGAGTCGAGAGACGCGTTGCAATGCGCTCCCAAAGGGCGAGGCCTTGCTGATTGTCGGGCACGTGGAGGTGACATACCGAGAGTCACGAGCCTGGACGGTCCGCCAAGGGACAAGCTAACCGGCACGAACTCAGGTCCGATTGTTGCCACGCACGCTCAACTGTTCGATGATATATAGCGCCATGAGCAAAAGCACTTGGATCCTTGGGGCTGGCTTCAGCCAGCCGCTCGGTGGGCCGCTGCTAGAAAACCTCTTCCGCCTGGACACCCGCCATTCGTGCGACGCAACATTTCCGAAAGACGTGTTTCCCGGGCTAGCTGACTCTCTGCTCGGGCTACAAACGGGGTTCGACTGGGGACGAACGCAGGCATCATATTGGGATGATGCTGAGCAGTTTCTTGGCTTTATCGATGACGCCTATGCGGGTTCGGATCCGATAAAGAGAACTAAGCTAGAAGGACTGGTTAGGGAAGCTCGGCGTCCCAACTGGTCAGATACCTACGATCTAAGGATCGCCGACTTTGTTCCGCCCGAGCGTCTGCTGGTGAACCTGGACAGGATCGCTCGTCGAGCGCTGGCAGCTCAGTGCGAGTGTTTCCTCTTCAACCGAAGTCCGAAGGACGAGGAGGCGTGGTTGGCCAGCGTAGAGAAGGACGGCTTCTCCCGCGCCAAGTCGCCCATCGACCAGCCCCAAAGGCGCGACGCGGTTGCCGAGATCCGTCGCCCTAGTCGGACGTTACTCGAAATGCCGATCGGGACGGACCAAGTCGTGGGGGTGGTGTGATGGACGCCGGAGAATGCAATCTCGTGCGTCTGTTGATCCTCGCAGGCGCTTGGCGCCGATGTTGGTCCTGCGGGACCCTCGTCCTCTACGTCGACTATAATGCGCGCACGGTGTGTCCTGACGTGAGCAGATTTCCGGCGTCCGCCGAAAGCCTGCTCATCTGCTGCATCGAACCAACGGGTGAAAGTCCCGTCCGGGTAAGCGCCGGAGCGCCCGGTAGCAGGGTCCAGCGAAGGGGAGAAATCGTCGTCGCCGAGCGGACCGTCGAAAGCCTCTGTAAGGAGGGAGCAAAAGTCCGGGCCGTAACCATCAGAAGTGAAGCCTGCAGCCTCGACAGATTATCAGCCGAAAGGCGCAAGGGAGGGCCGAGCCCGTCATGTCAGGGCGAAGGCGAAAGACAGCGCGGAAAGACCGGAGGCCGCGTTGGAGCTCCCCGGGGTACAGGGCACGGCACGGAGCGAAGGCTCGATGCGGAACAGGAGAGACCCTCCTTGGCAGCCCGACGTCCGGGTAGAGCTGGGACTTATAAGGCAACGCCGAAATGGTCTTGGCGCCGAGAGGGAGTCCGAGGGGCTCGTAGTACCAGGGAAGGCGTGGAGCAAAAAGCGCTGGAGGGAAGGAGCCCTGCTTTGGTCGAGCGTGCGGAGGAGGTAAGCGCGAGGGCATGACGCGAGGAGCGTCCAACAACCCCATAGGAAAAGTGCGAGAACTCCAGCGCACGCTGTACACGTGTGCCAAGCGGAGCAAGACACGGCGATTCCATGCACTGTATGACCGGGTGAGCAGGAGTGACGTACTGCAAGAAGCATGGAAGCGCGTGAGGGAGAACAAGGGGGCCGCCGGTGTGGACGGTGAAAGCATCGCCGACATCGAGCGGCAGGGGGAGCAAGGCTTTCTGCAGGATCTGCAGAAGGACTTGCAAACAGGCAACTACCGACCGCAACCGGTGCGGCGGCAGTACATACCGAAGGGAGACGGGAAGCAGCGACCGCTGGGGATACCGACGGTGAGGGATCGAGTGGCGCAGATGGCGGTCAAGCTGGTGGTGGAACCGATCTTCGAGGCGGATTTCGAGCCCGGCAGTTACGGGTTTCGGCCGAAGCGAAGCGCGACGATGGCGCTGGAAGCGATTCGAGTGACCGTCAATCGGGGCCACAACCACGTAGTGGATGCAGACATCAAGGGCTTCTTCGATAACATCGACCAGAAGCGCTTGATGGAAATCGTGGCGAAACGCGTGAGCGACCGCCGCGTGCAGAAACTGCTGCGCAAGTGGCTAGGGGCCGGGGTAATGGAAGCTGGGAGCCGGCGAGAGAGCCTGGCGGGAACACCGCAAGGCGGAGTCATCTCGCCGCTGCTGGCAAACATCTACCTGCATGAGTTGGACCGTCGCTGGCGAGCTGAGGGACAAGAGCTCGGCGAGCTGGTGCGGTACGCGGACGACTTCGTCGTGTTGTGCAAGACGGAGTGGAAGGCGAAAGCGGCTCATCGGCTGGTCGAGCAACAGCTCGGCATGCTGGGGCTAGAGCTACACCCGGACAAGACAAAGGTGGTGGATTTGCGGAGGGGCCGAGGCAGCTTCGAGTTTCTGGGATGTACGTTGCGCAAGAAACGATCGATCTTGCGCAATCCACGCTGGTCGTTTCTACAGCGATGGCCATCCCCGAAAGCGATGAAGCGAGTCCGCGGCCGCATCCACGAATTGACCGACCGGCGACGGGCTGGGGCGAAACTGCGCGACATCATCGGGCAGCTGAACCCCGTGCTGCGTGGCTGGGGCAACTACTTCCGGACCGGTAACGCGGACGACAAATTCAATCAGGTGGACCACTACGTCCACCAGCGTCTGTGCAACTGGCTCTGGCGGCGAGGCGGACAGCGCAGCAACGTCCGTCTCGAAAAGTGGCCCTTCGAGCGCTTCTTCGGCATGGGCCTGCATCGTCTGAAGGGAACCGTGTGCTACCCCGCGCAAGCCGCGCCGTTAAGACCATCGGTAAGCCGTGTGCGGGAAAACCGCACGCACGGTTTGACAGGGGGTCCTGTCAGCCCAACTTCGCAGTAGAAGAAAGGAATCAGGTATCTACCAATGGATAGCGCCTTCGTGTGCGGCGAGTGCCAGGACCGACGGCAACGCCTCGGGCAAGAGTGCCTACGTGCTGCGCACGGCCGCTTTGGCGCCATCAAGCGGTGGTTCACCTTTGTGCCAGCCAACGATAACGCTCGGCCGTTGGCCTTGGCCGCGAGGTAGTTGTCGGTCGGTGGCGCTGCCCGCCCGGATGGCGCCACCGGGTGAGTAACCCGGACTGGCCGGCAGAGTGCCGGCATTGCGAGCCTAGGAGCTGCCATGAAGAAGCAGGAGCGTACCTGGAAGGAATACAAATTTCGCTTTTCCGACATGCGTCTCACTGTCATCGATGGACCCGGTGCGGAGTGGGTGTGCGTGCTGGCGGGATGGCGCAAGCAACTCCCAGACTCGAAGAAGAGGGTCGGGCGGCAAAGCAACGTGGCCAAACCTGGACGAACTGGCGGGTCGGCTTCGGCGGTTGGTTCGCGCCAGATCTAGCCTGTTGCGCTGCAGCCTTCACGGCCACGCGAGGGAGTTGCAGCGCCTCCTCGTCCTAGTGAAGGTTTTCGAGGGGAGAAGCAGATGGTCCAAGGCGGCAAGGCGCGGATCAGGCCTGGGCGATGAGGGGCCATCTGGTGTAGGCGGTGGACGAACTCGTTATGTTGTGGCCGGAGGTGGCGATCCCGGTCGCGCAAGACGCCACCGCGTCAATCCCGCTTGCGCGACACTTGGGTCACGTTTAGTCTCCTGCAAAGGTCGTCGAGATACGGCCCACCCTGTGTAGGCGATGCTCCCTCTGCGCGGAACTCTCACCCTGTACGACCGCCTCGATGGCGATATGGTCCTCATTGCGAGCAGCGAGTGGTTCTTCTGCCGGGCCACAAGCGGATACTACGAGGTGGACCCTGGACTAGCGGTTTGGTGCTTGCGCCAGCTCTCGGGCTACGAGTTGGAGAGCGCACGTACCTTCGTAGCAGAGGCACACCTTCACTACGTCGATGCCGGGTGGATGCGCCCCGTGGGGCTGCACGACCATCGGCCGATCGACATCATCATCGAGGCCATCCACGACCACCGTGTGCTGGTCGTGAAGAGGGGGGCGGCAGCCGTGCCAGCCAAGAGTGCCACGGCCGAGCTGCGTGGCTTGGTGGCCCAGTTGCCCCAGCGCGGCACGCTCGTCTTTCAGGGCCGGCAGTACGAGTTGGTGGTAGCGGATGACCTCGCTCGCCTGGCAAATCGGGACCGGTACGAGGCGGTCTCGCAATCCGCTGCGCGCGACGTGCTGGATGGCCTGGCGAAAGAATCACCCGCTTTCGCGCAGGTGCTGGGCCAGGCGGGTGAGAAGATCGGTAAGGATTGGCGCCCGCCGCTTTCTGACCCAGAGGGGCTGGTGCTGATGCGAGTGATTCCGGTTCGCCCTTCCGTGGGCAAGGACACCGGCCCGGCCATTGCCCCATCGCAGATGAAGGCTTTGCTCGATGCCGGCAAGCGCGAGAAGGGGCCACTGTGGGTGCGCGTTGACATGGCGCCCAAGCTCGCCAAGAAGTTGGGGGCCAAGTTCGTTCTGACGTCATCGGACAGCTCCATTAGCATCACCAAGACCGTGAAGGATGACATGGAGCCGGGAAACGACACCGTCAATCTGCTCTTCGAGGATCTGTGGAAGGACCTGTCCTATTCTCTCCAAGTCGAGGCGGTCGCCGGCTCTATCGAGTCGCTGTTCGAAGGCGTCCCCTACGGTAATCTAGCCTCCCAAGCCGGGTCGGGTGACGACAGCGGGGCCGCCACTGGGGAAGGAGACTCGGACGAGGTCGAGCCGGTAAAATTCACGAGTCTCGTTGCTCTGTTCGGCTACGGCGGGGGCGGGGGAGAGACCGCGGAGGACTCTGATGAATAGCTACAACCTCGCGACCGCGCCTCTTCCAGGCCCAGCTCGTTCAGGCCCTGTGGTGCACGTGACCGTCAGAACCGAGGTGTATTTTTACCCTTCGGAGGACGGGGTGGAGCACAAGGAGGAAAGCGAAATCCATGGCGGGAAGAAGGTCTCCCGACAACACACCTACGGGTTCGGAAAGATCTACGTCGTTCGCGGCAAGACCGTCGTGGCTACGTACCTCGCCAGAGGCGGCCCAAAGGAGAAGTTCAATGGTGCCGATCGTCATACCCACTCACCCATACCACCTGGCGACTACCCACTTAGCGCGGCTATTCAATATACGACGCCCAACTGGCCGAACTCATCCATTCCGTGGGGAGCACGGATCCGCACAGCGAGCAATCGTGAAGTCGAATACAACCCCGGCACAGGCTGGGAACTCGCCACCGGCAGCCCGAAAGCTCCAATGAATGCAGCCGTGGGCAATCTCCTGACACGGATGCGAGGCTATCCACCAACCAAGGCTGAGGCAGAACAACTCAACGTCGTGGCGAGGCAATATTTTGACGTCGACCAGGATCAGCCTACTGGAACGCTGGTGACCGTCTGGCAAAGAAACGACTTTGGCGAATGGGCATTTGCTCTGTTGCAGAACGGAAGGAAAAGTGGCTTCTTCATCCACACGACTCCTGATGATGAGCTCGATTCGACCCGTGCTCTAGAGCCGTCTCACGGCTGTATCCACATGCGACCGATCGATCGCAACGAGGCAAAGAAGGAAGGGTACCTTGGACGAGGGATCATACTGCATGTGGCCGCCTTCGGTGCGAAAGGACCGCCACCGTGAGTTGGAAGGTCTTCACGTGGGCAGTGCTTGCTCTCCTGTCAAGGGATACTCTGGCTTCGCCGGAGAAGGCGTTCTGTCCGACCATAACGTGGGCGCATTCGGCTCTTGCATATCCCATCAGTAAAAACGCGTTTGCTCACGTGAAGCCTGGCGATCCAGCTCGAGCGCTGTTGATCAAGGCCAAAGGATGGCTCCAGCAGTGTCCAAGCAACGACGTGGCGTGGTACCTGATCCTCAGAGCACGGGAGTTGCTGGGGTGCGATCCTCGGCAAACCTTGGCCTTGGCCGAGCAAGCACATCGAGCTTTGCTGCGATCGGTGTGGGCTGCGACCATTCGCGCGCGCTTGCTCGGTTCCGCAGCGGCAGCCGAGGAGGCGCTAGCCATCGATCCCGACCACGTATCAGCCCAACTTGCTTTGGCATCGGCACTCTTGAACGAGGGGCAGATGGACCGAGCCGCCAAAGCGCTTCGCAAGCTCAAGCAATCGCGAACCCCAGGGGCGAGCGGGCTGAGCGCGCGGTTGTCCCTGGCCAAGGGCGACGCCCGAGCAGCGTTGAAAGAAGCCGTGGCTGAAAGTCCGATAGGTCTGGGTGGAGACATCATCTTGCCGGAAGCAACAGCGGGCCTTGATTGGCCGTGGATCGACGCCCAGATTGCAGCCCTGGCAAACGCCAAATTGGGTCAGGCCAGGAAGGCAGCGCAGAGGCTCTCAGGAATCCCTGCCGGGACGCTCCCGGAATTGCGGGCGGAGGTTGCGAGACACACGAAGGTAGCCGAGCAGGTCATGGACGCGATGGCACAGACGGTGGACAACGCACGCGAAGAAGACGTGGTCCGCGATGAGATGGCCGTCTCTCTAGCTCGCTTGCGCGTGATCGCCGGTCAGCCCGACCTGGCAAGAGTGTTGGTCAGCGCGAACGCCAAACGCTTGGAGAGCTTCTGCACCGGCTTGTCGGAACTGTTCTGGACGGCTGGTCTCGAGAAGGGGACGGCTTTCGATGAGCTGCAAAATATGTGCAGGATCAATGGACCGAACGCGCAGCCGCTCACCGAGCCGGTCGAGTGCCATGGCGGGTGATGGACGGCGTGCCATTTTCGCTTTCCTGGGCTTGCTCGAAAGCACCCATGAAGGGGGCGGACAAGGTCGTCGTGCGGAACACGGTGCGTGTCCGGTACCCCAGAGGGGACATGCGGGGAGCACGCGTCGTGACCCTCGCGTCCATGAGCTGCTCGGCGTGTGTCTTGCCATCGTCCTTGGCATGAGAGAGGATAGCGCTGCAATGGGCCAATGCTGATGCCGCGCCTAATATCTTCCTGGGCATTCCTATCGATCCTACTCACCACTTCCTCGGCTCTGGCCGGAAACTGGAGCGCTAAGGAGCGCACCGCCCGCACGGCTTGTCTGGCGGGTGACTACGGCGAGGGCGTGAGGCTGCTTAGCGAACTCTTCGTCGACACGAAGGATCCCACGTTCATCTTCAACGAGGGGCGATGCTTCGAGCAGAACCGCCGATACGATGACGCGATTGCGCGATTTCAGGAGTACCTCCGGGTGGGCAAGAGCCTGAGCCCTGAGGCGCGAGATGAGGCCAAAAAGCACATCTCCGATTGCAAGGACTTGCTCGCGACCGAGAGGGTGGAAGCAGCGCCAGTATCCGTAACACGTGCGCCTTCCGCCCAGGCCGCACCTGTGCCGGCGTTGGCGTCGGCCACAGCCGAGGTCAGAGAGGCAAGGACGGCGCCGGCAGGTGCGGGGAGCGCTTGGCGGACAGCCAGTATCGTCACCGCGTCAGCGGGTGGCGCGGTTCTGGTGGCCGGCATCGTGTTCAACCTTGAGTCGAATAGCATTGCGCACGAGCTGAAACAAACCAACGGATACTCATCTTCCAGGGCGTCCAACCGGAGCACCTACGAGACTCTGGGCTGGGTTAGCTACGGCGTCGGGGCAGCGTGTGTTGCCTCCGGGGCGACCATGTATATTCTGGGCCCGCGCTCTGCCAATGCAACGGTCGCGGTGACGCCGATTGCCGGGTCGGGCCAGGTGGGCGCCATGGTAACAGGGGGCTTCTAATATGCGAATCAAAGTCGTCGCCTGGGCGGTAGCCACACTCTTCTTTGCCGGATGCTTCGATAGTGTCGGCGTTAACGACTTGAGCTGCAATGGACCGTACTGCCCGGCCGGCTACGTGTGCGTGGTTTCGCAGCCTGGAGTGTCGGGGAAGTGCCAGAAGCCTGCCGATGCCGGACCGTCAGACGCTATGATTTTCCCGGACGGCGCTGGCGGGAACGACGGCCATCAGTACGCGCTGACCGACGGGGCTGCCTTGTTGAGTGATGGTCCCAGGGCGCCGGCCGACATCTTGGTCCCGTTGGATCTCGCCTTGCTGAGTGACAGTCCCACGGCGCAAACAGATAGCCCGGTCCAGGTTGACCTCGCACTGTCTGCCGATATCTCGACCGAGCTGACGCTGGACCTCGGCTTCGATGCGCCGGCGGACATTCCGGTTCCGGTGGGCGGTGCTCTCGGTTCTGGTGGAGGCAGTGAGTCTGCTGGAGGTGCACATGGTAGCGGAGGCGTGACCGAATCCTCAGGTACCGTGGCTACAGGCGGCGAGGGCGGCTCCGGCGGGATCACGGGCACGGGCGGCACCACCTGCCAGCCGAAATCGCGAGACTGCACATCGTCCCTTGACAACGACTGCGACAGCATTCCTGATGACCAGGAGACCGCTTACTGCACGTGTACCGTCGGTAATGCCCGTGCCTGCCAACAGCACCCCGGATACGACGGAGTGGGAATTTGCAAGGCTGGCAGTCAGACCTGTGCGGCCAGCGCGGACAAGACGACTAGCAGTTGGGGTACGTGTTCTGGCTCCGTCGGTCCTGGCGCACGCAACTGCGCATCGTCGCTGGACAACGACTGCAACGGTACGCCTGACAACCAGGAGACGGCCTACTGCCAGTGCACGGCGGGGACAAGTCAGTCATGTCTGCCAGCAGGTATGTGCAAACCCGGCACCCAGACTTGCTCTTCTAGCTCCGACCTGACCACCACTGGTTGGGGTCCTTGTACCGGTTACACCGCCCCTGTCACGATGTACAAAGACGCTGATGGTGACGGCTACGGCAATCCTTCGTTGCCGGCTCAGGTTTGTCCGGGAACACCCGGGTACGTCAGCAACGACGACGACTGCGACGACAGCAATGCCGCTTTCTACCCCGGTATCTCTCTGTGCGAATCCGACGATGTTACGAGAGAATGGTGCGTGGCCGGTGGTGGCGGCGTGACGCAGACAGAGGTTTGTGCTGACGGATGCATCAACGGAAGCTGTCGGACAGACGGAACGATTGGCTTGCCGGGATACGTCTCTTGCAACGACGTGTCCCGGTGTCCGGTGACACAGGGATGCCAGATGGACAATACATCGGGGGGATGCGGCACAACGGGATCAGGATCGGCAGTCTACATCTACTGCGATGGGCCCAATGACTGTCCTGGAGAGAAATGTCTGATGTATACTACTCAGGGGCTCAACGAAACTGAGTGCTATGCCACTCAGCAGCCAGATGGTGACACTTACGTCGAGGTGTGTGACCCTCTGGCCAGCACGTGTGCTGCGCCACTCTCTTGTACCAAGGACGGACGCTACGCTCTCTACCTGTGTCAGTAGCGGAATAGTCGGTCGGCTCCTCCGCCCGGCGCAATTCCCAAGCATGGTTGCTGGGCCACGTCGAGAAAGGATGTGTCTCCGGTGGCATCCTGTACCGTACCGTCCCCAAGCGAGCTTCGGTTAACGAAGGCGTCTTGGCGTCGCGCGCATGAGGCTGGCATTGGTCAGTGAACCAGGTGCCGCGCCGCCTCCTCTGGGCGACCCTGTTGCTGCAGGGCATGGCCGAGGTTCCTCCGATACTGGTCGTTGTGGGGCTCGAGGGCGACGGCGCGGCGAAAGGCCTCCAGGCCCTGAGCTGGTCGGCCACTCTGCATTAGCGCAATTCCGAGATCATTGAGGGCTTTGGCTTCCGACGGTTGGAGCTCGAGAGCGGTCTTCAAGCTGGCAATGGCTTCGTCAAAGCGGTTGGTCTGCAGATAGACTGCTCCGAGATTCTCGTAGGCTTTGCAATACCGCGGGTCGATTTCCACGGCCCTCCGGTAGTGGAGCTCGGCGTCGTCGAGGTGCCCTAATTTGACCAGGGCGAGGCCGAGGTTGTTCTCGGTGTTGGCATCATCGGGATCGATCTTAAGAGCTGCGTTAAAATGGTCGATGGCCCGAGTCGTCTCACCCTGCTTCAGGAGCAGAACGCCGAGATTGGCCTGAGCGAAGCCAGCGTTCGGGTTGACGTCAAGCGTGTGGCGAACGAATTCGGCGTTGTCGGTCCAATGGCCGGCCTGATTGAACGACAATACGGCGAGCGCGATGATGACCGCCGAAACGACTGCGACGGCGGCGCTAGACCGCACCGTAGAAGCCAGATCCCCGATGACCAAGCCGATCCCGAGCAACGGCAAATAGGCATAGCGGTCGGCGACCGTCGAGTAGGCCTGGTACTTGAACGGGGCTAGCCCCAGATTCGGCAGCAGGAAAGCCACGAACATGAGGAAGCCGAGCTGGACCATCGGTCGACGGCGGCGGTAGACGAGGGCCAGTAGGAACAGACAGGCGGGGATTGCCCAGATGACATAGCCCCAGCCGTGCGACATCACTGAATGCGGCGTGCGCCCGTAGTCGATACACAGGTTGATGGGCAGGACAGTCTTGGAGAGGTAGAAGGCGAGCGCGTCGCCGGCGACGAACGGGCGCTGCCACCAGAGGGACATGCCTGCGGGAAGAACGTGTTGTAGCGAGCGGGTTATCAAGGCGAACGGCAGAACGCAGACGCTCCATGTTAACGCGGTCACGGCGGACTTGCGCCAGGGTGTCGCCAAAGCCCCGCGATCGATGATCAGCGCCACCAGCGGCAGGACCACAGCGGCTGGCTTGCAGAGCATGGCGCAGATTACGAGGAGCGCGGCCAGCCAGAACAAGACGCGGGTCTTGGCCGGGGCGCCGTCACCGATGTGCCGCGAATAGACCAAGAGGTTAAGCGCGGCGAGGGCAAAGCAGGCGCTGGTCAGACCGCGCAGCTCCGAAATCCAGGCTACGCTCTCCACCTGTAGCGGATGGAGGGCGAACAGAAAGGAGCAGAGCAAGGCTGTCTTGCGGCTGCGGGTAAGGCGCAGCACCAGCAAGAGGCAAAGGAGGGTATTTGCGAGGTGGAAGAGAACGCTGGCAAGGTGAAATGGGGCAGGGCTGACGGTGACGCTTTGTCCAAGCGAGCTGATCACCTGCGCCGGCGTTTGGGCAAACAAGGCGATGCCGGCGAGGATGGTGTAGGCGAGAGGAATGTAGAGCCACTCATACGCGTGCCGCCAGAGTCTGCCGATGCCTTCGAGCGACACCGGATTGAGAAATGGGTTTGCGTAGACGTGGTGGTTGTCGTCGAAGAGCACGAAGCCTGCGCCAAGGGTCCGGAGATACACGATGATCACGACAACCGCCAGCGCCAGCACCGCCGCCTTGCCGGGGCGGACGGAGTCGGTGGTGGTCCTCGAGACGTCGAAGGCGGCACGGCCCTTGGGAAGGGCTCGACTACCCAGGCTGGAAGGCTTGGATCTGGACATTCAACGTTCCGAGCATGGGCGGGACCTCAAGGGGATGCCATGGGGCCGGTCGGGACCCCATGGCCGGTGGACCAGACGACGCGGGGGGGCCGCCATCGAAACCCGGCCGGCGACGGCCTCTGTCGAAGGTGAAGACCCGAGATCGGCGCAATCTGCGTCGAAGCATGGCTCGCACGCTATCACGGCGGAGCCGGCGATGCCCACAGGGCGCGCGAACGCCCCTCCTGGGCGAAAAGCGCGCCCGGTCTGACGTTGTGCGGTTGGGGTCGAGACGGTCGGTGCTGTTGGCGACGCTGCGTCGGCGACGCCGGTTGTCCGGGAGGGCGCATCACAGCTCAGGCGAGCCATTCCGCGGCCAGAGGCCGATTGTGCTGCCTCAGCTGGAAGGTGACGCCGCAAGGACGATGGCATAGCCACGCCGGCAGGCGGAACCGACACCCTGCTCAGCCGGATATACGGGTGAAAGGAGATCCCGATGCTGCGCAGTTCTATCTGCTTCGTCGCTGCTGTGAGCCTGGCGCCGGTTGCGCTTGGGGAGAGCGCGCCCGGAGGGCCACCCACGAAGAGGTCGGAGAAGGTCGTCGTACGGGACACGGTGCGTGTCCCGTACCTGGCGGGCAAGGTCTATCAGATCAAGCTGATGCCGGGGGCGCCGTTCGCGCTCGAGCTCCCCGCGGGGGAGTCGGCCCGGAATATCTGGGTCGACAACCGGTGGTGGAAGGCGGAATCGACGCCGGGCTCATCGCGGGTCTTCCTGCGCGCCCTGGGCAGCGACGACGTGGTCGGTCGCCGGGGCTTCATTCACGTCGAGACCGATCCCTCCGACTACCGCATCTCGCTCCGGGTGGAAGGGGTGCCAGAGACGGCGGAGGTTAGCGCGGGCCTGGAGATCTACGTCGAGGGCAGCCCGCTCAACGATCCGGTCCGGCTGCAAGCGCGAAGGATCGCCGACAAAGAGCTGCTCTACATCCAGCGGCGAGAGCAGGAGAAGGCCCGGGCGGAGGTGGAGGCCTGGCGCAAGAATCTCCTTGCCAACATGCGGGCCGACTACGAGTGGGGCGGGGACTTCCGCATCGGACGGGTGGTGGACGACCGGGTCCAGACTTTTGTCACGGTCCCGGACGCCTCGGACCGCGCGGTGATACAGTTCGTCGACAAGGCGGGCAAGGTCGAGGTGGTGAACTACGAGCTCGAGAACGGGACCTACACCATCCAGAACAAGGTGCTGCGGCCCGGGGAGAAGTTCAGGCTGGTGCTGGGCAAGCGTCAGGCGTGGATCGGGCTCAAGTAGGGCAGGCCGTCATGGGACCGAACCCTGCAACGAGACGCCGGGTGGCGCTGGCGAGGTGGCAGATTACCAGCTTGGTCGGGGCGGCGGGGCTGGCCACCGGGGCCACAGGAACCATCGCGTGGCGGGTAGCCTACCGGGACTCGCGACCCGCGCCGCAGGTGAGCGCTGACGAGGCTCGCCTCCTGGCCAAGGCCCAGGAAGCCGAGCTTAAACGGGAAAACGAAGCCAAGAAGCTCAAGCAGGCCGACGTGGGCTCCGGCTACCAGGTCGATCCCGAGGGGAACCTCGTGGGTCAGAGCGAGACTGCCGATCTGCCGCCCAACCAGTCGCTCGACGAGGTCGGGGCCAGGCGAAGAGGCATCGCGGCCGAGATCGCCAAGGGAATACACGCGGGCCCGCGGGTCCCGGAGTCCCTCGAGGGGGAGGCGTACGGCATGCCGGGCCTCGGGCCAAGGAACGACGGGGAAGGCGAGGGCAGCGAGGTCAGGGACGAGAAGGTCCAGCGCGCCGAGCTGGAAAGGTCGATGCTCGGGTACTCGACAGTGAAGGCGGCCAAGTGGGCCGCCCTGAAGCCCGAGCTCGGAGAAGAGGAGAGCAGCAACAAGGCAAGGAGCAAGGAACTCTCCACCGCCGCGCGCGCCATCGGGTCGGCCGAGGAGCGGCTGGCGGCACTGAGGGACACGGCCGGGGTGGCTGGGCCCAGTCTCGCGAGTGGACCGGCTGGCGGGATGTGGCCGGGCGGGTTGGGCGCCGGGCCGTCCAAGGGCGGAAGCGATCTGATGCCGGCGGAGGAGCACGCCCAACAGTTCACGGCGGGCGAGGTGGGCGACATGCGCATCGGGGGCGGCGTGGGTCCGGAGGAAATCGTCAGGCAGGGCAAGTTCCTCGACTGCGTGATCGTGAACGAGGTGCGCGCCGACCTGATGGAATCCCCCGTCATTGGCATGGTCTCGCGCGACTTCGTGTCCCTCGACGGGCAATACGTGCTGGTGCCAGCCGGGGCCAAGCTGATCGGCTCTGCGGGACGGGTGCAAAACCTGCAACAGGTGCGGGTCTACTTGCGCTTCGATCGGGTCCTCTTCCCCGACCAGCGCAGCGCCTATTTCCCGGTGCGCCACCTGCCAGCGGTCGGCGGGGCCGGGGCGGTGGGAGTGGAAGGAGAAGTAGACCGGCACTTCATGCTGATGTTCGGCAGCGCGGTCATGCTGGGGATGCTGGATGGCCTGGCCGCTGCCGTGGAAGGGGTGAACCCGGCCAACCCCACCCTGAGCCAGCTGATCGCGGCCAGGACGAGCATGAACACCTCCCAGGTGGTGGCCGGGATCCTGGCCCGCTACGGCAACGTGGTGCCCACCATCACGGTCGAGGCGGGGAGCACCATGAAGGTGTTCTTCGCCGAGGATGTCCGCATGACGCCCTACATGCGATCGGGCGATCTGACCTGGGTCAAGCGCGGAGGCGGCAGGTGACCGCGCTGGTGCTCGCCCTGGTGGCGGCCACGTCGCCAGCCGCGGAGATCCGGTCACATGGCCTGCCGGCGTGGCTCACTCCGGAGCAGGCGGAAAAGCTCCTGGAGAAGCTCGCCGAGCGCAGACCCTATGCCGAGTCCGACGAGGCTCGCTCGGTGGCGGGCCGGCGGACCATGGGCATGTTCTTCAAGGCCGGCGACTACCGCCAGCTCAGGGGCAACCCGGTGTACGGCTACTGGAACGCGCGCGGGTTCAAGTGGACGGGCAACCGGATAGCCTGGGAGGGCGTGGTGCCCAAGGGCAAGAGCTGCAAGGGCATCAGCAAGCCCGCCTGGGACGCGGCATTTGCGTACGTGGCCGAGGAGCACGGCCTGGTGGTCGATCCGGCGGCACCCATGCGCATGCGAGGCGCCTGTGTCGGCGCGGTAGCCGAGACCTCGGCGACAAGACCGGTGCTGGGAGTGGTGATGGAGATGCGCCTCGACAGCCCCACCGGCTCGTTTCGCTGGCGCTACACCCGCGGCAATCCCACCCTCGAGGGCGCGGTGGGGGCCAGCATCGAGCTGCCGATCTTGCTCGCCCCCAAGGTCAATCAGCCCGGCTGGCCGCAAGATCCGCAGGATCCGGAAAATGAGCCATAGCCAGAGCGACGAGGCCGGCCGAGAGGCCTCGTCCGGCGGGCGCACGGCCGGGTGGAGCGAAGCCCTGCGCACCGCGCTCTTTCCTCTGCTCGGCCTCTTCGAAGATCCTCGGATCACCGAAATCGAGGCCAATGGCTTCGACGACGTCTGGGTGAAAGGTGCCCCGTGGCCCGGTCATCGTCGGACCAACGTGCGCTGGAGCTCCCAGGAAGACTTCCGGCTGGCCTGCATTCGGGCCGCCGAGGTCATCGGTCGCCAGGTCAGCGAAGCCAGCCCGCTGTGCAACGCTCGCCTGCCGGGTGGCGAGCGCGTCAATATCGCGGTTCCGCCCGCGTGCGCACGGATTGCCCTGACCATTCGCCTGTTCCCGGCCGAGACGCTGACCTTCGACAAGCTCGAAGAGCTCGGCTCGGTGGACAGGAGGGTCAGGACCATGCTGGAGTCGCTGGTTCTGGCGCGCAAGTCCATCTTGATCGCAGGCGGCACCGGGTCGGGCAAGACCTCGCTGCTTAACGCCATGTCGCAGGTGATCCCGCGCCACGAGCGCGTCGTCACCATCGAGGATGCCCGCGAGTTGCAGATCCAACAGCCCAACTGGGTGGCCATGGAGACGGTGGAGCCCTACCAAGAGGGCGGTAGTCGCGTGACCATCGGCGACCTGGTCAAGAACGCCCTGAGGCAGACGCCCGACCGCATCGTGGTCGGCGAGGTGCGGGGCGAAGAGGCATTCTACCTGCTGCGGGCGCTCTCGACCGGGCACGGAGGAGGCCTGGGGACCATTCATGCCAACGATGGCGAGGATGCCCTGCACCAGCTCCAGCTCCTGGCCCAGATGGCCGACGTGGGTGGGCTGACCTCGGCCACGGTGGCCGCCATGGTCGGGCGAGCCGTCGACGTGGTGGTGTACCAGGGCTACTTCGAGGAGGGTAACGCCCGGCGCGTCTCCGAGATCCTCGAGATCGATCACCCGGGAGTCGCCGTCAGCCCTGGCGGAGGCATCGAATATCGCTTTCGGCGATTGCTCGACTGGAATGGGCAAGGGCGGTGGACGTTTCCGGAGAGACCGTCGCACGGGCTGGTGCGCAGCCTGGAGCGCAGGGGACTGCCCTGGCCCGAGGAAAGCCTGGAAGCGCCGGACGAAGGCGCGTGACGCGTGGGAGCTCTGCGCAAGGCGAGCGGCCTGGCCACCGCCCTCACGGTCTGGCGGATGGTCCAGGTGGAGCTCGAACACCCGTCGGGGAGATGGTTCGGGCAGCGGTTTGTCCTGGCGGCCACCGTGGTGGTCGAGCGCTGGGGCCCGAGGTGGGCCAAGCGGCGCATGGGGACGCGAGCTCCGATTGGGGCATGGCTGCTGTTCGTGACTTGGATTGCCGGCGCGGTGGTTCTGCTCCGGAGGCTCTGGTAGCCGTGGGCAAGTGCAAGTCCATGCACCAGCGCTTCTGCTGGACCTGCGGCGTCCACTCGTTCGGCAGATTTGAGAGCGAGGGCGCCAAGAAAGTCGTCGTCAACGGGCCTTGCCCAGCAATTCGCCTCCCGGCCGAGCTGCCCAGCAATTCGGATGGCTGCCCAACAATTCGACCGACTGACTGAATGTCGTAGGGCGAGGCGCCACCCGTCACTGTGTCATGCGGCGCATTAGATCAGTGCGCCAAAATGTTCTTGACCTCTGCCATTGTGGCGCTGTAGGCTGTTGGGTGCGACAGAATGTCAGTTGTCGCCTGAAAACTGAAAAGCCCGCATGTCCGAGGGCGACGATGCGGGCTCTTGAGTAGTCCCTCAAACCGAGCGGTTAAGCTCCGAGAGGCACTATCGGGTCCAGCAACCGGATAGTGCCACCTCTCGAAGTCGACCGCAAGGCTGAACGTCTGACCAGAGAGGAATCGGAATGGCACGGCTTTGCCAAAATTCGCCTACTCCGCAGGAATTGCACCTGCGCGAATGGCGAGCGCTCCACGTCAGGTAGCGTAAAACCCGCGGAGCGAGCCCGGAATTTATTTCTTGGGCTCGCTCTTCGGCTTCTCTGCCCCACCAGCTTCACGAAGACCAAGGGATCGCAGCTAACTGCTAAGATCCTGCTAAGATCCAGGCCGGCACGACTTCGACATCGGCAGGATAACGCGAGAGAGACCTATGGAATCAGCGCGGATATGGGCTGAACTACTTGACGGATGCAAGATCTTGGCAGCGCTGGCCGTCGACGATCCAGACCAAACCAAACAGGCAGCGCGAGTCGAGGCCCGCAAGGCCATTCGCACGCATCTCACCCTACTTCTTGGACGCAGCGGCATCCACTTCGGGGAAGAAGCGGCAAAGGAGATCATCACTACGGTTGCCAGGACATTCCTTCCGGGAAGGCAAGAAGACGGTCCGCCAATGGCCGGGCCGTTCGTCGTCGTTAGCGACGAAATGCTCGGATGCTAATCCTGTCAGCCGAATCCTGTCGCTCGCAAGAACGAGCCAGGCGACGTGGGCCGCTGGTAGGAGCCAAGGCTTCCTCCTGGTAGTATCATCGCCAAGGGTCGATGGAACACCTAGTCGGAGAGGTTCGCGGACTCCTCGCATTCATGGCTACGCCGCGAGGTCTGCTCGTTCTGGCGATCGGCTTGGCTTGTGGGTTCCTGGCCGACCGACTGACGCTCAAGTATCGGTAGGCGGGCTAGCTGCCTGACAATCCTCCATAGGAGCAATGGTCGATGCCGGCAGGTTCCCGCCGCAGGGGACGTGCCCACACCGCGGATGCGCGACTGGCTAAACTAGCCGGCATTCCCGTGTCTGATGGATTTTGCTATCTCTTGGCACCTCTTGGACCATGGGTGCTTGCATCTCAATTCGCGCTGCACGCTTCCCCTGGGATCTTGTGACGTAACGAACCAATGCAAGAACGAAGTGCGCATCTTTCTGTGGCATTGGGCGCATTCACTCAGCCTATTCTTTGTCTCGTCAAACTTTGTTAGCCATGGATAACGCTCGGCCCTGTCGCTTTCCAGATCGGTGCATATTCTGCAGATGGGACCCTCCTCTCGGTACTGATTGAACCGACCTTTCCATTGGCTCGCCGGAAGGGATGTGGCTAGAAAATGGGTTTCCACATCGGAACCGCATATTACGCAACGCTCGCGAATGTTCTTCTGGCGAACGAGGACCAGCAGCATGGCAGCCAACACTACGCACGATTCAATTAGGAGTAGACGTAACCAATCGTGGGTCTGAAGAACCATGGGGAGCAGAGCTGCGGCCAGTCCCGCCAGGATACTCAGTAGCACGGTGGCACCCGTAGATCTGTCGACAGCCACGCTGGGAGTTTATTCCCGAGATGCCTCGCTCGGCTACGCGTTATGCGTTCAGGAAGCTCGCTGCCCAGCAATTGCGCGGTTAGTCCGCGTCATTTGGCAATCCTTGGGGAAAGCCTCGCCAACGTCCGGTGCCTCGACGGCGTCGACCTCGGCGCGCTGGGGGTACAACTCTTTGACGGCAAGAGCTACTGATGACGGCGAAGGCGGAACCCACCCTCACGTTCTCCAATGCCTCCGAGTGGGAGGCTTGGTTGGCGAAGCACCATGATCGGTCGGGTGCGGTTCTGCTGCGCATCACGAAGGGTAATGGGAGCGATCTCACCTACGCGCGCGCTCTCGACGTTGCACTCTCGTGGGGCTGGATCGACAGCCAGAAGCGCGTGCTCGACGCGTCGGCCTGGCTGCAGCGCTTCTCGCCGCGCACTGCGAAGAGCCCTTGGTCGAAGATCAACCGCGCACGCGCCGAAGCGCTCATCGCGTCTGGCGCGATGAAGCAGCCGGGTTTCGATGAGGTGGCGCGTGCGAGCGCCGACGGCCGCTGGGCGCGCGCCTACGAGGGCTCTCGCACCGCCGAGGTACCCGTGGACCTGGCCACCGCGCTCGCGCGCAACCCCCGAGCGCGCGCCTTCTTCGACGAGCTCGACCGCGCAAATCGCTACGCGGTACTCTGGCGGGTGCAGACCGCTAAGAAGCCCGAAACCCGCGCGCGCCGCATCGAGCAATTCGTCGCTCTCTGCGCCGCCGGCAAGACCCTCCATCCCACGCGGGAGAAAACACGCCGAGAATGATGAGGGCGCGCGCCTCGACGAGGTGGAGCACGTGCTCGATTACCGGGTAGTCTGGGAGAGAGAGCGCGCGCCGCCGCGAAGTCTGCAGGGTGCTTGTTATTGGACGTGGCTCCATACGGTGCCATCCTCCGGGATTCAGCCTTGCCGCCACCCGTGGCCGTTGCTCCCTCGGAGTGGATCACATTGTGGCCGCCAGGCGGATCATCGCTAGCGTGCCGGTGAAGCTCGAGCTGGCGTCACCGTTCTCTCGAATGCGGCGACCGGGCCGCGCGCCGGAGCGAGCGCAGGTTGACCGCGGCCTGTGCTAGAGAAGGCCCTCGCGAGCCAGGCGGCGCGGCACGGGAGGATACCCAGCTGGTCGACGATTGCCGTGGCGCGCGTGCGTGCGATAGCGGGCACGCGCGCCCAAACGGGGTCGAGCAAGATGATCGTGGCGCTGACGCCGAGGCTCGCACCACCCGGATGGAGCGGGCCGCCTGTGCGGTCGCAACTTGGGGAAATGTCTGGCTAGGTAGAAGGTGGAGCGACGGCACGGGTGGCCCGCGGGGCGTGGGCGGGGAGCGCGGCGTGCCACTGTCGACACCCGACGTAGCCCCGCCAGCGGAGCGGTCTTCGTCCCTGCCGTTCTGGCGGAAGGCACCTGGCTTGGATTGGGCCGGCGTGCTCGGCTATTCCTGAGCGCAGGAAAGCTGGTACCATCATGCCAGTCTCGGAGTTGAGGACGACTCGGCCAATCGTAATGAGATTGGCCGGCCGTGGGGAACCGACAGCCTAGAAGTCTGGATAAGGGTGGGGAGGGGCGATGAGGGAAGAACTTCTCGGACGAGGTGTGAAGCTTGGCCGCTACGAGATCAGACACCCGATCGGACACGGCGGCACGGGGGATGTCTACCGAGCGTGGGACACAGACCTGCAGCGAGAGGTAGCAGTCAAGGTCTTGCGGGAGGTCGAGGGGCTGGAACGGTTCGAACGCGAAGCCGAGCTCTTGAGCAAGGTCGACAGCGAGAACGTGGTCCGGATCCAGGACTTTCGCCTGCACGGAGCGCACCCATACATCGTGATGGAGCTCCTGCGGGGCGTGAGCCTGCGGGATCGCCTCGCCGAAAGCGGCGCGATGTCCATCGCGGAGGCGGTGGGTGTCGTGCTCGGCGTCTGCCGGGGAGTTGCCGCGTGCCATCGGCTTGGGATCATCCATCGCGACCTCAAACCCGCGAACGTGTTCCTGGCCACAACGACCCACCGCACGGTCGCGAAGGTCCTGGACTTCGGGTTGGCCAAGCCGAGGTCTTGTGACGTTGATACTACGGCGCCGGGCCAGATCCCTGGGACCCCAGCCTATATGGCGCCCGAGTTGCTCAGAGGCTTGGCGGCCGACGAGCTGTCGGATCAGTACAGCGTAGGGCTTTTGTTGTACCTCGCGTTGACCGGCAAACGCCCCTTCGGGGACAAGCAAAAGGCAGAGCTTGCCCTCGCCATCATGCGGTCGGAATTGGTGCCGCCCAAGGAAGCTCGGCCCGATTTGCCTGAAGACCTCGTGGCGGTTCTCCTGCGGGCAGTGAGCGGGGAGAGGGCAGCACGATTTCCCTCCATCATGGCCCTCGGGCGAGCGCTCGTTCCCTTTGCATCGGTGGAAGAGCGGGGGCTGTCGCTCGAGCTCTTCGACGAGGGGATGGGGCCCGAGGATGCGAGCGATGTTACGACAGCCATCGGAAGGGTGGCGCCGCCAACGGCAGGGGCGGCGACAGTGGTGGCGCCCATCGGCCAGATGGCCGAGCTGGCTCGTCGCTCGGTGGAGCTTCCCGACGTGCCCGCAGAAGGCGACCGCGGCACACCGTTGGCAGGATGGAGTGGACGTGTTGTCGCGGTAGTGGCCCCGATGGAGGAAGACAATCGTCGGGGCTTGATTGACCTGCCCTACCTCCCCTCGGACGGAGGAGTCGACTCGAGTGTGGTTCTCGGGCGGCGAGAGCCGACGTTGACGCACGTGGGTGGCGCGATCGGGATGGGCAAGGGCAAGGTATCGCCGATTAGCCCTTCACGAAAGGCCGACGCCGCGCTTCCGGTGCTCTTGGCGGCAACCGCAGTGTTGCTGGTGATTTGGTTTGCGATCTTCCTGACCAGCCCACGCTTGGGAACAGTACGGATAGAGCTTCCCGAGAGGGGACAGGCGGTATGGGGTGAGGATCTCAGAGGCAAACCGGAGGGCGGTGGCCGACGCGTAGGCCGCGCACCGACTTCCGCATCGACGGCAGGGAGCGTTGCGGTCCCAAAGGCCCGGGAGGGTGCCCACGGAGTGACCGTTGGTCGTGTTGAGGACAGGGCGGCGGTCGAGATCTCACATGGAAAACCCGAGAGGCGTGGCGGTGGCCTTGCCAAGGGCTTCCGAAGCCCACGTTTGACGCGTAGAAGAGCGAGGGCTCGGGAGGCAGGGAATGTCGTCGAGGGAGTGTCTAATCAGGGGCGGCGGGGGCACTCGTACGAGAGGCCTAATGCCCACCGGCAGGGGAGTGAGGGACTCGATGACGAGAAGGCGGCGCTTCCCTGGTGAAGGGACAGGAGATGGCTCCGGCAACGCGCTCTGCTAAGTCCACGCAGAGCGAGTGCTGACCAAGCTGGTCGGCTTCAATTACGACCAGGGGCCACCATCGAACAAGTCCGCACCGTCCTCTGGGAGCTGTACCGCGATCTGAAAGCCTTTGAGCCAAGCCGAGGGCCAAAGCGGCTAGCTCTGGACTAGTCGACAACCTCTGCGCGACCAAGACGTGTCTCCCCTGGTCACGCGCTCGAAGGGATGGGCAAGAACAAAGCGAACTCCTGCTGGTGCTCAGACTGAAGAGCGGGGACTCAATCGCCTTGGCTGCGATCATCGCTCGTGACACTGGCTCCCAAGTCCAACGAAGTGGGGCCCTCGTATGCGCGCCTCGGACGATTGTCCTGGCGCCGGTCCGGCGATCATCTCCACGCCCGTGGACTCACCGCTTCCCAGCGGCCTTTCCGACCACGTCCAATATCGGTTCGACCGCGCCAACAACGTCTTTGATCTGCTTCAACTGCGCGTCCAAGGTCGGTTCAGACCGTGGGGTTGGGGTCTTGGGTCGTCTCGCAACGAAGGCACTATTCTCAAAATTTAAGTAGACGTCGGTGAGATTCTGGAGCATGGATCGTTTCTGCTCAAGCTCTGGGGTGGCGTTGAGGATTACCTCCGCAACGCCAAGTGCTGCCCGACGATCTCGGTAGATGATCGCCTGCTCTGAGTGAGCCCGATGCAGGTCAGCCAAGTACTTCACAGTCCAGGCAAGAAAAAGCAAGATCGCGATCCGACCAGTTGCGAGCACGACCACACGTTCAATATTTATTGCCGTCGCAGAAGGTTGCGGGGAACCGGTATCTGCGACCGCGGACAGCCCAGCCTCGTGATAGATGGGCTGGAGCGCGAACACGCGAGGCGATATGAAGAGGAAGTAGATCGCGACTGCCGAAGCGACCAAGACCACGAACATTGCCACGAACATGAATCGCGCCTGATTTCGATGGTGCTTTTCTGCGTCAGCGAAGTCCTCTGTCTTTGCGTGAAAAGCCGCCGTAGCCTTTTGAACAAGCTCGATGTTTGCATCGGTGGCGATTTCCCTTTCAAGAAGGCCAGCGCGATCAAGCACAACCTGGATCTCGGCGTCAGCCTCCGCCAATGCGACGGAGGCCGGCGAGCGCATCGCTTTTGCCGTCTCGCCGGACAGCTTCGCTTGCTCCTCCTGTTTTCGGGCGTTAAGAGTGTTGATCTCGGCCTGAAGCTCCGCGCGCTCCCGATTGACCTTTGCCTGAGCGTTCTGGAAGTCTCGGGATACGCTATCCCACTCCTTGTTTAGCCGGGCCTGCTCCAGGGGGTTCGTTGCAGCATCCCTGACGCGACCATCGTGCTCGTTCTTTCTTGCCTGAAAGACCTGAAGGGCATCCTGGGCACGGCGATTGATCTCAGTGAGCTCCGCTTGCTTCTGGCCGACCTCCTTCATCAGCTGGTCGATACCTTCACGGACCGGGCCCTCGAGCCGCCTGATCTCGGCTGCTGCGCGTTCAGAGACCGCTGCTGCCTCTTGTCGTATTTCCTGAATCCTGTTTGTGCGCTCATAGCTCGGATAGGGAGCGTTCTGGCACCGCTGTAGTGCCCGTTCGATCTCTCCCTTGATGAAAGTAATTCTTCCCGTGATCTCGGCTGCCGTGGCTGCCATGGTCGTTAAGGATTGATTATAGCTGAGGACGTCGCATCCGTCTTGGTGGAGCAATAACAAACACGGCATCCCCATTCCTATTCCTGCGTTCGGTCTGACCGACGCTGCGGCAATAAGCTGCGGGCGCCGAAGCGACCGCCAGCTTCATCGGCATTTTTCACCGGCTCGGCCGCCACGAGAAGCCGCTTCGGCATCGGCCTCGGGTCTCGTTGGTCCGCGTGTGGGTGCTAATTGGTCTTTGGTCTGGACCTCAATCGAAGTAGATGCCGAAGGCACGTGGAAACGATCACGTTAGAGGGCGCGGACACGATCGCGCTGAGCAGAATTGCCCGTGTCACTCGACGTGAGCTTGGGATTCCGAGCGGTTGGAGCACCTGGGGACCACGCTGGTCGCGATCGCCGTGCCGCCTTCCCAGGCGATCGTACACGGTTTGGCTAATGCCTTACCACTCAGCTGAAAGCTTGCCGCCGAATCGGTGTCACGGTTCTACGATCCCCTCGAGCGGCGCCGTGACGATCGGGTGCCCGCGGGACTCATCGAGCTCGCTGAGCCGCACGCTTGAGGGCCCTTCTCCACCCAGAGCTGGTCCCAGCAAGAGAAGTGACGAAATGAGCAACGCGAACGAGTTGAAGGGCTGTTGAGGCGCGCTGTGGCAGCGTTCCGTCTATGCTGAAAGCGAGCCAGGAGTCCAGTCAAGTCCCGACCGTGGGACAGTGCCGACCGTGGGACGTGGGATTCGCCACCTACCTGGCGGCGGCCAAGGATGGCTTGAAGGCGTGCCATCCTGGCGCCTTCAGTTCAGGCGCGTCGCACCTTAGACCCATGTCCTACTACCACCGCGGCAGGCATTGGCGCCGCCTTCGCGGGCAGCGGGCCCTGCTCGAGCGGTGCCGCGGAAGTCTTGCGATCGACGTCGGTTGGCTCTACGGACGAGCAACTATTCCGGGCAGTCGGCCGATAGATAAGCATGACGAAAATGACCATGTCGCCGGGAGAGTGGCTTTATCGTGGGTATGCGTCGGAAGTCCTAGCCCTGGCGGCTTTGGCGTTTGCCACTGACCAGTGCGCCGAGGCGGGGCGGGATCTCCTCGGATACGGCATAGCCATAATCGAGGGGCCCCCGATCGGGCTCGCCGGTCTACTCCTGCGAGGAGGCGTTGGTCCTGACCCTTCGGGTTGCGACGAGACTGTCAAGGAGTGAGCTGACAGGCGCGC
>CAWKJE010000043.1:0-12916 GCA_963849735.1 uncultured delta proteobacterium
CTCGCCGGATGACGGGGCCGCGTCTCGCCCAGACTGTCTGCCCTATGGTGCCTCAGTGAGAACTCTCAGTCTCTCGATGTTAGTACGCTCTCCCTGCGGCCGATACGGCGATCTCCCTGCGGCAGGATCATGCTGCGAGCCGTCGGCATCTGTCCCGCCAGTGTCGCGCTACACATCCGCAAGAGCGGCGCTACACTTCTGGCGCGTCGCATACTCGAGCAATTCCGCCGCTTTCCGCTGCTAGACGGCCGGCATACCCCTTGCTCATGGGGATCCCCGGCCGCCGCCAACGTCGGCCGGAAAGGACTCCCAACCGTGCCTTCATCATCGGCGTCGTCAAAGCCCCGCAGCGAAGTTGGCCATCTCTCCTCGCGAAGATCGATCCCCGATCCGGCAAGCCCGGGCCTGTTTGCTATGGTGGACGACGCCCAGTCGCTCCCGCGGCAATCTGGCGGTCCACCAAGGCCCGTTGCAGTCCACCAAGCTCCGCTGCAGATCATCCGCCGCGACGAGGTACTCCGGCGCTGTGGCTTCAAGAAGACCACCCTCTACGCCGCCATGGCCGAGGGGCGGTTCCAAAAAGCCGTCCATCTTGGTCCGAGGGCGGTCGGCTGGCTTTCGCACGAGATCGACGAGTGGATTGCCCTTCGCGTGGCCGAGTCGCGCCTTCCCGCCAGCCCCGTAACCTCCGCCCGCACAGCCGGGACGGAGCGCCAGTAGAGCGCCCACAGCGCTGGACCGCTGACCTACCGGCGCGCCTCTTCCCCCCGAACATGCCCGCCCGGTAAGCACCGATGCACGCAGCTTTCGGCAATCGCTGCGGCCACAACCCAGCGGATCCGACCCTGGAGATCACCCGTCCCATCCCGGTCGGACCCGGGGGCTATCCCCGCATCCTTGCCGTTGCGGCCGAGCGCATCGAAGGCTTCTATGCCGAGCCGGAATCCCTGCCCTCTCTGGCGCTGAGCTCCAACTCCAGCCAAAAGCGCTCCGAACGCCGAGAGGCGCTGATCCGGCTGCTCAAGGCCATCTTCAAGTTCCTCGACCTGGTGACCCTCACCGTCGCGGTCCGTGACACCGACAAGGCTCTCCACAACATAACCATCGCCACCCTGGCCGATCACGCTGATCTCGATCTGCGCAGAGCCGAGCGCGCCCTTAGAGACCTCGCCAGCGCCGGCTTTATCTTCATCATCGAGCAGCGCATCAGCAATACCGAGGGGGGATTTCGCTCCATGGCGGGGATCAAGCGCATCTCCCCTGCCCTGTTCTCTGCGCTCGGCCTGCCGGTAGCGCTCAAGCTCGAACGGACCAAGGCGCAGAAGCGGCTGGCCGACCGCAAAGCCCAGGACTCACCTCCTCGCCCGGACTCGGCTCAGCCAGCGGCCCAGCAGGAGAGCTTCCAGTTTGCCCTGCGCAACCTGACGGCGGGTATTCTCCAGCCTGGTCACGGCATCATCAAGCGCCCGCAGCG
This sequence comes from uncultured delta proteobacterium, assembly GCA_963849735.1. Lineage (GTDB taxonomy): Bacteria > Myxococcota_A > Polyangia > Fen-1088 > Fen-1088 > Fen-1118. The sequence goes on from CAWKJE010000043.1 coordinate 1,475, forward strand.
CGCCCAGCCCGAACGAGACATGGAGCGCCAGCGGCGCTGGATTGGCCTCGCGGTCAAGCTGCGCGAAGAGCACCCGGACTGGCCGGCGGACCAGATCAGGGCCGCTGCCGACAAATCCTTGCTCTCGTAGAGGGTGCCACCCCGATCCCGACCAACCCGTCCGGCTACCGGCGAGCGCGGAAACGCGCAGACGCACCCCTCGGCACGTCTGGCTCCGCCTCTCGGGAGCTGAGCGGCCCTCCCCTCCCCGGGGTGAAGCCCCGGTGAAGCCCGCTTCCTGGCCGGACTAAGTGTCGGTCTCTACCCCCGCTTAGGTGTCGGCCCTCCTCCAGGTCTTTTTCAAATTACCAAATGACGCGCGCATCGCCCGGGCATCCCAGGCCGGCACAGGGGCAATGGCAGGGCCGGCCACTCCCCCGGGATCGACGGCTTGCGGTGACCATGCGCGACGCCGACGAGCCGCGTGCGCGCCCGGTTTCTCGCTGCGTTCCCGCTACGGACGGCCAGCGACCCCGGTCGACGACTTCTCCCGCCGATCCGTGTAAAACCCAGCAGCTCTGCTAAGGAGACCTACCTGAGACAACCTGTTCGGTCAGCGTCAGCGTCATCGAGGGCCGTGCTCAGTGCCATCGCCGCGTCGACCTTGTTTGCGTCGATGGCCATGGTGGCCCGCCTCGTTTCGGCGACCATTCCCGGGCAGCAGGTCGCGCTGGTCCGCTTCGCCACCGGCGCGCTGGTGATTGCCATCGCCGTAGGCGTGCTCAGGCTACACCTGCGACCGCAACGCTGGGGCTGGCTTATCTTACGCGGCGTCTTCGGCGGCGCGGCGGTCCTGCTGTACTTCCAGTGCATCGAGAGGATCGGGGTCGGCGTAGCGACTTTGCTCAACTACACGGCACCCGTCTGGTCGCTCACCTTCGCCTGGCTGTTCCTGCGCGAGCGGCCGCATCGCCACGCCGGCGTCGCCCTCATCCTGACCATGGCGGGCGTCGCGCTCGTCACCAAGGGGCGAGCCGGAAGCTGGCGACTCGGGACGTGGGAGATGGTCGGTGTCCTGTCGGCGGTGTTTTCCGGCATGGCCATCACGTCGATCCGAGCCGCTCGCAAGCCCGACCCCGGCGGCCGCCCTAGCGAAAGCAGTTGGACCGTGTTCGCTTCTTTCACCCTCTTCGGTTCGCTCATCACCTTGCCGACCGTACTCTCTCCCTTCGGCATCTGGGTTGCACCGACGCCGCGAGCGTGGTTCCTGCTCGCTCTGTGCGGCCTCCTCAGCGCAGCAGCTCAGCTTCTCATGACGTCTTCCCTTGGTCGCCTGACCGCGGTGGGCCTCGGCATCATCAACCAGAACACCGTTGTGCTCACGCTCGCGGGCGGCTGGCTGTTCTTCCACGAGAGAGCCTCCGCCCAAACCGTCGTCGGCGCACTGCTCACCATCGCCGGTGTCCTGTGGTCGGTCGTGGCCGAGCGCGCAGGCCCGGCGTAAGGCGAATTCCAGCATTCCTGACCCCTGTTCCTCCTTAGACTTGCCCGATTTCATTTTCCCCGGGCATTGGCTTCCCTGGTCGGTTATCATCTCCGCGCGGTCATGGAGGAGCGGGTTGATCAGGTGGAGGGGGCGAAGATCTCGCGCATCGAGGTCGCACCATCATGGTGGGGCAGGCCTGCGCAGGGCCCCAAGGCCAAGACCGTGAAAGCTGGCCTCTGGGAATGGCCAGACCTGGCGACGGACCCGAAAACCGGGGCCAAGGACGAGGGCTGCTACGAGCTCGCCGCGTCCGACGGGGATAGGTACTCGACCACGGGGCGAGCATGACCTTCTCGGATCCCCCCACCGAGTCAGGGCTGGACCCGTCTACCTCGGCGCTCACCTTGCAAATGGTACCCGCCCTGACCATCCTCTGGCACCCGGATCCGAGTCGCGTCGGCAATCGCTTCTATTTCCCCAAGCCGGGGAAGGGCAAGGTCATCGGCCTCTCCCGTCTCACCCCGGAGTTTACCTTCTACTGCGACAAGCCTGCGCCGCTTGCGGATACGTTCCTGAGCCACCAGCCTTTCCTCGAGATTTCCCTGCACGGACAAGGCTTCCTCCTCCGCCCGAGCCCTGGCTACCCTCTGACCCTTGACGGCAGACCCCTGGTCGCGCCGGCCAGGCTGTCGCAGACCCACGTTGCGCGTGCGCCCATTCTTACTATCGGCAAACGGATCGCCCTCTGCCTCCACTTTGCCCAGCCGCCCAGTCCTCGCCCGCCCGCCAATCTCGGCCTTGTCGGCAACAGCGCTTTGATGGCCAGCGTGCGCCAAGGCATCCTGGGCGTCGCGCCGCTCTCCACTCCAGTCCTCATCAGGGGTGAGACCGGTACCGGCAAAGAGCTCACCGCCCAGGCAATTGCCGCCAATGGCCCGCGGGCCGGGAAACCCTTCGTCGCCATCAACATGGCCGCCCTGCCCGACAACCTCGCCGCCGACGAGATCTTCGGGCACGAAAAGGGTGCCTATACTGGTGCCACCGTGACCCGCGACGGCTGCTTCCACCAAGCGGACGGCGGCACCCTGTTCTTCGACGAAATCGGACTGGCCCGCTACGACGTCCAGACGGCCCTGTTACGCGTGCTCGAGACCCGCCAGGTCACGAGGCTGGGAGGAACCACCTCCAGATGGGTAGACGTACGCTTGCTCTCCGCTACCGACGAGCTGACCATCGACCTGGGGATCAAAGGCCCGGGGTTCTCGCAGGCCCTCTTCCACCGCCTGTCCACCTCGGACATCCTCTTGCCACCCCTGCGCGATCGCCGCGAGGATCTAGGCCTGCTCATGCTCCACTTCTTGCGGGGAGCGCTTGAGCAGACAGGCGATCTCCACAGATTGCACACTCCACCTCACGCCAAGCGGCCATGGCTGAGCGCCCAGATCTTTCCTATCCTCGCCGCTGCCCCGTGGCCCGGCAACGTGCGCCAGCTGAGCAACTTCGCCATGAAGCTGGCCATCGTCAATCGCGGCCTTGACCTGGCCCGGGTACCGCAGCCTCTTTTCGACAGCATCACCTCGGACGATCCCGCGGCCGACCCGCCCTCACCCACTTCGCCGCACCGCCTGCTGAGACACGCCACTCCCCTGACCCCGACCAGGATCCGCGAGGCCCTGGAGCGAAACCAGTTCGAGCCCGCCAAGGCCGCCCGCGACCTTAGCGTCGCTCGCAGCACCATCTACCGCCACATGCACCAAGACCCAAACCCCAGCTTGCTCGGCACCCTGTCCAACGAGGAGTTCCGACGCCAACTCGCCGCCTGCGATGGCGACTTCCGTGTAGTTGCCGAGAGGCTCAGAGTGTCGTACCGCGCCGCACGGCTGAGGGCGCGCAAGACGTGACACCGCGGTAGCAGATCTGATCTATAGCCTATCGCTAGGGCGCGATCACCCGGAAGGCAGCCTGTCGTGCCCGGGAGATCGCATGCGGACTCTAATTCCCCCCACCACGTCCGCCTCGATGAGCGTTGCGGTCGGGTGGGAGCGTGTGCCTTGCCCTCGGCCCGGACCCGGCCAACCTTCCTACCCCACCGTCCCACGGGTGTAGCTCATAGTGTAGCGCTACACATGCGCTACACCTGTAGAGCGCCGCCTCCCGCGAAAAGCCTGGCGATTTTGCGCTGAAACCCGGGCACGTCCGTTGCTCAAGAGGACTCCGACCGCCCGCCATGGTCGGTCGGAAAGGACTCCTCAGCCGTGCCATCACTGCCCATACCGTCAGCGCCCGATCGCCTCGCCGTCGAGCACCTTGCCATCGTCCAAGCCGCTGCCAAGTGGCTTGGCGTTCCCTCCACCGACACCGTTCGCGACGACCTGGTCTCCGCGGGTCAGGAGGCCCTCATCATGGCGAGCAGACGCTTCGAGCCCGCCAAAGCCAGCTTTTCCACCTATGCCGGCCGCCGCGTGGTTGGCTCGATGCTCAACGTCCTGGCAGATTCCCCTCGCGCTCCCGGCTACTGGTATCTCTCCGATGACGAGCCGCCAGTTCAGGAGCTCGCCGTTGCTCCCGACGCCGAGCGCTCGGCGCTCACCTCGGAGGTCATGGCCGCTCTGGGCAAGCTCCCGCCAGCGTCCCAGGATCTAATCAGGGCCCACTACCTCGAAGAGCGAACTCTTGCCGCCGTGGCCACTCGCCACGGCCTGTCGAAGACTCGCACCTGGGCTCGCCTTTCGCTCGCGCTAGAGCAACTCCGCGCCCACCTGCACGACGACTGCTCCACCTGGCCCCGCCGAGCCAAGACCAGCAAGCGCCGCTTCAGCCGGCGAGTAAAGGCCCAGGTGCTCCGCCGCGTCCGTCATTCGCGCACCAGCCTCTCCCAGCTAGCGCGTGACCTCGCCATCCCCCGAACCACGATCATCACCTGGCTCCGCTCTTCCCAGAGCCGGCTGGCAAGCTGATGGAGAATCCCATGGCATGCACTCCCACCTTCACCGCGGTCGTCCGCTGGCGCGGACCAGATCCAACCATCGAGATAGAGACTCGCCACCCCGGTTTCTCCACGCCCGAGGACGCGGCTCTCTTCGCCAACGCCTTCGCTCCCGACGCGCCCCTCGGGATCCGCCTACCCCGCAACAACTGGCTCCTCCTGCTCATGCCCGATGGCCAGTATGTTCGCCCGCTCGGCACCGACATCACCGTGTGGGCTTTCCCGAGCGAGGCCTCGAACGGTGACGACCTCGCGGTGGCCAGCGACAACGACTTCGAGCCCCACCCCTTCGCCAACTTCGGCTTTCCTTCCTCCGCCTTTGGCGATTACGACCAGGCCCAGTATGCGGTGCTCGACCACGAAGGAGCACCAGTTGACGTGGTGGTCGACTTTGACGAACACGATCACCTTCGCGTCACCGTCGAGCGCGATGCCACCCCTGAGGACGTCCGCGCATTCCTGCAGCTCGTGAGCATCTGAGCTCGCATAGCGAAACGGCCGATCCATGTGAGGGAGTGGCGGCAACGTGACGGGAACGACCCGTCCTCATCTGGCATCGGCGGACTGGAACAGCCGCCATTGCGGGCCGACCCAGCCCGCTCTTGGGTCATGGCGAGGGCGCAGGGAAAAGCGCCCAACCGCAGCGCTCTCTCCTGGCGGCGCATTCGTCCGACGATTGCTCTTTCCAGCTCAATCCGATAGTCATCCAAGTCATGTCAGGTTGTGCCAAGAGCATCGCGGCCTACGAAGACGAGGCCAGGGTAGCGTCGTACGACCCCAACATGGAGGTCATGCACCCCAATCGCCACCGCATGGCCGAAGTCATTAGCAACGTCTTGTCCTGCCTGGATCACCAGCCGAGGCTTCTTCTCGACCTCGGAACGGGAACTGCCTTCCTGCTCGAGAAGCTCCTTGCCCGCTTCCCCGAGGCCCGGGCCGTCGCGGTGGACGGTGCCCAGCCGATGACCGCTCTCGCCCGAACCCGCCTGAAGGACGCCGCGCACCGCGTCGACTTCCGCATCTGCGACTTTCGAAGGCTGGCCGATGTATGTCACGACGTTCGCTCGGTCGATGCTGTGGTCTCGACCTTCGCGCTTCACCACTTGCCTGCCGACGAAAAGGCGACGCTCGCGCGCACTGCGTGGTCGCTTCTAGCTCCTGGAGGATGGTTTCTGTGCGGAGATGTGGTGATCAACGCCGACCGGGATCTGGAGGATCTGATTCAACGCATGCGGGTCCGCGGGATCGTTGAACGGGCCGGCGGCAAAGATCCGCGCTTTCGCACCGAGACTGATACCCGTCTCTTCCTCGACCGCATCGAGGAGGAGGACCACGACCAGCCCCAAGACTTGGTGAGCGACCTTAATGGAATGACGGCTGCTGGCTTTCGCCACGTCACCGTATTCTGGCAGGAAACACGAGAAGTCGTTTTCGGCGGGGTCAAACCGGCCTGACAGCAGTCACCTTGCTGCGAAGCGGGCATTGCGCCTCCGCTCATCAAACCAAGCCGCCTTGTATCGCCGGGCCGATCAAGCCGCTAAGGAGTAACCGGCAGGCGATCGTGGTCGCGGCGGCCGAGGCCGAGAAGCCAGCCAACCTCATCCTCGGCACGGGCCGAGAGTGAGGCCCAGAGAAACGTGCCCTATTGAGGCCATGGTCTGCCAGATCAACACTGGCCACCAGGGCACCAGCGCCCAGCTCAGCATGCACGATTGACCCTGCGCTGCTCCATCGTGATTCGGGGCCTAGCGGGTTGCGATTTCTGTCGTTTCGGAAACGGTCTTGGCACCTGGAGCATCCTCGGTCGCACGCTATCGGCCGCGAGCTAAATGCGTTATGATTGCCCGATGGCGCGCTGCGCGCACCGGTGCTGCATGAGACTATTTTTGCCTGACTTGGTCGATGGAGAACGTATGTCTGGAGTTGGCTGGCGTGTCTGAGAATGCCCAGCCCGGTACTCTCGCCGGCGCCGTGCTGGGAGGGGCATATCAGGTCACGCGCCTCATCGGTGAAGGCGGTATGGGAGCTGTCTACGAGGCCCTCCAGCTCCGCCTGAACAAGCGGGTCGCCATCAAGGTGATGTCTCGCGAGTTGGCCTCGAATTCGGAAGCCCTCGCACGTTTTCGCCGCGAAGCCGAGGTGACCTCGCGCCTTGGCCACCCTCACCTGGTCAACGTCATGGACTTCGGCGCCACGGACTCCGGCGAACCCTACCTGGTGATGGAGTACTTGGACGGGGAAGACCTCGAGCATCGCATCCGAAGCGTAGGGCGCTTACCCCTTGACGTCGCCGTCGAGGTTACCCGACAGGTCGCCTCCGCCCTAGCTGCCGCCCACGACGAAGGTATCGTCCACCGCGACCTCAAGCCCGCGAACGTCTTTCTCCTCAAGGTCAAGGGGGAAGCCGACTTCGTGAAGGTGTTGGACTTCGGCATTTCGAAGATCAAGGCGTCGCGAACCAAGCTCACCCGTGCGACTGCGGTTATGGGTACTCCCGAGTACATGTCGCCCGAGCAGGCAACCGGTCTCATTGAGGAGATCGACCACCGGGCCGACCAGTGGGCGCTTGGCTGCATCGCCTGGGAGATGCTCTCAGGTCATGCCCCGTTCATCGCCGAAGATATGGCGGCGCTCTTCTACCAGGTCATCAACATGGACCCGCATCCGCTGTCGAGGCGCGCACCTGGCTTGCCAGCTGATGTCGAGCCCGTCCTTCGTCGTGCGCTCGCCAAGCGACCAGCAGATCGATTTCCATCAATCAAGGACTTCTCCCGAGCTTTCGAGACCGCGGCCACGAGCAAGGTTCGTGAGCTGACGCCACCACCGATGGTGATTCCCCGAACGACTCCGATGAGGGGAACGGTAGCATACTCGGAGCGTCCCACTTCGGTGAAGCCGGGACAGTCAGTCCCACAGGCGACGGCTCCAGCTCGCACGACAACGCTTCCCGAGGAGTCCATCACCACTGGCGCTTCGCAGGGTGACGACCTCAACGATTATGAAGCGCTACGCCGGCCCAGGCTGCTCTCCTACAGCATCGCTGCCGTAGCGATGGTCTTGTTGGTAGCGGTCGTGCTGCTGCTCTGGCCACGGAAGCACCAGGTGTCACCGAGTCCAACTTCCACGCAGGGCACTCCTGCACCAGTGATGGTGCCGAGACCCACGGAGGTGGTCACACTGCCTCCACCCGCGCCTACACCTACACCTACACCAATACCTACGCCTACACCCATACCGTCCCCTGCCACACAGGCTTTGGCGCCCGTCCAAGAGCCCGAGCCTTCGCGTGTCCCAAAGGCGAAAGCGCCCAAGGGGACATCCGACAGCCCTAGCAAATCCTCCTCCACCGAAAAACCTTCGACCCAGAAACCTTCGAGCGTTGTCGACAGGAAGCCCTCGCCATACGCGGACCCGTTCGAATTCGAGCCTCCAAGTCCCAAATCCGCTAAACCGAAACAGAGCAGGGCGCAACCTCAACGAACCATCATCGAGGATCTCTGACTATGAACGCAGTCTGCCTGGTTGTCCTATCGATCCTAGCGCAGATCAGTGCGCCGACCACGGACCAAGAGGCGAAGGCGAAGGCGCAAGTGGTGTTGAAGGAGGGTGCGCACCTCTACCAGCAAGGGGCCTACGCCGATGCGTTGGAGAAGTTCGAGCAAGCCTACTCGGTGTTTCCGAGCCCAAAGCTGTTCTTCGACATCGGGCAGGCGAATCGGGAGCTCGGTCGTCCTGCCGAAGCCGTCGCTGCCTTCGAGAGGTTTCTCGCCGAGGCGGTCGATGCATCGCCCGAGCTGATTTCCGACGCGAGGCGGTCCGTGAACGAGCTCGCCCCCAAGATAGGTAAGCTCATCATCGACTGCGATGCCACCGGCGCCGAGATCACAGTCGATGGGAAAGTCGTCGGCAGGGCACCCCTCGCGAACTCGATTCCCGTGAGCCCCGGCAGCCACCAGGTTACCGCAACCCATCCGACAATAGCGCCTGTGGTCCAGACCGTTGAAGTTGCAGCCGGCACCCTTCAGACCCTCGCGCTCCAACCTCGCACTCTCACGCCTAGCCCGGTGTCATCGCAGATGGCGGCCCCACCCTCACCAGCTCCAGCAATTGATTTGCAAGCTAGCAAGGCCCCTGCGACATCGACACCCGATAATGGCTGGTGGCTGGGAAGGAAGTGGACCTGGGTGGCGGCGGGTTCGACGGTGGCGTTCCTCGGGGTTGCCGCCATCTCGGGTTCGATGATGCAATCGAAGTACAACGACCTCCGGACAAGTTGTGGCAAAGGCGCTGGAGCAAATTGGACGGGGTGCAACTCCGACGAAATCAGCTCCTTGAACACCCGCAAGGACATCGCCAACGGGTTCTGGGGGCTCAGCGCTGCTACTGCCGTCACCACGGGCGTGCTCTTCTTCGTCGAAGGTCATGGGGTGACCGTGGCGCCCATGGCCGTCGGAACGACCGGCTTCTCGGCGAATGTCGGATATTGAACGATGGGGGTTTGCAGCTTCTGTGTTGTTGGTGTAGCTGTTGCCGTGGGCTGCTCCTACGATGCGAGCCAGTTGGCCGGACCACCGACGGCTTCGCTAGATGGCGCTGTGGTCGGTACCCCCAGCAAGGCTGGCGCTTCTGGCAACGGAGGTGGCGCGGGTGGGGTGCCCCGGGCCGATGCGCCGACGTCCAGTGGTGGGGCCGGTGGCACGACCCGGCTGCTCTCCGCTGGAGGGGCGGTATTCCTCTATGATGCGGCCGCCCGGTTGGATGTTCTCGCTGTGGGACCTGACGACTCTCTCGGCACTGGTGTTTCCGCCATACTCGGTTCGGGCGGTCGTGTAACTAGCGTGGTCAGCGACGCCTCAAGCACTGGCGGCCTCGCCATCGGTGTCGGTGGCATGTCGGACGCTCGCGCCGATGGCAGTACAACAGGTACAGGCGGAGCTGTGGACAGTAGCAGCGCCGACGCGCTCCCAGATGCATACCTAACGGCACCAGACGTGAGCCTTCCCCAAGAGCCACCCGGGACCAGCACCACCGTGACCTTTGCCAACGGGCTCGGCGCAGGGGTAGTCAGCGGATACGGCTGGGTCGTCATGGGCACGGACGACACCGTCAGCTCACCAACCTGCGGTGCAGGCCATCTGCCCATCACCGGCGCCAGCCCGTGCGATGCCTCGACCACCTGGGACGAGAGCAACGCCCTGTGCGCCACCGGATCAGTGCCGGCCTTGCCGACCCCGACCACGAGCGCCATCTACGCGGCCTACTGGGGCCTACAGATCGGAGTCAATATCAGCCCCACCAGCGGCCCCATCGGCGTGGCCTACCGAACCATAATGCTCAACCTCACCGGCTCGCCCACTTCCGGCTTGCGCATCGAGCTCCATCGCTACGGCGATCCGGCGGGGGTCGACTACTGCGCCAGCCTCCCGCTACCGGCTGCGCCGGTCCCGCTGACCTCCTTCAACACGTCCTGCTGGGACAACAGCGGTACCTTCTTCACCACCGCCGACGCGCCCAACATCGACCAGATCAGCATACAGGTCACCGCTGGCTCCTCGGCCATCACCGTAGAGCAGCTGTGCCTGGAAAGCATAGTCCTGGCGGATTGATGGAGGCGCTGACCATGAGGACCATTGCTCGAATCTATCTGCTGGCGCTGGGGGCTGCGGTCGCATGCTCATACGATGCTAGCCAACTTGCGGGGCCACCAGCGATAGGCAGACTCGACGGCGCCGCGCCTGCGGTTGACGGCGGAAGCTCTGGTGCTGGGGGACAAGCCCAGCTCGATGGGGCGGTCAAGCTAGGTGGCAGCGGGGGCGTCGGTGGCGTGACGATAGGAGATGCACCCATATCGACAGCTGGGATCGCGAGCGCTGACGCTCCTGTCTCCACAGCAGGGACGAGAACGACCGGCCTATCGAATGATGCAGCAATCGGAGCCGGTGGAACTGGCGAGGTCTTGGGTGCAGGGGGAATGGCAGGGAAGGGTGGTGGAGTCGGAGCCGGTGGAACTGGCGAGGTCTTGGGTGCAGGGGGAATGGCAGGGAAGGGTGGTGGAGTCGGAGCCGGTGGCAAGTACGGGACCGTTGTATCCCCCGCCGTCCTGACGATCACACCTAGCGCGGCCACCTTCGGCACGGCCGGTCCCACGACCACATTCACCGCGTTGAACAGCGGCCAAACCGCAACCGCCAAGCTCGGCGCGACCCTCACTCCATCTGGTCCCGCCTTCACCATCACTTTTGATACATGCACCGGTTTGGCTCTGAATCCGCTTCTCACGTGCACTATCGCGGTCACTTACACCCCGGCGACGGCGGACGGAGGCGCCTCCTCCGCCACGGCCACCCTCAGCCTGACCGATGGTACCGTCAGTGCCAGCGCCACAATGACCGGCACAACGCCGGGCAGTGTGACCGTCACCCCTCCCCGGCCCGACTCTGCCGCAAGCTGCATCAGCACCATAATCGCCAACGGCTACCAGGCGGGATCTGCGCCAGCCTGCTCACAATGCCACAATAACAATACCCCGCTCGCCAGCAACTGCGAAGCGATGATCGACTGCCTGGCTGCCAATGGGCCAGACCTCACCAATTGCAGCAACTCGACTCAGAGCGACATGGTGGTCAATGCCTGTGTCACGGCTTTGACCCAAGCAGCCGGCTGCCCTGCTGGCTATTATTAGCGAAGCGCTCGGAAGGCCACGTCATCCTTGCCCACGGGCGGTGCGTCGCCGGCTGGGGACCATCGCCCTGCCTTCTCGCGAAGACGAGGTGCTGACCATGCGGATGATCACGCTGTGCGGTGCCGCCGCGCGCTCATATGATGCGAGCCAACTGCCTGGCCCGAACCTATGGCGCCTCGGTGCCCGTGCCCCCCGTGGGGTCGCTGTTCCCGGCTACAGTCATCCTTACCAGCGACAGGTGGGCAGCACTGCCAGCACGGCGTCGAAGGATGCGTCTCAAGCCAACGGTTTCCCCTGGGCAACTCTGAA
>CAWKJE010000044.1:0-17395 GCA_963849735.1 uncultured delta proteobacterium
TCGGACTCCTCCATCGGAACGCGGAGTCGGACCTCCACACGTGTCTCCTTTTCACCGCGGGCGAGCTTCGCGTTCTCGATGAAGGCGCGCCTCGCGCCAATCGCCTCCTGCAGCCACGCGCGCAGGGAAGCTTGCTCTCCTTCAGCAAAGTCGGGCCAAGTCCGAAGGGAGTGATGCGCGAAAGCGGACAAGGGGAGCGTAACGATGTTGCCGATGGTTCGCTTGCCATCGATGACCGCGCCTGGGAAGCCAAACGTCTCTTCTTGGAAAGGGGTTGTATGCTTACGGTCGCTAAAGCCCTCGACGACGAGGCGCAGGGCCAGGCTTTCCGGCGAGCCCTCGGTCATCGTCGGCACTCGCTCGATGAACTCCCGCTCGTATAGCACGCGGTAGCCGGCAGCGGTGTCCTCGGGAGACGCGCCGATGTCCGCAGGGAGGAAGCGTTTGGATACAACGACAATCTCTGTGTGCTGCGAGTAGCGCAGATGATCCATGAGAAGGAGCAGCAGCCGGCGGGACGGATCTGGGAGGTCTTCGTTGAGCATGCGGCGGGCCAACAGACCCACGAGCTCAAGCTGACGGTCCAGTGTTCTTGTAAGGTTATCGTCGACCTGGGGCCGGTCCTCGGGCGTGACGTCCTTGCCGTCTTGGTCGTCCTTGTCGTCGTCCAGATCCCGCAGCGAAAGAAATCTTCCACCGGGAATTCCCCAGCGCTCACACCAGGCAGCGAGCGCCAAAGACCCGTGCTCCGAGATGGCGTTCCACTCGGAGCCCGCAACCGCATTCTGATCCGCGCGATGCGCGAACAGCGTCAGAGGCGCGAGCCGCCCCACCAGGGACGAGGCGGCTCGACGGAGGCGGCGGGCGTACCACGGCGTCGTATCGGGTTCGTTCGCAAGATCCACCAACTCGGCCACGTCGCGCAGGCACGCGAGGGTCTTCTCTCTGAGCCATGGTTCCGGATCAAAACCCGCTCGCTTGTCGAAGATGGACATGCCAGCTTGCTAGCCTAGACGCCTGGCAGATGCAAGGCAGGCCACATGGGTGGCACAGAGTGTCACTCGCCAAGGTGATGGGGCCCATCGAAGGACCGAGCGACGTCATGCCACAGATCGGCCTTCGGGTCGACCTCGGAGGGCCCCGGTGGGGGCCCGGCGTGGGAGATAGCGTCCCCGGCGGCGAGCAGCAGCTTTGGTGCGAGGATGGATGACGCCGCCCTCGCGTCTTGTCGCTGGCATCGAAATATTCGCGACCGCTCCACTCTAACCGCCTTCACCACCGCCTTGACTCCATGCGCCTTGGCCGCCCGGCGGGCACGCCTCAGCAGATCATCCGGCACCGCCTCTCGCACGTGGCGCTTCGCCTGGCGCCACATGGCGAAGACGACCTTCAGCTCATCCAGTGAATCGACTTTCATCTCGCGTCCTCCCGACGGCAATCGCCGTCGATCCGGACGCTAGCCCACCGGCGGTCACCCGGCGGTCACACTTGCTGGAACGGTAGCCTGCGAATAGCTACTCGGGTGCTCATCGTTGGACGATCCCAGTTGCGGGCGTTGTAGACTGCGCGCATGCAAGCCAAAGCACGGGCTCTCAAACGTTTCAACCAAGAAGGTGGTAACTGCGCCCAAGCGGTGTTGACGGCGTTCGGACCCGAGCTCGGGCTCGACGAGATGGCGTGCCTGCGTGTGGCCGCCTGCTTCGGCTCAGGCATCGGTCGGCTCGGCTTCACCTGCGGTGCGGTAACGGGCGCGTGTATGGTACTTGGCCTACGCCACGGCAATCTGATGGCGCAAGGCCCTGCCGGGCGCGACCAAGTCTATGGCCACGTGCAGGAGCTCGCGCGAAGGTTCCGTGAGCGTTTTGGCAGCCTGGACTGCGCCACCCTCACCGGGTGTAACATGACTACGGAAGAGGGGCGCCAGAGCTTCGCCGAGCGTGGCTTGCACGCGGGGCTGTGCTCAAGCTTGGTCGGTGGCGTGGTCGAGTTGCTCGACACCATGGCCACACCCTAGGCGCTGAAGCGCTTGCGCAGCTTCCTGGCCACCGGTGGTCGCGAAGCTCCAATGTGTCAGCGGGCTTGATGGCCGCTACCCTTGTCCTAATAAGGGGCTGACGGCGCGATGCGCTGAGTGCGCCGGCAAGAAGATCGCGCGCCTCGAAGGTGGTAGTCATCTGGTGTTGCGCCGCGGTGAATCTTCGGGCCCGGAACTCTCGCGAATTCCCTCTCCGGGCACAACCGGCGGAACCGACAGGGGGCGCCACCGGATAGATGTTGGAGAGTCTTGGAACCAGCCATGGATTCGAAGATCTCATTTGATCGAGTGAATGGGGAAAATCCAGGAGGTGGTAAATGAACTTGCACGGGATTCGTGACATTGCTGCAAACGACCGGATAGCGCCGAACTCAGCCGCGCAGTCCGGCGTTCGTGAACAGGAGGGGAGCATCGACTCGCGGGCACTCGCCGGCAGAGAAGGAGCCCAGATCGCGACGGAAGCTAGGGGCGAGGACTGCCTCTGGGACGCGAACGACGTCGCCCGCTTCCTCGGGGCCAGCCGCTCGTGGGTCTATCACCAGGCGGAAGCCAACCGATTGCCTTGCATTCGCCTTTTAGGTTTCTTACGCTTCGATCCTAAGGCAGTTCGGGCTTTCGTACAGGCAGCGGCGTCGAGGCCTGCGAAGCTCAAGTCCGGCGACGTATCGGGCAATTCAGGGGGATAGGCCATGGCTTCGGTTTTCAAGCGTGGTGGCAGATGGTACACAAAGTTCAAGGATCACACCGGGCGCTGGCGCATGCAGGTGACGACGGCCGTGACCAAGACCGAAGCGAAGCGGCTTGCCATGGATCTCGAGCGTCAATCCGAACGGCGCCGCTTAGGGCTGGAGCCGGTGCCGGCCGAGGGTGGCGCCACGCTCGGCGATCTCCTGCGGTGGTGGGAAAAGATGTACTTCGAGCAAAGCCCTGGATATTCGAAGAGCCGAGGCACCTTCCACCGGCACCTCCTAGAATCAGAATTGTCCAGGATGCCAATACGCGAGGTGACGACGGGCCGGGTGGAGCAGTTCATCCAGGCAAAGACGCGCGAGCTGGCGCCTCAGACCGTGAACCACGTCCGCGGCTTTCTCTGCCGGGTGTTCAGCGCGGCCCGTCGGGCCGGCAAGGTCGTCCAGAATCCCGTCTTGGACGTGGAGCGCCGGCGCGTACCCAGGCGGCTTCCCGCGTTCCTCAAAGCGGAGGAGGTTTCACCCGTTCTGCTCGCGCTGCCTGAGCGCTGGCGGCCTCTGTTTGCTACCGCCATCTATTCTGGGCTGCGCAAGGGCGAACTCGCTGGACTGCGGAAGGCAGACGTCGATCTGGCCAGCGGGTTCATCAACGTGCACCGCTCGTACGCGCGCGACACCACCAAGGGTGGGCATGCGGACGCAGTGCCCATTGCCTCCGAGCTCGTGCCATACCTCGAAACCGCAATCAGGCGGTCCCCGTCCGATCTGGTCTTCCCGAACGAGGATGGCTCGATGATGTCTGAGGAAGCGTCGCTCCAGGAGCGGCTTCAGTCTGCGCTGGCGCGCGCCGGGATCGTGACCGGCTACACCCACGTTTGCCGGCGCAAGGGATGCGGGTACTCGGAGGATGCCGCGGACGCCGGCCTGCGGCGCTGCCGAAAGTGCGGGATGAAATTGTGGCCACGTGGGCGCGTTCGGGAGATACGTTTTCACGACATGCGTCACACAACCGCGACCTTGCTCATGATGGCGGGCGCTAATCCGGCGGCCGTCCAGCGTATCTTGCGCCACAGCGATCCGCGCATTACCACCGAGGTCTACGGTCACCTGGCGCCGGAGTATCTGCGGCGAGAAATTGATCTCCTGTCCTTCAAAAAGACTCCGATCGGGACCGCAACGAATTTACCAAAGAGCGATCCATTTGGTGCATTAGTGGTGCAAGGACCGAATAACGCGCCGCTCGCAGATTTTGGCGAATCTCGTAGGCCCTCGGAGTTGCAGGGCTTTTCGGTTGAGCGCGAGACGGGACTCGGACCCGCGACCCTCGGCTTGGGAAGCCGATGCTCTACCAACTGAGCTACTCGCGCATTCTCTTGTAATTTTCGATATTTAAGCTAACTTTTGCACTGAGCTGTCCGACTGCATTCTGGCTATTCTCTGCCCAAGTGTACCGCCAGAGTGCGCCATGTCTATCACGTTCCCGGTCGGACGGCCAAGATCTACCGCGACCCTGTCGCAGACCGTTGATGCAGCAGGCAGATTTAGAGGAGATTTAGAGGGCCGATGCTCTGTCCGATTGAGCTATGGCAGAAAACCCTATAATTCAATTACTTACGCTAGTCCGGGTCCGTCACGCCCACCGCGTAATTGTGAGCTGGCCTCTTACTGCGTGTACGAGCCCCGGTCGAGGCACGCCTCCATAGAACCGTCACCCTGGTGAGGCTAAACCTCGGGAATCTGAGGCTCGCCACGTGTTTGCGGAGGCTATTACCTTGAAATGCGCAGGAGAAAGGGGGATCTGGCCAAGACAAGGTATTCGGCATGCGGTTTGCTGACACGAATAAGCAAACTG
This sequence comes from uncultured delta proteobacterium, assembly GCA_963849735.1. Classification (GTDB taxonomy): domain Bacteria; phylum Myxococcota_A; class Polyangia; order Fen-1088; family Fen-1088; genus Fen-1118. Next base: position 4,577 of record CAWKJE010000044.1, read on the forward strand.
GAGAACCGGCCCGACGGACGCGAGAAGGAGTCACCATGCGTGAAAAGGAGATGCGACGGCGTGTCGAGCGCTTCCTGCAAACCCGCTTGCGGCGCATGCTGGCGCCCGCGACGCTCGGCCTCGGGCTAGCTATGGCGGGCTGCCCGAGCGGGGGCTCGAGTGGGACAAACGATGCGAGCGGGCTGGTGAGCGGTGACGCGTCCGGCGCGGACGCCTACCAAGTCGCGCCGATGTACATGGCTTCTATCCCGGACGCCGCTCGGGAGGCCCCCATGCCTCAGCCGGACTACATGGCCCAGATGCCTGATGCTGGGCCCGATGGGGGGGTGGTGCTGCGCTACATGGCGCCAATGCCAGACGCTTCGAGCGACGAGCGAGCGGTAGCTAGGTACATGGCCCAGATGCCCGACGCTGCGCGTGACGAATTGATACCGGTAGCGGTACCCGCGTACATGGCGCCGGTGCCGCCGGCCTAAGCGCCCCAGATGCTCTTGGCGCTTGCCGCCGGTGGCCTTTCGCACAGTTCCGCGCTTGGCAGCACAAGCCAAACTCAGTGCGCCTGCAGAGCCTCATAGGCTGCGGGCAGCAGCTCTTCGGCGCGCTCGCACAGCAAGTGGGTGCCTGGCTCGACCGTGGTGGCTGGGTCAATGGAAAGGACGGGGCTGCCGCGCTCGCGCGCAGCGCTGAGTATTAGGTCGGTGACGCCGACCGAAAATGAGGTGCCGACGAAGATGACGGCGTCGTTGTGCTCGGCGGCATCGAGCACCCGCGCCCACTCGTAGTCGTCGTGGCTGTCGTATAGCTCATCGAACCACAGCACGTGTTGCCGCATGACGGCCCGGCACTTGGGGCAACGAGGCAGCGTCTCGGGCGATGGGTCGGCCAGGAATCTATCCAGGTCGAAATCGGCCCGCGGCAAGGAACCGGCTGGCGCGCCATTGGGGCAAGCCGGGCGTGGGCAGCGGACGCGATCAGCTCGGCCATGTACCTCGATCAGATTGCGTGACCCGGCCTGGCGGTGCAGACCATCGATGTTCTGGGTGATCAGCAGGAATTCGCCACCCTGGTGCTCACAGAAGTTTTCCAGCCTGACCAAGGCGGTGTGGGCCGGGTTTGGCTTCGCGCCGACGGTCTTCGCAAAGCGCGAGAGGTACCATCGCCACGAACCCACAGGATCTTGGCTGAAGTAGCGGAATGTGCCCAGCTCGGTGACGTCTCTCTTCCAGATGGCTCCAGGATCTTGACCACGAAAGGTGGAAATTCCACTGGCTACGCTTATCCCCGCGCCTGTCACCACCAAGATCCTCCCTGCTCCGCGGGCCTTGAAAAGATCGGTGATGACGTCGAGGTTGCCGCTCATGGCTTGCTTGGGTTGCAGAGTTTAACCGCCGTGGCGGTGCGGCGCTCCTTCTTCGCCTTCTCGGGAAAGAGGAGGTGAAGAGCCATCATGCCGGTACCACTTCGCAGGGCGCCTCAGCCTCCAACGAGTCGCCAGCGCAAGATCCGTCTGGGTCGCGTCTGCATCCATTCCGAAGTCTTCTTGGCGCATTCCCAAGAATTTGAGCCACGCGGCTGCGACTAACCTGGTAGGCCTCGGCCAGGCTCCGATATGATGGAGCGGAGATCCACAGCCCAGGAATACGCAGGATGGGTGCTGCTTGGGCAGGCCGCTCCGTCGATGCAGTTACTTCTGAGGTTTTGTCGCATCCCCGCTCTGCACCTCGGCCAGCCAGGCATCGATCTTCTTCTCGCGCTTGTCCATCTCGGCGCGTACGTCGGCGAGGGGTTTGGTCTGGCCCGCGAAGAACTGCAAGATCGCATCGGGATAGTCGTCAGCGAGCAGGTTCAGGATAACGTCGTGATCGGTGCCAATGGCCGAGTTGCCGCCCTTGGGATCCATGTTGCGCAGGCCAGCGGCCTGGCTCTCGATGCGCTTGTGCTGCGACGCGGCCAACTTCTTGAGCTGATCGGGCGCGTCGATCCTGCCGTTCAGTTTCTGGGCGGCCTCATCGAGCGCCGCCCGGGTCTTGCGCTCGAAGGCGACCATGCTCAGGTGCTTGGACAGCTTGCTCTTGTCGAACTTGATGAGACGAGCCTTTTCTTCAGCCGCCAACTGCACCGCCAGCTTCTCGTCGGCCTCCTTCTTGGCTTTCCAGAGCGCGTAGCGCTCCATCATACCCAGGTGGGCGTCGACCCCGGCTTGGCCGCCGTCAGTTCCCGTCGCAGCTTGGCTGGGCACAGCGGCGGCTGGAGCAGGCGCAGGGGGAGCAGCCGGAGGCGATGGAGCTTCGTCCTTGCAAGCGGCGACCAGGGCCAGGGCAGAGGCCGCAAGAGTGAGGGTGGTTCGCTTCATGGTGTTCTCCTCGTCCCGCTAGGGTTTGGGTGGGTACCTGGGGGTATCCGCAGTACCCACCGAATTGTCGAGGCGGAATCGGCGCGAGTCAAGTCATGACCGCCAGCCGCGCCAGCACGGTAGCCCACCGTGCGCCAGCGCCAAGGAGACTTCCCGGGGCACCCGCCTAAGGCGGAGCTGCAACCTTGGCCTCGATCACCTTCTGCACGGGCGCGGGCACCTTGCTCAGGAAATCGTACCCGGTCTCCTTCTCGATCTCGGCGACCGGGACGAGGTATTGCGTCCATTTCGTCCCTTTCGCGCTCGCACTGTTGGGCATGATGACCGCGTAGACCGGCGTGGATAGGGTGACGTCCGTGGCTGTTTCACCCGGATTCATCACCACCACGATCTTGAAGTTGGCGGTGGGCACGGCCACCCCTGGACCGATGGTGGTGGTCGAGTTGGTGAAGATGCCGCCGGCGATGATCTCCAGCTGCTTGCCCTGGAAGGCCAGGCCGCGCTCGTAGCGCTCGAGGCCCTCCCAGGGGCCAGCGTTCAGTACGTGGCGTTGCGGTTGCATATTGGTCATGAGAAAGGTGGCGGCGTTAGCGCTTGGGGTGGAAGTACGGTCAGCAGACGGGCACATGTGTCCCTTGTCGTAGCCGCTGTGCACGTAGTCTCTGGGGGTAACGAAGCGGAAGCCGCCGGGAAGGAAGGTGTCGGCCGCGAAGGCGTTGGTGCGCTCGGCGCTGCCCAGGTCATCGGCCACCAACTCCCACGCAACCCAGTTGGCGACGAGTCGACTGGGGTTGTACGAGGCAACCCAGTACTTGCGGTCGAGCAGGTAGTCATCGGACGGATCGGTGTCGGTGGGGATGCCCAAGAGGACATGTCGGCTGCCGTCGAGCGAGTCGCCCCGTGGGAGTGCGCCAGGCTCCGGCGCATTCTCGGCGGCGACGCTCTGCTGGTGCGCGCACGACTCGAGGGCAAGCAGGGCGACGACGAAGAGGTAGGTGGTAGTCCTGAGGTGCTTCATGGCTGTTCACGGGTGCTGTAGGCTCCGTCGGACACGCGCCGGCACTAGCTTCGATGCGTACCTGCGCCATTGCCTGGCGGCTGAGACGAAGAGTATCATTAGCCTGATGAGCTCAGGCGCAGTTCAGAGAGCGTTGCTCGTCTGGGCAGCCGCGTTGGGCGCATGCTCGAGCCAAGCCGGGTCGGACGGGGCAACGGGCGGCCAAGGCTCGGGGACTGGCCTGGGCGACGGGGGCCCCGTCGACGTCTCCGGTGGCGTGCCCGGGGGGATGACGGGTTCCGGGGGCGGGGCAGTGGCGGGAGGCTCGCGTACGGCGGAAGCGGGAGGGACAGTTGCGGGAGGCTCGCGTGCGGCTGGCGGGGCAGGGCAGGGCAGCAGCGACGCGGGCATGGCCGGCCAGGGCGGCGCCTGGGACGGCGCGGTTGGGGGCGAAACGGGCGGCCTGGACGGTGCCGGCGATCCTTGTGGGCCCGGCAATCCCGCCGTGGTCCCCCTCCCGGTCATAGGAGCGGGCACCTTCGCTATCACGACCTATGGCGCGGTCGGTGACGGCAAGACCGACAACAGCAAGGCCATTCAGGCCGCGCTCACCGCGGCCGGCGCTGCGGGCGGCGGGACGGTCAGCGTTCCGGCAGGCACCTTCTTGAGCGGACCGGTGGTGCTGGCCAGCGGAACGCGTCTCGATCTGGCCAGTGGTGCGACGTTGATGATGCTGCCCATGGCGAGCTACGGCGCGGCCACCCCCTTCATAACGGCCGACCATGCCCACGATATCGCCCTAACCGGTTCGGGTACCATCGATGGCCAGGGTCAGGACTGGTGGACCGCTTTTGCCAGCGATTCCTCACTCAGCCGACCGCAAGAGGTGAGCTTCTCCAATTCCTCCCGGGTGCAGATCAGTGGTGTGCGCTTACAGAACTCACCCGAGGAGCACATCTGGGTCAAAGGCGACACCGACGTCACCATCACCGGTATCACCATCGCTGCCTTGCCGGTCGCTGGTCAAGCGGAGCCCAAGAACACCGACGGGGTGGATATGAACGCTAGCGGCGTCTTCTTCTGCAACAATAGTATCGCCGATGGCGACGATAACGTGGTTATGGAAGGCGCCAACATTTACGTGGCCTACTCGACCTTCGGGGTCGGTCACGGCTGTTCCATCGGCAGCATCACCGAGAACGGCGTGGTGGGGGTGACCGTCGATCACATTACTATGAACGGAACGACCTCGGGCATTCGCATGAAATCCGCTCGGGATCGGGGCGGGTTGGTACAGAACCTGTCCTATACCAACATTGCCATGAGCGGGGTAGAGACCCCCATCGACATCACATCCTACTACCCTACCGTGCCATCCAGTCCCACCACCGATACGGCGCAGGCCGTTACGGCAACCACGCCCTACTGGAAAGACATCACCATCGAGAATATGACCGCCACGGGCTCCACCAACGGCGGCGTCATCTGGGGTTTGCCCGAGGCCAAGATTACCGACGTGAGCTTCGTCAATGTCCGCATCGAGGCCAAGACCGGCATGGAGATCTTCCACGCCACCGGCGTCGCGTTCACCGCGGGCTCGACGGTGACTTCCGCCTCTGGCGCCGCGGTTACCATTTACGACGCTGACGTCACCGGCATCGCGACGGTAGCCTACTAGCCCTGACCCGGCGCCGGGACTTTGCCTGGGTGCGCTGTTGCGCGGCCAGCTATCCCTGAGTAGACCTCAGGGCATGTCGAGCGACATTCGGGTCGCAAGGCCGCCGCCCCGGCCGGTGCTGATTTTCGACGGGGAATGCCGCTTTTGCTCGCTCTGGATCCAGCGCTGGCGGCAAATGACTGGAGATGTCATCGACTATCTGCCGGCGCGGGATGCGTCGATCGGGGCCAGATTTCCCGAGATCCCTGCGGCGGCCTTCGCGCAAGCGGTGCAACTCGTGGACAGCGACGGACGGGTCTATGCTGCGGCGGAAGCGGTATTGCGCACGCTGGCTCGTGCAGGGAGGTGGCGCTGGCTCTTGCGCCTTTACCACGCCTCATCACTCTTTGCCCGCACCGCCGAAGCCGGCTATCGCCTGATCGCTGGCCACCGGGACTTCTTCGCCCGCATGGCGCGCCGGCTATAGGGCGTGAGCGCGTCGGTCAGCCGTGGACGAGTAGCTTCGCCACGCCGTCGCCGGCGATTCCCGCCGCGAAGCAAAGGACGAGCGTTAAGCTCACGTACAGGGCCGCGGTCGGGTACGCCCCTTCTTGCGCATAGCGGAAGGTTTCGTAGTCGAAGCTCGAGTAGGTGGTGAAGCCGCCCAGAATTCCGGTGGTCAGGAAGAGTCGCAGGGTCGGCGTGATGACGTTTGCCACTACGGCGAGGTGCATGATGGCGCAGATCAGGAACGAGCCGATGGCATTGACGGCCAAGGTGCCGTAGGGGAATGCCGGACCCAAGGTGGTGAGCGCCCACACCGACAGCAGATAGCGGGCGCCGGTCCCGAGGGCGCCGCCGAGGGCAACGAGGAGCAGCTTCGACATACCGGGTATCTATCATCATCGGCGATCGCGGCGAATCGGAAGTGTCGAGTCGTGGCCGAGCCTGTCCGCCGCGGACATGGGTCCGTACCGGCGCCTTGCGGTTCTCGCGCTAGATTTGGTCTCGATGGGCCCATCTCCTCCGCCGCAAGCGCCGCCCCAAGCGCCGCTCCTGGTTCGCCTCAAAGCAAGCATCCTGCGCTCGCGGCAGACCCTTGGTCTGGTCTGGCGATCGTCACCCATGGGAACGCTCGGTCTCGGGGTGCTGACCGTGCTCTCCGCGTCTACGCCCCCACTGGTGGCGTATGTGGGCAAGCTGATCGTGGACGCGGTGGTGGCTCGCGACGGGGCCCGCGCGGTGCGATTCGTGATCCTCGAGCTGGCTGTGGTCGCGGTCATGGCGCTGCTCGATCGCAGTTTGGGGCTAGTGCGGCAGTTGGTGGGTGCGCGCCTCGGCATCGACGTGAACCTCGCCATACTGGAAAAGGCGGTTACCCTCGAGCTGCACCATTTCGAGGACTCTGAGTTTTACGACAAGCTCACGCGAGCGCGGCGGGAGGCGTCGCTGCGGCCACTCTCCCTCATCGAGAGCAACTTCCAGGTTCTGCGCCACGCCTTGACCCTGGCGGGTTACGTGATCCTGCTGGTGAAGTTTTCCGGCTTCATGGTGGTTGGGCTGTTGGCGGCGACGATCCCGGCGTTCCTCGCCGAGGCGAGGTTTTCCGGGGTCGCTTTCCGCCTGCGCAATTGGCGCTCGCCCGACACACGACGGCTCATATACCTGGAATACGTCCTGGCCAACGACGAGCACGCAAAGGAGGTCAAGCTGCTCGGTCTCGGGCCGACTCTGCTCGGCCGCTACCGCTCCCTGTCCGAGCGTTTTTACGGCGAGGATCGGCGTTTGGCCGTGCGCCGGACGACCTGGGGCTTCGCCCTGTCGCTCCTCAGCACGGCAGTCTTCTACGGCTGTTATGCCTTCATTGTCGGTGTTACGGTCGCCAACCGCCTGTCCCTGGGCGACATGACGCTGTACTTGGTCGCGTTTCGGCAGGGCCAGCAGAGCTTTCAGGCCATCCTCAGCGCGGTGGGCAGCATGTACGAAGACACGCTCTACATGTCGAACCTGTTCGAGTACCTGGCTATTCCGACGGAGCGCAGCCAACCCGCCGCACCCGCGGCCGTGGTGGCCGAGGAAGGACTCCGCTTCGAGCAGGTTGGCTTTCGCTATCCGGGCGGAGGGCGCTGGGCTCTGCGCAACGTGAGCCTCTTCATTCCTAAAGGACAGAGTCTGGCTTTGGTCGGCGAGAACGGCGCGGGCAAGACCACCTTCATCAAGCTGCTCTCGGGCTTGTACCAGCCGACCGAGGGCCGGATCCGGCTTGATGGGCGCGATCTTGCGGACTGGGATCCGCGGGCTTTGCTGGGGCGCATCGGGATCATCTTCCAGGACTTCAACCAGTACCAGCTCGCATTGCGGGAGAACGTCGCCTTTGGCGCCGTGGAGGACATGCGCGACGAGCTGCGCCTGACCCGCGCTCTCGAGCAGGGTGGGGCACGTGAGCTGGCGGCGTCTTTGCCCGCCGGGCTCGATACCCAACTGGGCCGTTGGTTCAAGGAGGGGGTTGACCTGTCCGGGGGCCAGTGGCAAAAGGTCGCGCTCGCCCGCGCCTTCATGCGCGAGCAAGCCGACATTTTGATCCTCGACGAGCCGACCGCTGCGCTCGACGCGGAGGCCGAGCACGCCGTGTTCCAGCGCTTTCACCGCCTGGCGCAAGGCCGCACGACGATCTTGATTTCGCACCGGTTCCCGACCGTGCGCATGGCAGAGCGAATTGTGGTGCTGGAGGGGGGAGAAGTCACCGAGGACGGCACTCACGCCGAGCTGCTAGCCAACGGCGCGCGCTACGCACGCCTGTTTGCGCTGCAGGCGGAAGGGTATCGCTAGCGCTAGACCGGGTGTCCGCCCGGCTATGGGCGTCCGCTACGCGCGTAGCCCGGGTGCCTCGTGGCCGCTGCGTGCGACATATTCCAGATAGCCTCCGCCGTAAGTGTTGATCGCTCCGGGGACCAGCTCGAGCACACGGTTCGAGAGCGCGCCGAGGAAGCGGCGATCGTGTGACACGAAGAGCATGGTGCCCTCGAAATCCTTCAGCGAGGTCAGCAGCATCTCCTTGGTCGCCAAGTCGAGGTGGTTGGTCGGCTCGTCGAGCACTAGCAGGTTGGGGCGGGCGAACAGCAGCCGGGCCATGACTACGCGAGCCTTCTCGCCGCCGGAGAGCACGCGACAGACCTTGTCGATATCGCCGCCGGAAAAGCCGAAGCAGCCGCCCAGCGACTTGAGCGTACCGATGCTGGCGAGCGGAAAGGCTTCCTCGAAGGTCTCATAGACGGTCTGGTCCGGGTCGAGCAGCTCCATGGCGTGCTGGGCGAAGTAGCCGAGACGAACGCCAGCCCCAAGGGTCACGGTGCCCGTATCAGGCGCGATTTCGCCCGCCACCAGCTTGAGCAACGTCGATTTGCCGGCGCCATTTACCCCCATCACCGCCCAGCGTTCTCCGCGGCGGATCATGAGGTCGAGGCCTTGGTAAATCGCTCGCGTTCCGTAGCCCTTGCTCACGCCCGCAAGCTTGACCACGTCCTCGCCCGAGCGCGGAGCCTGCGGGAACTCGAAGGTCAGGGTTTTGCGCCGGCGTGGCGGCTCCAGCTTTTCGATCTTGTCGAGCTTCTTCACCCGCGATTGCACTTGGGCGGCGTGCGAAGCCTGAGCCTTGAAGCGTTCGATGAAGCGGATCTCCTTGGCCATCATGGCCTGCTGACGCTGGTAGGCAGCCTCGGCCTGCGTCTCGGTGAGCGCGCGTTGCTTCTCGTAGAAGTCGTAGTTGCCCGAGTAGGTGGTGAGCACGCCGCCGTCGATCTCGATTATCTTGCCTACCACGCGGTTCATGAACTCGCGATCGTGCGTCGTCATCAGCAGTGCGCCATCGTGAGCTCTGAGAAAGCTCTCCAGCCAGATGATGGATTCGATGTCGAGGTGGTTCGACGGCTCGTCGAGCAGGAGCACGTTCGGTCGCATCAGGAGGATGCGCGCCAGCGCCACGCGCATCTTCCACCCGCCCGAGAGGTTGCCCACCTCGCCGTCCATCATCTCCTGCGAGAATCCCAGGCCAGTCATGATCTCTCTCGCGCGGGCCTCGAGCGCGTATCCGCCCAGCTCGTCGAAGCGGGCCTGTACGTGCCCGAAGCGGTCGACCAGCCCATCGAGATCAGCCGCCCGGCCGGGGTCGGCCATCGCATCCTCCAGCTCGCGCATCTCTCTGGCCAGCTCCGACACCGGGCCTGCCCCGTCCATGGTGGCCGCGATGGCGGTCATGCCTCTCATCTCGCCCACGTCTTGGCTGAAGTGGCCCATGGTGACATTGCGGTCGATGGCGATCTGGCCTTCGTCAGCGGATTCCTCGCCCACGATCAAACGAAAGACGGTGGATTTGCCCGCGCCGTTCGGCCCGACGAGCCCGATTCGCTCGCCGCGCTGAATGGCCGCGCTAGCATCTACGAAGAGAACCTGGGGACCGTGTTGCTTGCTGATGTTGTCGAGTCGGATCACGCGCGCGGATCTAGCACAGGTGCGTGGGGGCAGCGCCATCCCGGCGAGCAAGGATGCGGTCCTGCGCCCTGGGTGGCCTCCGCTTCGGCCGTGCTACGCCACGTACCGCCGCCATTCGGCGCTCGACTGCCAGAGCTCGGTCGCATGGGAAGTGGTCACTCGGTGCAGAGGGCGGCGTAACGAGACCGTTCACCAAATCGGGTCCAGTCGGGGAAGTCCATATGCGTTGTCGGGTCTCACTAGGGCCAGGCTGAAGTCTGACGCGGCTCTGCCGATTGATGGGCAATGGCGAGCATGGCATTAGGCACATGGCGGTTTTACTTCGTGCTCTCTTTGATGTTCCTGGGGAGCGCATGCGTCGACATCACTATCAATAATTCCAGCGGCACTCCTGATGCCAGTACCACCAGCTCCGGTACCACCAGCTCCGGCGGGGACGGTCAGGCAGTCCCGGGAGCTGATCCTGCGCCCAAAGCCACCAAGACTATTACTCTACGCGGCAATCTGGACGAGACCGCTGTGGCGGTCCCTTGGTCGCCAGCCGACCCTGACGGCACCGCCAATTTCAGCACCCTGGTCACCGTATACGATTCGCTGGGTGACGCCATTCCGCTCGATATCTACTTCTGCAAGACTGACGCCGCCAGCGCCCAGCCCGGGGATTCTGGCGACTGGACCTATCACATCATGACCGACGGAGGCGATCTGACGGGCGGCACGTTTGGCACATCGACCGAGTTTGCCGCTGGCGCGCTGCGGTTCGACCAGAATGGGGCTCTTATCTCGAACACGATAACCATGAACGACTTCAATCCCAGGAATGCCACCAATCCACAGCCTCTGACCTTCTATTTCGGCGCGGGAACCGCTACGGGCGGCAACGGAATCGATGGCCTGACCCAGTATGCGGCTACTTCTTCGCCTACTTCGTGGGCCAATCGGCTCCTCCCCACTAGGCGGCCGGGAAACTCGCCGCCTATCCAATCCATCCCGGTGTGCGTCCGTGGGAGTCGTGGGCAGTCCTGAGCTGCTATCATCTTAGCGATGGTGGCCCCAGATCCCGACCTCATGCGCGCATTCCGTCGCGCCGTGCTGGCGCACTTCGAGGAGGAGGTGGCGCGAGAGCGCGCGCAGGCCCACGCGCGACGCACTGCCGTGCTGTCCGACGTGCGGGCGGGTCTCGCGCATGCCCGAGCCGGCAAGCTGTGCGGCGACGCGTGGCTTTTCGGATCGTATGCCTGGGGCGAGCCGGGCGAGCGCAGCGACGTCGATCTGCTGGTCAAGGATTGCGCCGATCCGTTCATGGTGGCGTCGCTGGTGGGGCGGAGGTGTGGGCGAGATGTGCACGTCATAGCCATCTGCGATGCTCCCCCGTCGCTGAAGGAGCGTGTGCTCGAGAGGGGGGTGCCTCTGTGAGCCCTGCGGAAGCCCGCGCAGCGTTGGCGGTGGCCGAATGCCGCCGCGACTGGGAGACGCTGAAGGCCCATCTTGCCCGCGCTCGCGCCGCCGACCCACCTCAGGGCGCCGCCCCATCGGCGCTGGTCGCGCTCTCGCTCGATCACGCGTACCAAGCGCTCGAGGCGATCCTCGTGCGCCTCGAACGGGCCGCGGGACTACCGGAGCGAACGGGTGAAAGTTGGCACACGGCGTTGCTGGCTGACGCGGCCGTGGCGATTCCCGGGCTGCGCCCGCCAATCTTTCCGGCCGAGGCGCTTGCAGATTGGGATGCTCTGCTGCGCTTCCGACACTTCTTGCGCCACGCCTACGTAATCGATCTCGACCCGGATAGGCTCGCGGTCAACCGCGACCGGCTCGGCCGGGCCGTCGCAGCGACCGAGAGCTGGCTCGACTCGGTGCTCTCGGGGCTAGTGTAGCGGCCTGACGAGCTTGAGTTGTCGCTCGACGGGAATGGATCCGCCCTGCCGCTGGCCCGGCGCGAAACTCATGCCGCCCCCCGTGGTCCCCTGCCAATGCTTCACCCCTGCGCGGTCACGAGGAATATCGTGAATGGCCGCAAGGTCCCATCGGCAATGGGCTTCTCCATGACATAGGCGTCGCCAAACACGATCTCTGAGAAGCCAGCGGCGACCAGGGTTGCGGCCAGCTCCTGGCGGTCGAAGCCGTGATGCATCACGTCGGTATGGTCGGGGTGGAACAAACCGCCCTCTGGATCCAGATCCGCTATGGCTAGCTGACCACCTCGCCGCAACGCTGTCTTGAAGGCACGGGCAAGACCGAGAGTGTCGCGCACGTGGTGCAAGGCCATGGAGCTGACGATGACGTCGACCTCGGGCAGCTTCGGCATCGTCTCGCCGGGCATGCCTTGAACCAACTCCACGTTGGTGATGTTGCGCTGCGTGAGCTTGTCCCCCAGCGCTCGCAGCATGCCTGCCGATGTGTCAAAGGCGAACACCTTGCGCACGTGAGGTTGGAGCCTTAGCGCGATGAGCCCAGTGCCGGTGCCGAAGTCGAGGAGATCTCGATCCAAGCCAAGCCGCAAAGACCGGGACATCGCCTCCGCGATGGCTACGGCCATCTTCACGCGCGGCTCTTGCTGATCCCATCGGCTTGCCTCTTGGTCGAATCGGCTATTCATGGCCAAGGTTTACTTTGGGAACGGCGATCGGCGCAATCGCCTTCGCCGCAAGGGATGCCTGGCCTGCGGTCACCAGGAACGCCAAAGTCGTTGCCGCCCAGGCCTCCTCGGACCTCGCTGCTGATGAGATCTCTCATCGGAGGCAGCAACTCAGTCGTCTCCCCACCTATCCACCAGAGCCAGGCGTGCGTGTCTAGGTTTGCGAATCGACGCTTGCATTGCCATCGATGTCCACCGGGAGTCGGACCGTAAAAGTCGTTCCTTTCCCGACCTCGCTCTCAAATGTCAGAGACCCGTGGTGCTTGGTGGAGACGATGGCGCGCGCGATTGCGAGACCCTGTCCAGTGCCGCGTCCTACCTCCTTGGTAGTGAAGAACGGGTCAAAGATGCGGTCCTTGATCTCATTCGAAATGCCGCACCCCGTATCAGTGATGTCAATTCGCACATCCCCACCCTCTCGCATTGTTCGCACGAGTATCTTTCCTCGCCTTCCACTTTTCCCCACAACAGCGAGAATCGCGTGCCCGGCGTTGACGAGCAGGTTCAGAAAGACTTGATTGATGTCACCCAGGTGACATCTTACCAGGGGAATGTCTCCGAGGGTGGTTTCTACGTCTGCGACGTACTTGTACTCGTTCTTGGCAATCGTCAATGTGGTCTGCAACGCTCGATTAATATCGGCAGGCTCCTTGTCAGCAAACACCAAATGTCAAGGGGTACCCTACACA
>CAWKJE010000045.1:0-201130 GCA_963849735.1 uncultured delta proteobacterium
GTCAATTCACCGACGGTGAGGTGGTAGGCTGCAAATTCGCGTTGGGGCAAGCGCGAGCCTTTGGCGCGCTCCGTCTTGCCAAAAATCGCGCGGGCAAGAGAGGAATTCCCGTTCTATCCACAGGCCAATCCTGTTGAGAGAGGAAACAAGAAACGGGTGGCGGGCGAATGGCTTTCGCCCAGGAAACCCAATCTCCCTCAACAGGAAAGGCACGATGAAACTACGACAAAGAATCAGGGCAGTGCAAACCTATTTGCGCCAGCGAGGAGAAGCGTTGTCCTTCGAGGACATTCGCGACCCTCGCAGCGCGCGCGGCCAGCGCTGGTCGGTCGGGGCGCTCTTGAGCACGGCCGTGTTCTCACTGATGACCATGGCGCGTAGCTTGCGCGGAGCGGAGCGACTCAGTGAAGACCTGGTCACGGCGCAAAGGAAACGCGGCATCACACGGCGGGTGCCTGACTCGACCCTGGGCGACTTTCTAGCGGTGCTGGACCCGCAGGGACTCCGGCGGCACCTACACCGGCAAGTGTTGGCCGAGCACCGGCGCAAAGCCCTGGAGCCCACCGTGGTGCCCATTCGGGCGATCAGCATAGACGGCAAGACGGTGGCGACGCTGGCGGAAGAGGCGAACAAGGATTGCCAGAAGCAGTCTCCGGAGGGACAAGATCCCTACTGGCTCTATCGGGTGGCGAGAGCCACCCTGGTCTCGTCGTCAGCAGCATTGTGCATCGACCAAGAAGCGATACCGGCCGAGACGAACGACATGGGGGTGTTCGCGAAATTCTTCGCCAGGCTGGAAAAGACGTACCGACGGGCGGACCTTTACGAATTGGTCAGCACGGACGCGGGCTTCACATCAGAAGCCAACGCCCGCCAGGTGGATGAGGCAGGCAAGGCCTACATGATGGCTATCAAGGGCAACCAGCCGGAGCTGCACAAGGAAGCGCAACGGGTCATGTGGAACACGGCAAAGAGCTGTTTGCCAGAGGCAGAGATGGACTGGGAATCGGATTCATCGCGCGGGTGGATCAAGCGCCAACTGTGGCGAACCAGTGAGATGGCCGGCTGGGGAACCTGGTCGCATCTGCGCCAGGTGTGGCTGGTGCGTGTCCTTGTCAGGGCCAATCGGGAAGCCCCCGAGAGGGTCCTTGAAGAGCGTTTCTACGCAACCAATCTCCCGACCGGGCGCCTGAGTGGCGACGCCATCTTGAGATTGGTCAGGGCGCACTGGCGTATCGAGAACAACTGCTTCGGGCGGCTGGACATCGAGTGGCAGGAAGACCACGGACGCTGGGTCCATCGCGGCAACGGGTTGCCCGTCGTGTCGCTCCTGCGCATCATCGCGTACAACCTGCTCGAGATGCTGCATGCCGTGCACCTTCGCTCCAAGACAGCGAGGAAGGCCGCGTGGCAGCAGCTACGAGACTGGGTACGCGACGCTCTGGTCTGGTCTGCGGAAGGGATGCCAGACCTTCCCGAGGTGTGTGCCACCACACCCTGATCTCGCCCGCCACTCGTTTCTTGTCGCCCACAACTTGATTTTGTAGCCATCCCGACGGGGAAAGGGGTCTCTTTGCCCATCTGACGCATCCCTCCTGCTCGGAAGCTCGCGGTGGCCTGCCGCCACGAACTTCTGGGCACCCCTGTCCCGAGGCCCAGCCGTGATCGGCAGTGCGTCAATTCACCGACGGTGAGGTGGTAGGCTGCAAATTCGCGTTGGGGCAAGCGCGAGCCTTTGGCGCGCTCCGTCTTGCCAAAAATCGCGCGGGCAAGAGAGGAATTCCCGTTCTATCCACAGGCCAATCCTGTTGAGAGAGGAAACAAGAAACGGGTGGCGGGCGAATGGCTTTCGCCCAGGAAACCCAATCTCCCTCAACAGGAAAGGCACGATGAAACTACGACAAAGAATCAGGGCAGTGCAAACCTATTTGCGCCAGCGAGGAGAAGCGTTGTCCTTCGAGGACATTCGCGACCCTCGCAGCGCGCGCGGCCAGCGCTGGTCGGTCGGGGCGCTCTTGAGCACGGCCGTGTTCTCACTGATGACCATGGCGCGTAGCTTGCGCGGAGCGGAGCGACTCAGTGAAGACCTGGTCACGGCGCAAAGGAAACGCGGCATCACACGGCGGGTGCCTGACTCGACCCTGGGCGACTTTCTAGCGGTGCTGGACCCGCAGGGACTCCGGCGGCACCTACACCGGCAAGTGTTGGCCGAGCACCGGCGCAAAGCCCTGGAGCCCACCGTGGTGCCCATTCGGGCGATCAGCATCGACGGCAAGACGGTGGCGACGCTGGCGGAAGAGGCAAACAAGGATTGCCAGAAGCAGTCTCCGGAGGGGCAAGATCCCTACTGGCTCTATCGGGTGGCGCGAGCCACCCTGGTCTCGTCGTCAGCAGCATTGTGCATCGACCAAGAAGCGATACCGGCCGAGACGAACGACATGGGGGTGTTCGCGAAATTCTTCGCCAGGCTGGAAAAGACGTACCGACGGGCGGACCTTTACGAATTGGTCAGCACGGACGCGGGATTCACATCAGAAGCCAACGCCCGCCAGGTGGATGAGGCAGGCAAGGCCTACATGATGGCCATCAAGGGCAACCAGCCGGAGCTGCACAAGGAAGCGCAGCGGGTCATGTGGAACACGGCAAAGAGCTGCCTGCCAGAGGCAGAGATGGACTGGGAATCGGATTCATCGCGCGGGTGGATCAAGCGCCAACTGTGGCGAACCAGTGAGATGGCCGGCTGGGGAACCTGGTCGCATCTGCGCCAGGTGTGGCTGGTGCGTGTCCTTGTCAGGGCTAATCGGGAAGCGCCCGAGAGGGTCCTTGAAGAGCGTTTCTACGCAACCAATCTCCCGACCGGGCGCCTGAGTGGCGACGCCATCTTGAGATTGGTCAGGGCGCACTGGCGTATCGAGAACAACTGCTTCGGGCGGCTCGACATCGAGTGGCAGGAAGACCACGGACGCTGGGTCCATCGCGGCAACGGTCTGCCCGTCGTGTCGCTCCTGCGCATCATCGCGTACAACCTGCTCGAGATGCTGCATGCCGTGCACCTTCGCTCCAAGACAGCGAGGAAGGCCGCGTGGCAGCAGCTACGAGACTGGGTACGCGACGCTCTGGTCTGGTCTGCGGAAGGGATGCCAGACCTTCCCGAGGTGTGTGCCACCGCACCCTGATCTCGCCCGCCACTCGTTTCTTGTCGACCACAACTTGATTTTGTAGCCATCCCGACGGGGAAAGGGGTCTCTTTGCCCATCTGACGCATCCCTCCTGCTCGGAAGCTCGCGGTGGCCTGCCGCCACGAACTTCTGGGCACCCCTGTCCCGAGGCCTCGTGGCCTTGCAGTAACTCGCGGCACGTGAGATCGTAGGTGTGCGGTGATTATCCCACGCTCAATAGGACGACAGGCATGCCCCGGTTGGGGCGAATTCTACGCTGGCCGGCGCGGGATCCTTTTGCCGAGCCACCGCCAACGCGCTGGGGGGCGGCGACCATGAAAGGGCCAGCGCATCATGCGCTCCGCGTCGGGAAGTGGCAGCACGCAAGCCCTAGGGGGCTTGAGCATCAAACCGATAACCATGGTTCAGCAGGAGGGCAGCTATGAGCGAGCAAATTCGAATGAAGAGCAACGCCTCCCCATCAGAGTCGAAGAATAGGGACCAGATGTTCGAGGCCTTTCGGAACTGTCCTATCCCACCGAACGAAATGCTGGGCAACCTTCCGCTCTTCATTAAGCGCCAGGACCTGACGCAGATTCTCTTCATCAACGAGCTCTATCAGAAGGCGCTTGAGGTCCACGGCGTGGTCATGGAGTTCGGCGTGCGTTGGGGCAAGAACCTGGCGCTCATGCAAAGTCTCCGTGGAATATACGAGCCGTTCAATCACAACCGCCGGATTATCGGATTTGACACCTTCGAGGGATTTCTGGACGTCAGTGCGAATGACGGGGCCTCGGAGATCATGCGCAAGGGTGCGTACAACGTAACCGCCGGCTACGAGGGATACTTGGCCAACCTCCTAAGCCTTCATGAGCAGGAGAGCCCGATTTCGCATATCAAAAAGTATGAGCTTCGGAAGGGAGACGCCGGAGTTGAGCTTGAGAAGTACTTGAAGCTCTACCCCGAGACCATTGTTGCGTTTGCCTACTTCGACTTTGACGTCTACGCGCCCACGAAGCGTTGTCTGGAGCTCATCCTAGGGCACATCACCAAAGGCTCAGTGCTGGGCTTCGATGAGCTAAACGTCAGCGATTATCCCGGTGAGACCATCGCCTTCAAGGAAGTCCTCGGCCTGGACCGCCACAGGATCTGCCATTCGCGCTTCAGCCCCACTCAAAGTTACCTCGTTTGGGATGGGTGAGGCATAGCCGGACCGCGCTGGTCTCAACGCCATGTGCTTTGCTAATTTGCGCATTCACAGCCAGCCCGAGGACTCCAATGGTGCGGCGCGCTGCAGCTGATGCAAGGAGCCGACAGCCAGGATCGTGCCCTAAGATCGCGGATTTCCAGGCTTAGGTGGTGTACCCATTGGCTCGGTAATTGCCCTTGTGCTCGGCAAACCACTCGACGGTACGCTGCAGGCCTTCCTCAAGCCCAATGAGTGGCTTCCAGCCAAGAATTGTATTTGCAAGCGTGCTGTCGGCGAGAAGCCGTTCCACCTCGCTGCCTTGGGGGCGGAGGCGCTGTGCATCAGACATGATGTCACAGTCTCGGCCGGTCAGCTTGGCGATCATCGTCGCGAGGTCGAAGATGCTGATCTCCCGGCCTGAGCCGAGATTGATAGTACTCCCTGCCGCGCCCTGGGTAGAGGCAGCCTTCACGAAACCGTCTACGGTGTTCTCGACGTAGTTCAGGTCCCGAGTGGGATGAAGGTTGCCGAGCTTAACACGGCCAGTCGCTAAACACTGCGTTATGATCGTGGGGATGACCGCCCGGGCTGATTGCCTCGGGCCAAATGTGTTGAACGGGCGGACTGTGACAACGGGCACGCCAAAGGCGAGGTGAAACGCCTCGGCAAGCTTGTCCGCACCAATCTTGCTCGCAGAGTAGGGCGATTGACCCTGCAAAGGGTGGTTCTCACGAATGGGTACGGAACGAGCGGTGCCGTAGACCTCGCTCGTAGAAGTGTGGACCAGCCGTTCGATATTCCCAGCTCGCGCTGCCTCGAGCACGTTTAGCGTGCCCTCTACGTTCGTGCGAAGATAGGATCGTGGAGCGACGTAAGAATAGGGAATTGCGATCAGAGCGGCCAGATGAAAGACAATCTCCGCATCCTTGAGCGCGACTCGCGTGCTCTCGGGATCGGTAATGTCCCCTGCCACGAATTCCATTTGGGAAGCAAGTGGGGATTCATCAAGCCATCCCCTTGAACCAAGGGCGTTGTAGTGAACGAAAGCGCGCACTCGTGCTCCTTCCTCCACCAAACGCTCCGCCAGATGACTGCCGATGAAGCCCCCGGCGCCAGTCACGACGACTCGCCTCCCCGAAAGCGCCGCCATGCTAGATAGCTCCTTCGCGGGCGACACGAAGCGCGTCCCACTGCCCGACGTCGATCCAGTCTCCGCCTATCTCGAAAGCCGAAACGTTGGCTCCTCGGGAAAGTGCATCTTCCAACAGCTCGGTAATTGGGAAAAAGCGGTGGGGTACCCGAGAAACCGCCTCCGGCGAGAGAATATATACCCCGGCGTTGATGTGCCGCTCGAGCAATGGCTTCTCGTCGATTCGTCTGACGACTCCGCGCTCCATTTCAAGGCAGCCGAAGGGAACCTGATGGCAATACCTGCGCGCTCCGACTGTGATGTGCGCGTTGGTAGCGCTGTGAGCTTCAATCATGCGGCCGATGTCAACCTCCGTGACCAAGTCTCCGTTCATCACACAGACCGGTTCTTGCGGAGGCTTGGGAAGGAGCGACAGGGGACCTCCAGTTCCAAGCGGAGCGTGAACGTCCTCGCGCAGGTAATCTATCTGGCAGCCATAGCGAGAGCCGTCGCCAAAATGGGACTCGATGACATGGCCGAGATATCCGATTGAAATGAATAGGCGTTTCAGGCCGGAACCAACCAGGTGGAGGACAATGCGCTCAAGAATGGGGCGGCCTGCCACCCGAGCCATAGGCTTCGGAAGGGTTTCCGTGAGTGGACGTAGGCGGGTGCCACGACCGCCCGCCATGATAACCGCCCAGTTCGAACGTTGCACAGCCCCGAGTACGTCGTGCAAGAGATGAACACCCAAGAGTCCGCCTGACGGGCCAAGGACAGGAATCTGCTTCAGCGTCCGGGCCTGCATGAGGTCAAGAACTTCTGCCCGTCCAGCTGCGGGAGAGACGAATGTGAAGTTGCGTTGAATGTGGGGAGCGATAGGGGACTCCAGCGTGCAGCCATTGAGGATTGCTCGACGGATGTCGCCGTCGGTCGCGGTACCGACCAGGTGGTGGTCATCGTCCACCACCAATGCGACACCGATAGATCCGTCCTCAAGCGCGCGCATCGCGTCCACGATTTGGCACCCAACATGGACTTGCGCTGCGTTAAATTCCTCGGAGGTCATCATGTCTCGGGCACTCCTTGGCTGGGTTGTCCGGCAGCTCTGCGCCGTAACACCCAAGCTGCGAGGTCGAGATCCCAAGGCGTGTCAACGTCAACCGAACGATCCCGCGGCATTACGAAGGGGATGGTCCCGGTAGGGATGAGGGACCTCTCGCGCAGTAGCACATCGCGTCTCACGACGTACACCGCCCCATTCAGGGCATAAGCAGGGGGCAAATCCTGTCGCCTAGCGTAACCCTGGCCTACGTCGACGAATGGAACAAGGTGGCCCTCCGGGCCAGGGCGGTAGACCAAGAATGGATGCGATGGTGCGTCAACAACAGAGACGACCGCCTCAGCTGCCTTGCTTGTGGCCAGTGCTACAGCGTCGTCAATGTCCTTCGCAATGCGAAGAGGCGAAGTCGGCTGCAGCAGCACAAGGTACTCGGGGTGGAATCCCTCATGCTCCTCTAGCCAGCCAAGCGCGTGGATCACCGTGTCTATGTGGGGGGAGGCCGGGCCCGCGAGCTCATCCGGCCTCATGAAAGGAACCTCGACGCCAAGGCGCCTGGCCACGTTGGCAATCTCTTCATCGTCCGTCGACAGCACGGTACGCGAGAGCCGAGTAGCCGCGAAAGCGGCCTCCGCCGTCCAGGCGATTAGAGGTTTTCCGGCGACCAGCTGGATGTTCTTGCGTGCAATCCCCTGGGAGCCGCCTCTGGCTGTGATTAGGCCCAAGACCATGGCGACCTCACGACGGCTACGCTGGGACGTCGTTGCCCGCGGCAACGAGTGGGTTCGCTGTTGACCATGACATGAGGTATACCAACCGGCCTACATCTGAAGCAAGAAAGCGCATCACCGTCACGCGCGTCCTGCTGCCATTCCGTGCGATGCCTCGGTTCGAACGCGACGGCCTAACCACCACGACGGCGACCGGTCCAGGAGACAAGCATGGCGTGTAGGTCGCTTCCCCATCGAGCGGAAGATCGCGGTCCTCCGCTACCACATGGTGGATGGAGTGCCGGGGCTGGACTTGCACTATGTAAAGAGCTCCGGCGGAGCGCCTGCCGCCGCCGGTGGCGAGCGCGCCCAATCTGTGTTCCAATGAATCGACCTTCCCAAGCGTCTGTCTGCTCCGCTGCAAACCGACTTTCCCGCTCACGCAGAGCCAATCCCGTGTACAAGATCGAAAAGAAGCCGACGGACAAGCAATCGTACCAGCGGCCTGTATTCGTGTTCGACCGGGCGCGCGACGGCTTCAGCGCGTTCCTGCAGGCCGCGCACCTGAAGAAAGGCGAGAAGATCCTGCTGCCCGGGTACATCGGCTGGTCGTCACGCGAGGGCTCCGGCGTCTTCGACCCGGTCTCCGGACTCGGCCTGCCTTATGCGTTCTATGGCCTCACCGGCGGGCTCCGGATAGACATTGCGGACCTCCGACGGGCGTTCGAGCGCAACAACGTCGGGGTGCTGGTCATCATACACTACTTCGGCTACGTGGACCGAAACTATGCGCAGGCCGTCGCCCTTGCCAGGATGTATGACGCCCTGGTCCTTGAGGACGAAGCGCACGCTATGCTTTCGGATCTGGTCGGCGGCGTGGCGGGCCGATTGGGCGACGCGGCCATCTATTCGCTGCACAAGCTCCTCCCTCTCGCCCAGGGCGGGATGCTGGTCTTCAACCGGATCAACCACAGGCTGCTCCCCCGAATCGAGGGAGGCCGCCTCATTGGCGACCTGCCACGTCTCTTCGATCTCAAGCGGATTGTAGACGTGCGGCTACAGAACACGGCTGCTATTTCGCGTCTAATCGCACCGCTGAGGACTGCCGTCGAGCCCTTGCGGCGCGCGCTCCGCCCCGGGGAGGTGCCGCAAACGTATCCAGTGCTGATACGGAATGTGTCGCGTGACCGCGTCTACTTCATGATGAACGAGGCAGGATACGGCGTGGTCAGCCTCTATCACACCCTGATCGAGCAGATTGAAAGGGAGGCCTTTCCCGCTGCGCACGCGTGTTCGGCAAGGATACTCAACCTGCCGATCCACCAGGATGTAGGGGAGAAGACCCTCGTCCGCATGGTGGACAAGCTCAGAAGCATCATCCTGCGTCTCGAAAGGGAGTGACGTGGCCGGAACATTCAAAGTACTGCGGACCGACAGCGAGTCTCACCTGTGCGAGTGGCTGAGGCTATGGAATGCCTGGCCGCAGCGCGAGGTCCAGGCGCACCCCCGGTACCTCATGCTCTACGAAGATGCGAAGGCGAAGGGCGCGTGTGCCGTGCTCACGGGAGATATGGGGTGCGTGCTGTACCCTTTTATGGTGCGCGACCTCAGGCAGGAGGCCTACGGCTGCATCGGGGAAGGGCCGGTCAACGACCTCATCACTGCCTACGGGTACGGCGGGCCGTTCGCCTGGGACGTGGCGGACAAGGAGGCACTGGCAGGTAGCTTCTGGGCTCAGTTCAACCGGTGGGCCAGAGACAGTGGCGTAGTGTCGGAAGTCGTCAAGCTCAGCCTGTTCGGCGATGGGATGATCCCCTACCCGGGAACCCGCACGGAGGTCATGCGGAATATCGTCGTCGATCTCTCACTTTCGCAAGAGGAGTTGTGGATGCAGGCAGAGCACAAGGTCAGGAAGAATGTCAACAAGGCGTCGCGTAACGGGGTCACGGTTACGGCGGACTCCACGGGCGAAACGATCGCCAGTTTCCTCGATATCTACCGCTCGACGCTGGACCGCCGCAACGCACGGGGAAGCTACTATTTCACGCCTGAGTACTTCGCGAGGATACACAGCGGCCTAGGGGGTTGCTTTGTCTACCTCAACGCGGTCCATGACGGCAGGATCATCTCGACGGAGCTGGTGCTCGTCTCCGCCGAAAGCATCTATTCCTTCCTGGGCGGCACGTACATGGACAAATTTCCGCTCGCACCAAACGACCTTCTCAAGTTCGAGATCATGAAATGGGGCAAGCGCAACGGCAAGCGATATTACGTCATCGGTGGCGGCCAGCAGCCGGAGGACGGCGTTTTTCGCTACAAGAAGTCATTTTCGCCGAACGGCAGCCGGGCATTCTTCGTGGGGACCAGAATACTCGACCCTGTTCGGTACGACGGATTGATGCGGAATAGGGAATCGGTCGAGAAGCGCAACGGGCGCGACTGGAAGCCAATACCTGGGTTCGTGCCGGAATACCGGACCTGATCATGAAAAGAAGGATAGCGGTCATTACCGGTACTCGAGCGGAGTATGGGCTCCTCCAGGGCACGATGGAAGCGATACGCCGGTCCAAGCGTCTGATGCTGCAGCTCATCGTCACTGGCACGCACCTGTCTCCGAAGTTCGGCAATACCTACCGGCAGATCATCGCCGATGGTTTCAGGATCGACCGTAAGGTCGACCTGCATCTGTCCGGTGACTCGCCCATGGACATCGCTGTATCCATGGGCTCCGGGCTTGAGGGTTTCGCTAAGGCGTACGCTGCGATGAGTCCGGACGTCGTGCTCGTTCTCGGCGACCGATCGGAGATACTGTCCGCCGTCTCCGCGGCGATCCCGTTCAACATACCGGTCGCCCACATCGCTGGCGGAGAGACAACCCAAGGTGCGATGGACGAATTGATCCGCCACGCGATAACCAAAATCGCACACATCCATTTTCCCTGCGCACGGATCTATGCAGATAACATACGCGCCATGGGCGAGGAGCCATGGCGCGTGCACACCGTCGGCCACCCGCGCTACGAGAGCCTCAGGAGCTTGCGCTACCTGACAAAGGAGCAATTGTGCACCACGCTTGGCTTCGACCCGTCGGCCGCTATCATTCTCGCAACACTGCATCCGGCGACGCTGGTCAGCAGGCAGGAGGCGGAGAAGGAAGCGGAGATATTCTTCGACGTTCTTGAAGACTATGCGGATGCGAACATCGTGGTGACCTACCCGAATTCTGACAAGAACAATACGATAATAATTCGCCGCATTCGGAAGCTTGCGCGGCGGCGGAACGTCAGGGCATTCAGGAACCTAGGCGACCTGAGGTACCTGAGTCTTATGAAGGCGTGCGGGGCGGTGGTGGGCAATTCCTCGAGCGGGCTGGTGGATTCGCCCTTTCTCCGTATACCGTGCGTGGATTACGGCGACCGCCAACAGGGGAGGCTGGCCGCTGCCAACATCATCCATGTCGCGGCAGACGCCAACAGGCTCAAGAAAGCGATCGATACGGCGCTCTACGACAAGAGCTTTATCGCCACAGCAAGCAGAGCTGACAGCGTGTACGGCAAGAAATTGGCGAGCAGGACGATAACCTCGGTACTCGAACGGCTTGAATTTGGGCCGGATCTCATGAGGAAGAGGTTAGTGCGTGCCGGAAGAAAGGCAGAGCAGTAGCCACATGCTCAGAGTTTTCGTGGTCGCAGAAGCGGGTGTCAACCACAACGGGAAGCTGTCTCTCGCACTGAAGCTCGTCAAGGCGGCGCGCCATTGCGGAGCGGACGCGGTCAAGTTCCAGGTCTTCAAGGCGTATGAGTGTGCCGGCACGTTCGCCCAGCGCGCCCAATACCAGAAGCGGAATGACCCGGGCACGGAGAGCCAGTACGAAATGGCAAAACGCTTGGAGCTCGGCTTTTCAGCGTTCCGGAAGATCAAGGCCTACTGCGATAGAATCGGGATCGAGTTTCTCGCTACGCCAGACGGCGATGAGAGCCTCGGCCAGATCGTCCGGCTCGGGGTCGAGCGGATCAAGGTGAGCTCAACGGACATAACTAACCCACGCCTTCTCACCGCTATTGGGAGGACGGGCAAGCCGGTCCTGCTCTCCACCGGGATGAGCACGTTGGCGGAGGTCAGCGCGGGGCTGGATGCGGTTCGGTCTGGCGGCTCCGACGCCATCACGCTGCTGCAGTGCACGACCGAGTACCCCGCGCCGCTCGCCGACGTGAACCTTCGTGCGATGGTCACTATGAGACGGGCCTTTGGGCTACCCGTCGGTTTCTCGGACCACACCGCTGGTGTCGAGGCCGCTGTCTCGGCGGTTGCGCTGGGCGCAGTGGTCATCGAGAAGCACATCACTCTCGACAGAGATATGAGCGGACCGGACCATAAGGCATCGATGCCGCCGCTGGAGTTTAGACGTTTCGTGCGGCACATCCGGGACACCGAGCTTCTACTGGGAGATGGCGTCAAACGGCCATCGCGGCGTGAGCAGGCGACCGCCCGTGACATCAGGCGCAGCATCGTTGCGGCACGAAATATCGCCCGTGGCGAGCGGCTCACGGAAGCCATGCTCGCCCTTAAGCGACCAGCCTGGGGTATCAGGCCTGAGTTCCTTCCCATCATCTTGGGACGCGTCCTCAAACGGAACCTTCGGCGGGACGAGCCGATCGAGTGGAAGGACATTTAGGCCGGCGTGTCGGGCTAGCGGCCGATCTCGCGCCGGGTCAAGGCGTGGTAGCGCTGTCTTCCTAGAGCAATGCCAGGGTTATCATCAGACGGGACCCACTGGCCGAAGTTACGGGCCAGTCACCAACTGCCCGAGCAGCCGACGGAGGTACGTTCGATGGCCCAGTGGTAAACTCATGCTGCTAGATGGGTGGATGGGGTGGATCATGGGTTGGAACCGGGGGCGAAGCGGGTGGGTGCTGCGGGGCCCGGCCGAGGCGTGCAGAGGGTGGGCAAAGAATGGCCAGGGCGCGCTCGTTGCCAGGGTCTAATGCCAACAAGCGATGGCAGGCACGGCGGCACAACCCCGGGTCGTTCAGCTCGACGGCCGTGTCGACGACCTCGCGCAGGCGATCGGGCGGCCAGGATGTGAGATCGCCTGCTCGTTCTGCGGTGGTGAAGGCGGCGAGGCGGGAGCGCCCCTCGAGCAGGTGGGCGGCCTGGGCGCGCGCCTCGGGCAGGAAGCTGCCTGGGTTATTGAGGATCAGGCGAGCACAGCCCCACTCGCGAGCCCACGCCAGAGCGGCGAGGTCGGGACGGGTGGTACCGCGGTGTATGAACAGCGGTTTGGGGAGGTGAGCAGCGCGCAGGCCCCTTTCGAGGGCGGCGAGCCAGAAGTCCCAGTCCAGGCAGATGCCGACGTTGTCGCGATAGCCTTGGATGTCTTGCCAAACCCGTCGGCGATACAGGGCGTCATGGCCTATCCCGTCGTCCTTGAGCAAGGAATCGATGGTGAACTGCGGCGGATTTTCCACGCGGATGCTACCGTCCTCGAGCATACGAAGGCGCGACGGGTAGACGATGTCGACGGCGGAGTTGGCATCCAAGGCCGCGACGCATTCCGCCAGAGCCTCTGGAGCCAGGGTGTCACCGGGGTCGAGCACCAAGAAGTAATCGCCTCGGGCCGTACGCAACGCTTGGTTGCGGGCCTGGGCCGGTGGCGTGCCGGCAGCCATAGGCATGAGGCGAATTCGGTCATGCTCATTCGGGGCCACCAGGGTCCGTATGGCCGATGACGAGGAAGCGGTGCCAGCGGTGTCGATCAGGAGCAACTCCCACTCGGCAAACGACTGATTCACGATGTTGGAGAGCGTCTCGGTCACTAGCCGGTGCTCGTCGCGCGCGACGACGGCGATCGAGACCCTGGGGACCATGTAGGCGACTCGGCTGGACTCCTCATCGCAAAGAAGCTCTTGCAGAGCCTCGCCTTCGCGGACGGCGTCAGGCGCATCTCGAGTAGCGGGCCCTGGGGTGGCCGCGCGGATACCGAGGATCGTGTCGACACAATTGTCGAGGCAGACGTGGCGGCCCGGGCGCAGCGAGTCCAGCGGAACAGCCAGAGACCCTTGGTAGAAGTTGGGATGGCGAACGATAGGAAAGTCCAGGTTCCAGAGTTGGTATCCGCGGGCAAAGCGCAATCCGGCGCGCATGACTTCGCGCCTTTCCTCGGGCGTCTGGGTGTGCGTGATCAGTTCGTCGAGTAGCCGGGGGTAGGCGGCACGATCGTCGGCGTGTAGCACCGAGGCGCAATAAGTCCCCGCCGAGGTACATGCGGCGAAGACCGGTTTGCCCAGACAGGCGAGCTCAATGGCAACCGTGCTCGCATACACCAGTCCGACGTGGCTGATGTCCATCAGGGCATAGGAGCTTTCGGGATCATCTGGCAATAGCAACTTAACGTTGGCGGGGAGATGGTCCTTAAGGCTTGCGCAGAAGGCGAGCTCATCCACGTTCCTCCCTATCGATACCCGGCTGCCAGAGTTGGGATGAGCACGTATGATGAGGACACAGTCATGGCGCTGTGCGATCAGATCGATGGTTTGCCTGATCCAGCTTTCCTGGGTGCCGAACACGGAAACGAAGTCTGGTTCCGCTACCACTTCGTCCGTGCTGCTGGTGAACAAGGTGACTATGCGCTTGTTCGGATGTGCTGCCAGAAACGGTCTCACTGATCGGAGTCCGCCCCTCCGCGAAAAGGGGTTCCAGTTCATGTTCTTGCCGCCGCGGCGGTCGGCAAGCCAGCCCACGGTGGCCTTGATCTCGTCCGGGCCGAGGGGATGGCTGTTCCACTTCTCGGCGATCTGGCGGAATGGCGCCAGAGAGGAGCAGTTTGCTTGCTCCCAAAGACCGATCGACTCGTTGATCAATCCTCGCTCATGGCAGATAGTGGGGATGTGGGCTTGGTGGAAGACCTCCAAGGCAACACGCGCATAAGCGACCCTGCCGTTGAAAAGGAAGGCCCGCGTGGGTTGCTCTGTGTGCACAATTCGCCGTACAGCGCGTAAGGTTAGGGCAGCCCCCTCCAGGTAGTTGCGCACGGCATGAAAGTGGCGCGGTTCGGTCAGGTCGATGCGATTGACCCGGAAGTGCGTGTGAACCGACGAGCGAACCCAGTCGAACATGACCAGTCCATCGAAAGACGCTGCCGCTACGTTGTCAGGCGACAGACTAGCCGCATAGGCCGCGGCGTCAGCCAGATCCTGGTCAATCAGGTATTGGCTGATCCAGCGAAACTCGACCTGATGTTGACGTAGCATCTGGTCAACGGCGGTGCGACAGCCGAGGCAGGCGTTGAAGGCGCGGTCACCGCAGGTGGCATGCCAATAAATATCGCAGTCTTTGAAGATGCCATCGCACGCCACGTACAAAGGGTCGGCCTGCCGCTGGCGCAGACCGTGGTAGGCGCATATCTCCACCAGGGAGTGTACGTTCCAGCGGGCGTACGGGGAAAAGATCAGCACCCGCTCGGGACGCTTGGTAGGGCTCATGGGTGTCTCCAATTCTTCCCGCTACGTTCCATTGCCATCGGCGGCTGGCCAGAAAGCTTGATGTCAAAGGGTGGAGAGCTTGGCGGAAATCTTGCTGGCGAGCTCGGCTTTGCCCAGTTTCTCGGCCAGGGTGGCTAGGAGGAGCCATGCTTCCACGTTGTGGGCATCGATCCCGACCGTCTGGCGCAATGCGGCTACAGCGTCGCCCAGCTGGCTAGCGGCCAAGAGCGCCCGGCCGAGGGCCAGCCAGAGAGACGAGTCACGAGGAGAATCCGGCAAGGCGGCGAGGAGAAAGGGGAGAGCCTGCCGGCCTTCGCCCTGACCGAGGAGCACATCGCCGACCAGCCGGTTAGCGCCACCGTGGGTGGGCGCGAGTTGGAGAGCACGCCGACCGGCAGCGAGGGCGCGGTCGATGGCGCCTGCGCGCCAGGCGGCCAGGCCGTCGGCTACTATGGCTTCGATGTCCAGGGCGGCCCCGCAGGTCATGCTGGCGCCCTGGCCGCGAACCAACGGCCTGAGCAAGCCCAGCGAAGCACTCACGACCGTGTACTGGCCCGACGACGTCAGGAGCTCGAGGTCGGCCGGGGAGGCATCGTGGCACCACAGAAGACTGCTGTCTCCAGGCGCCAAAGCAGACCGCCGAGTTACGGCCAGGTCGCAAGACCCCGGCTGGCAAAGCTGGGTTACGCGGGGAAGGGTGGCGAACATGGAGCTGAACTGCTGCGATTCCTCGCCCAGGTAGATGCAAACCGAGTCCTGCGATTTGTGCAGCTCCTGGATGTCTTCGTACACTCGCACGGCGCGTTGGGCTGCCACATTTTCGGTGGGCAGGAAGGTGCCGGTATGGGGTGGAGGGAGGGGAAATGCCTCGGGCTGTACGCCGCTGAAGACCATGGTCGCAAAGGCATCCCGGCGCTTAGCCTCGGAAAAGTGGCTGTCGAACCAGCGGGCAGCCCCATCTCCTATGAAGCGAGCCTGGTCGGGGTGGGTGAGGTAGTGCCGTGCTTGCTCGACGAGCTCGTCGAGGTTGCGGTAGGACACCAGCTCCTGTCTCTCGCGGAAGAGCTCCGCCAATCCCGAATCGGCCGACAATCGATCAGTCAAGAGGAGGCTGCCCGTGGCAATGATCTCGAATACGCGCAGGTTGAGATCGCCGTTCAGGCTGACGTTTATGCCGGCGGCGCAAGATCCGTAATGGGCCAAGGCCTGATCCTGGGGAAGTGGTCGCTGGTCGAGGGGGAGCCCTGCTTCGCGCACTGCGCTCAGAACACGGACACGCCGGGGGTGAAACTTTCCCGTTTGGCCGACGAACGCCAGGGTGGGCTGGCGGATGGCGGATCGTGCGGCAGCTACCGCCGCATCGCCATGGGGGAAAGTCAGGCCGGGGAACCAGTATAGGTCACGGATACCCATGCCACGGAAGAACTCGATATGATGGCGGTCGTACAGAAGGATGCGCCGGTCGAACGGTTCGCTTGCAGCGTAGCGCAGCATCTTCTGCAGGGGGGTGGCCATGTGATGGGTGTCCGCGATTAGGAGGACCTTGGGGCAGCTAAAGCCGGCTAGGTTGCGCGGGAGATTTCGGCAGCTGGCATCGACCAGACAGACGACCATGTCGGGCTGCTTCTCGGCGATAAGACGCGTCGCTGCCGATGACAGATCGTACTCTCCGAGCGGCGTGGGCAAAGATGCCAGGCTGCCATCCGCGCGCTTGACCTCGCTAAAGTCCGGCCCGCACTCTACCTGGTCGTCGGCCAGGAGCGGCGGACGCATGTAGCTGGGTGGGCTTCCCGTGGCAAATAGGGCTCGCATCTAAGGGTCCTTTCAACTGGTGGTGCACACGCCATCCGATCACACCGATGAGCTCGCCTACTTCGCAATGGCATCCAGATTGTCGGTGGCTCTCACTTCCACCACCAGGTCCAGCCGTCGGTTGAGCTCGCGGCCCTGAGGGGTATCGTTGCTGGCCAGGGGGCGGCTATCGCCGTAGCCGGCGGCGCTGAGGAGATTGCCGGGGATGAAGTGGGCGCGCTCGAGGTAAGCGGCGACGGAGGCGGCGCGTGAGGCGGAGAGGTCCCAGTTGTCGCGGTAGCGGGTGGCCAGAGGGGGGACGTCGTCGGTGTAGCCTTCGACGCGAATGGGGCGATGGAGGTGGGCGAGCTCGGCGGCTACCAGGTCGAGAATGGGAATGACCTCGGGGCGGAGGGCAGCGGCGTTGGGATTGAAGAAGTGGGCCACCGAGAGGCGGACCATCAGCTTGCGGCCCTCGGCAAATAGGGTGACCGAGGTGGTCAGGCCTGGCTTCTCGAGCAGGAAGCCTTTGAACTTCTTCTCCATGCGGCGCCGCATGGCTTCGACGGCCTCCACTTGCTTGCGCGTGGGTGCCTCACTGTCGAGATTTGTCGCGCAGCCACCCTCGCTGGCCGGGCCATCGAAGATGGGCATGGCATCGACGCCGCCTTGACCCTTGAAGTGCATGGCGAACTTGATCGATTGCACCACGTCGATCATGCGCTTGTTGTCGATGCGGCTGACCGAATACATGACCACGAAGAAGGCGAAGAGCAGGGTGATGAAGTCGGCGTAAGAGACCAGCCAGCGTTCGTGGTTCTCGTGCTCCTCGTGGACCTCGCGTTTGGCCACGGGCTATTCCTTGGCAGCCGCGGCCGAGCTTTCGCCGTGCAGGCCGGCGTAGGCCAGCAGCTTTTCGCGCAACACGCGGGGGTTGAGCCCGGCTTGGATGGAAAGCGCGGCCTCGGCGATGAGGACCATGCGCTCCTTCTCGGTGGCCAGCTTGCGCTTGATCTTGGTGGCGATGGGGAGGAAGAGGAGGTTGGCGCTGCCCACGCCGTAAACCGTGGCGACGAAGGCGGTGGCTATGCCGCCGCCCAGCTTCGAGGGGTCGTTGAGGTTCTCCATCACGTGGATGAGGCCGAGCACGGCTCCGAGGATGCCGACGGTGGGGGCGTAGCCGCCCATGGCCTCGAACACCTTGGCGCCGACGCTGCCCTCCTCGAACTTGCGCATGATCTCGGCTTCGAGCGCGTCGCGCGCCACGGTGGCGTCTACGCCGTCCACGATGAAGCCGACCGCGCGCTTGAGGAATTCGTCGTGTAGGTCGGGCAGGCGCTGCTCCAGGGCTAGCACGCCGTCTCTGCGGGCGACGCCGGCCAGGTCGACGGTTTGGTCGACGATCTGCTGCAAGTCGCTCTTCTTCTGCGACAGGGCGGCCACCCCCATTTTCATGCCCCGGGTGAACTCCTTGAGGGGAAAGGAGACCATGACTGCCCCGATGGTGCCGCCGAATACGATCATGGCCGCGGTGAGCTGCAGGATGGAGCCCACGTGGCCACCCTCGATGGCTTGGCCGGCCAGGATCATGCCGATGGCGAAGACGATGCCACCGAGCGTGCCGAAGTCCATCAGCTACCTGCTCCCGGGGTAAGCGGGCCGGCCGTGATCTTGCGGCGGTACTGGATCACCTCGGCGACCACTTCATCTACGGTCTGCTTGACCAGGATGTGATGGCCGGTGGTGAGGGTCAGCATGGTGTCGGGAGTCTTCTCGACGGTTGCTATCAGCTCGGCGTTGACGACGACCTCCGAGCCGTCGAGGCGAACGAGTGGAATCATGAGAAGTCTCCCTAGCTGATCTCGGTGTGCCGCACCCTCTCCTTGAGCGCCGGCCGAGGCGCCGGCGCCGGGAGTGGCGGTGGCAGAGGGTGGCTCAGGCCGCCGGCGTGATCTGCATGAGCTCGGCCAGGAGCTGGTCGGCGGTGCTCAGGGTCTTGGAGTTGGCTTGGAAATTGCTCTGGGCTGCGATCATGTTGACGAACTCGTTGCTGACGTCGACGTTCGATTGCTCGAGCGCGCCGGCGCTGATGCTGCCGCGGTCGGCGCTGGCCGGGGTACCAAGGGTGGGGGGGCCGGACGCGGGCTGCTGGGTGAAGAGGGTGGAGCCAACACTGGCCAGCTGATCGGGCGCGGCGAAGTTGGCCAGGATGAGCTGGCCCAGGGTGCGGGTTTGCCCATTGGTGAAGCTGCCGGTGATGGTGCCGTCCTGGCCGATGGAGATGGAGTTCAAGCTGCCCGAGGTGGATCCGGCCTGGGTGACGAAGCTCACCGCAGAGCTGGTGGCGTATTGGGTCAGGCCGTCGATGCCGCTACCGCCGGCAGAAGTGCCGGTGCCAAAGTTGAAGGTCAGGGTTTGCGGATTGGTGGCGTCCTTGGGATTGAATTTGTTCATGGTGGTGGTGTTCGAGACCAGGGCGCCGTCGGTATTGAAGTCGAGGGTGCCAGTGGCGACCTCGGTCGGAGTCCCGGTGGTACCGCCGGTCAGGTTGCCTCCGTCGGTCATCACGTGGTAGGTCCAGTCGCCGGAATCGCCGGGGGTGGTGGTGGCGTTCTTGCAGAAGTAGATGTCGAGCTGAATGGCGTTACCGAGCGAATCGTAGACTGTCATGGTGGTGTTGAAGTTGGAGGTTCCGGTAGGGTTGGTCGCATCCCAGGTGGGTGCCACTGCGGTCTCGTCGAGATTGCCGCGAATCGTGATGGTGTTGGTGGCCTGGGCCGGGGACGAGGCGTTGCCCACCTGCAAGTCACCGATCTGGCCCGAGGCCACCGCGCCGGTGGCGCTGGCCTGCAGCCCCTGCACGCGCAGCCCATCCAGGCTGGTGAGATAGCCTTGGTTGTCGATGGTAAATTCGCCGTTGCGGGAATAGAAGGTGCCTTCATCGCCGCCGTAGTTGCCATTGAGCACGAACAAGCCGTTGCCCTGCACGGCGACGTCGGTGGAGATCCCGGTGTTGGTGAAGGTGCCCTGAGACTCGTTCTTTTGCACCGCCATGGTGGTCACGCCCAGGCCCAGCTGGCCGGAAGTGCCGGTCAGTTGTTGCGCCATGGCATCCGCGAAGACCGCGGTAGAGGCCTTGTAACCGACCGTGCTGCTGTTGGCGATGTTGTTGCCGACCACGGCCAGCTCTTCGCTGGCGGCGTCGAGACCGCTGGCTCCGACGTAGAGGGTTCCGAGTAGACTCATGTTGCCGTCCTTCCTTTCAACCTGGGGTGCTATTCATCGATCTGGGAAATCTCAGAGAGCGAGACGCTGGTGCCGCCCGCTATGAAGGTGGGAGTACCGCTGCTGTCGTACGAGACTGCGGTGATCTGAGCGCTGCCGCTTTGGGTGAGGCTGATGGCGTTGCCGTTGCTGTCGGTGGCCGCGATCTGAACCGTGTAGGTGCCGCTGGCCAACGAGTTGCCGTTGTCGTCGTTGCCATCCCAGGTGAAGGTGTCGACCCCTGCTGCGGCTGGGCCCTCGGCCAGGGTGCGCACGGTATCGCCGTTTTGATCCTGGATGGTGATGTTGACGTTGGCGGCCGCCGCCGACAGGTCGGCGGTGATGGTGGCAGGCTGGCCCTGCTGCAGGCTGACCTGGTCGGTATTGAACACCGCCGTGTGCCCCAGGAAATCGGCGGCGGTAGTTTGCAATGCCGTGCTCTGGGCGGTGAGCATAGAGGTCAGGGTGGTGTTGACATTGGTCATCTGCTCGAGGGCGGAGAACTGCGCGAGCTGGGCCACGAAGGCCGTGCTATCCATGGGCTGGGTGGGATCTTGGTACTGTAGCTGGGTGGTGAGGAGGGTGAGGAAGTCACTCTCGCCCAGGTCGGCGGTATTGTTCTTGGGCGCGGCGGTGCTCTGCTGGGCAGCGGATGCGGCGCTCTGTATCTGTGCAATAGTGGACTGTATGGCCATGGTCATTCCCTCATGCCGTTACGTGGATGCGACCCTCGCTGGTCGTGCTGCTGGCTTCTGATCCGACTTGCGTCCGGGCTAGCCGGGCCGAGCCTGGTCCTGCGTCTGCGTCGGGCTCCGACCTGCCCTCGGGCTGGCGCTGGCGGCCGTCTTGCTGGTCGGTGGCGAAGCTGCCCAGGTGGAGCCCCTGACCGGCCAGAACCGCCCGCATCTCAGGCGCCTTGCTCTCGAACATGGGGGCCATGCTGCCGCTCACGTTGACGTCGGTGCTGCCGTCGCGTACCCGCAGGTGGAGCGCCAGGTCACCGTCCTTGCCCGCGATAGAAAGGTGGGCGGCGTGGGGCAGGACGGCTACTCTGAGCTCGGGGTCCTCGGCGACCTGGCGAGACAATGAGGCGGCTGGGGTCGAGGTAGTGCCTAGGGACGAGCCCGGGCTGCTGCCCGTTGCCGGCGCGTGAGCGCCCAGGGCGGAGAGGACCGCGGTGGTGGGAGCGGGCGCGTTGGCGGCCAGCGTGGTCGGCAGGCTGGTCACCGTTTGGGGCAACGGTGGCACCTGCGCCTGTCCCGGGGACGGGGACGAAGTGAGGTCGAGGGCCGGGGGCGAGCTCTTGTCATTGCCGACCAGTGGTTGGGTCCCCGGATCGGACGAGGCCGTCGCGCTTGCTTGGGACGATGGGAGGCGGTCGTCGCTTTCCTGGGCAAGGAAGGTGTGGGGATCGTCGGCTTCGTGCGACGCGACCTCGCGGGCAGGTGCCGCGCTTTCTTTCAGGGGTGAGCGACCGCCTTCGGACGGTGCGACCGCCGGCGCTTCAGTCTTGGCGACAGTCAGGCGAGCACCCTCGGGCTCGGCTTGGCTGTTCCCTTTGGTCGGGGCGAGGCCGCCGTGCGCGGAGCCTGGGACGGCTTGGCTGCCATCCTTGGCGAAGGCGAGGCGACCGCCCGCATTCTCTGCTGACGTGGTAGTGGTCGTCGTGGTCTGGGCTGTGGTCGCGGTGGTGCCGGCCTGGTCGCGCGCATAGCTAAGCTCCGCGGGGCCGCCGGCTGGGTCTGCGCCGGGGGTTGCGTTGCGCGGGCTGGCTGTCCCCGCGTATCTGAGCTGGGATCCCTTGGTGGTCTGGCGGTTCGCCGTGGGGGAGGGGACTGGACTGCTCCCGGGCTGGGCCGAGCCGGCTGGTCCCGTTGCCCTCTGAGCGGGTGGGTACGCAACTCGGGGGCTATCTTGCGCTCCCGTTGCCCGGTTGGGCACGGCGGGGGACGCTGGCCGTCCGGGGGTCTTGGTAGATTGCGGGGTGGCCTCCTGGATCTGGTCTGGGCCTGGCACGGACCCGGCGCGGGCATTGGTCGAACGCGGCGTTGCCAGCGGGCGCGGGCTGGCCGCGTCCGTCGCCGACTCATCGGCTGGGGGAGGCAATGTCGGGTCGCTCTGGGAAGCTGTCGCCGCGGGGACGGGAGCTGACGGGGCGGTGCTGGCCGGTTGGGTGCCGGCAGGGATCGCCACGCCGCTGACGTGGCTGGCTGGAGTGAGGCCAGGGCCGGTTGGCGAGCTAGTGCTGGCCGGCGTCAGGCTAGCGGAACTGGCCGGCTGGCGAGTGCTGGCTGGAATCGAGCTGGTCCTGGCCGGCGTCGAGCTGGCGGCGCTGGCCGACGTTGTGGGCGCGAGCGAGCCAATCGGTGTGCCGCGGGCGCTGCCGGCCGGAGCCGGGCGAGCGCTGGCCGGTTGGTTGGCCTTCGCCGGTGTGTAGTCCGGTGTCCGGTCGTTCGTCGCCGGTGGCTGGTCGCTCTTTGCCGGTGTGAAGGCGCTCGCCCGTGTGGTGCGGGCGGAGCTCGCCAGCGGGCGGGTGTCGGCCGCCGTGCGGTCGGTCCTGGCTGCTGCGGGGACGCGGTCCGGGCTGGCCTGGGCGTCCTGCGTTGCGGGGCTGTCGCTATTGCCGGACCCGGCGCCGGTCAGGGCGCCCGTCTGGCTACTGAAGACGGGACGGAGTGGTTGGCCTGTGCCAGCAACGGTTGCGCCCGCGTTCCCAGGGGGCGATTGTGCATCCCCGTCCCACCTGTTCGGAGGCGGACCCTTAGGTTGATAAGCCTGATAAGCCTGGCCCCCGCCGCCCGGTTGCGCTGCCGGCAAATCCGTTTGGTCCCCGGTCCGGTCCCCTCCTTGCTGAGCTACCTCGGCTGCCTGCCCTTCTTGCGGCTCGGAGCTCTCGCAACCGCGCGACGGCCCACGTTCCGTCGTGCCACCGAGTGCTCCGGTGCTCGCACTCCCGGCTGCTTGGCCGGGCTTGGCGCTAGCTTGGGAACCGGCCGCCCCTAGTGGTCGCCCTCGCCGGGGCTGGGCTGGCTGGGCCTTGCTCATCCAGGCCAGGGTAAACCGGGTGACCTCGCTTGCCTGGGCCGCGCGGGTCTCCTGGGTCGCGGCTATTGTCTGGCTTGCCTGGACCGCCGGGGTCCCGCTCGGCTTGGTCGCCGGGGCCGCTGGCGTCTCGGTCCCTTGGGGCTCCCCCTCCTGGCCCTCGCCCGATTCGTCCGGCTGAGTGTTCTCTGTCGTCTCGGTCGCCTGGGTATAGGCCGCCTTCGTCTCGGTCGTCGCTGTTGCTTGGGTGGCCTGGGCCACCTCGTCTGTCTCGGCCGCCTGTCCTTGACCTCGATCGTATCCCGGCCGGCGCGTGAGGGTGTCCGGGGCGGTGCCTGGCGGGGTGGCGCTCTTTGCCACCGGTGTCGCACTTGTGGCGGTCTTGCCGCCGTCGTCCTGGGTAGCCTTGCCTAACAGGTGGGCAAAAGTTTCCCCGAGCTGGGCAGGATCTTCCCGGCTCGAGCCCTCTTTGCCGGCCGAGCCGTCAGGCGCGAGCGCGCCGGCGCCATAGCTAGTTACGCGGCAGGAGGCGGGGCCGTTCATTTGCCCGCTCCCTTCTTGTCTTTGCCGTAGGGTGAACGGCGGGTTGCGATCTGGGTGGCCAGCTCCGCCGCCAGCTCGGGCTTGAGCAGCCCCAGGATGGCGCCGGCGTCGGCCGGCTTCATCCGCAGCATGATCTCCGCGGCCAGGGCGCGGTCGAGGCGGGCTACCACGGGCGCTGCTTGTTCCGGTTTCATGCCCTTGAACGCCTTGGATACCGAGTCGATCTGTTCACTGGGGGTCTCGCGCAGGACGGACGCGGGGACGGTGGGAGCGGTGGCCAGCCCATCGCCGATGGGCATGCCCACCATACCGGTGCAATTGCCCGTCGCCTTGAGCAAGGCCTCCAGACGGGCAGTCTCTTGCCGCAAGGCTTCGCGAGCGCGTTCTATGTCGGCGAGCGCGGCTCCGGGACCATCCGCGGTGGGTGTGCCGGTATCGGCCGCTGGGCCTTTGGCCAACTGCGCGCGTAGAGCGGCAAGGGTCAGCCCGGGTGGCACTATGGCCGCGTAGCGATCCGCCGACCAGGCGCTCTTGTGGTCGCCAGGGTTGGTCCGCTCGCTGCTCGCCTGCCTGTGGGCTGGCTTGTGCACGCTCTTGGCTTTGGCAGGAGGGGAGTCCTCCTCCTCGGGCTCGTCGGGCGCGGCCGGCGGCGCCGACTTGGCCTTGGGGGTGGCCTCGGGTTTGGCCGGGGAGGCGGCGGGGTCAGGGGACTTGGGCCTCTCCGGGTTGGTAGGCTTGACCGGGGAGCTCTGCGCCTTGTCCGGCTCGGTCACGCTTCCGCTGGCCGGCGGCGCCCCGAGCGGCGGAGGGGAAAGCGGGTCCGCGGCAGCGGCCAAGACGAGCCAGAATGGCAGCAAGAGACTAGGCACGACGGTTCTCTGGTTTGGCCGCTGGTGCAATCGCCTTGCCATCGAGCACCTGTCGCAAATGTGACAGGGTCGCCTCTAGAGGGAAGCGCTCGCCGGGTTCCTGGCGCAGGAAAGCGTTGAGCTCGTGGATGCAGCGCAGAGCGGCGTCGACACGCGGGTTGGTGCCGCTCACGTACGCTCCGACCTCCACCAGATCGGCGGCGTCCTTGTACGCCGACAGGACGTCGCGCACTCGGCGGGCCAGGGCGCGGTGGTCGGGCGAGGCTACGTCGCTCATGACGCGGCTTACGCTGGCGAGCACGTCCACGGCGGGAAAGTGGCCGGCCATGGCGAGATGGCGGCTGAGCACGATGTGGCCGTCGAGGCAGGCGCGCGAAGCATCGACCACCGGGTCGGTGAGATCGTCGCCTTCCGCCAGTACCGTGTACATCGCGGTGATGCTGCCCTGACTCTCGCTGTTCCCTGCCCGCTCGACCAGGCGTGGGATCATGGCAAAGACCGAAGGCGGATAGCCGCGGGAAGTGGGGGGCTCGCCCGCGGCCAGGCCAATTTCGCGCTGTGCCATGGCGAAGCGCGACAGCGAGTCGAGGAGCAGGAGCACGCGTTTACCCTGGTCACGGAAAAACTCCGCCACCGCGGTGGCCGACATGGCGGCGCGCACTCGTACCAGGGGAGACTCGTCGCCGGTGGCCACCACCACCACCGAGCGACCCAGGCCATGGCCGAGGTCGCGTTCGACGAATTCCCGTACTTCGCGTCCGCGCTCACCCACCAGACCCACCACGATGACATCGGCGTCGGCGCTGCGCGCCAGCATGCCGAGCAGGACGCTCTTGCCGATGCCAGGCCCGGCCATGATGCCCAGGCGCTGTCCCTCCCCGCAGGTCAGGCAGGAGTCGATCGAACGAATGCCCAGCACCAGTGGCTTGGCGATGCGCTTGCGGCTCATGGCGCGAGGAGCGAGCGAGTGCACGGGGACGCGGGTGTCGAGGACGAGACCGCCTTTGTCGTCGAGCGGCTCCATGGCGGCGTTGACCACCCGGCCGAGCAGGCGGGTGCCTACCGCAATTTCGCCGGCGCTGGCGCGCGGGATCACGGGGCAGCCTTCGCCGATGCCCCGCACGTCGCCGAAGGGCATCAAGATGGCATTCGATCCCGAGAAGCCAACCACCTCGGCGGCGATGCCATGGCCGTTGGCAATGCGAATCTCGCACGAGGTGCCCACCGCGACTTGGGGCAACACGGCTTCGACCACGATGCCCGAGGCGCGCGTCACCTTGCCGGCTAGCACGCAAGACTGGGCCTCGGCCAGGCTCCGCTTGACCGCGGCGAGATTGATGAGGCTCACGGCGGGTTGTCCTCGGTGGCGGTGTCGAGCGACCGGCGTAGCTCTTCGATGCGGGCGCTGATGCGGCCGTCCACCGTGACCAGATCGCCCTCGACCAGGCAGTCACCGCGTCCCAGGCCGGCATCGGGGATGATGTCGATCTTGGAGATGGCAATCGGCGTTACCGCCTGAGTGCCTTGGCTCTCGATGGCCGCGGCCACGGTTTGGGCGTCGGCGGGGGAGAGGCGAATAGCTATCGTGCGCGATTCTCCCAGCCGGCGCATTGCGGAGCGGACCAGGCTAACCAGCGGCTCGGGGCTGGTGGAGAGCTCCATCTCGAGGATGCGGCGGGCGACGAGAAAGCCGATCTCGAGGGCGTCGCTGCGCGCTTCGGCGGCCAGGCGCTCCGAGGTGGCGCGCAGGACGGCAATGGCCGCCGCCGTCCTCTCCGCGCACTGGGCCGCCATTCTCTGGGCCTCGGCGAGGGCAGCTTGGCTGGCCTTGCCCGCGTCGTCTTCTTTCTCCTCCTCCTCCTGGATGACCACCTCCGGTACCCGGCGGATCTCGGTCTTGAAGGCGGCAGCCGCGACCTTCGGCGCGGTTGCCGCGCGTCCCAGGAAGGTCGGGCGGCGAAGAGCCTGTGCGCCGGCCATGATGCTAGACCATCCGATCGGTCGGGTTGACGATGGTGATGCGGCCTTGCTCGGCCAGACCGAAGGCGACCTTGACCAGCTCGGCCTGGGCCGCCTCGACCGCCGCCAGCTTGACCGGACCCATGGCCTCGATCTCGTCTTCCATCATCTGGCCGGCGCGCGACGACATGTTCTTGGTGAAGCGCAGCTTGGTGGCGTCGGGAGCACCCTTGAGCGCGGTGGACAGTTGTCCCATGTCGATCTCGCGTATCAGGGTCTGCATGTCGCGATCGCTCAGGTTGGTGAGGTCGCCGAAGGTAAAGAGCTTGCCCCGCAAAGCCGCGGCTAGCTCCGGGTCGTCTTTCTCGATTTCCCCCACCACCTCTGACTGCTGCGCGGCCGGCACGGCACGCAAGAGCTCGACCGCGACGGTGTGACCATCGAGCCTGCGGGTGTTGGCGGGCACCGAGGCGGCAAGCTCTTCCGCCAGCCCTTGCCCGACCTCGTGCAGGACCTCGGGTGCCACCGAGTCCAGGGTGGCGAGACGGCGCAAGATTTGCGGGCGCTTTTCGACGGGAATGTGCTTGAGCAAGGCCAGGGCGCGTCCTCGGTCCATGATGCCGAGGACCACGGCGGCGGTCTGGGGCAACTCGCGCGAAAGCAGCATGGCGAGGGCTTCGGGGTCAGCTTCGCTCAGGGCGGCGAAGGTTTCCGTCACCGGCGTCTGGTTCGGGCTAGCCGTGTCGAAGATGCGCTTGGCGGTATCGAGACCCATGGCCCGGGTAGTGGCTTCGCGCAAGAGGCCGTCGGCGCCATACGCGTCGACGGTGGCGCTGTTCATGGCGCTCACGAAGGCGTCGAGGGCGGCCGGCATGATGGATGGGTCACGCCGTAGCTCGCGCGCGCCTGCCGCGATGCGCTCCACTATTCTCTCGTCGAGGGTCTTGAAGATCTGTGCTGTCACGTCGGGGCCAAGGCCGAGCAGAACGGCGGCGGCTCGTTGCGCACCAGGGCCGGCCGGAAATTCGGCGAGGACGTTCTCGGGCATGGCTATCTCCTTGCGGCAGTTTCGGGTGATCTGTTGCTGGCGTCGGATTCGACCCACGCGCGCAGCAGGTGGGCGGCGCGCGCCGGGTCGGTCTTGCTGAGCTCTTTGGCCTGCTCGCGCAGTACCAAGGTGTTGGCCTGCCGGTCGGCGGCTCCGCCTTCGCTGCGCCCGAGCATCATCTGCACGTCGCCGACTCGCGCGCCCGGCTTGATCATCGACAAGACCGAGGTGGCGCGTCGGTAGATGCGAAACACGATCAGCATGCCCAGGGTGGCCAGCACGGCCCATAGGATCATGCGACCCAGGCGCCACAGGTCGGCGCGGTCCCAGATGGGCAGCGAAACTTGGCTTTCGTCGGTCCGGGTGAAGGCGGCGCTCGAGATCTCGAAGGTGTCGCCCCGCTGCGCATCGAAGCCGATGGCATTCTTGGCCAGGTCGGCCAGCCGCCGCACCTCGGCCTCGAGACGGGGTTTGCCGTCTTTGCCATCGACCAGGACGGCGGCGGAGATGCGCACGATGCGGGGGGCGCGCGAGACGGTGCGCGTGACCTTCTTGGCGATCTCGTAGCTCTTGCTCTCATCGTCGCGGGCAGTCTGGGTGCGCGCGGACCCCGCGCCTCCTCCTGGGACGGCGGCGACGGGCTGGTTGGCGGCGGCACCCGTCACGCCCTGGCCGGTGGTCCCGTCGCTGCTCACCGTCTCGCTGGTGTGGTGCTC
Organism: uncultured delta proteobacterium; assembly: GCA_963849735.1. Classification (GTDB taxonomy): domain Bacteria; phylum Myxococcota_A; class Polyangia; order Fen-1088; family Fen-1088; genus Fen-1118. Next base: position 27,960 of record CAWKJE010000045.1, read on the forward strand.
GCTCCGCACCGTGGCAGTGTCGGGATCGTAGCTGTCCTGGGTGGTCTCGACCTCGGTGGTATCCAGGGTGGCAGTGATCTTGGCCACCACGGCACCTCGGCCGACGGCGGGCTCCAGCAGGTCGGTGATCCGCTGCTCCAGGCTGGACTCGATGTCACGCTGCTCTTTGGCCAGCTTGGCTGACGCCGACTGGTCGCCCGAAAGGACGGTGCCGCGTTGATCTACTACCGTCACGGCATCAGGGTTGAGCCCGGCGACCGCGGAGGCCACCAGGTGGCGCACACCGGCGAGCTCGCGCTCCTCCATGGTGCGGCCGGGCTGAAGGTTGAGCACCACCGCGGCCGAGGCGTGCCGATCGTCGTCCCGGTAGAGGCCCTTTTCCGGTAGGGTCACGTGCACGCGGGCCGAGCGCACCGACTGCAAGCGTGAGATGGTACGGGCGAGCTCACCCTCGGTCGCCCGGCGTAGATTCACCCGCTGGGTGAACTCCGAGGCGCCGAAATCGCCGCGATCGAAGAGCTCGAACCCGACGCCACCCCCGCGTGGCAGGCCTTGCGCGGCCAACATCAGACGCGCCTCGTGCACCTGCGAGGCGGGCACCGAGATGGCGCTCCCCCCTGCCTCGGTGCGAAAGGCGATGCCGGCGGCTTTCAAGGCGGCGGCGGCCTCGGTGCTGTCCTCGGGCCCCAGGTTGGTGAAGGCGTATTGGTAGGTCGCGCCGGTGCCAAAAACCAGGGCAACCACGGCGACCACGGTGGCCAGCGAGAGCACCCCCGCCACCAGCATCCGGGTCGCAGCGTTGAGCTCCGCGTAGCGCTTGCTGGCGTCGCGGAGCGACTTCAAGATCGGTTCCATCGACTACATCCCCATCTTCATGATGTCGTTGTAGGTGTCGACCAGCTTGTTGCGAATGCGCATGGCCAGCCGCATGGCCACGTCGGCCTTTTCCAGGGCCAGGGCCATCTCGTGCAGATTGCCCGCTCCGTGGGCCACGGCGTCGGCCTGGGTGTCGGCGGCCACTTGCAGCTTGTCGACCTCGCCTATGGCCTTGCCTAGCTCGCTCTTGAAACGGTCTAGGCTGGCGGGATCGGAGGCGTCCGCCGTTTGGCCAGCCCGGTCCAGGCGGTCGAGCCCGCCGCTGCGTTCAACCTCATCGTACTGGAGGTCGAGCTGGCCGCTGTCGATGGTCATGGTCACGGCGGCCTACTTCGCTATGTCGAGGCCGCGTGAGGCCATTTGCTTCAAGGTTTCGATGGCGGTGGCATTGGCCTCGAAGGCGCGGGAAGCGGATAGCAGATTGACGATCTCGGCGATGGGATTGACGTTGGGCAGGGTAACGAAGCCATCGGCATCGGCATCGGGATGGTCAGGGCTGTAGACCATCTTGCCTGGTGTCTGGTCGGCGACGATCTGGGAGACCTCGACTCCGAGGGGGGCTTGCCCGACGGTGGGGGTTTCGTTCTGCCCGGCCATGTGGATGGCCTCGAAGACTGGGTCGAGGCGCTGGTAGGGCTTGCCATTGGGGCCGCGGGTGGTTTCCGCGTTGGCCAGGTTGGAGGACGCGAGGTTGACTCGTGTGCGCTCCGCCGAGAGACCCGAGCCACTGACGTGTAGTGCCGTCAAAAAGTCCATGATCGCCTTTCTTGCCTAGCCATTGCCGTCCGAGGCCACGTAGCGCAGAATGCCCAGCTTCACGCCGGCCGCGCGCGCGCTGGCAGCGTACTGGAGAGCGTTTTCCGCCATCGCCACCATGGTGCGGTCCAAATCGACGGTGTTGCCGTCGAGCGAGGCCCCCCCCGCGGGCACGTCGACGATGGGGAGGTCATCGGCCGGGATGCCTTGGCCAGGAGCGCCCGCGCCCATCCCGTCCGTCCCGCCGGGGCTTGACGTCCCTTCGGCGCCATGGCCGGCCGAGCCTTCGATGGCCGTCATGGTGGCGGCGAAGTCGACATCCTTGGGGCGAAAGCCCGGGGTATCGACGTTGGCCAGGTTAGCGGCGAGCACGTTTTGTCTGACCAAGCGCACGTCGAGCGAGCGCTCGAGCCGCGCCAGAGTTCCGTCAAAGACTCTCATGCTGCCGATTCCTCTTGCGACTCGCGTGCCACGGTTCGAGCACCGAAAAGCGGGCTTTGCGCCATGCCCGGCAGCAGTTGCCCGTCGGGGGCGAGCACGCCGGACAGGCGTAGCACCCGCAGCTTGTTGCGCAGGGTGCGCAGGCTGATGCCGAGGAGACGGGCGGCGTGGGTGCGGTTGCCGTCGACCCGGCGCAAGGCCTCGAGGATCGCCAACCTTTCCAGATCGGCCAGCGCCAGGGGCAAGCCGGCTGGGCTGGGGCTCGCCTCGGCGGTCAGCACCGGTGCGGGAGTAGCCGGTTCGGGTGGCGGGGTGGCCTGGCCGGGTCCGGAGAGTGCGTGCAGGGGCGAGAGCCCCTCGGCCGTCAGGGCGGCTGCGATGTGCTCGACGGGGACCGTCGACTGGTGGCAGCGGACCAAGACGCGCTCGAGGATGTTAGCCAGCTCGCGCACGTTGCCGGGAAAGTCGTAGGCGGCGAGCTCGGCCATGGCTTCGTCGGTGAGCAGAGGACTTGGCCGGCCGAGGCGAGCGGCGATATTCTCGGCTAGCGAGGTCACCAGGGCGGGAATGTCGGCACGCCGCTCGCGCAAGGGCGGCAGGCAGATGGGGAACACGGAAAGGCGATAGTAGAGGTCGGCGCGGAAGTGCCCACGCGCCACCAGGGTGGCGAGATCCCGGTTCGAGGTGGCGATGACCCGTACGTCGATGGGGATCGGGCGCGCCCCTCCCACGCGATCGAGCTCGCGCTCCTGCAGCACACGCAGGAGCTTCACCTGCAGGGCGATGGGCATCTCCGAGATTTCGTCGAGCAGGAGGGTCCCGTGATCGGCCTGCTCGATGCGGCCCACCCGCCGGTCGGCCGCCCCGGTGAAGGAGCCCTTCTCGTGCCCGAAGAGCTCGCTTTCGAGCAGGTCACCGGGCAGCGCGGCGCAATTAACCGCCACCCAAGGGCCGCTACTCCGCGGGGAGATGGCGTGGATGTGGCGAGCAAATACCTCTTTGCCCGTACCACTTTCGCCGAGCAAGAGCACCGTGGTATTGGCGCGGGCGACGTCTTCGACGGCGGCCAAGATGTCTTGCATCGCCTGACTGCCTGCAATGGGGGAGGGGGCCTCGGGCCGCGCCGGCATGGGGAACGAAGGTTGGATCATGGTGACTCCGTCGAAGGCTGGTTTTGGCTCTGGCGAAAGCGCAGTGAGCGCGAAATCTCGGTGTAGGCCCGGGCGAGGTCCTGGGCGGTCTCGCTGGTCGCGCCCTGGGCGCCGCGGGCACGCGGCTTCTGGTCGCCGACCACGGCAATCACGGCCGCCCAACGCGGTCCCCCCATGCGCTTTTGCCCGATCCGTCCGTCGGCATATTCGAAGAGGGTGCGGGCGCGCGCCAGATCTTGGGCGGCCAGGTACATCTCTGCCGCGCGCAGCAGGTGATCGGCTAGGGCTTCCACGTCGACCGCCTCCACCCAGGGCGCGCTGGCCGCCAGCAGGTTGCCGGCGAACAGCGGCGCGCCGAGGTCGAGTGCCTTTTCCGCCGCGGCGCGCACCATGGCGATGGCGAATGCGCCCTCGGTGCGCGAGGGCAGGTCGAGGTAGGCCTCCAGCGCCTCGACGGCGCCGTCGCGATCGGGGAACTTCAGCGCGAAGAGCACGAGGCGGCGGCAGAGCAGGCTGGTGTCGTCCTGGCAAATGTGGGAATTGGAGTGGACGGCTTCGAGCAGGGCCGTCATGGCGTCCTTGACAGCTCCGACATAGGCGGCTGCCCGCGCGGCACGCAGGAGCATCTCCGTGCGCAAGGGCTCGGGTAAGAGCGAGGCGTCGAAAGTGCTCTTGCGCAGCTCCCCGAGACAAGTGCCGCCGAGCTCGCACAGCCGTGCCTGGGCCATGCGGCCGTAGCTGCCGTAGCGGCCTGCCATCTTGTACCACCCCGCCGCGGTGGCTGGGTCCCCGGTGCGCAAGGAGATGTCGCCCAAGCGCAGGTCGGCAAAGCGCCGATTTTCGCCAGACAGGGCCTTGCGAAATTCGAGAGCGGCGTCGGTGAAGTGGCCGGCTTTGAAGAAGCACTCTCCCCGCGCGACCGGGGTATCACCCGGGCAGCCGCTGCCCAGGTGGAGGGCGATGGGGTGGTAGAAGAACCAGATCTGGTTACCGCTTTCGTTCACCGGTAGACCGCGCAGCTCGCGGATCTCGAGCACGGCCTTGCCTGCGCTGGCATCGAGTCGAGCTTCGATGCGGGGCGTGCGGCAATCGAGGATGACCGTGTTGCCCTCCCGCTCGACGAATGGGCACAGCTGGGGATGGCTGGCGATTAGCCTTTGCTGGAGAGCGTGGGCATCGGCGGTGGCGCTCAGGGTGATGCGCATGGCCAGGGAGTCCACCGCCACGGCCACGCGGTTCGCGGGCAGCGCCAGGGGTAGGCGCTCGACCGAGGCCACCGTGGTCACCCGTTCGGGCTCGGTCGCGGGCTCGGCGGCAAGCGCCAGGAGCATGGCAAGCAGAGTGGCCATATTGCTGTCAGCAATGCAGCCGTCATGCCGCCGGCCCTGTCACGATGACGACGGGGCGAAGCCAGCCCCGCCGATCCGGCGGGAATTCGGCCTTAACCCAGGCTGGAGACAGGAGAAGACGAGCAGCACAGGGCAAAGGGTCACGCGTGAGCTCGGGCGGGCTTGGCCCGACCGAGCCGGGTCGCGGGGGGATCTGCCTCCGGGTCTCTCGGTTGAGCCCGCCGTCAGCTGCTTGTCGCGGGTGCCCGCCGCAAGGTTGGCGTGTCACTCGCCTGGCGCGGGCTCTGCTCGCCCGGCTATGCTCTTTCGCACGCCAGGGCAGCTTTACGACGCAGCTTCTCCACGAGGGTGGTTCGTCCCATGCCGAGCAGGCGCGCCGCTTCCTTCTTGTTGCCACCCGCCTGATCGAGCGCCAGCTTGATGTAGGCTTCCTCCGCCTCGCGCAAGAGACGGGGCAAATCGACGGGCAGCCTGGGCTCGGGTAGGAGGAACGAGGGTGGGGGCGCGCTGGGCGGCCCCATCTCGTCCGCCGGGCCGGCCAGGGTTCCGGGGCTCGGCAGCGGGGTCAGCAGCGGCGGGGCGTAATCATCGGTGCCCGAGTCTAGCGCGATTTCGTCGGTATCGTCCCCCACTTCTTCTCGCGCACCGTCGCGCGAGTCGCCAAGCAGATCATCGTGGGGAGCCTCCCGCGGCCGCTCGGCCAGCTCGGCCAGGGTTCCGGCCGAGGGGAGGAGGCCAGGGTCGAACGGAGGCGGGGTGATCGAGCGGGGAGCGCCCTCGCCCAGGAAGGGGCGGGGCAGGTCGGCCAAGCCGATGCTGTGACCTTCGCTGCAGACCGACAGCCGCTCGGCCAGATTCTCTAGCTCGCGCACGTTGCCCGGCCAGGCATACCCTTCGAGCTGGTGAATAACCGCGGGGGCAACCGGGCGACGTTCGCCGCGCAATTGCCAGAAGTGGAAGAACAAGGGAGCGATATCTGCTCTGCGCTCGCGCAAGGGTGGCAACATCAGTGGACACACGTGCAGACGGTAGTAGAGGTCGTGGCGGAAGCGGCCCGCGCGCACATCCTCGCCGAGATCGCGGTTGGTGGCGGCCACCAGGCGGAAATTCCCCTGCACCGACTCCGAGCTGCCCACCGGCTCGTAGGTGTGGTGTTGGAGCAGGCGCAGGAGCTTGACCTGCAGGGTAAGCGGCAGGTCGCCGATCTCGTCGAGGAACAGCGTCCCGCCCTCGGCCATCGCCACGCGTCCGCGCCGGGCGGTGACGGCGCCGGTGAAGGCGCCGCGCACGTACCCGAACAGCTCGCTTTCCAGGAGCGCGTCGGGGATCGCCGCACAGTTGACGGGCACGAAGGTGCGCTTGGCGCGTGGGCTGTTCTGGTGCACCATGCGGGCGAAGACCTCCTTGCCGGTCCCGGTCTCGCCGGTGAGCAGCACGGTGGCATCGCTGGCGGCTATACGGGCGCAAGCGCGCATGACGTCGGCGATGGGGGAGTCGGGGGCGCACACTATGCCGGTGCCGACCAGCACGGGGGTGGGGGTAAGGGTGGGATTGGTGGCGCTCATGGGCATCGACTCACCTCCTGCAACCGGAGGCGGAGCGCAGCTCCTGTGCCCTGACATTCATAACCTGTGCGCGACAGCATCTTTGATCCCCTCCAGGGCGCGGTGACAGTATTCTTCGGATAGGCCCAGGTCTCGCCGGGCATCGTCTACGAGCAGACGCGAACGATCGAGCTCGTCCCGCCGGGTGTGGAAGCCGGCTTGACAAGCCAGGGCGTGGGCCAAGCGCAGCACGCCCGCCAGGTATTCTCCGCCGGGAGTTGCCGCTCCGACCATGGCAATGGCGGCGGCGGCACGCGGCGAGAGTCCCCAGCTACGCGCCAGCCGGGCGCCCAGCACCGCATGACAGTGATCGACACAAGCGGTGAGCGCTCCTTCGCCGATGAGCTTGCGCCCCTTGCCATTGGCCATCTGTCGTTCGATCGCGAAGAGGAGGTTGGCGGTCATCGGCTTGCCGGCATCGTGGAAGAGCCCGCTGCGGTAGCCATCGAGGAGCATGTGCTCGTCCGCGTTGCCCCGCAGGTGTACCAGGCGCTTGCCGATGAGGGCAACGGCCAGGGCGTGGGGCCAGGGTTGCCGGCACACGACCTGCAGCCGCGGTGCTGCGTTTTCGAGCAAGGGCCGCAGCGCGCTCTCGAGCAGTCCCGTGCGCACGCCCTCCGCGCCCAGGCGCGCGATGGCTTGCTCGAGCGAGCGGGCCGGCGCATGGCAGGGACCGGTAGCGTCGGCAATGTGGGTGAGCTGCGCGGCCAGCCTGGCATCGGTTGCGAGCAAGCTCGCCATGGCCCGGAAGGAGAAATCAGGGGCGCCGAGCAGGTCGAGGCCGCGCAAGATCGAGCGAGGCAAGGTGGGCAAGTCTAGGTCGACGTCCGTGGCGGTGCGGGATCTGACGATCTCGATGAGGCGACTGGCCAAGCTCGGGCCATCCCCCGTGGGCGTCGTTGCGTGCTCGACCACCGGTGTTACGCTCGTGGGGACGGTTGCCTGGGCACAGCTCGAGAAGGCGGGCAGGGTGGTGTGCCCCGGGGGGAAGCTCAGGGGTGGCGGCGTGAGCGAGGGCAAAGGTGAGGCAGTGGGCGCGGCCAACAGGACCGCCTCGCGCAGCTCGAGCATGGAGGCGAACCGTTGCTCTGGCTTCTTGGCCATGGCCTTGAGGATGATCGCGCTCAACCCGGGGGAGACGTTGCCATTGACCGCCTGTGGCGCGGGAGGCTGCTCATGCACGTGGCAGACGATCAAGCGTCCTGGGTTTGCGGCGCTAAAGGGCAGGCGCCCAGTGACGGTCTGGTAGAGGACCACACCGAGCGAGTAGATGTCGCTTCTATGATCGAGCTGGCTGTCGCCCAGGCATTGCTCGGGCGACATATAGGCGGGCGTTCCGATGAGAGCTCCCACCTCGGTGTGATGGCGTACGCTGCTATCACGGGTGACCAGCTTGGCAATGCCGAAATCCAGTACCTTGACGAAATCGGGATAGTCGGGGTGGGCGCGCAGGAAGATGTTGGCTGGCTTGAGATCGCGGTGGACCAAGCCGTGCCGATGACCGGAGCCCACCGCGGAGGCGACCTGTACCACCATGCGCGCGGCGGCTTCCAGGTCGAGGCAGCCGACCCGGGCCAGCCGCTGCTCGAGGGTCTCGCCGTCGAGTAACTCCATGACCAGGTAGGGTTGGCTGCCGAAGCTGCCGAAGTCGGTAACTTCGACTATGTTGGGATGCCTGATATCGTTGACGGCGCGGGCTTCGGTGAAGAAGCGCGAGACCACGTCTTCATTGCCCGCGATCTCCGCCGCGAGCAGCTTGATGGCGGCCCGCCGGCCGATGAGGACGTGCTCGGCCAGATAGACACGGCCCATGCCGCCTTCTCCGAGCAGCGACAGGATCCTGAACGAGCCAAGCGTCTGACCAATGATGGCGTCGACCTCTCCCGCCGCCAACCCCGAGCCCGTCGAGGAAGAATACTGCGCGGCTCCCCTGCCCTGGGTGAGGTCGATCTCTGCCATTTGTCGAGTAGTCCATCGGCGCCCGACACCTCAGCTTGAGGGAATTCGCCGTCGGAAAATCACATTTCTGACGGCTTTCGGCCGAGTGTCAGCTTTCCGACGGCCCCGCGACGTCAAACCGCTGACGTTCGGTCAACCATGTGACGGCAGGGTGAGCTCGAACACGGCGCCTTGGCCGACTTGGGCGGAGGCCGACACCCGGCCACCGTGACGGGTCACGATACGCTGGACGGTGGCCAGACCTATGCCGGTGCCGGCGTAGTCTTGGGCAGAGTGCAGACGCTGGAAGGGCGCAAAGAGCTTGCCCGCCTGGGCCATGTCGAAGCCAGCACCGTTGTCGCGCACGAAGAAGACTTGCTTGCTCCCGTCCCAGCGCGCCCCCACTTCGATGTCGGCCTCGACGGCCTTGCGGGTGTACTTCCAAGCGTTGTCGAGAAGATTCTCCATCATTATGCGGAGAAGGCCCGCGTCGCCGCGCGCGCGCAGGCCAGCCTGCACGTAGCTGTGCACGCGGCGCTCGGGCTCGCGCTCGCGTAGCTGGGCCAGGATGTCGCTGGCCATCGCCGTGAGGTCGACGTTCTGCATGCGCATCTCGGTCCGGGTGATGCGCGAGAGCAGGAGCAGGTCGTCGATGAGCTCGCCCATGCGGGTGGCCGCCTTGCGCACGCGGTGGCAGTAGTCGCGGGCTTGCTCGTCGAGAGCGGCGCCGTAGTCCTCGACCAGGGCCTGGGTGAAGCCGTCTATGGAGCGCAAGGGTGCACGCAGGTCGTGCGAGACGGAATGGGCGAAGCTCTCGAGCTCGCGATTGGCCGCGGCCAGGGCGGCGGTGCGTTCTTCGACGCGCAGCTCGAGTTGCTCGTTGAGGGTGCGCAGTGCTTCTTCCGTGCGCCGTCGCGAGGTGATGTCGAGGCCGAACGATATGGTGCCGGTCACCTTGCCCGCCTCGATGAGGGGATTATTCTGCCACACGATGTAGCGTTCATCGCCGGTCGCGGTCAGCAGGGGCAGCTCGAAGGTGCTGGGCTCGCCCCCGGCCAGGAGCCGGCGGAATTCCAGCTCGACCTGGGGATAGAGCTTGGGGGGGGCGATGACCGCGAACCAGTTCTTGCCCTCCACATCGGCCCGTGCGTACCCGGTGACACTTTCGGCGGTGCGGTTGAAGGCCCGTACCCGGCCTTGGCCATCTAGCCCTACCACCATGATACTGGCCAGCTCGATCATTTGCTCGGCGTGGTCCTTGGCCTCCTGCAAAGCCTCTTGGGCGGCCACCAGGTCGGTGACCTCGCGCTTGACCCCCCAGATGCGCACGAGCTGACCGTCGGTAACATCACCCGACAGGTTGTTGAGGGAGCGGAAGATGGTGCCGTCGTGTCGGTGCTCGGACAGAAGGAGATTGTCGAGACGATAGCCAGACATGATGAACGCCACCACGAACCCGAGCTGCTCCTCGCGCGAGCTGGACAAGAGCTCGCCGAAGCTCATGCCATGCATGGCGTCGGCCGCAGCGAAGCCGAATTGCCGGGCGAACAGGTCGTTGCAGAAGTGGATGCGGGCGCGGTCGATGATTGCTGCCGCCTGCTGATGCACGGCGCTAGAAGTGGCGATCGGGGGATGGATATCGAAGCGCCAGAGACCTTCCGAAGACAGCTCGAGGAAGTGGCTGACCTGGCTGGTCAGGGTCTCCCCCGTAGCGGGCGTGGGCGCATTCTCAGGCGGGTCGGTCATAAAGTGTTGGGCGGGTCGGTCGGGCGCATGGCCTGCCCGACCATGATAATACTGAGGGGTGGGCTCCACGAGAATCTCTGCGGCGATTGCCAGCCAAGTCCCCGAAGGCGGGGCGCCGGCGCGGTCGCAGGTGGTGGCGGGGATGGCGGGCAGCGAGAGCCGAGGGCAGGATGCGCAAGAGCCGCGGGTCTTGTTCGCCGACGGTCCGGATCGGCACCTGCACGCCCACGGGGAGGCCATTGCAGCTCTTGGCTTCGCTGTTGACGTCGCGCAAAACGGGGCGGAGGTGCGGGCGCGGCTGCAGGGCAAGGACTACGACGTGGTGCTGGCTGATGTGGCGCTGCCTGAGCTCGATCCCCTTGCCCTGTTGCGGCTGGTGCGGAAGCGCTTTCTCGATCTGCCGTTGATTCTTGCGAGTGACGGCGGGCAGGAGGGATTGGCCGCGGTAGTGGTGGAGTACGGCGCACTTTGTCATCTGGTCAAGCCGCTCGTTCCCGCCGCTCTGGGGGCGCACCTGGCCTATGCGGTGAAGCTGCATGCGCTGGCGCGCGTGCGGCGGCAGGCCTTCCGCGTCCTGGGTGGCCATTGGAGTCAAATGGGTGATCGCGCCGCTCTCGAGGTGGCGTTCGAGCAAGCCTTCGACCGGCTCTCCATCGCTTTTCAACCCATCGTTTCCTGGTCGAGCCGGCGTGTCATTGGGCACGAGGCCTTGTTGCGCAGCTCGGATCCCCAGCTGCCCGATCCCGCCTCGGTGTTGGCCGTGGCCGAGCGCTTATCGCGCATAGACCAGATCGGTCGCTTGGTGCGCGAGCGCGTGGCGCGTTCGATGACCAGAGCCCCGGCCGAGTACGTCTTCGTGAACTTGCACCCGCACGAGATGCTCGACAGCGACCTTTTCTCGCCCGCCGCACCGCTTTCGCAGTTTGCTAAGCGCGTCGTGCTCGAGATATCCGAGCACGCCTTGCTCGATGGCATCGAGCAGCTGGAACCGCGTGCGGATGCGCTGCGCAAGCTAGGCTTTCGCCTGGCCCTCGACAATCTTGGTCCGGGATATCCGGGCCTGTCCTCGTTTGCCCGCCTCCGCCCCGAGTTCGTGAAGTATGACTTGTCGCTGGTGCGTGGGGCGGCCGAGCGGTCCGAGCAGTGCGCTATACTGACGACCATGACGGCGGAATTCCTCGCCATGAATACCAGGGTTATTGCAGCGGGCATCGAATCCATTGCCGAGCGTGACGCCATGCTCGATGCGGGAGTGGACTTGCTGCAGGGATTTGCATTTTCCCGGCCGGAGAGCGGATATCGACAGCCGGAGCTGCGCTAGCCAGCCCGGGGAACCGATCGGTCCAGCGCAACTGTGTCATCCCTGCACGTCATTCTCGTCGAGCCGGAGATCCACTGGAACACCGGCAATATCGGACGGACGACGTTGGCCGCGGGGGCGTGCCTGCACCTGGTAGAGCCGCTGGGCTTTTCCCTCGACAGCCGCTATTTGCGCCGGGCTGGCCTCGACTACTGGCCCTTGGTGCGCCTCAAGGTCTGGCCGAGCTGGCCGGCGCTCGAGGCGAGCTTGCCAGATCTGGGCGAGCCCTTCTTCTTTTCCTCGCGTGCCTCTCGTCTGCACTGGGACGTGCGCTATCCCGACCGGGTGGCGCTGATCTTCGGGCGAGAGAGTGTCGGATTACCCGAGTCCTTGCTGGATCGTCACGCCCAGCACACGGTGCGTATCGCCATGGCCGAGCCGGGCCTGCGCTCCATCAATCTTTCCACCTCGGCCGCTATCGCGATGTTCGAAGTGGTGCGCCAGTGGACGCACGGATAACGGGTCGGGGCCTATAGCAGCGCCACCTTCATCGCTTGCTTCCCGCCGAGTCCAGCGCCCCGTTGCGCACACCTTGCGCCTCTTGGGCGCGCTCGAGGCCCCGCTTCGCCAGGGCGTTGCCGGGGTCGAGGGCGAGGGCGCGCTTGAACGATTCAGCCGCCTGGGGAAATTGCTCCGAGGCCAGCTCGACCTTGCCCATGATGACGTGGGCGCGCGCGCGTATGGTGGGCTGAGCGTGGCCGCTCGCGGTCACGGCCTGCATGGCGTCGAGGCGAGCCATGGCCAGGTGGTTGTCGCTGAAGGCGGCCTCGGCCTTGTGGATGGTCGCCAGGACCTCGTCGTCCGCAGGCGGGGCCTTGGGCGCCGATACTAGGCGAGGCATGGACTGGGCGGAGGTGGCAACCTCCCTCGCCTTGCGCTGGGACAAGTCCCTTTGCGCCGTTGCTTGGCCCGGTTTGGCCGGCCTAGTCCGCTTGCCCACCGGTCTCGCCGGCTCAAGCCCAGGAGCAGGGCCCGCCAGCCTTGGCGGTGGCGCGGAGGCGCCCGCCGCTGCTGCTGCTGCCGCCGCGGCGCTGCCGGGGCTTACTGTGCCGGAGCTCACGGTGGCGCGGCTCGCCACCGCGGGGCTTGTCTTGCTGTGGCTCGCCGCGGCCCCGGAGCCCGCCATCAGGCTGGGGTCAGCCGCGGTGGGGCTCGCCGCGGCGCTGGGGCTTGCCGTCAGGCTGGGGCTTGCCGTCAGGCTGGGGCTTGCCGTGGGCGGTGCCACCTGCGCGGGAGGCAGCCCTGGTGCTGGTCTTGCGGCCGCGAGCCCAGGCCCGGGAGCTTGGGCCGGCAGCGCGCCGGGCAGGGGAGCTCGGGAGCGAGACGGATGTCCGACGATCATAACACCCAGAATCGCGCTGGCCAGCGCTGTCGCGGCGCCCATGGCCTTCCCGATGCGGGCGCGACGCCGCTTGCGCTCGCTCAGGAGCTCGGTCTTGGACGGCGAGCGCATGCCGAGGATGCTGTCGCCCATGGCGCGGATATCTTCCAGGTGGACCACCAGGCGCTTCTTGAGCTCCTCGGCGGATTGTGGCCGACGGTCGGGATCGCGCGCCAGGCAGCGCAGCACGAGATCTTCCAGGTCTTGCGGGAGATCCGAACGATAATCGCGCAGCGGGCGCGGATCGCGGGATAGCTTGCGCTGCCAGATCTCGTCGACGCTGGCGCCCTCGATGGGCAGGTGGCCGCCCGCCAGCACCGTGTACAGAATCGCGCCGAGCGAGTAGATGTCGGAGCGGAAGTCGACCTTGCCTCCGCCGCGAATTTGCTCTGGCGCCATGTACTTCGGCGTGCCGACCGTGGCATCGGTCAGAGTCAGGTTGGCGGCATCGCCAGTGTCATGCAGGAACTTCGCTACCCCGAAATCGAGCACCTTGACCATTTCTTCCTGGTCCTGCGACCTGACCAGCATCACGTTGGAAGGCTTGAGATCGCGGTGGATGATGCCCGCCCGGTGGGCGGCGTCGAGGGCGCGGCAGATCTGGGTGGTGATGGCGAGCGCGCGCTCGATGGCGAGCTGGCCGTCGCGTTTGATCACGGTGTCCAGGTTGACGCCGTCGATGAACTCCATGACGAAGAAGAACTCGCCCGCTAGGGTGGTGCCACAGTCGGTGACGTCGACGATGTTGGGATGGCCGATCTGCGCGGGAGCCAGGGCTTCGCGTTGAAAACGCTTGGCCAATTCCGATCGGCGCCGCTCCACCTTGTGGGAAATCTTGATGGCGACGCGCTTGCCGATTCCGGTATGGTGGCCTTCGTAGACCCGGCCCATGGCGCCTTCGCCGACCAGGCGGCGCACGAAATAGCGGTCGCTCAGGGTCTTGCCTATGAGCTGGTCGGGCGGCTCGATCGCGGTCTGGCCCTCGTTGATGGTGGCCGCGGCCACGCCTGGCTCGTCTGACGCGGACTCGCGCCGGCGATTCGCCTCGTCGCTGTCATCGAGGTGGCCGGCGCGCTCGATGAGGGCGCTCTGCTCGGCGGCCTCGTCGCGGATCTCGGTTTCGAAGAGGCGGGCGATGAACCTCGCCGCCTGCAATTTGCCGCCGCCCTCGCTCGGCATCTCGGCCATTAGGGCGGCACACATCTCCTCGCCAGTTTGGAAGCGCTGAGCAGGATCGATGGCCAGGGCTTTGCTGACCACGCGATCGAGACCGGCGGGCACGTCCTGGGTGTAGCGCGAGGGCGGGGGCAGCTCGGCGCTCGGTACCCGGCTCTCCGCGGGCGGGAACAGCTGTCGCCCGGTCATGAGCTCCCACAAGATCACCCCGGCGGAAAAGAGGTCGCTGCGATGATCGACGGTCTTGCCCGTGTATTGCTCGGGCGACATGTAGCTGACCTTGCCCCATTGCACCCCGGTCGCCGTCTGCACGACCTTGGTCTTCCATTTGGCCAGCCCGAAGTCGATCAGCTTGACCCCACCCGTGTAGGTGAGCATGACGTTGGACGGCGATATGTCTCGGTGCACGAGCCCCAGCCCTTCGACATTCACCGCGTACCATAGCGCCGAGACCAGCTCGCCTATGTAGTAGAGGGAGAGCCCGATGGGGAAACCATCACGCCGGGCCGCGCAACGATTCCAGGTTTCCGTGATCGATTTGCCGCGCACGTACTCCATGGCCAGGTAGCCCTGGCGTTCGTGGATGCCGAAGTCGAACACATAGACCAGGTTCTCGTGCGACAGCTTGGTCACGACCTTGGCTTCGTCGAGAAACCTCTGGGTCAGCTCTTCCGCGTCGCGCCCGGGCCGGACTTCCTTGAGCACCTTGAGCGCGCACACCCGTTCCACCCCGGCCTGGCCGGTGAGCGCCATGAAGACGTGTCCCATCCCACCCTTGCCGAGCTCTTTGAGCAGCACATAACGCGGCCCGAACCGGCAAGGATAGCTGGGCTTGGATGCAGGTGGATCCCGGCTACGCAAGTTGACGAGGCGCAATCATACAACGAACCTTCGCGCTGTCGAAGCCATTGGCCGCCCGTTCGAGAGCGCTATCTGACCGGGTGGCGGCCGAGCGCCCGCGGACATCGGGGGACAGGTCGGCGGCCGGCCGCCCGTTCTTCATGACGCGAAAATCGCCTGACCGTGGCCTGCGGAGCCGAGCACGGTCTTGTTCTTCTCGATGATGAGCGTCTTGAGCTCGTCGCGGGCCGGCCCGAGGTACTTGCGCGGGTCGAACTCCTTCGGATTCTCCGCGAAGGCCTTACGGATGGCAGCGGTCATGGCCAGTCTTCCGTCGGAGTCGATATTGATCTTGCACACCGCCGAGGTGGCGGCGCGCCGGAGCTGGGCCTCGGGAATGCCCACGGCGTTGTCCAGCTTGCCGCCGAATTTGTTGATCATGTCGACATACTTGAGCACGACCGACGAGGCGCCGTGGAGCACGATGGGGAACCCGGGGATGCGCTTCTCGATCTCTTCGAGGATGTCGAAGCGAAGGGGAGGGGGCTCGAGGATGCCGTCCTTGTTGCGCGTGCACTGGGCCGGCTTGAACTTGTAGGCGCCGTGCGAAGTGCCGATGGAGATGGCGAGCGAGTCCACGCCGGTCTTGGTCACGAAGTCCACGACCTGATCGGGCTGGGTGTAGATCGACTTGGCCGCCACCACGTCGTCCTCGATGCCGGCGAGAACGCCCAACTCGCCCTCGACGGTCACGTCATAGCGGTGGGCGTACTCGACCACCTTGCGGGTCTCCTCGATGTTCTTCTCGTAGGGGTGGTGCGATCCGTCGATCATGACCGAGGAGAAGCCGGTCTCGATGCACGACTTGCACAGCTCGAAGGTGTCGCCGTGATCGAGGTGGAGCGCAAACTTCAGCTTGCTGCCCCGGGCCTTGATCATTTCCAGCGCGCCCTGGGCCATCCAGCGCAGGAGGGTCTGGTCGGCATACTTTCGCGCGCCAGAGCTGACCTGGAGGATGAAGGGTGAGTCGGACTCAACGCAGCCATTCACGATGGCCTGCAGTTGCTCCATGTTGTTGAAGTTGTAGGCGGGGATAGCGAACTTGCCCGCCATGGCGGCGTTGAACATGGAACGAGTATTAACGAGCCCAATTGCCTTATATAGAGCCTGCTCCGACATGATGGTTGGTCCTTTGCGCGTGGTGTGATGGGAAGCATGGGAGGGCTCCTCCACCCTCCCGCGATCCTTTGCCGCCGGCGAAGCCGACGGGCGGGAAACTGTTACTTGCTCAAGATCTTGGCGACCCGGGGGGCCTGGAAACGGTCCTGGACTGGCAGCTCGCCCGCGAGCGGATGGCAGTAGTCGAGGAACGCTTGGGTCACGTTGTTGCCCTCGGGGTTGATGAAAGACTCGTCCATATGGCGGGTCTTTGCCGCGACCGACTCGAGGGGGATGAGCTCGTAGTTGACGGCGTAGTTGGCCACTCGCTTGATGGCGACCGAGCCGGCCTGACCGTGGATGGCGGCGAACTGCACGGCGCGCTGCCCGACGGCGCGCGCTTCTTCCGCGTCACTCGTGCTGATGCAGCCTAGGAAGGATCGCTGCAGGTAGCCGAGGGTATCGGCCCGCACCCGCTTGATCTTGGTCTTGGCCTTGATCCTATCGGCGAGGAGGTCACCCAACGCACCCGTGCCCGACAGCTGCACGTTGCCGTGCGAGTCCTTCTCCACTCCCTTGAGGGTAGTTATGATGGGCGCGCCCGACTTATCGCTGACGCCCTCGGATACCGCGATGACGCAGCGACCAAGCTGGTCGTAGACCTTCTGCACATCGGCCA
This sequence comes from uncultured delta proteobacterium, assembly GCA_963849735.1. GTDB lineage: Bacteria > Myxococcota_A > Polyangia > Fen-1088 > Fen-1088 > Fen-1118. The sequence goes on from CAWKJE010000045.1 coordinate 44,415, forward strand.
CGAATTTGTCGGGATCGAAGGCCCGCTCGGGCAGATAGATCAGGTGGGGCCCGTCGTCCTCGAACTTGCGCCCCAAGGCCGCGGCGGCGGTGAGGAAGCCGGCGTGGCGGCCCATGACCACGGCGATATACACGCCGGGCAGGGCGCGGTTGTCCAGGTTGGCCCCGGCAAAAGCCTGGGCGACGAATTTGGCCGCCGAGCCAAAGCCTGGACAGTGATCGGTGCCGACCAGATCGTTGTCGATGGTCTTGGGCACGTGTATGCAGCACAGATCGTACCCGGTGGTCTTGGCCTGCTCGTTAACGATGCGGCAGGTGTCGGACGAGTCGTTGCCGCCGCAGTAGAAGAAGTAGCGGATGTCATGCGCCTGCATGACCTTGAACATCTTCTGGCAATACTCGATGTCAGGCTTGTCGCGAGTGGAGCCCAGGCCGGAAGCGGGTGTGACCGCCACGTCCTCCAGGTTCTGCGCGGTGGCCTCGGACAGATCGAGGAATCTCTCCTCGAGCACGCCGCGCACGCCGTGGCGGGCACCGTAGACATGGGTGATGATAGGGAACCTGCGCGCCTCGAGCACGACGCCCACCACGCTTTGGTTGATAACCGCGGTCGGGCCACCGCCCTGCGCGACAAGAGCTTTACCGGTCAGCTTGGCCATTTTCTTCTCCGAACTTTGACGGTCGAGTGGGAAACGTTCGGGCGGCTACAATAGTCGGGCTAGCCCATCTTGACCACTGCAAAAGTCGTGGCATCTTACCGAGGCTTGGTTCGACGATTATGTCGGTTACGGGGCGGACGACGCTCCTCCGGCACCGGTCGAGGTAGCCACGCCGGAGCAGGCGCCATTCCGATCGGGGAACCACAGCGTCTTCGCGTCCTGGCAGGCGCGGCGGTAGCGGTCGGCCAGACGCTTGGCCTGCTTGGACCCGGCGGAGAGCTTGGTGGGAGGACACTTGCGGGTCGGGTCGCAGGAGTACGCCCCCCAGCCGGCGGCGTCGTTCTGGCCGACGGCGAAGACGGTGACGGGACCGATGTCGGCCATCGGGATGCCGACGAAGTATTCCTTGCCGAGATTGGGAAACCCCTTGGTAATCGCACTTTCGGCACAGGCGCGGGCGTCCTGGGCATCGACGCTCTTGGCGGTGGCTTCGAGCCCCCCGCGATCCACGCAAGGTTCCTCGCCCTGGCTGGTCCAGCTTTCGAGGCCAAGCGCCTTGTTGATGGCCACCACGATCGCGGTCATCTCTCGCCCGAGCTCGGGCTCGAGCTTAGCGGGCGGCTGGCCCGCGAGAAGAAGCGCGGCACACGCGATTGTTGCTAGCATGGCGGGATGATACCTCGCCGCGCGCGCCACCGCCTAATCGTGTGGGCGGGCCTATTGTTGGCGGTGGCCGTGGTGGGGCGCGACTTCGTAGTGGCCACGACTTTCCTCGGCGATGACCACCTTTTTCGGACCTTCGCCAGGCTCGAGCCCAATCCCTGGCGCGCCTTCGTGCACGACAAGCACGGCGGCGAGTACTATCGGCCGCTGCCCATGCTGCTGTGGTGGGTGCTGGAGCGGATTGGTCGCGGGAGCGCGTATCCGTTCGCCCTGATGGCGTTTGCGCTGCATTGTGCCTGCGCGGCCCTGCTGGTTATCATCGCCGAGCGTCTCGCGGCTCTCACCGGCAAGCCAACTGCTCGCTCCATCAGCGTGCTGCTTCCCGGGGTTTTGTTCTTGCTCGCGCCCGCGGCGCGGGAGGCCGCTCTTTGGTTTGCCGCGAGCACCGACTTGTTGGCGACGGCCGCCATGCTGGCCGCGCTGGCCTGCTGGCTTTCACCGTGGCCGCGGCCGCTGGCGCTTGCGAGCTCGCTCCTCTTCGCCATTCTAGGGCTTTTGAGCAAGGAGACGGCGTTGGCTCTGCCCCTCATGATCGGTTCCTCTGGCTGCCTCATCCGCTGTCGCGACGGGAGGGCAGGCTCGGCCCGTGCTCGCGCGTTGCTGGTCGACACCCTCCCATTTCTGATCGTCGCAGCCCTCTACCTGATTGTGCGCAGCGTTGTGCTGGGCGGCATGGGCGGCAGCAACGACGCCAGAGCTCCGCTCTGGGCGGTGGCTCTCCAGATCCTGAGCGGGCTTCTGCACGCGCTCTCCGCCTACGATCCGCTGCCTGACTGGGCAGCCTGGGCCATGGGGGGCTTGCTCCTGGTGTTCATCGTGGTAGTGCTGCGGCGGTCAAGGTTGGCGGAGGGTCCTTTAGAACCCCCGCGGGCGATCACGCGACTATTAGGAAAAGGACCCTGGGAGGGTCCTTTAGAACCCCCGCGGGCGAGCTCGGTCGGGCCAAGCCCGCCCGAGCTCACGCGAGTTTTGGCCATCTGGACGCTGGCTGCCCTTGCCCCGTTATCCGCCGCGGGATGGGTGGTGGGGGCGCGCTATTTTTACGGCGCGACCGCCCCGCTCATGTTGCTTCTGGCGCTGGCCTTGCGACAGGCCAACGCGGTATGGCTCACCGTCGCGATCCTGGCCGCGCAGCTCGGGTTTGGCGCGCTGGCGGCGAACCGGCGCGCGGCCGATATCACGGTCTACCGGCAGGCCGTGCGCGCTGCGGTGGCGGCGGTGAATCAGGGTGTGGCCCGTGGGGGACGGGTATTCCTCGTGCGGAGTGGGGTGAAAGACCTGGACCTGGCGATCAAGCTTGACCGGGCCGCCAGCCCGGCCGTCCTGGACACGGTCGTCATCCCCGACGTGCCGGCCTCGTTCGTTCGTTTACCGCCGGCCGAAGAGGGAAGGTTGGGCTTCTTGCTGGCTCTTCCGCCTTTGCCGCCGTCCGGGGCCTACCGTTTCGGCTCGGCCCGTATCGTCGGGCTGGCCCGGCGCGAGGAAGCCCCCGCGCTCGACGATGTCCTGGCTCGCCTACCCGACCTGCGCGTTATCCGTCTCAGGCTGGATGCTCGCCCCGTGGGCTGGGAAGATGTCGCCCTGGCGAGCACGAGCGAGTAGCGGGCCACGGTCTTGCCCGCGCCCACGGTCTCTTGCCTATGCTCTGGCCCACCGTCTCGCCCGCGGTCCTGCCTACGTCTGGCCGGGAAAACGGCCTTGGCGCCTATCGACCAACGCGACTCTTCACCAAGCCGCTGACTTGGCGTAGCATCATGGTCTTCTCGTCATGCCGAAAGCGCAGGCCAGCCACATAGAGCTCATGAAGTCCGCCGTGGCCTTGGCCTCGAAGCGCAGCTTCGACCATCTGCTCTACGTCGGTGACCTGCTCCTGCCCGAGGATGTCTTTCGCGGGAAGGCGAGCGCACGCAAAAAGCTCGTGCAGGCGGTGGTGAGCGAAGCGCAGCGGGCCGTGGTCGAAGCCTCGGGGGTGCGGGTTATCTCGCTGCCGCAGTACGACCTCGGCCGGGCGGAGAAGCTGAAGCTTGCTATCGTGAGTGGTATCGCGCGCGGCATCTACGCCGAAGGTGACGTGGTGGTGGCGTTGCTCTCGGCTCGGCCGGTGGGCAAGCCCGATTCCATTCTGGTGGTCAACGTCGGGCCGGATGACGAAGACGTGGGCTTCGGCTTCTTGCGCACCGAGGGCGTGTCCGCCGAAATTCTCGAATCGCTCATCGATCTGGCGGTCACCATCGGGGTGGAGGGTTGGGAGGGGCGACCGGTGGGCGCGCTCTTCGTGATCGGCGACTCGAACAAGGTGATGGAGCAGTCGCGGCCGCTCAGTCTCAACCCTTTCCAGGGTTACTCGGAGGACGAGCGCAACATGCTGAGTCCCGAGGTCAAGCGGGCGCTGCGTGCCTTTGCCGTGCTCGACGGGGCCTTCGTCCTACGCGAAGATGGAGTGGTCCTGGCCGCCGGCCGCTATCTCAATTTCGAGGAGAAGGACGTGCGCATACCGTTGGGGCTGGGCTCGCGCCACATGGCCGCGGCCGGCATCACCCACGAGACCTCGGCCATCGCCGTGGTGGTCTCGCAAACCTCGGGCACGGTACGGGTTTTCCGCCACGGCCGCGCCGTGCTGGAGTTGGCCTCGCGCATTCGCCGGTCGTAGCTCAGTTCCCCGGCGCCGGTCGTAGCTCAGAATCCCCCGGGGCCGGTCGTAGCTCAGTTCCCCGGCGCCGGCCGTAGCTCGGATCTCACCGGGGAGCAGGCCGAAGCTCGCTTCCAGGCTGTCAATCCAGCGCCTGCCGCACGCGCGTCTCGATCTCATCGACCGTGACCTCCGCCTGCTCGCGCCGGGTCAGGTCACGCAGCACCAGCTTGCCGCTGGCTAGCTCGTTATCGCCCACAATGAGGGCGAATCTGGCGCGCAGCGCGTCGGCGCGCTTGAGCTGGCTCTTGAGGCCGGCCGTGCGATGCTCGATCTCGGTGCGTATGCCGGCCAGGCGCAGATGCTGGGCGATGGGCAGCATGAAGGTGCGTGCCTGGTCGCCGAGGGTGGCGATGAAAAGGCTCAAGCCAGGCTCGAAGCTGGCAGCCGGAGCCGCCATGGCCAGAAGCGCGCGCTCCACCCCCATGCCGAAACCCAGGGCCGGCACGTCGGGTCCGCCCAGGGACGCGACCAGCTTGTCGTAGCGTCCCCCACCGCACACGGTGTTCTGCGCCCCCAGGTCGCCGACCTTGGCCTTGATCTCGAAGACGGTGCTGGTGTAGTAGTCGAGCCCACGCACCAGTCTGGGGTCGAGCACGCTGTCCACTCCCAGATCGGCAAGGTGCCCTCGCACCGTGGCCAGGTGTTGCCGCGATCCTTCTCCCATCAGATCGCACAGGACGGGCGCCTGCGCGACCAGGGCTTGCACCTCGGGATCCTTGGAATCGAGGATACGAAGCGGGTTGGTCTCGAGGCGGCGCCGGGAAAAGTCGTCCAGCTTGCCCACATGCCCGGCAAAGTAGGCGCGTAGCGTCTCGCGATAGGCGGCCCGTTCCTCGGGGGCGCCCAGGCTCCCCACCGCCACCTCGAGCTGGTTGCGGCTGATGCCCAGATCGGTGAGCAGGGCGACCAGCATGGCGATCATCTCCGCGTCCATGCTCGGTTCGCGCACCCCGAATACCTCGGCCCCGACCTGATGGAACTGGCGCAGGCGTCCGCGCTGGGCTCGCTCGTGGCGGAACATGGGTCCCAGGTAGTACCAGCGCGTGATGGGTTCGCGGTTCCAGAGCGAGGCCGCGATGTAGGCGCGTACGGCTGAGGCGGTTCCTTCCGGACGGAGACTGACCGATTTTCCGTCTCGGTCGTCGAAGGTGTACATTTGCTTTTCCACCACTTCGGTCGCTTCCCCGACGGAACGGGTGAATAGCGGTGTGTATTCGACGACAGGCGTGCGCAGCTCGCGGTAGGCAAAGGCATCGAGCAGGGTGCGCGCCTTTTCCTCGACGAACTGCCACTTGGCCACGTCGGGCGGCAGGATGTCGTTCATTCCCTTGACGCTAGGAGGCAGGTCAGACACGGTCCGTCCTTATAACACTCGATAGCACCCGGGCCAGTCACTCCACCCGGACCATGGCCTGGCCCAGGCCGGCCACGATCTGGGCGCGGGCGCGCTCCACCAAGTCGCGGTCACGGCCATCGAGAGTGATGAGCACCTTGTGGTCGGGAGCGTCGAGATGGGGATAGGAACCAATGGCCACGGTGGGGAAGTCGGCCGCTGCCTGGTCGAGCATCTCGGCTATCGCGCCCTCGCCCGCGGCCGAGTAGACGGAGTGGGTGAAGAAGGGCGAAGCGCGGAAGCGCTCGCGGATCATGGCGAACTTGCGTTGCAGGATCGAGGGCACCCCGGGCAAGATATACACGTTGCGCATGGCGATCACCGGCCAGCACTTTGCCGAGGCCGCCGGTCCGCGCACCAGCGCTGCCCCTTCGGGAACATCGGCCATGCGCAGATTGCGCTCGTGGAACTCGTCCACCATGGCGGCCCGGATCAGATCGGCCAGCTCCGGGTTGCGCACCACAGCCACCTCGAAGGCCGCCGCGATGGCCGGTATGGTGACGTCGTCGTGGGTCGGTCCGATCCCGCCGCTGGTGAAGACATGGTCGTAGGCTCGAGCGGCGGCTCGGACGGCGGCGGCGATGACTTCGGGCAGGTCGGGGATGACCTCTATGCGGCGCACGGCCACCCCGAGCTCACGTAGCTGGCGCACCAGGAAGCGGGCGTTCTGCTCTTCGACTTTGCCGGAAAGAATCTCGTCTCCGATGACGACGATAGCGGCGGTCGCGGCGCAATCTGCGGACATGATGGACCTAGACCGCCTTACGTGGCTTGGTCTCGAGCGCGGTCTCGACCATCTTGATCTCGACCATGAGATCGGTGGCCAGGCGTTCGAGGGCCGAGCGCAGGCTGGCCAGGTCAGCGCTGCTCGGCAGACGCACCCGCGCCTTGGCTACGAACAGCATTTCCCCGGACATGGCCGCGCTGACGCGGTCGGTGGCCAGCTCTTCGACGTTGGCACCGCTGCTCGCCAAGAGCTGGGAAATCTCGCGCACGATACCCGGTCGATCGAGCCCCACCAGATCGAGATCGAGCGAGCGCCCGCCCGCGGGCCTTCCCTCGGCGTCGACCTGGGCGTGCTCACCCACCACGCGCAGCCCGCGCGCTTCCAGGTCAGCCAAGGCGGCCAAGAGCGAGGCGGCCTTGCCCGGGGGAACTTCGACGCGCAAGATGCCGGCGAACTTTCCCGCCAGGTGGGCCATGCGGCTCTCCAGCCAGTTGCCACTGTTGCGTGCTACCGCGTCGGCCACCGCCTCGACCAAACCCGGTCGATCGGCACCGATGAGAGTTAGCACCAGATCGGTCATCTGTAACTCACAAGGTCACGTCACTGCCCACACCCGAGCCCACGCCGCTCATACACGCAGGTGGAGCGGATAGGTCTTTTCGATCGACTCGCTGCAGGCATCGTTGATGAGCTGCCAAATGTTGCGCATCTGGGCTTCGATCACGCTGCCCTCACTGGCTTCTTCACCGGGATCCTCGTCGTCCTCCTCGTCGTCGAGCTCGTCGTCATCATCCTCTATCGCCAGCTCCTCCTTCATTTCCTCCAGAGTGTCCTGCAAGGTGTAGGCTGACGCCACTCGATAGTCGCCCACGGTCAGCGGGCCTTCGAACTCCAGGGGCAGGTAGATGTCGGCCGCCACGTCATGGGCGTCCAACCGGTCCATGAACTCGGTCATGGCTTCTTCGCTCAAGCGCTTGGCGAAGGTCTGGGTGGTGTTGTGCTGTTCGGTTTCGGGCAGCTTGGTCCCCGCCTGTTCGAGCAGGCGGCCGAGCGCTTTCACTTCTTCTTCGTCCAGTCGTTCCGAGAGGGGAGCGAGTTCGATTGCCGACATGACCATACGGTGCCGCAGCCTGGGCGTGCCGTCAATGTCCACGACGCTGGTATCCGGGATCTTCTTCCTCGCCGGCACCCCATCACGAAGTATGCAAGTCTATGTCCATGAATACGGAGCAGCATCCTCCTCAGGCCGTCGACATTGCGTCCTGCATCGCTAACGCGCGCGACGCGGCCAGCAGAGGAATTGCCGCGGGAACGTCGGGCCGCGAGCTCGCGTTTGGGCTGACCGCGGCGGTTGAGGGGGCAGTGATGGAGCTGCTCTCGTACCACTTCGCGCAAGCTGGCGTTACGTCGGGCATGGCCGTCCTGGCCACCGGGAGCTTCGGCCGGCGAGAGCTCGCGCCCTATTCCGATCTAGACCTGCTCTTCCTGTGTCAGCGCAGTCCCGACGCCGGCGCGGAATCTCTCGCGCATGCGATCCTGGTCACGCTGTGGGACGCCAAGGTAGACGCCGGGCACGCGGTGCGCTCTCTGGCCGATGGTCTGGCCCTGCCCGATAAGGATTTGGCCGCGGCCACGGCGTTGCTCGACGCTCGCTATCTGGTGGGCGATGCCAACTTGGCTGCGGCCTTCGTCGCGCGTTACGAGGCACGGGTAGCCGGCGCCGCGCCTGATGGCTTCGTGGCGCGTTTGCGCGAGGAGCAGGAAGCTCGCCATGGCCGCTTCGGTGACACCATTTTCATGCTCGAGCCCGACTTGAAAAGTGGTCCCGGCGGCATCCGCGACTTGTGCGTGGGGCGCTGGGCCACCCGGGCCTGCTTTGGCGCGGGAGAGCCGGCTCGGCTGGCGGAGCTAGGAGAGATGTCGGCCCGGCAGGCCGAGGCCGTGGCGCAAGCCACCGATTTCATGTTGCGGCTGCGCGTGATCCTGCAGCTCGTGGCGCGACGGCGCCAAGATCAGCTTCGCTTCGATCTGCAGGAGATGATCGCTCCCTTGCTCTACCCGGGAGGGCCGATCGAGGACGAGGATCGACCGGCCGTCACTCCCGCGGTTGAGGCTCTCATGCGCGACTTTCAGACCCACGCCCGCGCCATCCAGCGCTCGACCGCGCGCTTCCTGCAGCGGGTATGCGAGCGGCGAGGCAAACCCTCGGCACCCAAGCCCGTACGGCCGCGGTCGAACGGGCCCGAGGACGCGAGCTTCGTCATCCGCGCGGGCAAGCTAGAGGTAAGGGATAGCTTTATATTCGTCCAGCAACCTTCGGAAATGTTGAGACTATTCGTAGTGTCGCAGCGCCTGGACGTTGCCGTCGGCTTGTCGACCATGGATCTGGTTGCCGAGCTGGCCGCCAGCCATAGCGAGGCCCTGCGCGCTGATGGCGAATCCGCCCGGCACTTTCTCGACGTGCTGACCAACGTCGAGGACAGGAGCGCACCCTCGCGCCTGGAGCAAATGCAGGATCTGGGGCTGGTATCGGCCTTGCTGCCGGCGTGGGGGCCCGTCTCTGGCCGAGTGCAGCATGACATCTACCACGTCTACACCGTGGATCAGCATTCCATCTACGCCGTTGCCACCCTGAAGGCGGTCGCGCGCGGCGAGCTTCGCCAGGATTACCCCGAGGTCTGCGACGCCTATCCCGAGGTTGAGCACACGCGGGCGCTGTTCCTGGCTTTACTCATGCATGATGTGGGCAAGCCCTTAGGCTCCAACCACGCCGAGAAGGGCGCCGTTTTGGCCGAGCGGGTCGCGCGTCAGCTCGGCCTACCACCCGAAGAGGTTGCTCTCGTCGAGTTCCTGGTACGCGAGCACCTGGAGATGGGACATAACTCACAACGGCGCGACCTTCAGGATCCGAGCCTGCTCGACTTCTTCGCGAAGATTTGCGGGACCGAGGAGCGCATGCGCCAGCTCTTCTTGCTGACCTTCTGCGATCTGGCCTCGACCGGACCGAAGACGATGACTCGCTGGAAGTACGAGCTGCTCCACGAGCTCTACGACCGAACCTTGAAGTACCTGCGCCGGGGTCCCGATCTGCTGGCGGCGGAAAGGGCCGAGCTGGTCGAGGAGCGGCAACAGAAGGCGTTGTCGCTTCTGGGGGAAGCTGGCCTGCGCGGGGGCGCAGCCCAAGCCTTCGCCGGGCTGCCCGATCGCTACTTCGCCGAGCAGGAAGCGGGTGCGATTGCCGCTCATCTGCGTCTCATGCGCGGACGAGACCAGCCCTGTGCGATGGGGGTGACCCATTCGGAGCGCGGCACCTATTCCGAGCTCGTCTTGGCCGCCGACGATACCCCGGGTCTGCTGGCCAAGGTGGCTGGGGTGCTCTACGCGAACCGCATCGACATTCTCGATGCCGCCATCTACGTGCGCGACACGGTGCCGGGGGTGCACGAGCGGGACGAGGCCCTCGATATTTTCCGCATACGCAAGGAGCCAGACGGCGCCGTTACCGATGAACGGCGGATTGATGCGATCCGTCGCGACATGGAAGCCGTGCTGTCGGGCCAGGTTACCGTCGAGTCGCTGGTAGCGGCGCGTCCTCGATCTGCGCCCCTTTACCAGCGGGCCAAGCCCAAGGTTCCCGCGACCCAGGTCAACGTGGACAACGACGCCAGCCGAACCTTCACCATCGTCGAAGTTTTTACCGAGGACAAGGCCGGCGTGCTCTACACGATAGCTCATACCTTGGCGGAGCAGGGGGTCGACATCCATCGCTCACGCGTGGGCGTCGCCGCTGATCGGGTCGCCGATATCTTCTACGTGAGGGACAAGGCGAGCGGGGAGAAGATCGAAGACGAGCCACGCATTGCCCATCTCACCCGGGCGGTGAAGGACGCGCTGGCGCGCCTCTAGAGCGGCCCCACGACTCCTTTCCGCCCGGATCGCCCGTCGCCATCACGGGGCTGCGACCGGCGCTTCTCCAGACTTTCCCACCCTGGGTTCTTCCGCCTTGGCTTTCCACGTTAGCTTTCCGCCTTAGCTTTCCACCCTGGCTTTCCGCTTGGCTCCCCCTCGGCTTTCCCCTTGACGGGCCAGGCTCTCCGCCTGAACCTTTGCTCCATGCTCCTAGCCCGTGCAACCCTACCCCTGCTGACCATCACCCTGCTGGGCGCCAGCACGGCCCTGGGCAAGGACATTGCTGCCGAGCTGGACAGGGGCCAAAAGCTCCTGTCCGCGGGCGATCTGAGCGGAGCGCTCGCGGTCTTTGCCGATTGTGCCACCGCCAGCCCCCGAGATCCGCGGCCGCTCTACTTGCGCGGTGTCGTTCTCGAGCAGAGCAGCGACATACCCGGTGCCGAGAAGGCCTATCGGCAGGCGCTGGCCCGCGACCAGAGCTTTGCGCCCGCTCATAATAATCTTGGGGCCATTTTCCTCGGCCGCAAAGAGCTCGCCGCCGCGGATAAGGAGCTGAGCGCGGCGAGCACGCTTGATCCCAAAAACTCGCGTGCCGCTTTCAACCTTGGCCTGCTGCGCGAAGCGCAGGGGCAGCCCCGCGCGGCGGCGGCGGAGTATCGCAGGGCGCTGGTGAGCCGGCCCGACGATGGTAACTGCCACGCCAACCTGTGCTCGGTCCTGCGCAAGCTGGGAGATGCGGACGGCGCGCTGGCCGAATGCCGGCAAGCCGTGCGGCTTCTGCCGCAAAGCGCGGTTGTTCTGACCAACCTCGGTCTCCTGCTCTCCGATCACGGGCGGCTCGACGACGCTCGCGACGAGCTCACCCGTGCCACGCACGCCGATCCAGAGCTAGCTCAGGCGTGGACTGGGCTAGGGCGGGTCGAGCTGCGGCGCAAGCAGGCCAAAGCGGCGTCCGTCGCGCTCGACCGGGCAGCCCGGCTCGCACCCGTGGACCCCGGAATAGCGGCGGACTACTGCCGGGCCCTGGCCGAGCAAGAGCTCGCGTCCCAAGCCACGCTGGCCGAGTGCCGCAAGGCGGTCGGGCTCGGCCCCGGCAACGCCCTTGCTCACTATGAGCTGGCCAAGGTGCTGGTGAGCCGCGGCGATTGCGCGGGTGCGCGCGCCGAGCAAGGCAAGCTGTCCGCCTTGCCTGGGGTGGGCGCCGAGGCCAAGCATCGAGCCGCAGAGATTGTCGCGACCTGTGTGCCGGGCAAGCCGGCGACGTCGCCACGGCAAGGCCGCGTCCGCGCCGGACAGTAGCAGGCTGGACGAGGCCAGCAGGGCAACGGGCAGGAGCGCGGAAGCGGTGAGCAGGCACGAGAGCGGCGGTGCGCATGCGCGAGGGCGCTGGGCTCCTGGCGCGCCCGGCTCGCCCCTGGCTTGGGGGGGGCTAGTAGCCATGCTCTTGGGTGCTTTGGCCTGCCGGCGGGCGCCGGCTCCGGTAACCCAACCCATGGCCTTCAGCCACCAGCGCCACATCGCAGCTAACATGAAGTGTCTGACCTGCCACCCGGGCGCAGGGGACGAGGCGCGGGCTCAGCTACCGACCGTGGCCGATTGCTTGGACTGCCACCACAAAGCGCGGGGTTCGGATCCGGATGAGGCACGCATCCGCTGGTTCGCAACGAACAAGCTGGAAATCCCCTGGGTCCGCGTCGACCAGCTGCCCGGGCACGTGTACTTCTCGCACGCGGCTCACGTGACTTTAGCCCAGATGAAGTGCGAAGATTGCCACGGCGATCTCCGGGAAAGGACGCGACCCTTGGCATTGCCTGATGTATCACTCACCATGGCGGAATGCATGCGCTGTCATCAGGAGCGCGGTGCGAGCAACCAATGCAAGACCTGTCACCGGTGACCGGGCATGGCTGACATCGACCGACGCGGTTTTCTGGTAGGCGCGGGCCTGGCCGCGGGCATTGCCGCGGGCTGCCGCGGGCGCGATCCCCACCCTCGCGACCGTCCGGCGACGCCAGCGGGCACGCGGGGGGAGCGCCAGGTGCTCTCGACTTGCGGCATGTGCCCGGTAGGTTGCGGCATCCGGGTCCGGGTGGTGGATGGTCGGGCGGTCAGCATCGCCGGCTCTGCCGCATCACCCATCAACCGCGGTGGGCTATGTGCGCGCGGCTCGGCCGGGATCGAGCTGCTCTACCACGCCGAGCGTGTGCCTTCGCCCCTGCGCCGGCTTGGCCAGCGCGGTGAGGACCAGTGGCAGGCCATATCCCGGGATGCCGCCATTGCGGAGCTGCGTGGGCGCTTGGCCAGGCTGCAGGAGGCCGGCGCGACGCATCGGGTGCTGCTCCTCGATGGCGATGGCCGGGGCACCACGCACGCTCTCTGGGCGCGCTTCATGGCCGCCATCGGCTCGCCCAATCACATCGGCCACGCCGCCCGCGGCAGCGCGGCGGTCGTCGAGACCATACGCCGGATGACCGGCACGCCGGCCAGGCCGGCCTACGATCTCGCTCGTGCCGGTTGCATTGTGCTCATCGGCACCGGTGCGCTCGAATCATCGTCTTTGGCCATGGCCTTTGCCCGGCTGGTGGCCACCGGGGCGAGGCCGCGCATCCTGTGTGCTTCGCCGCGACTGCCCAGAAGCGCGGCCCTGGTCGACGAGTGGATAGCCGTTGCCCCGGGTAGCGCGGGGCGGCTCTTGCTGGGGGTTTTGCACGTGCTGCTACGTGAGGGGCGGCAGGGAGCGGCGATCGAAGATGGGCATGGGCTTTTGCAGGCACGAGCGCAAGTCATGGCCGAGTACTCTCCCGACCAGGTCGCTGCGGCGACCGGGGTGCCGCCGGCGCGGATCGTCGCCATGGCGCACACCATGGCGGCGGCTCGGCCCGCCGTGGTGGTCGTCGACGAAGAAACCCAAGACGGTCAGGCGGTGGCGGCGGCCGTCTGGCTCAACGCGCTCACGGGCCTTGGTGGCGCCGGTGCGCTCGGCGTGTTGCTCGAATCCATCCGAGCCCCGGGGGGCGTTGGCCATGGACCGCGGCCTGCCGGCGCGAACGGGGCCAGAACCGCCTGCACTGGACGAAGGCCCACTCGCGGGACGAGACTTCGCCGCCCGCCGCTTGCTCGTCGTTCCCGATGCGCTCCTGTCGGCCAAACCGTATCCGGTGGAGATACTGCTTCTCCACCACTCCAATCCGGTCTTCGCCGAGCCCGAGGGACAGCGCTGGGCGGAGGCCATTGCTCGGGTTCCGTTCGTGGTCTCCTTCTCGCCGATCCGGGACGAATCGGTCCGTTGCGCCGATCTGGTCTTGCCCGATCTGAGCTATCTCGAGAGCTGGGACATCGTCACCCCGGGCTCGGGTGTGGTTGCGCTGCGCCAGCCCGTGGTGGCCGCGACGACCCAGGGGATGGCCACCGGCGAGGTGGTGTTGCAACTGGCGCGGGCATTGGGCGGCCGGATCGCCCAGGCCTTGCCCTGGTCGAGCCTGCGCGAGGCCGCCTTGGCCCGGCTGGTCGATGTGAAAGCGGCTCCGCAGCTGATGGACGAGCTGGCGAGCCAGGGCAGCGTGGTGCTGCCCGAGTTGGTCCAGCAGCACAGCGGCGGTGGCGCAGCCTCTCGGCTGGCCAGCGACGGGCCCCGCGCCACCTGGCCCATCATAGACTTCGCCCCGGTGCTGGCCGAGGTTGCTATCCCCGCGTCGGACGCGGCGGAGTATCCCTTCAGGTTGTGGCCGTTTCGTGGCCACGGGTATGTCGAGGGCGGATCCCTGGCCTGGTTGGCCGAGCTACCGAGCGCGGGCGGGCCGTACGTCGAAGTCGCGGCCGAGGATGCGTGCCGCCTCGGCATCCCGCACGGCGACTGGGTGCGCGTGGTCTCGCCGGCCGGACGTGCCGAGCTCCGTCTCCATGTTAATCCCACCATCAAGGCCGGTGTCATCGGGCTGGCGCTGGGCGGTTGGGGCAGGCTGACCGGGGATCTGGGCGGGATCCCGGCTGGCCTTCTGCTCGCTACCGCCGATCCCGTGACCGGGCAATGGCTGGCCTGGGCCACCCCGGCCAGGTTGGAGAAGCTGGGATGAGCGCGGGCAAGCCAGACTCGTCGCGGCGTGAGGTCTTGGGCCTGCTCACGGCGGTCGTCGCCGCGGCAGCCGAGCGGACGGCCCGGGCGGGGCAGGGGGCGAGCGCGCCGCCGCCAGCGACGGGGTCGCTGCAGTGGGCCCTGGCCATCGATCTCGGTCGCTGCACCCGTTGCGAGGCTTGCGTGGTCGCCTGCGCGGCGGAGAACAACGTTGCGCCGCTGGGAGGCCGCGCCTCGGGATCGGCGCGGCCGATTCACTGGATGGACATGCTGGAGCCCGACCCGCGGCGCGCCCCGTGGGAGCTCGGCCCTTGGCCCGTTCCTGTTCCCTGCATGCATTGCGAGAATCCCCCCTGCGTGCAAGCATGCCCGGTGGGCGCCTCCTACCACTCCGACGATGGCATCGTGATTCAGGTCTGGGAGCGCTGCATCGGCTGCCGGGCATGCATGCTCGCCTGTCCCTACAGCCGTCGCTACTATAATTGGGTAGCCCCCAACTGGTCCTCCGCCACGGGTCCCGGGACCAACCCCGATGTGGCCATCCGCCCCGCGGGGGTGGTCGAGAAGTGCTCGCTCTGCCACCATCGCATTCGCACCGCGGTCGAGCGCGCGCGCCTGGACGAGGAGATGCTCGATGACGCCAAGCTGCAGCAGCTACCCGCCTGTGCCGCTGCCTGTCCGGCCCGGGCCATCACTTTCGGCAACCTCTCGGATCCACGGTCGGCCGTGAGCACGGCGGCGCGTAGCGCGCGTGCGATCGCACTGCTGGCTCACCTGGGCACGCGGCCGCGGGTCTTCTATTTGCGAGGCAATCCGTGAGCACAAAGCGCAGGAGCGCGTCCTTCGTCATCACGCTCGTCTTGCTCGCGGCCCTGGCGGCCTGGGGCGCTATCGCCTATGCCTTTCAGCTCAGCGAAGGCGACGGGGTGACCGGGCTTGCGGGCATAGGTCAGGGTGGGGCGGTGTGGGGACTATACGTGGTGCTCGACGGCTGCTTCCTCGGCACTGGCGTCGCCCTGATGGCGATCGCCTGCCTCGCCCGCTTTGTTCGTGGCCGTGCCCTGGAGCCTATGGCGCGCGTCGCTATGCCGTGTGCGATTGCCTGCTTCCTCGGCGCGGCGCTCGCGGTTAGCGCCGACCAGGGCCGGCCGGCCCTGGCGCTCGTCGACCTTTCCCTCTACGCGCGGGCGCAATCGCCCATGTTCACCACCTTCACCACCGTGGCCGGGGTATGTCTGTTGGGTAGTCTGGTCCATTGCGTGCTCGCCCGCCGCCCAGACCTGGCCGAGTACGCCAAGTCGCCTTCATTCTGGCGGCTGGCACAGCGTGCGCTCGCGGCCGGGTATCGGGGTACCCCCACTCAGCGCTATCGCCGCCAGCAGGCGGGCTTCTGGATGTCCCTGGCCTTGCTGCTTGCTCTCCTGGCGCCCGCCGTGGCGCTGGCGCTTTTGTTCACGGTGCGGCCGGCGAGAAGCCTCGCCCCCACCGTGCTGGAGGCGGCCGCTTTCTTGGCCCTCTCGCTGGGAGCCGGGCTTGGCCTTCTGCTCTTGGCCGCGAGCTTGGTGGAAAGGTTGGCCGCCGCACCGGTGGGCTTGCCACCCCAGGCTTTTGCCCGGCTGGGGCGCTGGTTGATGGCCACGGCGGCGCTATCCGTGCTGCTGGTGGTGGCGGCAGAGCTCGCGTCTATGGCGTCGGGCGAGGCCGCGGTGCGGGCCTACGCACGGGGCGTCTTACGCGACTACGGTGTCATGTTCTGGGCCACCTTGGTCGCGCTCTGGCTGGCGGGTGCCGTGCTATGGTGGGATAGCCGGCGCCGTCGCAGCCGGCGCGCGGTCTTGCTGCTCGCGAGCGGACTGGCCGGCTTGGCTTGCCTCCTCCACCACGACTGGTCGCTCATCGGCTGGCAAACCCACGGTCTGGCCCTGCCATATCAGGCAGGCAGCTACGCGCCCACGTGGGTCGAGGGCTCGGTGGCCATGGGAATCTTTGCCACCTGTCTTTTGCTCCTGCTCCCGGCGGTGCGCCTGATTCCCTTTGCGCCGGCGGCCGTCCAGGAAGGGCGGACGCAAAAGCCGCGCGACCTGGGCCGGAAGCTCTTGACCGGGCTGTGGCTGGCCGTTGGCCTTGCCGCGAGCGGCGCAGGTCTTGCGGGGTCGGCGCGAGTAGGGACGGAGCCATTTCTGGATCCGCCCCTACCGGGTAGCCCCCTCATTTTCGTGGCGGGGCTCGTAATGATGGCCACCGCCGGCGCCCTCTACGAAATCCTGCCCGAGCGCAAGGGCTAGTCGCGTGAGCGCAGGCGGGCTTTGCCCGAATGCGCTCATTCGCGGGGGATGTAAAGGACCCTCCCAGGGTCCTTTTCATGATGGCGTGAGCGCAGGCGGGCTTTGCCCGAATGCGCTCATTCGCGGGGGATGTAAAGGACCCTCCCAGGGTCCTTTTCATGATGGCGTGAGCGCAGGCGGGCTTTGCCCGAATGCGCTCATTCGCGGGGGATGTAAAGGACCCTCCCAGGGTCCTTTTCATGATGGCGTGAGCGCAGGCGGGCTTTGCCCGAATGCGCTCACTCGCGGGGGATGTAAAGGACCCTCCCAGGGTCCTTTACATGATGGCGTGAGCGCAGGCGGGCTTTGCCCGAATGCGCTCATTCGCGGGGGATCCAAAGGACCCTCCCAGGGTCCTTTGCCTAATCGCGTGAGCGCAGGTCGGTTCGGCGCGTCGTCTTGCCCCCGGGCCGGCGCGACCGCGTCCACAGCAGGCCGAGGGTCAGCAGCGCGAGGGCGAGGCCACTAGATGGCGCGTTGCGCTGGGTGGAGGAGCCGAGCGCGCAGGAACAGCCGGAGTGCAGCCGGGCCTGGGCTGCCGCGGCGCCATCCACCCCTGTGGCGGGCCCACTGTCGCCCGGCTCGGCATTCGCTTGGCCACTCGCACCGCCCGAGCCGAGCGGGTTGCCATCATATCCGATTGCGCCACCCGCGGCGTGCCCGGGTGCATCGACGCCGATGGCGGGTGCGTCGAGGCCGGCGGAGCCGCCGAGACCAGTAGAGCTAGTGCCCGGCGCGTCGATGGCGCTCCCTCCCAAGGCAGTGCTGCTGGAGCTGGCGGAGCCGGCCGCTCCGTCCCCCGGGGCTCCGCCACTGCCGTAGGTCCCGGCGCTGCCGATGGCGCCGCCCGAAGCAAAGGGAGGCGGGATGATGTCGCCTCCGGTGGCGAAGGGAGACGTGCCGATGATGATGCTGGTGCCGGTGCCGATGATGGTGCCGGTGCCGGTGCCGATGATGGTGCCGGTGCCGATGCAAAATGGGGTAAGGCAACCGCAGAAGGGGCTAACGGCGGAGCTGCAGCTGCCGTTGCCGTCGCAAGACATGCAGGTGCCGCACGACACGTTGCTCTGCGGGAAGCCGCAGCCATTGACGCCGTTGCAGGCCGATTTGCACACGCCCGAGCCGATGCCACACTCATTGCGGGGATCGGTGCCGGCCGGGTAAGGACTGCAGATACCGAGGAGGCCGGGTTGGTCGCACGCCATGCATTGGCCGGTGCACGGGCTGTTGCAGCACACGCCGTCGACGCATGCGCCCGAGGCGCAAGCGGCGGCGCTGGTGCAGGCCGTGCCGTTGCTCGCCAGGCAATTGCCGGTGCCGTCGCAAGCCTGGCCATCGGCGCAGCTCCCAGCCACTGTGGTGCCGGCCTTGGCAGCGACGCAGGTTCCCAGCGACCCGGCCACGTTGCATGCCTTGCATGGCCCGCTGCAGGTTGAGCTGCCGCAGCACACGCCGTCCACGCAGTACCCGCTCGCGCACGAGGCGGCGAAGGCGGCGGTGCAGCCCTCACCGTTGCCCAGGCCGGTTACCGTGTACTCCCAGGTATCGTCGGTGGTGCTCATCGCCCCGTTCGCGCTGCTTGACGAGCCGCTGAAGAGAACGACCACGTCACGTCCGCTGTCGAAGGCCATGGCCGAGTTGTAGCGGATCCCGGGCGACGGGTTGGGGGAGCGCACGTACAAGGTATTGCTACCGGTGTCGATCTCCCAGGTCTGGCCCTGGTACGCGTAATACGTGCCCGAGTCGGTATCGGAGGCTTGCGCGAGCAGGACCACGCGCGAGCGGATCGAGTCATAGACCGCCATGCTCGCGTAGCCGTTCAAGATGTTGTCACCCGTGTTGAAGAACGCCCAGCCCGCGCTGATCGGATCCCATTGCCAATAGGGGACCGTGCCGGCGCCAGTGCCGTCATAGAGGAACAGCTTCTGCTGGCCACTGTCGTAGGCCATCACCGGGTCTTGCCTGCCCGTGGGCACGTTGCCCGCGGTGGTTAGGGTGCGGTCGGTCCAGGTCAGCGCAGCGCCGTCCCATTCCCAAACGTCGCTCGGCATCGTGCTGTACCCACCGAGGTAGGGGCCAGAGCCTCCCACCACGTACGTCGCACCTCCGTCGACGCTTGTCGTCACGTAGCCCCCGAAGAGCAGGATCTTGTTGCGGATGGTGTCGGTCACCATGCCGTGTCCGATGAGGGCGCCCGGGTTGGTGGTGGGAGCCAGCGGGGCCCACCCCGCGCTGGGCGTCCATTCCCAGGTGGCACTGGAGGGGGTGCCGTTTACGGATCCGCCATAGAGGATGAGTGACTTGCGCGTCGGGTCGAAGGCCAGGGCTGCCCCGGCCAGGGCGGGCGGCGAGACCGAGCTCGTGACTTGTGACCAAGAGATCCCATTCCACGACCAGAAGTCATTGAGGCTGAGGCCGGTCGTCTCATCCGTGCCCCCGAACACGTAGGTCGCGGCCGACGGGGGATAGTAGGCCATGCAATGGCCGGTACGCGCCGAAGGCACATCGAGGGCGGAGCTGCGATTGGTGAAGGCCGGCGTGGTCGGGTCGAGCTCCCACACGTCGCGCATGCCCGTGCTCGAGGACATCATCAGTGGCAAGATCGGGTAGGTATTACTGGTGTTGGTCACTTCGCCCGCTATGACCTCTAGTCGGCCCAGCGTGTCGTCGGAGACCATCGATGCATACTTGCGGGGGGAAGGCGTCACGGCCTGGCTGCCGGTCAAGAGCTCGGTGTAGGCGCCGGAGGTCGGATCCCACTGCCACACGTCGTTGAGGTTGCCGCCGGTCGAGATGTCGAAGCCTCCGAAGATCAGGACCTTCGTGTGACTGCCATCGAACGCCATGGCGTGGGCATAGCGCGGGCTGGGCATCGCGCCCTGTACGGTGCGCTCGGTCCAGGTGGCCGCGCTGGGATCCCAGTCCCAGGTATCCTGCATGGGCACGCCGGTAGCGCCCACCACGTCGACCGCCATGCCGCCGAACAGGACTGCCTTGTTGCGACTGGAATCCCATACCAGGCCGAGGCCGTACCGGGAGGTGGGCGTGGTGGCTGGGGTGAGGGCGGTCCAGGTGTAGGTCGTCGGATCGAGCTGCCAGGTGTCGCCCAGCGATGCCGTCATGCCAGTGGCGTCGCTCGAGGTGGGATCGCTCCGTCCCCCGCCGAAGAGCAGGATCTTCCCCGTAGAGGTCTCGTAGGCCATGCCGCCCTGGGCACGCGCGGGGGGGCTGCTGCCCCCTCCGGTCTCGTCGGTCCACGTTCCGGTGGTGGGATCCCACTCCCAGGTATCTTGGTAGTCGTATCCGCTACCCGATCGCCCGCCGAATAGCACCATCTTGGCCCGCTTGGAATCGTAGACCATGACCGCGCCTGAGCGCGCGCTCGGGGCGGTGCCCGCAAGCGTGCGGTTAGTCCACTTGCCGGTGGCGGGACTCCATTCCCAGGTTTCCTGGTTGGCCGTGGCGGCTCCGGTGCTGGAGTCGGGGTTGACACCCCCGAAAATCACCGCGACGTTGCGGGTGCTGTCGAAGGCAGCGGCCTGCAGATAGCGTGGGTTGGGCAGCGTGCTCGCCCCGAGCTCCTTCCAGGCCGCGACCTCGGACGCCGCTATCGTGCCCAGGCTGATCTTGGCGGGACGGACGGCCGCCGATCGGCGCAACGAAGCCGGGTTGCCTTGCACACAGGACACACTCAACAGCAGGGACAGAATCGCACAATTGCTAGTCTTCATTGGACCTCCTCCTAACGACGGTACGGCCAGGTTGTCACTACCCGCGGGGCTCGATCGGGATAGGCGTGGGGCAACCCGCGCAAGGGCATGCGCAGACAGGCTCCCGCCCATGGTCTCAGGACTATCAGCTCGGCGCCGGGTGCAGCAAAAGATGTGCCGAGGTACACCGCAGGTAACCAAGCGATTCTACATGAGGTCGCAGCGAAAAGTGCAACTCAATCTGACATGAATGTCGCAGTTGGCGGTCGCCCGCCTCAATACCCGCGTGAGCGCAGGCGGGCTTTGCCCGACTGCGCTCGTTCGCGGGGGATGTAAAGGACCCTCCCAGGGTCCTTTTCACAAACAAACGCGTGAGCGCAGGCGGGCTTTGCCCGACTGCGCTCATTCGCGGGGGATGTAAAGGACCCTCCCAGGGTCCTTTTCACAATAGGGGGGGGCGGCATCCTCGTCGAGGTACCAGATCATCCGCGCATCCCGTGCCGGCGCAATGCCGGCTATGGGGAGGTCCTCGCCCTCGATGTCGCCGTCGCCGCCGACGATCTCTTGCCGGGCGGCCAGCGCGGCCAGGGGCGCGCGCTTGCTGGGCCCCGTGGCCAGGACTGCGATCAGCCTCGCACTGTTCAAGGTAGGGTAGGTCATGGTCATGCGCGGCCGCGGGGGAGTCACGGCAGGGCCATCGTTGATGACCACCCGGCGCTGGCGCTCGCCCAGGGCCGGGCTATGCGGGAACAGACTGGCGGTATGCCCGTCCGGGCCCACCCCGAGGACAACCGCATCCAGGCGACCGGCGTGCGCTCCCTGGGCGAGCGCAGAGTCAAGCGCGCGCGCGTAGAGCTCCGCGCCATTGGCCTCCGCCACGGGCATGGGATGGAGATTGGCATCGGGTAGCCGCAAGCGCGGGGCGAGCCGGTCGCGCAGCTGGGCAAAGTTGAGCCTGGGATCGCTGGGCTCGACCACGCGTTCGTCGACCATCCACAGGTGCACCGAGGGCCAGGCCAGCTCGGCCTTCTCGCTCTCCTCCCCCAGCATGTCGCACAGTAGCGCGCCCGACGATCCGCCCGACAGGGCCAGGTGGGCCAGCGAGACGGCCCGCAGTCGCTCCGCCAGGTGCTGGAGCAGGCGCCGGGCCAAGGCGCGGCCGGCCGCCTCGGGAGTGGGGCAGACGACCTGCTCGCCCACCAGGCCTCGGGACGCCCCCATGGTGCTAGATCTCTCCACCCAAGAAGATGCCGGCGTCGTTGCGCACGGGCATGGGGGAGCGGGAGCCGTCGCCTTCGGGATTGCGCCAGCGGCCGTAGGGCTTGATGAGTGCCTCCGCCCCCGGGGTCCCCCAGCTACCCGGGGCATAGCTCTCCATCCCTTCTCTGCCGTGATCGCGCCAGTAGTCGAGCACGGGCATGACGATGCGCCAGGCCGCTTCCACCTCGTGGCGATCCTTGAAGTGGGCTTGGTCGCCTTTGACCGCTTCGAGCAGCAGCATGGCATAGGCCTCGAAAGGTTGCGCTCTGAACTGGGCCTGGTAGTCGAAATCGAGCAGCGCGGACGCGAGGCGCATGCCCTGGCCAGGGATCTTGCCCTCGAAGCGCAAGCTGATGCCCTCATCAGGCTGCACGTTGACGATGAGCTGGTTGTGGCGGGGGCGCGCGGGACGATTGTCGCTGTCGCGAAAGAGATGGGGAGCTGGCTTGAAGTTGATGACGAACTGGGTGAGCTTGCGCCGCATGCGTTTCCCCGTGCGCAGGAAGAAGGGAACGCCGTCCCAGCGCCAGTTATCGATCGACAGCTTGAGGGCGGCGAAGGTCTCGCACGGCGAGCCGGGCGGCACGCCCGACTCTTCCAGATATCCCGGCACCTGGGTGGTGCCGACCACGCCCGAGGTATACTGGCCACGCACCGCCACCCGGGGTACCTCCTCATAGGCGATGGGGCGCACGGCTTCGAGCACCTGACGTTGCTCGTTACGCAAGTCGGATACCCGGAAGGCGCTGGGGGGTTCCATGGCCACCACGGCCATGAGCTGGAGGAGGTGGCTCTGAATCATGTCCCGCATGGCGCCGACGTGGTCGTAGTAGCCTGCCCGGTTTTCGAGGCCCACGGTCTCTGCTGCCGTGATCTGGACGTTGTCCACGTATCTGCGGTTCCACAGCGGCTCGAAGAGGAGATTGGCGAAGCGGAAAACCAGCAGATTCTGCACCGTCTCTTTGCCGAGGTAGTGGTCGATGCGAAAAACGTCCTCATCGTCGAAAACCCGACCAAGGGCTCGGTTGAGGTCTTGTGCCGTTGCCAGATCCGATCCGAACGGTTTCTCCACGATGATGCGTTGCCGGGGACGGTCTTCGGCGTGGGTATCGCACCAGGCCTTGCCGCCTTTCACCAACCTCGCTTCTCCGATGTTGGCGATGATGGGCTGGTATAGCTCCGGGGCCACCGCCAGATAGAAGACCATATTGCCGTGCGTTCCCCAACGCTGGCACTGCTCCTCTAGCACGGTGACGATCCCAGCCCATTCCGCTGCCCGCCCCGCGTCCGCGGCGTGGTAATCGAGGCGCCTGGCGAAGCTCTGCCACGTTTCTTCCGTGTAACCTTTGATGCCGACGCAATTGGCCTGGCAGCGTTGGCGAAAGCCATCGCTGCCCAAGGGGCTGCGGCTGATGCCCAGCACGGCTAGCCCAGGGGGCAGCATGTCGGCGAGGAATAGCTCGAACAGGGCGGGTACGAGCTTGCGGCGGGTGAGATCACCGGAGGCGCCCAAAATAACGAGCAGACATCGAAGGTTGGCCTGCAGCATGCGCCTAGCATAGCGCCATAAATCGGGAACGATACCGAGGTGGTGGAAAAAGCGAAGCGTCCGGCGCGGGCGGGATGAGCAGTCCGGGGCCTGCGCCAAACCAGGGTGATAATAACGAGCGAGGTAATCCGGTTTCTGGCCGGGCCGGGGATGAGCGTGCTGCTTGTAGGACGCAGGACTACTGCGGATGGCTACACTGGCCGACAACAATATCGGCGGGCTGGGCGGGAAAAAGAGACCAAATCTGCCATACTTTCATTGTAGATACAGGGGGTGGTAGGGGGGAGGATCCTGGCCGAGCATCGGTGAGGAAGGTAGCAGCGGGCTAAGAACGAGCTTCATTACAACGAGGGATGAAAATGGAAGAAGCACGATCGGGGTTGAGTGACGGCGCGGACACGCAGGCGCTGTTGGGCGGGCCCGAGCTTCCGCCAGTTGAAGACGAATGGCTGGCGCGCGGTCGCTATTCGGCCTTTGGGGTGTCCTGGGCGGTAGAGGCCGATGATATCGCGGCATATCATCTGTTCCTCGACCGATTTCCGCCCGGCGCCGCCCCCACCCGGAGCAAGACCGTAGCGCGCAGTTACTCCTTTCGCACCCTGCCAGCCGATGCCGCGAGTGACGAAGCCAGCTATCTCTTGCTCGCCGATGGCCGTCCGTTGCTGCGATCGTCGCGGCCGGGAGATATTGCCGATGCCTTCGAAGACAACCTCAAGTGCGTGGTGGCCGAGCGCTGCCCCCGTCGAGCGTTCGTGCGGGCAGGCGTGGTGGGATGGAAGGACCGCGCTATCGTGATTCCGGGCGGATCCCGCACTGGCAAGAGCACGCTGGTCCGTACTCTGGTCGCTTGCGGGGCCACCTACTACTCCGACGAATACGCGGTGCTCGACGGTCACAGCGTCTACGCGTACCCGTCGCGCACCCCGGAATGGCTCGCCACCGATGGCAAGGTCAGGCTGTCGTCACTGCTCAAGGGCACGCGCAACGGGCAACCTGGTCCCTTGCCGGTCGGCATCGTGGTGTTCGCGCCCTATCAGCCGGGCGCGTCATTCAAGCCGCAGTTGTTGTCGCGGGGCAAATCGCTGCTGGGATTGTTCAAGCATGCGGTGGCGAAAGAGCGGCGCCCGGAGCAAGCGCTGCGCATCCTCGACATGGTCACGCGGCAGTGCCACGCCCTGGAGGGCGTGCGCGGAGATGCTGTGGGAGTCGCGCGCTATCTCCTCGATCGTCTGGTTTGACGGCGGGCCGGAGAGCTTTCAACCAGCAGTGCTAGAGCCTGAGCCTGTCGCCCGGTCCCGGCACCACGACCGTGGGGAAGCCGTGCTCGGCCAGCTTGGCGGACAGCGCATCCTGGGCGGGTGTTTCCCCGTGTACCAGAACCACCTGACGTAGCTTGCCCTGTTCGCGTACTGCCTCGGCGAATGTCAGGAGGTCGTTCTGATCGGCGTGGGCGGAAAACCCGCTCAACACCACGACCTCGGCTAGCAACTTGCGTATGACCCCGAAAACTTTCACCTCGCGCTGTCTCTCCACGATACGGCGGCCGAGTGTGTGCTGGGCCTGGTAGCCGACGATCAAGATCGTGTTGCGCTGATCTTCGACCCCTTCGCGCAGGTGATGCAGAATGCGGCCAGCCTCGCACATGCCGCTCGCCGCTATGATGATGTGGGGGCCCGGTTGCGCCGCGATGGCTTTGGATTCCTCCTTGTCCGACACGTAGTGGAGGCCGTCGAATTCGAAGGGTGGATCGCCACCGACCAGAGAGGCGTAGGTGGCCTTGTCATAGCATTCCGGGTGCATCCTGAAGACGTCGGTCAGCTTCACCGTGAGCGGAGAATCGACGTAGACCGGCACCGCGGCTATCTTCCGCGCCGCGCGTAGGCGCTTGAGTGCGTACACTACCTCCTGGGCGCGCTCGAGCGCGAAGGCAGGTATCAGGATCTTTCCCGAGCGGGCGACGGTTCGGTTCACCGCTTCCGCCAGGGCATCGTCGACCTGTGCTATCGGTGCATGGCGGCGATCACCATAGGTGCTTTCACTGACCAGGCAGTTGACGGCGCCCGGGATCTCGGGCTCGCGCAAAATGGGCAGACCTTTGCGCCCTAGATCCACGGCATAGGCGACGCGTACCCGGTCACCCTCGTCATCGACGTCGAGCACCACGATCGAGCTGCCCAGCACGTGGCCGGCGTCGAACAGCTTCAGGGTGATCCCGGGGGCGATGGGGTGGGGGCGCCGATAGGGTAGTCCCATGAAGAGGCCCAGCACGCCGGTGACATCGTCCTGATCATAAAGCGGCTCGGCCGGTTCCATGTCGAGGCCGTCGCGCTCGATCAGCTTGCGGATGTGGCGCGCGTCGGCCTCCTGGATCAGCGCCGCATCGAGCAGCATGGGCGTGCAGAGGTCGCGGGTGGCCGGCGTGGCGAAGATGGGGCCGCGGTAGCCCCTTTTGTACAGGAGCGGCAGGAGACCGGCGTGGTCGATATGGGCGTGGGAGAGCACAGCGGCGTCGATCTCTCCCGTGGGAACCTCGAGCGCCCGGTTGCGTTCATTGGATTCGCGCCGGCGGCCCTGGAACATTCCGCAGTCGAGCAGGACCTTCGCCCGCGAAGTGCGCAGAATGTGCTTGGAGCCGGTCACCCCGCGCGCGCCACCGATAAATTCGAGCTCTATCAATCGCCACTCCTTTGGTAGAGATATCCCTCCGCACGCGAGGGCCGCGTCTTCGCGTAGGGCGATGGGTGGGCTTGCAACTCGGGCGCGATCCCCTCTTGCAGCAGGGCAAGGGCGGCGCGGGGATTGTCGGCAAAGCTGAACAGCTTCAGATCGGCGGCTCCGATCATGCCGTGCTTGACCAGGGCATCGAAATTGATGACTTCGCGCCAGTACTCTTCTCCGTACAGGATCACGGTCATCTTGCCCTCCAGCTTACGCGTCTGCGATAGGGTCAAGATCTCTGACATCTCGTCGAGTGTGCCGAAGCCACCCGGGAATATCACCACCGCGCGCGCCAGATGGGCGAACCAAAGCTTGCGCATGAAGAAGTAGTGAAACTCGAACGAGAGCTCCGGGGTTATGTACTCGTTGGCGCGTTGTTCTTCGGGCAAGCTGATGTTGAGCCCGACGGTTCGCCCGCCGGCATCCGCAGCACCTCGGTTGGCCGCCTCCATGATGCCGTGACCGCCGCCCGAACAGATCAGGAACCTGGCCGTGCCGGCGGGTAGGCTATTTGACCACTCCGTGTACAGCCTGGCCAGCTCACGCGCCTCGGTATAGTAGCGGCCGAGCGCGCCAACGGGGGAGAGCCTGGCCGAGCCGAAGAAGACCACGGTTCCCGGGACCTTCTCCACCTCGAAGCGGCGGAGCGGTTCGAGGTATTCCGCCAGGATGCGCAGGGTGCGTGCCGCATCGCTATCAAGGAACTTTTCGTTCTTGTAGGCGAGGGGGTGGTGGGCCACGGGGTCGGGTTTGCTGTTCATCGGTTCTCCCTGGGTTTGATCGCGGACTTGCTGGCTCGCTAGTGTCTAGCTAGATGATAGCCGCAAGCCGCGATCTTCCGCCAATAACCCGCCAGCCCGAATGCGCCGATTCTGCCGATTCTGCTGACTCTGCTGAGTCTGCTGACTCCGCTGACTCTGGTAGACATCCGGAGGGCCGTACGGTTGCAATTGACCGGGTTATGCGCCCATGTTATCGAAGAAACTGGGTTACCAATGGGCAAGCGCATCCTGGTCGCCGATGACAGTCTCACGATTCAACGGGCAGTCGCCATGGTGATGGATGGCTTCGGGTATTCCTTGAGCTTTGCCCGATCGGTCGACGAGGCCATGATGGTGGCGAAAAGGGATGGTCGGCCCGACCTGGTCCTGGCCGACGTGGCGCTGGGCAGCGGGAGTGGCTATGATCTGTGCGCCGAGTTAAAGGCTAATGCGGACTGGCGCGACGTCCCGGTGTTCATGTTGGCCTCGACGCAGTCTCCCTACGACGAAAGCCGGGGCCGCCAAGCCGGCGCTGACGGGCACATGGCCAAGCCCTTCGAGAGTCAGGCGCTGCTGGACGCTGTTGCGTCGGCCTTGGCCGACCCGGGCCGCACCGGCGTCATGCCCGAGCTGGTAGACCGTGAAGAGAACACCACCCGCATGTCGGCGCGCCCCGGGGAAGCAAATGACGACGACAGCTATGGCGAGATTTCCATCGAGCGCGGCCCCGCCCGCGCGCCGGCGGTGGTGCCCTGGGGCGATGGCAAGCCGGAGGGGGCGGCCTCCACCGCGCCGCCCCCCGCCGTGGGGCCGGTGCCTCCAGCGGCGCGGCCATCGCCACGACCCTCTTTGATCCCCGGCGCGCATTCACCGTCGTCATTGCCCTCGGCGGGGGAGGATAAGGGCCAGCCGGCTTCCTCGCCCGCCTCATCTCCGCCCGCCGCGACCGTGCGGGCCCAGATGGCACGGACCATGATGGGTTTCCCGTCGGTGAAGCCGCCTGGGGTGGTGGCAAAGCCGGCGACCGCCGCTTCGTCGCCCGAGCGTGGTGCGGTGCTGCCCAACCCTTTGCTGTCCGGGCCGACCCCAGCAATGGGGATACCCGCCGTTTCCTCGCCCTCACCGGCGGCGCGGACGTCGCCGTCCGGGCCGTCCTTCTTGACCCCGGCTGCTCCTGTTCCGCCGCGCTTCTCGGGTTTGCCCACCAGCGCAAGTCCCGCAACTCCGGCGGGTCGGCCGGCCGCAACGCCGGGCCTCCCCCCCCAGAGCTCGCGGGCGGCGTCACCCTTGCCCGCAGTACCCTCGCCGGGTTTGCCTTCCCTCGTCGAGCAAAAGCTGGCGGCGGTGGCCGGGCGCGGACCCGAGTACGAAGTCATCGCCAAGCTTTCCCGTGAGATCATCGAGCAGGTAGTGTGGGAAGTCGTGCCCGAGCTGGCCGAGGCGATAATACGGCAAGAAGTCGATCGCCTGGCGAGCGCAAAGAAGTAGTCTCCTCCAAGACGGTTCCCACCGTTTTTCTTCTCTCCCCTGGGAGTCTCATGACCGATCTCGCGAAAACCTACGATCCATCTGCCATCGAAGCGCGTTGGTATCAGGAATGGCTATCTTGTCGCTACTTCCACGCCGACGCCGCGACGCCCAAAGCGCCGTTTTGCATCGTCATTCCGCCGCCCAATGTCACGGGCGCACTGCACATGGGGCATGCCCTAGGTTTCACCATCGAGGACATCCTGACCCGATGGCGCCGCATGGCTGCCTACAATGCCATGTGGTTGCCTGGCACGGACCACGCGGGCATCGCGACGCAAATGGTGGTTGAACGTGACCTGCGTAACCGCGAGGGGAAGTCGCGCCATGATCTGGGTCGCGAGGAGTTCCAGCGGCGCATATGGGATTGGCGCGAACGCTACGGTCATCGCATTCTCGAGCAGCTCAAGGTGCTGGGGTTCTCTCTCGACTGGGATCGCCTGAAGTTCACCATGGAGCCCGACTATTCGCGCGCCGTCATCGAGGCTTTCGTCGGGCTGCACGAGGAGGGGCTCATCTATCGCGATCGACGCCTCATCAATTGGTGCGTCTCGTGCCGGACCGCCCTCTCCGATCTGGAAGTGGAATATGACGAGGGGGCGCGGGGCGAGCTGTGGGAGTTCGCCTATCGCTTGGCGGACGGTTCGGGGGAGGTCGTGGTGGCTACCACCCGGCCTGAGACCAT
The DNA here is from genome assembly GCA_963849735.1 of uncultured delta proteobacterium. Lineage (GTDB taxonomy): Bacteria > Myxococcota_A > Polyangia > Fen-1088 > Fen-1088 > Fen-1118. The sequence continues at coordinate 73,123 of CAWKJE010000045.1, forward strand.
GCTGGGTGACACCGCAGTGGCAGTGCACCCCGACGATCCCCGCCACCGCGCCCATATTGGCAAGATGATAAGGCACCCCTTCACCGGAAGGGAATTCCCCATCATCGGCGACCCTATTCTGGTCGATCCCCAATTCGGCACCGGCGCCGTCAAGGTCACCCCTGCCCACGACCCGAACGACTTCGAGTCCGGCCGGCGCCATAACCTGGCTTTCGTCAGCATCTTCGACGAGAAAGGCCAGGTGACCGCCGAAGGCGGCCCGTTCGCCGGCCTCGATCGCCTGGCCGCGCGTGAGCAGATAAAGGCCAAGATCGCCGAGCTGGGCCTCGCCCGGGGCAGCAAAGCGCATGTGCACGCCGTTGGCCACTGTCAGCGCTGTCACACCGTGGTCGAGCCCATGCTGTCGACCCAGTGGTTCGTGAAGATGCAGCCCCTGGCCAAGCCGGCCATCGAGGCGGTCGAACAGGGCAAGACGCGCTTCGTTCCCGAGACCTGGAGCAAGACATTCTTTCACTGGATGAACAACATCCGTGACTGGTGCATCTCGCGCCAGTTATGGTGGGGTCATCGCATCCCGGCCTGGTACTGCGCCGCCTGCGCGCAAGCGACGGTGGCGCGCGAGACGCCCGCCCAATGCGCGCATTGCGGCGGCAAGGACCTCGAGCAAGACCACGACGTCCTCGACACCTGGTTCTCGTCGTGGCTGTGGCCGTTCGCCACCCTGGGTTGGCCAGAGCAGACGCGCGAGCTGCGCACGTTTTACCCCACCACCGTCATGGAGACGGGCTACGACATCTTGTTCTTTTGGGTGGCCCGCATGCTGATGGCCGGGCTCCACTTCATGAAGAAGGTACCCTTCCGCACCGTGTACCTGCACGCCATGGTTACCGATGACCATGGCGAGAAGATGTCGAAGGTCAAGGGCAATACCATCGATCCGCTCGAGGCGGCGCACAAGCACGGCGCGGACGCCCTGCGTTTCGCCCTGGCCTGGCTGACCAACCAGGCCGCTCAGGGCAAGAATATCAAGTTCTCCTGGAGCAACGTCGAGGACGCCCGCCGCTTCGCCAACAAGATCTGGAACGCGACCCGTTTCGTGCTCATGAACTTGACCGATTACAATCCCGACCGGTTCGCGGATCGTACGGCCGAGGGCCCCGATGCGGCCGAGTTCGAGATGCCCGAGCGCTGGATATTGTCGCGGGTGCAAAGGGCCACCGAAGAGATCAACAGCAACCTGGAAGACTTCCGTTTTGCCGAAGCTGCCCAAGCCGTCTATCACTTCATATGGGACGAAATCTGCGATTGGTACATCGAGCTCGCCAAGGTACGCCTGCAAGATCCGAGTAAGGCCGACGAGAAGTGGAAGATTCAAGGTACCCTGGTGACCGCGCTCGACGCGGCCATGCGGCTCCTGCACCCCTTCATGCCCTTCATCACCGAGGAGCTATGGCAGAAGCTGCCCAAGGCACAGGGTGCCCCCCAGAGCATCATGATCACGCTCTACCCTATTGCGGATCCGCGCTACGTCGACGACGCCACCGAGGCGTCGATGGCGCTCGTGCAGAAAGTGGTCACCGTGGTGCGCTCGCTGCGCACCGAGGCCAACGTGCCTTCGGCCGCGCGGCCGCAAGTGGTCATCAATGCGGCGGACGACTACAAGAAGACCATCCTCGCCGGTTATCCTCACCTGGTCATGGCGTTGGCCAGGTTGGGCGATCTGGTGGTGCGGCGTTCGGGCGAGGTGCCCAGCTTGCCTTTCGCGACGGCGATGGCCGGCGACGTGGAGGTTATGCTGGTGGCCGAGATCAAGTCGGCTGCCGACCTGGAGAGCGAGCGGGCCAAGCTGGAAAAGGACAAGGGCAAGCTGAAGGGTGATCGTGATCACCTGGCCAAGAAGCTGGCCAATCCCCAGTTTCTCGAGCGTGCTCCGGCCGCAGTGCTCGACAAAGATCGGGCGCGGCTAGCTGAAATCGAGGCGGCCCTGGTCAAAGTCGAGGCCGCGTTGGCCAGGTCGGGTCACTCTTCGAATATGTCCTGATCGGCGATAGTTTCGGCGGCGGCCTCGCTGCGCGCGCCGGCCAGGTCGGCGTTGGTCTTGCGCAGGCGCTGCGCCAGCACTTGCACGAAGCTCCACAGGAGCTTGACCGACATGCGCGGGTAGTTGCGGATGAGGTCGTTGAAGTCGCGGCGACGCAGGACCAGCACGCGCGATGGCTCTTCGGCGGTTGCGCTCACCGAGCGTGGCCCGTTGTCGACCAGGGCCATCTCGCCCAGGTGAGCGCCCTGGCCGAGGTAGGTCACCAGTACTCCCTCTTTGTGCAGGCGGACCTTGCCCGAGAGGATGAGGAATAGCTCGCTACCTGGCTCGTCCTCGGCGATGAGCTCGTCGCCTACCTGGTAGTCGGCGACCTCGGTCAGGGCCAGCACGCGCAGGATTTCCTTGTAGCTGAGGTGCCGGAAGAGCGGCATCTGCTTGAGCACCTCTACCTTGCGGTTGAGCTCTTGCGAGCGCGTATTGGCGGTGGCAGTGGCGTCTTTCGCAACCCGCAGGATAACCGCGGTGATGTTGTCGTGGCCGCCGCCCTTGTTGGCCAGCTCGACGAGCCTGGCCGGGATATCGGTGATGGTCTCTTCCGCCAGCTGGCGCGAGACCTCGCGCTCGTCGAGATAGGCGTGTAACCCATCCGAGCAGAGCAGGAACTGATCGCCAGGTAGGACCTCCAGGTCTATGGTATCGACCTGCACGGTTTCGTAGACGCCCAAGGCGCGGGTTACCGCGTTCTTGTAGGAGGAGTAGGGCGACTTGGCCAGGGTTTCGCGCGTCACCTTGCCGTGGCGGATGAGCTCGTTGATGAGGGAGTGGTCCTCGGTAAGCTGGACCGTCTGTCCACCGCGGACCATGTAAACCCGGCTGTCGCCCACGTGGGCGATGAAGCCCCGCTCTCCGATGAGGCTGAAGGCCGAGAGCGTGGTGCCCATCCCCCGTTTGTCGGGTTCTTTTTGACCTCGTTCGAAGATGGCCAACCCCGCCGTCTGTACGGCGTATTCGAGCACGCCGAGCACGTCGTGTGTCGTCACGCCCGTCTCGTGACGCGCATAGGCTTCGAGGATGTCGCGACGGTTGTCCACGGCATTGCGGAACTCGGTGACCGCCATCTGTGCCGCGACCTCGCCCGATGCGTGCCCCCCCATGCCGTCGGCTACCACGAAGAGGGACAGCTTCTGGTCGACGAGGAAGTTGTCCTCGTTGTGGGTGCGCTTGCGCCCGATATCCGTTGCGGCCCAGAAGCTGAGATCCATCGTTGCTCGCTCACTGCGGCAGCAGGCCGCGTGCACCAGCTAAACTACACCGATTAGCCGTCCGGGCAAGATAGGTGCAAGATAGAGTTTCGGGTGCCCAAATCGCTTGACAGGACCGTGTCCATTGCTACAAATGTCATCCCCGGCGGCCACCACTCCGCCGAGCACTCGGGGATCGTCTAACGGCAGGACGCCAGACTCTGGATCTGGCTATTAAGGTTCGAATCCTTATCCCCGAACCAGCTTCCAAAAGTTGCACTCGGCAACGGCCCCATGGTCTAGCGGTTAGGACGGCGCCCTCTCACGGCGTAATCTCGGGTTCAAGTCCCGATGGGGTCACCAATTTTTGCCAACGATTTCGCGCCCTTAGCTGGGATGTAGCAAGGGATGTAGCAAGCGCGCCGAAATCCCCTTCGAGAACCTTACCCTCGCGCACCTCGATTTTGAGTTTTGCGACTTCTGCGCATAGTGTCGGCCAAGGGAACGTGGTGTAGATGCTTACGATGTCGCCGCGCGGTCCGTGCGTGACGTTTTCGAGCAGATCCCGGCGTGCGCCATCGACCTGGGCAAGCGTGATGAACATGCGGCGCAGATCGCGTCCGCGCCTCCGCCGCAGTCCCAGAAGATCCAGGTCCTCGTGGAGTTGCTTGGGCGTCTCCTGCGCGGTCCGCTCGGTCATGTTCCGCGTGGGCGTGATGAAGTCGTCAGGGCTGGGCATGCGGCCATAGGTGCGCTCCCAGCCGGCCAGCTTCCACTCGGCAAGGATGCGGGCAAAGGGTAGGGTGCACCGGGACGCGCCTGGAAACGCCGGTTTTCCAGACTAGGCGGCTACTTGATGGCCCGTCGGGCTTTCGCTGACCGCCTGGTACTCGCCGCTCTGGTCAAGCCGCAGGGTCAGCTTCAGAGGGTCGGCTGTCTTGCCGGTGACCGGGTTGGAGACGACGGCGCCGGCCAACTCCTGGTCGCGCACGTACAACACGGCCACCATCAGGCGCAGCAGACGATCGACCGCGGGACTGATGCGGTAGGCGCCCTGCTCGTACCTCGATAGCGTCTCTGGCGCGATCCCAAGGCGTGCGGCTACCTGGCGTTTCGTCCAGTCGAAAGACTCGACCAAGAACTTCACCTCGTCAGGCGCCAGGGGACTATCTTTGGCGAGGACCTCGGTGGCTATCTTCCTCTCCAGCGCGGAAGCCCTGACAACCGTGCCCTCCTGGGTTCCACATCGCGGGCAGGTGTGCAGCTCGCTGTCAGCGATAATGACGGCCCACCGCGGGGTGACGGTGAACTTGAAATCTCCCTTTTCGGTACGCATGGCCGCGCCGCACTCGACGCAGGCCGGCCCCTTCTTCGCCGTCTGTTTCTTAGTCTTCTTCATTGCTTCATCCTCCAGGCGGTCACCACGACCACGTTGTCCTCGGTCCGGAAAGTGACCACGACATAGGCCCAGGACGTACGGACGCGGTAGCGCCAGCTACCGCGTCTCGTGTCGCAAGGGCGAATGCTGCCTCCACTTTGGGAAGCGCGAAGCTGGGGAACCTCGGCCAAACAAGGCTGGGATGAAGCCCACCTCAAGGCCCGCCTCCTGGCGGCCGGCCGTGTGTGTTGCTGCGTCGCTCGCGCCCGGCGGACTGGCGCTCACGCGATTACTTGCGGAAGACGCCTCGTTGCGGATTCGGGCCCGGTGCTCGAGATGGCGTGCGGATCCAAGCAGCCGGCTGGGCTCAGTGGATGAGGGCCGTCAGTATGCGCGGCGGAAAACGGGCCAGCAGGAGCAGGCCCGCAATGACGCCGCCGCAGAGCAAGCTCACCTTATCCTTGAGGGCGAAGCGAACCGGGTCGTCGTGCAGCTGGCCGCGGCCGGCGAGGAGCCAGATACGGCCGAGCCAGTAGAGCAGGATCGGCAGGGCCAGCCACAACACGCCGGGCTCCAAGTAGCCCGCCCGCACCGCGGCGCTTTCGACGTAGAGCACGAAGACCAAGGCGGACACGAAGGCGCTGGCCGTGCCCATGGCGCCCACCAAGGGCAGGTCGAGGCGCAGGTAGCCGCGGTTTTTCACCACTGCGTCGCTGGCCAACTCGCGCAATTCGACGAAGCGTTTGGCAAAGGCGAGGCTGGTGAAGACAAAGATGGAGAAGCCGATGAGCCAGGCACTGACCGTGACCCCCGTTGCGACGCCACCCGCTAGCACCCGGTGGGAGTAGAGCCCGGCCAGGACCAGCACGTCTACTAGCAGCGTGCGCTTGAGCAGCGTCGAGTACACCACGGTCCCCACCAGGTAAAGACCCAGCATGAAGATGAACTTGAGCGGCAGGAAGGCAAGTGACAGGGTCGCTGCCAGCGTGACCAGGCTCAAGACCAAGGGCGGTCCCGCCCACGTGGGCAGCGCCCGCGACGCGAAGGGCCTATTGCGCTTGGTCGGGTGGGCACGGTCCGACTCGAGGTCGAGGAGATCGTCGATCACATAGCCGGCTGAGGCACAAAGGCTGAAGGCCAGCGCGGCCAGGCATCCCAGCATGACGACGGTCCATTTGGGTATGCCTGGGGCCAAGACGATGGGGACCAAGACGAGCGCATTCTTGGACCACTGATGGAGTCTCAGCGCGCGAAAGGTGGCGGCGAGGGCGGACACTTCGGCTAAGACATATCCCAGCGCGGGCCGGGCCCGCAACCAGGATGGCCAGGATGGATAGACGGATGATGGCAGATAATGGCGGCCACGAGCTACGCCGGCTGCCAGCTACATCACCGGCGCTTGGGCCGACCACCGGTGGAGCAGATGATCGACCGTGGTGGGCGTTTGCGGGGTAGGCGGCAGGTCGGCAAGCGCGGGCCCGTCCGATCCTGGGGGGGGGGCTTAGGCGATGCCCGCCACGCCCACCAGCACTTGCTCGTCGAAATCGGCGGCGAGGGCACCCGCGGCTTTGAGCGGCCTGATATCAGGCAGGCGCGCCGGAGTTCCGGGCGCGACTTCTTCGCTGAGGTATGCGGCCAGCTGTCGATCGGCCTCGCCGATGTGATAGACGGACCAGTCTTCCAGCATGAAGAAGACCGCCTGCCTGGTCTCTTCGAAGTGCGCGCCATTGTTCATCCGTTCGGCGATGTCGGCCGCTTCGCGCCGTATGTGGTCGTGGAAGGCGGCGTGGAATCGCCGGCGGTTGTATGAGCCCTGGAACATCGCCAGCTCTTCGGAAGCGAAATGGTATTCGAGGTAGGAAACCAGGAAAGTAACGGCGCGGCGGAAGAGATGCTGGCTCTTGGCCAGCTCATCGCTGAACAGGATTTCGTTGGCCATAGCGAACAGGGTCTGGTGATGAGAGTCTATGTCTGGATTCCCCGTTGCGAGCTCGGGCGTCAATTCAAATCGGTGCATGGTGGATTCCCCGTGAAGTAGCTAGGGCAAGAAGGGTTCTTAAGGCTGCTCCTGCGAGCAGGTCCTCTCAGTTTCGGTCGATTGCCCGGTGGGCTTAAGGCTTCTTGCATCGTTACCTTTGGCAATGTGGGCAAGCCAAGGTAGCCCCTGCGCGAGAAATTTCCCAATTTCTGCGCGGTGTTTGCACAATTGTTGGAATTTCTGCTAGAGGGCGGAGACGACGGAGCAGTGGCGTTTTTGGGGTGGGCGCTGCCAACGCGGCGCGGCCTACCTCGCCATTGACGAGAGCACGCAAACCATCTACGACTACGCTCGATCCGAGCGACAAAGCGTCCTGGCCGAAGCGGCCGGTAAGGGCTAGCCCATGAAGACCATCACCGAGTTCTCCGGAATCTTGCTGCAGCGGGCGGCAGAGGCGCAAAGGGCATTTCAGGCCGAGCACCCGCGCGTCGCGCCCATTGGCCCGGAAGCGACTGCCCCATCCACTACTGACGGCGACGTCGGGGTTGGCGCCCCAGAGGCGGACTCTCACGGCAACGCGGCCGAGGCGGGAGCGAGCCTAGTCCCTGGAGACGAAACCTCGGCTGAGGGCAGCGTCTCGGCGGAGGGCAGCGCGTCGGCCGAGGGTGGCAGTGTGGTGGCTGACGGCATCGCGCCGCCCGAGGGCAGCGCGCCGGCTGAGGGCAGTGTGGTGGCGGAGGGCAGCGCGCCCGCCGAAACTTCTGCCGCGCCGGCCGAGGTTGCTCCCCAGCTAGGCGTTGGGCCGGAGGCCGAGGCGGTTGGTGCCGCTTTGCACCTGGAAGGCGATCGCTTGTCGCGCCTGATGGAGGCCCTGGCGGTGGTCGGCCGACGATCCGGCCAGGTGCGGTTGGTGCGAGTTCTGCAGGGCGAAAATCCTCCCCAAGGAGCGCAGAAGCTCGGCGACCATTACTATGTCCTCGATATGATGCCGCGGCCTCAGGGCCGGATGGGTGGTGGTCGGGCTGACGACCGTCGTCGTGGCCCTGGCCATGACCGAGGTCCAGGCGGCCGAGGCGGCGGTCCGGGTGGCGGCGGACCAAGGGGTGGCGGTTATGGCGGGCCTGGCGGGCGGGGCGGTCCGGGGGGCGGAGCTGGCGGGCGCGGCGGCAAGTATGCCGGGGACCGCCCCGGACGTGATGGCGCCGCGCAAGAAGCGCGCGGGGAGATGCCGCGGGCGGGCTCAGGTTGGACCCTAACGCGGGCGCCTGATGATCGACGGGTCCAAGGGCAAGATGGTGCGGCCGCTCGGGGAGACCATCGTGGTGATCGTCGCTTCTCTCGCGGCCCGCGCGGGGCGGGCGGCGGACCCCGTCCTCCGGGTGATCGTCCTGCCCGAGGTTCGCGTCCTGGCGAGGCGCCAGCGGGCGGCCGTCGTTTCGGAGCTGGGGAGACCGACCGCTCCCCGCATGAGCCCCGTGGCCCACGCTCGGGCGGGGAATCTCCCTTGGGCCAGCAAGCTCCTGCCTCGCCCGCGGCGTTCTCGCAGACGTCTGGGCAAAATCGCGGGCCCGCTCGAGGGCAAGCGACAGGCCCCCGGCGAGCCGATGGCAACGGCAGCAACGTGCGGGGACGTAGCGGTGGTGGCTGGTCGGGACGCCGTCGGGGGGGCTGGGACGAACCGGTGATGGCCGACGCCGCTAGTGCGCCTTCTCCGCCCAACCCGCCGGCTGAGGTTGCGGAGCGTCAGCCGACCGAATCGCCCGCTACCCAGACGCCTCTAGCTGGGGCGCCCGGCGGTCAGAATCAGTCGGACAGTCACTCGTAGCCAGGCGCCCATGGCCTTGGTATCGTGCTGCGTATGGCCTTGGTGTCGTGCTGGATGACGGGCAAACGCACATCTCCCGTCGTTGCGGGCGTGTGCTTCGTGCTCTTGGCGAGCCGAATCTCGTCGGCTGAGCTGCCCAACGGAGAATCCGATCATGCCGCGCAGGCGATTGCTGAGGCCTTGCACCGGCACGGCGCCGATGTGAATAGCTGCTTCGCGAAGGTGCTCGCCGATCGCCTGGATACGGCAGGCCGGGTCGAGGTGATGGTGGAGGTGGGAAAGGCAGGGAGAGTAACCGCGGCCAAAGTTAGAAGGAGCGAAAGCGCGCCGGCGGCATTGGCCACCTGCGTGGAGAGGGCGGCGCTAACCTGGACTATCGACGGCATCGAGTCTGGCGCATCCGTGGTGCTGCCTTTTTCGTTCAAGGCGCAAAGCAGCCAGTACGTTGTGAATGGCGGCGACATCCCCGAGCGGTCGCTCGGGGGCGGGGCGGGGAGGGGGAGGACTGGGCCCAAGCGTGACGCTCCCTTCACCGTCAAGGTGCTGGCCGACGAGACCAACGTGAAGGCTTCCGGGATTTCGCTTACCCAGGTCAATATCGGCCCAGCCAGCCGGGTGGCGATGCATCGCCACCCTCACAGCGCCAAGATCCTGTACCTGCTCAAGGGACACGCGCGCCTCCTCGGCCCGGCCGGGGTCGAGCCCATCAAGCTCGATGAAGGAACGGCAGTCTTTATCCCGTCCGGGTATCCCCATGTCATCGAGAACATGGGACGGCAGTCGACCGCGGTCGTGCTCCAGGCCTTTGCGCCACCCGGCCCCGAGCGAGTGTATCGCGATCCCACCGACGCTCGTGGCCGCGCTGAATTCGAGGTTATTCGCGATCCGTCGAAGGTTAGGGTGGACCCGGCTCTGGCGAGTCAGGTCATGGTAGCCTCGGCCGCTGAGGTCAAGCCCGAGCCGACGGCCAAGGGGAAGGGCAGCGCCAGGATCTTGATTCGGGCCGCTGGGCCGCATCCCATGGCGCTGGTGCTGCTCGACCTGTCGGATGGCGCCGAGCTGCAGAGCGGCGGTCAAGCACCTAGCCCGCTCGTCCACCCTACCTCGGTGATGTACCTTGTTTCCGGTGGGGGCAGTGCACGAGTGGGCGGAGAGGAGCAGCGCGTGGGGCCGCAGTCGGTGCTTTATCTGCCCTACGACGCCGGTTATGCTATCAAGGCGGCGCCCGAGGAGAAGGGGGAGCGGACAGTGGTGGTCGACTTCAGCGCGGCCGCGCCAGAAAAGCTCCATGCGCCGACGGGCGCGCCGCGGATGCGGTAGCCATAGTCGCCTAGTCCTAGAATCCTTCCTCTAGCAACTCCCTAGCCTCCTTTCGAATTCTTGCGCCGACTTTCGCTCCGATCCGAGCTTCGGCATGTTGGGAGTGCGTCAGAAGCTCTCGCGCCGGACTATGGCAATTACGGGCGGCTGCCGACAATAAGTATTAGTCGCGTGAGCTCGGGCGGGCTAGGCCCGACCGAGCTCGCCCGCGGGGGATCTAAAGGCCCCCCCGGGGTCCTTTTAATAATGGGCGGGCTGCGCTCCGACGCTAACCGCCCCACCATAATTTATGGTCCATACCGCGCACGGAGCGCGCTCTAACGGTCAAGGAGGTACTCGATGCCACACTGCGCACGGGCTGCAAAGTTAGACCTTATCCCCGCCATGGCGCTGTCGTTCATGGCGTTCGCTTGCTCGCAATCTGTCGTTTCACCCGCGGCGGGGACAGGAGGGCAGGCCTCCGGCGGGACTGGTTCTGGAGGCAAAGGCTCGGGCGGAGCGATGGGTGGCAGTCAGGCCACGGGTGGATCCTCCGCCATGGGGGGCAGTCAAAGCTCGGGTGGCGCTGCGTCGGGCGGTCAACCAGCCTCGGGTGGCAGCGGGCGCGGGGGAGGGGCTGGCGCCACTGGAACCGGCGGAGCAACGGGAGCGGGCGGAAGTGGCCCGGGGGGCAGTGGTCCGGGTGGAAGTGGCCCGGGCGGAAGTGGTGTGGACGGAGCCGTCGTCATCGCTCCCACCGCCTGCAGCACCGGTAGCGCGCAGAGCAGCGATGTCACGGTGAACTTGGCCAGCCTCCAGCAGAAGATCAGCGGCTTCGGCGTTTCCTCCGCTTGGGCGGGCAGCTACAACAACGCGTCAGATCCGGATTATCTCTGGTCCACCACGACGGGGGCAGGCTTGACCTTGCTCCGCATCCGCTACGGCGACGGGCTGGCTATCGCTCAATCGGCAGCCAAGAGTGGGGTGACGGTATGGATGACGCCTTGGGGTACTGGAGCTAATGGTTCCCCGGGCGGTCCCGACACCACCACCGAAAGCAACCCCAACGGCTGTAACGGCAGCATGCCGGTGCTATCGAACCCCCAGGGCTTGGCGACCAGCCTGGTAAGCTGGGTGCAGAACGCCAAGACCCAAGGGGTGCCCATCTACGCCGTATCCGCCGGGAACGAGCCGGACAGCTGCGGGATCAACAACACCACCTCCTATTCGCCGGCGGAAATGGCGGCATGGATCGACGTCCTCGGCCCGGCCCTGGCTGCCATAGGGGTGAAGCTCATGGCGCCCGAGACGGAGAATGGCTATGGCTTTCCTGGCTTCTATTCGGCTATTCACGGCGACTCGGCCGCCTGGGCCGCGGTCAACATTTTTGCCAGCCACGAATATGGGTCCCCGCCACCTGCCGAACCTGCGATCGCGGCTGCGGGCAAGGAGTACTGGGAAACGGAAGTCGACACCGGTACGGCGCCGGGCGACTCGAGCGGCGATGGCATTGCGAGCGCCCTTCTCATGGCCAAGGCGATGCATTCGGACCTCACCACCCTCAACCTCAACGCCTGGCATCTGTGGTGGCTGTACGAGGGCGGCAACAGCGGCGGCTGTCTTTACGACACGGGCTCGAAGGTGTGGACCAAGCGCCTCTGGGTCATGGGCAACTTCTCCCGCTTCGTGCGACCCGGCTACGTGCGGGTTTCCACTTCGGGCACCGTGCCTTCTGGAGTCATGCTGACCGCCTACCAAAACCCGGCCGACGGGACCGTGGTCGTGGTGGCCATCAACAACAACACCTCTACCACCCCGCTCTCGCTCTACATCTCCGGGGTTGTGCCCTGCAGTATCACGCCGTGGGTAACGTCAGCTAGCGACAACCTCGCCTCCCAGAGCGCCATCACGGTCAGCAATGCCCGTTTCAGCGCCACTCTTGCGGCCCAGAGCGTGACAAGCTTCGTGGGTACGCCGTAGCCCTCGGGCGATCGCCGGGTCGCGCGCGGCAAAGCGCGACTCCGCGTGGAGGTAGCCGGCCGGCGCGGCCGTGGGGAAAGGTGGGTGGGGCGCCGCGCAAATTAGCGTGACCGCGTAACGGGTGCATAATCGTCGGGATGGGTTTCCGACGGGACGGCCGCGGAATGCGCTCCAGGCTGATTGCGGGACGTTTCCGTCTGCAGGACGTGGTCGCCTCGGGCGGGATGGGAGAGGTGTACCGCGCGCGCGATGTGGTCTCGCACATGCAAGTGTGCGTGAAGCTGCTGCGCGCCGTCGAAGAGCGGGAAGGCGAGCGCTTCTTACAAGAGGCGAAGATCCTGTCCGAGCTCAAGCACCCGTCGATCGTGCGCTATCTCGCCCATGGCACCATTGGGAGTGACCGCTATCTGGTGATGGAATGGCTCGAGGGTGAGGATCTGGCTCGTCGCATTGCGCGCGATCCCCTGACCTTGGCTGACGCACTAGTCCTGCTCAGGCAGGCGGCCGAGGCGCTGGCCTACGCGCATGCCCACGACGTGATACACCGCGATATCAAGCCGCAAAACCTGTTCCTGCTCGAAGGCAAGGTGAGCCAGCTCAAGCTGCTCGATTTCGGCATTGCCAAGCTCACCAACGGGCGGCGGCTCACCCGCACGGGCAACCTGGTGGGCACGCCGGGCTACCTGGCGCCCGAGACGGTAGACGCGGCGGTCGGCATCGACGGTCGGGCCGACATCTTCTCCCTGGGCTGCGTGATGCACGAGTGTCTGACCGGACAGCCCACCTTTCGCGGGCACGAACCCGGCGTGCTCATAGCCAAGCTGATGCTCGAGGATCCGCCACCCTTGGCGGAAATCTTGCCTGATGTCCCGCGCTCCGCGTCCGACCTGGTCGCGCGCATGCTCGCCAAGAAACCGGAAAGGCGACCGACGGCCGCCCAAGTGCTGCGGATCGCCGCCGCGCTGGACGGGTTGGCCGACGTAGCGGGCGCTGGGCTGGGCAAAGCGCAGGAGATGCAGCTCACCGTGGTCGAGCAACGGGTGAGCTGTATCGTCATGGCCACGGCGACGCTGGGGCCGGAGAGCCCAGATTCGCCGAGGTTGGCCCCGACGCTGGCCGAGCTCGAGGCTAGGTTGGCGCTCCGCTTTTCCGCGCGCACCTTCGCGCTGCCGGGATGCAAGATCCTGGTCACTCTGCCCGAGGGCACGGTGGCATCCGACCAGGCCGTGCTGGCGGCGCGCTCAGCCTTGCTCGTCCACCAGCACCTGCCCGAGGCCAGCGTCGTGGTAGCCCTCGGGATCGCCCGCCTGTCACGCCGCTCGGCGGTCGGCAGCGTCATCGAGCAGGCGGCCCACCTGCTGGCCGAGACACCGGGGGGGCGGGTGCGCATCGACGACGACGTGGCTCCCCTTCTGGGCGCTCGCTTCAATCTGAGCCGCGACGAGCACGGCAGCTATCTCTTGGGTCAGCGGGAAACTTACGACGGCAAGCGTGGCCTTCTGGGACGGCCGCCGACCTTCGTGGGTCGCGGGCAAGAGCTCTCCTTCCTGGCCGGGCTGCAAACCGACTCGGCCCTCGAAAGGCAGGCGACCACGGTGCTAGTGGTGGGCCCGGCCGGCATCGGCAAGTCCCGCCTCTTGCAGGAATTCATGACCTGGGTGAAGAGCCGTCCCGAGCCGGTGCTGGTGCTCTTCGGGGCGGGCGATTCCTTGGCCGCGGGCTCCCCTTTCGCGCTCCTGGGACGTGCCGTCCGGCGGCTGGCCGGCATTGCCGAGACTGACAGCGGGGATGAGCGCAGGCGGAAGCTAGTGGAATGCGTCGGGCGGCACCTGCCCAAGAGTGATAAGGCGGTGGTAGCCTTCATCGGCGAGATCGCCGGGGTCGGCTTCGCCGAAACGGAGCACGAGGCTTTGCGCGCCGCCCGACAAAACCCAGTGCTGATGGCCGACGCCACCCGTTGCGCATTCGAGTGCTGGATGCGCGCCGAGTCCGCGGTCAACCCGGTATTGGTGGTGCTCGAGGATATGCAATGGGGTGATGCGGGTACGGTCGGCCTGCTCGACGGCGCCATCCGCAGCCTGCGCGATTCGGCTTTCATGGTGCTCGCCGTCGCGCGCACCGATGTGAGCACGGTCTTCCCGAACATGTGGGCGGAACGGCAGGTCAACGTGATCCATCTTCCGCCGCTTTCCCGGCGCGCCAGTGAGCGTCTGGTGCGCGAAGCACTCGGCTCCCAGGTGTCCGACCAGACTGTCGCCTACATCGTGGCCCGCGGCGACGGCAATCCGTTCTTCCTGGAAGAGCTAGTGCGCGCCGAGCACGCAGGGCGGGCGGGCGAGGTGCCCGAGCCTATTCTCGGCATCGTGCAGTCACGCATGGAAGCGGAGGGTGCCGAGGGGCGACGGGTGCTGCGGGCGGCTGCGGTATTCGGGGAAAGCTTCTCCCGCGACGGAGTGGCGTCGCTGCTCGGCGGCGAGCGGTCGGCCGTGGGCGAGTTGCTCGAACGACTAGCCGAGCGGGAGTTGGTAAACCTGGCCGCCCCCGCCATCGCCTCCGACGGGAGCCCAGCATTCGCCTTTGCCCATGCCCTGATTCGCGAGGCCGCCTACGCCATGCTGACCGACGAGGATCGCCGCCTCGGCCATAGGCTGGCGGCCAAGTGGCTGCTCGAGCATAGCGCACCCGAGGCCATCTTGCTCGCCGAGCATTTTCGCCGTGGTGATGACCCCCACGGCGCCGCTTTCTGGTACCGGCGGGCGGCCGAGCAGGCGCTCAAGGCCAACGACTTGGCCGGCGCCCTGTCGCGGGTCGAGCTCGGCTTTGCGGCTCTGGGCGGCGATGGGGATGCCCAGTCGAGCGAGCTGCGCGGGGCGCTTCACCTGGCCAGGGCGGAAGCTCACCGCTGGCGTGGCGAAATCGCCCAGGCCGAGGCGGCAGGCCTGGAAGCTCTGCACTTGCTGCTGCCCGGCTCGTCCATGTGGTTCCGGGCCGCCGGGCAGACCATCGTGGCGCTGGGCAGCCAGGGCAAGGCGCACGAGCTGGGGGCGCTGGTGGCCGAGGTACGTGGGGTCGAGCCGCAGCTCGAGGCTCGCGATGCCTTGCTCGCCTGCCTGAGCGAAGGCGCCTGCCACCTCATCACCGCCGGGCACCTGGCTGCGGCTGATGCTCTGCTGGAGGAGGCGGCTCGCTTGGCCGGATACTTCTCGGATATCGAGCCCCAGGCGTCGGCGCTTGTGCACAAGGCGCGGGCGGCGCGGGCCGCGGCCCGCGGCGAGAGCGCGTCCTGCCTGGCCGAGCTCGACCGGGCACGGGAGCTGTTCGAGCAGGCGGGCGATCACCGCAACGCCTGTGTAGTGCGTTCGCGCATTGGCGCGGTCTATGCCGAGCTGGGCGATTCGGCTCGTGCTGTCGATATATTGCGCGAGATGGTGGCTGGAGCCGAGCGGCTGGGGTTGCCGGAGATGGCTGCCATCGGGCGGCGCGATCTGGCGCGGGCGCTATCCTGAGCCACTAGTGTTATGTGTGCCCGCGTTACGGGGCGGCAGTCGGCGCGCGCGTCGGCGGTGTCGTCTTCCGTAGCTTGTCGCCTGCAGCCGGTGGTAATCCTGTAGCCGGCCCTGTAGCTCGTTGTCCGCGGCCGCCCTGTAGCCTGTAGCCTGTGGCCGTCTGGGCCCGTGGCCAAGTCTGCGCTGAGTCCTGGCTTTGCCAGGCCAGCAGTGTATTGTCGTTCCGTCGAAGAACCATGAGGCGAAACCGGCAACGCAGAGCGGCCCGCCCGCCCCGGCAGCGCGAGCTCGCCCCCGCTGCCACCCGGGGGGCGGACAAATGGGCCATCTTCGCCATCGTCACCATCGCCGCGACCGTGGTGACGGCTTACTTCCCCGTGTTCAGCGCGGGCTTCACCAACTGGGACGACGATCGATTCATCACCGACAATCCTCTCTTTCATGGTCCGATCCGCGCCTATGTGATGGCCGCTCTGACGCGTGTCCAGTTCCAGGCCTACCACCCTCTGCACCTCTTGTCCTATCTGCCCGATCGGCTGCTGTGGCCCTACCACGCCCCGGGTTTTCATGCGCTCAATTTGGCGCTTTTCATTGCCGCGCTGGCGCTGGTCTACTTCCTGTTGCGGCGCACGCTGCCCGGCTGGCCGGCGCTAGCCGCTACCCTCCTGGTCGGCCTGGCCCCCCAGGTGGTGGAGCCGGTGGCCTGGGTGGTCGGGCGCAAGGACGTGCTGGCGCTCCTGTTCGCGCTGGCCGCCTTGCTGGTGCTCGATCGCACACCGGCCACCCGCCGATCCACCGTCATCGCCTGCGTCCTCGCCGCGTGCGCCGCTCTGTCCAAGACCTCCGCCGTCGTGCTGCCGGTAGTCTGCTTCGCTTGGCTGTCCTTCGTGCGCGAGCTGACTTGGCGGGAGGCCGCGCGGCGCTGCTGGCCCTTCGCAGCCATCGCGCTCGTCTTTGCCGTGCCGGTGCCCTTCATCTGGCGGGAAAATCACATGATACCGCCCTCGCGTCCCTTGCCCCTGGTGCTCGATGTGACCGGTACCGTGGGCGTATACCTGGAGCACCTGATCGTGCCCACCCGGCTGTCGCCGGTCTATCCGAGCCTGGCCCCGGGCCAAGCCCTGGCCGGCCTACTCACCATCGCCGGGCTACTCGCTGTCGTGGCCTTCTGGCGCCGCCTGCCGCAGGCCGCGAGGTTTGCGGTGGTGGTCTTCTTGGGCTGTCTTTTGCCCGTGGCCAATATCACGCCCGTCTACTTCCGCTTCGCCGATCGGTACGCTCTTTTTGCGGTCATCATGCTGGCGTGGCCCATAGGCAAGCTCTTGGCCTGGCGGCGTCTTCGTGGCGCGGCGCTGCTGGTGGTGCCGGTCCTCGGCTTGCAAATGTGGCTTACCATGAGCTTGGTCCCGAGCTGGAACGATTCGTTGGCGCTCTGGCAACACGCGACGGCGGCGCAGCCGGCCGCGCTGTACGGGTATCTGAAATTGGGCGAAACCTACCGCGGCCAGCAGCGCTATCGCGAAGCGGCCGCGGCCTACCTACGCGCGGGCCAGCTCGACCCCTTCGGCAGCAAAGGCCCGGCCGGACTCTTCGTCACCCTATGCGAACGGGCCGAGGGCGAGGGTCGCATTCCCCGGGGCAGCGGCAACGAGTGGCAGCAGGAGATAGCCCAGAACGGGCTCGATGCTCACCGCATGGATGCCTTGATCGCAAGCGTCGATCTATCCGGCTGTCGCCCTTGTGCCGAGGCGATGCTTTGGCTGGGCTTACGCATGTTCCCCCAGAGTGATCGGTCCTTGGTCTCGTTAGCCCGCAAGGCGGCCGAGCGTGGCCGAGCTAAAGCTGCGCTGGTCTATCTGAACGAGGTGCGGGATAGGAATACCGAGGGGCTGGCCGAGGTGATGCAACTACTCGAGGAGCAGTCGTCAACTATGAAAAAGGACCCCGGGGGGGTCCTTTAGATCCCCCGCGGGCGAGCTCGGTCGGGCGAAGCCCGCCCGAGCTCACGCGAACACCTAAAAAAGCTGGTTGGGAGGGCGGCCCACAGGGCCATCGCCCCTCGCTTTCCCCTCGCGCGGTCGCGCGTGCGCACGGGCCCCGTCTACTTTGTGCCGCTCGTGTCGCTCGTGTCGCTTGTGCCGCCCGTGCTGTCTAGCTGCCCGACTTGCTGCCCTGGCCTCACGCCGCCATCGGGCTGATCCGGAGCCAGGATGGCCTCGGGCGGTGGCGGACCCTGCGGCGCACTAGGCGGAGAGCTCTTCAGCGCGTGATTTGCGTCATGGTGCAAAACGATCCAGTCGGCGATCCGCGCCACGTCACCAAAGCGGGTAAGATCGCCCTCGGTCCCCAATAGCGCGATGCCATAGCTGCGACCATCGATCCTGGCCGCGATGACCAGGCAGTAGCGGGCGCTGTCGTTATACCCAGTCTTGCCACCCAGGACTTGCACATTGGGCCGAGCGGCCGGGCGGTGAGTGCTGATGTAGTGAATAGCTGGGCGCGAAACCGGGTGGGCGTCGTACTCCACGCGCTTCACGATGGGGCCGAGCACGGGATGGGCCATGGCCGCCCTTAGCATGGCGATGGTTTCGCGCGGGGTCGATTGGTTGTCGGCGGAAAGGCCGGTAGGCTCGCGAAAGCGGGTAAAGCGCAAGCCCAGAGCGGCGACTTTGCGGTTCATGGCGCTCGTGAGCTGGGCGCTGCCGAGGCCGACGGCACGCCCCAGCGCGGAAACCGCGCGGTTGTCCGAGCCGAGCAAAGCGGCATGCAGCAGATCGCGATTGGACAGCGTCATGCCTTCGAGGAGTCGAGACCTTGCGCCGCCGCGGGCCACGTCGACGTCGACGCGCTTGATGGTGGTCAGCCCGTCCAGGTCTAGGTTGTGGTCCATCACCGTGAGCGCGGCTGCGAGCTTGGAAATCGAGGCGATAGACCGCGGAAGATCGGGCCGGCGATTCCACAGCTCGCGCCCGGTTTCGAGATCGATAACCAGGGCGCCGAGGGCTTGCACGTTGGGCTGTCCTCCCTTGGTGGCGGCGACGTGCCTTTCGGCATGATGGTGGCGTGGCCCCCGGCTCTTGTGTCCGGGCTTCCCGCCCCTCTTGTGGCTCTCGCTTCGCTTGCCTTTGCTGCTTTGCCGGTGACGCTGGCCTGGCTCGCATGCCTTGGTGGCAAGCTTGCTGAGGCTTGGGCGAGTCGGCGCGGCTTGAGGTGCGATGGCCTCGGCCGCGTGCTCATCTGCCCGCGCATCCGCGCTGGCTAAGGGGCCCCCGATAAGGAAAATCCAGGCGCCCAGCGCGGGCAACAGGGCCAGGACTGGTCGCTCTCTTCTAGTGGCGCGGGTTGATTGGGTGATCGTGGCATGCATCGGCGCGGTCCCCTCTCGCCTTCGTATCACGCCAGGCGCGGTTTCTGGAAGCGTTCGCGCAGCCCTGCTAGCCATTCACCGGCCAGGCGGAGGTAGCGCGTCTTCAGCAGCGAAAGACCGAGCATCAGCGCGGTTAGCCCCAGTAGCAACAACGTGGCGCCCGGCAAGGCGAAGCGGCTGCGCAGGGCAAAGACCAGGCGGCCATAGCAGAGCTCGACATGAACCCAGTAGATGAGCAGGGAAGTGCGGCCGAGTTGCCGGAACGCGGAGAAACGGCCACCCCGGACACGGCACCACAGGAAGCCGAACGCGCTCAGCATGCCGATCAGCCCAAGGCGGTGGAAAAATATGCCCGGGCCCATTTGCTGGATGACCTCGGAAGGATAGCGGATGATGGTCGGGTCGACATGGCGCACAATCCCCACCGTCGAGGTCATCACCGCGCCGGCCAAGCAGCAGAGCACAAAGCAGCGGCGCAGGCGGCGCTGGTCTTGGCTGGCATAGACCCAGAGGTGTCCGATGGCCACGCCCACCAGGGGCCAGGCGGCCCATGGGAATAGCGGGAACCAGGCCATGGGCCGCTGACCACCGATGTAGGAGGTGAGCGGTCGCGGCAGCCAAGCCGGAAAGTGTGCCGGCCCTACCCAGGGTCCCAGCCCGAGGAAGAAGGCCGCCAGGACCAGCACGGCAGTGATCTGACGCCGCCCCCGGCGGGGCACCGCGACCAGGGCGATCAGGATCATCGCGCTTCCGATGGCGTTCAGGATGTCGATGCGGAAAAGCGCCTCCCAGCCACCGTAGCAGTGCGCCAGCAGCCATTCCTGCAGGCGAAAGAGGTAGGCCAACCCGAGCACCTGCAGGCCACGCCGCCACAGACGGCGACGCATGACCGCGCTCGGGGTAGCCGTGGTCAGCCCGGTCTCGAACTGGATCGCGGCGGATACCCCAACCAGGAGCAGGAACAGGCGCGCGGGAATGCCGCTCGCTACTTTGATGGCCGCGTACGACGGGCCGGATTTGGCGCCGGGCAGCAGCCAGGCATCCATGCCATGCGCCAACATCATGAGCATCACCGCTGCGCCGCGCAGCCAATCGACCACCTCGATCCGCTGGGATCGCCGGTGGCCAGGCGCCGACGCCGCGGGTACGCTCGGGCAAATGCTGGGCGGGCTGTGGGTCACGCTCCCGGAGACTACAGTCCAGCGTCGGGAAAAGGTAGACTGCCGGCGCTGTGGCTATTTCGCTTGCGTACTCCGTTGATGCCGACGATGCCTTCATGTTTCATCCCCTGGCCAGCGGGGCAGTCGGGCAGGGGCTCACCTTCACCCACCGCCGCGGTGATACCGCCTGGCTGAACGCGCTGGCCGAGGCCGGCGAGACCGATGTCATCGCCATTTCCGCCGCGGCCTACCCGGGCATTGCCTCGAAGTACCTGCTCTTGCCGCATGGCGCTTCGGTAGGTCGCGGCTTTGGTCCGGTGGTGGTGGCCAAGCGAGCGATGGCGCGGACCGATCTCGCCGGCCGGCGGGT
Organism: uncultured delta proteobacterium; assembly: GCA_963849735.1. Taxonomy (GTDB): domain Bacteria; phylum Myxococcota_A; class Polyangia; order Fen-1088; family Fen-1088; genus Fen-1118. Next base: position 93,268 of record CAWKJE010000045.1, read on the forward strand.
GGCTGTCCCTGGGCTGTCGACCACGGCCTATCTCGTGCTGCGGCTGATCGAGCCGGCGGTGGTTCCGGTGGTGGTGCCGATTGCGCCGTTTGCCCGCGTGTTCGAGGCGCTTGACGCGGGTGAAGTCGAGGCCGCGCTACTCATCCACGAGGGTAGGCTGCTCTACGAGCGGCGTGGGTGCCAAAGAGTGGCGGAGTTGGGCGAGTGGTGGTTGGCGGAAACCGGCCTGCCCCTGCCTCTTGGCGTTAACGTCATTCGCCGCGCCCTGGGCGCGCATACCATAGCCGAGGTCTCAGCCGCGTTGCGAGCTTCCATCCGCTATGCCCTCGCCCACCGGGCGCAGATTCTCCCCCTCATCATGGCCGAGCGGAGGGGTGAGGTCGCCCTGGACGAAAGCGCCCTCCTCGATCGTTACCTGGCCATGTACGCCAACCAAGACACCCTGGGCATGGCTCCCGACGTGCGCATCGGGCTCGCCACGCTGCTGGCGCGGGCCGAGGCGGCTGGGCTCTTGCCCGCGTGTATGGTGGAATGGGCGCCCTGAGCGCCGCGGTCTGGCTACTCCTGTCGATGGTCTGGTTACGCCATCCGATGGTCTGGCTACTCTTACCGATGGTCTGGCTACTCCTGCCGATCGAGAAAGCTGAGCACGGCCCGGCAGGCGGCGCTGGCGGCGCCTGCGGCATTTTCCCGCCATTGGCGATGGGCGGCCGGGCCCACGGTGTTGGCGATGCCCAGGACGACCGCGCAGGGAACGCCAAGGCGCTTGGCCGCGCGCGCCAGGGCAAAGGTCTCCAGATTTTCCAGGGCGCATTGTGAGCGGCGCGCTGCGAAGGCAGCGGCCTGGGGAGAACGTGTGATGGCCAGGGGGTTGGCGACGCTTGCGACTGCGAGGGCGGCAGCCTTGCTGATGGCCTGGGTGAGTCTCGGGGTAGTGCGCGCCCGCGCGGGGACCAGGCTGGGCAAGTAGGCGTGACGGCCGGGCAGGGTCTGGGCCAGCAGGACCGCTTCATCCACCGCCACGGCCTCGCCTACCTGGAAAGCGGGACCGCCAGGGTAGACACCGGCGCTTCCCACCATGATCACGGCTTGCGGCCGTAACTGGGTCAGAAGCCGAGTCGTGCCCACCGACGCCTCGACCAAGCCCACACCTACGGTGGCGACGGTGAGGCGGCGTCTGACTCTGGCCCCGCTCGCACTGCGCAGCGCCCGTCGCAACGTGGCTAGCTCGGGTGACCAGGCGGACACTACCAGCCATGCCGGGTAGGGTGGCGCCGGTGTTGTCTTTCCGTGGTCGCTGGTATATTGGCCTTGGCTTGCTCTAGCCACGCTGTGCACCCATGCCCAAGCGCATTATAGTCATACCGGCCTATAACGAAGACCGAACGATAGCCGAAGTCGTAAGCGGTGCGCTGAATTTCGCCGATCGGGTGATCGTGGTCGACGATGGATCGCGTGACCGTACCGGCTTGCTGGCCAGGCAAGCCGGGGCTCTGGTGGTGAGGCATGCGGTGAACCGCGGAGTGGGGGCGGCCATCGGCACCGGAATCGAGGCCGCCGTCCATCTGGGTGCCGATGCCGTCGTCACCATGGACGCGGACGGGCAGCATCGTCCCGAGGACGCGGGACGAGTATTCGATCGTCTGGCGCAAGGTGACGTCGATCTGGTCATGGGGTCGCGCATGAAGAAAAGCGACGACCAGGGCCACATGCCGGCCCACCGTGTTCTCTTTAACACGTTGGGCAATCTGCTTACCTTCGCCCTGTTCGGTGTCTGGGTGACCGACAGCCAGTGCGGGTTGCGTGGGCTTTCCGCCCAGGCAGCGCGTACCATCGAGCTGCGCACCAGCGGGATGGAGTCCATCTCCGAGTTCATCAAGGAAATGAAGGACAAGCACTGGCGGCACGACGAAGTGGCGATCAAGGCCATCTACACCGACTATTCGATGTCGAAGGGGCAGAATTTCTTCCTGGGCGTCAAGGTGGCGCTCAAGCTGGTCTTCCGCCGCTTCATCCGCTAGTACGTCAGTCGAGACACGCCATGCATTTGCAAGCGATTCAGATCGTTCTCACTTGCTTCGCCGTCTTCGCCGTGTCGCGCGTGCTCATACGCTTCCGCCGCGGTAGCACGAGCGTGCCTCACGTTGCCTTGTGGTTGTTGTTCTGGGCTGCGGTGATCGTGGTCTCCCTGCATCCCGACACCACCAATCGTCTCGCCAACCTGCTTGGCGTTGGCCGAGGCGTCGACACCGCGATGTACCTGTCGCTGCTCCTCATCTTCTATCTCCTGTTCCGTTCGTTTGCGAAGATAGAGGACATGGATCGCCAGCTCACCCGGGTGGTGCGAGCAAACGCGCTGCGCGAGCTGGAAGCCGAGCTGGCGCGCGAGGAACTGGTCAAGCCTGGCCGGTCGAGCTGATACGAGGCCCTGTGGCCTGCCGTGGCTGGGTCGTCCAACCGTTGCCACCGCTATGATCCATCAGCGCAGGAGTCGGTCGAGATCGCCGGCCAAGGTCTGGGCGTCCATGGACAGCTTGAACCAGCCCAGCGTCTGCTCGCTGCGCGCGAACAGGGTGTCTTTGCCGTCCTTGGGTCTCTCCTTGCTGCTCGCGAGGGCGGCTGGCCGGGCGATTTCCACGAAGCCCAGACTGCGTCCGTGCGTTCGGTACTCAACCCGGACGTCGATTTGGGGCGCGCCCTCGGCCGGGACCTCGTCTTTGCCCAGCACCTCGAGCGGCCACAAGGAGAAGACACGGTCGTGCCAGGTCTTGGCCGTGGCGTCGGGTTGGTCAGGCGAGGCTGCCGCCGCGATACGAATTCCGCCCTCCGCCCGGGTGACCACGAAGTCCTTCCGCTTCGGGCCGTGGTCCACCAAAATGTGGTCGGATTCCTCCATCTTGAAGGCGTGTAGCCGCCGCTCGACCAGCAGCGAGGCCGCGGCTTGAAAGTCGGACAGCAGCGATCGCGCGACCAGGTAGACTTGGCCATTGCTCTCATCGCGCAGGTAAGGCTCGCTGCCGCCCGGAGGCGCTGGGGCAATGGCAAAGCTGCGTACGCCGCCCTGCAGAGTGAGCGTGATACGTTTCTTCTTGGCCGCGTCCAGACCCAAGTCGGCAAGCTTGCGCGCATCGAGCACGCCGAGAGCACGCGAAGCGCGTAGCGGGGTGAAGCTGCGAAAAAGGGTGGTGGCCGCCTCCGACCCGCGCACCAGTCGCTGGGGACTTCTGGTCATCGCTTGGTCTTTGCCCGGAAGGCCACCGGCCTTGTCCTGCGGCGCCAATTCGACCGACACGAAGGCGCCACTCTCGTTCGCCATGCTCAGCTCGACCCAGGTAGGCTTCTCCTGGTCATCGAAGCGAACCCGGGCCAGCTCGCCGCGGCCGATGTCGACGACCAGGACTTCGCCCGGCTCGAGCGCGCTGCCTCGTTGCCAGGTCAGGTAAGCCGCGGACAGTCCGAGCAGAGCCAGCGTCGCCTGCGTCGCAAGCTGACGGTTAGTCACGATATCACCTCACGCCGGCGCCGATTACGGGTGGCCCAAAGGCCTAGCGCGACGGCCAGGGCCGGCGCCAGGAATACCGAGGCGTAGAACCACACGACATCTTGCTTGCGGGTATGGCGGACGGGGACGTCTTCCTCACTGTTCGTGAGGCCGGCTACGTCGGGCTCGCCCAGTAGCCAGCGCAACACGTCTATGGCGAAGATCGCGTTGGCTCGGTTGGCGATGAGGAGATCGGTGAACGGATTGGCATCCCCCACCACGAAGGCACGCCCTTCCTGGGCCGGCTTGCTCTCCGCCTTGCTCGCTGGCGGGGCGGCCGGCTTGGCCTCGGCTCGAGCGGGCTTGGCCTCGGCGGGTGCGTGCGTTGAGCTGACCGGCGGCTTCTCGTCCGCTTTGGCCTCGGAGAGCGACCCTGCTGGGGCGGTGGGTTTGGTCGCGCTGGCGGCCGTCGGCTTGGCCGCGTCGCCGGCCTGGCGCAAGGTCACCGCCGCGGCGACGGTGTAGGCCTTGCGTTGCTCGCCCGGTGCCAGCTCGAAGTCGCCGTTGTGGTCGGCGAAGGTGTTGGCGTCGGTGCGGACGACCAGGTCGACGGTGGGGGCCGGGCTGGGCGCGATCTTGGTCTTGCTCAAGCTCCCGGCACCCAGGAACACCACTGGCAGCTGGGCGCCGAACTGGGAAAGCGTGGGGAGAGCAGCATGGGAGGAGAAGGAGGTGGCAGCGATGGCGGTGCGGTCCGACTTCTGGTGCGTGCGCGCCCAATAGACTCGATCGTTGGCCAGCACGGTCGGCGACAGCTCGAGCGCAAGGCCGCCCAGAAGCGGCGCCGCTGTGTCGGCACCATCCGGATCGATGGCGACGAGCAGGCGCCCTCCCTCGTGGAAGTAGCGGAGCAGAGCCGCGGTTTCTTCCGGCAGCATGGCCGCCTGCGGGCCGATCACCATGACCAGGGCGGCGTCGGGCGGAACCTCGTTGCCGAGCCCCTGGGCGAGGCTCAGATCGCGCGCCTCCAGGTTCTGGATACCGAGCAGCTCCTTGAGGTGTGACAGCGCAGCCCCCGGATCCCCGTCGCGCGCGACGGCGAAAGAGCGCTCCCCGTGCCCTTGCACGAGGTACACCGTGCGCTTGCCGCGCGAAACCATGAGGATGCGCTTGTAGACATCCTGGTCCAGGCTGCGTAGCCGGCCGCGCGCGGATTCCAGCTTGAGCGGAATCTGAAGCTGCTCGTGCTGACTGCCGCGGGCAATGGCGACTGCGCCGTTGGCCGAGACCCCGAGCGCTTTGCCTCGCGCCGGATCGACGGCCTGGTCCACTCGGCTCAAGCTGAGCTTGCCACCCGGGTGGACCAGGTCGGCGAAGTAGCGGTCGAGCTCCTCGGCGACCTCGTTGCCGGGCGGGTAGAACAGGGTTACTACGACCGGCTGATCGAGGGCGGCTACGATCTGCCGGGTGGCTGCGCTGGCGCGAGCGGTGCGAAAGAAGCTCAGGTCGGCCTTGAGGTTGCGCTCCGCCGCCACGTACCCGATAGCGCAACAGAAGACCAGGGCGAACGAAATTCCCAGCCCCGCGCGCAGCGCACGCCCCAGGCGGCGCGCGTCCACCACCGGCGCCCGGGCCATGCTGGCGTACGACAGCTCGACGAGCAGGCCGCACAGCACGCTGGTGGCCAATAATCCCGGCCACAGCGCCGCCAATACCCCGTCGAGCCTGGGCAGGGTTGCCGCCAGCGCGCGGTGGCCGAAGAGGCCGGGCAAGGTGGCGCGGCTGAAGTAGAGGAGCAGGGCAAAGAGCCCGAGTCCGTACACTCCCGGCAGTATCATGCCCCCGTCTTGACCTTTGCCCGAGCGCAGGGCTAGCGCCAGCGCGGCCAGGGTGGCCAAGAGCCCGAGCAGAGTCGCGGCCAGGCCGACGTGACCCGACCCAAGGACGCGCTCGCCCAAGTACATTGCCAGTAACCCCGCGGCAAAGCCGACCGAGGCTGTCTTGCGGTGCGCTAGCGCCATCGCCTTGCCTCCAGAACGCGGATCGCAATGAAGAGGGCGAAGTAAGTCACCGCCAGGTAGTAGACGATATCGCGCAGGTTTACCAGGCCGGACTGGAAAGGCGGGAAGTGGCGGTGCCAGAGCCCGAGGGCGAACAGCACGTCGCTCACGGGACGCTCGCTGAGGTTGCCGAGGGGGAAGAGCAGGATCATGCCTGCGATCATGCCGCCCGAAATGATGACCGCGAGGAGCTGGGTGCGGGCCAGGGTAGACCCTAGCGTGCCGATGGCGAGGCAGGCGCTGCCGAGGAGAAAGAGGCCCAGGTAGCCGACGGCGACGTGGCCGAGCGAGAGCTTGCCGTTCACCAGGATCAAGAGCGGCATGAAGACGCTGGGCAGGGTGATGAGCACCAGGAAGAACAGCGACGAGACGAATTTGCCGATCACGATCTCGTGCTCGTGCACCGGTGAGGACGCGAGCAGCACCATGGTGCCGGTCTGGCGCTCTTCGGCGAGGAGACGCATGGACAAGAGCACCGAGACCACGATTATCGTGCCGCTGTAGAGCCAGAAGAATTGACTGAGCACATCGGTCGACAGGCGGCTCTGCTCGCTCCCCAGAGCTAGGGCGTTGAAAAGGATGCCCTGCACGAACAGGGCGGCCGCGGCAATAACGTAGCCGCTCATGGTGCGCAGATAACCGGCGAGCTCGCGGCGCGCAATAAGCCAGGTGGCGGTCATTTTGGTCCTCCCGCGTCGCTCGGGGTGAGGCTCATGCTCTGGGTGAGGTTCATGAAGATGGACTCCAGGCGGCGTTCGTTGCGCTCGAGTCTCAGCAAGTCGCAACCGGAGCTTACCAGGAGTCGTGCCACCTCGGCCCGCACGTCACGGTCGGCCGCGATGGCGAGGGTAGTGGTACCGTGGCCGCTGCTCGGCTCGACGCTGACCTTGCCGACGCCGGCGATGCCGGCGACGATCTGGGTGATCCCGGTTGGCTGGCCGCTGACCTCGACCGTGATGGACGAGCTGCCCTGACCCATGGCAGAAGCCAGCTCGTCTTCGCTGCCCTGACCGACCAGCTCGCCCGCATGTATGACCAGCAGGCGGTCGCACGTCTGGCTGATCTCGGTGAGGAAGTGGCTGGAGATGAGTACGGTGTGCTCTCCGCGCAGGCCGCGCAAGAGATTGCGCATTTCCACGATCTGGGCTGGATCGAGGCCGGCCGAGGGCTCGTCGAGTATGAGCAGGGGCGGGCGGTGGACGATGGCCTGGGCTACGCCCACGCGCTGGCGATAGCCATGCGAGAGCTCCCCGATGACCTCGCTATGAGCCTGGCCGAGAGCTGTCTTCTCCTCGGCCTCGCCCACCCGGAGGTCGACCTGACAAGCCGGCACGCCGCGCAGCCTGGCGGCGAAGGCCAGGTAGCCGCCTACCGTCATCTCGGGGTAGAGCGGTGGCGTGTCCGGGAGAAACCCGACGCGCCGGCGGATAGCGTGGGGATGCTGGGACACCTCGAGGCCGTCCACCGTGACGGTTCCCGAGCTGGGCAAGAGCATGCAGGCCAAAACGCGCAGGGTGGTGGTCTTTCCCGCGCCATTGAGGCCGAGAAAGCCGACCACCTCTCCCTTCGCGATGGCGAAGGAGAGCTCGCGAATGGCGGTCCGCTCGCCGTAGTACTTGGTGAGCTTGTCCACTTCGATCATGGCAGGGATCGTAGAAGTACTAAGCTTTTCCGCATCAGGCAAGGGGTGGAAAGCACAGGCGAAGGCCGAGCTGGGCTGGCCCACGCCCCCGCCGGCGCAGAGGGGCGAGGGGTGGGGTTGTTGGGGCGGCGGCGCGGCAATGCCGGGCTAATGGCTGTGAAAGGCCTGCAAGTCGGCCGAGGCTTTCTCCCAATCAGCCATGCGTTTGCCGAGAAGAGCGTCGAGCCCGTGCTCCTTGTCCAGAAGCTCGTGCAGCTTCTGCCAGTTGCCGCCGTGATCTCCGGCCAGGGTGGCGCGCAAGGCGGCGAGCTCGCCTTCGATGCGGGCAATCTCCTCTTCCAGCGAGGCGACTAGCCTCTCTAACCGACGCTGCTGGCGCTCGCGGTCCTTCTTGGCGCTGCGCATGGCTTCGGTGGGGGAAGCTCTCATCTCTGCGGGTGGTGCTCTGGGTGCCTCCCTGATCTCCGCGGCGCGATGCTCGCGCCAACTGGTGTAGTTGCCGAGATGGGCCTCGAGCCCGTCAGCGGTGAAGACCAGAAGGCGCCGGCAGATCCGGTCGATGAAATAGCGGTCGTGACTGATGACCACCAGCGTGCCCTCGAAGCCATCGAGGGCATGCTCGAGGGTCTCGCGGGCGGGAATGTCGAGGTGGTTGGTGGGCTCGTCCATGACCAAGACATTGCGTGGGAAGAGCAGCATCTTGGCCAGGGCCAGCCGGCTGCGCTCGCCGCCGGAGAAGCCACGCACGGTGCGAAACGGGTCGTCGCCGAAGAAGCGGAACTTGGCCAAGTACTGGCGCACCACCTCGGGTGAGAGATCGTCGCGCACCGACTGGATCTCCTCAATGGCCGTGCGGTCTTCGAGGAGCGAGCTCAGCTTCTGGTCGAAGTAGCCGAGACGGACGGACGGGCCGTGCTCCACGCTCCCGGCCAGGGGGGGCAAATCGCCCACCAGGGTCTTGATCAGGGTGCTCTTGCCGCAGCCGTTGGGCCCGACGATCCCTACTCGATCGCCGCGGTAGATGTTGACTGACACGTCGGTCAAGATCGGCTTGCCTGGGTAACCTACCGTGAGCTTGGGCGCGCGGATGATCTCCTTGCCCCCCAGGTCTCCTCCGGCCGAAAAGCGCAAGGCTATCTGGCCCGCGAGCTGCCAGTCGTCTTGCGGTCGCTCGAGGCGATCGAGACGCTCCAGCATGCGCCGGCGGCTTTGTGCCTGCTTGGTCTTCTGCCCGGCTAGGTTGCGGCGGATGAAGTCCTCGGTCTTCTCCACCTGCTCCTTTTGTCGCTCGTATTCGACCCGGGCCCGCTCGAGGCGGCCCTCTCGTTCGACCACGTATTGGTCATAGGGGTAGGAATAGCGGACGAGGTCGCCGCCATCCAACTCGACGATGGCGCGGCAGGTGCGCTGGATGAAAGCTCGGTCGTGGGAGACCACGAGATAGGCGCCTGGATAACCTAGGAGGTGGCTTTCCAGGCGCTCGATGGCGTCGAGGTCCAAGTGGTTGGTGGGCTCGTCGAGCAGCAGAAGGTCCGGTTGGAGGGCCAGTACCTTGGCTAACTCTAGCCGTCCGCGCTCGCCTCCTGAAAGGGTCGTGATCGGACGCTGCAGGTCGGTCTTGGTCAAACCGACTTCTTCTATGAGCTCGCGCACCCGGGTCTCGATGTCATAGCCGCCCTCGGCGCGATAGCGCTCCTGCAATTCGCCGTAGCGCTTGAGATCGGCCTCCCCGCCCTCGCCCAGGCGCGCTTCCAGCGCCACCATCTCGTCGTGCATCGCATGCAGGTGGGCGAACGGCTGCAAGAGCGCGTCCAGCACCGAGCCCTCGCCACCTTGCTGTTGCGATTGCTGCAGATAGGCAACGGTGAAGCGTCCGAGGACGCGCACATCGCCGGCATCGGCGGCCAGCTCTCCGGCTAGCAGCTTGAGCACGGTCGATTTGCCGGTCCCGTTAGGGCCGAGCAGGGCGAGTCGATCGTCGGGCTTTATCAATAGCGACGCCCCGGTGAGGATCTCCTTGCCCGGGAAGCCGAAATGGACGTCTGCGAACTGTGCCAGGGACATGCTTGGGGAGCGAGCGACCGGGAGCCCGTCGGCGGGTCGGGGTCGCTAGCAGGGGAAAGGGCGCCTTTCTCTATCTGTTCTGCCGGGCGAACTCACGCATGTGGCTGGCCAAGAGCGTGCACCCATCGAGGGGCATGCCGTTGTAGATCGAGGCACGCACCCCGCCGACCGTGCGGTAGCCCTTGAGCGCCACCATGGCTTGGGCCGAGGCCTCCTTGAGGAATTTCTCGGTCAGCTCCTCGCTCGGCAGCTTGAAGGTGACGTTCATGTGGCTGCGCACGGCCGGATCGGCGACGGTGCCGCGGTAAAACCCTCCCGACTCGTCGATCGCGTCGTAGATCGCCTTCGCCTTTTCCGCATTGCGCTTGGCCATCGCGTCGAGTCCACCTTGACGCTCGATCCAGCGGAAGGTCTCGAGCAGCACGTAGATGCCGAAAGTTGGTGGCGTGTTGAGGCAGCTCTTGGCCTCGGCGTGGGCCTTGTAGCTCAAGATTTTGGGCACGCTCTTGGGGATGCGGTCGTAGAGATCCTTGCGCACGATCATCAGGACCACACCGGCCGGGCCGAGGTTCTTCTGGGCGCCAGCGTAGATGATGCCGGTGCGCGCAACCGGATGGGGGCGCGACATGATCTCGGAGCTGGCATCGACCACCAGGGTGGGGTGGGTTGGCCACTCGACGAAACGGTTGCCATGCACGGTCTCGTTCGAGCAGATGTGCAGGTAGGCAGCGCCGGGGTCGGCTTTGATTGGCGCAGGCAAGCGGTCGAAGCCCGAGGCTTCGCTGCTGGCGATCACGCGAATCTTTTCCCCCGCTAGCCCTCTGGCCACGTCGGCCGCCTTCTTCGACCATTCGCCACTCACCACGTAGTCGGCCGGCCCGGAGAGGAAGTTCATGGGGATCACGGCAAACTGTTGCGTCGCCCCCCCCTGCAAGAAAAGCACGTCGTGGGTGTCGGGAATAGCGAGAAGCGAGCGGCAGCGCGCTATGGTCTCGTCCAAGACCGCGTCGAATTCCTTGCCCCGGTGACTGCACTCGGCAATACCATAGCCTTTGCCCTGGTAGTCGAGCAGGGCGGCAGCAGAGGCCTCGAGGACCTCGTGGGGAAGCGTGGCGGGGCCGGCGGCAAAGTTGAATACGCGCTTTTTCATGGCCGCAGAATAGTCGAAGCCGACTGGGTTATCCAGCCCTTGCCACCGCGAGCCAATAACCCGTCTTTCCGGCGGGGGGGCTGGTGGGGGGACCGGCGGGGAGGCTGGCGGGGCCGTCATTTGACAGGGGAAGACTTCCGTACGTAGATAGGCACGATTTCCTACTGGGGCGCGCTAATCGCGCTCCGGCTCAACCCAAGCAAGGAGACAGCAATGACCCGCATGTTGAAGGCGCTTTCGGCGGTGGTTATCGGTGCAGCAATCCTGGTTGGCACTGCTTGTGAAGACAAGGAGTGCAAAGACGCTCTTGCCAAAGAGACCGCGACCGCCGAGGCTTCGGCCAAGTCCGTGGCCACGCTGACCAGCGAGCTGGCGGCCGCCAAGGGCAGGCTGGCGACGAGCGAGGCCGCCCTAGCCGCGGCTCGCAGAGAGCTCGATGCCGCCAAGGCCGCGGCGGCAGCGAAGGCGGCGGAAGAGGCCGCGGCTGCGCCGGCCAAGAAGGGCAAGGGCAAGAAGTAGCGAGCTCCAGCGAACCCTGGGCGAGCTAGCGATTCGGGGCGGCTATTGTCAAAAGGACCCTAGGAGGGTCCTTTTGATCCCCCGCGGGCGAGCTCGGTCGGGCCTAGCCCGCTCGAGCTCACGCTAGTCTTGTCATGGGCGGGAGGCCCCGTCTTTCCCTGCCGAACCGGCCAGGATGCGGCTACGCAGGGCTTGGTTTTGCCGCAACATCTCATCCGGCATGCGGGTGCCGAAGGTTTCGAAGAACTGCCCGACCGCATCCGCTTCAGCCAGCCAATCCTTGGATTTTACAGCGAGGAGCTTGGCCATGCTGTCAGGAGGCAAGGCCAAGCCAGTCATGTCGATGTCCTCGGGCTTGGGCACGAGCCCGATGGGAGTCTTGTTCGCGCTCACCTCGCCGCGACAGCGGGCGAGGATCCACTCCACGATGCGCAGGTTTTCCCCGAAGCCTGGCCACAGGTAGCGGCCGTTCTCGTCGGCACGAAACCAGTTCACGTGGAAGATCTTGGGCTGATGCCGGATGCGCGGCCCCATGTCCAGCCAATGGCCAAAGTAGTCGGCCATGTTGTAGCCGCAGAAGGGAAGCATGGCCATAGGATCGCGGCGCACTTCGCCCAGGGCCCCGAACTGAGCGGCCGTGCGCTCGCTTGCCATGCTCGCCCCTACATAGACGCCGTGGTTCCAGTCGAAGGCCTCGTAGACTAGGGGCGCCAAGGTGGCGCGGCGCCCGCCGAAGATGATGGCCGAAATGGGGACACCGTGGTGATGCTCGTAGCGGAAGGAATGGGTGGGGCAGTTGGTGAAAGGGGCCGTGAAACGACTGTTGGGGTGACTGGCCGAGACGGGTTTGCTGTCCTGGCCGCGCAGGGCGGGTGTCCAGGGTTGGCCTTGCCAGTCGAGGGCCTCGGCCGGCGGCGCATCGTCGTGGCCTTCCCACCAAACCGTGCCGTCGGGCTTGTACGCGACGTTGGTGTAAATGGTGTCGCGCTTGATGGTAGCCATGGCGTTGTAGTTCGTCTTCGAATTGGTACCGGGAACCACGCCGAAGTAGCCCATTTCCGGATTCACCGCCCAAAGCTGCCCGTCGGTATCGACCTTCATCCAGGCGATATCGTCGCCCACGGTCCAAATGCGATAACCCTTCTCCTTCAGCCCCTCGGGCGGGAGCAGCATGGCCAAGTTGGTCTTGCCACAGGCGCTCGGGAACGCGGCCGCGATGTACTGGATGCGGCCGACCGGTTCCTCGATGCCGAGGATCAGCATGTGCTCGGCCAGCCACTTTTCCCGTTGGGCTTGCACCGACGCTATGCGCAAGGCGAGGCACTTCTTGCCGAGGAGGACGTTACCGCCGTAGCCGGAGCCCACCGACCAGATGGCGTTATCCTCCGGGAAGTGCAGGATCAAGCGCTTGGCTACGTCGAGATCGGCCTTGCTGTGCAGGCAACGCGTGAATTCTCCGGTCGGGCCAAGCGCATCGAGCACCGGCTCTCCCATGCGGGTCATGATGCGCATGTTGAGCACCACGTAGATGCTGTCGGTGAGCTCGATGCCGATCTTCGAGAAGGGCGAGCCTATGGGGCCCATGGCGAAGGGGACCACGTACATGGTCCGATCTTTCATGGCCCCCGTCAGGTACTCGCGCGCTTTACGGTAAGCCTCGCGCGGGCTCATCCAGTTGTTGGTCGGGCCCGCGTCGCCCTGAAAGCTCGTGCAAATGTAGGTCAGATGCTCCGTGCGCGCCACGTCGTTGGCGGCTGTCCGGTGCAGATAGCACCCCGGCAGCTCGCCCTGATTGAGCTCGATAAGCTCGCCCGAGGCAACGGCTTCGGCGGTCAGGCGGCGCTTTTCTTCTTCGGAGCCATCGCACCAATAGGTACGACGCGGCTGACACATTGCCGCCATGCTCGCGACCCATTCTCGGACATGCGCATATTGGATCATCGCGAGCGATTTCTTGCATGCTCCCAGCTCGGCCGTCAACCGGTTCAGGGGCTTATGCTACTGGCGACCTCGCGGCAGTGGCTTTCCGCGGTGGCGGCAGGGATCGCGACCGCTTGGTCCTGGTCTCGCGCGGCGGCGCGCAGGGCGGCGGCGCCTGCACCCGCGTCACACGCTACCCCGAGGGCGTCGATCCCCGCGCGCTTGCACGATGCGCTCGGGCTGGCCAGCAGGGTCACCAGCGGGGCGATCGCCTCCGGGGTGCGAATGGCGGCGAGCGCCATCGCGGTTTCGGCGACGACGGTGTGCAAGGATAGATCAGCCTCGACCTCCTTGACCAGCCGGGCCAGCGCTGCCGCCAGGCCAGGCACGGTGGCCGGGTCGCGGCGCTCGGCCAGCAAGCGCGCGGCTAGCGCACGCATATCGGCGCTCTCGGGGAGCCGGCCGAGAATATGGATCAGGGCTGGGTTGGCCTTGGCCCCGTAACAATGGGCGATGCCGGCGAGGGCGACCTCTCTGACCTCGTCCACGTCGCGCTTGAGCGCCAGCTGCAGCGCTTCGTCGGCGGCTGGGGTGCACAATTCGCCGAGTGCCGCCACATCGGCCCGACGAACGTCGGTCCACGTCTCGTGTCTTGCCCCGGCTAGCAATGATGCCTCCGATCTCTGGTCGCGCCTCTGGCCGAGCGCCTCGGCCGCGAGGGCGCGCACGCGCGGATCCGCGTCGGCGAGCGCGGAACGCAACGCTGGCAGCGCCACCTGGTCCTCGACCTCGGGTGCCCCCAGCTCTGCGGTGGCCAGGTAGCGTAAGACTCCATCCTCGCTGCGCGAGCGGAGCTCGGCCAGCGCGGTCAAGCCGTCCCGGTCCTTGAGGGTACCGAGCCCGCCGATGGCGCGTGCCTGCTCCTCGAATGACGCGGGGCCCTTGAGTGTCGCCTCCAGGGTGGCGAGAGCCTCCCTGGCCACGGTGGGCTCACGTCGCGCTAGAGCCGCCAGGATTACCAGAAGGTCCGCCCGCCGGCTGGTTTCTGCGGCCGGGGTCGCTGCTAGCTCGGCCTCGGCCAGTTGGGCGGCCGGCGGTTTTAGCATGGCCGCCGCTTCCCGTAGGGCGCCGCGGGTATGCGCCGCCGTGGGCTGGATGCGGCCCACGACGGCCAGCAGGGCACGGGCCGCGGCTTCGCCCGAGATGCCTGCCAAGATCCTGGCGGCACGCAAACGGTCGGCGTCGGCTAGCTTGGCGTTGCGCAGAGTCGCGGCCAACAGCCCGACCGGAGGCTCCGCCATCGCGGGCAACACTTTGGCTATCGCTCTTTCCTCTGTGGGCGTGGCCATGATGACTGCTCCTGCCAGGGCCGCCCCGGCTTCGGGCGAGGCTTGGGCCCCCGAGCCCAGCATGGTGGTCAAGGCTTCGACCAGGCACTCCCGGCCCGAGCCCGGCGAGGCCTTGCCCAGGGCGGCTACCACCTTGGGCAGGGCCGCCTGGCCAAGGCGGGCCAGAAGCGGCTGACGAGCGGTGCAGGCGATCCCGGCCGACAGGCTGGCGACCAGCCGATCCGCCGCCTGCGGGCCGTCGACCTCGGTCATGACGTCAAGCTCCGCGATCGACACGGGCGCGCCCGGTGAGGCGGTCTCCCGCACTACTACCGTCACACAGCCCGAGGTAATCGGCCGGGGAAGCTCGATCCAGAAGGGCACCTCCGCGCGTTGCCGTCCTCCGTCGGCATCGTCTTCCAGCTCGACATCGACGTTGTCGGCGTGACCGCTGAAAATCAGCGCCAGCTTGCGCGGCCCGCCGGCGCGGGAGTCGAACGTGCTCGGCCTTCCGGGCAGGAGCCGCAGCCCGGTTATGGCAAAACCGCCACTCGACCGCGCGGTCAGCAACTGACCGCGGGCGTCGCCCTCACTCGACCACACGGTGGTCGCATCGCCGTCGTTGAGCGCGACCGGTGGTCTTAGCCGGCTGGGGTCACTCGCTGCGCCCGGCGAGCTCGAAGCCGCGGAAAAGAAGAAGCCACCCTGAGGTCTACCCTCCGGAGCGCCGCCGCGGTGCGCCTTGATTGTCACCGGTGCCAGGGGCGGGAGCGCCGGGCGAACAGGCTTGAAAGCGTGGTCAGTGAAGTCCCAGGTCATCAGAGCCAGCCTCACCGGCTGGCCATCGCAACGGGAAAGTCGTGCCACCGTTCGGTAAATGCGTATGGCAGTGTCGTCGACCTCGGCGGCTCCCGTCACCTCTCCGTCCGGATCGAGCGCGCCCGTGGTCCCCCACCAGATGACCTGCACACCGCCGCCCGCTGAGCGCTCGGCAAGCCAGACCTCCTCGGAGGGTACGCTCTGTCCGATCCGAGGCAAGCGGACCAGCAGGACGTCGTGACCGGACACCCAGCGCTCGGCCACCAGCGCCTCACCGTGCTCGCTGGCCTTTGTCTTGGGTATGAAGCTGGCGATGGTGTTATCGCCGTCGTGGATGGCGAGGCGTCCATCCGGCTCGAACGCCGCGTGGAGGGGGGTGGCGCCCATGCCATGGGCAGCCACGATGCTCGAGCCGAAGGTGGCCGCCAAGGCTGAGATCCATACTGTCGTTGCGTGCACGGCCGCGATCATGCCATGAAGAAGCGGGAGCCGGACGCGGAAGCGACGGTAGCGAGCATGCTGTGGCTGGCTCAGGGCTACCTGGGACGGCCGATTGCGTTGTAAACCTAACGGATTGCGGCGCGCTACACCTTGGGCTCGGACGCCGCCATTGACCAGGGCGGGTGGCTCTGTTATTCCCAGTGCTCGTGGCACGAGCACTGGAGAAAGAACTGAAGCGCCCCGACGAGTTCGTCACCTTCTGGACGAAGCTCGGCCAGGCAATCTCTGCCCACCGCGGGAAGGTGGCAGCTCTGGCGGTGGTGGTGGCGCTTGGCGTGGGCGCGGTCTGGGGAGTGACGATATACCGTCGCAGCAAGGCGGCCAAGGCCACCCTTGCGTTCGAGCGTATCGATCGGATTGCCAACGCCGACCTCCTGCCCGCAAAGGACGCGGATGACACCGGGAAGGCCACCATGGAGGAGGATGACGGCATTCCTCACGCGAAGACCGAGAGCGAGCGCCTCACAGCCGCGAACCAGGCCGCCGATGCTTACCTGGCCGTGTTCGGCTCGGCCGGGCTAGGGCGCAAGGTCTTGTTCGACAAGGCCGGCCGTCTCCTGGTCCTGGGCGCTCCCGGCCAAGCGGAACAGATCTACCAAGACTTGGCGGGAAGCGAGCCTGACCACGATCTGGGTTTGCTGGAGCGGGAAGGCGTCGCCCTGGCCCTCGAAGCCGAAGGTAAGCTCGACGACGCCCTGCGCGCCTTTGCCAGTCTGGCCGAGGAATGTCAGGCGGGCACCAAGTTCTATCTGGATCGAGCCTGGTACGGCCAGGCGCGCATCCTGGAGCGGCAGGGCAAGGGCAAGGATGCCGCGAAGATCCTGCGCGAGATCCTGGAGAAGGTGCCGAAGACGGACTTGCGTACCCAGATTGATGACCGCCTGGCCCTCGCGAGCGAGAAGTAGTCTCGTGCCGGTAGCCGCCCTCGCGCACGCGAGCTTGTCCAGGCCACGGTTGCGGCCTGGCGCGTTCGGCCTGGGATTGCTGCTCGTCGGGTGCTCGGTCGCGACTGTCCGCCGCGAGGTTCCCCCGTCGCGCGACTACCCGGCGGGCGTAGCGCAGATGCGTTGGCACACGCAAATTCACGCTTACCCCCCCAGCAATCCTCACCCCGAAGAGTGTGCGACCGGCGCCCTGGTCGGCAACCGCTTGGTGCTGGGCTCGCGGGGCGAAGAGGTGGTGGCGATCGACCTGCTCTCGGGCAACACCGTCTGGAGCGTGCCAACGAGCGGCGGCGTCGATGGCGACGCCCGCTATGATAGCCAGCGTGGTCAAGTCTACGTGGGTAGCGACGACGGCGTTCTCTATGCGATCGAGCCGGCCAGCGGGAAGCTGCGCTGGTCGAGCAGGTTCAAAGGCCCCATCGACCACGCCCCCGCAATAGGAGAGCATAGCCTGCTCTTGGCTACCGCAGCCGACAAGGTTTACGCGGTGGATCCGGCGAGCGGGAAAGCGCGCTGGCAATACGAGCGCGAGCCCCCGGAGGGCTTTACTATTCATGGCTATGCGGTTCCGCGCCAGGAAGGTCGCACGGTTTATGCCGGATTCAGCGATGGCTACCTGGTGGCCCTCAACGCGGAAACCGGTGATCTGTTGTGGTCCCGCTCGCTCGCGGCCGCCTCCGACCAATTCGTGGACGTCGACGCGAGCCCCATGGTCTGGCATGGGCTACTCGTCGCGGCGTCATTCTCGGGGGGGCTTTATGGCCTGCGCCCTCGCGACGGCGAGGTGGTGTGGCATGCCTTTCTCGACGGTACCAACGCCATAACTTGTGGCGGCTCTCGCCTGTACGCGGTTTCCGCCCGGACCGGGTTGGCTGCGGTTAGCGTGAGCGACGGCAACATCCTGTGGCGCCAGGGTCTGCCCACCGCCGGGGATCTCACGGCCCCGGTCGAGGTCGGCCCCTACCTCGTGTTCAGCGGCAGTCGCGAGGGTCTATTCGTGCTCGAACGAGAGAGCGGTAGGGTGCTCCAGATATTCGATCCAGCCCGCGGTATGTGTGCCGCGCCGGCCGTGGATCCGAATGGACACTCCCTGTACGTGCTGGCCAATAGCGGCTCGCTTTACGCGATAGACCTGATCTGGTGATGGCGTTGGCCAAGGCGGTGGCTCAACAATCACTGAGAGCCGGGCAAGCGGCCCGCTTCGGTCAGCCGCCGTACCAACTCTTTGATGCGACGACCGCCGCCAGCGTCGCGCGCCCTCCACTCGATGCCGAAGACGTTCTGATCGCCCGTCTTGCCGGTCCACGCCACTCGACCGATGAACGCCATGGGAACCTCGGCGCCCGGCGGAGCAATTTCGAGCACGACCAAGGACCCGTTGGGGACGAGCGCTCGCGACAGCACGAAGGCGCCGCCGCGGCCGATGTCGCGCAGCGTGCCTTGCAGCCCCGCGGAGCTATCCACCGGGTGCCACGTGATGGCAAGCTCGACCGGTATCCGCTCGTGGCGTCGGCGGCTGCGCACCGCTGTACCAGCGCTGGCGCTTTCGAGCAGATATTCGCACTTGGCTTGCTCGCCCGGCAGAAACTCGACGCCGATGCCGGCGCGAATCTTGAGCAAGTGGCGCCCCGGCCGTCGCCAGGTCACCTTTCCGTAGATCAGCATGGACGGTTGCCGCCGACCGAGTCGGACTTTGACCGCCACCAGATCGCCAGTTTGCAGTTTGCTCCGGGTTGGGCAGAAGACACCCCCATGGCCGCCCGAGGGCTGGTAGCCGGCCCGAAATTCCTGCGCGTTCTTGACGACGAACTCGGCCGTGACCCCTTGGGCAGGGGGATTGCCGTTGTGCTTGCGGAGCGGGGCCTTTTTGTTGAGGGCAGGCATGCTGGCGCACGGGGCGGAGGATAATGTTCTGCTGACCTTTGACTTTGACTACGAATTGCCAACGGAGTGCATAGCCGCGCATCCGTTGCCGGAGCGAGATAAGTCGCGGCTGCTGATTCTTAGCAAAGATGACGGCAGGCGCAATCATGGATTGTTCTCGGCGCTGCCGGGCCTTCTGCGGAAACGGTCGCTCCTGGTTCTGAACGATACCCGCGTGATCCCGGCACGGCTTTCCGCTCGCAAACCCACCGGCGGCAGGGTCGAAGTGTTCTTGGTCGAGCGGGTTGCGGGCGCGACCGCGGCGGCAGAAGACGCTTGCTGGAACGAGCGCTGGCGGGTGTTGCTGCGTGGCCTGGGCAGCTGCCCGACCGGGACCATGCTGCATTTCGATGCTCAGCTGACCGCCGAGCTCGTTGCGCGGGAATCCCGGGGTAGCGCCGTGGTTTGCTTCCGTGGCAGGGGAGGTGGCGGTCTCCTGAGTATCATCGAGCAAATCGGGAGCATTCCCGTGCCACACTACATCGAATCGGCGCGGCGGCGTGCCCCGCCGTTGCCCGCGCTGGACGACCGGCTTCGCTATCAAACGGTCTACGCGCGCACGCCGGGTGCGGTTGCCGCTCCTACCGCCGGGTTGCACTTCACCGAAGGGCTACTGGCGCGAGTGCGGGCCGCCGGGCATGAGATAGCCTACCTCACCTTGCACGTGGGGCCGGGGACCTTTCGCGCGGTGACCGCCGCTGACCCGAGCCAGCACCGCTTGGACGGCGAGCGTTACCACATCGGTGAAGATGCGGCGGCGGCGCTGCGGCGGGCGCAGGCGGAAGGGCGGCCTATCGTCGCGGTGGGGACCACGGTGGTACGCACGCTCGAGACCCTGGCCCAGCGCGGTCCCATCGTTGCCAGCCAGGGCAGCACCTCGCTGCTGATTCTGCCCGGACACGAATTTCGCGTGGTCACCGATCTGGTGACCAATTTCCATCTGCCCAAGTCGTCCTTGCTGATGTTGGTGTCGGCCTTCGCCGGCAGAGAGCAGGTGCTGGCGGCCTACCGCGAGGCCATTGCGCTGGGCTATCGCTTTTACAGCTATGGCGATGCCATGTTCATCAGGCCAGGACCGTGTCCTCCCCAGCCCACTAGTGATGAACCCTGAGCCATGAGTGATAATTTCGAGATCCGCGCGACTTGCGGGCGAGCGCGGCTAGCTCGGCTGCGCACCAGCCACGGCACGATCGAGACACCGGTCTTCATGCCGGTCGGTACCCAGGCCACGGTGAAGGCGCTGTCGTCGGCCGATCTGGAAGACCTCGGCGCGCAGATCATCCTGGGCAACACCTATCATCTCGCCCTGCGGCCCGGGCCCGAGGTAATAAGCTCACTGGGTGGGTTGCACCGTTTCATGGCATGGACAGGTGCCATCCTCACCGACTCGGGCGGCTTCCAGGTGTTCAGCCAGCAGGGCCGGCGTACCGTCGATGAAGATGGCGTGACCTTTCAGTCGCACCTCGATGGCAGCCGTCAGCGTCTGACGCCCGAGTCGGCCATGGCCATCCAGTCAGCCCTGGCCAGCGATATCGCCATGGCGTTTGACGAGTGCCCCCCGGCCGATGCCCCGCCCCAGGCTATTGGCCAGGCTATGCAGCGCACCACCAGGTGGGCGGAGCGCTGCTTGGCCTCGCCGCGCTGTCCTGGGCAATTGCGCTTCGGCATTGTCCAGGGCGGCACCAGCTTTGAGATGCGGATGGCCCACCTCGAGGAAATCACGGCGCTCGCCTTCGATGGTTTTGCTCTCGGGGGATTTTCGGTGGGCGAGCCTCCGCAGGTAATGCACGAGGTGGTAAGCCAGGTCGCCCCGTCCATGCCGGCCGAGCGGCCCCGCTACTTGATGGGGGTGGGGCGACCGCTGGACCTCCTGGTCGGGATCGCCGCCGGTATCGACATGTTCGATTGTGTTATGCCGACGCGCAACGCGCGCAACGGCCACCTCTTCACTCAGGGCGGACACCTCAATATCGCCAACCGCCAGCATCTGGCCGATGGCCGACCAATAGATGAGGGGTGCCTTTGCCAGGCCTGCCGGCGTTACAGCCGAGCCTATCTGGCCCATCTATTCAGAGCGAAAGAGCTTCTGTATTATCGCCTAGCTACCCTACATAATCTGCAGTACTACTTCGACTTAATGCAACGCGCCCGAGAGGCCATAGCCCAGGGCACCTTTGCCCAATTAGCGGAGCGCGAGATGGCGCAGATGGGTGCGGCTGCTCGCTGCGGCGATGGCTAATCCGGTTGGCCGGGGGAGGGGCGAGCAGGGTGTGAAGGGCGGGGTTGGCGGCTCGACCGGCGTTGCCAGAGGGGTGGCTTTTCTGGTAGCGCTTCGCCATGGCAACTCGCGTGGGAGTGGTCCTGTCCGGCTGCGGCGCCCAAGACGGCTCCGAGATCAATGAAGCTGTCCTCACCCTGTACTGGCTCGAGCGTATGGGATGTCGGCCGGTGGCCATGGCTCCTGATTGCTTGCAGGCTAGGGTGGTCGACCACCTGACCGGAGCTGCCGATGCCCAGGCTTCCCCGCGCCGGGCGCTGGTCGAGGCGGCGCGCATCGCGCGCGGGCGCGTGCGCGACATCGGCAGCGTCGAGGACGGCGAGCTCGATGCTCTTGTCTTCCCCGGCGGCGCGGGTGTGGCTACCGTGCTGTCGAACTACGCCGAGAAGGGGGTAGTGTGCGACGTCCACCCCGGGGTAGCTCGCCTGCTCAAGGCCATGCTCTCGCGCCGACGACCGATGGGTTTCGTGTGCCTGGCGCCCATTCTTGCAGCGCGAGTACTGGGGCCCGCGGCCGGGGTCAGGATCACCTTCGGCACCAAGGCCTGCCCCGAGGCCAAGCATGCCGCGGTGATGGGAGCCGACGTGCGCCCCTGCCCCCTGCGCGAGATATTGGTCGACGAGAAGAACCGCGTCGTCTCTACCCCTGCCTATATGTACGACGAGGCCCGGCTCTGCGACGTCGGATTCAGCATTGAGCGCCTGGTCAGACAGCTCTTGGCGCTCGGCCGGAGCCGACAGCCCCGGCCCCAGCCTGGTGCCGGGCCGCAACCCCGATCTCCCGCATCGCGCGGCGCCGCCCCCGATCGTGGCTCATCGCCCGTGCAGCCCGGAGTGGTCGTGCGTCGCGGCAATCGCGGCCGCGCCTAACATCTACGGCTTGCAACCGAGGCGCGTTGGCCCAAGCGGAGCCAAGACGCGGGCAGGTTGGGCGGAGAGAAGCAGAAAATGCGCGCGGTCGGTTCTGCCGGCCCGCCGCTCTTCCCGCCGGAACGTGCGCTACTCGCCCAGGTGGCGATTCTTCCTGATCTGATCGAGGGCCTTTTGGTACTCGACCTCCCAGGTGGCTGTCCCTTCCTCCAGATTCTTGATGCGGCGGCGCACTTCGGCGTCGATCTCCTCGTCGATCTGCATGTGCCGCTTGAGAATGTCGGCCATCCCCTTACGCAGAGTGGCATCGTCGGCGAAGACTTCCTCCACATGGGGCGACTGCATGAACGATTCGATGATCTGGTTCGTGATCCACTCGAGGCCTTCGTCCCCGAGGCGAAAAGCCTTCTCGGCTGCAACCTGGCGCTTAACCTTGCCGAATTGCTCGTAGGGCAGGTTGCGTTTTTGCAGGAGATCTTTGGCCTTGTCGGTGACCTCGCGCTCGAGGCGGATGTACTCCTTCAGAACCGCTTGCACGTCAAGCTCGGCCTCGGCCCGGTCGAGGACGGACAGCTCGCCGCCCTCCACCAGAGCTTTTACAATCTCGGAGGCGATGGCAGGGATCTTGCCGGCATATAGGCGCATCTCTGTGGCGGCTTCTAGCCAAGGCCGGCGAGCCAGTCAAGGAGCACGGTGGCCATATCTGGCGATGGCGAAGGAAGCTGCCTGAAGAAAGCTGCTTGTTGCAGCCCGATGCGCAGGAGTCCAAGATGGCCGGGCTGGCCGCTGTGCGAAGGCCCCAGGCAAGCAAGGAGGCGTTCATGATACCCATGCGTTTTGTGCGTCCGATGGCCGTGCTCGCAATTTTGGTCGGTGCCTGTTCATCGCAGAACGGCTCCGCCGGAAACGGCGGTGCTCAGGGCAATGGTGCTGTGCTCGGTCAGGGAGGCGCCTCGGCTAGCGGCGGCGTCGCTTCCCAGGGAGCCGGGGGCATGACGGGCGGACACAGCATGGCGGCCAGCGGGGGCATCGCCACGGGTGGCCAGTCTGCCGCGCTGAGCACCGGGGTTGGGGGGGCAGGGGCGGCAGGGACGACGGGAGGCTCGGCAGGATTGGCCGCGACCGGCACCGGCGCTGGAGGCAATGTGGCATCCGGGGGTAAAGGAGGGTCGGGCGGCGGGCCCGGATCCGGCTCGGGTGGCGCGACCGGCGGTGCGACGAGCCCTGCCTTGGGCGGGATGGCCGGCTCTGGATCGGGCGGGAGCTCTAACTCGGGAGTCGACGGTGGCGTCGCACGAAGTACGGGATGCGGGACCACCTCAACGCTTCAGAACGGTCAGATCAAGATTAGCTATGGTGGCGCCCAGCGCGATTACGTCCTGCGCCTACCCGACAGTTACGATAACACCCAACCCTATCGGCTGGTCTTCGCCTATGCCTGGGACGGAGCGTCGTCGAGCGATGTTGCAGGCAGCTCGTGCAACTACTTTACGTTCCCGACCATGGACAGCAAGAACACTATCTTCGTCGCGCCCGACGCCGCAGGCGGGAACGGGCAGTGGAGCGCCTCGGATGTCGAATTCACCGACGCGATACTCACCCAGGTCGAAGACGCTCTCTGCGTGGACAAGACGAGGATCTTTGCGACCGGATTCAGCTTTGGCGGTGCCATGTCCCTCGCCCTAGCATGCACCCGGGCGAACGTCTTTCGCGCTGTAGCATTCTTCTCGGGAGCGGATCTCACCGGTGCTTGCGCTTCGAGCCCACCAACGACGCCGATTCCGTACTACGCGTCGCAGGCGAGCCAGGACAGTGCCTCGATTACGGGCTCCGAGAAGAGCATAGAGGGGGAGGTGTATCAGGCCACGTTCGCCACCATCAACGGATGCACGGCGGTGCCTTCCTCGACGACCTTCCCCTCGAGCGGCCAGCCCCACACCTGCACCATCTACCAAGGTTGCTCCGCCGGCCACCCGACCGAATACTGCGTCTTCAACGGCCCCCACGGATGGCAGCCGGTAGATCCAGGCCAAACGACGAGCTGGGATGCCCCCGAGGCCTGGAAGTTCATCACCCAGTTCTGACCTGCGCCGCGGGTACGCAGCGCACCTTCTCTGCCCTTGGCCGACCAGCGAGCGCGCGCGGATGTTGCGCGCTTGCCCGGTGACGTGGTATTCGCTTGCCGCTCGCTTCGCCGGCCTCGAGCCCACCGAGGTCCGCGCCGCGTGCGTTGCTTAGCGTATTCCCTAAACTCACAAACATTGGCGGGTTAGCTCAGCTGGTTAGAGCAGGCGTTTCATACGCGCCGGGCCCTCGGTTCGAGTCCGAGACCCGCCACTACTAGGGGTTCCGGCGGCATCCGGGATGGTCCGGCCTTCTCGCGTAAGTCGGCGATTTTCCTGGGTTCTAAGGTTCGCCATCGGTCGGTAGAGGTCGTTGACTGCCGGCAATAAGTGGGGGTATCGTTGGGGGTATCCGAGCAGATGTGATATACGGTACCCCCACGGGTCGCGGTTCGGTTCCCGGCGTGAAGGAGGCATTTAGATGGCGCTGACGGACGTTGTGGTCAGGAAGGCCAAGTCGACAGGCAAAGCCCGCAAGCTTTTCGATTCTGGCGGGCTGTTTGCTCTGGTGTCTCCCACGGGCGCAAAGCTATGGCGTCTCAAGTACCGATACGCGGGGAAAGAGAAACTGCTCGCGCTGGGCGCATATCCCGAGACGAGCCTTGTCGATGCGAGGGAGAAGAGGGACGAGGCACGGAAGTTGCTCCACGGCGGCATCGACCCCGGTGTGCAGCGGAAGCTGGAGAAGGCCGCCCAGGTTAGCGCCGCTGCGAACACCATGGAGAGCGTTGCCCACGAGTGGTTCGAGAAGTTTTCGGCAGGCTGGGCTCCCTCCCACAGCCGAGCCGTAATGCTGCGCCTCAAGAATCATGTCTTTCCATGGCTCGGGTCTCGTGGAATCTCCGAGATAACACCACCTGAGGTGCTGGCCGTGCTGCGGAGAGTTGAAGGTCGGGGTGCGCTTGAGTCAGCCCATCGTGTGCGTACGCATCTTGGCATGATCTTTCGGTTTGCAATCAGCACCGGCAGGGCAGAGCGCGATCCCACGGCAGACCTGCGTGGCGCTCTTCCAGCCGCCAAGCCAGAGCACATGGCCGCCGTAACCGATCCGGTCCAGCTAGGCGGCCTGCTCCGGGCGATCGATAATTACCCCGAAGGGACGCCTGTCGTGGCTGCCGCACTGAAGCTGGCGCCTATGCTCTTCGTGCGGCCCGGTGAGCTGCGCTGCGCCCAGTGGGCTGACATCGACCTGGACAAGGCCGAGTGGAGGTACACGGCTAGCAAGACTGGGCAGCCCCACATCGTGCCCCTAGCCAGGCAAGCTGTGGCCGTCTTGCGAGACTTGCATCCGTTGACGTGCCGCGGTCCCTACGTCTTCCCGTCAGCGCGGACCAACGCACGACCTATGTCAGACGCTGCCATAAATGCGGCCCTTCGGCGCTTGGGCGTCGCCAAGGAGACGGCAAGCGGCCACGGCTTCCGTGCAACCGCGCGAACGCTTCTCGATGAAGTCCTCGGCTTTCGTCCCGACTGGATCGAAGCGCAGCTTGCCCATGCCGTCCGCGACCCGAACGGTCGCGCCTACAACCGCACGGCCTTTCTGAAGGAGCGCCAGCGGATGATGCAAGAGTGGGCGGACTACCTCGACAAGCTGGCGGCCGACGTGAATGTGTAGCCTGCAGGAGGTGGGATCGGTTCTTTGGTGGCGGGTCAACGTTTCTCTGACCGCCGGCACGTGCTGGCAAGAAGCTCATGACATGGTGGGCCAGGGGCCAGCGGCCCCGTGGCAGGCGCAGCCGCCGCCTGATGGAGACCCGTCATACGCCTCCCGATAGCGAAGATACGAAGCCAAGCGCACCGCATTCTATGAGCGGGTCTATGCGCGGCCTAGTAGCCCCCCGCTCATAACGCCTGTCCGCATCAACTCCCATGCTCTTAGCGGGTTGGCCGGCATTCAGTGCATTCAAGTCTCACGTCGCACCGCGTTCCGTGCGCGGGTCTATGAGCGGATCTCGTAGCGATCCCGGGCATTACATCAGCTTCGCCTCCGTCGACCTGTATTCGAGCGTGACGCCCATCCCGTACATCTTCACTGGCCTGATGGGCTCGATCACGGTGTTTTCGGTGACCGGCACGGTCCCAAATACCTTTGGCGCTTTCGCCACGGTTGCGAGTCCCGACGCCGGAGACCTGATTGACACTCTAGTCATCGAGCTGACCAGCGACCTAGCCAACGGTCCGGCCTGTTGCGATAACCCGATGGGCCTCGACAACGTACGGCTGATCATGTGAGCGATGGGGAACCCGTCGACCGGTCCGGGTCAGCTCATTCTTGCGTGTGGCCGTCCCAAGGTCTCATCTTCACGCACCCTCTTGGGCACAAAGTCAACGATCTGCTAGGCTCTTCCCGGTCGCCCGTCGGCATACACGACAAGAGGCGCCATCATGGCGGAATCGTGGCACCCTCAGAAATTCGAGGCGCTGCGCCGGGAAGCCCTTAGGTCTTCCGTATTGGAACGCCCCTTCAGGCTGGCGTATCGTTTGCATCGCACAG
The DNA here is from genome assembly GCA_963849735.1 of uncultured delta proteobacterium. Taxonomy (GTDB): domain Bacteria; phylum Myxococcota_A; class Polyangia; order Fen-1088; family Fen-1088; genus Fen-1118. The sequence continues at coordinate 119,383 of CAWKJE010000045.1, forward strand.
AGCCATGACCAAGCCTGCTGGTATGGTTCTCTCCATCGAGTGTCTCCTTGCGGCTTGTGGAAACGGCCCTGCCCCTCAGGTCGATGGCTCTCGAGGCTCGGACGTGGCGTCAGTTGGCACCTCGGACGTTGGGACGATTATGTGTCGCTCGGACACAGATTGCGGGGTCACCTTGCACTTCATCTGCATCGGGCCCTACGAGCCAGTTCACTGCGGTCCAATCGGTGGCCCGACGGTTGGCCAGCCCTGCAGCCAAGATGCCGACTGCAACGTGCTTGATGGGATTGATGAGATGTTTGGTGAGATCTGCCGGATCGCTCCGACCAATTCTGACGGCGGACTCACATGCGCTCTGGACTTGAGCTGTACCGAGGATGATGAGTGCGGCCCCGGTCGCGTGTGTCGCCAGGATCCGACAGTTCCACCGGGCTGGCTTGGCACCAATGGCCTGGCCTGTGCGTACCCTTGTTCAAGGGACGCCGATTGCCCGGCGACCACCGCGTGTGAAACTGGCGGTCACTGCCGGGCGCGGACATGTGCCGAGTGTCCGTCGTACTTTTCCTGCAGTACAGGAGCTTGCACGATTCCGAATTGTTCGAATGACGGTCAATGTCCGGGCGGCTATTGCGTGCTTGGAAGCTGCGCCGGCTCGCTTGGTATGTGCTTCCCGAATTGTCTCTAACGCTACGCGCCCGAAAGGCGGGTTGGTTGCCGGGCGTGGTCGGGCGGTGTGGCCCGGAGGCTTCATCTATGGAGGCCCTGCCGGCCAATGCGACCGTCGAGAACTGGCATTCCACGTTGCCACGCCAGCGTTTCTGGGCGCGAAGTCCCCTGGCCCTGTCGGGAGATGCGTTACACCGTACACGGTCTGGGCAACCCCGGCATGGCGCGTTCGCGACGTGGCGGCGAGTGAGCAGATCTTGGCGCTGGGAGGGTGAGTATTTCTTGACATAAATAAGAACGTGGGTCTTACTTATCATCATGAACACCGCGGAAAACTCGCAAGGTTCTCATAAATCAGCGACACTGCCCGATGTGAGCCGTCCCCGCGTTCGAGGACTCAACGAGACGATCAACATCGGTTTCAAGGCCGATCCAGAGCTGGTACGTGCGCTCGATGAAGAGGCTGCGCGGTTGACGGTCGATCGCGGGCCGGGGGCCTCGAAGGTGAGCAGAACCGAGGCTATCAAGGTGATCCTTGCGCGCTGGATGGCCGAGCGCGCGAAGTCGCGCCAGCAGTAGCGACCCGCTCTGAGCGCGCCTCAGATTCCCGCAAAGCAAATGGCGCCGCGCTGTTGGAGCAGCCGGCGCCGTGGTCAGCAAACCCGTGAAGGAGTGTGACGATGAGGAAGGTATCACGAACGACGTCCCGTGAACGTGGGGTGACGGCGGCCGAGCTCCGGGACGAGACCGGGTGCGCCCGTCGACCAAAGGCCGAGCATCCGTGCCCGTCGTGGGTACTCTCAGACAGCCGGTGGGATCTCGACGAAACCGAGGGGAGCCGGGGCAGCGTAGAGAAGGGCCTCGCGTCCCCCGCCAAGTCGCCTATCGATCGGCCCCAAAGGCGCGACGCGGTTGCCGAGATCTGTCTCCCTAGTCGGACCTTGTTCGCAATGCCGATCGCGATGGACCAGATCTTGGGGGTGGTGTGATGGACGCCGGAGAATGCAATCTCCTGCGTCTGTTGATCCTCGTAGGTGCTTGGCGCCGATGTTGGTCCTGCGGGACCCTCGTCCTCTACGTCGACTATAATGCGCGGACGGATAGCGCCTTCGTGTGCGGCGAGTGCCAGGACCGACGGCAACGCCTCGGGCAAGAGTGCCTACGTGCCGCGCAGGGCCGCTTTGGCGGCATCAAGCGGTGGTTCACCTTTGTGCCGGCCAACGATAACGCTCGGTCGTTGGCCATGTCCGCCAGGTAGTTTTCGGTCGGTGGCGCTGCCCGCCCGGATGGCGCCACCGGGTGAGTGACCCGGACTGGCCGGCAGATTGCCGCCATTGCGAGCCTAGGAGCTACCATGAAGAAGCAGGAGCGTACCTGGAAGGAATACAAATTTCGCTTTTCCGACATGCGTCTCACTGTCATCGATGGACCCGGTGCGGAGTTGGTGTGCGTGCTGGCGGGATGGCGCAAGCAACTGCCAGACCCGAAGAAGAGGGTCAGGCGGCAAAGAGTGGGCAACGTGGCCAAACCTGGACGAACTGGCGGGCCGGCTTCGGCGGTTGGTTTGCGCCAGATCTAGCCTGTTGCGCCGCAGCCTTCACGGCCACGTGAAGGAGGTGCAGCCGCTCCTCGCATTCGAAGAAGCTGACTTCCTGGTGAAGGTCTTGGAGGGGAGAAGACGGTGGTCCAGGGCGGCCAGGCGCGGATCATGCCTGGGCGATGACGGGCCATCTGGTGCAGGCCGGTGGCCGAGCTCGTGATGTTGTGGCCGGAGGTGGTTATACCGGTCGCGCCAAATGCCACCGCGTCAATCCTGCTTGCGCGACGCTTGGGTCACGTTTAGTCTCCTGAAAAGGTCGTCGAGGTACGGCCCACCCTGTGTAGGCGATGCTCCCTCTGCGCGGAACTCTTACCCTGTACGACCCCCTCGATGGCGATATGGTCCTCATTGCGCGCAGCGAGTGGTTCTTCTGCCGGGCCACAAGCGGATACCACGAGGTGGACCCTGGACTAGCGGTTTGGCGCTTGCGACAGCTCTCGGGTTACCAGTTGGAGCGCGCCCGTACCTTCGTAGCAGAGGCGCACCTTCACTACTCCGATGTCGGGTGGATGCGCCCCGTGGGGTTGTACGACCATCGGCCGATCGACATCATCATCGAGGCCATCCGCGACCACCGTGTGCTGGTCCTCCAGAGGGGGGCGGCAGCCATGCCAGCCAAGAGTGCCACGGCCGAGCTACGTGGCTTGGTGGCCCAGCTGCCTCAGCGCGGCACGCTCGTCTTTCAGGGACGGCAGTACAAGTTGGTCGTAGCCGATGACCTCGCTCGCCTGGCGAATCGCGACCGGTACGAGGTGGTCTCGCAATCCGCTGCGCGCGAGGTGCTGGATGGCCTGGCGAAAGAATCACCCGCTTCCGCGCAGGTGCTGGGCCAGGCGAGTCAGAAGATCGGCAAGGATTGGCGCCCGCCGTTTTCTGACCCCGAAGGCCTAGTCCTGCTGCGACGGATTCCCGTCCGAGTGGAGGGGCCCAGGGACGGCGGCCCCGCCATAACGCCTTCGCAGATGAAGGCCCTGCTCGAGCAGGGGGCCCTGAAGATTCATGTCGTAGATCTGAGCGGGGTTCCGCAAAAGGGCATCGCTTTCGCCATAACCATGCCGGACGGGGGCAGCGTGAACGGAACTCTAGATGACAATGGGCGGGCGGAAGCCAAGAGCAGCGCGCCCGGCGTCTTCACCGTGAAGTTCCCCGAGCTCGACGGCGCCGACTGGGACGGGGACGGTGCCCTCGCGCTGCCGCCAAAGGATACGCGTAGCCAGGCCGGAAGCCACAAGGTGGAGCAGGGCGAGCGCCTGCCCACCATCGCGCGCAAGCAGGGATTTCTCCGCTGGCAGACAGTCTGGGACTTCGCCGGGAACGACGAGTTGCGCAGGTTGCGGGGAGATGCCCACATCCTGTTCCCCGGCGACCAGGTCTCGATCCCGAGCAAGCTTGAGCGCACCGCCGAGGTCCAGGGCGGCACGGCGGAGTACGTGGTGCAAGCTGCGCCGGAGGTGTTGCGAGTGCGTTTCGCCGAGGTCGAGGCCCCAGCCGACGCTGTTACCTTCCGCGCCACTCCCGACACGGGCGACCACATGTTCGAAGGTGAGCTTGCCGACGATGGAACGATGGCGATCGACCTTCCGCCTGACGCCACGCAGGTGACCGTGGATCTCTACTGTGGCGGCGGCGACAGTCCTTTCGTGACCTACGCGTTCGAGGTGGGCCACGTGGATCCTTGCAGTGAGGATACCGGCGTGCAGGGCCGCCTGGGTAACCTCGGTTACTACGAGGGCGAGATTAGCGGCGAGATCGACGACGCCACTCGTGGGGCCATCGCGCGCTTCCGTCGCGAGTACGGTCTGCCGTTGTCCGACCAGGTCGATGACGACCTGCGGAATGCGCTCGAGTGGATCCACGACGACGACGACGACACCAGCGACTGCGAGGCGGACCAGACCACCCCAGGGGACTTCGATGCTGGCAAGGACGAGGGCGGCGGGGACGGAGACCAGGGGGGCGATGACGACGATGACGGCGGCGACCAGGCCGACGAAGACGACGTTGGTGACGACGACCATGCTGCCGCCGACGGTGCCAGCGATGACACAGCAGACGGCGACGACCAAGTCGACGATGACGCTGGTGAAGGCGACGAGGGAGACGAAGGAGACTGGGACGAGTCGGACGACCTGGAGCTAGTGGAATGGGACGAGGAGGATTGGGGCGATGCGGCCGAGGACAATTGGCCGGACGGCGGCGCCTTTGAGGTGAGCGATGACGAGGAGGAACCGGCGTGAAGAAGAAGACCCGAGCGAAGAGCGCTCCCGCCCCGAAGCCCATGCGCAAGCCCAAGGCCAAGGCCAAGGGTGCTCCCAAGGGCTCAGGCAAGAAGACGGCGACGCCCCAGCAATCTGTCTCCCATCCCGAGCCGACTGCGGAGGGGCCGGCCGGGAAGCGCGATAAGCCGTACGGCGGCTTCGTGCTCCGTCTCTATGACCACGACGTGGCTGAGCGTCCTGCGGTCTATGACGGCCTGGTGCGCAAGGTGATCTTCGATCAGCCGATCAAGGCGCCGGTTGCCACGGGCGCGAGTGACCCGTCGAGCAATGTCCAGGATCAGGACATCCTCCTCATCGCCAAGCTGCGCAGGCATCTGTGGGCTCTGGGTTTCTGGGTCTTTCCCCGCGTGCAGAAGGATGGCGTGGTGGGGCCTGAGCCGTCCGGGGTGTTCGACTGGCGTACGGAATGGGCCGTGCGGGAATTCCAGATCGCCGCGGCCATGCCCAACGTAGCCGTGCAGGACGTGAACAAGAAGCCGACCGACGACGAGTGCAGGAGCAAGGGCAAGTACCTGTCAACGCTGTCGGCCCAGAAGAACGACCAGATCCTTGACGAGCACCCGAGCGGCGTGGTCACCACCAAGACCGCCGAGACCATCCAATACTGGCTGGACCATCACTACCGCTGCCCACTCGTCATCCAGGCCTTTCGTATGAAGGACAAGCCTTCGACGGCTGCCGCGCCGGACAAGAAGGGGAAAGGGAAGCGGGCCAAGCCCAAGCATGCCGAACGCGTCCGCGACTCTGTCTACACCGAGAACATCTGGCGCCACGACGAGGTCGTGACAGCGAGCAAGAAGGTTCCGGACGTCCAGATGTACGCCTGGGACTTCTCGGGTCATTACGACTTCGGAGAGCACTCGAGCGAGGGGGTATACGTCGGGCATTACCAGAGCAAGCCACCCTTTGGTGGGCCCATCTCGAAGCCGGGCGGGAGCTGGCCCGAATGTAGCCTGTCCCCAGAGTCTTGGCAGGGGCAGAACTGGTCGGAGATGGATGCTGACCGCAAGTCGACCTGGCGCGCTATGGCGGCGGTGGCAGCGGAGGAGTGCGGTGGCGCACTCGATGTGGTGAACTTCTGGGACAACTGCCTGGGCTCGTGCGGCCACTACCACTGGACCATGCCCAAGTCGGACGGCTCAGGCGGCGAGCTTTGCGCCTTCATCGGCTTGCTCGAGAGCATCGAGAGCAAGTACCCCGCCGTTTTCAAGAAGTGTTTCGGTTGCTTTGGGATCTGGGGTCCTGTGTGGGGTGAAGGCAAGGTGACCGACAAGGCGACCCAACGTGCGTACACCGGACTCGGGGCGGTCTTGGGCGGTTACGTGTACACGAAGGACGACACGGGCAAGTTTCGCAAGAACCCGGCTCCTGGTGCGTTCGCCGAAGCCGCGTGGCTGCGAAGCTGGCAGGCTGCCTACCGCCTGGAGATGGCGGCGCGCACCTGCAAAGAGTTTCGCGAGACCATGTGGGAATACGCGAAGCACCGGTTGGATGCGCTACTGACGATCACGGCGGCGGATGACTGGCTATCAACAGGCAGCAAGGCCGGCAATCCCAAGATCACCTTCGCCGACATCTTCTCCAGCGAGCGTGGCGTCGCCTTGGCCCTGCGCCTGCACGTCTGGCGTCCTGCCTTCATGGTCGCGACAGCGAAGAAGGGCCACGTCGAGCCCATTCTGCACGATGCCCTGGCCGAGTTGATCGGCAACGGAACGCTCAGGGACAAAGACGGCAACGAGTTGGCTCCTGCGGACTGGGAGGAGGAGCACGAGTCCGCACTGCTCGACGTGATGTCGCGGCTGGTTGGCGAGCGATGCAAGCCCAGCAACCAGGCCAGCATGCAGCGTGCCCGCTTTTTTCCGCTTGCGGTTTCAACCGTATCGCCATTTTGCGTTGCATTGGGCAAGGACAGCGGCGGGCCATATTTCCGGCGCCTGAGCTGGATGCCGCCGGGGGCGCAGGCAAACTCGAAGGAAGACAACTTTACGCCCGGCGCGAGTCGCGACTCATTCACGCTCGCCGAGTGAAGATGGCGTTTGCCCGTTTCGCTACCTGACAGGTTTCCGCAGGTTTGCCTCTTCGACCTTCCGCCACTCCGAGAAGTCGAAGCAGTTGCGCGGCGGAGAAGCGAGCACCTTGTTGTCGGGTGTGGCGTCAGGATGCACGCAGACCCTCTTGATAGCGCCCCTTTCGCTGGTGTCCGACTCGACGGCAAAGTCGTCCCCGTTTAGCAGGTGCTCGTCGAGCCATACTCTGGCGTATCGCTCTGGCGAACCACATCCCACCTTGACCTCGACTGTCCAGATGTCCGTCGGACCCAGAGAATACCCGTTCATGGCCGCACTCGACATGTCGGGTTCGATGGTGTGATAGACGAACAATAGATCACCGATGCCGTCCGCGTTCAGGTCGCCGGCCCACACGATAGGGCTGTCAGTTTCGACCTTGCCCTTTTGGGACAGATAGACCGTGCGTTTCAGATCCCAGGCGACCTTGTCCTGGCCCCACACCGGTCGCTGCTCAAGTGGCGGCACCTCGCACGGCTTACCCGGCTTACAATCCCAGCAGTAGGCCTTCGTTCGTTCACGCAGGGCCTCTCGCAACGGCCGTTCGGCAACCGCCTTCCGGCGGGCATCAGCCGCCGCTGAGCACTTGGCGGGCTCCATGGTGCAGGGTCCGCCACAGAGGGCGCGGTTGAAAGCGGTAGCGGGTGAGTCGGCCGCACCAGCCAAAGCTTGCAGGCAGCCCGCATCATCGTCGCCGTGAAAGCGAACAATCGCCTCGTCGGTCGCCAACGTTGCGGCATCCGTCGCAGATAGCTCACTGCCACAGGTCGTCCGGTACTGGGCGATGTACCTGAGGGCTTGAACCCGGAAGGCGGCGTCGTCCATCGTGCGGATCAGTTGCCTAGCCTTCTTGATGCCGCATGAGACCGGCAGGTTGAGAGAGGCGTCCGCCGCCATTCTGTGATGCAGTTCGGCTAGGTGGTCGGCTTCACCCTTCTTGCAGGAATCGACAAGAGGAGTCTTGCTGCAATCGCCCCCGCAGCGCCCCCAAACCTCGGAGATGTGGCTTGCTATACCTAGTCCGACCTCTTTCGGATCCAACCGCAGTCCTCGCTCGGCGACTGCCCGGCATAGCGCCCGATCGGCATCGGTCACCCCATTTCCCAGAAGAAGGATGCGGTGAATCGCTCCCGCCTCTTCTTTAGGTGTGAGTCGCCCTTTGCACGAGTCAATCTTCCCAAGGACGGCCTTCGTGATACGCTCCACTTCCCCCGAGGGCACACCTTGGAAAGGCTTCTTCAGGTCGTCCGCCGTGCATCCAGGACCTTCGGCATGGGCTGTGCGGCCCCCGAGCAGGCCGGCCAGGCCGCAGACGAGGCGTAGGTGTGCGGGTCGCATGCGCTCCTCTCTGCCTGAGAGTCCTGTCCCAGTCAAGACGACTCCACGAGGATGACGGCGTTGCCTCTGGTGGAGGCGGCGGAATCCCGTGGGGAGCGAGCATGACGCCTGGAGGTTCGCGCTGGTGTCGCCACTGCCGTTGGTGCGCAATCCGGGCGTCCGGCGGGGGGATCTGTTCCAACTCGACCCGGATATCTTGCACGGTTCTCCTCGCGTCTAGCCGAGGGTTCGGCGCCAGGGCAACGCCATGCGCTGTGGCCTCCAAACGGTTCCAGCGGTGTGGTAGAAACGAGACCATTCATGCGCGTGGCTACTAGCTTTCCAGTTTGCGTGCTCTTGGTCGCCTGGGGTATTCCGGTTCAAGCTCGTTCCAAGAGCAAGCCAGAAGATCCCGAGATCTTGGCAAAGAAGGCTTGTGCGGAGGGTGATGTCCAAACGGGGGTGTCGATCTTGGCGGATCTCTACGTCCATTCCAATGTGAGCACGCACATCTACAACCAAGGCCGTTGCTACGAGCAGAATCACCAGTGGGTCAGGGCGATCAATCGGTTCAGGGAGTACCTGCGGAAATCACCCGACCTCGGTCCCGAGGTAAAGGCCGAAACAGAATCGCATATCGCCGAATGCAAACGTCTTCTCGATGAGGACGAGGCCAAGCATGCCCCCTCACAGGGGCTCTCGCCATCCGCTGGTAGTTACCCATACTCACCGATTCCCTCAGAACCGGCACTGGCCGCGCAGCCGATTCGTGAGCGCCCGCCCACGATCGTAACGCCCCCTCCCGTGGTCGACTCCGGGGCGACCCTGAGAACGACGGGCATCGTCGTCGGGAGTGTGGGACTGGCAACCGTCGCGGCGGCGATCTTTCTGAACCTCAAGGCCAATCAGCTTGCGGATTCTGGCGATGGATCTGGGCAGAAATCCTACGAAAACGGGGCCTTGACTTGCTACGGAGTCGGTGGAGCAGCCGCCGCTGCGGGTGTCATCATGTATTTGCTGGGCTACAAGGGGTCGGGCACAGGCTCGACCGGCGTTACCTTGTTGCCCATTCCGGTCGTGGATGGAACAGCACTTGCGCTCATGGGGGATTTCTAGACTATGCGAACGGGTACGAACGGGTTGGCTGCTATATTCCTGGCTGCCGCGTTGAGCTGGGCGGGCTGCTTTTCCAGCGTCAAGCAGAAGGACGCAGGTGCTTCGAGGGGTGATGTACTCGCATCCGAGACGGAGCAACCCGGGGCGGACACCGCGAATGGAAGCGGAGGAAGAGTCGGGTTCGATGCTGGCGGGGGTGCGGGTGGTGTCGTAGAGATCGATGTCGGCCTTCCCACCGGCACCGGGGCTACGGGTGGAGTGATCAGCGGTGGCGTCGGTGGTGGGGTAGGTATCGATGTTGGCTCTTCTGCCGGCGGCAGCGGGGTTACGGGCGGAGTCGTCAGCGGTGGGGCCGGCGGTGCGGTAGGGATCGACGCCGCTCTCTCCACGGGAGGCAGTGTTGGTAGCGGAGGGGCCGTGGTTGACGCTGTCCCAGCTGATGCGTTCCTCCTGAAGGACGGCGCTGACGCGCCTACTTCTCTGCCAAATGGTTCATCGTGCGACACCGATGGCCAGTGTGCGAGCAGCTACTGCGTCGATCGCGTCTGCTGTTCCACCCCATGCGGCCAGTGTCACACATGCGCCAACGCAACCGGGATATGCAACGAAGTTGGCAACAGCACTTCCTGTGGCAGCACCAGCGGGCAGGTCTGCTACGGTGGAGCTTGCACCACCTGCACTTCAGGTTTGCCTTGCTCTGTCTCCGGGGATGAGTGCTTCAACCACGCGACTTCCTGCTCGACCGGGCAGAGTCAGTGCGTGCAGACCAGCAAGGTCAACGATGGCGCCAATTGCGGCAGCGGACCGATTTGCTCCGGTTCCCAGACATCCTACGGCCAGTGGACATGCCAAGCGGGGGCGTGCGTTCAACCGGCCGCGACCACGTGTCCGTCGACGGGTTGCAACACAACCTCCGGGCTCTGCAACGCCGCGTGTGGTGCAGGGAATACCGCAGGACCTGTCGTGTGCGGAACCACTTGTTGCGCTAGCAACCAATTCTGCATGAGCAACACCAACTGCGGCCCGATGGCCAGCCCTGGCTCCGCCTGCCCATACGGAAATGCCCAGTGCACCACGAACTACTGTGTCGCTGGTTATTGCTGCAACTCCAGCAACTGCGAGATTGGTCAGACATGCGCCAGCGGCACGTGCGCCTGTGCTATGAGCGCTGCGACTCTGTGCAACACCTGCACCGATTGGAACTTCGAGTGGGGTACGAGCCCATCCCCGTGGCTTCTCGACCTCGATCCCAATTGGTCTGCTGCGGGAAACGGGACGACGAGCATAGCGATAACTTCGGCGGTCTACCACGCCGGGACCGGAGACCACTCGCTGATGGCCCAAATCAGTGTCGACCAAAGCACGAGCTTTCAAGCCGAAGTCGCCGTTAAGCTTTCCTGTGCGACCGCACTCGGGGGCTATGGTTTTTCAGCGTGGGTGTATCTCGACGGCCCCGTGCTGAACCACGCCTTCGACGGGCTCTTGCTCGATACTTGGAACGGCAATACCGAGGGGGATGAAGAGCCACTTCTGATGGCCGGTGTTCCGACCGGCCAGTGGTTTCTCACAACCGGCACGTTTTCCACCTCCGCCACCGCTGCCGTGAACGAGGTCGGCATTCGACTTACCCCGTCCATAGTCTGGAGTGGACAGATGTACATTGACGATGTCGTGATCACGCCACCGTAGGAGCGACGTACCGCTTGCATCCGTAAAGTCCTTCTGCCGGTTGTGTCGAGGCACGGCAACTATCGTTTGACACGCCTGAGCGGCGCAGGGAATAGCCGCCTGCCTGCTGGGCGAGATGGCGCCGAAACTGACATTGGCGCAAGCCAACTTCGCCGTCACGCCCCAGCGGGCGATGGCTCGAGAAGGCCGAGCGCTTGCCCGGTCGGGCCAGACGCTGGAACCGGATATCCGACCGCGATCAGGGAATGCGTGGTCCAGCTGGCGCTGCGCCAAGCGCCGCCCGATCTCAGGTGCACCGGTTTCCTGCGCGTTTTTCGTGCGCCTGCTTCGAGGACTACCCGTTGTTCGGAGTGCCGAGCGACGCTAGTATCCTCCGAGTGGCAGAGATAGTTGTTCAACGCAAATTCTCGACCGCAACCGGCCTTTCCGTGGCCGCGGATGCGCCTGGCCGGACCACGTCGTATCGCTGCCGTTTGTGGGCGCTCGCCGCGGTGGTCGCGATTGTTGCGATTCTCGTCTATCTACCTGCCCTGGCTGGTGGGTTTACCAACTGGGACGATACGAGCTATGTGGTCAACAACCCCCACCTCGGTCCCCTTGACGCACACCTGCTGGTGTGGGCCTTCACCTCGTTTCGCCAGGGAAACTGGCACCCTTTGACTTGGCTCTCGCTCGGACTAGATCACGCCATCTTTGGGCTCAACCCATGGGGCTACCACCTCACCAACGTGCTTCTTCACGGCATGGCTGCGCTGCTCGTGGTCTTGCTCGTGGCAGAGCTGTTTGCCCGAGGACTGGGCGCTCGCGATGGCCGATGTCTGGTGGGGGCTGCCGTGGTGGGTCTGCTGTTTTCCGTTCACCCGCTTCACGTGGAATCCGTTGCGTGGGTGAGCGAGCGGAAAGACGTCCTGTTTGGGGTCTTCTATCTCGTTGCGGTGCTCTCCTACGTCCGGTTCGCCGAGCGCCACGAAATGGCGCGCTATTGCGTAAGCCTGGGTGCGTTCGCTCTGGCACTTCTCGCCAAGCCGATGGCAGTGAGTCTGCCGCTGGTACTGTTGATTCTCGACGCCTATCCGCTGGCGCGCCTGACCAGGTCAGGCGGGATTCGCGTCCTGGCCGAAAAGGTGCCCTTTGTCGTGCTCAGCGTTGTGTCGTCGGTCCTGACGGTGATCGCGCAATCCCGCGCAGGTGCCGTGGCGCGACATATCGGCCTTGGATCGCGGCTTTGGGTCGCTGAGCGTGGCCTCGGCTTTTACCTGGCCAAGATGGCTTTCCCGACCGATCTCGTGCCCATCTATCCGCTAGAGCTCGGGTCTTCCCCGTGGCGATGGGACTTTCTCTTGTCCCTCGGGCTGGTTCTTGGTCTGACCGTGATCGCCACTACACTCCACCGTCGCGGGGCCCTAGTCGGTGCCTTGTGGGCGACCTACCTGGTCATGCTCCTGCCCGTGATCGGCGTTGTCCAGGTAGGAATGCAGGCCGCGGCCGATCGGTACATGTACCTGCCTTTGCTCGTCCCGGCAATCGGCATCGCGGCTCTTGTCATCCGCATCTGGCAGGGCGGCCGAGCTGCCAGAGTCGCCGTCGTGAGCGCTGGTCTCGCCGTTGTAGCCGCCCTTTCAATTCTGACTGTCCGCCAGATCGGCGTTTGGCGTGATACGCCAACCCTCTGGGGATGGGTGATCAGGAAGCAGCCAGCTGCCGCCATCGCGCACTACAACCTCGGAGAGTATCTGCGTGGGCATGGCGATCTGGACGGTGCGAGCCGATGCTGGCGGCGCGCCGCCGAAGTGGACCCCTCTTTCTCGTGGCCGCTCAATCAGCTGGGAAACCTAGCGGTTCTGCGCGGGGCGTTCGACCAGGCGCGGGCCTATTATGAGCGCGCCACCAATGTGAATGAGTACGACGCCGAGGCTCAGTACAACTTCGCTACCTTTCTGGAAGACCGTGGCCAGCCGGCAGAAGCTCGTGCCCACTACGAAGTCTTCCTCCGAGCTGTGCCTCCCGAACTGGCCTACTTGGTTCCGGAAGTCCGGGCAAAGCTTGCGCTTCCGACACAGCCGTAGTCGGCTGCCGGGGTCTGACACCGGGCCACGTCGAAGGCGGTTCTGCAAGGGTAAACGCGTCCGCTGAAACCCCGGCTGTGTCACTCCAGGGAGATGGGGCCACGTCTCGGCAAGGGGAAGAGGCCAGGTGACGGGCATCGAAGGACCGGCGGATCCCTTGGCACAGGTTGCACCTCGAGTGGACACGGGAGGGCTCCCTCAGGGGCGCTCCGAGCCTAGGTGGAGAGACCTCAAGGGCATACACGCGGGCCCGCGGGGCCCGGAGACTCTCGAGGAGGAGGCGTACGCCATGGCACGCTCAACCCTTCACGGCGGGCGAGGTGGGCGACATGCGCATCGGGGGCGGCGTGGGCCCCGAGGAAATCGTCAGGCAGGGCAAGTTCCTCGACTGCGTCATCGTGAACGAGGTGCGCGCCGACCTGATGGAGTCCCCCGTCATCGGCATGGTCTCGCGTGACTTGGGGACCCGAGCGCCGTCGCGGTCTTGCAGCTCGCCGAGGATCACGGTGAAGCTCTCGCTGGAGTACGTCGGCCGTTCCGGAGCGCACCGCGATGGACAATTTGCGAAGGTTGATCGACTCGGGGCGAGCGCGGCGGGTGCCCCGGGGAGTACGTGGATCGGCTTGGCCTGCCCGGTCATGGCATGCCTCCATGACGATCGATGGCCAGGTTGTGCTCGAGCATGCGGCCAAACTCTTGGCCGAGGCTGTGGGCTACGGCCGGTTGCGCGGCCCATGAGGGGCTGTCGTCGAGGAAGCCGGCCGTGCGCGCGGTACCGATCAGACAACGCGCCTGGGCAGGCGCGATCTGGCGGAGGCTGTCGGTGGTGATGGCGATGCCGAAACCATGGAGGCGCGCCGAGAGCCGCTCGATGTCCTTGCGCTGATCGGCAAAGGCATTTGGCACATTGATGGCCGGGGCCTGGTCCGCGGCGATGAGCACTCTGCCCGCTCGCACAGCCTGCGCCGCGGCCTCGTACTGCTCCGGAGACAGGGCGTTGTCGTTGCTCTTGCTAAGGACCTCAGCTTCTCCTGATCCAGCTCGCCAGCGAGCTGGCCGAAGCCAACCAAGGGGACGCGCCCGCCCTCGAGGTTGGTCTTCCAGCCCGGATCCATGCGGGCGATGTAGTGCAGCTCGGCGTCCGAGTAGCTCGAGTCGCGCCGGGCATCATGGCCGTCGGTGATGTAGTTGATGGCTTGGCGTGGTGATCCGGTCTTGGGCGACCCGCGTGTGGCCACGCGCACGTAGTAGGTCACGGGAACGGGCCCCGCTCGCTGTTGGCCGCGTCGCGGTAGGCGCTCAGCTCGTCATGGCGGTAGCTCCGGGACCCGGCGAGCGGCTGTGCCGCCGCGGGGTGTACAGACCTTTGGCCCCGCCTTGCGGGGGCAAAGGTCTGATGTCCATGGAGGGTGGCTTTCTTGGTGGTGCTGGCGCTGAAGCGACTGGGAGGTCGGGGTATTTGAAGCGGAGCGTCTGTGGTGCAGGAACGGACCGGGAGGCGCCCCACGAGCGGGCACCTCCTCCGGTGTCGGGCGGTTAGGCTGTCTGGGTTGGCGCCTTGATGGGCGGCTCGTCGGCGTTGTTCACGCTGGGGGTGGGCTCGTCCAGGAGCAAGAGGTCGCGCGCGCGTATCTCCCAGACCGTGTGCCGTTGGCTCTCGTTGTTCGTGTACTGGCGTGAGCGCAGGGAGCCAGTGACAAGCACGTGGCACCCCTCCTCGACGTGCTGGCCGACTACCCCTGCCAGGCGTCCCCAGAAGAGCACCGTGTGCCATTCGGTGCGCTCCTGCCACTCCCCCGAGCTGTCGCGCCAGCGGTCGGTGGTTGCTATGGAGAGCTTCATCGGCCCCTTGTCGCCAATGCGCTTGGGGGCCTTTCCTGCAAAGCCGATCAGTTCTACGAAGTTCTTGGTCATCGTCTGTCCTCCTGTTGTTGTTTCGAATCGGTGCAGCATCCGGGCGGTAAGGCCACGAGCTCTTGCGACGGGCCGGGGCCGGCCGAGACGAGGGGGCGCGGCAAGAACGCGGACTAGAGACCACCGGTTGGGTGGCTGGCCGAGGTTGCCGGCGGGAAATCGGCAGGGCCGAGTAGCTCGTCGTGGAACTCACCTGCGTATATCCGGCCGCGCGAGCCGACGGTTCCGGGGAAAGGTGAGCGCGTGCGAGTTGTCGCTCGACGTGCGCGCCAGCCACATGAAATGGAGCGGCATGCGCGGATCGGCGCGCGGCGAGGCCGTTGCTCAACGGCGATCAAGGCTGAGCAGAGCGGGAAGGAATTAGACGCTCACGGCGGAACCGACAGGTGACTCGGGCGGATATCAGGGTGAACAGAGGGGCGAGGGCCGCCCAGGGGCTGGCCCGAGTCGCTCGGGAAAGGAGATCGCAATGTCCAACCACCAGGGCCGCCGCAAGCAAGAACAGACCGTGCCGCTCATCTTCGAGAGGGTGCGCAGCCGCGTAACTCGTGAAGTCAGCATGCCGGCAAAGACCGCTCACGACCTGGCTCGCTACATGGAATGGGCGTGCCAGGCAGTCGGCGCCGACCGCGATGAGGCGATGACTTTGATCATGGAGCAGGCCCTCGGGCAATTTTTCCAGCGCGACCGGCTGTTCCAAGAGGTGGTCAAGGCGCGGCCCGAGGTGAACAAGGGAAGGGAAGCGGCGCGGCCAGCGTCAGGGAAGCCAGCAGCGTCGCCACCACTAGCTGGGTCGAGCGCTGCGAGCATGGCGGTGGCCAGCGCGGCGGGCGCGAGCGCGCTGACCGTCTCTGGAAAAGGCGCCCCACCGGCGCAAACACCAACCACACGCAGGGACTAATTGTCGCAGCAGTGACGTTGGCCACCGGCTGCGCCTCCGCGGGCTTCCACGAGGGCCTGACGGCGCTGCGCAAGAACGAGCAGAGGTATCTGATTGCCAGGGAGGGCGCTGCCAAGACCGCCTTCGCACGCTTCTGGGCATTGCCCGGCCGGCCATCAATCGTCGGTGGGGGCCTCGTGCGGTGGGAAGGGGGATGGGCCTGTCCCGATGCTCACGCCGGCCTTCTCCAAGTAATGCGGGATGAGCTGGGCCGGCTCAACCAAAGCCCGCGGGCCGGCCAGAATATCTGGCTGACGGTGACCGTATACCGCTTCGACCGGGCCGGCATGTGGAGCGGTCCCACGGCCTATTACGAGCTGGTGGCCCGCGACCCATGGGGACACCTGGTGTGGGCCGCCGACGACAAGATCGAGGCGCAAGCTAATCTGGCTCGAACCCTTGCCGACACCTCGAGCACGATCATTGGGCGCGAGGTCTTGCGGAAGGTGCGCCAGCAGCTCGGGATCTGACTCTTGCCTCCCGCTTTTGGGGTAGGGCGCGGCCACGGGTGGGCGCGCATCCGGTCGCGGGCCCCCGGGGCTTGGGTGTTGGTGGTACCGTGCTGCTAGGGCTCGGGATCTCCAACCCGGTCCCGTGCGCGGCGTTCATCACGAATAGGACCAACCATGAACAAGGAATCTGAAGACCAACGCCAGCTCTCGCGCCGGGAGTGGGCCAGGAAGATGCGGCGGGAGGCCTACCAGCGCGCGAAGGAGCGACGCGCTTCCGATCCAACCTATCTGGCCATGAAGGAGGAAGCCAAGCGCCGCCGACGCGAAGCTTCCCGGATCATGAAGGAGAGGAAAAAGGCCGCGGCTGCCAACATGAAGCGCGACCAAAAGGAGCCGACGTCAGCCGCGCAGCGAGCACGGGCGACCGCCGAGGAGCGGCTGCAGAAGCTGGTGCGGCCAGCGAGCTCGAGCAAGCAAGTAAAGACCCGCACCGCTAGCTCAGTTGAACACCCAAGACCGCGATCGTGCGGGCCGACACGGTCCCGAGCTCGCAGCGAGCGCTACGCGACGGCGTCCTTGACCGCCTTGACGGGACGGCCCTTGACCACCTTGCGCGCCGGCTTGGCCTTGAAGATGGTCTCCTCCTTGGTGAAAGGGTTGATGCCCTTGCGCGCCTTGGTCGCCGGCTTCTTGACCACGACCATGCGGATCAACCCAGGAACAACGAACACCCCGTTCTTCTTCAGCTCGGCCTGACCGATGGTGGCCACGGCCTCGATGATGCCCTTGACGTCCTTGCGCGTGAGCAGCTTGTCATCGACTTGTTCGGCAATCTTCTGGATCAGATCGGATTTGGAGAGGGGGCCTTTGGACATTGAGATTTCCTTTCGTTGGGGTGCGGCCGGGCATAATGGTCGGCTGGGGAAGAGGGGTCAAGCGTGGATGCCCGGTTCCAGAACTTCATCATCGAGGTGAAGGGACGTTTCGATGACCTGGACAAGGAGAAGGCCCGGCGGGGCCACCGCCACTGCGAGCTCCTGACCGAGTTCGACAAGTGGCCCGGGCACTATATCCTGCTGCTGGAAGACGAGCTGGCGGGCCCGAATGACATCCCCTGGTGGGGGCCAGCAGTCACGGAGGGAGATCGCCGACCTGCAGCGCCGCCAGGAAACCCCGCCGTTGTTGCCGGACGGGGAGCCGTTGCTCGCCCGCGGTGCCAAGGTGGAGGTGGTGGACAGCGTCCCGGTGGCAGACCAGCGCCGCACGGCCGCACCCGTCTACGACCTGGCGGCCCTCGCCGGGGCTCTGGGTGAGTCGCGCCGCAGGCTATCGGCTGGGGATGAAGATCCATCACGCCCCGCACGCGCTCGACAAGCGGACCTTCGCGACCAGGGTGGCGGGCTGCTCCCAGCTTCCATTGGTCAGTCCGGCGGAGTAACCGGATTACCCGTATCGTCAAAGCTTGCCTGCTCGGGCATCCCGAGCGGACTGTCGTCCTCTAGGACGTCGTAGGTTGCCACCGAAGCAAAGGCAGATTGAGCAGAGGGACATGGTGAATGATGAATTACCACTTGCCCATCTCCCTGTGCGCTAGCTGGCAACAACGCCTTGTATGCGGCGAGGGATGCGGGGGCGGCCAGCATTGCGCTGAAGTTCATTGCGGCCAGAATAGTCGCTGAGGGCACTTCCGGCCAATAGAGCCCCTCATCAGTAGTCTGATCGTTGCTATCAAACCGGGCATACGCTGTCGACTCCCAAACCGGAACATCTCCTGCGACGCGACTTAAGCTAATGGTAACTCCCTGGACGCTCGTAGACGGCGCGGCAGAACCGACTTGGCAGACATCGACACCCATCGTGGCAAAATATGCCTCTACGTGCCCGACAAGGTCCTGCTCGACAGCACTCCAATCCGGAAGAGCACTCTCAGGAGCTTCGGCATTCATTGCGCCTAGCTCTTGTCCGCACGCTGCGATGGCCACTGCGCCATCCGCACCCACCCATCGTGTGCCCCACCCCGTACTGTTCTGTGAAGGCTTGGAGCCGAAAGCGAAGCGCGACTTCGATATGTCATAGGCTGCCCCGCTAAGGTTACCTGGTAGCGTGCCACAGGTTGCGTCCTGCGAACAACTTCCATCCGCTTCGCAATGAGTGGCTCCTGCCTGACTGCCGTGGCACGCTACGATGCCCAGCGCTGCGAGGATGCTCATGGAACGCACCAAGATGTCCCTCATGTGCTGTTGCCTCTCATTGCGATGGCTGGTCGAGTAACGGCAAACTCACCTGCCCCGCTACGAGCAGTGCATCCGGCGCTTCCCCGAATAGTACATTCAGCTCAGCTGTCGTGCGTCCCCCATCCTGAAAGGAGACCGCCTCGATGGTCCAAGTGCCACTTGTGGTCTTCTCCGTAGAGACACTTGCGGCGCCGGCCATGGTCAGTTGCGCCTCTACCATCGCATCTGGCAGCTGTATGGTCTGGGGCATTGCGGCTGATGGATCGATCTGCATGAGCTTGACTTCCGCCGTCAATGTCCAAGTCGCTTGTGTCATTGCGAAAACGTATAAGAGGCTGGTAGGCGTGTCCGCTTCGCTAAGGACAGCGTCACAAATCTCGGGGCTACCGTCAAAGGCCTGGCCCTGCAAAGTCCCTGAGAAACGCACACTTGTTGCATTTCTGTCCGGCGCAGAACAAAGAGGCGGGCTGGCAGCGTATGCGCCCCACCCGGCGATCCCGGCGCCACCGCCGCCGCCGACATCACATACGTAGGTGAGCAGATGCTCAAAAGTCGTACCTACTTCCAATGTGCCGTCCGTGGCCACGAAGATCTGCTGAGTCTCGGTTGCCCTAAAACCTTTGCTGAGCATTTGATGAAGCGTCTGCGGGTTCTGAGCGCATTCAAAGGGCCTCACGACTACGCTACCGACCTGGGTGGTGCCCTGCCAACTGGCGATGGTAAACTCCGCGGCGCCGAACGCCGCCGGCACATCGGACGCCTCCAGGTGTGCCGAGTCGACTACGGACATGCCATTGCCGCGTATTGCGTAAGCGCTCAGAGTTGAGGGAGCCCCGACGGCCTCTGCCACGAAGGCGATCCGGTCCGGTCCTTGGGAGTCCCCTGAACAGGCACCGGCCGCCCCCAATACCCCACATGCGAAGACCTCTATGGCTGCAGAAAGTGCTCTCCAGCCAATTCGCGCGCAATAGTCGCCACGGTGGAGAGGACGACGGGCCAAGCGCATACTCGCCATGGTAGTACAGTTGTGGTCCCGCGGCTACGGGCGTCGCTTGGGCCTTCTCGCGCTCCGGGCCGAGTGTTACCGCGACAGCGAGAGAGATCGGCTACCCGCTTATCATCTCCTGCGCGGAGAGGGAATGGGAGTTGGGACGGCGCACCCCGGGGCTTGTCTCGCTGATTCCGTGACCCCAGTCCCTCACGGTAGGTGGCGGCCGGCTCCACAAGCCATAGCCCTTCGGTAGCATTTGACGCGCTGACCTGGCCCACAGATCCTGGCGGATAGCCTCATGAAGCCGAGCCTCGGACCTCCCCATACGCTTGACTAGAATCGAGTGGTCCTAGATCATCGCTCCGTGTTCGGATCTCGACGAGCCTGGTTTGCACCCTTGGTTATGATCGTTATTGTCTTGCTACCGACACCCGTCTGGGCTGAAACGAGCGTGTCCGTATCGCAGGCGGTGGCCGCGGCCCGGTCGCCGCAGCCGTCACAGACGACCGCCGTTTCCCAGATAGACCAGCGCTCGGGTGGCGATACCACGACTTTTCCCCCCTGGCTAATGCAGCGCACCTCGTTGATAGGCCTGGGCTTTTCCGGCGCGGGTCTACTGGCCATAGGGTTCGGCACCTACTACGTTGCAGTCGACGGAGATACACTGGCAAAAGACAAGATCAACGGCAAGGGTGTGTGGGTGAGAAATACCGCCGGATTAGGAGGGACCTTGATTGTGGCTGGCTTGGCTTCCCTAGTGGCCGGATACGACGTGCTCCTCTTGGCTTGGAACGGGGGCGCAGTTTCGGTGGCGGTTGGGCCCGCCTCGATGGCGCTCCAGGGAAAGTTCTAGGAGACGAAGGCCATGTGCAGACTTCTTGCGACTTTCCCGTTGCTTCTTTTGCTGACGGGTGACTGCCATTCCGGACGCCGCGATTTCAACTATTGCGACACCACCTATTCCCTGTGCGACTACGGACACACGTGCGACTTCGATTCAGGGCTGTGCATAGCAGACAGTGACGCCGGCATCGCACAAGACGCAAGCGCGGACGAAGCCAGCGGACGTTGACCCTACAGTGTGACGTCCGCTGGCCTGACTTGCTCCCCTGTCTCCTACGAGATACCGAGGACAAACTCGGCTGCCTTCTCGGCCTGGGCCGCCGCGACCACGATCTCTCGGCGGTTACTCTTGAGAACGCTCAACCATCCCGCGAGGTAGGCAGCTTGGTTCTCGATGACGGGAGGCGCAATGCCAGTCTCCGAGCAGAGAAACGCCGCCCCGAGCTCGGCAACCATCTCCTCGGGCGAATAGTCGGCGGACCCAAACGGTGCGGGGTCGTCGCTGATGCGACCGAGCCGCGAGCTATGGCCAGTACTATGGACACATTCATGAAACAGTGTGGCATAGTAGCCTTCGGGCGTGAAGAACATGCGCCGCTCCGGCATCTTGATGGTGTCGGTCAGGGGCACATCTTGATGGTGTCGGTCAGGGGCAGATAGCACGGCCTGAGCCCCTTCGTCTCGATGGTGGGTCCGCGATAGCCGGCCACGATCTGCTCGGCGGTAGCGATGGGATTCGTGCCGGAGGCCGCGGGATCGGGAAGGGCCGGCTTCGGATAGTCCAGGCCCTCGGTTTGCTCCGCATTGAAGACGGTGTAGTAGCGGGCAACGAAGTAGCGGGCAGCGAAGCGACCCCTGGCGCTGTCTTCCTCCTCCTGGTCGGCGGCGTGGTTTTCGTTGGTCTCGCTGCACTCATAGATCTTCCAGAAGAAGCACGGGCTGCCCTTCTCCCCATTGCGGACCTTGCCACCGCGCTCGCGGACCTGGTTGAAGGTGAGCCAGTAGGGCGAGGCGTAGCCGGTGAGCTGGGAGATCATCGCTAGCAAGAAGCGGTTGATGCCTCGGTACGGCTTGCCGGTAGCAAGGGAGACCGGCTTCGCTGCTGCGCGGACCCAGTCGGCCCGCCAGGGGACCGTGCCTTGCTCGAGAAGGGAAATGATCCGATCGGTGACGACCTCGAAGACCGAGGCCCCTCTGCGCTTTGCGCACCCCCTGCGGAGTCGAGGGGCGGGTCGGGAATGCCCCCCGCGCAGCGGGGGGCAGGGGCCGGAACAGGCCCCGGGGGACACGGCGCCGGCAAGCTGGGCGGAGATGGGAGAAGGCTGAGCGATGTGTTGTGGCTGGCTGAACATGGATGTGACCTCCTGCGTCTGTCTCGGGGCGCCCAAAAGCCGAGACGGTGCCGCTCCGACGGGTTTGGTGGGTCCCGCTGCAGGCCGTCCGCGGCCGAAGGGGGGGGACCGAACTCTAGGCGCGGCAGAAATGCCGAAGGCATTTCAGGCGAGGCCAAGCCCGAGACAGACGCTGGAGGTCACGTAGTCATTAGCCGGCCACGAACTCGCTCCAGCCTGCGAGCCTCGGGTGCGCTCAGCTCGGGCGCGTCCACCGTTCCCGCGGAGCCTCCAAACCGGGGAGCATCAGACATGCAGAACTGGAAGTGAGAGCAGGGCAAGGTGTTGGTGTTCCGCTGCAAGGGGACTCATCGCACGCCGGGGCCGTAGTAAGGATCGGCGGGATTCTGCCCCTCGATGTAGCACAGCCCCTGTGCGTTAAGGTGCATCTGCGATTGCGCGCTGAAGGCCATGAACTGCACCAAGTCGTCCGGGAAGGGCCCCCCGGCCGGGCCGGTCACGCCGTTCAGGTTCATGGTGACCTGCAGCGGATTGGCTTGCACATCGTTGGTAGGTGCGTTCGCGTTGGGCGACGGATTGGGCTGGAAGGGCGCTCGATCGGGCAGCGGCGTTACTCCATCGCTGAAGGTGGCGAGCAGGTGCTGGCCGTGGAAGGCGTTGAGGCTCATGGGCGTGGTGCGGGTATCCGCCGGCGCAAAGGCGGCGATGGGGTCGAAGCGCAGCGCCGCCCCTTCCTGCTCGAGCTTGTCCCAGAAGACGTGATCGACGTGCACGGTGATCTGGGCGATGCTGGTGTGGTCGGGGTAGATCACGACGCCCCGGTTGGTCAGGTCGGCCTCGTTGCCCAGGTCGGCGTTCACGCAATTGAGGTTTTCCGTCGCATCGTTCCAACCCATCATGAAGCTCACCGTGGTGGGAAAGGCGGCGAACCGGGCCTGGGCCGCGGCGGCGTTCGGATCGCTCGGGTTATTGTAGATCCCGGTGCCGACGTAGGTGGCGGTGCCACGCAGGAGCTTGTTCCAGCCGTTCTGCACCATGACCGCGTAGTCTTGCACCCCCTGGGCGGTCAGGTTGAGGTTCCAGGCCGGGTACTGGGCCGGTAGGGTATCGTAGGAAAAAGCGTAGCGCTGGCTGGTGTCGAAAGCGGAGCCGTCGTCCTCGTAGTTGAAGACGAACATGGGGCTCGCCGGCTCGAGCCCGTCTTTGCCGACGAAGCCCGCCGCCTGGTGGGCATCGAAGACGAACGGCCCGACCTTGTGGGCCACCTGGGGCCCCATGTCGTACCAGGTCTGGTCCTCGGTGGGATTGCTGTTCAGCCTGATATTACCCACCACTACCAGGTCCTCGTCGATGGTCATGTCCCAGCCATCGACGAAGTAGGGATCCCCGGCATTGACGGGCTGGAAGGGCAGCCCGCTTATCCCCAGGGTCTCGCCCGAGAAGGTAACCTCCACGGTCTTGGGTGTGTTGGGCGAGGCTTGGGTGAAGTTGATCACCGGTGCCACCAAGCCGGTGCCGGTTGGGCTCTGCGGATCGTTCGCGCTGCCACCGCTGCTCGCTTGCGAGGAACCTCCTGCAGCCGCTCCTCCCGTGGCGATTGCAGCGTCTTCCACTTTAGAGCCACCGGCACCAAGACTGCCGCTTTGAGTACCATCGCCAGCAGCCCCGGAGTCGTAGAGGCCGCTTCTGGGTGGTCCAGCCAATGGGCTCGCACCGCATGAACACACGCCGGTGGCGAGCAGCAGAATACAGATGCGCGACAGCGCCCGCATGGTCAGCAGCTCACGTTCGCGAGCACCCCGGTTGTGTCGCCAGCCATAGGTGTGAGGATGACATCGTGGCCTTCGACGAAGAAGAGCACGCCCGTGGTGACGGCAGCAGCAGCGCTCAGCCCCCAGAACGCGTTGGCGATGTGCTTGCGGGTGTTCAAAGAGCTGATTTCGTCAGAGCTGCACCCCGTCCAATTTGCTCCCGCGCCTTTGCCACAACTCGTCCGGAGGTCGTTGTACTTCGATTGCATCATCGAACCCGCGAGGCGCCTGGCTGGGCATTCTCAGACACGCCAGCCAACTCCAGATATACGTTCTCCATCGACCAAGTCAGGCAATAATAGTCTCATGCGGCACTGGTGCGCGCAGCGCGCCATCGGATAATCATAACGCATTTGGCTCGCGGCCGATAGCGTGCGACCGAGGATGCTCCAGGGTGCGGAGACCGACAGAAATCGCAACCCGCTAGGCCCGAATGGCGATGGAGCAGAGCATGGTCAATCGTGCATGCTGGGCTGGGCGCTGGTGCCCTGGTGGCCACTTGATCTGGCAGACCATGGCCTGAATAGGGGACGTTTGTCTGGGCCTCACTCCCGGCCCGTGCCGAGGATGAGGTCGGCTGGCTTCTCGGAGGCGCAATGCTCGCCTGCGAGCAAGGGGACCGTTGTCAGGCCGGCTTGACCGCGCCGAAAACGACTTCCCGTGCATTCTGCCAGAATACGGTCAGGTGGCGAAAGCCAGCAGTCGTCGTCTCACGAATGTCGCTCACCAAGTCCTGTGTAGCGAGGCGCGCGTCGATCCGCGGTCATACTGGAGCTGCTTTATCGAGTAGACTGCGCTGTCTGAATGCGGCAAGATTCGTATGGTGCGCGAGCTGCTCCTTCTATACGGATCTTTGGTGCTCTTGGATATCGCGCCGTGTGCCGCCGATAACGTTGACGACGGCGGGGCTCCAGCGGACGTCGACGCGCGGGCTGAATCCGCTCAAGCCAGCGAGGCGGCGATCCAAGCCCAACGAAACTTGGAGCACTGTCTCAATGGGGATTTTGGGTCAGTCTGCAACCACAGCATGCTGACCCCTGAGCAAGCGAGACTGGTTAGCGACGAAGAGGCCCGGCGCAACTTCAACCTCTGTCTATACGGGACTCCGACCTCGCGATGCGACTGGAGCATGCTCAGCCCCGAGCAAGCAGAACAGGTTCGCGTCGCAAAGGCACCGCCCAACTTCAACCTCCCGGAGTGTCCGTCCACCCGCAATGCGAAGCCGATACGACGGGCGAGCGAGAGTATGTTCGGCAAGAAAGTCGCGCTAAGGGGTGTGCTCACGTTCGGCGGTTATTGGGTCTGCGAGTGCGATTGCGAAAGCCTCTGGAGAGTGGTTGAGGCTGGGGTGGATGTGCTCAGTGGTCACGCACCTGAGCTATTGATCAGGCTCCACGAACAACGCGATCTGTGGAGGTTCGTAGTAAGGTACCCGAAGCGGGAGCAGAGTCCACCTGACCTAGATGTGGTCGCGAGCGGTATTCTTCGTGCCGCGGAGCGGAGATCCGCCTATTACGATGATTTCCTTCTCGAAGACGCCCAAATATGTCGGGTAAGGGCAGATCCGCGACATCCCATCAAACCGCTGACGCATCCACCTCGTTCTGGCATCGACTTTTTGGTTGGTTGTGACCTGTAGTGCGGGGGCAGCACGCGTGGTCAGTTGCCCCCGAGGGATAGGAACGCTTGGACGTCCTCGGGAGTGGCATCGCGCTCGACGGTGACGCGAAGGTGATCGTGTTCGTCAAAGTCGACCACCACGTCAACTGGTGCTCCTTCGTCGTCGAGCACGGCATACTGGGCCTGGTCGTAATCGCCAAAGGCGGAGGAAGGAAAGCCGAAGTTGGCGAAGGGATGGGGTTCGAAGTCGTTGTCGCTGGCCACCGCGAGGTCGTCACCGGTCGAGGCCTCGCTCGGGAAAGCCCACACGGTGATGTCGGTGCCGAGCAAGCGGAGGTAGTTGCCATCGGGCATGAGCAGTAGGAGCCAGTTGTTGCGGGGTAGGCGGATCCCGAGGGGTGCGTCGGGAGCGAAGGCGTTGGCGAAGAGGGCCGCGTCCTCGGGCGTGGAGAAGCCGGGGTGGCGAGTCTCTATCTCGATGGCCGGATCTGGTCCGCGCCAGCGGACGACCGCGTTGAAGGTCGGAGTGCATGCCATGGGATTCTCCATCAGCTTGCCATCCGGCTCTGCGAAGACCGGAGCCAGGTGATGATCGTGGTTCGGGGGATGGCGAAGTCACGCGCTAGCTGGGAGAGGCTGGTGCGGGAATGACGGGCGCGGCGGAGCACCTGGGCCTTTACCCGCCGGGTGAAGCGGCGCTTGCTAGTCTTGGCTCGTCGGGGCCAGGTGGAGCAGTCGTCGTGTAGGTGGGCACGGAGTTGCTCCAGCGCGAGCGAAAGGCGAGCCCAGGTGCGAGTCTTCGATAGGCCGTGGCGGGTGGCCACGGCAGCAAGAGTTCGCTCTTCGAGGTAGTGGGCCCTGATTAGATCCTGGGACGCTGGCGGGAGCTTGCCCAGAGCAGCCATGACCTCCGAGGTGAGCGCCGAACGCTCCGCGTCGGGAGCAACGGCGAGCTCCTGAACTGGCGGCTCGTCGTCGCAGAGATACAAGTAGCCGGCAGCGCGAGGGGAATTTGCCAGGACGTTGAGCATCGAGCCAACCACGCGGAGGCCGGCATAGGTGGAAAAGCTGGCTTTGGCGGGCTCGAAGCGTCTGCTGGCCATGATGAGGGCCTCCTGACCCGCGGAGACCAGGTCGTCGCGAACGGTGTCGGTTGAGGGAACGCCAAGCCACTTGGCAGCGGCTTGGACGATGGCAAGGTGCTCGACGGCGAGGCGATCGAGCGCTGACGGTATAGGCAGTGATGGCACGGCTGAGGAGTCCTTTCCGACCGACCATGGCGGGCGGTCGGAATCCTCTTGAGCAACGGACGTGCCCGGGTTTCAGCGCAAAATCGCGGGGTTTTCGCGGAAGGCGGCGCGCTAGAGGTGTGCCGGATGTGTAGCGCTACACTATGCGCTACACCCGTGGGACGGTAGGGTAGGATGGTTGGCCGGGTCCGGGCGGACAGCAAGGCACACGCTCCCACCGGACCGCGACGCCCATCGAGGCGGGCGTGGTGGAGGGAATTTCCGCCGGCAAACGTGTGAGCCACCGGGGCTCAGCCTGGCTGCTCATAGGCCAGGCACTCCCAATAGCCGGCGGACGGGTCGTATACGCAACCCACCCCCTGGCCCACCCCCTGGCAATCGCCGTCGTCGACGCACTCGTCTTTCGGCGTATGACAGTAGTAAGACAGCTCTTGGCAATATAGGGCCGGACCGTTCGCGTTGCACGGCATCGCTGGCGATGGGGAGCAGTAGCCTCCCGGCCCGCAATCTGCGTCAACGCGACAATTACCCGGAACGCACGAGTTCCCCCAGCCGAACGTGTAGGGAGACCCGTGGCACGCGCAGGTCTGACCGCTGGGACAATCGCTATCGGCAATACACCGGTCATACGTGCATGTGCAGCCAGCCATGGGTCCGGGCGCGATGCATCGACCGTTGACTCCCGCATCAGCGCAATCGCCGTCACTCAAGCATGCATACTGGCCCGGGTTGACATACACTCCTTGGCCTGGCGGGTTACAGGCCCCCGGCGGCGCAGGCTGTGCACATTCGACATCGCTTATCCGATGGTTTGCGGGTGTGGCGCTGTCGAGCTGTGCGGCATCCCCACCATCACCTCCAGTCGAGGTCAGCCCAACCGCGCTATCAGGGTTGGCGGGTGTGGCGCTGTCGAGCTGAGCGGCACCCCCACCATTACCTCCAGTCGAGGTCAGCCCAACCGCGCTATCAGGGTTTGCGGGTGTGGCGCTGTCGAGCTGAGCGGCACCACCACCATTACCTCCAGTCGAGGTCAGCCCAACCGCGCTATCAGAGTTGGCGGGTGTGGCGCTGTCGAGCTGAGCGGCACCCCCACCATTGCCTCCAGTCGAGGTCAGCCCAACCGCGCTATCAGGATGTGAGGTGCTCCCACCGCAACCTCCGGGTCCGGCCAGCCAAAGCGTGCAGAGTGCGGGAAAGCAGGTTCCGAGTCTAGGCGCGATGTTCACGGTAGCCTCCAGATAGTACGCAAATCGTACACCCACGTGGTTCTTGCCACCAGACCGTGGCCCAGATGCGGTGGGGATTAGGGCTATCCGCCAAGAAGTCCACAGCCCTCCGGGAGCATTTGAACAGGCGGCTTTCCGGGTGATCGC
Organism: uncultured delta proteobacterium; assembly: GCA_963849735.1. Taxonomy (GTDB): domain Bacteria; phylum Myxococcota_A; class Polyangia; order Fen-1088; family Fen-1088; genus Fen-1118. The sequence goes on from CAWKJE010000045.1 coordinate 146,959, forward strand.
GCCCTGGTCATAGGCTGTAGATCAGATCTGCTACTGCGGTGTCACGTCTTGCGCGCCCTCAGCCGTGCGGCGCGGTACGACACTCTGAGCCTCTCGGCAACTGCACGGAAGTCGCCATCGCAGGCGGCGAGTTGGCGTCGGAACTCCTCGTTGGACAGGGTGCCGAGCGAGCTGAGGTTTGGGTCTCGGTGCATGTGGCGGTAGATGGTGCTGCGAGCGACGCTGAGGTCGCGGGCGGCCTTGGCGGGCTCGAACTGGTTTCGCTCGAGGGCCTCGCGGATCCTGGTCGGGGTCAGGGGAGTGGCGTGCATCGGCAGGCGGTGCGGCGAAGTGGGTGAGGGCGGGTCGGCCGCGGGATCCTCCGAGGTGATGCTGTCGAGAAGAGGCTGCGGTACCCGGGCCAGGTCAAGGCCATGATTGACGATGGCCAGCTTCATGGCGAAGTTGCTCAGCTGGCGCACGTTGCCGGGCCACGGGGCAGCGGCGAGGATAGGAAAGATCTGGGCGCTCAGCCATGGCCGCTTGGCGTGAGGTGGAGTGTGCAACCTGTGGAGATCGCCTGTCTGCTCGAGCGCCCGCCGCAAGAAGTGGAGCATCAGCAGACCAAGATCCTCGCGGCGATCGCGCAGGGGTGGCAAGAGGATGTCCGAGGTGGACAGGCGGTGGAAGAGGGCCTGCGAGAACCCCGGGCCTTTGATCCCCCGGTCGATGGTCAGCTCGTCGGTAGCGGAGAGCAAGCGTACGTCTACCCATCTGGAGGTGGTTCCTCCCAGCCTCGTGACCTGGCGGGTCTCGAGCACGCGCAACAGTGCCGTCTGGACGTCGTAGCGGGCCAGGCCGATTTCGTCGAAGAACAGGGTGCCGCCGTCCGCTTGCTGGAAGCAGCCGTCGCGGGTCACGGTGGCACCAGTATAGGCACCCTTTTCGTGCCCGAAGATCTCGTCGGCGGCGAGGTTGTCGGGCAGGGCGGCCATGTTGATGGCGACGAAGGGTTTCCCGGCCCTTGGGCCATTGGCGGCAATTGCCCTGGCGGTGAGCTCTTTGCCGGTACCGGTCTCACCCCTGATGAGGACTGGAGTGGAGAGCGGCGCGACGCCCAGGATGCCTTGGCGCACGCTGGCCATCAAAGCGCTGTTGCCGACAAGGCCGAGATCGGCGGGTGGGCGAGGACTGGGCGGCTGGGCAAAGTGGAGGCAGAGGGCGATCCGTTTGCCGATAGTAATAATGGGCGCGCGCGCAACGTGGGTCTGCGATAGCTTGGCCGGAGCGACCAGGGGTCTGCCGTCCAGGGTCAGAGGTGACCCAGGGCTCGGGCGGAGGAGGAAGCCTTGTCCCTGCAGGGAAATCTCGAGGAAGGGCTGGTGGCTCAGGAACGTATCCGCAAGGGGCGCAGCCTTGTCGCAGTAGAAGGTAAACTCCGGGGTGAGACGGGAGAGGCCGATGACCTTGCCCTTCCCCGGCTTGGGAAAATAGAAGAGATTGCCGACGCGACTCGGGTCCGGGTGCCAGATGATGGTCAGGGCGGGTGCCACTTGCAAGGTGAACGGCGAGGTCGACGGGTCCAGCCCTGACTCGGTGGGGGGATTCTGAGAAGGTCATGCGCGCTCCGTGGTCGAGTAGCTAGCCCCGTCGCACGCGGCGCGCTCGTAGCGGCGCTCGTGCTTGGCCCCAGTTGTCGGGGCCGTCCCCAGGTCCGGCCATCCCGAGACGCCAGCTTTCACGGTCCTGGCCTCCAGGCCCTGCACAGGCCTGCCCCACCATGATGGTGCGACCTCGATGCGCGAGATCTTCGCCCCCTCCGCCTGATCAACCCGCTCCTCCATGACCGCGCACAAATGATGACCGACCAGGGAAGCAAATGCCAGGGAGAAGTGAAATTGGGCAAGTCTAAGGAGGAACAGGGGTCAGGAATGCTGGAATTCGCCTTAGGCCGGGCCTGCGCGCTCGGCCACGATCGACCACAGGGCACCGGCGATGGTGAGCAATGCGCCGACGACGGTTCGGGCAGAGGCGGTCTCGCGGAAGAACAGCCAGCCACCCGCGAGCGTGAGCACAACGGTGTTCTGGTTGATGATGCCGAGGCCCACCGCGGTCAGGCGACCAAGGGAAGATGTCATGAGAAGCTGAGCTGCTGCGCTGAGGAGGCCGCACAGAGCGAGCAGGAGCCACTCTCGCGGCGTCGGTGCAACCCCGTCTACATCGGCCAGGGCGAGGAAATCGGCACCCGCATCGAGGAGCACGACGGCAAGAAGGACTTCTGGGACTGGGGCTATGCCTTCGTTTCCAGCGGCAATGCCTTGAACCGGGCGCACATCACCTGGCTCGAACACGCGCTCATCGACCGGGCGACCAAGGCCGGGCGCTGCCACCTGGACAACGATAAGCACCCCAAGGAGCCCGGTCTGTCCGAATCCGAACGGGCCGACACCCTTGGATTTCTGCGAGAAATGCTGCGCATTCTTCCGCTCCTCGGCGTCCGCGTCTTCGAGAAGCCAACTGCGGTCGTCAGCCCTGGCGATTCAGCCAGCCCAGGGCCCGTCGAGAACCATGAAGACATCCGGGACACCGTCGTCGTGCCAGCCCAGCAACCAGGTTTCGATGACGTCTTCCTTGGCAAGAAGTGTTGGTACGCCATCCGTATCGGCGGCGGAATGTTGCCCAAGATAAAGTACATCGCCGCCTACCAAACGAATCCGGTATCTGCAATCACCTACTACGCCAAGATGGACCACATCGAACCCTACGGCGACGAAGGCAAGTACAAAGTGGTTTTCGCCGAACCAGCTCAGGCTCTTGCCAAGCCAATACCATTTGCCGATGCCACCACCGGTGCAATGCAAGGCCCCCGCTACAGCAGTCTCGCCAAGTTGCTCTCGGCGAAGCGTGTTTCCGACCTTTTCACCTGAATGGCGGGCCCGCTGATGCCAGATTCGTTTCGCCTTCCGCCTCACGATGATGCCTTCTGGCTCGACATCCGGACACTCGTCGAGGTACCCGGGCTGCTCTGGAAGAGGCCCTACGCCTTTCCCCCGGCAACATCCAGGCCATGAGCCTCCTACGCCTCGTGAATCGCACGGACTAGAGCTGCTAGAAAGATCAGTAGAAAGATCACTATTGACATCACCCGAGCGTCGCATGAACATCGCGCCGTTGCGGATGTGGCAGTGGAAATTCGTGTGGTACCGCAGCGTGTTGTAAGTTGTTGGCGAAGTTTGCAGAAAAGAGGAGGAGGCCTTCATGAGATTCATGAGACACGCATCACCCCAATCTCCACCGTCCCGACACAACCCTGGGCCCCGCACCGCAGGTGCAATTGCTGTCTGGGCGGGATCGCTCGTAGCCGGATTACTCCCTGGCTCGAATGCCACCCAGGCTCAAACGGTAACCATGTCGGCCACCCAAACGACTTCCTCTGCGATGGACTCGCTGGCTCCTCGTCCTTGGCGATACGCTATGACGAGGACGTCCTTGCCAAACGCAGGATGCTTCAAAGCCACTTATCCAGGCACAACCTGGGAGGAGATTCCCTGTCGTGCCCCGTCGCCACTCGACACGCCCTTATTACCAGCACCGGCGCCAGCAGTTGCGCCAGCCCCGATGACTGTTGGAGCCAACAGTTTTGATGATACAGCGGTGCTAGCTTCTTCTGGTTCGACAATAGCCTGGGCGGAGGGCTCTTTTCCATCGGTTACCGGCGTAACGAGAAACGCTCCAGGTGCCAGTTTTTCGCTCCAACTTAACTCCCAGTACATCCAGTATCCCAATCAAAACTCATCTCCGTGCGCCAACGGCGACTCGACCTGTGTGGGCTGGGCGCAGTTCGGCTATCAGGCCGAACGCGGTGTATGGATGGAATGGTGGCTCGCAAAATACGGATACTGCCCAAAGGGCACGCTGTCATCATGCGACAAGCGTTGCCCCACGGGGGGGCCATTTGGGGGATGGAACTCGCAAGTAATACCAAGCGGCAAATGGGAAAATTACCTAGGCTGCTACATAGATAGTACCCCCACGCCGGTCACACCCAATCTCGCAGAAACGGATCTAGAAAGGGTTTCGCTTACGGGCATAGCGGGCCCCGGTGGGGATTCCGTCATGATGACCGTTGGGGGGACCATCTATGCAAACACTGCAGCCACGACTAGTCCCGTGAACCTCTCGTCGTACTGGAATACCGCGGAATTCAACGTGTTCGGCTTCGGGAACGGTGAGCTCTATCCCTTTGAACCCAACGTGTCTCTTGGTGTCCAAATATTGACGGATAGCACGACCTTGCAGGCTCCCCATTGCGTTGACCAGTCCTTCACCGGCGAATCCAACAATCTAACAATGGTCCCGAATTCGTGCTGCACTATGGCCGGAGGTCCCGGTATCACGCCCGGAATACAGTTCCTAGAGAGTAATAGCTCCCCTCCACCACCACTCCCGGGGTGCCCACTCTTCGCGACCGATCCCAACTGGACGACTGTTAACCATCCGTTTGACGCAATTATCATGGGAACGGATGTTGGTGGCGGGCCTCTCTATTCCTGTCGCGTCAATTACGGCTCTGGCCTGCAACCTGGTAAGACCACCGGTACCTGGACAGACTGTGATATAGGCTACGGCCAGCTCGAGTACGGGTTGCAACCCTACCAGAATCTCGTGGCCGGCTGGGTCGATGAAGATGACGGAAACGGAAATGTGCCGTGGAACGCTCTGCCGCTTGGCAAAGACGACGAAGGATCGACCCTGTACGCCTGCCGGGCGTATCTGAATAACAATGGGTCCAACTCGGCCGATTCTGGGCTACAGGTGGGTAAAGTCCGTCCAGGTCTCGGCGCCTGCGATATCCCCTACGGCGGGACAGAGGTCTACGTGAATAACTACCAAGTGTTGACCTCGACACTCCCTTTGACGACCGAAGGTGTGGGCGCGTCAACGCCACCCTCTGGAGCTCTGGTTGGAGGCTACGACAAGGACGGCACCCCGCTATACGTGTGTGTAGCCAATTTCGGGAACGGTATAGTTCCAGGCAAGGTGGATGCTAACTGGACAAGCTGCGACGTACCATATGGGGGGTCGGAGAACTACGTTTCGAATTACCAGGTTCTCGTGCCGAGTTTCAAGAATCCGCCTGGCACAATTTTCAACGCTGGCTTCGACACGGACGGGAAGGAGCTCGGTATCTGCAAGGCGTATTACCAGTACGAATCGCAAGTCAGTACGCAAGTTGGGAGGTACCGCACCGAGACCCAAACCTGCAACTTCGGCTATTCCGGGAGCGAAGTCGCTGTGTCGTCGAACTACTGGGTGCTCTCGAACTGAGGGCCCGCTCTTGCACCGCTGTGGTCGCAGCGACTTGGCCGGACTGTTCCGGCTTCGTTCAACCGCTGGCACGAGGCAGATCCAGGCCGCCATCCTACGCAAATGCCGATTCAGGAGTTACGCCGCAAGGCGCCAATAGCTAAAGCCCATGGAATCGGCTAACGGCCGATTCCATGTGTCATCCTTCTCTCAACTACCAATGTACTCCTAGCGCTGCGAGTCAAACTGAGCCACGGTGCCGACGACAAAGCGAGATTCGGCCCGGTCCACGAGCTTCGAGTACGATACAAGGAGCAGCGCTGTGAATTCGTACTTTTGGATGTGCATGCTATGATCCCGGGCCACGAAAGCCCCTGCGGCTCCATGTGGATTCGAGGAAGCACATGACCACGACCAGGATGAACCATGCCCACATTGTTGATTTATGAACCATGCCCACATTGTTGATTGAAACCTGTCCGTTCTCCTTCCAGGATCCCACACGCCGCGACGCTCCCGCTACTCAGCCTGCGCCGCAGCCCTCCATCATCGACATGTCGCACATAGTCTTTGTCAAGAACCGCTCTGGGCATAGGATGGAGAATGTCGCGTCGCTGACACTGCTGACAGCCTTTGCCTGCTCCTCGTCACCATTGCAATCACACATTCGCGATGCCGGCTCAACCGCAGTCGGTGGTTCTTCCGGAGGGTCGCCTGTGACAGAAAGCGTCACTGGGGCCGGCGGAGCGCTCGCAGCGTCTGGCGGTTCGCCCTCCATCACCAACCCAGGCACGTGCGCCTTCAGCTGCCAGCCGGGAGGTACGTTTGGTGGCGGCGGTGGCTTCGGTGAGAGCGGTGGGACGACGGGGAATAGCGGAAGCTCGTACATGAGCATACCTTCCGGCTCCTTCTTGTCCGTGAGCGTCGGCGATTCACTGTTGACCGCGAAGTACGGATGCGGACTAAGGACCGATGGCACGATCACCTGCTGGGGGGACAACACCTACGGCGAGAGCTCACCTCCCTCTGGCACTTTCACCTCGGTCAGCGCGGGCGCTTCAACCGCATGCGGCCTAAGAACCGATGGCACGATCTCGTGCTGGGGTGCAAATGACTCCGGCGAAGCTACGCCGCCTGCGGGCACCTACCTATCTGTCAGCGCAGGGCAATACTATACCTGTGGCATCCGGGCCGACGCCACCATTGTCTGCTGGGGTGACCCCACCACAGGACTGACAATACCGCCCTCGGGCACTTTCGCGTCCATCAGCGCCGGGGACTCATGTGCCTGCGGGGTAACCACGGACGGCACGGTTGTCTGCTGGGGTACTACCTGCGCCACCCTGCCAGCGGAGGGCTTCGTATCGGTCAGCGCGGGCGGCGCGAGCGCCTGTGGCGTAAAGACGGACGGCACAGTGGCCTGCTGGGGGCCAACCGGCACTGGATATTTCGACGTCAACGGGGCCCCCACGGGAGCCTATTCATCGGCAAGCGTCGGGGTAAGCGCCGCGTGTGGGGTGAAGACTGACGGCACGGTTGTCTGTTGGAGCTCCTCGAGTGAAGCAGATGCACCACCTGCGGGCGTCTTCACTTCGGTTAGCGCCGGATATCCTCTTGCATGCGCGATTAGCCGGGCCGACCTTAGCATCTCCTGTTGGGATCTCCCCGCACTGACGATATAGCTCGCATCGCTGCTGCGAGCCCGCACCCCGGGCACAGCAGAAACGCCTCCGATAGGCCCCGTCCCGCTATGCCGACCATACCACCGCCCTAGCTCGTGGAGCGGCCTACACAGCCCAGGCGTGAATGTCAAGCGGAGTCGAAAGGAAGCTGGAGGGAAGCCGGGCTCACGAAGAGGCGTAGCAGCTATCTGGGGCCACGAGGACGGGTCCGCGACGTGACAGCCTGCTCCCCGCCAACAACAGCACACCCCCGCCCCTCGTCTTTGCGCGAACCAAGCCGTAAAGGACCAGGAGCGAGGCTAGGCGAGGCATCTAGCCTCTATCTTACCGCCTTCACAGCACCTGGGTTCGGGATCCGGTAGAATGTGGCGTCGGAAGGGGAGTCGGTCGGGACCATGCCCGGTGCAACCCAGATGCCGAAGGGAGTGAGTACGGTTGGCAAGCTGATGAGCGAACCGAAGAGGGTGAAAGAAGTGAACACGGTCCAACTGCTTTCGCCAGGGCGGCCGCCGGGGTCGGGCTTGCGAGCTGCTCGGATCGAGGTGACGGCCATGCCGGAAAACACCGCCGATAAGACAACGACCATCTCCCAGGTCCCGAGTCGCCAGCTCCCGGCTCGCCCCTTGGTGACGAGCGCGACGCGCGCCACGGTCAGAATGAGGGCGACGCCGGCGTGGCGACGCGGCCGCTCGCGCAGAAGCAGCCAGGCGAAGGTGAGCGACCAGACGGGTGCGGTGTAGTTGAGCAAAGTCGCTACGCCGACTCCGATCCTCTCGATGCACTGGAAGTACAGCAGGACTGCCGCGCCGCCGAACACGCCGCGTAAGATCAGCCAACCCCGGCGTTGGGGTTGCAGGTGCAGCCTGAGCAGGCCCACGGCGCTGGCAATCACCAGCGCGCCGGTGGCGAAGCGGACCAGCGCGACCTGCTGCCCTGGAATGGTAGCCGAAACGAGGCGCGCCACCAGGGCCATCGATGCAAACAAGGTCGACGCGGCGATGGCACTGAGCACGGCCTTTGATGACGCTGACGCTGACCGAACAGGTTGTCTCAGGTAGGTCTCCCTTAGCAGAACAGCTACGCATTACACGGATCGGCGGGAGAAGTCGTCGACCTAGGTCGCTGGCTGTCCGTAGCGGTAAGGCAGCGAGAAGCCGGGTGCGCAGGCGGCTGGTCAGCGTCGCGCCTGGTCACCGCAAGCTGTCGACCCCGGGGGAGTGGCCGGTCAAGCCATTGCCCCTGCGCTGGCCCGAGATGCCCGTGAGATGCGCGCGTCATTTGGTAATTTGAAAAAGACCTGGAGGAGGACCGACACTTGAGCGGGGGTAGAGACCGACACTTAGTCTGGCCAGCAAGCGGGCTTCACCCGGGCTTCACCCCGGGGAGGGGAGGGCCGCGCAGCTCCCCAGGGGCAGAGCCAGACACGCCGAGGGGTGCGTCTTCGCGTTTCCACGCTCGCCGTAGCCGGGTGGGTTGCCCGGGACGGGGTGGCACCCTCTACGAGAGCAAGGCTTTGTCGGCAGCGGCCCTGATCTGGTCCGCCGGCCAATCCGGGTGCTCCTCGCGCAGCTTGACCGCGAGGCCAATCCAGCGCCGTTGGCGCTCCATGTCCCGTTCGGGCTGGGCGCGCTGCGGGCGCTTGATGATGCCGTGACTAGTCTCGAGAATGCCCGCCGTCAGGTTGCGCACGGCAAACTGGAAGCTCTCCTGCTGGGCCGCTGGCTGAGCCGAGTGCGGGCGAGGGGGTGAGGCCTGGGCTTTGCGGTCGGCCAGCCGCTTCTGCGCCTTGGTCCGCTCAAGCTTGAGCGCTACCGGCAGGCCGAGCGCGGAAAACAGGGCAGGGGAGATGCGCTTGATCCCCGCCACGGAGCGAAAGCCCCCCTCGGGATTGCTGATGCGCTGCTCGATGATGAAGATGAAGCCGGCGCTGGCGAGGTCTCTAAGCGCACGCTCGGCTCTGCGCAGATCAAGATCAGCGTGATCGGCCAGGGTGGCGATGGTGATGTTGTGGAGAGCTTTGTCGGTGTCACGGATGGCGACGGTGAGGGTCACCAGGTCGAGAAACTTGAAGATGGCCTTGAGCAGCCGGATGAGTGCCTCTCGGCGTTCGGAGCGCTTCTGGCTGGAGTTGGAGCTCAGCGCCAGGGAGGGCAGGGATTCCGGCTCGGCATAGAAGCCCTCGATACGCTCGGCCGCAACGGCAAGGATGCGGGGATAGCCCCCGGGGCCGACGGGGATGGGACGGGTGATCTCCAGGGTTGGATCCACAGGGTTGTGGCCGCAGCGATTGCCGAAAGCTGCGTGCATCGGTGCTTACCGGGCGGGCATGTTCGAGAGGAAGAGGTGGGCCGGTTGGTCAGCGGGCCAGCGAGGAAGCGCCCTACTGGCGCTCGGTCCCGGGTGTGCGGGCGGAGGCTACGGGGCTGGGGGGAAGGCGCGACTCGGCCACGCGAAGGGCAATCCACTCGTCGATCTCGTGCGAGAGCCAGCCGACCGCCCTCACACCAAGATGGACGGCCTTGGGGAACCGATCCTCGGCCATGGCGGCGTAGAGGGTGGTCTTCTTGAAGCCACAGCGCCGGAGTACCTCGTCGCGGCGGATGATCTGCAGCGGAGCTTGGTGGGCTGCAAGGGGCGTTGGCGGAGCGCCAGATTGCCGCGCTAGCGACTGAGCGTCGTCCTCCACGGCAAACAGGCCAGGGCTTGCCGGATTGGGGAGCGACCTCGGTCGGGCACAGAGAAGGCCAACTTCGCTACGGGGCTTTGACGACGCCGATGATGAAGGCACGGTTGGGAGTCCTTTCCGGCCGACGTTGGCTGCGGCCGGGGGATCCCCATGAGCAACGGGTATGCCGGTCTTCTAGCTGCGGAAAACGGCTGAATCGCTCGGGTATGCGACGCGCCAGAAGTGTAGCGCCGCTCTGCGGATGTGTAGCGCGACACTTGCGGGACAGATGCCGAGCGGGCGCAGAGCATGGCGAGATCGGACCACCCCGGGCAAGTTGTCCTTTCGTGGACCCGCTGGTGGAGGCTGGCTGCGCAAGGGATTGGTGAAGCTGGGGCGGGCCGGCGTCTGTGGCTGCTTCCTGGGTTGACGTCAGGGCTTCTCCGGACACCAACGCCTGACCCTATTCATCGCATCTGGCAGCCGCCCACGCTGCGCACGTCCCTGCGATGCGTGAGCGTCCACTCCGACCGACGAGCGACGCCGACCGAAGAAGGCGAGGCTCATGGCCTTCGCGAGCGAACGACTGGGGCGTGGGATGTTCGTCTGCCAGCGCTTCTCGCTGGAGGGGCCGGCGGGCCCGCCACGACAGTTTGCTCACGGTCTACGGCACGAACGCTGCGGAAACATCGTGGCCAGGAAACCGCGCGGAATGCTCTGGCCGAACACCAGCGGAAACCCTTGGCTGTCTAAACGCGCAGCCTGGGCTACGCGTGCGCAGAACACTAGGCGGCGAAACGCGTTGCCGCACACGAGGCGTTGGGGGCCGGATCTCGACGGACGACTGGATTGGAGCCCGATCGAATGCCCAATCGTGGGGGTATCGCCGGGGGTACCATTCGCGACGCGTCGTGAGGAATGCTAGTCATTATACACAGTTATGGCGACAATTTGATGGCGAGACCCGCCACTATTAGGGGTTCCGGCGGCGTCCGGGACGGTCCAGTCTCCTCGCGTAAGTCGGCGATGTTCCTGGATTTGCAGGCTCGCCATCATGCGGCAGAGGTCGCTAACCGGCCAAACGCGAGATGAGATGTATCATCGCCGCAGGCGAGCGCGAGGTGTCGTCGGTTTGCAACCCGCTTCGCCAGCTGATGGTCGCGGGCTTGCCGTCGGTTTCTGATGGACGGTTCCGTCTGGGGCGTTGATAGACCTCCAGCAGCCTCAGGTGTCATGTCCAGACACCCTCGGGCTTGGAGCCAGATTGAGGACGACTCCACTACGGGGGCGTTAGATCAAAGCTCTCGAGCCGCTGGATCGCAGCGAAGTCGCCGAGATTGGCCGTTACCACCGATGCGCCGATCGATCGTGCCGTGAGCGCGATGAGCACATCGTTGCAAAGCGACGACAGGCGAACATCGCGGCCGGCGAGTTTGAGTTGGCGTAGGATGCCACCCGCACTCTCGAAAACCTCGCTGGATGGCACGACCAGTCGCCCGGAAGATCGATATGCTCGAATTAGGGCAGAAGTGGAATCGCGAGCAGCGCGATGCTGAGCGCCGGCTCGCAGCTCCATCGCCACGACAGCGGACAGGTACCGCACGAGTCCCGTGCCGAGCATAACATCTTCATGACGGCCCTGGTTGAGCCAGTCGATGTAGACGCATGTGTCGATGAGGACCTTCTTCACTGGTGGCCAAAGATGTCCACTACTCCACCCGAGCCTTTGAGCTTGCGGTGGGCACGCAGGATGGGTTCCTCGGCAATGATGAGATCGAGCGCTCGATCTAGCGTTTCCTGCTCCGTGCCGAGTCCGAGGAGACGGCGGGCCTTGTCGATCTTGGCCTGGTCGAGCTTGAGATGTTTATGTGAAAGCGGCATGTTCACAAGATGATAGTTTGTGAACATGAGGGTGACAAGCGATTATCGCGTCTTTGGCAACCTTCTGCGAGATTGCTTCCACCTATACGCCGGCAGCGCTTCTGCTATAGTTCCTGTCGATGTCGAGCGGCGCGGGAAGCGGAAGCGAGCATTCGCGGCCGGTCGCGGTGGATACGGGTCTGATCGACGCGATGTTGGCGCTCAGTCCTTAGGAGAGGCTCCGAGGGCGGTTGGCCCAGCAGCACTCGAGTTGGGAACGCTAACGGTCCCACCTGGCTTAGGCCTTTGATCCTAATTACCTAGTCAGCTAGCTAGGTTACAACTGACAATCCCAGGGTCCCGGAAATGTGTGTGCACACAATGGAGCCAACACCACGCTAGTTGCAGAACTAATTTTGGTGCGCGGCCTTAGCAATCTTCCTTGACTCTACGCCGTGAGGTGGTCCTCGCGCATGGTAATGAGGTCGAGCTCCTTTAAGAGACCAACCAACTTGTCGCGCAGAATGGGCTTGACCAGGTAGCCGTCGCACAGCTCACGGTACGCGTGGGTGACGTTTTCGATGTCGCGCAAGGCCGTGGTCATGACGATCTTGGCCGACCGGCTAGGCAGGCGGCCCTCGGCCTGTTCGACTTCGCGAATTGCCTTCAGGGCGGCTTGTCCGTCCATCTCCGGCATCATGATGTCCAGACACACCAACCGGTAAACGTCACCCTGATCGCTGGCCAAGCGAAAGGCCTGAACCGCTTCTTTGCCATTGACCGCGATGTCGCAGCGGCCATACGGCTCGAGCATCTTTGCGAGCAGAAGGCGGCTGGTCGCGTCGTCCTCAATGATGAGTATTCGCATCAGGTACCTCCGAATGGCGGTGGCAACGGGTCTACGCAGAGCCGGCGCGGATCTCGCTTGGGAGAGAGCATCGACATGTCTGGTGAATTAGTTGGCGGCTTCGCAGCCTTCTGCGAGCTGGTTGGCCGCGACCGTGCCGGCGTCATTTGTTCCAATCTGGCCGATCTGTTCGCCAATCCCAAGGCCTTGTCCGCCGACCTCGGGCAGTGCTTTTTCTATGGCAAGATCACGGCCGTCGCGCGCAAGTTGCGTCGGCCGCAGGGCGAAACCGTTCCTGTCGTGTTCAACGCCATGGTGTTCCGCGATCGCAGCGACGGACTAATTCATGAGGCCATCGTATGCGTGAACCGGGTCTCGCTCGCGGTGTTCGGCGAGCTGGCACAGGCCAAAACCTACGCCCGCGGACTGCTGGAGGCCAGCCTGGACGCCCTCCTGGTCATCGACTTAGCCGGCGCCATCAGCGACGTGAACCAGGCGGTGGCGGAGCTGAGCGGCCGGACCCGCACGCAGTTGCTGCGCGCCAAGTTCCAGGACTTCTTTCTCGATCCCGCTCGCGCCGCTCAGGGGGTCGCCGAAACCCTGGCCACCGGCCAGGTGCGCAACTACGAGCTTGACTGGATCGCGGCCGATGGATCGGCCATTCCGGTCTCCTTCAACGCCACCGTATACCGCGATGCCGACGACGTCGTGCAGGGCGTGTTCGCCGCGGCCCGCGATATTCGTGAACCCCCCGACTGATCCAGGAGTTGGAGCAAGCCCACGCCTACGCCCGTGGTCTCATCGAAAGCGGGCTCGACTTGATGGTGACCATCAGCCGCGAGGGTGTCGTCATGGACGTCAACCACGCGGCCGAGGAATTGACCGGCGTCGCACGGGAGCACTTGATCGGCACGCGCTTCGACAGCTATTTCACTGATACCGGTCGCGCGCGCGCCGGGGTGGCCGCCACCTTTGCTACCGGCCAGGTGCGCGATTACCGCCTCGATCTGGTAACCAGTACGGGCACGCATGTCCCCGTCTCGTTCAACGCCACGCCCTACCGCGGCCCCAGCGGCGCTGTCCACGGCGTCTTCGCCGTGGCTCGCGATCTGACCTTGCACTAGCAGGCGATGGAGCGATCGGGTCTCAGTCCAGGACCGCTACGGTCTTCGCCGACCATGGGAGCGGAGTGCGACACCTGGACCGAGCCCCAAGTTGTGCTGGACCGCGGCCACTATCGGAACGACGGCTTCAAGATCGCATCCCAATCGATAGGCTGACCCAAGGCCGGGGTCGCGGCCGGCCGGACACGCCGGGGTCGGCCGGCCGGGGCGCCTTGCCCCCGTGGCTTGGCCGCAATTGCTCGCGGGTCGAGCGCGACCGCCGCGGGTGTCGCCGCGACGGGGGTCAGGGTCGGGATCAGAGTGGGCGCAGGCGGCGCAACCTGGCCGGACACTGGAGGCGGGGGCGGGGTTATCAAGAGGGGTCGGGGCCGGGCCGGGATCGGTGCGGTGGCCGGCTGGGCGGCCACGGTTGCGGGTCGTGGTGGCGCTCCCCGGGACGCGAATGACTGCCACGTCAGCGTCGTCAGGGCGCCGACCAGGGCGGCCAGTCCGACCGGCCAGATCCGCTGGGCGGTCGCAGACATTCTGTGCCAGGGAAGCCTAGCTTGGCCGGGCAAGCGGTCCTCGCTCTGGCCCGCAGGCCCCAGTTGATCAGCCTCCAGGGTCAGGCGCGGGGCGGCCACACACGGCCCGGCCGGACGGCGCGTGCTCGCCTCTGCGCCCGGATACCAGGGTCGGGTGATTCTCCCGATGTCAGGTTGCGAATTCATCCCCCGTGTCCGCATTCTAATCCATTCCTGGGCGCTTAGGGTGGCCGTGCTGGGTCAGTGGGACAGCTTAGGCAAGAGCGGCGGGGTCTGACCGCCTTACGACACCTGGCGGAATTCAGCGGTCCCGCTCCGCATCATCGCCAGCGATGGCGCGCATGGCCGACCATGTCGCTCGCTATCCTGCCGCACTGAGGTGTAGTCGAAGTTTGGTGACCCACTTGACCGAGCGGCTGCAACTGCTTGGGCACTATGCTGTCGCCTGCCCGAATGGACCCGTCGAGGAAGACCGAGTATCTGCCAACGAGGCTGTTGCTCGCCGGCATTGTGACTATCGGCCTTGGTGGCTGCGGCCAGTCGAGCGGAGCCGGAACCGGCGCGGGTGGACTGACGGGCAGGGGGGCCGCGACGAGTCCTTCGGGTGGCTCTGGCGGCACTGTCTCGGGTAGGGCCGCGGTCGGAGACGGGGATGCCGGGGGCACCATCAGCACGGGGAGCGACGCTGTCGGGCGGACGACCGACGGCGGTGGCGTCGTAGCCTCCGGCGGCATCAACGGCGTTGGTGACGCTCCGGGCGCTGCGGGAGCGACAGGCGCTGGATCGGGCGGAAGCGGCTTGGGCGGTTCTGGTGGGGCTTCGACGAAAGGCACCGGCTCGACTGGCATGGGGGGTGCGTTCGGCACGGGCAGCGGTAATGCCGGAGGGAGTACGGGGGTCACCGGAGGCGCGGGCACGGAGGGAATGGGATCGAGCGGCGGAAGTGGAGACGCGGGCAAGGCGACCATTGCTACCGGCGGTCTTCCCGGTACTGGAGGGGCGACGCCCATGGACGCCAGCAGCGGAGACAGCGAGGCGACCATCGTCCCCGATCCTTCTTGGACCTGTGGCATGCCCGATGGCATCCCTCCGCCCACGAGTGGCACGCTCGCGTTCAGCGTGTCGCTCACGATCAGCGCTATTCATGACGTGGGGAACACCCAGTTCGGCCGACGCCGCCAGCTTGACATATCCGGCGGCACGATCACGGGCGACCGGCTGAATGGCACGGTTCTTACCGGCGGCCTCGATTACGAGTTGACGCTTTCGACCGGCGCCATGGAGCTGGAAGAGATTCTCATCCTGAAGACGAGCGACAACACCACGATCTTCACCCGCATTTGCGGCGTCGCGGCCCCGGCAGATGCGTCAATCCGCATCGTCCCAGACATCGAGGCCCCGACCGCGAGCTCATACGCCTGGCTGAACACCGCCACGCTCGTTGGCACGCGCGCGGTCGATGCTGCTGGCAGCACGATCACGCTCCAGGTCTACGACGTCTCCAATGGGAGCGCAGGAGGTACCCGGTTACAACTCGTAGATCCGGCGGGTGTCCCCAACGTGTCGTGGGACTGTGTTACCGCGAGCGGAACCGATGGCAGCAGCGTGTTCACCGAGAACGTGACGCTCGGCTCGACCATCACCGTCAGCAACGCCAAGCGTGGTAGCCGCAACATCATTCCTATTACGGGTGGCACCACGACCGGCGAGGAGTCGGGCAAGATACTCGATGGCGGAGCCGACTATCAGCTCGTCGCGAGCGGGGGTAGCACGACGCTGGACGCCAGATACACGCTGGAATCTAGTGACGGCTACTTCGTCATCGTGCGCAATTGTGGACCGATGAACGACCTGACCCCGGTCTTCGAGGCGGCAACCGATGGACCCTACGCGTTCCTCACCACGGGCAAGTTCCTAAGCTCCGCCCCGGGCAGCGGGTCGGGCGGCGTGAGCATCACCTTCTACCAAAGGAGCTAGACCCCTCGATCAGCTCGACGTGCTCGCAGGTATCGGGGCGTGTGGTCAGCGCTGATGGGCTGACCGTGGCCGATGCGATGACCGGGCTGGTGTCATTGCCGAGTCTCACTTTGCTCGACCGGCAGCGAGCTCAGCGGGCGCGCAGCCTTCTTTGCACGTCGGCAAGGTAGGCCTTGGCGTCCGCGCGGGTATTGAGCCGCGCGACTTGTTCGATGATTTCGTTCTTGCGACCGGGCGACATCAGAATGTCCTGCCGCATGGCCGAATGCAGGATGGCTGGCAGCGTGGTGTCGTTGACGGAATCGTTCTCGCGCGCAATCGCGAGGTCGGGCGCGATCGTGGCGTCAGGCGGCGGCACGGCAGGGGAGGTGAGCATGGGCGGCGGAAGAGCCGGCGGGAGCACCTTGCGGGCTTGCTCATCCGTGGTTCTCGGGTCGTTCAGCGTGAGCAGGGAGAACAAGCCGTTGGCGCGATCGTCGCGGGAGGTGAGCGGTTTCATGGCAAAGGCGGCTTCGAGCGTGGCCAGCACCGAGCTATGGTCGTAGAGGCGGTGGTCGATGGTCCCCTTGGCGATGAACGGCGAAATGACGAGCGCGGGGACGCGCACCCCGTATTGCTCAAACGTGAAGCGGTACTGGTTGTACTTGGAGCCCGGCGAGGTGTCTCCGGGGGCCGTGGCAGCCGGAGGGGCAACATGGTCGTAGAAGCCACCATGCTCATCCCAGGTTACGATGAGGAGAGAAGTGCTCCATGCCTCCGAGGCGCGCAGAGCCTCGTAGACCTTCTTGATGAGATTCTCGCCGTCACGAATGTCGGCAAGCGGGTGCATGCTCGTGCTGTTCCGGTAGTCATGTAGCACGTTGTAACTCGGCTCGATAAACACGTAGTCGTACGGGAAGGGCCGCTTCGTGACGAGGTCACTCACCAAATCGTCGATACGGTGCACGTCGGCGAGCTCGATACCCTTTAGGGCGGCCACCATGGGGAAGTCGTCGCCCGAATAAAGGTGATAGGACCTGCCACAGGACTTGAGCGCGCCGAAGATCGTGCCCTTGCTGAACGAAAAGCCGTCGACCGCTTCCCAGAGCAGGATGTCCGAGGTCGAAGGGCTGTGGTCGAGCCCACCTGACGATGCGGCGTGCGCGAACATGCGATTTGGCCAGGTTGGGCCGGGAAGGGAGGAAAACCAGTGATCACAGATCGCATACTCCTGAGCGAGGGCATGGAGAACCGGGAGCTGGCGCTGGGTGTCGAAGCATCTCATGATCTCGCCGGGCTGGGTGCCTCCACCGCTCCTACTGTACGAGTCGACGAAGCCGGACCGATTGATCGCGGGATAGGGCGTCGAGTACGGAATACCTGGGCCGCACAGTTGATCGAGGACATTGGGGAACTCGTGACCAGGATCGACGGGCATCGCCCAGTCGGCTCCCCGCTGGACGGAATAGACGTGGCCTTGCAAGGTGTTTGATTCGTCGCCGGAGAGCCCATCGATTGTCGTGTTGGCGCCGGTCACGGCATCCGTTCCGGTCAACCCGGAAAAGCCGAACAGGTGATCGAAAGAACGATTCTCGAGCATCAACACGAAAACGTGATCGAGACTAGCCATGACGTCCTTTCAGGGGTGTCCTTTCAGGGGTTGCGCGTCAGAGACGAAAGCATCGTGCAAGGGTGAAGCGAAGAGACGGCGGGAAGAGACGGCGGGAAGATGAGCCGAGCGAACTTCGATGCGGGTCCCCTAGCGTGGGTTACGCAGCCGGCGGAGAACTGCCACGCGGCGCCGCTTGGGTCGGGCGTTCAACGGCGGACCTCGGCCCAGGCCTTCTCAGCGCCAAGCGCGTACGGCCATCCAGGCAAAGCCGAGTACCAGGCTCGCGCCGCCAAACGGGGTGACGGCGCCGAGCCAGCGCGGAGCACCCAGCCCCATGGCGTAGAGCGAGCCGCAGAACAACGATGCGCCGATGAGCAGTACCGTGGCAGGCCCTGATCCAAGGCGCTGCGAGCGATCGAAGAGCCCGGAGAGCATGATGCCGAACGCGGCTACGAACAGGTATTGCGTCGCTGTCGTCCAGAGCCCCAAGCGCGCCGCGCCTATATTGCGCAGCAAGTGAGCCCCAAATGCGCCAAGCAGCACACCGGACCCGGCCAGAAAGGCTCCGGCGGAGAACACGCTCAAGACTGGACCTTGGGTTGCACCCCCGGAATCTACCCGGGATTTTGACCGAACGCCCGGCGCGCTACTGGCCGAGCTGGCATAGCTCAGGGCGCACGGCCGAGGCCCTGCCATCCCCCGCCGAGCGCCTCTACCAGCTGGACGGCCGCGGTCAAATGAGTCACGCGCAAAGACACCAGGGTCTGCTCATCCGCCAATAGGGTGGTCTGCGCGGAGATCACGTTCAGGTAGGGATCGATACCCGTGGTGTATCGGCCGACGGCCAGCTCCAGGTGTTGGCGCGCGGCGTCCACGGCGGCGGTCTGGCGGCCGATCTGTTGCGACACGATGCGGAGGGTGGCCAAGTAGTCTTCGACTTGTTGCAGGGCGGTGAGCACCGTTTGCCGGTATGCCGCCACGCTGGCGCGATAGAGCGCGAGGTACTGCCTTTCTGTTGCGCTGCGCAGCCCACCGTCGAACACGAGCTCCGACGCCGAGACGCCGAGCGAGAAGAACAGGGCGGGAACGGAGATGAGGGTGGCTAGCGACGACGACTCCAGCCCACCCGTCGGCGTCAGGTTCAGGGTCGGGAAATACGCCGCCCGGGCCACGCCGATGGCGGCGTTGGCCTGCGCCATCGCCCGCTCTGCCGCCGCGACATCCGGGCGGCGCTCCAGCAGCAGGGAGGGGACTAGCACGGGAATACTCGGCACCTTGGTGGTGAGCGGCCGGGCGGGCAGCGAGAACTGCGCAGGCGGCTGCCCGACCAGGGTGGCGATGGCGTGCTCGTACAGGGTTCGGTTTATCGCGAGGTTGGTGGCGGTGGCCTCGAAGTTGGCCAGGGTGACCGCGGCCTGGGCCACGGCCTCTTGATCGCCGACCCCGGTTTGGGCCAGACCGCGCGTGATCTCGAGGGTGCGCCGGTCAGCGACGATGGTGCGATCGTAGAGCTCCTGCAATGCGTCCTGTCCGCGGAGCTGGAAGTAGGACTCGGCCAGGGTGGCGTGCGCGGTTAGCTTGGTGTTCTCGAGATCGGCCGCGCTTACCTGCGCGGCGAAGCGGTTCTGGGCGACCGCGTTGCGCACCCGGCCCCACAAGTCGGGCGCCCAGGACGCCTCGAGCGGCAGGGAGAAAGTGTTGATGGTGCTCGTGCCGTGTGCCGTCGCTGCGGTCGTTGTGGTCGTCGCCGTGCTCATCGTCCCTGATGACGTGGCGAATACTCCGGCGGCCGTGCTCCCCGCGGTGGCGTACTGGTAGCTGGGAGTGAAGGTGACGGTCGGGTAGTAGCCAGCCTGCGCCTGGCGGACCAGCGCTCGCGCGGCCATGAGCTGCTCGAACGCCGCCGCGATGCTCTGGTTGGCGGTGTCGACTCGCTCTTCGAGCGCGTCGAGCTCCGGCTCGTCGAACAGCTCCCACCACTTGCCCTTGAGCTCGCCTTCCCGGGGCGTGGCCGGGCGCCAGGTTCCCGGGGGCAAGGTGTCCTCGGGCCCGGTCATCTCTTTGAACGCCGCCGGCGTGGGCGCGGACGGGCGCACGTAGCGCGGACCGAGGTTGCACGCCGCTGCGCATGCGGCGAGCAGGCAAGCGTACTTGCCCCGTGCGCTCCGTCTCATCCCGAGGCGGCGGACCGCCATCCGCGCCCGATCGAGCAGCAGGTAGACGACCGGGGTGGTGTAGAGGGTGAGGAGCTGGCTTGCCACCAGGCCGCCGATGATGGTGATGCCGAGCGGCCGGCGCAACTCCGCCCCCATGCCACTCCCCAGCGCCAGGGGAGCCGCGCCGAAGATGGCCGCCATGGTGGTCATTAAGATAGGGCGAAAACGCAACAGGCACGCCTGCATGACCGCGTACCGGGGACTTGCGTGCGAGGTGCGCTCCGCGTCCAGCGCGAAGTCGACCATCATGATCCCGTTCTTCTTGACTATGCCGATGAGCAGAATTATCGCGATGAGGGAAATGATGTTCAGGTCTTGGTGAAAGAGCAGGAGCGCGAGCATCGCCCAGACGCTCGCCGAAGGGAGGGTAGAGATAATGGTGAGGGGGTGGACCAGACTCTCGTACAGAATCCCGAGGACGATATAGACGGCGAGCAGCGCGGTTACGATGAGCAAGGGCTCCCTGGCGAGCGACTGGCGAAAGGCCAGCAGGGTGCCGGAAAAGAAGGTGTGCAGGGTGGTGGGTGCGCCCAGCCGCGCCTTGACGCTGTCGATGCGCGCCGTCGCCTGGCTCAGCGAGACTCCCGCGGCGAGGTTGAAGGAAACCGTTACCGAGGGGAACAAGCTGGTGTGATTGACCGCTAGCGGGGCCGTCATCGCTTCGCTAGTGGCGACGGCCCGAAGGGGGACGTAGCCGCCGGAAGCCTGGCTGGCTTTAGATGCCGGAGCACCTAGCAGGGCTATGGCAATGTCGGCACGAGATGCTGGATCACGCCCTGGCCGGAGTCCTCTCTCCGATCTCCGCCAGCTTGGGTAGCCAAAGAGAATGGGATACAATCCGGGCTGTGGAGGTGAGCGAATGTCGGATGTCAAGGAGATCCTGCTGGTTGAGGATGACCCGCGCGACGTAGAGCTCACGTTGGAGGCGCTCGGACATCACGGCCTGGCCAATGGCGTGGCGGTGGCGCGCGACGGTGAGGAGGCGCTCGACTTCATCTATCGTCGTGGTGCCTTTGTCGATCGCCCCGAAGGCCACCCCGTCGTGGTGCTCCTCGACCTGGAAATGCCCAACGGACAGCCGGGGCGCTGGCCGTTATGAGTCGCGTACTGCGCATCCTCTACCTGGAGGACGATCCCAACGACGCAGCCATCGTCGCGGATTATCTGGCCGCGAATGGCGTGGTCTGCGAGGTGGTTCGGGTCGAGACTCGAAACGCCTTCGAGGCCGAGCTGCAGACGGGTGGATACGATGTCATATTCTCCGACTACCGGCTGCCTGCCTACGACGGCTCATCGGCCCTCGCCTTTGCCCGGCGGCACTGCCCCGAGGTGCCGTTCGTGCTCGTCTCCGGGACGGTCGGCGAGGACGCCGCTATCGCTAGCCTGCTCGAGGGAGCTACTGACTATGTGCTCAAGGACCATCTGTCGAGGCTCATTCCCTCGCTGGAACGGGCCCTGCGCGAAGGTGAAAATTGGCGAGCCCGCCGCCAGGCCGAACGAGCTCTCCAAGCTTCGGAACAGCGCTACCGCCGACTGTTCGAGGCTTCTACGGATGGCATCCTGTTGCTGGACGCCGATTCGGGTTGCATCCTGGATGCCAACCCGGCGGTCCAGGAGCTGCTCGGCTATGCGCTACCGCTGCTGCTGGGCCGTACCCCGCTCGAGGTCGGGATCTGCGGTAGCGAAACGGCCACCCGGGCCGTGTTCGGAGAGCTGGCCACGCACGAGCAGGTCCACCACACCGGGGTCAGGCTGAGCGCGGCCGCCGGTAGGTCGGTGGAAGTGGAGTTCGTGGCCAGCGCCTACGTCTTGGACAGCCAACGCATTGTTCAGCTCAACCTGCGCGATAGCAGCGAGCGCCAGTGTCTGGAGGAGCAGCTGCGCCAGTCGCAGACGTTGGAGGCGGTGGGGCGGCTGGCTGGCGGGGTGGCCCACGATTTCAACAACATGTTGATGGTCATCAATGGCTACACCGAGGCGGTGCTCCGGCAGCTCCCACCGGAGGCGCCCCAGCATGCCGATCTGCAGGAGGTGAGCAAGGCTGTTGCGCGGGCGGCCAAGCTGACCAGCCAGCTACTGGCCTTCAGTCGCAAGCAGGTCATGCGGCTGTCGGTGTGTTCGCTCAACACGGTAGTGCGCGACCTCGAGCAGATGTTGCGCCGGATGGCTGGCGAGGGTATCGAGCTGAAGTTGCACCTGTCCCAGGTCTTGGGCAGTGTGCTGGCGGACCCAGGGCAGATCGAGCAGCTCCTGCTGAACCTGGTGGCCAATTCCCGCGATGCGATGGAGCAGGGTGGGACGATCGTGGTCGAGACTGCCAACCAGATCCTCTTGCCCGAGGACGTAAAGCACCGCGCTGATATGCGGCCTGGCAGCTATGTCAGGCTGTCGGTATCCGACAACGGGTGCGGCATGGACGAGGCCACCGCCAGCGGGATGTTCGAGCCATTCTTTACCACCAAGGCGTTGGGCAAAGGCACCGGCCTGGGCCTCTCTACCGTGTACGGCATCGTAAAGCAGAGCGGCGGCCATATCGAGGCTGAGACCACGGTGGGGAAGGGTACTGCCATCCACATTTTCCTGCCGCTGCAGCAGTACGCGCAGGCGGTGGCGGCCCAGGCTCAGTCGGACGTTGTGGTCCCGCAGGGCGTTGGCCATGGCGTGCTGCTGGTGGATGACGATCCGGGCGTGCGCCGCTTGGTGGAACGAGCCCTGAAAGGGGCGGGATATGACGTGCTTGCCGCAGCCTCGGGTGACGAGGCCATCCAGCTACTGCGCGATAACGACGGCATGCGTATCGATCTATTGCTGACCGACCTTATCCTGCCCGGAATGGACGGCTGTGAGTTGGCGCGCAGAGTGTTGGGTGTGCGACCGGCAACCAAAGTCGTCTATATGTCGGGGTACGCCGCCGAGGCTATTCCCGCCCTGGGTTTTGATGCGCAGACCAACCTGATCGAGAAGCCATTTGCCATAGCGGACCTTCTGCGCCGCATTGGCTCCCTGCTACGGGAGCGCGTGGCGTGAAAGGACGGTCGGGCATGCTCCCAGGATTGCCACCATTATGGTAAACGCACCCCTCGGACAAGCCGATGAAGGCGCGCATGCTAATGGTGCAGGGATGCACCTCGGACGCGGGCAAGAGTACCCTGGTGGCGGGGCTCGGGCGGTGGCCGGTGCGCAGAGGGGTGCGGGTGGCGCCGTTCAAGCCGCAAAACATGGCGCTCAACTCCGCGGTGACTCCCGAGGGGGAGAGATCGGCCGCGCCCAGGCGGCGCAGGCCTTGGCTTGCCGGATAGCCCCCCATGCCGACATGAATCCCGTCTTGCTCAAACCCAACACCGACATGGGCGCCCAGGTTATCGTGCAGGGGCGGGTCCTGGGGAACATGGAGGCGCTCGACTACCACCTCTACAAGCGCACCGCACGGGCGGCGGTGCTCGAGTCATTCGCTCGTCTGGCCGACCGGCACGAGGTCGTTCTCGTCGAGGGCGCGGGCTCGCCGGCCGAAGTCAATCTGCGCGCCAACGACATTGCCAACATGGGCTTCGCCGAGGCCGTCGACTGCCCGGTGATCCTGATCGCGGACATCGACCGGGGCGGCGTCTTCGCTCATCTCGTCGGAACCCTGGCCCTGCTGAGCGAGAGCGAGCAAGCGCGCGTGAAGGGCTTCGTCATCAACCGCTTTCGCGGCGACCTGGCGCTCCTGCAGAGCGGTCTCGACTGGCTGGAATCTCGCACCGGCAGGCCGGTGCTCGGAGTCCTGCCCTACCTGCACGGCCTGCAACTGGAGGCGGAAGACGCGATTGCCAGCGCCGAGGGCGCGCCGACGTCAGCTGCACAGCGCTTACGGGTGATCGTTCCGATAACCCCGCGCATTAGCAATCACACCGATTTCGATCCGCTGCGCGTGCATGGCCAGGTGGATTTTCGCTTTGTTGCGCCGCACGCGCCCATACCCGCCGCGGATCTCATCATTTTGCCGGGGTCCAAGTCGGTGCGTGCCGACCTGGATTTTCTGCGGGCCCGCGGTTGGGACAGAGCCATCTTGCGGCATCTGCGCTATGGCGGGAAGGTCATGGGCCTGTGTGGTGGGTTCCAGATGCTCGGGCGGCACATCCACGATCCACAAGGCATCGAGGGCCCACCCGGGAGCTGCGCCGGCCTCGGCTTGCTCAGCATGGCAACGACTCTGAGGGCGGACAAGCAGCTGCGCAACGCGACGGGGACGCTGGCTGGCACGGCAGTGGCGGTGCGAGGGTACGAGATTCATGCGGGAGTGAGCGAAGGCGAGGCCTGCGACCATCCGGCATTGATCCTCGATCACGGTCGCGACGGCGCCCGGAGCGCCGATGATAGCGTGCTCGGAACCTACCTGCATGGCATCTTTGATTTGCCGGCCGCCTGCGACAGCTTGCTCGCCTGGGCCGGCCTCGTGGCCCCTCACTCGCCCGATATGGGATCTTTGCGCGAAGCGACCATGGAGCGGCTCGCGGATGCCGTGTCCGCCCATCTGGACGGGGCGATGATATTGCGGATTCTCGAAGGCGGGTCCGGGTAGGCTGGCGCCACCGCGGCCGGGTGCGCATACTGGAGCATGCTCGTTGGTGTTCCCAGAGAGGTGAAGCAGCAGGAGTATCGTGTCGCTTTGTTGCCGGCGGGGGCCCACCAACTGGCATCCCATGGGCACCAGGTGCTGGTGGAGCGCGGCGCTGGCGCGGGGGCGGGGTACCCGGACGCTGAATACGAGCGCGCCGGGGCGCGGCTCACCGACGCGCACGCCGAGGTCTTCAGCCGAGCCGACCTGGTGGTGAAGGTGAAGGAGCCGTTGCCCGCCGAGTTTGCGCTGCTCCGTCCCGACCAGATCATTTTCACCTACCTACACCTGGCGGCCAGCCGCGAGCTGACCTCGGCCTTGGTCGCATCCGGGGTCACCGCCTTGGCCTACGAGACCCTCGAGGTCAACCACCGCCTGCCCCTGCTCGAGCCCATGAGTGAGATTGCCGGCCGCATGTCGATTCTGGTGGGTGGCTATTGCCTGGCCAAGCACCAGGGCGGCAGTGGCGTCCTCCTGGGCGGGGTGCCAGGCGTGTTGCCCGGCAAGGTCGTGGTTCTGGGCGGCGGCTCGGCGGGCGTCAACGCCGCCCGAATGGCGACCGGACTGGGCGCGGACGTGACCGTGCTGGAGGTAGATGTCGAGCGCCTGCGCTTTCTCGACGTGACGGTGCACGCGGCACACACCCTCTATTCCAGTGAATCGCACTTGCTCGAGCTCTTGCCCTCCGTCGACCTCTTGGTGGGTGCGGTCCTCGTCCCTGGCGCGCGGGCGCCCAAGTTGATCCGGCGTGAGATGCTCCGCCGCATGCGTCCGGGGAGCGTTCTGGTTGACATTGCCATCGACCAGGGTGGCTGCGCCGAGACCTCCCGGCCGACCACCCACCACGACCCGGTCTATGTCGAGGAAGGGGTCTTGCACTATTGCGTGGCGAACATGCCGGCGGCCTACGCTCGCACCGCGACCCAGGCGTTGACCAATGTCACCTACCGCTACGTCGAGCTGTTGGCTGACCAGGGCTTGTCGGATGCGTGCCGGCTGGACTCCACGCTGGTCAGCAGCATCAACGTGGCGCAGGGCCACGTGGTCCATCGTGCTGTCGCCGAGGCTTACGGGGCGGCGGCCTCCGACGTGGCCAGCCTTCTGCCCTGACGGGAGGCACCTGTCGACTTGCAATGGCCGTCCGCCGAACCCCTTGCAGCTTGCAAGCAAAGTCGAAAAGAGACCTGTGAAGTCCACAAGTTGCCTGGCTTGGGCCTGGCATGCCCTGTGCTCCCTAGGGGAGGGAAACTTCCCATGTCGCAGAAGAGGTACGGAGAAGGTCATGAGTCACGTCCTGGTTTGTCTTGAAGGTTCCCCCAGCAGTGCCGCGGCCAGTCAGATGGCCATCGCCTTGGCGCGGGAGCAGAACGCCCAGCTAACGGGTTTGGCTATCAGCGACCTGGGCGCTGCCGTAGCCTCGGTGGCCGGCGGTCTCGCCTCCGCCGGCGCGGGCGAGACCACGGCATATCTCGAGGGTTTCGCACGCACTTGTCGCTCGGCCGGCTTGTCCGCGCGTCTGATCACACGGGTCGGACATCCGGCCGACATTATCCTGGATGAGATGAGCAACTACGATGTCACCGTGATCGGGCGCGAGGCCAGCTTCGTGACAGCGGGTGGCGACGGTTCGAGCATCAGAGACAGGATATTGCGCGGCGCTCGTCGTCTGGTGCTCCTGGTGCCCGCCGAGAGCGCCGCCGCGCCCGGGCTGGGCAAGTCGGTTCTCGTTGCCTATGACGGCAGCGCCCCCTCCGAGCATGCGCTGGACAGCTTCATGAGGAGCGGCCTTCCGGCCAAGCGAGATATCCACGTGGTCACGGTGGGCGACGATGGCGAAAAGGCCTGGGACGTGGCCACCCACGCGGTCGAGAAGCTGCAGTCGTTCGGGGTCCGGGCGGTGACCCACAATCTGGTCTCGCGTCTGCGCGAAAGTGAGGCCTTGCTCGAGCTTGGGCGCGAGATCGGGGCCGGGCTAGTGGTGATGGGAGCTTTCGCCCACTCACGGTTGACCGAGCTCATCCACGGATCGGGCACGCGTGAGGTGGTCGCCCATAGCCCGGTACCGATCTGCCTGCAGCACTGAGCTCCGGCCATAGCTAGCTGTCCACATGGGTGCCGGCGCTTTGCCGACCCATTGGGGAATCCTGCCCGCTAAAGCTCGTGGCGGGGGAGGGACCGAGCGCGCCAAGCTCCGGCAGGATGAGGGCCGCGGTAATGCCGAAAGCCATTTGCGGAGCCTCCGCGGCTTCGGCAAAAATCATGCCACCGCTGGAGAGGTGCTGCATGCCGAGTGGGCGGTCTCTGAAGATCTCCAGGGCGCGGGCGACCGGGTAGGCAGCGGGGCAGGGCGTGGCGAGCTCAGGCTCAGGGCTGGCTCGGCGCATTTCATGACAAGGTGCGCGATTAAGCGCCCCGTGCGAGGTACACGGCCGTCCCGCGCCAATCAGGAAAAAAGACACGGCTTATCTCTTTTCGGTTGCGTGCCGAGTGCGCTTTCGGCCAAGCTCGCCACATATTCTCCATCGTTGACCGGTTAGAGTTGTGCCGCCCCTACCAACCTCTCCAGCACCATGATGACAGCACCATGAAGACTCTATTATTGCGCCGCCTTTTCCCTCTGTCTCTTCTCCTCGTGACCCTGCTACCCGTGACGGCCGTGGCCCAAGTGGCCCAGGCAGGCGCGGTCGAGCCGCTCGCTTCCCCGCGCACCCAGGCGCCTTCGCTGTCCGACCCGCCCGGCTCCCCCGGGCAAGACCGGCCCGAGACGGGTCCGGCGGCTGGCGCCGGGCAACCCGGCGCGCTCGACTTCAATCTCTTCGACGAGCCCAGCAAGCCGTCGGCGCTCGCCGAGCCGTCCAAGCCATCGCTGCTTGCGCCGACGGCGGGCGACGCATCGGTGGAGGCGCTGGCGCACACGCGCCGGCACCGCCTTCAGGTCCACCAGGTTCTCGGTCTCACCACGTGGGGCCTCATGCTGGCTGCGTGTGTGGTCGGCCAACTGAACTACGGTAACCTCTATGGTAGCGGTGGCTCGGGGAGCGGAGCCTACATCTTGCCCCACGAGATTCTTGGTCTATTCCACGGCCATGGCATTCGTTGCCACCGCTGGCTATGCCCTGTTCGCGCCCAAGCCCTACGCCAAGCCGCTCAAGCTCGACACCGGGCTCCTCCATAGGGTTGCCGTCTTGGGCGCCTCGGCCGGAATGGTGGCGCAAATGGTGCTCGGTTTCGTCACGGCGCGCACGGCCGATGCGGGCAATCCTTACAATCTCGAGCGCAATGCTACCGCCCACGCCGTGCTGGGATGGACGACCTTCGGTCTTATGACCGTGGCTGCCGCGAGCTGGGTATTCTGAGTAGGGTCGCCACCATGACCAAGCCAACCTCAGCGCAAGCGCGCCTTAGCTTCCCGGCCCTCCGCATCTCCGTCCTGGTGTGTGCCGTGGCTTGCACCTTTGCCTGCGCTTTCAGCATCCCCGACATACCCACCGTCCCCGCCAATCCCACCTATGCCGCGGACGTGAGACCACTCTTGGCGCAGCAATGCCTGCTCTGTCACGGGTATCCCGCCAGGCGCGGCGCTCCCAGCGACTTCCGTCTCGACGTTTACGCTGACACCGACGGGGTGCGGGGCGCTTATAGCGAAGCCAGTCGTTTCGTCCACGCGGTAACGAGCGATAGTATGCCTCCGGCCGCCGCCTGGGGCGACGGCGTGGGGCCGAACGGCAAGCAGCTGCTCCAAAACTGGCTGGCCGACGGAGCGCCTCCTTAGCTGTCGGGATGGCTTAGCCCGATCCGAAGAGGTCGAGCACCTTGGCGAAGCGGAGAGTGACGGCGGCGCAGATCTTCTTCTCAAACTGAGCATCGATGCCGAAGGCACGGAAGGACGTGCTGTCGTCCTCGGGATGAGGCCGAGGAACCCGGCTTTCCGGCACGATGACCTTGGCCAGCTGATTGGCTACGCACACAACATGGCAGGCGGGTGGTCGCTCGTCGCTGGGGCTGTGGTGATACTGGATGGCGAGGGCAAGCGAATTGGGCAGGCCCCAGTGCCGCGCCATGATGCCGCCCAGCTCGGCGTGATTCACCTCGAGTATCTCCATCTCGGCTGACAGGGGGTCGCAGCATCCCTCCTCCTGGGCACGCTGCAGATAGGCCTGTAGCTCGGGGTCCAGGAATCGGGCCAGCACCAGCTTGCCGATGTCGTGTAGGAGTGCTGCGGCATATGCCTCGGACGGGATGGGGCTAGGCGCCAGCATGCCCAGCGTTTCGACCACAAGGGCGGCCGCAACCGAATGCCGCCAAAGCACGTTTTCAGCCAAGCCGAACTCGGGCAGCGGTTGTTGTAGTTGCTGCCGCACCCTGGTGCCGAGGCCCAAGGTCAAAATGGTGCCGCGACCGAGACGCACGACCGCGTCCTTGACGGTGGTGACCGGCGAGCGCGCGGCACTGGCTGCCGAGTTGGCGGCACGCAATACTCGCACCGCGAGCGCCTGATCGAGGCCGACGATCTGTACGATGTCGTCCAGGCTGGAGTCCGGGTCGGCTAGCAGATTGGCCAGCTTGATACCGCTCATCGGGAGCGGGTCGAGATCGTAAGCCTTGGCGATGATCTGGTGAAGGTCGAGCACTGACTTCCCCCGGGTCTTGTGAGCAGGGACTCCTCGCTACCCCCGCGTGATGTCGGGTTGCCTCGGTCCGGGAAGCAAGGCCAGCGACGGCCGAGATGCGGACTTCGGCATGTTGGTATTGGGCGGCCCGCCCTTGATGACGATCACCTTCTTCATCTCTGGCACCACTCCCGCGCGTCCTTTGCGAAGGTTGGGCAGTGGGCGGTCACGGCCAGGATATCGCCGGGTTTGGCTTGGTTCTTTACCGGCGCGGTCGCCATCTTGAGCGCTGGCGCCAAACCCTCGTGGCCAGGCGCGGCAGACTCAGCCGCCAGGTTGGAGCTCGCCATCTCCCATGTGACTTGGTTGCGCCTCGGGTGGTGGGCGCAACTCTTTGCAGGGGTGGCAGGAGAAGCTGAGCACGGGCTCAAGATCGTGGCCCATTCCGTCGCTTTTAGGGGTTGCCTATGCACTGCAAAGCGAGCAACCGCAATTGCCGATGGGCCTGGGTAAGAGCGGCATCGGGCCACGCCTGTGCCATGCGAGTTGGCCGCATTTTCTTGCCAGCCGTTGTTGCCGAGGAGTCACATCTATGAGTCTACCTTTGCCCAAGGCCGATCGCCTGGCCGCGCTGGTGTCCAACGTTACCGAGACCATGCTCGGGCTCTCGTTCGTGCCCGCGACCGCCGCCAACGCTCACCCGGGCTTGACCTGGCGGACCGCGATCATGTTGGTGCATGGTCCGCGGCCGGTAAGCGTCGGACTTTCGTCGGACGAGGCTGGCTGTAGCAAGCTGGCCGCGGCCATGTTCGGCTGCCAGCCGGAGGCGGTCGACGGCGAGATGATCAATGATGCCCTGCGGGAGCTGGTCAACATGACCGCTGGTCTGGTCAAGCGCGAGATGGCGCTCGATCAGGCGCTGACGGTGCCATCGATTATCGCCGAGCGCGAGGCGCTCGAGGAGATATCCGAGCAACACCCGGCCCTGGTGCTGGTCGCGCGGGAAATGGGTATCGCGCTGTGGGCCTTTGACGGGCTACTCAAGTGGAAGGCCCAGGCGGCGTAACCAGAGACTAGAGTGAAATAGACAAAGGAGCAGCACGATGCCAAGCATTCTCACCGTCGACGACAGCCGACCGATTCGCATGATCGTCGCCAAGGCCCTGGCCGAGCTTGGCTTTGTCATTGGCGAGGCCGAGGACGGCAACGATGGTCTCAAGAAGCTCGCCGAGCGCAGCTACGATCTGGTCATCCTCGATGTGACCATGCCCAATATGGACGGGCCGGCTATGCTGGGCAAGATGCGGGAGCTGGGCAACGGCACCCCCGTGCTCATGCTCACTTCGGAGTCGAAGACGTCGATCGTGGCCGGGCTCATGAAGCTCGGTATCAAGGACTACGTGCTCAAGCCGTTCAAGGGTGACGAGCTGCGCGCCAAGGTGCTCAAGGCCCTTGGCTTGCCGGCTGGCTACTCCGCCGCCAATCCGGGCGGGACGTCGGCGGTGGCCAAAGTCGACGACGGCAAGCTCAAAGTCATGGTCATCGACGACATGGAAAACGTGCACAAGAAACTGCAGTCTATGATGCCGGAGTCGGTGGCACTGGAAGTCGCCTTGACCGTGGCACAAGGCCTGGCACTTGCGCGCGGCAAGAAATTTCGCCTGCTGCTGGTCGATGCCGAGATCCAGCCCGGAGGTCCCTCCTCCCTGATCAAGCAGCTGCGCTTGCTCCAGCCCGATGCCGGCATATGGGGAATGGCCTTGCGCAGCGCCAACAACGTCAGCAAGGAGATGCGGGAGATTGGCTTCGACGATGCCCTGCTCAAGCCCTTTACCCGCGAGGCCATCGAGGAGCTTATCGGACAGTACATGACGATGGCTGAGAATTATGTAACGGCCAAGGAAGATCTTATCCAGGTGGCGCCCTTCCCCGGCAAGGAGGACAAGCTCGAGCGCTACTTCAGCAAGTTGACCGCTGACCTCAAGTCGATCGTGCAGAAACTGGGCGAGGCTTGCTTCGAAGGCGCGGTGCTTGACGCCACCGCGTTGACCGTGCTGCAACCGGCCCGGGTGGCCAAGTTACTCGTCGAGACTTTCCAGAGCGCACAGCAAATGGGCATCACCCTACGTCTGGTGGCCACGGAGGACCTGCTCAAGGCCGTGCGTGGTTTTCAGGAGACCAAGGACCTGCGCTGCTTCTCGTCGATCGAAGAGGCTCGCTCGCAGGCGGCGTAAGCTAGAGGGTGGTGATGGGCTGTTTTCTGCTCGAGCGCCAAGGCGCGAAAGTCAAGGTGAGGGTGGGTGGGGAGCTCTCGGCCGACACCGCACCCGAGCTGCGCGAGCTCCTGTTCGCCGTCATGGAAGACGGGGTGACGGATCTGACCCTTGACCTTTCGGGCACTGCGCTACTCGATGCCACCGGCGTGGCATTGCTGCTCGCAGCGGCCAACAGCTATCGGGGTGGTGACCGTTGCTTTGCCCTGGTTGCGCTGCCGCCTGCCATTGTCGCCCTGCTGGAGACGCTACGGATTTCTCAGCGCCTGGGGGCGCGGATCGGGTAACCCGCCGTGACTGCACCGGACGATGATATTCTGAAAGAATTCGTGGCCGAGGCCCGTGAGCACCTCCAGGACATCGAGGCCGATCTGCTGGCCATCGAGGATGCCGGGGCGGACATCGATGAGAACAGGGTCAACAAGGTATTCCGGGCGGCCCACTCCATCAAGGGTGCCAGCGGCTTCTTTGGGCTGGATCGCATCAAGGATCTGGCCCATAAGGCCGAGACGGTGCTGGATCTGATCCGATCACGCGCTTTGGTGCCCAGCGCAGATAGTACCAATGTGCTGCTGGGCGCGTTCGACAAGCTGCGGGAGATGGTCAATGACCCGGCCCGCTCCGCGAGCGAGGACACCTCTGGTCTGCTCGCCAGCCTGGCCCAGCTTGCTGCTTCGGGCGGGGCGGGCGGCGAGCTCGGGGCGCTGGCGCCAGCGGCCCCGCCTGACGCCAGCACGGCTCCCACTGGTGGCCCGGCGATCTCGGGCGGTAAGGGCGAAGAGTATCTCTATCATCTCAAGGTCGATTTGCCGGCGGACGTCGAGGCCCACGGATCCAGTCTGGCCGATTTCTTCCGGGAGCTAGGGCATCGGGGCGAGGTGGTGGACTGCCGGATTGACGACGACAAATGCGGCACGCTCGACCAGCCCGCCAGCGGCCATCTCGAGGCGCAAGTCGTGTTCACCAGCCCGGTAGCGGTGGATTGGTCGGCTCCTCCCTTTGCTCTGGCTGGCGATCGGGTGAGTCTGGTGGGTGGCCCGGAGGGCACCCACCGGCCAGCGCTCGCGGCAGAAGCCGACCTGTCAGCGACGCGGATGATGCCCGCGCTGCCCGAACCGCCGCAGTCCGCGGTCGTGGGATCGGCGGGCAGCGGGAGCGGGGCGGGGCCGCGCACACGCGGCAAGGAGCGGGACAAGGACCGGGAACGCGAGAAGGAAGGGGTGGTGGTGGAGGGTACCTTGCGGGTGGGCGTCGAGCTCCTGGAATCGCTGATGAACCTGGCGGGCGAGCTGGTGCTCAGCCGCAATCAGCTGCGGGCGGCCTTGGGGCAGGCCGCGGGCAAGGACGTGCAGGCTAGCTTCCAGCGCATCAACCTGGTCACTTCCGAGCTGCAGGACGCGATCATGCACACGCGCATGCAGCCCATCGGCAATGTCCTGAGCAAGTTTCCCCGCGTGGTGCGCGATATGGCGCGCTCGACCAAGAAGGACATTCAGCTCGACATTCGTGGCAAGGACGTGGGGCTCGACAAGACCTTGATCGAAGGTCTGTCGGACCCGCTCACGCACATGGTCCGCAATGCCGCCGATCACGGTCTCGAGAGCGTGGAAGCCCGCCTGGGCGCGGGCAAGCGCCCGACCGGGACCATCCGCATCGAGGCGCGCCACGAGGCCGGCCAGGTGGTAGTGGAAATCGCCGACGACGGGCGCGGGCTCGACACCGAGAAGATTGCCGCTGCCGCGGTGAAACGAGGACTGATCACACAGGAGGCGGCCGGCGCCATGTCGGACAAGGAGAAGATGCAGCTCATCTTTCTCCCCGGCCTGTCGACTGCCGAGAAGGTTACCGATGTCTCGGGGCGCGGGGTGGGGATGGATGTGGTCAAGACCAATCTCTCGCGTTTGGGGGGCAAGGTCGAGATCGAATCCGAGCTGGGCCAGGGCACGCTTTTCCGCATCAAGTTGCCGCTGACCCTGGCCATCATTCCTTCCCTGGTGGTGAGCGTGAGCCAGGAGCGCTTTGCCATCCCCCAGGTCAGCGTGGTCGAGCTCCTGCGCATCCGGGCGGAAAAGGTGAAGGAGCGGATCGAGGTCATCGGTGATGCCGAGGTGCTGTTGCTGCGCAGTGAGTTGATTCCCATCGTCCGCTTCGCCGATGTCATTGGCATCGGGCGGACCTACCATGATGAAGCGAGCGGCGGCGAGCAACCGGACCGCCGCCATCGCCTGGCCGATCGGCGCTCACCGGGAGCCAAGCGCGAGAGGGAGGGTCGGGCAGGAGGCGAGCCGGACCACCCCGAACGTCAACGCGCGCGAGGCGAGGACCGGCGGCAAAGCGCCGCCAGCGACTTGGAGATCGTGGTCGTCACCACCGGCGCGATCAAGTACGGCTTGGTGGTCGACCATTTCCATACCGGCGAGGAGATCGTGGTCAAGCCCCTGGGCCGGCACCTCAAGGCCTTGGGTGAGTACGCCGGGGCGACCATCATGGGCGATGGCACCGTGGCCCTGATCGTCGACGTGGCGGGATTGGCCAGCAAGGCTAAGCTCGCTCATCCCGCCTCGGACGACCGCAGCGGGGAGGAGGCGCAAACGAGCACGGGGCCGCTAGTCGAGAGCCGATCCTACCTGCTCTTCCACAATGGCCCGGGTGAACTGTGTGCTACGCCACTCGAGAGTGTGGTGCGGGTGGAGAAAGTGACGCGCCAGCGAGTGGAGACCATAGGTGGCAAGCGGACCATGCAGTACCGGGCCGCCTTTCTTCCCCTGGTCACCTTGGCTGACGTGGCCAGGGTCGGCACAATCGGAGAAGAACAAGATTCTGGCGGTCATAGTGGCCCGAGTGGGGGGACGCGAAATCGGTCTCCTGGGCGCGACTCCGGTGGATGTGGTCGAGACCAAGGCGGGGGTGGATGCCAGCACCCACCGGCAGACTGGTATTGCTGGCTCGACCATCATCAATGACGCCAGCGTGCTCATCGCCGACATCTTCGAGCTGGCCCAGGCCGCCTGTCCCGACTGGAACCTGCAACGCGGCGAGGCCCCTGCCGAACCGGAGGCGAGCTGTCTCGTCTTGCTCGCCGAAGATTCCGACTTCTTCCGCGGCCAGGTCAAACGCTATCTGGAGTCGGGGGGCTACAGCGTCGTCGATGCTGTCGACGGCGAGGCCGCCTGGGCCGCCTTGCAGAGCAATGCCGGCGCCATAAGGGCCGTGGTGACCGACATCGAAATGCCCAGGGCTACTGGCCTCGACCTGGCCAAGCTCATTCGCCATGACCCGCGTTTTGCCGAGCTGCCTATCCTCGCGCTCACCAGCCTGGCCAGTGACGACGACATAGCCAAGGGCAAGGCGGCGGGCATCGACGACTACCAGATCAAGTTAGACCGCGACCAGTTGCTCGATTCTCTGCGCGCCCTGCTCAGCGCGCGCGGCATTGCGCTGCCTGCGGCGGTGGCCGAGAGCCAAGAAGGAGTAGCCTGACCATGCAAGGCGCGCAAACGGCAGAGGGGGAAGGCCAGGTCCTGGCCATCACCTTCCTGGTATCGGGGTCGCTCTTTGGCATGGAGGCTTCGTTCGTGCAGGAGGTTGTGCACCTGACCACCATCACCAAGGTCCACCATGCGGCGTCTTGCGTGATCGGCGTCATGAACTTGCGCGGCCACATCTCCACCGTGATCGACCTGTCCGCCCGGCTGGGGTTGGGAGCGGCGGATCTCACGGGGGGAGAGCGCATCATCATCGTGGAATGGATGGGGGAGAGGATCGGGCTGGTGGTCGACGAGATGCAGGACGTCTTGGCCCTCGACCGCGAGAGCATCCGTCCCGCCCCCGAGAACGTGCGCTCAGCCCAGAGCCAGCGCATGACCGGGGTTTTCGGCGTGGGCACGCGTATCGTGGCCATGTTGGACCTCGAGAAGGTGCTCACGCTAGACACCGACGGCGAAAGCGGAGCGGTCGTGTCATAGCAACGGTTGGCAACTGTCCCAAGACTTCTAGGCCATGTCCCTGCGTGTGCTCGTCGCAGATGATTCGAGCCTGTTCCGACGGGCGGTCGCCGACGCGCTCGCGGCCATTCCCGAGGTGGAGGTGGTGGGTCAGGCGGCGAACGGCAAGCTAGCCCTGCAGAAGATCTTGGAGCTGCGCCCCGATCTCGTGACCCTGGACATCGAGATGCCGGAGCTGGACGGTCTGGCCGTGCTTGAAGCCTTGCGGAAAACGGACAGCCGAAGCGCCATCATCGTGATAAGCGCGCTTACCCAGAGAGGTGGTCGGCTGACCATGCAGGCCCTGGAGAAGGGCGCCTTCGATTTCATCACCAAACCGCAAGGGGATAGCGTGGCAGAAAGCCGGGCGGTCTTGATCCGTGAGCTGGCCCCGCGCGTGCGTGCGCTGGCCCATCGCAGGCAGATCCAGGATCTGCTGCGTGGCGTCGCCCGGGCGCCCAAGCCGGTGGGCGGGCCGGCGCCCGGCCCATCCCCTAATCCGGGCGCCCTTCCGAGCAGGGCGCCGGTCGGGCGGCCCCAGGTGGTGTTGATCGGTGTCTCGACCGGTGGCCCGGTGGCGCTGGCGCGTCTCCTACCTGCGCTACCCAAAGAGCTCGGGGTGCCGGTAGTTGTCGTGCAACACATGCCCGCGCTGTTTACCCAGTCGCTCGCGGAGAATCTGGCCAGCAAGTGCTCGTTGACGGTGCGCGAGGCCAAGGACAAGGAGAAGCTGGAGGCCGGCACCGTCCTCATCGCTCCCGGAGGAAGGCAATTGCGCTTGGCCGCCGGGCCAGAGAGCAGCATCCGGGTGGAGGTAACCGACGATCCGCCGGAGAACAACTGCCGGCCCGCGGTCGACTACCTGTTCCGTTCGGCGGCCAACCATCTCCCGGGACGGGCCATGGCCGTGATTCTGACCGGCATGGGCAGCGACGGGACTTTGGGACTGCGTCTCCTGCGCCGCCACGGCTGCTTCGCCATCGCCCAGGATGAAGCGACGTCGGTAGTATTCGGAATGCCACGTTCGGCCATCGAGGCGGGGTTGGTGGACGTGGTGCTGTCCATCGATGCCATTGCGGCGCGCATCGTGGCCGCGGTCAAGGGGTGGGGCAAGTAACGTGGCGCAGCTTGAAAGCGGTGAGTTCTCGTTGTGGACCAGCTACGTTTATGCGCTGACCCGGATATCGCTCGACCCCAGCAAGGGCTATCTTATCGAGACCCGCCTGTCGCCCTTGCTGCGCCAGACCGGCAGCAAGTCATATCGTGAGCTTCTCGATAGGGTGGTTGCCGACAGCACGGGTGCTCTCAAGCGTGAAGTGATCAGGTCGATAACCACCAACGAGACGTCATTTTTTCGCGATAGCTCGCCCTTTGAATTGCTCCGCCTCAAGGTACTGCCCGAGCTGCTGACTGCCCGAGCCAAAGCCGGCGGCCGCCTGACTTTGCGCATCTGGAGCGCGGCCTGCTCGACCGGGCAGGAGGTCTACAGCATCGCCATCGCGTGCAAGGAGACGCTGCACGATCTTAACAAGCACGACGTGCGGATCCTGGGCACCGACATCTCCGACAAAGTGGTGGGACAGGCAAGCGCTGGCAGGTATACCAAGCTGGAGCTCGACCGTGGTCTGCCGCCGGATAAGGTCAATGCCTATTTTCGGCCCGACGGCACCGACTTCAAGATCACCGATCCGATTCGGGCCTTGGCCAGCTTTCGCACTTTGAATCTGCTCGAGCCGTTGTCCTTCCCGAGCAAGTTCGACATTGTCTTCTGCCGCAACGTGGCGATCTACTTCGCCGAGGCCGACAAGCGTCTACTCTTCGAGGCCATTGCCCGCGTGATGGCGGTGGATGGCTATCTGGTCATTGGCTCGACCGAGTCCCTGACGGGTATATCGACACGTTTCGAGCCCAAGCGTCACTTGCGCTCGGTCTACTACCAGTTGAAGTAGCGCGCTTCGCCGATCCTTCCCGCCTCAAGATCAAAGGCCGAACTGACGCATTTAGGGGAAGAAGCTGCCGGTGCCGCGGGCTCCCGTAGACCGTGGCGAGCACTAGCCCGGGGCTGCGCGCGGCGATCGAGCAAGACGACCCATGAATCTGGCTGAACAGCTTGAGCAGATCCTCGACAACCGCATCGCCCAAGACAATCTAACCCTGCGCTTGCTGCCGGTCACCGTGGGCAAAGCCAGCGACGTCGCTCGCCGGCAGGACGCCACGGCCAAGGATTTCGTCGCGACCATAGAGCTCGACCCCGTTCTGGCCGCCTTGCTCCTGCGCCAGGCCGCGGGCACGGGCTCGCGCACCCTGGAGCACGCGGTGGCCGAGCTCGGCCCGCCGAAGGTGCGCGCCTTCTTGGCTGAGTCTTCGGCTAACAGGGTCGTGGAGTCTCGTGACGCTAAATCCCACGGGGCGACCCGAGCCATCTGGGAACATTCCCGTGCGGTGGCCATTCTGGCCCAGGACCTTGGCGTACTAGCCGGGGCGGCAGAGCCCGAGGTCTGCTTTCTGGCCGGGCTCTTGCACGATATCGGTAAGCCGGTGGTGGCGACCATGTTGCTCGAGGCGGAGGCTCAGATTGCCCAGCGCAACCCCAAGCTGTGGATCGACGGTGATGCCTGGATCGGCGTGGTCGAGCGCACCCATCGCCGGATCGGTGTCCGCCTGGCCAAGAAGTGGCAATTCCCCGAAGAGGTGCAAGGCGTGACCGAGGGCCTGACGGACTACGATCCCGGCAATCGCCAGTCCGCCGTCAACGTGGTCCACTTCGCCAATGCTCTGGCCAAGCAGCTCGGCATATGCGTCGCCGAGACTCCCGACCCCGACATCGATGCCCAGGTGATGGTGGGCAAGTCGATTCTCGGTCTCGATGACGACGGCATCGCCCGAGTGAGCGCCGAGATCAAGAACCGCTGCAAATTGGGGTGAGCCTCTCGCTGCCTCCCATGCGAGTATCAAGAAAAGCACCCTGGCAGGGTCTTAGAACGTCTTAGAACCCCCGCGGGCGAGCTCGGGCGGGCTTCGCCCGACCGAGCTCACGCGAGCTACTGCTCGCTCAGGATCTGTAGGGCGGCTTTGTCGAGAATGCGCAGGCGGCGACCATCAACGATCTCGACTACCTGGGCGTCGACCAGCCGGCGCAAGACGCGGGAAAAGGTTTCGCTGGTAAGGTTAAGCTGGGACGCTATGTGCTTCTTGCGACCCTCGAGGCCGACGGCGCCGCGGCTGTCCGCCTTGGCCTGCAGCAGATGCCGCGCGACCCTTCCGTCGGCGCCGCGCAATACCATGTCTTCCAGTCGCCCGGTCAGCTGGCGCACCCATTGACTCATGCCGACCAGCAGCTCGATGCAGAAGGCGTGGTCGTCGCGAATCATGGCGAGGATGCCTTCGCGCGGTAAGAGTGCGCACTGGGCCGTCTGCGTCACCTCGGCGTAGGCCGGACAAGCGAATTGACCGATGACCGCCACTTCGGCGAAGGTCTGGCCCGGCCCGGCCAAGTGCAAGGTGTGCTCTTTCCCCGACGCTCCCAGGCGATAGATGCGGACGCTGCCGATGCCCACGCAATAGATACCAGGGCAAGGGTCGCCGGGTTTGAACACCAGGGTGCCGGCCGGGAGG
Source organism: uncultured delta proteobacterium (assembly GCA_963849735.1). Taxonomy (GTDB): domain Bacteria; phylum Myxococcota_A; class Polyangia; order Fen-1088; family Fen-1088; genus Fen-1118. The sequence continues at coordinate 185,809 of CAWKJE010000045.1, forward strand.
GCAGCCTTGCGAGCCATCTCGACCAGACGGCGATGATGCGCCGGGCTCACGCCCTGGAAGAGCGAGCAGTTGGCCAGGATGGCAGCCTTGTCCATCGTGCAAGACTGTGCGCCGCCTTGATCCAGATCAAGGCGCAAGCGCAGCGTCTCTGCCATCCTGGGCACACCCAACCCAATAGCAAAGGAGATCCCTGATGTTCTGCAATCAGTGTGAGCAATTCGGTCGCAGCTGCGCCACCACCGGCCCCGGGGTGTGTGGCAAGGATCCCGATATCCAGTCGCTGCAAGAGATTATTCTGTTCGGCCTCAAGGGCATGGCCGCCTACGCTCATCATGCGCGTCGCCTGGGCATGGTCGACGAGAGCGTGAGCGCCTTCATCGAAGAGGCGCTGTTCTCGACCCTGACCAACGTCAACTTCGACGGGGGCGTCCTGTTCGACTATGCCATGGCGCTCGGTCGCACCAATCTGCGGGTGATGCAGATGCTCGATGAGGGTCACGTGCGCCGCTTCGGCAAGCCGTCGCCCACCGAGGTGACGGAGGGAACCCTGGCCGGGCCGGGTATCTTGGTCACCGGTCACGATTTGGTCGATCTGGATGACCTGCTCGCCCAATGCCGAGGCACCGAGGTCAAGGTCTACACCCATGGCGAGATGCTGCCCGCCCACATGTACCCGGCGCTGCGCGGCCATCCCAACCTGGCCGGCCACTTCGGCGGAGCCTGGCAAGATCAGCGGCGTGAGTTTGCCGCGTTCTCTGGCCCGGTGTTGGCGACCACCAACTGCGTGGTCATTCCGCCGCCGAGCTACGCGGATCGTCTCTTTACCACCCGCGCGACCGCGGTGCCGGGCGGCCGCCGCATCGTGGACCGCGACTTTTCCGCGGTTATCGCCCAGGCCAGGGCCGGCAAGCCGCTCGTCGCCTCGTCCGTCAAGAAGTCGACCGTGGGTTTCCACCATTCGGCTATCCTGGCCCTCGCTCCCACCATCGTGGACGCCGTGAAGGCAGGCAAGATCAGTCGCTTCTTCGTGATCGGTGGCTGCGACGGGGCAGAGTCCGGGCGCAATTACTTTAGCGAATACGCCAAGCTGACCCCGCCCGATTCCTTCATTTTGACCCTGGGTTGCGGCAAATTCCGCATCCGCCAGCATGACTTCGGCACCCATCTCGGGCTGCCGCGCCTGCTCGACATGGGGCAATGCAATGACGCCTACGGCGCGGTACAGGTCGCGGTAGCACTGGCCGGTGCCTTCGGTTGTACCGTCAACGACCTGCCCCTCACCCTGGTCGTGTCGTGGTTCGAGCAGAAGGCGGTGGCCGTTCTGCTGAGCCTGCTAGCGCTTGGCATCAAGAAGATCGCTATCGGTCCCAACCCTCCCGCCTTCGTCACGCCGGGCGTGTTCAAGGTCTTGCAGGACAAGTTCGACCTGCGCCTGACCAGTGGCGAGCCGGAGCGTGACTTGGCCGCGGCCTTGGCGGGATAGGGAAGGGAGAGCTAGCGCACGGGGACTGGTGGGCGCCGCCAGTTCCCCCGTCGTGCCGGAAGGGAAATCCCGGGCGCCTTTTGCTCACGAGGTGTGCGAAGCTTGCGGGCGTGACCAAGCCTGCTTCGCCCGCCCTGACCAGCTCGGCGCCGTCCGTGGTGCTGCGTTTTGTCGCGGGCACGCTGGAGGTGGTGGGACTGCCGGCCGAAGGAGCGCCTCTCTCGCCTGGATGCGTCTGGGACGAGCGCAGCGCCTGCTGGCGTGCGCCGGCTTGCCGTTATGCCGATCTGGTGCGCGCCTTGCGCAACCTCAAGATCACCCACCAAGATCAGGCCCGCCGCTATCAGGAGCTGGCGGCGGGAGCTTTGGTGCACCGCGAGCCTCGGCCCTACCAGCGGGACGCTTTGGCGGCCTGGTGCGCAGCCGGCTTTCGCGGTGTCGTGGTGCTGCCTACCGGGGCGGGCAAGACCATGCTCGCCCACCTGGCCATCGAGGATCGCCGCCGCAGCACCCTGGTGGTCACACCCACGCTGGATCTGGTGCGGCAGTGGCATGACGGCCTGGCCGCGACTTTCGCCACCAAGATCGGCATCATCGGCGGCGGCGACCATCAGGTAGAGGCGCTGACCGTTACTACCTATGACTCCGCCTACCTGCACATGGAGAACATCGGCGCGAGCTTCGGTCTGGTGGTCTTCGACGAGTGTCATCACTTGCCCAGCGCCAGCTACGCCCTGGCCGCGCGCTCTTGCCTGTCCCCCTTCCGCCTCGGCCTCACCGCCACGCCCGAGCGAGAAGATGGTCGCGACGCTCTCTTCGCCGAGCTGGTCGGTCCCCTGGTCTACCGCAAGGACATCGTCGAGCTGGCCGGGCAGTACCTGGCCGACTACGAAACCCTGCGGGTGACGGTCGATCTGGCTGCCAGCGAACGCCTGGAATATGAGCAGGAACGCGCCATCTACCGGCAGTTCCTCACCGACCAAGGCATCGTCATGGCCAGTCCCAGCGGGTTTTCCGATTTTCTCATCCGCTCGTCGCGGAGCGAGGAAGGTCGGCGCGCGTTCGCTGCCTACCGCCGCCAGCGCGAGATCGCGTTCACCGCGCCGGCCAAGCTTGCCTACGTAGACCGGCTGCTACACCAGCACCGCCACGATCGAGCTATCGTGTTCACCCAGGACAACGCCACCGTTTATCTGCTATCGCGCAGCTTTCTTATCCCGGCCATCACTCACCAGACCAAGGTCAGCGAACGGAGCGACATCCTGGCGCGGTTTGCCCGGGGTGAATACGCGGCCATTGCCACCTCCAAGGTGCTCAACGAAGGGGTGGACATTCCCGACGCCAACGTCGCCATCGTGATGTCGGGCAGCGGTTCGGTACGAGAGCACGTGCAGCGCCTGGGCCGCATTCTGCGCAAACGCGACGGCAAGCGAGCCATCCTCTACGAGCTGGTGACCGGCGGCACGAGTGAATCCATGACCAGCATGAGACGGCGAGATCACGTTGCTTACCGCTGACCTGGTCCACGTGCGCAGGCGCGGCGATCGTCTGATGGTCGTACCCCTCGATGCGGGTATGCAGACCCGGGCTAACGCGCTGGCCGCGACCGCGCTAGCCATCATCCGGGCTCACCTCGGGTTGCCGCGTGGGACCCTGCTCGAGGCGTGGAGCCAGGTTGCGCTGGCACCGGGGGAGGTTCGCCTGGCTCGCGGTCTATGGAAGCTGGCGCTCGATGCCTGCCACTTCGACGAGGGGGCAGCGTTAGACTCGGTCGAGCTCCGCCGTGACATATTCCTCCGCGCGGCGCGGGGGCGGAGGGCGCCCGGGCCCGGCCTCGACCGTGCCCAGATCTTGGCCGAGGCCGCCCAGGCCCGCCATGTCGAGGTATCCGCGGTCGAGCAGGGTCTATATGCCGACTTGCCGTCAGCTCACCTCTTGCGGGAGGCGCGCTTGCCCGCGCCGGAGGCCCTGGTTGCAAGCTACCAGCTCGCTCAACAGCAGGCCGTGCTCCTGCGCGCCGTGCGGGTGCGGGCGTGTCTCTTCTGCGGCGATCCGGCCGGGTATCGCGATCTCTTTCGCCGGCTGAAGTTTCATCGCCTGCTCTACACTATCGCCCGGCTAGAGCGCGGCGGCTACGCCATCGACATCGACGGCCCGTTCAGCTTGTTCGAGCAAACCACCAAGTACGGGCTGCGTCTGGCTCTTGCTCTGCCGGCGCTGATGGCCTGTGCGCGCTGGGATCTGGCCGCCGAGCTGCGCTGGGGCAAAGAACGGCGCCCCCTGCGCTACCACATCTCGGGAGAAAAGGTGGACTTGCCCGAGGCGAGCTCTGCCATCGGGGAGGCGACCGGGCTCTTGAGCGACTTGCGCAACCTCGCTTCACCCTGGCAGATTGGGCCCGCCCAGGACATCCTCGACGTGCCGGGCATCGGCGTCTGCGTCCCCGATCTAGAGTTCGTGGATCGCCAGACCGGTCAGCGGGTGTTTTTCGAATTGTTGGGTTTTTGGAGTCGCGCCGCGGTATGGAAGAGGGTGGAAATGGTGGAGCGTGGTCTGGGCGAGCCCATCGTGTTCGCGGTCAGCAAGCACTTGCGCGTCGGCGAGGAGGTCCTGCCCGATGACGCCCCGGCGGCTCTCTACGTGTACGCCCGCGCTCCGAACGCCACCATGGTGCTCGACCACGTGGCCCGGCTAGCGGCCCGCGCGCGCCGCTGACGACTAGGGCCCGTCGGTTATCCCCAGGCTTAGCTTGCGGGCCTTGCCGTCGCGCAGGTAGTCCACCACCAGCGCGGGAGCGGTGCGCAGGGCCTGGGCGACGTCGAAGGCTTGCTCCGGGCGTTCGATGGCCTTGCCGTTGACTTTCTGGACGATATCACCCGGTCGCAAGTCCAAATCCTGGTAGCATGGGTCATCCGGGTAGATGCTCTTGACTAGCCAGCCTTGGAAACGATGGTCGGCCAGCGCGCGGTCGCCCTCTACCCCTTGCAGCCAGCGCGGTAGCCCGGCGTCGAGCAAGCGCAGTAGCGGCCCACGCTTGAGCACGCCCGGCTTGGCGTACAGGTCACAGATGCGGGGCGCCGCGAAGGGCGGGGCAGGGGAGACCAGGGCAGGGGAGACCAGGGCAGGGGGGCCGGCGGCGGCGTCTGCTGGCGGCGGCATCTCATAGGCCAGGGATCCCAATCCAGGGTGGGGCCCCGGTGCTGCTCGCTCGGGCTCCGCCGATGTCGCGCACGACCAGGCCAAGGCAGAAATCGCCAGCATGAGGAACGGGCGTCGAGGCATGGCTCGGTTTAGCATGGGTTAGCCGCGAAGAACGCCGCCAATATGCGGCGGATGGCCTCCGTCACCTGGTTCCGGTCAGCGGCGCCGTTGATAACGGCCACGCTCGGATCCCGCTTGGCGAGGTCACGGTAGTTGCTGGCCACTCGTGTGAGGTAGGAATCGGCATCGTAGCGTTCTGTATGCCGCCTGGCGGCAGCTCGACGCTGGGCCGCGACCGCAACCGGCAAGTCGAGCAGGATCGTCAGATCCGGGTGGGGCAGGCCGTCCGCGAGCAAGGTGACCCAGGTTCGGTCGGCTTCTTCGGCCTGGTAGGCCAGCGATGACAGCAGATAGCGGTCCGATACCACCGTGGTTCCCGCCGCTAGATGCGGCTCTATCTCACGCTGCAGGTGATCGCGGCGGTCCGCGGCGAAGAGCAGGGCCATGGTCCGGCCCTCCATTTTGCTCCCGTCGGGCATGGCTAGCTGACCCTGCAGGGCCTGGCGCAGCAGACGTCCGATCGGACCGCGGCTGGGCTCCTGGGTCGCCGTCGCCGGGAATCCCAGCGATTCCACGATACCCACGACTCGGTCGAGTTGGGTGGTAGTGCCCGATCCGTCTATGCCTTCGAGGACGATGAACCTGCCGCGCTTGCCTTCCATGGTGGATTTCTACCGCCGATCTTGCGCCTTGCCGAGAGCCTCCTCGCCTATACTCCTTAAGCGCAACCGATGCGACCACGCGGGGGCATGGCATTAACGATTTTGCTGAGCGGTCTAGCCGCCATGGCGTGCAAGCGCTCGCCCGGCTCGCGTAACAGCCAGCCCCTGGGTAGCCCTCCTCCCGTCCCGCGTGACGCGATGTGCGTGGAGCAGCCCGAGGGTTGCGTATACTGCAACAGTCGGGATAGCGGATCCTTGCCTCTCCTGGAGGCGGATCAGTCCCGACCCGTGATCTGCGATCCCAAGGACGAGGAGAATTGCCTGGAATTCTGTACCATGCTGGCGCCGGAATGCGCGCTGCCCTGGTCGGGAAAGCCCAGCTGCACGCTCGATGACGAGCTCGCTTTTCAACGTGCCACCTTCAACCGTGACACCTTCGACCGACCCGAGGTGCTCCTGTCGGGTAGGGTGGTCGATGAAAACGGGCGGCGTCTGGAAGGCGTCCACGTTGACGTCTGGGTGGCCCGTGGCACGGAGCAGACTGCTCTGGCCGAAGAGGTGTCGGGGAAGGACGGCTCCTTCAAAGTGCGCCTGCGCAACGGACCGTGGACATACTCTCTTCGCTTCCGGCGCCCGGGCTTGGCCAGCGAGATCGTCGAACGCTTGCCGGCCGAAAAGCTGCTGCTGATGGCGGTGGGCCAGCCCCGGGTTTTCCACTTGGGCCCGGAGAGCACGATCAAGGGGCGCATCGTCGATGGCTCGGATCCCTCGGTACCGGTGGCCGACGCCGAGGTTGCCGCGCTGCGAACGTCCGAAGACGGCGTGGCCAGCGGGACGGCCAGAACCGGAGAAGATGGAAGCTTCGTGCTGGGCGGCCTGGAGCTGCACCGCTACTACCTGCGCATATCCAAGTTCGGCTGGCGGCCGCTGGTGATGAAGGGTGTGCAGGCCGGGTCGGGCGTTCGGGTTCCCATCAAGCTTGCGCGGGCCACGGTTATTCGCGGTTCGGTGCGCGACAAGGATGGCGATCCGGAGCCCAACGCCACCGTGGCCGCGGTGTTATCAGAGGTGCCCGGGGTCCCGACCACGCCGATCTTCTGGACGAGCGACCATAGCGGTCTCTTCGCGCAGGACCGCTTCGCCCCGGGGACCTATTACCTCTGGGCCCGCAAGGGGGACATGCTCGCCTATCCCCCAGAGAAGATAGAATTGCCCGACGGTGCCGACGTCGATGTGTCGCTTATTCTCAGGCATAAGGGATCGCGGGTGTCCGGCCACGTCGTTGTCGCGCAGCCAGGATCTCTCCCCTCCGGCATTCGCGCACTGCTCATAAGTCGGTCTTCTCCTCTGGCTTTTCCGCGCCCCGCGGTGGCATCGGTGGACGGCAGCGACGGGCACTTTTCCTTTACCGGCATTTTGCCCGGGCGCTACGAGCTCAGCATGCGCGATGGTACCAAGACGCTGACCATTGTCGCGGGTCCGCGCGATGTCGAGATTCCCATCGACTCGGACGTGAGCGTCCCCTTGCAGGAGGCTGTCACGGTGCGTCCTCGCATGGCTGAGTGACGCGGAATGGCGTCAGTTCAGCACGCGCAGGCGGTTGAGGCAGTCGTCGAGCACGGTTTGGCTTTCGTGCTCGAAAGCGTCGAAGCGCACCGCCATGCCGGAGACTGATCGAGTGGCGCCACTCTGGACGTAGTTTACGAAGTAGTGGTTCTTCACCTCGCCGAGCGCCACGATCTCGGCGGTCTCCTCGGGGTTGAGAAACGAGATGCGAACTCGGGCGCCCAAGGGGAGGGGGTCGCGCATTTCGATGAAGATGCCCCCGGCTGAGACATTCCTGGCTATACCGGGCAGCTCGCCGAAGAGCACTGATTCAACGCGGACGGGGAACACCTTGTCGAAGCGGAGGTGCTGGCGCTGCTCGTGGCTGCTCCGGCTATCATCGTTCGACTCGATTTGGGGCGGGCTTCTTCTCATGCCCACATAGTAGGATATGTGATGGAATGAAGTCAAATTACCTACATCATGCTACTTGAGATGGCCGGGGCTGCTCGTCGTTGGCTTGAGCTGGGAGAGAGCTATGCTCGAGCTAATCCGAAGCTCCCACCGGGGCTAAAGATTCCATGGAGCTTCGGGCCAAATCCCGGGAGAGCTAATTTGAAAGAGTGCCGCACCTCTGTTACGGTGAATTTAGCGAGGACTTGCGCGGCGAATGCTCCCTAATGAACGTACGACGCGAAACGAGGTCTCCGCGATCCCGGGGGGAGTGGAGGGCTTGGTCATCGCGTCGGATCGCAACGCTGCTCGTTCCTTGGTGGAGTTTTTGCGGGGCGAGGCCATCAACGTCCAGGTGGTTAGCTCTGCCGATGCAGGCTTCGAGGAAGCCCTCTTGCACCGACCGAACGTCGTGCTCATCGACGAGCACATCTCGAGCGCTGGGGGAGTCGACCTGTGTGAGCGCTTGAAGGCGAACACTCGCACCCATTTTCTCCCCATCATCATCTTTTCCCAGCAAAAGTCGGACGACGTCTTGCGTTTGGACGCCTTGGCGGCGGGAGCTGATGCGCTCTTTTCTCCCACGACCAGCAAGGAAGAGAGAAGGGCGCGGCTTTGGGCTCTGCTCCGGTCTCAGGCCATATATCGCAAGCTCGACCGGAGGCGGCAAGCGCAGAGCAGCGCTATCAACGAGAAGCGCCGCTGGGTACGTGGGCTCATCCACGATATTCAGAATCTGCTCGGCGCTATTCAGGCCAATTTCGAGTACATAGCGCAAAGCCCTGCCGGCAGCCCCGGCGACCGACCCGAGTTCGAGGAGTGCGTGGATGAGACTCGTCGGACCTTCCGGGAGATGGTGCGCAACTTGCGAACCATTCTCGAATTCGAGCGCTTCGAGGCCGGCGATGTGATTCTCAGACCGGGCAAGGTCATCCTGTCGGAGATCTGCGATTCGGTGCGCGCGAGCCTGGCCCCGGGGGCGTCGAGCGACCGCAAGCGCATCGTCGTGGACAGCACGGGCTACTCGTTACCAATCAGCGGTGACGGCAATTACCTGAACGAAGCGGTGACCATTTTGGCGAGTCACGTGCTGCGCCAGCCGGAAAATCAGACGTGCTTCTTGGACGTCTCTTCCGATGCCGGCGCGGCACGCCTGCGCATTTACGGCGACCGACACCAGATCCCCGAGGCGGCGCGCTCACAGCTCTTCGATCCCTATGTCGATTCCTCTGCCGAGAAGGCCACGCGCGTGGCTCATAGGGCCGGTCTGGCCCTGGCCAAGGTCATTGTCGAGGTGCACCACGGAACCACCGGTGTGGAGGATGTTCCTGGGGCTGGCTCGGCCTTCGTCATCCGTTTCCCCTCGCACTGGTCGCTCCGGGAGCGGGGTTTGCCTGAATGAGACCGGGGCGCGTCCTGGTATTCGCCGCAGCTATGTACCTGGTCGCTGCCCTGGCAGTCTCGGAGGCCGGGCAGGCGGCGGGCAAGGTTGCCGATCTGGGGCGGGCTCTGCTCACCGATCCGAGCTACAAGGTTCGCACCCAGGCGGCACTTCTCCTGGGCAAGCTGGGTGATCCGGACGGGGTGGATGCCCTGGTCGAGGCCATGAGCGACGACAGCAAAACCGTGCGGGCGATGGCGGCCCAGTCGCTAGGCAAGCTCGGGGGAGACAAGGCGGTGGCCGCGCTCAAGCGGATCAGCGCGCAGGAGCGCGACGCTTTCGTGCGCGAGCAAGTCGAAAAGGCGTTGGCCATTCTGCTGGCTCGTCGTGTCGAAGAGGGCGGCAAAGATCGAAAGCTTTACTTGAAGCTTGGTCCCTTTACCGGCGGAAGCAAAGCGGCTGACAGCAGCTTGCTCGGCCTGCTCCGCGGCAGTCTCCGGAAGGCTCTCGAGGAGCTCCCTCAGGTGGTGGTAGCCGAGGGCGCGGAGGAAAGGAACCTGGGTCGCGGCGGGCGACCGGCCTTCTTGGTGGACGGCAACGTTAGCAAGCTGGAAGAGGCCGGCTCGGCCGGCGAGACGAGTTGCGAGGTCAAGGTCATGGTGGCGCGCTGGCCGTCGCGCAGCGTGATTCTTTGGACTAGCGCAGGCGCGGCAGTCCAGGGGGGCAGTCGCGATCGGCAGGGCGCCCGACGGAGCTGTATCGAAGCGTCGGCCGGGCAGCTGGGCGACAGCCTGCTCGGCTATTTCAAATCCCAAGGCGGGTAGTCGCGACGCATGAAGTTGATTGCGGCACAGGAGCATAAGGACAGGAGCGCATAGATGACCAATCCCGATCGTTGTCAGCAAAAGCGGAAGCTGCGCAACTACCTACTCGACGCGAGCCTTCAGCTCCGCTACACGGTTTTCATCCTCGCCGTCGCGGTTTCGCTCACGGCGGTACTAGGCTATCGTATCTACGTCGCCACCCAGGAGACGACCCGCGTCGTCATCATGACGGCTTCGGTCGAGCCGAGCACGGCGCACGAGTTGGAGGTGCAGCTCAAGGCCAATGATCGGGTCGTGTTCTGGTGGATCTTGGCCTTCGGCGTGGTCTTGGTCGTGACGGTCACGGCGGCGGGCATCTGGATGACCCACAAGATTGTCGGACCCCTGTACAAGATCGGCCTATCGTTCGGCCGCATTCGCGACAACAAGCTCGCCTCGGACTCCGGCAAGCTGCGTAAGGGCGACCAGCTGCAGGCCTTCCACGCTGCCTTTCGGGAGATGTACGATGCCCTGCGTGCCCGGGTAGTGCGCGACAACGCGGTCTTGGAGAAGGCGCTGGCGGCCATCGCGGCCGAGCCGTCGCGCTCCCCAGCGCTGGAAGCTGCCGCCGCCGAGTTAGGCCAGCTCCAGCGTGACAAGGCGGCTAGCTTGAACCTCTGAGCCAGGTGAGAAGGTGGGCGGCTGGGGATGGCGTTCTCGCCAAGGGCGAAGTTGACATAATATCTGTTATCGGCTGTAATGGGAACCCTGGGAGGGTTCCCAAACCCTCCCGCGCTATGGCTCCGGCGGGCGAAGCCCGCCTTCGCCTCCGCGGGTGATGGGAACCCAATCTGGACGGCGTCTTTGGGGCTATTTCTGCGAAGGCGTTTGCCTCGCCAGCAGCGTGGCCTCGAGCGCGGGGATCTGCGCGAGGTCCTTGGCTCTCCGGAGGAACAGCTTGCTCGCCAGGACGCGTTCCAGTGGGAGGATGCGCACGCGTAGGTCGTCGACAGCAACCTCTAGCGCGCGGGAGAATTCCTCTGCGAAGGAATCGAGGCCGTGGACGGTCAGAACGACGTCGATTCGTTCGAGGTCTGTCCCACCAAAGCCAGGGGGCTGCATTCCAAAACCCGAGATCCAGAAGCCCCCAGCGTCGTCGGCGGCCAGGGCTATGCGCGGATCGCTGGCATCGGAAAACCACAGATCGATGTCCTGCGTGGCAACCGGGGCACCCTCGACCAAGGCTGCACCCATGCCGACCAGGATGAACGGTACGCCCCGCTGGGCCAGCGCGGTCAGCAGCCTTCGCTCAGCGGGATTGAGGGCGAAGCTTGCCACGGGCGAGTCCTCGGCGAAGGCGCTCGGAAACCGGCAGTTCCAGGCAGCGGAGCGCGTGGTACACGTCCCCTGGGTCGGTGCCCGGTTTGCTGCGGGCAAGCTCGTGGGCTTTGGTCCAAAGCTTCTCGGATCTAACCGCCCAGGCACGTTGCTCGTCGGTCAAACTCGCGAGCGGGTCCTGTCTGTTCACGGAGCTTGCACCGACAAGAACAACGTCCGGTTGAACGTGGTCGTGCGAGCCGCAGCATTGCTGCGCTTGCGTGACCGTCGCCGTCGGTTTGGGTGCCTTCATGGAATGCGCCTCCCGGCCCGGATCTTAGCGCAAAAGCTTGGCGGAGGCGCCGCGCTTCCCGCCGTCTCGTCCTGCGAGCGTTGCAGAACGATACGGAAAGCCCTCACAGCGGAACGCCGTGAATCGTCGCCTGCAGGTTCGTGACCTGGGCCGCGCCAACGTCGGTGGATAGCATGGCGAGCAGCGTGCTCTTCCCTAGTGCGATATCATCCGTGGTCAGCCACTCTGCTACCGCGGCGTCGCTCGTGAACACCTCGCGTGCGAGTTTCTGGATGCGAATCAGCCGCAATTCAGCTCGACCCACGAAGCGATCTTGCGCGATCACCGGTGAATGTCAACCCGGTCAGGCACTCCGACGACCGAGAGGGCCACGCGAGTGCATCCGCATGTCGGGTAATGGGAACCCACTTGGCCGGGCGTCCTTGCGGGCGAGCGCAGCCCAGCTTAGCTGGGCGAAGCGAGGGGGGACCGGGGGACTGCGAGCGAGAGCGAGCCAGTCCCCCGTGAGATAGTCACACCGCGGGGGCGCGGCCCTCCAGGGCTGAGCGGACGTCGGCTTCGTCGGATTTGACCATCATCTCAATCAGCTCTTTGAAGTGGACCTTCGGTTGCCAGCCCAGCTTGGCGCGGGCTTTGCTGGCATCGCCGCACAGGTGGTCGACCTCGGTCGGGCGAAAGTAGCGCGGATCGATCTCGACATGCTTGCGCCAGTCGAGCCCGAGCGTCCCGAACGCCACCTCCAGCGCCTCGCGCACCGAATGGGATTCCCCGGTTGCGATCACGTAGTCGTCGGGTTGCTCTTGCTGGAGCATGAGCCACATGGCCTCGACGTAGTCTCCGGCAAAGCCCCAGTCGCGTTTTGCCTCGAGATTGCCGAGGAACAGCTTGCGGTCGAGACCGTGGCTGATGCGGGCCGCCGCCCGGGTGATCTTGCGGGTGACGAAGGGGATACCCCGTCGGGGCGACTCGTGGTTGAAGAGGATGCCGCTGCAGATGAACATGCCATAGGCTTCGCGGTAGTTTTCGCACAGGTGGTGGGCGAAGACCTTGGCGCAAGCGTAGGGGCTGCGAGGACGGAATGGCGTGGTCTCGTCCTGCGGCGGCGGCGAGCCGCCGAACATCTCGCTCGACGAGGCCTGGTACAGCTTGCACTTTTGCCCCGTCTCACGCAGTGTCTCGAGCAGGCGCAGGGTGCCGAGACCCACGGTGTCGGCGGTGTAGTCCGGCACGTCGAAGCTGACCCGCACGTGACTCTGCGCGCCTAGGTTGTAGATCTCGCTCGGTGTGGTGGTGCGAATGATGCGATTGAGCGAGCTGGCATCCTCCAGATCGCCGTAGACCAGCTTGAAGCGGTAGTCGCTCGTGTGCGGGTCCTGGTAGATGCGCTCGATGCGGTCGGTGTTGAACGAGCTCGATCGGCGCACCAGGCCGATGACCTCGTAGCCTTTGCGCAGGAGCAACTCCGCCAGATACGATCCGTCTTGCCCCGTTACACCCGTGATCAGCGCTCGCTTCATAAAGCTCCCTTCTGCCGTTGGTCCTCGAAATAGGCGATGGTGGCCCGCAGGCCGTCTGCAAATGAAGTCGTGGCTTCGAAGCCGAAGCGCTCGCGTGCTCGCGAGACGTCGAGCCGTCGGCGGGGTTGCCCGTTGGGCTGACTGGTATCCCAGCGCAGGCGGCCGGTGAATCCGGTCATCTCGGCGATCATGCTCGCCAGATCACGGATGGAGATTTCCCGGCCGGTGCCCAGATTGACGGGATCGCTGGCGTCATAGCCGGCCGCTGCCATCACCAGGCCCCGCGCGGCGTCGGCGGCGTAAAGGAACTCTCGGGTGGGCGAGCCGTCGCCCCACAGCACGATCTCATCCCGGCTCGCCTGGCGCGCCTCGACGCACTTGCGGATCAGCGCCGGAATGACATGCGACGATCCGGGATCGAAGTTGTCGCGCGGGCCGTAGAGATTGACCGGATAGAGCACGATGCTGTTCATCCCGTATTGCTCCCGGTAGCCCTGGGACAGGACCGACATCATCTTCTTCGCGATCCCGTAGGGCGCGTTGGTCTCCTCGGGATAGCCGTTCCACAGGTCGTCTTCGCGGAACGGCAGCGGGGCGAACTTGGGATAGGCGCAGATGGTACCGGTGGCGACCAGCTTGGCCACCTTGGCCAGCCGGCATTCCTCGAACAGGTTGAGGCCCATGGCGGCATTTTCGAACAGAAATCGCCCCGGGTTCTCCCGGTTGGCCCCTATCCCCCCTACCCTTGCCGCCAAGTGGAAGACCAGGTCGGGCTTGCTGGCCAGGAGCAAGCGCCGGCACGCCTGGCGGTCGACCAGGTCGTAGTCGTGGCTGCGTGGGACAAAGACCAGCGTCGCCCCTCTGCGGCGCAGCTCCTCCACCACGAAGCTGCCGAGGAAACCGGCGCCGCCGGTGACCACGATGCTCGTCTGGGCGAAGTCAATGGTGCTCACAACGCGTTTGTAGCGCAGATGCCCTGCACTTGGCCAGTTCGCTCCCTGCCCTCGCTTAGGCTGCCCCTACTTGGCTGACGTCGCCAGCGCATCCCGCAAGGTTCGCTTGCCTGCTACCACCTGAGCCGACAAGGCGGTAAGCTCCGCTAGGGTGTGCTGAGCGTCGTTGGCATTCGTGGACGCCCCGCCAGCCTCCACCGTGGCGCCGTAAGTGGTGACCACGAAGATGCGCGTCACCTCGGCTCGCTCGGCCGGGAAGGCCAAGCCGTAGAGCTCCACCAAATCAACGATGTCTTGGGGAGGCCGCCCGCGCAAGACCGCCGTCGCCCAGGCGCCGAGCAGCTTGGCCTGAAAGTTTCTGAAGCTGCCCAGGATGGCGGCGGGGCTGACTCCTGGGGGCATGCGGTTATTGGCGAAGGGAGCGTAGAACGCTTCCGGAGCCACGCGCGGTCCTACCGCCCGCGACTGGGCCATGCGGTAGATCACCGTGGCCGCCACTCCGGGCGAGGCAATGATCTCGCGCGCCGGTCGCAGGGCATGGGAGTCGTCGAGTATGGCGCGGTTTTCCCGCACCAGCGCGAAGACGTCACGCTGCGCGGCCGTGCCTTCGTCGGACTGGATGACCCCGGCCGGACCAGCCGTGGTGCGCCACTCGCGGGCCACCACCTCCAGCGCCATCCGATAGCCATCCACCAGAGCGCGCGGCGGCGGCGGCCCGGCCTCGAGCTCGCCTCCGGTCGCTATCAGCTCGGCCGCATATGCGGCGAAGTGACTGGCCAGGGTTTGCAGCAGGGCCTTGTCGCGCCCGGGCTCGGCGGGAAGGCCTAGCCACGGTAAGGTCGGTCGGTCGTCCCTGCCGAATAGGCTGCCCGTGATGGCAAGTCCGCGCGCATAGGGCATGCGGTCGACTCCAACCACCAAGCAGACCGGCAGGCCAGCGTTGTAGCGGCCCAGATCGCTGAACCTCTTGCCGTCGATTGTTGCGTCGCGTATGAACTGCTCGGCCAGATAGACCGTGCGCAGCATCTCGGAGGCGAAGCCGGCCTCGAACAGGCCGGGTAGCGGCTGTACCGCCGGGTAGGCGACGTCGACCCTGCGCACCCGCAGCGGCTGGCCCGCCACCGCTCCTTCGGCCGGCACGAAGAGCAGGTAGGAGTCGGAGGGCGCCAGCACGTCGTGCTTGCCGTGGCAGGCGGTTGACAGCACGAACAGCACGGGGGTCAGGCGGCGCACGCGGGCTGGGATCATGCCCGTACTCTAGAGCATTCTGGACACCCTGGCGGCTCTCATGGCCGCCGCGGCGATCCGGAACGGCTACTGGGCGTACTCAGTCGACGCCCAGCCCGGCGGAATCAGTCGAAGCGTCGCTGCCGGGCGCGGTGCCCGGCGCACCCTCGGTGAAAAGGAAGTTCGGGCCGAAATCGCGCCGAGCTGGCAGGGGAATTGCCTACTCGCCCCTAGCTCGCACGGGAGCCCAGCGCAGGCGGCCCCAGGCGACGAAGGCGGCGAGCGCTCCCAGAGCTATGGTGACGGGGGTGAAGCGAGCCTCTCCGCGCAGAAGGTGGAATCCTGTCGCCAGCACCATCACCATGAATAGCCCGAGGGCGGCCAGGCTGGTCAGCCTGGGCTTGATG